>NZ_JBWKCH010000003.1:0-546893 GCF_056436585.1 Streptomyces sp. NPDC043685 | reverse complement strand
CAGGGCAGTCAGGGCGGTCTCGGGGCGCAGGGCAGTCAGGGGGACGCCGGCCCGCAGGGAAGCCAAGGGGGCGCCGGAGCTCAGGGCAGCGAAGGCACCCAGGGCGGTACCGGGGCGCAGGGCAGCCAGGGCGGGGCGGGTCCGCAGGGCACTCAGGGCAACCAGGGTGGTACGGGAGCTCAGGGCAGTCAGGGCGGTCTCGGGGCGCAGGGCAGTCAGGGGGACGCCGGCCCGCAGGGAAGCCAAGGGGGCGCCGGAGCTCAGGGCAGCGAAGGCGCCCAGGGCGGTACCGGGGCGCAGGGCAGCCAGGGCGGGGCGGGCCCGCAGGGCAGTCAAGGCGGGCTTGGAAGCCAGGGAAGTCAGGGCAACCAAGGCGGGATCGGAACCCAGGGAAGCCAAGGCGGCCAGGGGTTTCAGGGCGACACCGGCACACCAGGATCGCAGGGCGCTCCGGGCACCCAGGGTGGCCCCGGTGTGCAGGGCGGCGCCGGCGTCCAGGGTGCTCAGGGCGGTATCGGTCCGCAGGGTTTCCAGGGTGCGCAGGGCAGCCCGGGTGGTTCGGGAGCTGGGCCCCAGGGCAGTCAGGGCAGCCCCGGCACTCAGGGGTTCCAGGGCAGCCAAGGCAGCCAGGGAGTCCAGGGCGCCACGGGCGCCCAAGGAGACCAGGGCAGTCAGGGATCTCAGGGCAGCCAAGGGTTCCAGGGCGGCGCCGGAGTCCAGGGAAGCCAAGGCGACGTCGGCCCGCAGGGCAGTCAGGGCGGTGTCGGTCCGCAGGGCAGTCAAGGCAGCCAGGGCGATGCCGGCAGCCAGGGCAGCCAGGGCGGTCCAGGAGCGCAGGGCAGTCAAGGTGACGCGGGAGCACAGGGAAGCCAGGGCAGCGAGGGCGGTACCGGAGCCCAGGGAAGCCAGGGTGGTCCCGGCGCACAGGGCAGCCAGGGTGACGCGGGAACGCAGGGAAGCCAGGGCGGCGAGGGAACGCAGGGTAGCCAGGGGTTCCAGGGCGGTCCTGGCAGCCAGGGCAGCCAGGGCGGTTCAGGAGCGCAGGGAAGTCAGGGCACCGATGGCGGCACCGGAGCTCAGGGAAGCCAGGGCAGTCTCGGGCCGCAGGGCAACCAGGGCAGTACCGGGGCGCAGGGCAGCCAGGGCAGCGAGGGCGGTACCGGAGCCCAGGGAAGTCAGGGCGGTACCGGCAGTCAGGGAAGTCAGGGGACGCAGGGCGACATGGGTACGCCGGGGGCCACGGGCAGCCAGGGCTTCCAGGGTGGTCCCGGTGTCCAGGGTGGTCCCGGTGTCCAGGGTGCTCAGGGTGGTATCGGTCCGCAGGGTTTCCAGGGTGCACAGGGCAGCCCGGGTGGTTCGGGAGCTGGGCCGCAGGGCAGCCAGGGCAGCCCCGGCACTCAGGGGTTCCAGGGCAGCCAGGGCAGCCAGGGCGAAACCGGTGTGCAAGGGGCCCAGGGCAGCCAGGGGTTCCAGGGCAGCCAGGGGTTCCAGGGCGGCGCCGGAGTCCAGGGAAGCCAAGGCGACGTCGGCCCGCAGGGCAGTCAGGGCGGCACCGGTCCGCAGGGCAGCCAGGGCAGCCAGGGCGACGCCGGAGTCCAGGGCGGCCAGGGCGATATGGGGACGCAGGGTTTCCAGGGGAGCCAGGGCGATGCCGGGGCCCAAGGCAGCCAGGGCGGTACCGGAGCCCAGGGAAGCCAGGGCAGTCAGGGCGACGCCGGAGCCCAGGGCACCCAAGGTGGTGCCGGCCCGCGGGCAGCCAGGGCGGTACCGGAGCCCAGGGCACCCAAGGTGATATCGGCCCGCAAGGCAGCCAGGGCAGCCAGGGCAATACCGGGGCCCAGGGCAGCCAGGGCGGTACCGGAGCCCAGGGAAGCCAAGGCAGCCAAGGCGACGAAGGTACACAGGGCAGCCAGGGGTTCCAGGGCGACACCGGTGCGCAAGGAGCCCAGGGCAGTCAGGGGTTCCAGGGCGACACCGGTGCGCAAGGGTTCCAGGGAAGCGGAACCCAGGGGAGCCAGGGCGAGTCCGGCACGCAGGGCAGTCAGGGCGGTACCGGCAGCCAGGGTCTGCAGGGAAGTCAGGGCGGTACCGGCAGTCAGGGAAGTCAGGGGACGCAGGGCGACATGGGTACGCCGGGGGCCACGGGCAGCCAGGGCTTCCAGGGTGGTCCCGGTGTCCAGGGTGGTCCCGGTGTCCAGGGTGGTCCCGGTGTCCAGGGTGCTCAGGGTGGTATCGGTCCGCAGGGTTTCCAGGGTGCGCAGGGCAGCCCGGGTGGTTCGGGAGCTGGGCCGCAGGGTAGTCAGGGCAGCCCCGGCACTCAGGGGTTCCAGGGCAGCCAGGGCAGTCAGGGCGCCACGGGCGCCCAAGGAGACCAGGGCAGCCAGGGATCTCAGGGCAGCCAGGGGTTCCAGGGCGGCGACGGAGTCCAGGGAAGCCAAGGCGACGTCGGCCCGCAGGGCAGTCAGGGCGGCACCGGTCCGCAGGGCAGCCAGGGCAGCCAGGGCGACGCCGGAGTCCAGGGCAGTCAAGGGTTCCAGGGCGACACCGGCACACAAGGCGCCCAAGGCAGCCAAGGGTTCCAGGGCGACACCGGCACACAAGGCGCGCAAGGCAGTCAGGGGACCCAGGGCAGCCAGGGCTTCCAGGGCGGCACCGGAGCGCAGGGTGCCCAGGGCAATACCGGGGCCCAAGGCACCCAAGGCACTACCGGCGCCCAGGGCGCGCAGGGCAGTTCCGGCGCGCAGGGCAGTCAGGGCAACCAGGGCGGACCCGGCGCACAAGGGTTCCAGGGCAGCCAGGGGACTCAGGGCAGCCAGGGCTTCCAGGGCGGCACCGGAGCGCAGGGTGCCCAGGGGAGTACCGGGGCCCAAGGCACCCAAGGCACTGCCGGCGCGCAGGGCAGCCAAGGCAACGTCGGCCCGCAGGGCGCGCAGGGGTTCCAGGGCGGTGCCGGTGCCCAGGGAACCCAGGGGGGCCCCGGTGTGCAAGGCCCTCAAGGCAACCAGGGCGCCCAAGGGTTCCAGGGCACGAGCTCCGGGGCGCAAAGCACGGTCGTCACGGCTACCAGCTCCACAGGCAACGCCGTTGTCATGTGTCCCGCCGGCAAATTCGCCGTCGGCGGCGGCTACCAGGCCGACGGGCTGGGCATCGCCGAGATGATCATCAGCCGTCCTATCGGGGGTTCTCCGGCTACCGGCTGGCAGGCCACCTCGGACGACGCACGCACCATCACCGTCTACGCGGTATGCGCGCCGTGAACCCCCCAGCCGTTCAGTCTCTTGCCCGGCCGGTCGGCGCGCACGGCCGCACCGGGCGACGGCCCCCGGAAACATCGTCCGCGCAGCCAAAGGTGCTTGCTCATGCCGCCCGACTCCGTCGCCTTACCGGATCGGCAGGGTAGACCGCTGTGAAGAAGCGGATCGCACTGTGGACCGGACTCGCCGCGGCAGTTGTGGTCGCCAATGCGGCGACCGGTTGCATCCAGCTGCTCGCAGGAGACCGCAGGACCACTCCCGTGACGGCGTCCGGGCCCGAATCACCTCTGGCCAGGCGTGCCGCCCGGGCGGAGGCACTGCTCCAGGAGGGCATCAAGCAGGGCGAGAACAAGGATTTCTCCGGAGCGACGCACAGCTTCCGACAGGTCCTGGCCCTGAACGTGAACCCCGCCAGCAAACTCGCCTGGTACAACCTCGGCGTCATCGCCCAGCACGACAACAGGACAGCCGACGCGTACGAGGCTTACGACCACGCCCTCAAGATCGACCCGAATTTCGAATCGGCCCTCTACAACAAGGCGCTCCTGATCGAGTCGACCCACACCGACCAGGCGATCGTGATCCTGCGGCGCATCGTGGGCGCCGAACCCAAGGCCGCCACGGCCCATCTGCACCTTGGACAGGCCCTGGCGAAGAAGGGCCGGGACGAAGAGGCCGAGGACGCCTTCCGCCTCGCCCTACGCGCCGACCCATCGCTTCTACAGTCCGTCCCGGAGGAATTCCGGGATTCCGCGAGCGCAGCACTGACAGCCACTCAGGTAGGTACCACCGAATGACTTCTTCCCCGACCCCGAGGTTCTCCGTCTTCACCCCCAGCCACCGGCCGCGTTTCCTGGACGAATGCCTCGCGACCCTGCAAGCGCAGACCTGCTCCGACTGGGAGTGGATCGTCCTCCTCAACAACGGCGCGCGATGGCGGCCGGAACGCCCTGACGACCGTGTCCGGCTGGAGGTCGCGGACGACATCCGCGGGGTGGGAGCCGCCAAACGCCGTGCCTGCGAACTGGCACGCGGCGAGATCCTCGTCGAGCTCGACCACGACGACCTGCTGGCCAAGGACTGCCTGGCGGAACTGGCGAAGGCCTTCGACGAGCATCCCGACGTCGTCTTCGTCTACAGCCACACCGCTCAGATCACCGAGGACGGAAACCGGGACGACACACGGTTCAACGAAGCGCACGGCTGGCAGTACGAGGAGGTGGACGTCGACGGTCGCCGCCTCCTGCAAGCCATCTCCATGGCACCGACACCGCACAACGTCTCGTACATCTGGTACGCCCCCAACCACGTGCGGGCGTTCCGCAAGGACACGTACGAGCAGGTCGGCGGGTACGACGCCACGCGCACGGTGCTGGACGACCAGGACTTGATGTGCCGTCTCTTCCAGGCCGGTGACTTTCATCGCATCCCCCGATGCCTGTACATGCAACGAATGCACCCCGACAACACCCAGCGCGACACCGAGATCAACGCGCACATCCAGCGCGAGACCGTCGCCTTGTACGACAAATACATCGAGAGCAACGCGCTCGCCTGGACCAAGCGGCGCGGGCTGCTCGCGCTGGACCTCGGCGCCGCGCACCGCAAGCCGCCCGGCTACCTGGGAGTGGACCAGCACGCAAGGGACGGCGTCGACATCATTGCGACACTGCCCGCGCCCCTGGACCTCCCGGACGACTCGGTCGGTCTGCTCAGGGCGGTGGACTTCCTGGAGCACGTGCCCGCGAAGGTTCCACTGATCAATGAGCTGTACCGCCTGCTGGCACCGGGCGGCATGCTCCTCACCCTCACTCCCAGCTCCGACGGCCGGGGCGCCTACCAGGACCCGACGCATGTCGCCTACTACAACGAGAACTCGTTCTGGTACTACACCGACAACCAGTACCGCGCCTTCGTACCGGAGATCCAGGCCCGATTCCAGAGCTCACGGGTGGTCACCTACTTCCCGACCGACTGGCACTCCAGGAACCAGATCTCCTATGTGCAGGCCAATCTGATCGCGGTGAAGGACGGCGCCGAACGCTGCGGCGGCCCCTTGCTTGTGTGACGCCCTGAGCGACGAGGTGGGTGCAGGGAACGCGAGGTCGCCCTTCGGTTCGTCCGACCGAAGGGGCGACCGCTGGCTCGACTCGGGCATCTCCGCGACACGCAAGGCATGTCTGGATGCGGGCGCCACGTCTCCTGGAGATGGAGGGGTACGCGGAGAAGACCGGCGGCCCACCTCGTCAGCACGGTCACACCGTTCGGACGGTGGTGAGGGCCGACACCGACTGATCAGTCCCGTTGCGCTTCGCGGGAGACCGACTGTCCGCTTCTGCGAGAGGTTCGGCGGGTGATTCGCCCTGGTCATGAGCGTGATCGCGGCCCAGGTGATCGATGACTCCGAGTGCTGGACGAGCCGTTCGTAAGCGCGAACGTGCCGGCGGGCGTGCATACCCAGGTGTGACAGCGAGCTTCAACCGGGGCAAGGGCACTCTGGAGCAGAGCGAGCCCCGCGATGGGGACGAAGCCCTACGCGAGGAACTCACCCGCCGTGCGGGCAGGTACGTCCAGGCCGACGTCGACGCCTGGCTCGGATTCGGACCAGCAGGGTCGTGAAGATTACTGGATATTGGCGCGTTCATGTAGAGAGTCCTTTGGGAGTGCGGTTCTACGCGGCGGCGCCGATCATCACCGCCGACGGCCACCGGCTGGGCACGGTCAACATCCTGGACACCAAACCGCGTCTGATCACCGAGGCCGACACCGAAACCCTGGCCGACCTGGCCGCAGTGGTCCTGGACGCCATGGAGCTGCGACTTTCGGGTCTGCGGCTGCTGCGCGAGGAACAGGAACGCCGCAAGGCGGAGGAGGAGGCGCGGACGCGGGCCGAGCGGGACACGGAGGCGATCACCGCGTTCGCCACCACCCTCCAGCGCACCCTGCTGCCTCCCGCGCTGCCGCCGGTTCCGGGGCTGGAGCTGGCCTGCCACTACCAGACCGACTCGCCCCGGGACGTCGGCGGTGACTTCTACGACGTCTTCTCCCTGGGCGGACAGCGCTGGGCGTTCTTCCTCGGGGACGTGTGCGGCAAGGGCGCCGAAGCCGCCGCCGTCACCTCGCTGACCCGCTACACCCTGCGCGCAGCCGCCCAGCACCACGACGATCCCACGGAAGTCCTCGACGCCCTCAACGGCGCCCTGCTGCTCGATCCGTCGATGGGCAGCCGGTTCTGCACCTGTGTCTTCGGCACCCTGCAGCCCGCCCCGGGCGGCGGTTTCACCGTGAGCGTGGCCACGGGAGGTTCGTCCCCCCGCCTTCCACATACAGCACGGGGATGACGGCGCGATGATGGTGACCGGGGTACGCCCCAAGGGCGGCATGCTCGTGGGGGCACTGGAAGGCGCCCGGTTCGCCGCCCACACCTTCCACCTCGCCCCGGGCCAGGGCCTCCTCTACACCGACGGGCTCACCGAGGGCCGCCTGCCGGACGGGACCATGCTGGGTGAGGAAGGCGTGGCCGCCTTCCTCACCGCCCGCACCACCCCGGACGCCGGCCGCCTGATCGAGGACACCATCGCCCTCATCACCGACCTGCCCACCGGTCCCGGTGACGACGTCGCCCTACTCGCGCTGTCCGTGCCCCTGGCACCGGCCATTGAGCAGACGGTTGCCGCATCGACGGCCCGCACCCTGGCAAGGCCCCTCGCCGGCGCCACCCGCGCCGACCAGGAGCGCTGACCCGTGACCGACGACCTCACCCTCACCACCACCCACATCGACGGACACCTGGCGGCGCTCTCCGTCGGCGGAGAGATCGACACACAGACCGCTCCCGCCTTGGCAAAGAAGCACTGGCCGTCATCGCCCAAGGACACCCGCACCTGATCCTGGACCTGACCGGGATCACCTTCTGGGACTCCTCCGGCTTCAACGCCCTGATCGGCATCATGCGCTGCGCGATGGCCGCAAACGGATCGCTGACCCTGGCCGCGGTCCCCGACCGCCTGCTGCGGATGCTCGATCTCACCGGCCTGAGCACCCTCATGCCCTCCTACCCCAGCCTCGAGGCCGCGATGAACGCCCGCCTCCCTACCACGCCCGAGCCCGCCTGACCCGGCCGATCCAGCGGCCACACCGCCCCTCCTCTCGGCCCACAAGGCGCCGGTCGTGCACAAGTGGCTTCTGGCGCGTCCCCGGTTCGAGCCGCACGTCACCACGACCCACTCGTCCTGGATCAACCAGATCGAGCGATGGTTCGCTGAACTGGAACGGCGCTGCCTCGAACGCGGCGTGTTCTGCTCACTCGACGAGCTGAAGACCGCACTCGAGGACTGGACCAAGGGCTGGAACGAACAGGCCCGGCCCTTCAAGTGGACCAAAACTGCGGATCAGATCATCGACCGCATCTGCCGCCACTGCGACAGGATCTCCGGTCCAGGACACTAGGCCCGCAGCCACTCCGTGACCACCACGTCCCCGCCGGTCCGCAGCCTGAGGGCGAAGGGGCCGGACACCGGCACGTCACCCGTGAAGCGGCCCAGGTGGTCGGAGGTGAGCGGGGAGCCGGTCCGCACTCCTCCGAGGATCTCGATCCGGACCTGCTGCGGCGGCAGCACCTGCCCCATCAGCCCCTGCGCGGTCACCTCCACGTCCACGGTCACCTCCCCCGCCTGGAAGGTCAGCATCCGGGGCACGTCGACGGCGCCCCGGACCGGGAGGGCGTCGACCAGCGAGTCGAAGGTCAGCTCGGCCACGCGCGCGTCGAGATCGCGCAGCGCGTAGGCGTCGACGGCGATCTGCCGGAGCTCCGCCGGCACCGGGTCGAGGACGGCGGCGGCCTGCCGCAACTCCTCCTCCAGCAGCCCCGCGGCGAACTCCTCGTCCCCCGGCATCCCTTCGCCGAACAGATCGCCGTCGTGCAGGCCGTCGGCACCCGGATTGTCGTCGCGCAGGCCGTCGCCACCCAGATCGTCGTCGTGCCGGCCGTCGTCGTGCAGGCCGTCGTCGTGCATGCCGCTCACATCGCCCCCCGTGCCTCGAGCCGGGCCCGCAGGCGCCGCAGACAGCGCTGGCGCAGCGGTCCGATGCTGCCCACCGCGATCCCCAGCGCGGCGGACACGTCCTGGTAGCTGGGCGGCGGCGTGGCCATCAGCACCCGCAGCAACTGCCTGCACCGCTCGCCCAGTTCCTCGAACTCCTGCCACAGCCGCCGTACGCGTTCGCTCTGCGCGGCGGCCTCCTCCGAATCGAGCAGCGACTGTTCCGGCGTGCCGTGCTCGCTGACCCGGTCCAGGAGTCGCGGGTCGTCCGTCAGGGTCAGCCGCTGGGAGTTCCTGATGACCTTGAGGCATTCGTGGCGCGCGGTGCTCGCCAGCCACGCGCCCGCCTTGCCGGGCTCACGGATCCGCCCGAGGTGCTGGGCGAACCGGAACCAGGCCGTCTGGTACACCTCGTGGGCGTCGGCGTCGGAGAGCCGGTGGGCCCGGACGACCGACCACACCAAGGGGCTCAGCCCTTCCACGAGCGCCTTCCAGGCCGCCGCGTCACCGTCGGCGGCTGCCTGGACGAGCGCGCCGGCATCACTACGGTCCACAGCGGCCCCACCCCTCCGGTACGGCACGTCATCGTACGCCGTGGAGGGGGCGGCTCCGGTCCTCACAGTCCGGGGCCGAGGCGCACGACCGGAACCGGGCGCCAGGTGGGCGGACGCAGCGCCGGGACGCTTGAGCCGCGCACTTCGGCGAACCCGGCCTCGGAGTCGAGGAGTTGACGCCCGGCAGCGCGCGGGTCGGTCTCCTTGTGCGCCGTCATGTGGGCGGCGACCAGACCGGCGGTCACCGGGGCGGCGAAGGAGGTGCCGCTCCACTGCGCGTACCCCTCGAACATCACCTGGTCCGGCTTGGCCGCGTCGCCGTCGTCGCTGAGCACACCGCTGTGACGGGGGTGCCGGCAGGTGCAGCCGTAGGAGAAGCCGTAGCGGCAGGCGTCGTACGTGGAGTGCTGGTACACGTACGGGACGGGCGAGTCGAAGCCGGTGAGGGCGCTGGTGAGGCGCTCGCCGGGGGCGTAGACCTTCACCCACGGGCCGTGGTTGGTGAAGCAGGCGCCGTACTCGCCGTCGCTGCGCAGGGCGCCGACCGACAGCACGGAGTCCTCCCAGCCGGGCAGAGCCGCGTAGGCGGCGGGCCAGAACGGCGAGGCGCCGGCGTTGTTGCCCGCGGCGGCGACCAGCAGGGTGCGCTGCTCGCGCAGTTCCCGCATGAAGGTCTCGACGCCGAGCAGTCCGTCGGTGCGGTCGTTGGAGGTGCCGGCGGACAGGCTGAGGACGTCGGGCCAGCCGCCTGCGTCGACGGCCTCGAAGAGCTTCTCGCCGAACTCCGATTCCAGGATGGCGCCGGCGTCGTTGAGGGTGCCGCGCACGGTGATGTCGGTGTTGGGGGCGACGGCGGCGACCAGCCCGGCGATGAACGTGCCGTGTCCGACGTACTGCTGGAGGATGCCCCGGTCGTCGCACTCCTGGAGCTGGGCGTCGCCGTCGGTGTGGGCGAGCAGGCCGCAGGAGCGGTAATCGTGCATGAGGCCGGTGTCCACGACGAGGACGCCGACGGCGGTGTCCGGGTCGTGGGGCGTGCCGGCGGCGGCCGGGTTGGGTGGCTCGCCGAGCGGAACCGGGACGGGTTCGTCGCCGGGGCAGGCGTTGACCGCGATGTGCACGACGTGGTTGCGGGCGACCATCCGGCGCCCGGCCCGGGACTCGTGCTCGCGTACCGAGCGCAGGGCGTGTGCGACCGTCCGGTCGGCGTCCCTGCCCCCTTCGCCGGGGTCGCCGACGCGGATACGGGTGATGCCGCTGCGGTTGGTCTGCGGTCCCGCGCGGCGGACCTGCTCCTGGTCGAGGTCGGGTGCCGCCGTGAAGTGCGCCCGGACCGTGTCCTCGACGATCCGGGCCTCCTCACCGTCGCGGACGAGGACCACGCCCTTCTCGTACATGAACTCCGCCGAGTCGTCCGGGCCCATCGCGAGGGGGACGTCCGGCATCGAGCGCTGGACCTGCTCGAACTGCTCGTGGAATCGCTGAGGTGCCATGGCGGGTCCTCCCGTTGGTGCGACGGCGTCGGCCGGTGCCGCGGAGCGGTCGTCAACAAGAGGCGCCGCGCCGTCCCTTGATACAGGTCGGCACCTGTGGGGCGCGCTCCGGGAGCACTACCATCCGAGGCGTGACGGCGGGAAGCGACTCGGTGACGGAACTGCTGCCGATGGTGTTCGCCGACCCGGGCGAGGCCCTCGCGAGGGCCCGGGCGCTGCTCGACGCCGGTCCGTCCCCGATCGAGGCCTCCGTCGCGCACCAGGTGATCGGCATCTGGCAGCGGGACTTCGGCGATCTGCGGCTGGCGCTGCACCATCTGCGGCGGGCCCGGGCGTGCGCGGCGCGCGCGGACTCGGCCGACCGGGAGGCGGACGTGCTGGCCACGCTGGGCGTGGCGCTGGTGCACGCGGGCCGCACCCGGGAGGGCCTGGCGGCGTTCGAGCGGGGCGTCGCGCGGGGCGCGGGGCACACCAGGGCCCGGGTGCTGTACCGGCGGGCGTACGTGTGGTGGGTGCTCGGTCACCACCGCGAGGCGCTGGAGGACGTGCGCCGGGCGGTGCCCGTGCTGCGGCAGGCGGACGACGTGATCTGGACGGCGCGGGCGCTGACCCTGCGCGCCACCGTGCATCTGGCGCTGGGCGCGGTGGAGCGGGCCGAGGCGGACTTCACCGCCGCCGAGGCGCTGTGGGACACCACAGGGCAGGAGCACGACAAGGCCGACGCGGTGGAGAGCCGGGGTCTGGCCGCGTTCCGGTCCGGGAACGTCCCGGCGGCGCTGCGGCTGCTGGACGAGGCGGAGGAGCGGTACGCCCGGCTCGGCACACCGACGTTCATGCTGAACATCCGGCGCTGCGAGGTGCTGATGGCGGCGGGTCTGGCCCCCGAGGCGCTGGCCGAGGCGGACGCGGCGATCGGCAGGCTGGAGGGGATCGGCGGGCAGTCCACCCGCAAGGCGGAGCTGCTGCTGACCGCGGCGCGGGCCGCCCGGCTGGCGGGCGATCCGCACACGGCGATCGCCCGCGCGGCGGCAGCGGTACGGCTGTTCGCCGGGCAGCGGCGCACCTGGTGGGAGACGCATGCCCGGCTGGTGCTGATCGAGGCGCGGCACGCGGCCGGGCGCGGCTCGGGGCGGCTGGTCGCCGACGCCGCCGCGGTGGCCGGGAAGCTGGCGGCGTTCGGTGCTCCGGCCGCGCCGGAGGCGGCGCTGCTCGCGGGCCGGATCGCGCTGGGCCTGGGCTGGACGGCCGAGGCGGAGCGGCACCTGGCCGTGGCCGCGCGCAGCCGGCGCGGCGGTCCGCCCCTGGCGCGGATGACGGGCTGGGCGGCGCAGGCCCTGCGCGCGCGGGCCGCGGGCTCGGCCCGGGGCGTGCTGGAGGCCTGCCGGCGTGGCCTGGACGTCCTGGACGACCACCGGATGACGCTGGGTGCCTCGGAGCTCAGGGCCCGCGCCACCGAACAGGGCGCCGAACTGGCGGCGTTGGCGCAGCGGGCCAGTCTGGTCTCCGGCGGGCCGCGGCGGTTGCTGGTGTGGAGCGAGCGCTGGCGGGCCACCGTGCTGTCCACCCCGCCGACCCGGCCGCCCGCCGATCCGGAGTTGCTCAGCGGCATGACCGCGTTCCGGGAGATCGCCTCCCGTGCTGAGGCCGCCCGGATGGACGGCCGGCCGGTTGTGGCGCTGGAGCGTGAACAGCGGCGCCTGGAGCGGCAGATCCGCTCCCGGACGCTGCACATACGGGGTGAGGCGCCCGGGGGCGGTGACCGGTTCGACGTCGGCCGGCTGCTTCAGCGGCTGGGTGACGAGGTGCTGCTGGTGGAACTCGTCGTGCGGGACGGGCGGGTGCAGGTGCTGCTGTGCGGGCGGGGGCGGGTGCGCCGGTTCGAGGCGGGGCTGCTCGCCGAGGCCGAGACGGAGGCCGAGCACGTGCAGGCGGGGCTGCGGCGGCTGGCCCACCCCGGGGCGGATGCCCGGCTTCCGGTGGTGGAGGCGGCGGGACGGCGGCTGGAGGAGCTGCTCCTCGGACGGGCCGCGGCGCACCTGGGGGGCGGGCCGGTGGTGATCGTGCCGCCGGGGCGGCTGCACCGGGTGCCGTGGGCGCTGCTGCCGTCGCTGCGGGAGCGGGTGCTCAGTGTGTCGCCGTCGGCGGGCAGCTGGCTGCGGGCCCGGGAGACGGCGCCGCCGCCTGACGGCTGCCATGTGCTGGTGCGCGGCCCGGGGCTGGCCACCGGTGGCGCCGAGGTGCCCGAGCTGGCCGACAGGTACGGCTGCGCCACCGTCCTGGAGGACGACGAGGCGCGGGTGCCGCGGGTGCTGGAGGAGCTGGACGGGGCGGCGCTGGCGCACATCGCCGCGCACGGCACGTTCCGTGCGGACAGCCCGCTGTTCTCCTCCCTGCGGATGGCCGACGGGCCGATCGTCGTGCACGACTTCGAGCGGCTGGAGCGCAGCCCGTACCGGATCATCCTGTCCTGCTGCGACACCGCCCGGCTCGCCTCCGTCGGCGCCGACGAACTGCTGGGCCTGGTCACGGCGTTGCTGCCGCTCGGCACGGCCGGGGTGGTGGCGTGCAGCGCGCCCGTCAACGACGCCGCGGTGGTGCCGCTGATGCTCGCGCTGCACAAGGGCCTGGACGCCGGCCTGTCCCTGGCGGAGGCGCTGCGCGACGCCCGGGCCGCGCTGCCGGGCGACGCGCTGCACCAGGCGACGGGCTGGGCGTTCTCGGCGTTCGGGGCGGCCTGACCCGTCCCCTGTTCGGGTCAGGCCGCCGGTCCTGGGTGCCGGACAGGTCGGACACGGCCTAGGCCGGTTGGGCCTCCTGTGTCCGGTCCGGCCACGGCAGGGCGCCGCGGTCGTTCGCGCCGAGCCGGGCGTAGGCGCTGTACAGGTGGTTGCCGACGGTGCGGATCGACAGGGTGAGGCGTTCGGCGATCTGCCGGTTGGTCAGTCCGGCCGCGGCGAGGGTGACGATCTGCCGCTGCCGGGCGGTGAGTTCACCGAGGAACAGCCCGGACAGGGCGGGGGTGCGGGCGCCCTGGCAGCGCCGGGCGAGCGCGACGGCCCGGGTGCGGGAGTGCCGGGCGGCGCGCGGGTCGCGGTGGACGCCCGCGGCCTGGGCGTGCGCCTCGGCGGCGAAGAGCAGGAAGCCGCGCCGCTCCAGTTCCCCGGCCACCTCGTCCAGGTCCGGTCCGTCGGCGCGGGTGAGGGCGTCGGCGTGCCGGGCGAAGACGCCGCCGAGCCGGTCGATGACCTTTTCGGGGGTGCCGGCCCGGACGGCGTCGTAGGGGTCGGTGAGGGCTGCCGGGTCCGGCTCTCGCGGCGGGTCCACGGTCGCCGCGACGCGGGCGAGTTCCGCCCGGCAGGCCGCGTTCCCGGGTTCGCCCCGCAGGCCTTCCCGCGCCCAGGCCGCCGCGTCCCGCACCTCCCCGCGCAGCCGCGCGAACCGGGCGCGCACGGCGGCGTGGCCGCCCGGCACCGGGCCGCCCTCGGCGACCAGCCAGTCCCCCACCGGCGTGGGCACCGCCCGTACGTCGTCCTGGTCGATCCGGTGGGCCAGCGCATCCGACTCGGCGTCCAGGGCGGCGGCGTGGGCGCCCGGGGCCCGGCCCAGCCGCCGTGCCCGCAGCCGGCCCGCCGAAGCCCGGAGCACCGGCCCGTACAGGGGGTGGGCGAGGCGGACGGCGCCGTGCTCGTCGACCTCGACCAGGCCGTCGGTCTCCAGGGCTTCGAGGGCGCCGAGGTCCAGGTCGTCCGGGTCCGGGGGCAGGGGTTCGGTGAAGGCGAGGCGGTCGAGGGTCTCCCGTTCGAGCGGGTGGTCCCGGCCGAGGACGGCGGCGGTGCGCTCCCGCACGGCCGGGGTGAGCGGCAGCGGGCCCCGCCAGGCCCGTTCATCGGTGCAGGGGACGGGTGTGAGCAGTCCGCGCACCGCCGCGAGCAGATCGCGCAGCAGCCGCAGATCGCCCTGGCTCAGGCCGCGCAGACGGTTGACGGTGAGTGCGTCGAGAGGGCCGGCGGCGGCCGTGAGCAGCCGTCCGGCCTCCTCCTCGGGCAGGGGCTCCAGCGCGAGGCGCGGCAGGAGTTCGCCCGTCCACAGCCGGGCGATCGCGCCGGGCACCGGGCTGCCGTCGGTGACGACGACCAGCAGCCGGGTGCGTCCGTGCACGGCGAGTTGGTGGACCAGGGCGGCGGAGGCGTCGTCGAGGAGGTGCGCGTCGTCCACGAGCAGCGTGCGGACGCCGGACAGCGCCCGGACCGCGCGGTGCAGCGTGACCGGCTCGGGCAGCAGATGGGCGAACGCGGCGAAGGGGATGGCCCGGCTCTCGAGTGTGCCGGCCGCGCGGGCGCAGTCGGTGCCGCGGACGGCCTCGGCGGCGAGGCGGGTCTTGCCGCACCCGGCCGGGCCCGTCACCACGATGCCGCGCCGTACACCGGTCACCGACCGTCGCACCAGCTCCAGTTCGTCCTCCCGCCCGGCGAACGGCCAGGGCAGCTCCAGCGTCGTCGCGTTCCTCTCGTAGGTCATCACACAGACATGAGCGCGGCTGCTCACTTCTGATACAGGGTGACTTGAGTAGTCCCCGACTCAGGCGTCGCGGGCGGGTCGCGAGGCAGGCTCGACCTGAGCCACAGTCCGGCACCGGGGGAGCGGTCGAGGACGTCGCCCATGGGGGTGGGTGACGTCCTCGACCACGCCACACGCGCTCCGGTGCCCGAGGCCGGGGGCCGAGGCCGGGGGCATGGCCACGCGGCCGGGATCACGCCCGGGGTTCGCTGCACACCCTGAGTTTCTCGATGTCCTTGTCCCGGTCCGTCACCCTCTGGACCTTCTGGACGCCGTCCAGGATGGCGTCGAGGTTCGCGGACTTCCCGTCCCTCGCCACGGCGGCCACGGTCCGCAGCACCGCCTCGTGGAACGCATCCCGCACCGCGGGCCGCATGACGTCCGAGGCGTCGAGGCAGCGCGGCACCTCGGTCTGCAGGAACCTCGCGTAGACCGCGCGGGCGGTGGAGTCCACCTCCTCGCCGCGGTCGGCGATCTCCGTCATGACCGGGAGCATCGCCGAGTACATGGTGCCCTGGCCCGCCCATCTCTCCTGCCCGTCCTGGGAGAAGAGGGCGCGCAGCGCCTTGCGGGCCGGTTCCCGGTCGTTGAAGAGGGCGGCGAAATCGCCGGACACCTCGTAGGCCCGTGTCCGGTAGGGCCCGCCCGGGAGCAGGGGTGCGGCGTCGGTGAGGCGGGCGCCGTCGTCGCCCTGCGCGAAGGAGCCCTGGTGTTCGAGGGCACACCGGGGGGCGGTCTCCCGGAAGGCGATGACGTTGCGCTGTTCCGGAGCGCCGGGGCCGCGCCAGTCGGTGGTCAGTGCCCGCTCTGCCCGGGTGGGGTCCGTGCCGAGGAACCGGGCCCACTGCCGCCATGCGTCCCGGACCGGGCCCTCCTTCCACACCGTGGAGGCGTTCTTGCCGGTGCCGCGGGCCCAGTCCGCGTAGACGCCTGGTCCGGCCCGCTGGAGCACGATGTCCTCGATCCAGTCGGTGCCGGGCCATCCGGCGGCGCCGTCCTCACCCATGCCGAGGCACCAGGAGGACGGGGTGTCGGGGCGGCCGGTGGTGTCGCGGGACTGCCACACGATGCTCTTGAGGTTGGCGTTGACCGGCCACCAGTAGGTGTGGACCTTGCCGTCCGGACGCCAGGGCCCCGCGTAGCGCAGGCCCTTGACCAGGTCGTCGAGCGGTTTCAGGTGCTTCTCGGTGCGGTACTGGGCCAGTTCCCCGATGCCGGGCATGATCGCGATGTCGGGCGGGTCACCGGCCTGGACCCGCGAGAGCAGCACCTCGCGCTGGGCGGGGGTGCCTTGATAGCTGACACGGATGCCGGCGGCTTTCATCAGGCCGCGGAAGCGCTGTTCCTCCTTGCCCGTCCAGGGGCCGAGCACGGTGACGACGGGGTCGCGCTCCAGGAGTTGCGGGGTGGCGATCGCCGCGAGCACAGCCGACGCGGCCGCCGCGGCCATCCAGCGCCGCCCCGTCGTGCGGGTCGCCCGGTTCCACGAACGGCGCGCCCACGACCAGTCGACCGGGCCCTCCGGGTAGTCGGTGGTGAGCCGGGCGACGAGGCCGGCGACGGCGGCGCAGATGCCGGCCAGGCCCACGACGACACAGGCACCGTTCCACCAGCCGAAGGCGGACAGGTCGGGAAGGCCGGTGGCGGCCACCTGTTGCTGTGCGGCCGTGAGACGCCCGGCGTTCTCGGGGAGGGTGTCCGCCAGGGCGATGTGCAGGATGTCCGTGAGATGACCGCGTGCGGTGTTCAGGTCCTGGGCGGTACGCCACGCCAGGAAGGCCGGCACGGTGGCCAGCGCCAGGGGAGCGGCGGCGCCGGCCAGCACCCAGGGGGCCAGCAGCCGACCGCAGCGCCGGCTGATGACCCGGCAGGCGAGGCCCGCCACGGCGGCGGCGGCGGCCAGCGCGAGTGCCGCCACCACCCAGGAGGCCGTCAACAGCACACCCGGGTCGGACAGTTCCCCGGCCCGGCGCCGTTCGGTCTCGGCGACCTTGTCGAGGCGACCGAGCAGACCGGTGTCCGGGCGCTCCAGCAGGGCGTGGGCTTCGGCGAGTTTCTCCCTCTGCATCTCGTCGTCCGCCTGGTATTTCACCGTGGCGAGCGTGATGGCGTTGCTGTAGGCCTCGAGCACGCCGTTGGCCGCGGAGATGTCCTGGTCCATGCCGCTGCCGACGTGGTCCGCGAGTTGGGTGAGGCCCTGGTCCGCCGCGGCGAGCTGGCTCTGGGCGGTCTCCCCCGCCCCGACCGTGCCGGCGACTCCCCGCGCGATCGAGTGCCGGGCCGCCTCGTCGGCACGCAGCACGGCGAGCCTGACGGCCGCCGAGCCGCGTACGGACGGCGCGACGTTTTCCCGTAACTCCCGCACGCGCGCATCCAGTTGAGGCACGGCCACGGCCGTGAGCAGACTGACGCCGAGGGCGGCGCAGCCGAGGAAGGCCCACAGGTGACGCAACAGCAGCCGTCGTGTGCTCACACCGCGCCTGGCCCCGCCGGGCCGCTGCTCGCGTCCTCGCCTCATGACAGTTCCTCTCCGCAGCGCACGCAGTAGAAGGCCCCGGGGACGGCCGGCTCCCGGCAGTCCGGGCGGGGGCAGGCGGTGCGCTGCCGGCCTTGCGCGCGGCCCGTGTTGCCCTCGGCCGACCGGGCGCCGAGGCGCAGCAGCGTGACGCTGACCCGGTGGGCGTCGGCGGGCAGGCTCACGCTCACCGCCCCGGCGGCGGCGTCGTGGATGTCGCCCCAGGCCGCGATCTCGTCGAGGACCCAGCCCACCCGCAGCCGGTGGGCCACCGCGGCGGCCTGACCGAGGTGGCGTTCCGCGTCCGCTCTCCGGCCGGCTCCCAGGGAGGTGAGGCCCTTCTTGAGATGGGCGATCATCCGGTTCCGCGAGTCGAGGAAGCGGCTGTTGTCACCGGTCGTCTCGTCGTGGTCGCTCGAGGCGGTTCGCGCGGGTGGGAGGCCGGGATCACGCCAGCGGGCGGTGACGGCCTCGTGCCGGGATCCCAGCGAGACCATGGCGAACTGGAGTACTTCGCCGAGCGGATCACCGGCGCCGTCGACGCGCAGGTCGAGCAGGAACTCGCTGCCGCTGCCCGCCGGGTCCCACGGCAGGGCGTGGAAGACATGGCGGTGCGGTGCCGACGGCGGCTCGGCGACCAGTTCCAGGTGCTGGGGCTTGTACTGGACGAAGGACTCGACGCGCACGCCGGGGCGCACGGTGACCTCCAGCGGCAGCGCGGGCACGGCCCGGCGGCAGGCCCGGCGGACCGCCTCGGCGAGTTCGGCGGCGAAGTCGGGTCCCGCGGCGTCGGCCGTCCCCCGCAGACGGCTGACGATCCGCTCCAGCGGCTGGTAGTCCCAGTCCGCGCCGACGGCCACGACCTCGCAGGTGAATCCGGTGCCGCATGCCGCCAGTTCCTCGGTGAGCGAGGCCTCCTGGTGTCCGGTGCTCCCGTCGGTGACGAGCAGCAGCCGGCACAGCGGCCGGTCGCACCCGGCGAACGTCCGCCGGGCCTCGGCCAGCCACCCTTCGTAGCCGCAGGAGGTCGGTGCGCCGTCGGCGGCCAGCGGGGCCGCGCCCATCGCGAAGGCCGCGTTGACCCGGTGTTTCCGGTCGGCCGGCGCCCATGCGCCGGGCCCCGCCGGGTAGTAGCGCCCGGGCCCGTCTCCGCGGTCGCCGGCCGCAGTGAGCACGGCGAACGACACGCCCGAGGGCATGGCGGCGAGCGCTGCCCGCATGGCCGTCACCATGCGCTCCCTGCGGTGTTCGGCGAGGTCGAGCGCGATGAGCAGGGCGAGCTGCCCGGGGTCGGCGTGGTCGCCCTGCGCCCGGTCGAGGACGGTCACTTTCACCTGGGCGAGCAGCTTGACCGACTCGCCCGGCAGGCGCGGCACGAGTTCGGGCTCGTCGACGTCGACGACGAGAGTGGTGGTGTAGGGCCCCGCGGTTTCGCCGCCGGGCGACGGCATCGGGTCCGGCTCGGCCGAAGAGCTCATCAGATCCTCCTGTCGGGTGATGCGGTACGGCGGCACGGACAGCGGCGGCGTCTCAGGTCAGCGTCGTCGGGCGGACGGCATGGGCGCGCTCCACCAGGGCCTCGCTGAGCTCCGGGTCGGTGGCGGCGAGCTCCAGGTAGTCGCGCTCCAGCGCGACGCGGACCTCCATCGCCCGGCATACGTCGGGGGTCGGTTCGTGCGCGGGGCGCCACCAGCTGCGCAGGCGGTGCAGGCGGCGGCGCAAGGTCGCCTCGCCCGCGTCGGTGATGCCGTGCCTGAGGTGCAGTGCGGCGAGCTGCCACTCGTTGACCTCGATGCGCAGCCGGAGTTCGTCGAGGGGCGCGAGGACCAGCTCCCGTTCCTGTGAGGGGCGGTTCCGGTCCGCGACGTGTGCGGCGAGCACCGCCTCGGCGGCTTCCGGCGAGGGCAGATCCTCGGGGCCGTGACCCAGGCAGGCGGCCCGGATCCGGGTGGCGGCCCGCTGGGCGAGGGTGCGGCCACGGGTGCCGCGCGGCACGCGTTCGAGGGCGGCCAGCGCCTGGTCACGGTCGTGCTCGTCGAGTGCGAGGCGGGCCAGGCCCAGGGCGGCGCCGCAGTGGGCCGGGTTGCGCAGATGCACCGCGTGGAACAGGTCCCGGGCCCGTGCCCGTGCCGCGGCGGCGTCCGGTGCCCCGGCTTCCGCGTGGGCGGCGCACTCGTAGGCGTAGGCGAGGGCCAGTTTCGGCGCGTACTCCCCCGGCAGGTCGGCGCGGACCAGTTCGAAGCTCCGGCACGCCTCGGCCAGATCCGCCGCCCGGCCGGCGGGCCGCCCCGACGCGCCCGTGCCGAAGCGGGCGAGCGCGATCAGCCCGCGATGCCACTCCAGGCGCCAGCGCCGCACTTCCTCGGGCCCCGGGATGCCCTCGGCCACGGCCAGCTCCGCCTCCGCCGCGTCGACGTCGGGCGGTGCGGGGTCGGCGGCGAGGGCGACGCGGATGTTGTGCAGGCAGATCTCGGCGGAGGGCTCGTCGTCGGGGGTCTGCCCAAGCCGCACGGTGCGCGCATAGCCCCCGCTCACGCCGAACTCCGGGGTCCGCGGGTCGTTGGAGAAGGGCCTGGGGACCGGGAGCCGCCGGGCGATCTCCACGGGGGTGGGCCGTCCGGGGTCCAGGACGCGCAGGACGGGCGGAGCCCCGCGACGCGGGGGGTCCTCGTCGGGACGCGCGAGGTCGGACGTCGCGGGTACGTCGCCGAGCCGCTCGCCGAGCCACTCCGGCGACGGGTGGAAGTAGCCGGACGGCTCGGGTGAGCCGCCCTTGCCGCGCAGCGCCCTGATCTCACGCAGGGCGCCCCTGAGTTGGTCGGCCATCTCTTCCGCGTCCTTGAAGCGCGGTCCCTCCCGCACGGTCCGCGTGGCCCGGTCGATGACGGCGTCGAGCGACGTCGTGCCGAGGCCGGGCACGTCGTCGCGGACGGCGGGCGCGGCGAGGCAGCGCAGGGTCACGCCGACGGCGTGCAGGTCGTTGGCGAGGGTGAGTTCACCGGCCAGCTCCGGTGCGTGGAAGCCGGGCGTCACATGGGGCGGCGGCTCGGTCTGGTGGGGTTTGCGCACGCTGCCCATGTCGATGACCTTGACGTGGTCGTCGACGTGGACGACGTTCGACGGCTTCATGTCGCCGTACAGGAGCCCCTGCTGGTGCAGGTGGGAGAGTGCTGTCAGGATCTGGATGCCGTACGTGGCGACGTGCTCGATGTCGAGCGTCTCGTGCCCGCGGCGGACCTCGTCGATGACGGACTGGAGGGTGTGGTCACCGACGTCCTCCATGACGATGTGACCGCCCCGGACGCGGAGTTCGGGGTTGGGGGCGTCCTCGCCCGACGTGGGGGTCCCGTAGGGGAGGAAGTCGCGGATCCGCACGATGTACGGGTGCCGGCTGGCCACGAGGGTGCGCCGTTCGAGGTCGGCGAGGGCGGCGCCGTGCGCGCCGTAACGGTCCCGCAGGGTCTTCACGGCGACGAGGTCGTCGAGGTGGGTGTCCTCGGCGAGGTACACCCAGCCCTGTCCGCCGCGGGCGACAGGGCCCTTGATGTGGTACTGGTCGCTGAGCGTGGCGCCGCGTAAGAAGTCGGGCCGCATGGCGTGCGGTTTTCCGCAGCGCGGGCAGTACTGCCGGTCGGGGCTGTCGGGGAGAACGGGGATCGTGGCACCGCAGTCCGGTGTGCGGCAGCGCTGCGCCTGGTCCGCTATGTGGGCGCCGCCGTCGAGCCGCTCCTCGGGCGAGCGCGGTGTGCGGATCGGCAGCGCAAGCAGCTGCCGCGGGCCCCGTGGCCGGTCGTCGAGCTTCGGCAGCGGCCGCGCGTCCCGTCGCCGGCCGCACCGGTCGCAGTATCCGGTCGGCAGGATCTCCCCGTCGCAGGGGTTTCCGCTGAGCCGTCTGTGACGGCACGGCTCCGTTCTCACGCGCATGTCCTCCCCCGTCTTCGCCCCGTGGCCGTCGGCACCCCGATGTCACGACGGCGGGTCGCGCCGCTCATCGGTGCCCCGGCTCGGCACACACCGCCGGCGGTTCGCCCTTCCGGTGGCGGCCGCCGGCCCCGCACACCGCTCACCCGCCCCCCTGATACGCCGTCCGCAGCTCGTCCGCGAACTCCCGCAAGGCGCGTAGCCGTCGCGCCGGTTCGGCCATGGCCGCGATCGCCTCTCGGCGGCTCATCAGGTCCGCGACGGCGGCGGTGGCGTGGCGCAGCGACTCCGGGTCGACCATCCCGTCCTCGCGGGCGCGGCGGGCCTCCCAGTCCTTCCCACGGGCCAGCAGCCGATCGACGTGGGCGAAGAGGGCGGGCTCGAGCACCAGGTCGCGCACCTCCCGCCATCCCGGTCCGCCGCTGTCACGGAACACCAGCAACAGCCGCACGCCGCTCGCGACGAGCCGCGCGAGCAGCCCGGCCAGGCGAGCGGGGCTGCGGGCCTCGTCCACCCCGTCGACCAGGACGGTGAGGCCGGGCCCGGCGGCATGGGGGGAGTCGCAGGCCGGGCGCTCGCCCCGGCCGAGCAGCCACTCCCGGCAGGCGGGGTAGTCGCCGGGCGCGAAGGCGAGCACCGAGCCCAGGAGCCGGTCGACCAGTTCGGCGCGGGAGGCGTCGGCAGGCCGGTGCACACGGTCGGCGAGGTGTTCCAGGTGGCGCAGGGTCCGCTCCCGGCCGCCCCCGCGCTCGACCACGCTGACCTTGACGGGGGTGCCGGACGGGTCGGCCAGCCAGTGGCGCGTCCGTCGGTCGAAATCCCGGTCCCATGCGTCGGGACGTGCCACCTCGCGCACCGCCGGGCAGAGGTCCGCCATGCGCGCTACGGGGATGAGGTACGAGTACGCCAGCACGTTGTCCTGCGGCAGCGGCTCGTCCAGGTCGCCCCGCCAGCTGACCACGATGCCCACCACGACCGGCTCTCCGTCGGCGGACACGGCCCAGGCCCCGGCTCCGCTGAACCCGCGGCGCACCACTTCCCTGCGGTGCCGCGCGTCGAACTGCACCCGGTGCCCTCGCAGGCCACGCACGGTCCCGGTGAGCACCATGCCGTCGTCGAAGCGTTCCGCGTACCCCGTCACGGTGACCGCGAGTCCCGGGGAGAGCTCCGTCGACAGGACGGCCGGGCGGGCCTGTGGGCGGGGGCTGTCCAGGCGGAGCACCGCGACGTCCTCGCCGTCGCCGTCCGGCAGGTCCGGCAGCCAGCCGCCGTCGGCGACGCGCGCCGGGGCCGGCGCGACGCCCGGGTTCTCCACGAACTCGACCCACATCACCGCGTCCCGGTGCGGGAGCACATGCGCGCATGTGAGGACGGTATGCGCATCGATGAGAACGCCGGCGCCCCGTACCTCGCCCGCCGCTCCCCCCGACCGCAGCCGCACCCGCCAGTCCGCAGCCAGTTCCCCCATCCTCATCACGCTACGCACCAGGACCCGCCGGGACTAGACTCGTGCCCTTGTCGAATCCATCAAGCGCCGCGCGGGGGAACAGACATGACGGTCAATCAGTCCGAACCGATCGGTCTTGCACAGGCGATCGACTCGATCCGCACAGAATTGGCCCAGGCGGAGCGGGACGGGGCGGGCAGTGACTGGCGGTTCACCGTCGAACAGGTGAGTGTGGAGTTCTCGGTGCAGTTCCATCGGGCCGGTGAGGGCGGTGCGGGGTTGCGCCTGGGCGTCGTGGAGGCGCGCCTCGGCGGCGCGGTGAGCCACGACTCGGTGCACCGGGTGCAGGTGGACCTCAAACCGGCCCCGACACAAAGCGGCGTCGAGCGCATGGTGGGCCGGTAACCGGACCCGGCCCGCTCGCCCGTCTCCCAGTTCTCCGAGGTCACCGTCCGGCCCCTCGAAACGACCGAGGGCCGTTTCGGATTCACCCGAAACGGCCCTCGACCCGTACTGCATCCGTCGGGACGACAGGATTTGAACCTGCGACCCCTTGACCCCCAGTCAAGTGCGCTACCAAGCTGCGCCACGTCCCGCTGCGTCCCGCGCGGGTGAAACCGCGTGATCACGCAGGTCAACCCTACCGCATGGAACTCGTTCCCCGACCCGCTCCCCGCCCCGCACCGCGGAGCGCGCCGACGGCCGGTCCGGGCGCCGGGTCCATCCCGCGAGACCCACCGTCGAGACGGCGACGGCGGACACGGCCCACCAAGGAAGTCCGGCCTGGGTGGCGTGGCCGGCGAAGGCCGCGACCGCCAGGAGGGCGGTGGCCACACCTCCGACGACCTCGGCCCGCCCGGCAGACCGTCCCCGCGTCTCGTCCACGTCCTTCTCCCCCTTCGCCCGCACGCTCGCACGCCCGGCCATCGCGAAACGGCTGGGCATATGCCGCAAACAATACGCGAGTTGGCGGGAACTCCCGACCAGGGCATAGGGGTTGAGACGGACAGCCAGGACCTCCCCGGCGCGTCCCCCTCGGCACCGGGCGAGGGACCCTTCGCAGCGAACCGGACGACGAAGTGTCCGCCCGGCCCGGTCACCACCCCACACTCTGTCCAGACCGCTCCCCCGCCCACCGGGGCTAGGGTCACCGCATGACGCACAGCTTCGTCCTCCACATCCCCGACGCCGAGCTCGAACCCGAGCCCCTCGCGCCCGACCAGATCGTCTCGGGAACCCCCGAGGTGACCGGGAAGGTGGTCTGGGAGTCGGAGGACGGCCGCCAGGTGCGCGGCGTCTGGCAGATCACGCCCGGGGTGGTCACCGACACCGAGGCCGACGAACTGTTCGTCGTGATCAGCGGCTCGGCGACGATCGAGGTCGAGGGCGGGCCGACGCTCACCGTCGGGCCCGGCGACCTGGCCGTCCTGCGCGAGGGCGACCGCACCACGTGGACGGTCCACGAGACCCTGCGCAAGGCGTACGCGATCAACCTCTGAGGAAGGCGTACGCGATCAACCCTTGAGCCAGACGCGCGATCAACCCTGAGCCAGACGCACGATCAGGGCGCCGGGGCCGTCGACCCGCGGATCTCCAGGGTGGGCGCGGCGAGGTGGACCCGGCCCGCCCCGCCCGCGCCCTCGAAGCGCTCCAGGAGGAAGCGGGCGGCGCGGCGGCCGATCTCATGGCTGGTGTTGTCGACCGTCGTGAGCCACACGTGCCGCAGCCGGGCGATGCTCGTGTTGTCGTAGCCGACGACGGACAGGTCGTGCGGGACGCGCAGCCCCAGTTCCTCGGCCGCCGAGAGCGCGCCGATGGCGGCGATGTCGTTGACGGCGAAGACGGCCGTGGGCCGGTCGGGGCGGCTGAGCAGGCGGACGGTCGTGCGGTAGCCGCCCTCCTCGGTCATGTCGCTCGGCTCGACCACCACCCCGTCCGCGAGGCCGTGCCGGCGCATCGTCGCCTCGAAGCTGCGGCGCCGCAGTTCGCCCACCGCGCCGTAACCCGCGATGTGCGCGATACGGCGGTGCCCGAGGCCGATCAGGTGCTCGGCGACCAGCCGGGCGCCCCGCTCGTCGTCGCCCGCCACGACGTCGACGCCCGGCGGCGCCGGTTCGCGCGAGCCGGCCAGCACGACCGGGATGCGCTCGGCCACCCCGCCGGCAGCCGCCGGGTCGGGCAGGGTGCCGACCACGACCAGGCCGTCGACGCGCAGGTCCAGCAGCGGGTCGGCGGGGTCCTGGCCGGTGCGGCGGTTGAGGCGGGCGTCGGCGAGCAGCATGTGCAGGCCGTTGGCGTGCAGCAGGGAGTTCAGACCGTCGAGGAGGTCGACGAACCAGGGGTTGCGCAGGTCGTTGAGGAGGACGCCGACGGTGCGGGTGCGCTGTTCGCTGAGGCTGCGGGCGGCTGCGTTGGGCCGGTAGCCCAGCTCCCGGGCGGCCCGCAGGACGGCGTCGCGCTTCTCGGGGCGTACCTGGTCGGAGCCGCGCAGTACGAGGGAGACCAGTGACTTGGAGACTCCGGCCCGGTCGGCCACGTCTCGGATCGTCGGCGGTCGCATGGGATGGACCGTTCCATGGGGTGCCACGGCTTGTCAAAGGGTTGACAGCGTCGGCGAACCCCGCCCAGGGTGACCTGGACAGGTTCTGGAACGGTCCAAAGAGGGGCTCTCATGGTGGACACGCTCGGCGTCGCCGTCATCGGATTCGGCTGGATGGGGCGGGTGCACACCCAGGCGTACGCGCGTGTGCGGCACCACTATCCGCGGCTGCCCTTCGTTCCGGAGCTGGTCACGGTCGCGGAGGAGGTACCGGGCCGGGCGGAGGAGGCCGCCGCGCAGTTCGGGTTCGCCTCGGCCACCCGCGACTGGCGCGAGGTGGCCGCCGATCCCCGGGTGCGGGCGGTCAGCATCACCGCGCCCAACTTCCTGCACCGCGAGATCGGCGTCGCCATGGCCGAGGCGGGCAAGCACATCTGGATCGAGAAGCCGGTGGGTCTGAGCGCCGAGGACGCCGGGGCGGTCGCGGACGCGGTGGCCCGGGCGGGTGTGCAGGGCAGCGTCGGCTTCAACTACCGCAACGCGCCCGCCGTCGAGGCGGCCCGCGAGCTGATCGCCTCCGGGGAGATCGGCACGGTCACCCACGTGCGTATCCGGTTGTTCAGCGACTACGCGGCCCATCCCGAGGGCGCGCTGACGTGGCGCTACGAGCGGGAACGGGGCGGCAGCGGCGTGCTGGGCGACCTGGCCTCGCACGGTGTGGACCTGGCCCGTCATCTGCTCGGCGACATCACGTCCCTGACGGCCGACACGGCGATCTTCCTCCCGGAGCGAGCCCGCCCCACCGGCACCACGACGGGCCACAGCCGTGCCGCCGGAGGCGAACCGGGCCCCGTCGAGAACGAGGACTACGTCGGCTGCCTGCTGCGCTTCGCCTCCGGGGCACGCGGCGTGCTGGAGGCCTGCCGGGTCTCGGTCGGCGAGCAGAACAACTACGGCCTGGAGGTGCACGGCACGAAGGGCGCGGTGTTCTGGGACTTCCGCCGCATGAACGAGCTGGGCGTCAGCCGCGGCACGACGTACCAGGACCAGTCCGTCAGCACCGTGTACGTCGGTCCGGGACACGGGGAGTTCGCCGCGTTCCAGCCGGGCGCGGCGAACGCCATGGGGTACGACGACCTGAAGGTCATCGAGGCGTACCGCTTCCTCCGCTCGATCGCCGAGGGCTCCGCCCACGGGGCGACGCTCACGGACGCCGTGCGCAGCGCGGCCGCGCTGGACGCGATGGCGCGGTCGGCGCGGACCGGGAGCTGGGCGGAGGTCTGAGGGCGGGGCGTGACACCTCAGCCCGGCCGGTGCGGGCGCCGCCCCAGGGAGACCGGAGACCTCCACCGGACGAGGACGAGCCACAGCCACATGATCCTCGGACCGGTCACCAGGACCAGGGGGACGGTGACGAGCAGTGGTCACACGGCCGCCTGCGGGGGCATGTTGTACGGCGTCACCACCTGGATCGCCGACGGCAGGGTCGGCCCTGCCGGCGGCAGGGCGTCGTGGGCGCGCATGACGGTGTGGCAGGCCTCGCGCACGTCCTGGCGCAGGTCGTGGTGGAGCACGGCGGACAGGCGGTGCTCGCGCAGCAGACGGGTGTTGTCGTGGTCGAGGTCGTGCGCGATGAACACCGCGCACGCGCGGCCGAGGTCGTCGAAGGCCCGCAGCGTGGCGATGTTGCCGCCGCCGATGGAGTACACCGCGCGGATGTCCGGGTCGCGTTCCAGGGCGGCCCGGACGAGGTCGTACTGGGTGGCGTCGAGCCCCTGGCCCTCGGCGATCTCGACCAGCGTGCGCTCGGGGTGCCGGGCGCGCATGGCGCTGCGGAAGCCCATCTCGCGCTCCTCCTCGTTGCGGAAGAAGCCGCTGCTGAGGCTGGTGAGGATGTTGCCCGGGCGTTCCCCGAGCCACTGGCCCATCAGGTACGCGGCCGTGGCGCCCGCCGCACGGTCGTCTATGCCGACGTAGGCGAGCCGGGCGCTGGCGGGCAGGTCGGTCACCAGCGTCACGACGGGGACGCCGGCGGCTTCGAGGCGGCCGACCGCGGCGGTGACCTCGGGGACGTCCGGCGCCTTCAGGATCACGCCCTGCGAGCCGCGCCGGGCGATCCGGTCCAGGGTCCGTACCAGTTCCCCGGCCGGGCCGGTCTCGCGGAAGTGGAAGCGGGAGCGGAGCACCGCCGGGCGCAGGGACGGCAGCTCGGCCTCCAGTGCGGCCCTGACCGCGGTGGTGAACCGCTCGGGTGCCTGCATCACGATGTCGACCATGAACGTCCGGCCGACGAGCCGGACCTGGGTGCGCTGCCGGTCGAGATCGGCTATGGCCTGGCGGACCTCCCGCGCGGTGCTCTCGCGCACCCCTCCCCTGCCGTTCAGCACCCGGTCCACGGTCGCCTCGCTCAGGCCCGCCTGACGTGCGATCTCCCGGATCGGGAACGGGTGGCCCATACGCCGTCTCCTTGAGGGGTTTTTGATGGCTCGCTGCTGGTTGTTCGAGGGGTTTGTACTGACAAGAATGACAGGGCTGCGTCGCTCCAGTGACCCCCGAAGGGACGACGATGTCCATCACTTCCGTCCATCACCGTGCCTGGCTGTCCGAACAGGACTGCGACCTCGACGCGTTCCGCGCGCTGGTCGAGCGGGCGACCGACCCCGCCGACCATCCGCACGCCTCCTCCGTGGAGCGGAACGTGCCGATCTACGACTGCGGGCTGCTGGAAGGCGACCGGGTGGTCCAGGCCGAGCTGGTGCGGGCGCTCGCGGACGGCCCCGGCATCGTGGTCTTCCGCGGTGCCTTCCCCGACCCGCTGGTCGTGGACCGGGCCACCGAGGTGTTCGAGGCGCTGATCGCCGAGCAGCGCGCCTCGGGTGCGACGGCCGGTGACCACTTCGCCGCGCCGGGCGCCAACGACCGGGTGTGGAACGCGCTGGAGAAGATGGCCCTGTACGACGCGGAGGCCTTCGCCGACTACTACGCCAACGAGATCCTCGCCCTGGTGTCCTCGGCCTGGCTGGGCCCGGGCTACCAGGTCACCTCCCAGCTCAACGTGGTCAACCCGGGCGGCGCAGCCCAGACCGTGCACCGCGACTACCACCTGGGCTTCCTGTCGAACGAGGTCGCCGCCGCCTATCCGGCGCAGGTGCACCGCCTCTCCCCCGCGCTGACCCTCCAGGGCGCGGTCGCGCACTGCGACATGCCGGTGGAGTCCGGGCCGACGATGTACCTGCCGCACTCGCAGAAGTACGAGCCGGGCTATCTCGCCTGGCGGCTTCCCGAGTTCCGGGCGTACTTCGAGGCGCACCACGTGCAGCTCCCGCTCGCCAAGGGCGACGCGGTCTTCTTCAACCCGGCCCTCTTCCACGCGGCCGGCACCAACCGCACCGCGGGCCTCCGGCGCATGGCCAACCTGCTCCAGGTGTCGTCCGCGTTCGGCCGCGCGATGGAGACGGTGGACCGGGTGGCCCTGGCGGGCGCGGTCTACCCGGCTCTCCTCAAGCGCAAGGCCGAGGGCGCCGACCAGGCGTGGCTGGACAACGTGGTCGCGGCGAGCGCCGAGGGCTACCCCTTCCCGACGAACCTCGACAGCGACCCGCCGGTCGACGGTCTGGCCCCGCCCTCGCAGGCGGATCTGATGCGGCGGGCGCTGCGCGAGGAATGGACCCCGGAGGCGTTCCGGGCGGAACTGCGGACCAGTGCCGGACGGCGAGAGAGCTGAGGAACCAGATGGGACTTCTCGACGACAAGGTCGTCCTGGTCAACGGCGGAAGCCAGGGTGTCGGCGCCGCCATCGCACGGGCCGCCGTCCGCGAGGGAGCGGTCGTGGCCGTCACCGGGCGGCGCCCCGAGCCCGGCGAGGCGCTGGTGGCCGAGCTGGCCGCCGCCGGGGGCAAGGCGATGTTCGTACGGGCCGACCTCGCGGACGCCGAGCAGGCGAAGGCCGCCGTGGCGGAGGTCGTCGCCGCGTACGGGCGGGTCGACTGCCTGGTCAACTCCGCGGGGCTGACCTCGCGGGGCACGCTGCTGGACACCACGCCCGAGCTGTTCGACCAGCACATCGCGATCAATCTGAAGGCGCCGTTCTTCGCGATGCAGGCGGCCGTCGCGGACATGGTGGCCCGCCGGGCACCCGGCACGGTCGTCAACATCATCACGTCCTCGGCGCACGGCGGGCAGCCCTTCCTCGCGCCGTACGTCGCCGCCAAGGCGGGACTGATCGGCCTGACCCGCAACGCCGCGCACGCGCACCGCTGGGACCGGGTGCGGATCAACGGGCTCAACATCGGCTGGACGGCGACCGAGGGCGAGGACGCCACGCAGAAGACCTTCCACGGCGCCGGGGACGACTGGCGCGCTGAGGCCGCCGCGAAGCTGCCCATGGGCAAGCTGGGCCAGCCGGACGAGATCGCCGACTTCGTGGTCTTCCTGCTGTCGGAGCGGTCCGGGGTGGTCACCGGGTCGGTGATCGACTGGGACCAGAACGTCCTCGGCGGACTCGACTGACCACTCCCCCGCAAGAAATCCCGCACCCCTCTCCAGGAGCACACCCCCATGCGTATCGGAATCCTCGGCCTCGGCCGCATCGGCGCCTTCCACGCCGAGACCCTCTCCGGACTCGACGCCGTCGGCTCCCTCGTCCTGACCGACCCGTTCGCGGATGCCGCCAAGGCCGCGGCCGAGCGGTTCGGGGCCGAAGTCGTGGACTCGCCGGAGGCGCTGCTGGCCGCCGGAGTGGACGGCATCGTCGTCGCGGCCGCCACGGACGCCCACCCGGCGCTGATCCTCGCCGGTGTCGAGGCCGGTGTCCCCGTCTTCTGCGAGAAGCCCGTCGCCAGGACCATGGCCGAGGGTGTCGAGGTGCTCAAGGCCGTCCGGGGCCGGGACGTGCCGATCCAGATCGGCTACAACCGCCGTTTCGACACCGGTTTCGTCAACGCCCGCGCCGCCGTGCGGAGCGGTGAGCTCGGCGCGCTGCACACGGTCCGCTCGACCACGCTGGACCCGGCGCCCCCGCCGGCCGCGTACATCGCCGCCTCCGGCGGCATCTTCCGCGACTGCTCGGTGCACGACTTCGACATCATCCGCTGGGTGACGGGACGCGAGGTCACCGAGGTGTACGCCGTGGGCGGCAACCGGGGCGCCGAGTACATCAAGGAGGCGGGTGACGCCGACACCACCGGCGCGATCCTCACCCTCGACGACGGCACCATCGCGGCGGTCTCCAACTCCCGCCACAACGCCCGGGGTTACGACGTCCGCATGGAGATCCACGGCTTCAAGGACTCCATCGCCGTGGGCCTGGAGGACAAGCTGCCGCTGCGCTCGGTCGAACCGGGCGTGACCTTCCCGGCGGGCACCCCGCACGACTTCTTCATGGACCGCTTCACCGCCGCCTACCGCGCCGAACTGACCGCGTTCACCGAGGTCGTGGCCGGCACCCGCCCCTCCCCCTGCACGATCGAGGACGCCCTGGAGGCGGGCTGGATCGCGGACGCGTGCACCCTGTCGCTGCGCGAGCACCGTCCCGTGACGATCGAGGAGGTACGGGCGCTCTGACGTGCCGTGGCGGGGCGGGAGCCAGCTCCCGCCCCGCCATCACCCCTACAGGCCACGGACGTGGACGGTCAGGCGGTGCGGCGCGGTCACCGTCCGCGAGGCGCGCAGGGCCGCACTCTCGGGATCAACGGGCCCGCGGGCGCGCGACGGTCACGCACCGCGCCAGACGTTGGCGAACGCCGCGTTCTCGACGGCCCGCCGTCGGCGCACGGCGTCCAGCTCCGTCACGGCGCCGACCACCGCGGCGAACACGGTCTGGGCGGCGCCGTGGGGCACGGCGAGGTCGTCGGGCACGTCGTCGCGCGCTCCGACGGCGGCCGCGAGTGTGGTGAGCACCGGCTCGTCGGCCGCCCGGCGGTCCCTGGCGCGCTGCCGGGCAGGAGAGTCGACCGGCGTCGGCCCGGCGGTGCCGCGGAAGGGGATCCAGGAGGCGCGCGGCCTCGCGACCAGTCCCTCGTCGGTCAGGACGGTCAGGTACCGCTCGGCCAGTCCGCGGCCCCTGCGCCACAGCCAGTCCTCGACCGTCTCATGCGGCTTGTCACGCACGAGCGCGGCCGCGGCCTGTTCGAGCAGAGGGTCGTCGAGGGGCGGCGTGCGGCGGGGCACGATGCGGTCCTCGTCCAGCGTCACCGCTTCGGCGCCGAGGAGGTCGAACACCTCCGCCCCGGCCAGTGCGAGCGACAGGTCACCCTGCGTCACCGGTCGGCTCGTCGCCCCGTCCAGCGCCACGATCATCAGGTCGCGTGCCGTGCCCATCACCGCTCCCCTCTACGACACTGTTCACGCTACCTGCGGCAAGGGGCCGGGGCAGCGATCCGAACCCCTTGTCATGCGTACAGCGCAGGCCGCTCCACCAGTTCGACCTCCACCCGTCCGCCCTCCTCCAGCGCCCTGACCCCCGCCTCGCACACCGCCGCCGCCGCGTAGCCGTCCCAGGTGCTCGGGCCGGTGACCTCGCCGCGGCGGGTGGCGTCGACCCAGGTCTGGATCTCCTGGTCGTAGGCCGTCGCGAAGCGTTCGGTCCAGTCCTGGGCGATGGTGCCGCCCCAGCGGCCGGCCATGTTGGTGACCAGGGCGTGGCCGTCGCCGATGCGGGCGGTGCCGCGTTCGCAGACGACCTCGGCCTGGACCTGGTAACCGAAGCCGCAGTTGACGAAGATCTCGACATCGCTCAGGGCGCCGCCGTCGGTCTCGAAGACGACGAACTGCGGGTCCCGCAAGCCGTCCGGGGCGCCGGCCGAGGGGGTGGGGCGCAGCACCGTGACGGCGGTGATCTCATGGCCCAGCAGCCAGCGGGTCGCGTCGGCCTCGTGGGCGACGGAGTCGCTGATGAGCATGGAGCTGGTGAAGAAGGGCGGGCTGGCGACGTTGCGGTGCCGGTTGTGCAGCATCAGGGGGCGGCCCAGCTGCCCCGTCGCCAGCAGGGCCTTCAGCTTCGCGTACTCGGGGTCGTAGCGGCGCATGAAGCCGACCTGGACCCGGCGGTGGCCGAGGCGGAGTTCGGCTTCGAGGACGCGCAGGGCGGAGGCCGCGTCGGGGGTGAGCGGCTTTTCGCACAGGACGGGCAGGTCCCGCTCGAACGCGGCGAGCAGGGTGGCTTCGTGGGCCGGGCCCGGGGAGGCGATCAGGACGGCGTCGACGCCGTCCGCCGCCAGTGCGGCGGCCGGGTCGGTGTGGGCCGTGCAGCCGTCGACGCGGGCCGCGACGGCCCCGGCCCGCTCCGCGTCGACGTCCGCGACGGCGACCACCCGTGCTCCGCTGATGACTTCGTGGAGGCGGCGCACATGGTCGGCGCCCATCCGTCCGGTACCGATGACCGCCACTCCCAGCGCGGCACGCTCCGTCATGGGCCGTCCTTCCGGGTCGTCAGGCGCCGCAGGACCGCAGGAACTTGCGGGTGCGCACCGCGATCGGCAGCGGCTTGTCCGGCTCGCAGGGGTACATGTCCTGCTCGACGATGGCGAACAGGTCCACGCCGAGCTTCTGGGCGGCCGTGAGGACCGGACCCAACTCCGGGACACCGGCGGGCGGTTCGCACATCACACCGCGCGCGACGGCCGGGCCGAACGGGACCTCGTTCTTGACGACGTCGGCGAGGATCTCCGGGTCGACCTGCTTGAGGTGCAGATAGCCGATGCGCTCGCCGTAGGTCTCGATGAGCTTGACGCTGTCACCGCCGCAGTAGGCGTAGTGCCCGGTGTCCAGGCAGAGGTTGACGGCGTCGGAGTCGGTCGAGTCGAGGAACCGCTCGACGTGCTCCTCGGTGTCGATGTGAGTGTCGGCGTGCGGGTGGACGACGATGTCCAGGCCGTAGCGGTCCTTCACCTCGCGGCCGAGGCGCTCCATGCCCGTGGTGAGGTTGCGCCACTGCTCGGTCGTGAGCTCCGGGGACTCCAGGATCTCGGCGGTCTTGTCGTCGCGCCAGAAGGACGGGATGACGACCAGGTGCCCCGCGTCCATGGCCTGGGTGAGGGCGGCGACCCGGCTGACCTGCTCCCAGGTGGAGTCCCACTCGGAGGGGCCGCGGTGCAGTCCGCAGAAGATGGTTCCGGCCGAGACCTTCAGGTTGCGCCTGGTCACCTCGTCGGTGAGCCGGGCCGGGTCGGTGGGCAGGTAGCCGTAGGGGCCGAGTTCGATCCAGGAGTAGCCGGCCTCGGCGACCTCGTCGAGGAAGCGTTCCCAGGGCACCTGCTGGGGGTCGTCGGGGAACCAGACGCCCCAGGAGTCGGGGGCGGAGCCGACCCGGATGCGGTCGAGCGCGAGGGCCATGTCAGGACTTTCCTTCCGAAGGCGTGGCTACGGGAGCGGTGAGGTCCCCCTCCTCGGGGAGCTCCTCGACGTCGACGCCGCGAACCTGCGCCAACTCGTGCTTGAGGGAGGCCAGTTCGGCACCGCCGGCCATGTGGTTGGTCAGCTCTTCGAGGCTGACGTCGCTGCGGGAGGCGGACAGTTCCATGGTGCCGAGGCGCAGCACGCTGAAGTGGTCGCCGACCATGTAGGCGTGGTGCGGGTTGTGGGTGATGAAGATGACGCCGAGGCCCTTCTCGCGGGCGGCGGCGATGTACTTCAGCACCACACCGGACTGCTTGACGCCGAGGGCGGCGGTCGGCTCGTCCAGGATGAGGACGCGGGCGCCGAAGTAGACGGCGCGGGCGATGGCGACGCACTGGCGCTGGCCGCCGGAGAGCGTGCCGATGGGCTGTTCCATGTCGTCCAGGACGATGCCCATGTTGCGCAGTTCCTCGTCCGCGGTCTTCTTCATCTTCTCGATGTCGAGACGGCGTACGGGCCAGGGGCCCTTGGTCATCTCGGAGCCGAGGAAGAAGTTGCGCCACACCGGCATCAGCGGGACGACGGCGAGGTCCTGGTAGACGGTGGCGATGCCCTTGTCGAGGGCCTCGCGCGGGGTGGAGAAGCGCACCGGTTCGCCGTCGACGAGGAACTCGCCCTCGGTGTGCTGGTGCAGCCCCGAGACGATCTTGATGAGGGTGGACTTGCCGGCGCCGTTGTCGCCGAGGACACAGGTCACCTTGCCGGGGTGGACGGTGAGGTCGACGCCGTGCAGGGCGCGGATGTTGCCGTAGGACTTGCCCGCGCCGCGCAGTTCCACCAGGGGGCGGTCCCCCTCGGGCGGGGTGTCCTTCAGGACGGCACCGTGGGTGGCCGTTTCTTTGCTGGTCATCGCGGTCACCTCCGGGTCGCCGTGCGCTGGACCCACAGATTGATGAGGACGGCGCCGAGGAGCATCACGCCGAGGAAGGCCTTGAACCAGTCGGGGTTCCAGCCGGCGTAGACGATGCCCTGCTGCACCATGCCGAACATGAAGGCGCCGAAGACCGGGCCGATCGCGGAGCCGTAGCCACCGGTGAGCAGGCAGCCGCCGATGACGGCCGCGGCGATGTAGATGAGCTCCTGGCCCACGCCCTCGCCGGACTGCACGGTGTTGAAGGAGAACAGCTGGTGCATGCCGACGAACCAGGCGCCGAAGCCGACCAGCATGAACAGGGAGATCTTCGTGAAGGTCACGGGCACGCCGACGGCCCGCGCGGAGTCCTTGTTGCCGCCGACGGCGAAGATCCAGTTGCCGTACTTGGTGCGCAGCAGCACCCAGGTCGCCAGGGCCGCGAAGACCAGCCACCACACGACGGTGATCTTGACGTTGACCCCGCCGACGGTGAAGGTCGAGGCGAAGAGCTTCTGCGCCTGTGTGAAGCCGTCCATGTCGCTGATGTCGTCGGTGGCGACGTTGCCCGTGACCAGCTTGGTGATCGCGAGGTTGACACCCTGGAGGATCAGGAAGGTACCCAGGGTGACCAGGAAGCTCGGCAGGCCGGTCTTGACCAGCAGCCAGCCGTTGAAGGCGCCGATCGCGAGCGAGACGAGCAGGGCGACGATCACGCCGACCCAGACGTTCATGGTCAGCTGGTAGCTGAGCATCGACGCGGTCAGCGCCGAGGTGACCACGGCGACACCGGCGGACAGGTCGAACTCGCCGCCGATCATCAGCAGGGCCACGGGCAGCGCCATGATCCCGATGGTCGACGACTGGTACAGGATGTTCGCCATCGAGCTGCCGTCGCGTACCGGCGGCGCGGCGAACAGGAAGAACACGAGGACGGCGACGGCACCGAGGAAGACGCCGACCTCGGGCCGGGCGAGCAGCCGCAGCGCCAGCGGGCGCTGCCGCGTCCGGCCGTCGGACTGCTTCGGGCCGGGGGCCGGCGGTGTTCCCACCGCCGGCGTGGCCTGCTGGGTCATGCTCATCACCGGGTGCCCTTCGCGGCGAACTCCCCGATCTTGTCGACGTTGGCCTTGTCGACGAAGGCCGGGCCGGTCAGCACGGGCTGCTCGCCGCCGCCGCTGTAGTTGCCGTTGTTCTTGTAGAGCCACAGGCCGTCGACGGCCAGGTAGCCCTGCAGGTACGGCTGCTGGTCCACGGCGAACTGGATGTCGCCGCCCTTGATGGCCTTGATGAGGTCCTTGTTGAGGTCGAACGTGGCGACCTTCGCCTTGCTGCCGGCGTCGCCGACCGACTGCACCGCGGTCAGCGCGAAGGGCGCGCCGAGCGTGACGACGTAGTCGATGGACGGGTCCTGCTTCAGCTTGGCGGTGATCGTCGACTTCACGGACGGCATGTCGGTGCCGTTGACGTTCTGCGGGTCGACCTTGCCGTCGAAGGTCTTGGCGACGCCGTCGCAGCGCTGGGTGAGTCCGACGTTGCCCTGCTCCTGCATGACGCACAGGACGTGCTTGGCGCCGACGTCGTTGAGCTTCTTGCCGAAGGCCTCGCCCGCGACGGACTCGTCCTGGCCGAAGAACTCCAGCAGGTTGAGCTTCTTCCAGTCGCTCAGGCCGGAGTTGAGGCCGACCACGGGTATGCCGGACTTCTCGGCCTTGCCTATGACGCCCTTGAGCGCGTCCGGCTTGGCGAGGGTGACGGCGATGCCGTCGACCTTCTGGTCGATCGCGTTCTGGACCAGGTTGGCCTGGTTGCCCGCGTTCGGGTCGGCGGAGTAGATGAGCTTGATGTTGTCCTTGGCGGCCGCGGCCTCGGCACCCTTGCGGACGGTGTCCCAGAAGGTGTCGCCGGGTGCCTGGTGGGTGACCAGGGCGACGGTCATGCGGGGAGTGGTCGCCTTGCCGGCGGAGGCGTTCGCGGCGCCTTCCTCGGACTTCTTGCCTCCGGAACTGCTGGAGCAGCCGGCGAGGGTCAGGGCCGCTGCCGCGGCCACGGCGACGACGGGCGCGAACCTGCGAGAGCGGGGGTGAGAAGAGCGGTCCATCTTTCCTGGCACCTCACTGTGCTACTGCGGGGGAAAGGAAGGGATCACGAAGGGATCCGTGGTCCCGGAGCCTTACGGAGTCCGGATCATGATGCCGCAAACCGACTGTTGCGATGGCACGGGATACAAGTCCCTGCCGGGCCCGCTGTCAATACTTTGTTAAGACATCATTTCACGTGCAGGTCCGAATGTAAGTACAAACTATTGACAGCACCGGCCTCCGCGACCTACACCTGTGAGGCGGCAGGTCCCGTCCCTTCACGCCCCCACCGTGTCAGGGCGCCTGGGGACCCGCATCCCCAGCTTCCCGAGGAGGTCGCGCATGGCCGAGCCAGCCCAGTATTTCGATGTGATCACGATGGGCCGCATCGGGGTCGACCTCTATCCCCTCCAGACCGGCGTCCCCCTGGCCCAGGTGGAGACCTTCGGGAAGTTTCTGGGAGGTTCGGCGGCCAATGTGGCGGTCGCGGCGGCCCGCCTGGGACGCCGCACGGCGGTGATCACACGCACCGGCGACGACCCCTTCGGCATCTACCTGCACCAGGAGCTGAAGGGCTTCGGCGTCGACGACCGCTGGGTCACCCCGGTCGCGGCCCACCCGACGCCGATCACCTTCTGCGAGATCTTCCCGCCGGACGACTTCCCGCTGTACTTCTACCGCCGGCCCAAGGCCCCCGACCTGGAGATCCACACCGACGAGCTGGACTTCTTCGCGATCCGCGGGGCCCGCGTCTTCTGGATCACCGGCACCGGCCTGAGCGAGGAACCCAGCCGCTCCGCCACGCTCGCCGCCCTCAAGGCCCGCGACAAGTCCGGCGTCACCGTCTTCGACCTCGACTGGCGCCCGATGTTCTGGCGCGACCCCGAGGAGGCCCGCCCGTACTACCGCGAGGCCCTGCGCCACGCCACGGTCGCGGTCGGCAACCTCGACGAGTGCGAGATCGCCACCGGCGTGCGCGAGCCGCGGGCCTGCGCCGACGCGCTGCTGGAGGCGGGCGTGGAACTGGCCGTGGTCAAGCAGGGCCCGAAGGGCGTCCTGGCCGTGCACCGCGACGGCAGCCGGGCCGAGGTGCCGCCCGTGCCGGTCGAGGTGGTCAACGGCCTGGGCGCGGGCGACGCCTTCGGCGGCTCGCTCTGCCACGGTCTGCTCGCCGGCTGGGACCTGGAACGGACCATGCGTCACGCCAACGCCGCCGGCGCCCTCGTCGCCTCGCGCCTGGCCTGCTCCTCCGCGATGCCCACCGAGTCCGAGGTCGCCGACCTCCTCGCCGTGGCCCCGTCGCCGAGCACGAGCCACTGACGCCGTCGCCGAGCACGAGCCACTGAAACGGAGCCTTCCTTGAACATCGGCATCCCCGACCTCACCACGGTCAGAGCCCGCACCCCCGAGGCCGTCGCCGAGGCGGCGGCCCGCCGGGTGCGTCGCCCGCTGATCGGCGACAGCGGCCGGCTGATGATCGTGGCCGCCGACCACCCGGCGCGCGGCGCCCTCGGGGTCGGCGACCGGCGCCTGGCCATGGCCGACCGCGCGGACCTGCTGGAGCGGCTGTGCACCGCGCTGTCGCGGCCCGGCGTCGACGGGGTGCTCGCCACCGCCGACATCCTGGAGGACCTGCTCCTGCTCGGGGTGCTGGAGAACAAGGTCGTCATGGGCTCGATGAACCGCGGGGGCCTCGCCGGCGCCTCCTTCGAGATGGACGACCGCTTCACCGGCCACCGGGCCGAGGACATCGCCCGGCTCCGCTTCGACGCCGGCAAGCTCCTGGTCCGCATCGACTACGACGACCCGGGCTCGCTGACCACCCTGGAGTCCACCGCGCGGGCGATCGACGCCATGGCCGCCCACCGGCTGCCCCTGTTCGTCGAGCCGTTCCTGTCCCGGCGCGTGGAGGGCAAGGTCCGCAACGACCTGTCCGCCGAGGCCGTCACCAAGTCGATCGCGATCGCCTCGGGTCTGGGCGGCACCTCCGCCTACACCTGGCTGAAGCTCCCCGTCACCGACGACCCGGACGACATGGCCGAGGTCCTGGAGACCTCCACGCTGCCGGTGGTGCTGCTCGGCGGCGAGGTCGGCGACGATCAGGAGGGCGCCTACGAACGCTGGCGCAAAGCCCTGCGACTGCCCACCGTGCAGGGCATGGTCGTGGGGAGGTCGCTGCTCTACCCGGCCGGGGGCAGCGTGGAAGAGGCCGTGGACACGGCCGTCGGTCTGCTGTGATCCGGAGGACGCAATGACGTACCACCTTCCCGCCGGCAAGGCCCTCGGCGGCCCCTACACCGTCGACATCACGCCCGAGAAGGCCGGCTGGGGCCACTCCGCCCTGCGGGTCCTGGAGCTGCCGCCGGGCGGCGCGCACTCCTTCGACAGCGGCGACAGCGAGTGGATCGTCGTCCCGCTGAGCGGCGGCTGCGCGGTCGCCGTGACGGACGACTTCGGCCAGGACACCTTCGAACTGCGGGGACGGCCCGACGTGTTCAGCGGGGTCAGCGACTTCGCGTACGTCCCGCGCGACGCCCGCGCGAGCGTGACGTCCGCCGGCGGCGGCCGGTTCGCGCTGACCGGCGCGCGCTGCACCCGCCGGCTGCCCGCGCGCTACGGGCCGGCCTCCGAGGTGCCGGTGGAGCTGCGGGGCACCGGCTCCTGCTCCCGGCAGGTGAACAACTTCGGCGCGGCCGGGGTCTTCGAGTGCGACAAGCTCATCGCGGTCGAGGTGATCACCCCGGGCGGCAACTGGTCGTCGTTCCCGCCGCACAAGCACGACGAGCACCGGCCGGGCGAGGAGTCCGTGCTGGAGGAGATCTACTACTTCGAGTTCGCCGGGCACGACGGCGTCCCCGGCCTCGGCTACCAGCGCGTCTCCCCGTCCGGCCCCGGCCGCGACACCGACGTGCTCGCCGAGGTCCGTGACGGTGACGTCGTCCTCATCCCGGACGGCTGGCACGGGCCGTCGATGGCCACGCCCGGCCACCACATGTACTACCTCAACGTCATGGCGGGCCCGGAGGCCGAGCGCGCCTGGCTGATCTGCGACCACCCCGACCACGCCTGGATCCGCGACACCTGGCCGGACCAGCCGGTCGACCCCCGCCTCCCCCTCTACACCGCCCCGGAGACGTCCCGATGAGCGCCCCGACCCGCCGACTGACGACCGCCCAGGCCCTGGTGCGGTTCCTGTCCGCCCAGTACACCGAGCGGGACGGCGTGCGCCGCCGGCTCATCGCCGGGACCTGGGGCATCTTCGGCCACGGCAACGTCGCCGGGATCGGCCAGGCCCTCCTGGAGGCGGGCGAGGAGGCCATGCCGTTCCACCAGGGCCGCAACGAGCAGTCCATGGTGCACGCCGCGGTCGGGTACGCCCGGCAGCTCAACCGCCTGTCCGCGCAGGCGGTGACGACCTCCATCGGCCCGGGCGCCACCAACCTGGTCACCGGCGCGGCCCTGGCGACGATCAACCGGCTGCCGGTGCTGCTCCTGCCCGGCGACTACTTCGCCTCGCACGCCCCCGACCCGCTCCTCCAGCAGCTGGAGCACCCGGTCGAGGCCGACGTCTCGGTCAACGACACGCTGCGTCCGGTGTCGAGGTACTTCGACCGGATCACCCGCCCCGAGGCGCTGATCCCGTCGGCGCTGAACGCGATGCGCGTGCTGGCCGACCCGGCCGAGACCGGCGCCGTCACCCTGGCCCTGCCGCAGGACGTGCAGGCGGAGGCGTACGACTGGCCGGAGGAGTTCTTCGCCGAGCGCGTCTGGTCCGTACGCCGTCCCGCGCCGGACCCGGTGGAGCTGGCCGCCGCGATCGAGGCGATCCGGGCGGCCGGGCGGCCGCTGATCGTGGCGGGCGGCGGCGTCCACCACAGCGAGGCCGAGGCGGCGCTGAAGGCATTCGTGGAGGCCACGGGCATCCCGGTCGCCTCCACCCAGGCCGGCAAGGGCTCGCTGCGCCACGACCACCCCGCCGACCTCGGCGGCATCGGCCACACCGGCACGGCCGTCAGCGACGACCTCGCCCGCACCGCCGACCTGGTGATCGGCGTCGGCACCCGCTACACGGACTTCACCACCGCCTCCGGCACGCTCTTCCAGAACCCGGACGTGCGGTTCCTCAACCTCAACATCACCGGCTTCGACGCGCACAAGCTGGCCGCCCGAACGCTGGTGTGCGACGCGCGGTCCGGTCTGGAGAAGCTGGCCGAGGGCCTGGCCGGGCACCGCGTCGCGGAGGCCTACGAGACCGAGTACCGCGCCGGCAAGCAGCGCTGGGACGAGGTCGTCGAGGCCGCCTACCGGGCCGACGACGACAGCGCTGTCCCGACCCAGACCCAGGTGCTCGGCGCGCTCGACGCGGCCGTCGGCGACGACGACGTGGTCATCAACGCGGCCGGATCGCTCCCCGGCGACCTGCACAAGCTGTGGCGCTCGCGCAGCCCGCGCCAGTACCACCTGGAGTACGGCTACTCCTGCATGGGCTACGAGATCCCGGCCGCCATCGGCGTCCAGCAGGCCGCCCCGGGCACCCCGGTGTGGGCGCTCGTCGGCGACGGCACCTACCTGATGATGCCGACGGAGATCGTCACGGCCGTCCAGGAGGGACTGCCGGTCAACCTGGTCCTGATCCAGAACCACGGCTACGCCTCCATCGGCGGACTGTCGGAGGAGACCGGCGGCGAGCGCTTCGGCACCGCGTATCGCCACCGCGCCGCCGACGGCGCCTTCACCGGCGCCCCGCTGCCGGTCGACCTCGCCGCCAACGCGGCCAGCCTCGGCATGGAGGTGCTGCGCGCCAAGACCGTGCGCGAGCTGCGCGACGCCCTCGCCGCGGCCCGCGCCGGCGACCGGCCGACGTGCGTCTACGTCGAGACCGATCCGGCCCCGACCGCTCCCCCGGCCGAGGCCTGGTGGGACGTGCCGGTGGCCGAGACCGCCTCCCGGGAGGCGGCCGTCGCGGCCCGCGAGCGCTACGACCGCCAGGTGGCCGGACGCCGCCGCCACCTCTGACCCCCGCCGCTGCCCCAGGCTCCACGAAAGGCCCTTGCGCACCATGAAGACCATCACCCACTGGATCGACGGCAAGCCCGTCGAGGGCACCTCCGGCCGGTTCGGCCCCGTCTACAACCCGGCGACCGGCGCCCAGGAGAAGCAGGTCGCGTTCGCCACCGTCGACGAGGTCGACGCCGCGGTCGCCTCCGCCAGGGCCGCCTTCGACAGCTGGGGCGAGTCCTCCCTGGCCAAGCGCACGGCGATCCTGTTCAAGTACCGCGAGCTGCTGGACGCCCACCGCGACGAGATCGCCGAGCTGATCACGGCCGAGCACGGCAAGGTGCACTCCGACGCGCTCGGCGAGGTCGCGCGCGGCATGGAGATCGTGGAGCTCGCCTGCGGGATCTCCGTCCAGCTCAAGGGCGAGCTGTCCACCCAGGTCTCCACGCGGGTCGACGTCGCCTCGATCCGCCAGCCGCTGGGCGTCGTCGCGGGCATCACGCCGTTCAACTTCCCGGCCATGGTGCCGATGTGGATGTTCCCGCTGGCCATCGCGTGCGGCAACACCTTCGTGCTGAAGCCGTCCGAGAAGGACCCGTCGGCGTCCCTCCGGCTCGCCGAACTGGCCACCGAGGCCGGTCTGCCCGAGGGCGTCCTGAACATCGTGCAGGGCGACAAGACGGCCGTGGACCGCCTCCTGGAGCACCCGGACGTCGAGGCGGTGTCCTTCGTCGGCTCGACGCCGATCGCCAAGTACATCCAGTTGAAGGCCGTCGAGCACGGCAAGCGGGTGCAGGCCCTGGGCGGCGCCAAGAACCACATGCTGGTGCTGCCCGACGCCGACCTGGAACTCGCCGCCGACCAGGCCATCAACGCCGCGTACGGCTCGGCCGGCGAGCGCTGCATGGCCGTGTCGGTGGTCGTGGCCGTCGGTGACATCGGCGACGAGCTGGTCGGCAAGATCGCCGAGCGCGCGAGGAACCTCAAGATCGGTCCGGGCGACGACCCGGCCTCCGAGATGGGTCCGTTGATCACCCGCGAGCACCGCGACAAGGTGGCCTCCTACGTGGCGTCGGCCGCCGAGCAGGGCGCCGAGGTCGTGGTCGACGGCACCGGCCTGTCGGTCGACGGGCACGAGAACGGCTTCTTCCTCGGCGTCTGTCTGCTGGACCGGGTGCCGGTGACGGCGGACGCGTACCGGGACGAGATCTTCGGCCCGGTGCTGGCGGTCGTACGGGCGCAGACGTACGAGGAGGCCATCCAGCTGATCAACTCCTCCCGCTGGGGCAACGGCACCGCGATCTTCACCCGGGACGGCGGCGCGGCCCGCCGCTTCCAGCTGGAGGTCAAGGCGGGCATGGTCGGCGTCAACGTGCCGATCCCGGTCCCGGTCGGCTACCACTCCTTCGGCGGCTGGAAGGACTCCCTCTTCGGCGACCTGCACGTCTACGGCAACGACGGCATCGCCTTCTACACCCAGGGCAAGGTCATCACCACCCGCTGGCCGGACCCCTCCGACGGCGGTATCAACCTCGGTTTCCCGAGCAACTCCTGACATCGAGAGGGGGGTTCATCCATGGCGAGGACCGGTGACCGGGCCCGCACCACGGCGGCCGCCTCCGCGCTCGGTTCGCTGGACTTCGCCCTGGACCGGGGCAGTCCCGTGCCGCTGTACCACCAGCTCGCGCGGCAGCTGGAGGCGGCGATCGAGCACGGGGCCCTCGCCCCGGGCGACCTCCTGGGCAACGAGGTCGACCTGTCCGCGCGCCTGGGCCTGTCCCGCCCCACGGTCCGTCAGGCCCTCCAGTCGCTGGTCGACAAGGGCCTGCTGGTCCGGCGGCGCGGGGTGGGCACGCAGGTGGTGCACAGCCAGGTCAGGCGCCCCCTGGAACTGAGCAGTCTCTACGACGACCTGGAGACGGCCGGGCAGGCGCCGACCACGGAGGTCGTGCGCCACGAGGTCGTCCCGGCGTCCTGCGAGGTCGCCGCCGCCCTCGGGGTGCCTGAGGGCAGCGAGGTGACGGTCCTGGAACGGGTGCGCCGGACCCACGGCACGCCCGTGGCGCTGCTGTGCAACCATCTGCCCGCGGCCCTGCTGGACCTCGACAGCGCCCGCCTGGAGTCGACCGGCCTGTACAGGATGATGCGCTCGGCGGGCATCACCCTGCACAGCGCCCGCCAGACGATCGGCGCCCGCGCGGCCACGGCCCAGGAGGCGACCCGCCTGGACGAGCGGGAGGGTGCGGCGCTGCTCACCATGCAGCGCACGGCGTACGACGACACGGGGCGCCCGGTCGAGTACGGGACGCACATCTACCGGGCTTCGCGCTATTCGTTTGACTTCCAGCTGCTGGTGAGACCTTGACCCGACCCCGACCTCGGGTGCAAGGTCGTACATATACACCGTAAACATACGGTGCCACCCGACGCGAGAGTGCTGGTATGGCTCGCAGGAGACAGTCGACGACCGCACGAGGAGCCGGCTCCTCGTGGGCGCCCTCGACTGTCCTCGTCACCGGCGGGGCCGGTTTCATCGGCAGCCACACCTGCGTGGAACTGCTGGACCACGGCTACGAAGTGATCGCGGTCGACAACTACTCCAACAGCACACCGCAGGTCTTCGCCCGGGTGGAACGGATCGCCGGCCGCTTCGTCGGTGCCGTCTACGAGCTGGACATCCGTGATCGGCGCGCCCTCTCGGCCGTCTTCGACCGACACTCCGTGGACGCCGTCGTGCACTTTGCCTCGCACAAGGCCGGGGGCCTGTCGACACGGATGCCCGTTTCGTACTACGACACCAACGTCGGCGGCACCACCGCCCTGCTGCGGACCATGCACGAGCACGGGGTGCACCGGCTGCTCTACGCGTCCTCCTGCTCGCTCTACGGAGACGCCGGTGGCGGCCCGCTCGACGAGAGCACCCCGATCCGGCCCGGGACGCCGTACGCGTCCTCGAAGTGGATCTGCGAACAGATCCTCGCGGACGTGTGCCGCCGCCATCCCGAGTACTCCGTGCTGTGCCTGCGCTACCCCGTCCCGGCCGGGGCCCATCCCAGTGGACTCATCGGCGAGGACCCGCGCCACACGCCCCAGAACCTGCTGCCGTACCTGGCCCAGGTGGCCGTGGGCCGGCGCGACAAGCTCTCCGTCTACGGTGACGACTACCCCACCCGCGACGGCACCGGAATCCGGGACTACCTGCACGTCATGGACGCCGTCGAGGCGCACCGCGTCGCGCTGGAGCACTTGGCCGGCCCGCCAGGCATGGAGGTGTACAACCTGGGTGCGGGTGCGGGGAGTTCGGTTCTCGAGGTCATCACGGCGTTCTCCCGGGCCAGCGGCAGGTCGATTCCGTACGACATCGCGCCGCGCCGGCCCGGAGACGTCGCCGAGCTGGTCGCCGACGCGACGGCCGTGGGACGTGCCTGGGGCTGGCATCCCACCCGGGACCTCTCCGACGTGTGCCTGGACGCCTGGCGTTTCCAGCGGCTCAACCCGCACGGTTACGAGGACACCGCGCGGGGGCCGGAGAAGAAGGAGTAGCCGCCATGCGGCCCCCGGCTTTCCGCGCGACCCGTACGGTGAGCCGCATCCGGCGTCCGAGGACGTCATCGGCCCGCAGGCTGATGGCCGCCCACCTCGTGCCGGTCGGCATCCTCACCGTGCTCGGTATGAGCGTCCCGGTGCTGCGGACGCCGCTGTGGGCCCTCATCGGTCTGTCGGGGGTGACCGCCGTCGTCGTCGGGGTGCGGGTCCACCGGCCCCCGCACCGCCGGCCGTGGCTGGTGCTCGCCGCCGGGCTGCTGGCCTTCACCGCGGGCGCCACCTACTGCGACGTACAGCAGGCGTACCTCTCCGCGCCGCTCCCGTTCCCCTCCCCGGCGGACGCCGGCTACCTCGTCGCGTACGGCCTTTTCGCCGTGGGCCTGTCAGGTCTGGTGCGCCGGAGGGGCCGTGACCTGCCCGCTCTTCTCGACGCCCTGGTCATCACGGCCGGCCTCGCACTGCCGGTGTGGGTGTACCTGCTGCAGCCGCTGGCCCGGCAGGAGGGACTCACGTGGCAGCAGCGTCTGGTCAGCGTCGCCTCCCCGCTCGGGGACATCCTGCTGCTCGCCCTCCTCACCCGGCTCCTCGCCCGCGGCGGCCCCGGGCCGGGCACCCGGCCGTCCGTCCAGCTGCTCGTCCTGGGCTTCTGCGCCCTGTTCGGCTTCGACACCGCCCGCGGCGTCCTCCAGCTGAACGGCACCTGGCAGGCGGGCACGCCGCTCGACGTCGGCCGGATCGTGTTCTGTACGGCGTGCGGCCTCGCCGCGCTGCATCCCTCCATGGCGCGGCTGACCGCCCCGGCCTCCCTGTCGCCGTCCCTGCTGCCACCCCGGTGGCGGCTGATGCTGCTCGCCGCCGCGACCCTGATCCCGCCCGCGATCCTCGTTCATGAGGAGAGCCTGGGTCTGGGCTACGACGCCACCGTGCTGGCCGCGTTCTCCGGGGCGCTGTTCCTTCTGGTGATCCTCCGGCTCGCCCTGATGGTCGTCGCGCACCGCCGGGCCATGACGCGAGAGCTGGCCCTGCGCACCGCGGCCGCGTCCCTGGTCGGGGCCTTCTGGCCGACGGAGGTCGAGCGGGTGTGCGATGACGCGGTCACCGCCCTCTTCGGGCCGCAGGGCCGGCACGTGACCCTGCTGCTGTCGGCCGGGGAGGCCCGGGACCTCTGCGCGCGCCTGGCGCGCCGCCCCGCCTGGGAGGACGGCCCCGGTGCCATGCGAGACGGGGCTGCTGAGGTGGCCCTGGGCCGCACCGTCATGGTTACGGTCGACGCACTCGGGCCCGAGATCGCCGCCCGGCTCGGCGCGCTGCCGACCGCCCTGCTCTGCCCCATGGTCCCGTCCGAGCGGCCGGCCGGCAGCGAGCTCCCGGGCGCGCTGCTGGCGGCCGGGTCCGAACGCGAGCTCAGCGAGATGCGCGGCTCGCTGGAGCTGCTCGCCTCGCATGTGGGGCTCGCGACAGAACGCATCGCTCTGCGGCGGGAGGTGATCCGCAAGGAGAACGAGGCGTACTTCCGCACGCTCGTGCACAACGCCTCGGACGTCATCCTCATCGTCGACGACGACACCACCGTCCGCTACGCCAGTCCGTCCGCGCCGAGCGTGTTCGGCAGCACCGAACTCACCGGCATCCGGCTGCCGGACCTGGTGGACCCCCGGGAACAGGACCGGGTCGTCCGGAGCCTGGCGGCCACGAGCGACATCGGCCCGCAGGAAGTGCAGGACAGCTGGTGGGTGCTCCGGGACACGGACCGCATCGAGGTGGAGGTGCGCTGTCGCGACCTGCGCCGGGACCCGACCGTGGGCGGCCTGGTCGTCACCCTGCGGGACGTCACCGAGCAGCGGCAGCTGGAGCACGAACTGACCCGGAGGGCCTTCCACGACTCCCTGACCGGCCTGCCCAACCGCGCCCTGCTGCTGGAGCGGACCGAACGCGCGCTGCGCCGGGGCCATCGGGAGTCGACGACCACCTGCCTGCTCTTCGTCGACCTGGACGACTTCAAGATCGTCAACGACACGCTCGGCCATTCGGTCGGCGACCGGCTGCTGTGCGCCGTGGCCGAGCGCCTGTCGGGGACGCTGCGCCGTACCGACACCGCGGCGCGGCTGGGCGGCGATGAGTTCGCCGTGCTGGTCGAGGACGCGGAGCAGCCCCTCGACGCCGAAGTACTGGCCGCCCACGTCGTCCGGGCGCTGAGCCGGCCGTTCCATCTCGATGTGGAGACGGTGAGCGTCTCGGCCAGCGTGGGCGTGGCCACGACGGAGGACAGCACGGACGCCGGGGACCTGCTGGCACTGGCCGACCTGGCCCTCTACGCGGCCAAGACGTCCGGCAAGCGCACCTGGCGCCGGTTCCGGCCCCAGCAGCGGATTCGTGTGGTGGAGCGGCACGACCTGCAGGCACGGCTCGACCAGGCTGTGAGGAAGGAGCAGTTCGGCATGCGCTATCAGCCGGTGGTGGACATCGTGGGGGGCGATGTCGTGGGCTTCGAGGCTCTCGTCCGCTGGCCGGAACTCGGGCCCGATCCGGTCCCACCGGGGCAGTTCATCCCGCTCGCCGAGGAGACCGGGCACATCTCGGCGCTGGGCGCCTGGGTGCTGCGCAGGGCCACGGCCGACCTCGCCCGGCTCCAGCACCGCACGCCGGGGTTCGATCCGCCGTACCTCAGCGTCAATGTGTCCGCCCGGCAGTGGCGGGACACCACCTTCCTGAACGAGGTGTGCAGCGCCCTGGACACCACCGGCCTCGCCGCGGGCACGCTGCAGCTGGAACTCACCGAGTCGGTGCTCATGCGGCGGACCGCGCAGATCGATGCGCAGATCCAGGCACTGAAGGACCGCGGGGTGCGCATCGCGGTCGACGACTTCGGCACCGGGTTCTCCTCGCTGCGCTATCTCCGGGACTTCCCCATCGACGTACTGAAGATCGACAAGTCGTTCATCGACGGTATCCCGCACGATCCCCGGCAGGTCGCCCTGGTCGAGGGCATCGTCCATCTCGCCGACACCCTGGGCCTCCAGGTGATCGCCGAGGGCATCGAGGAGGAGCCGCAGCAGGAACTGCTGGCGGGCATCGGATGCCGGTACGGGCAGGGCTTCCTGTTCGCCCGGCCCCTGACGCTGGAACAGGGCGAGGCCGTGCTGCGGCAGCGCAACGACGGTCACCGGGTGGCCGGTTGAGGGCGAGGACCGCCGGCTTCACCACCGGGCCCGCGGATTTCGCCGGCTCCACGGGGACGCCGGTGACAGTCCGAACGCCGTCTCCACCAGCGCGATGTGACTGAACGCCTTCGGCGCGTTGCCCAGTTGGCGGCCCGCGACCGGGTCCCACTGCTCGGCCAGCAGACCGACGTCATTACGGGTGGCGAGGACCCGTTCGAAAGCTTCTTGGGCCTGCCTGCGGTGCCCTGTGGCGGCGAGGGCGTCGGCGTACCAGAGGGAGCAGGAGACGAAAGTGCCCTCGGTGTCGTCCGGTTCATCCGGCCCGGCGCCCTGCGTGTACCGCCGGACGAACCCGCCGTGATCGAGCCGGCTCAGGGCGCGCACGGTGGCGCACACCCGCTCGTCGCCGGCGGGCAGGAACCCCACCCGGGGGATGAGCAGCGCCGAGGCGTCCAGGCCGGGTGCTCCGTAGGACTGCACGAAGGACTGCTGGGTGGCGTCCCAACCCTCCCGGCAGACCTCCCGGTGCACCTCCTCGCGCATGGCCCGCCACTGCCCGGAGGAGCCATTGCGCCCGAGCAACTCGCCCATGCGCACGGCGCGGTCGGCGGCCACCCACGTCATGACCTTGGAGTGCACGAACTGGCGTCGCCGGCCGCCGACCTGCCACAGGCCCTGGTCCGGTTCGCGCCAGTGCCGCAGCAGGAAACCCATGAGCGACTCGACCAGCTCCCACACATGGGCCGGCATCGGGATCCCCGCGCGCAGCGACAGCCACAGCGTGTCCATGACTTCGCCGTAAAGGTCCAGTTGGAAGCAGCTGACCGCCGAGGTCCCGAACCGCACGGGCTGGGAGCCCTCGTAACCGGGCAGCCAGGGCGCCTCGGTCTCGGGCAGCAGCCGCTGCCCCTTGACGCCGTAGACCGTCTGCAGGTCGGCGGGGTCCCCCGCGATGGCCCGCACCAGCCAGTCGAGCCAGGCCGTGGCCTCGTCCCGGTATCCGCTGCGCAGCAGGCAGGACAGGGTCCGGCTGGAGTCGCGCAGCCAGCAGAACCGGTAGTCCCAGTTGCTCTCGCCGCCGATGCGTCCGGGCAGCGAGGTGGTGGGGGCGGCGACGATGCCGCCCGTGGGGGCGTAGGTGAGGGCCTTGAGGGTGATGAGGGAACGCACCACGGCGTCCCGCCACGGTCCCTGGTAGCGGCACCGGGCGGCCCAGCGACGCCAGAAGTCGGCGGTCTCCTTCAGGGCGGTCTCCGCGGGGACGGACATGGGCGTCGGAGGGGCGGGGCGGTGCGAGGGGGTCCATCCCAGGGTGAGGGCCAGCCGGCGCCCGGCCGTGACGGTGAATTCCCAGACCGTGGCGTCCTGGTCGCCCCGGTCCCGCACATGGCCGTCGGCGCCGAGCCAGACGGCGTCCGGGCCGGCGACCGCGACGGTGCAGTGGCCGACCTCCCGGACCCAGGGCACGACCCGGCCCTGGTGGAAGCGGAGCCGCAGGTCGCTGCGCAGGTCCACGGTGCCCGAGAGGCCCTCGACGAGCCGGACGATGCACGGCACGTCGGCCCGCGGAGGCATCAGGTCGGTCACGCGCACCGTCCCCGTGGGGGTTTCCCATACGGAGTCGAGGATCAGCGTGTCGGCGCGATAGGAGCGGCGGGCGCAGAGGCCACCGGAGACCGGGGCCAGGCGCCAGTGTCCGTTGTCCTCGGTGCCCAGCAGGGCCGCCAGGCAGGCCGGGGAGTCGAAACGGGGCAGGCAGAGCCAGTCGACCGACCCGTCCCGGCCGACCATGGCGGCCGTCTCCAGATCGCTGATGAGGGCGTAATCCTCGATGGGTGAGTTCATGATCGGGGGCTACGCCGTCGTGCACTTCGCCGCTTTCCACGATACGCCGCACAAAGCGCCCGGCACAGGCGTTCTCAGCTGCGGAAAACACACCACCCTTGACCTCTGGAACAAAAGGGGCAAGATGTACGTATACGACGTAAATATATGGCGTCCTCGGGGGCGCCTGACCGGGAGATCCGGCATCATGAACAACACGCATCGTCTGACCGAACACCCCTCCTTCACCCAGGCCGACGGCAACGGTTCGCTCCACCCGGACCGCGCCGCCCACCCGCTGCGCCGGGCCGGGGACCGTCCCCCACCCCGCGCCACCGTGAGCCTGGTCGTCCCCGCCCGCAACGAGGCGCGCAACATCCCCTGGGTCTTCGAGCAGATCCCGGACTGCGTCGACGAGGTCATCCTGGTCGACGGAGACTCCGCCGACTGCACGGTGCACATGGCGACCCGGTGCCTGCCGACCGTCCGCCACGTCGAGCAGAGCGGCCCGGGCAAGGGCAACGCCCTGCGCACCGGCTTCCTCTCGGCGACCGGCGACCACATCGTGATGATGGACGCCGACGGCAGCATGCTCCCCGGGGAGATCCCGCACTACCTGCACTTCCTCGACAACGGCTTCGACTTCGTCAAGGGCTCGCGGTTCATCGCGGGCGGCGGCTCCCTCGACATCACCCGCATCCGGCGGCTCGGCAACCAGGTCCTGCTGGCCGCCCTGAACCACCTCTACGACGCCAAGCTGACGGACCTCTGCTACGGGTTCTGCGCCTTCCGCCGTGCCTTCCTCGACGACCTCGACCTGCACTCCTCCGGGTTCGAGATCGAGACCGAGATGATCGCCCACGCCCTGCGCTCAGGGCTGCGCATCGCCGAGGTCCCGAGCCTCGAACTGCCCCGCCGCAGCGGGCGTTCCAACCTGCACGCCGTATCCGACGGCCGTCGGGTGCTGCATACGCTGCTGTCAGAACGGCCCGGCGCTCGCTCCCCCGGGCGTGCCGGAGGGAGCGCGGCATGAGCGCCACCCGGCGACCTGCGGTCGTTTTCCGTTCCCCGGCGACGGATCCCGGTCCGGCCGAGTCCGTGTACACGCCGGTCCGGGTCGTCGACGTCGATCTGACACGGCCGTACGACTTCCGTCCGCCCGCAGGCCCGGGCCCGGTCCGTCCGGTGACGCCGGTGCTGGCCCTGGTACGACTGCGCGGCCGCCCTCTGGGTCTGGTCGCGGCGGACGGCCGCCAGGAAGGCACGCCCGAGGAGCTGTGGCGGTCCGTGGCCGACACGGCCCGGCGGCGATTCCTGCTTCCGCGCACGGGAAACCCCGCCCGGGCCACCTCGCTCGTCCCGCCGCCCATCAGCGTGATCATCGCGACGCACAACCGGCCGGAGATGCTCCGGGCGTGCCTGGACTCCCTCCTGCGGGTCGAGTACCAGGACTTCGAAGTGATCGTCGTGGACAACGCCCCGGCCGACGACGGGGCCGAGCGGCTGGTCCGCGACGCGTACGGGGGCCGGGTGCGCTACGTCCGGGAGCCGACGGCGGGCCTGGCCCACGCGCACAACCGGGGCCTGGCCGCCGCCCGTGGCGAGATCGCCGCCTTCACCGACGACGACACCCTGGTCGACCCGGGCTGGCTCACCGCGATCGCGGAGGGCTTCGCCCAGGATCCCGGTGTCGGCTGTGTCACCGGACTCATAGTCCCGGCCGAGTTGGAGACCGCTGCCCAGGCGGCGCTGGAGCACCATGGCGGTTTCGCCAAGGGGTACGCACCGCGCACCTGGTCCCTGCGCGACCCGCCGAAGGACCCCCTGTTCCCGTTCACGGCGGGGCGCTTCGGCTCCGGCACCAACATGGCCTTCCGCATGTCCGCGCTGCGGGCGCTGGGCGGCTTCGACCCGGCCACGGGCACCGGGACCCCGGCCCACGGCGGTGACGACCTGCTCGCCTTCTTCCGGGTCCTGACGGCCGGTCACACCCTGGCCTACCAGCCGGACGCGATCGTCTGGCACCGCCACCGCCGCACGCACGACGCCCTGGCTGCCCAGGCATTCGGCTACGGGGCCGGTCTCGGCGCGTACCTCACCGGCGCCCTGGTGAACGAGCCCCGCATGCTTCCGGCTTTGCTGCGCAGGCTGCCCCGGGGCATCCGGTACGCCCTGGCACACGCGCACCGCGCAGCGCACGCGGACGACACCCGGACACGACGGCTCGCCCACCTGGAACTGCGCGGCCTGCTGTACGGGCCGGTCGGCTATCTGCGCAGCCGCCGCCGGAACCACACCTGCGGCGCCGGGGCCTGAGGAGAGATTGTGTACACGACGCCGGACACCATGCCCGAGGAGACAACCGACGGACCCGAGGCCACGAACATCCCCGGCCCGGGGCGGTCTCTGGCCACGGCGGTGCGCGCCGGGATCGCCCGCGTCCTGCCCAGTGAGCCGCTGGTGCGCAATGGGCATCTGCTGGCGATCAGTTCCCTGGTCAACGCGGGAGTCGGCGCGATCTTCTGGCTGTTCGCCACCCACTGGTACGACGACGAGGTCGTGGGCGTGAGTTACTCCGCCCTGTCCGCGTCCCTGCTCCTGGCCAACATCGGCCAGCTCAACCTCAACGACTTCCTGATCCGGTTCCTGCCGTGCTCCGGACGCCAGACCCGCAGACTGCTGCTCACCTGCTACGCGGTGACTGCCTCGTGGAGCGCCGTGGTCTGCCTCGTCTTCGTCCTCCTCGTGCCCGCCCTCTCGCCCGAACTGGCCTTTCTGCGGGACCCCTTGGTCGCGGTCTGGTTCGTGGCGGCGACCGCCGCGTACACCATCTTCGTGCTGCAGGACGGGGCGCTGACGGCGATGCGCCGCCCTGGCTGGGTGGTGGCGGAGAACATGGTCTTCGCGTTCGTAAAGATCGCGCTGCTCGCCGGTGGCGCGCTCCTGGTCCTGAAGACCGGGATCCTGCTGTCCTGGGCGGGAGCCCTGCTCGTCTCCCTTATCGTGGCCAACTACCTCCTGCTGCGACGGGCGGTGCCGCGCCACGAACGGGAGAACCCGGACGCCGTGCGCCCGCCGCGGCTGCTCAGCTACGCCGCGGCCGACTACACGGGCTCCCTGTTCCGCATGGCCGCCTACACGCTCGTGCCCCTGATGGTGCTGAGCGCCCTCGGGGCGGCGCAGAGCGCCTACTTCTCACTCGCGTGGATCATCGGCTACGTGCTGTTCCTGGTGGTGCGCAACATGGGCAGCTCGCTGGTCGTCGAGGCGGTGCGCCGCCCCGAACGGCTGGCGGAACACGGGCTGCGGGTGCTGCGCCACTCCGGGATGATGCTGGCCGCCGGTGTCGCCGTGATCGTCGCGGCTGCCCCGTGGATCCTGAAGCTGTTCGGGCCCGGATACGCCGAGAACGGCACCACCCTGCTGCGTCTGCTCGCCCTCTCCGCACTGCCCAACCTGGTGTTCAGCGTGGCCGTGGACGTGTTGCGTGCCCGGCGGCGCATGCGCCTGGTGGTCGGGCTGCAGATCGCCCTGTGCGTGCTGGTGCTGGGGCTGGTGCATCTGCTGCTGCCGGTGCTCGGGGTGACGGGCGCGGGTGTCGCCTGGCTGATGGCGGAGTGCCTCATCGCAACGCCCTTGCTGATCTGGCGGTCCCGCTGGCTGACGGCCCCTTCCCGGCAGGACGCCATGAGCTCCGGGAGTACCTCATGAACGCCGCACCGAGCCTCTCCGTCATCGTGTGCGCCTACACGCTCGGCCGCTGGGAGGACATCCAGGCCGCCATCGCCTCGGTCCAGTCCCAGCGCCGTCCGCCGGACGAGGTCCTGCTGGTCGTCGACCACTGCCCGGAACTCCACCGCCTCGCCACCCGCATGCTGCACGACGTCCGGGTGTTGCCCAACCGGCAGCACAAGGGCCTGTCCGGCGCCAGGAACACCGGCGTCGAGGCGGCCGTCGGAGACGTGGTGGCCTTCCTCGACGACGACGCCACCGCACATCCGTCATGGACGGCCCGCCTCCTCGCGAACCACCGCGATCCGCGGGTCGCCGGGGTCGGCGGGCTCGTCGTGCCCTGGTGGGAGACGGACCGGCCGCCCTGGTTCCCCCCGGAGTTCGACTGGGTGGTGGGCTGCTCGTACCGCGGACTGCCCGAAGAGCCCGCACCGATCCGCAACTTCATCGGGGCCAACATGTCCTTCCGCAGGGATGTGCTCCGCGCGGCCGGCGGCTTCCGCACGGACCTGGGCCGGGTGGGGACGCGGCCCCTCGGGTGCGAGGAGACCGAACTGTGCCTGCGCATCAGGTCCCGCCGCCCGGACGCCGTGCTGCTCTACGACCCCTCGGCCGCCGTCCGCCACCGCGTCCCCGCCGCACGCGCCACATGGTCGTACTTCCGGGCGCGCTGCTACGCCGAGGGGCTCTCCAAAGCACTGGTGGCGAGGTACAGCGAAGGCGCCGCCGCCCTGTCCAGCGAGCGCGCCTACCTCGCGTCGACCATCCCCCACGCCTACCGCGAGGCCCTCCGCCGCGCCCGGCCCGCCCCGGCGCGGACGGTCCTCGCCCTGACCCTCGGTGTCGGCGCCACCGCCGCGGGGTACGCCGTGGGCTCGGTGCGCACCCGGCGCTCTACGCCCGCTGAACCGGCCCACCGCGTTCCGGCGAGGGAGCGGGCGGCATGACACACCAGCCCGTCCCCGTCTTCCTGTACCACTCGGTGTCCGCCGACCCTCCGTCGTGGATCGCCCCGTTCACGGTGCGCCCGCGGGTCTTCGCCGAGCAACTCGATCTCCTCACGGACACCGGTCTCGAGATCGTCCCGCTGCGGCGTCTGGTCGCGGCGCTGCGCGGCGGTCCGCCGCTGCCGCCCCGCTCTGCCGTGCTGACCTTCGACGACGGGTTCGCGGACTTCCACTCCACCGTGGCACCACTGCTCGCCGCTCGGGGGCTGCCGGCGACCCTCTACGTCACGACGGGCGCGCTGGGTGGACCGTCCTGGCCGCCGGAGAGGGGCAGTCTCCTCCCGCCCGCACCGATGCTGACCTGGCGTCAGGTGCAGGAACTGGACCCGCTCGTCGAGATCGGGGGGCACACCCGGAGCCACCCGCAGCTGGACACTCTCCTGCGGCAGGACGCCCGAGAGGAGGTCGAGGGCTGCAAGGCCCGTCTGGAAGACACCCTCGGGCATCGTGTCGACGCCTTCGCCTACCCCCATGGCTACTCCAGCCGCTCGGTCCGCCGGCTGGTGGACGAGGCGGGCTGGACCTCGGCCACGGCCGTCCGGTACGGCTTCAGCTCCGGCGCGGACGAACGCTTGCGCATCGCCCGGCTGATGGTGCGCGCCGACACCACACGGGACCGCTTCCTGGCCTGGGCACACGGCGCGGGCGCGCCCGTGGCCCCGTTCCCCGAGCGGGCCAGGACCAAGGCCTGGCGCGGCTACCGGCGCCTGCTGGCCGGCATCGACCACCCCTACCGGTCGCTGCCCACGCTCGCCGGGTGAGGATCCTTCACTCCTGCCAGACGCGCACCCAGTCCACCGTCATCCGGGCGGAGTCCACCGAAGGGGGCGGCGACCGCGGCACTCCGACCGCGAGGTTGACCAGGACCTCCATCGGCACGTGCGGGATCCGCTCGGGCTCGGTCACCCGGAAGCGCCGGATCCCGTCGACGTACCAGCTCACCTCCTCGGGGGTCCAGAGCATGCCGAAGACGTGGTACTTGTCCGGGAAGGGAACGGGCCCGTAGGTGCCACGTGCCCGCTGGTCGCCCTCCGGGCTGCGCCAGTGCGCGTACATGAAGACCTGCTCGGTGCCTCCGAGGAACTCCATGATGTCGAGTTCGGGGGGCGTGAACTTGGACGCCGGCATCATCCAGAACGCCGGGAACATGCCCGCCTCCTCGGGGATGCGGATGGAGGCCTCGAAGTATCCGTAGGTGAAGACGTGCCGGGGGTCGCCGTACCAGTCGTCCCTGCCGGTCGAGATCATGCCGGACCGCCAGGGGTACGTCTTGTCGTCACTGCCGCGCGTGCTGCGCCGCTCGGCGTCCAGGCTCAGCTCACCGTCCCCGACGGAAACCTGGCCGGGCAGGTACCACTGCTCCTCGTCGTTGCCGCTGTTCGTGCACCCGTCCTTGTTCCAGTCGTAGCAGGTCGCCCAGCGGTCGGTATCGAGGTCCGAGCCGTCGAACTCGTCGTGGAACGTCAGTTCCCAGTCCTGCGGCACGGGCTTCGGCCGGGCCACGTCCGGCTCGGTGGCACCGCAGCCGAAGGCCAGCACCAGTGCCAGCGCGGCCAGGGCGGGGCGCAGCCGTCGCGCGCGCACGGGGCTACCGCCGTTTCCCGGCCGTCACGGCGGCGGTGAGGCGGCGGGCGGCGAAGCCGGTGCCGGTGACGAACCGCAGCAGTGGCCCGAAGCTCGGGGCCGCACCGAGCCCGGTGAAGTACAGGCCGGGCGTCGACGACTCGAACCCGGAGGTCAGCACCGGCGCTCCGGCGAAGACGCGCAGCGACTGCCGCAGGTCCGGATCGAGAAGGTCCAGGCGACGAAGATCGACCCGGTAGCCCGTGGCGGCCAGGACGTGGTCGACCACGATGTCCTCCGGCCAGCCGTGCTCGTCGAGCAGCCGCAGCCGGACGACCCCGTCCCTCGGTTCGGCGGCGAGCAGGGTACGGCCGCACAGCACCGGGAACCGGCCCGCGGCCCGCTCCTTCAGCCACCAGGCGCCGGACGGTCGCGGTACGGCGCGCAGCAACTCCATGCGCAGCGGTGCGGGGAGGCGGCGGTAGGCCGCCCCGCTCCGGCAGACGGCGCCCAGCACCGGGCGCCCGCTGCCGAGGGGTGAGCCTGGCCCCGGCGGCCGGGAACGGTCGCCCGCGCCGTTCGGCGGCGGGGGGTCGAAGACCACGGCCGGCGTGCGGGCGACGACGGTGGGGTGGGCCTGCGCCTCGTGCAGCAGGGTCGCGCACTCGAGGGCGGACTGCCCGGCCCCCAGGACGGCCACACGCTCCCCTGTGAAGCGGCGCAGATCTCGGTGCCGGCTGGTGTGTGAGGCGAGCCCTTCCTCGGCGCACGCCCGCAACGCCCGGGGGACGTAGGCGTAGGGCACCGCGCCGGTGGCGAGCACCACGGAGGCGGCGAGCGGTTCCTCACCTGTGTCGAGGAGCAGCCGGAAGCCGCCCTCGGCGGAGCGGATCCGGCGCACCCGGCGCGGCTCCAGTTCGGGCACCAGGTGCTCCTGGAACCAGCGTCCGTTGTCGATGTACTCGGCGAGCGGCACCGGGCGGTGATCGTCGGCCCCGTCGGGGCCCCGTGCGGCGCGGAAGTCCGCGAGGGCGTAACCGTGCCGTGGGGCGGCGATCGCCGAGGCGGCCGGGACCGTCCGCAGGAGCATGCCGTCGGGCATGTGGGCACGCCACGACTCCATGGTCTGCCCGAAGACCCGCAGCCGTACGCGGGCCGCTCGCAAGTGGCAGGCGGTGGCCAGGCCGTAGGGTCCGGCTCCGACGACGGCGATGCCGACCCGGTCGCTCGGCGGGCCGGGGCCCCGTGGCCGCGCGGGCCGTTCGCCGGGTGTCGTCGGTGCCGTGGCGCCCGGCTCGTGCGGTGTGGCCGGCGCGGGCCGGGCGCCGGGGGACGGCGGTGCGTCGTGCGGGGCGGTGGGCCGCGGTCGGGGTCGTCGGCCGCCCGGTGAGGGCAGCAGGGCCAAGAGCGACGTCATGGCCGCGAGGGTGACGATCACACGTGTGGTGGTGAAGGATTCGCTGAGGTAGAACGGCTCCACCGCGAGGACACCCAGGCACAGGCTGAGCGCCACGGCCAGGAACGCGGTCTCCACGGCCAACGGCCATCCACGCTCGTGCCAGGGCGTGGGCCTGGCCCACCGCGTGGCCGCGGACCCCGGGCACAGCAGCAGGAACACACAGATGATCAGAAGCCGCGGGACGCTCCCGTCCGGCAGGGCCAGGGTCGCTGCGAGGGCGAGCCAGCCGGACAGCGCGAGCGCGATGCGCAGCGGCCATCTCCAGCGCGGCGGAAGCGTCGTGGAGAGGGTGGTCATGACGCCTCTCCCGCGTCGGGGTTCTGGTAGCGGAAGACCACGGCGTCCTGGTTGCGGAACACACGTACGAATCCCCAGGTGTCCGACATCGCCCGGTCCATGCGCTGCATGGTGTCGGCGGGCAGGCTGCCATTGAGGTAGCACTCCGCGGCTTGGGCGCGGCTCAGCACGATGTACGCCGGTTCGCGCACGGTGGCACCGTCGATGAACGGCTCCAGCCCCTCGATCGGGTCCTCCACCAACCGTTGCCGGACCTTCAGGTCCTGTTCGTTGAGCTGGATCCGCGGATGCTTGTCGTAGTTCATCTCCAGGCCCGGCACGTCCGACGTGAGGGAGACGATGAGGGACCCGGGAGGCGTGGTGGCCGTGACGAAGTGGGTGGCCGCCACCTCCTCCTCGGTGAAGTAGTTGGCCGACTCCTTGCCGTAGTAGCCGAAGAGCAGCCCTCCGAGCATCGCCAGCAGCAGTGGGGCGACCAGGAAGACGCGCAGCCGCGGATGTCGTCGTGACTCGAACAGCAGGGCCGAGATCAGCAGGGCGGCGGCGGGCAGCGCGAACAGATAGGCCCGGAAGATCATCTCGCCGCCGTAGGAGTTGGCGATCAGGACGGGCAGCGGGGCCAGGACGAGCAGCGGCAAACCGGTACGGCGGGTCCAGCGGCGCCTGACGAAGGCGAGGGCCGCCAGCAGGAAGACCGCGGCGGACAGGCTCCGGTCGATCCAGGAGACCTGCACCTGCCCGGGAGCGGCGCTGCCCAGGGTCGCCAGCCCGGAGACCACGTTGGAGTCCGGCTCCAGCAGCGCGCTGACGAACTCGCTCAGATTGGCCGAAACGAAGGGGCGCGCGACGGTGAAGTCCCAGATCACGGTCAGCAGCACCCCGGCACCCAGCACCGGCAGCAGCACACGCCGGTTGCGGCGGGGAAGCGACAGTGCGACCAGGGCGCTGACCATCATCAGCGGGCTCAGTGGGTGCGAGCAGACGATCACGGCCATGACCAGTACGACGAGCAGGTATCGGCCGACGGGCCACGCCCTGGCCCTGTCACCCGGTGGCCGCTCGGCGGAGGCCCGCAGCTGCCCCATCACGAGAGCGATGAGCGTGACGAAGAGCAGGAACGCGAACGCCTGGGGCGCGAAGTAGTCCTGCCCGACCCACGAGCACGAGTAGAAGATCCAGACGGCTCCCCAGACGAGCCTACGGTTCGTGGTCACGGCCCGGTAGATCAGGAGCAGTGGGGCGAGCAGCAGGACGTTGTTGACGGGCGGAGCCCACACCGCGTAGCCCAGCGACGACTCCAGGCCGGTGGCCTGCACCACCAGGGCGTTGAGGTGGAAGAAGCCCGGCCACTGGTCGTAGACGTCGAGTTTCTCCGCGCCGGGAACACTGCCGCCGTTGCGGATCATGGCGTCCACGACCGCGACGTGCTTCCACGCCCAGCCGTAGCGCAGGGTGGGGTACAGCAACGCGGGAGAGGCGTGCAGGATCGCGATCAGGCCGAGGACATAGGCGGCGAACCAGCCGCCCCGGGTCCGCCGGTCGGACAGGGCCACGCAGAAGCCGGCGGCGAGCAGACCGAGAGCGACCCAGAAGAGCACCGGAAGCACCTGGAGCAGACCCAGGTCCGTCATGGCGTTCAGGTTCACGTGGCGCAGGGAGAGCAGCCACAGGACGAGCGCGACGGGCAGGGCCGTACGCGCCACCCACCGCCATGCCGTGGTGTGCCGGCGCCCGGGCGGCGGCATCGGTGTCCCGCCGGGCCGCCGCGTCTCCAGGGGAGCACGCGGCGCCCACTGACCCATCGTCAGCGGCGAACGCTTGCCCATGGATATGCCTCCCGCACACCGGGTGCGACGACCAGGCCGGGGAGCGCCGTCTGCGGCGCTCCCTCCATCGGCACACCAGCGATCCATACCGACCAAAACGCGGCATAAATGCTAAAAATTACGTTACTGCCCTTTACTGCGACCGGCAGCGCGGATGGACCGACCGTCAGGGGAAAGCAGTGACACCACGAGTGATGAGGCCGTCCAGCCCGGTGGACCGCATGCGGACGTCGCTCGTCGCCGCGTCCACCGCCCTGGGGGTGCTCCTGCCGGTCGCGGGCTGCGGCTCCCCCGACAAGGGCAGCGGCGTCCCCCGGCCGGACCACGTCGTGGTGGTCGTCGAGGAGAACCGGGGCTACGAGGACATCATCGGCTCGCCCGAGGCCCCGTTCATCAACGAACTGGCCCGCGAGGGCGCCAATCTCACCCAGTTCTTCGCCATCACCTATCCGAGCCAGCCGAACTATCTGGCCCTGTTCTCCGGTTCCACGCAGGGCGTCGACAACGACTGCCCGAACGACTTCTCGTCCCGCAACCTCGCCTCCCAGCTGATACAGGACGACCTGACGTTCGCCGGCTACGCGGAGAGCCTGCCGAGCGTCGGCTTCAAGGGCTGCACCAGCGGCCCCTACGTACGCCGGCACACGCCGTGGGTGAACTTCACCAACCTGCCGGACTCCGTCAACCGCCCCTGGACGGACTTCCCGAAGGACTACTCGGACCTGCCGGACGTGTCCTTCGTCATCCCCAACCTGGACAACGACATGCACGACGGGGGCATCAAGCAGGGCGACGCCTGGCTCCGGGAGAACCTCGGGGACTACGCGAAGTGGGCGATGACCAACAACAGCCTCCTCGTCGTCACATGGGACGAGGACGAGGGCGGCGAGGACGAGGACAACCACATCCCGACGGTCGTCGTCGGAGAGCGGGTGAAGCCGGGCGACCACGACCAGCCCAACAACCTGTACGGACTGTTGCGCACCATCCTGGACGCCTACGGTCTGGATCCGCTCGGCCACAGCGCCGAGGCCGAGCCCCTGGACATCTGGAAGGGCGACGGCTGACCCGTGCCGTCAGGCGTCCTGGAACCGGATCACGCGTTTGACGGCCGTACGCAGTGCGCGCTCGGCCGAGGAGACGGGCAGCCGTTCCCGCCAGTAGCGGGGGGAGGGGCGTCCCACCGCTCCGAAGCCGGCCTTGAAGTGCTCCAGCGAGGAGCCCGGGGCCGACTCCCCCAGGTCGAAGATCCGGCAGCCCTGCTCGCACGCCTCCTCCATGGCCAGCCGGTACAGCAGCGGGGTGGCCCGGACGGGATGGGCGACCTCCCGGTTCATGGCCGCGCGCCAGAACTTGGCGTGCGGGCCGTGCCGCAGGACGACGATGGCGGCGGCCGGCTCTCCGGCATTCCAGGCCACCCAGATCGCGCAGGCCGCGCCGAACCGGGCGGCCACCGCGGCAAGCCGCCCGGGGGGGAACTCCCGCCTCCTGCGCCACCGGGCCAGCGCCAGCGGTTCGTGCTGTTGTGCGGCCCAGCGCTCGATGGACTGGTCGTACAGCTCCTGGAAGACGGGCACGAGGCGGCCGGAGTGGTCCACCTCCACGTCGAGCTGCGCCTTCTCGGCGCGCTTGACGTCCCGCCTGACCCGCGCGTGGAAGCGGTCGCGCCACACGGCGCCGAAGCCGCCGGCGAGATTCACCGCCTGCGTCATGTGGGGTTCCATCCGGAAGGCTCCCGGGGCGGCCCGCTGCCACAGCTCGGCACCCTGCGGCCGGAAGCGCACACCGACGCGCAGGGCCGGCCGGCACGCCATGTCGTCGAAGACCGCCCGAGCCTGTTCGGGCCCCACCCTCCCGGGTGTCACCGGGCCGCCGATCCCCCAGCCGGCCGGCCAGGACTCCTCCGCGTCGAGCCGGTGGGGACGCCTCACCCTGCCGACGAGCGGCAGCACGATCCGGCTGCCGTCGGGAAACCGGTACAGCCGGCTGGCGTCTCGGTACGGTCCGGTCGCACACAGGCAGTCGAGCCAGGTGGGCGTCTGGGTGACGCACAGGTCCGGGTCCCGCGCGGCCAGTTCCCACCAGCCGGCGCGCGGAGCCGGGGTGGTGACGAGCGCGGGACCGGCCGCGGTGTCGATCAGGAGCTCAGCGGGCGCGTGCACGGCGTTCTCCCGTGGAGGCGGTGTCCTGCGCGGTCGTGCCCGCCGCCCCTCGGCTGACGCGGGTCTGCGCCTCTCCCTCGTGCGCGAGCACCTCTCCGAGCACGGACACGACGTTGTCGGCGACCCATCGGTTGCTGCGCGCGTAGCGGGCCGACTTCTCCAGGTTCCCCGCGACATGCCACAACCAGGTCAGCAGCGTCACCGCCGTCTCCGCCCCGGGGCCGGGGAGCAGCGCCCGCGCCCCGGCGAGCAGGCGCCGGTCCTCGGGCATGAGGGAGGCACCTCGCACCGCGTCGGCGACGACACTCCCGAACTCCCGTCCGGTGAGCTGGTGCCGCACGGTCAGCACGAAGGTGTGGCAGTCGAGCAAGGAGGGGCCGTCCGGCACCGCGCCCGCCCAGTCGATCACCCCGGAGAGGTCTGCCCGGCCCTCCGCCAGCAGCACGTTGCCGGGGTGGAAGTCTCCGTGGGTCCAGCCCACCAGCAGCCGGCGCCCGGCCAGCTCGCGTTCCAGCAGGTCTCGCACGGCCGCCAAGGCCCGTGCGCCCTCCCCGTGGCGGCACCAGCGGACCTCTTCGGCGAGGACGGCCAGCCGGGGTTCCACCCAACCGGCCAGCCGGGCCGTCGCCTCCTCCGTCCGCCCGGTGGCGCGGTGCAGTTCACGGATCGCCGCGAGGGCGGACTCGGTGACCTCGCGGGCCAGTCGCGGGGAGCGCCGGAGCACCGCATCGGCCTCGGCGCCGGGCAGGCAGTTCTCCACCACCAGCGGCGACGGCCCCTCCAGGCGGCGCTCCTCCACCACCGGAAGCAGTCGCCGCCAGGCGCCGAGCCGCTCGTCGCGGGCCAGTCGCCGCACGGCCTCGCACTCGTGCGCCAGCGAGGCGGTCGCGCGTGCGCTGCGGGGATGCTTGACGACGGCGTGCCGGTCGCCGTCGTCGAGCTGGAAGACCAGGAGATCGGAGAAGGTCCGCCGGGGCCGGTGCGGGGGGCCGTCGGCGCCGAGCGAGTCCGTGAGCCTGCGTGCCGCCCGCGCGTCGGCGGGACGCGTCAGGAAACCGGCCGGCCGCAGCGGCAGGAGACCTCTCAGCTCCTCTGTGAACGTCATCCGGCACTCCCTTCCGCCAGATGCTCACAAATGCCTCATATCGTCTCTTTTCATCTTCGATGCACCTCGGCTGAGGTGCGACTCGGCATCGATCGTGTATGTGTACGTCGTAGAAGAGCCGGTTCCACCGGCTCCGACCATCCGCACGACGAGGAGGCGGCATGGCGAACGGCCGTGAGCCGAGCGAGGCCCGGCGCGCCAGCGACCGCGGCCGGTACGGCCGGCTGAACCGGGAACGCGTGCTCGCCAGCGCCCTGGAGCTGGTGGATCGTGAGGGGCTGTCGGCGCTCAGCATGCGCCGCCTCGGCACGGAGCTCGGTGTGGAGGCCATGGCGCTCTACCGGTACGCGTCGAGCAAGGACTCCCTGCTCGACGGGCTGGTGGAGGCCCTGTACCTGGAGTTGGAGGAGCGGCTGGCCGCCGACGCGGACGAGGATCCCGACTGGCGGGCCGGGCTGCACCGGATCGCCCGCGAGACCTACACCGTGTGTCTCACGCACCCGCAGGCGGTGCCGCTGATCGCCACACGTCTGCTGGCGGTCCCGCTGGTCCGGCGGCCCCCCGCGGTGCTGCGCGATCACGAGCGGGTGCTCGTCCTGCTGCGGAAGGCCGGTTTCGACGAGGCGGTCGCGGCCGATGTGTTCCGCGCCTTCACCTCCTGGCTGCTGGGCTATGTCTCCGTGGAGCTGCGCCCGGTGGTGGACAACCCGGACGAGACGGATCCGGCCTTCCGTCTCGGGCTGCACCGGCTGTCCGCGAAGGAGCTGCCGACGCTGCGGGAGACGGCGTCCGCGCTCGCCGAGCGGGGCGGTCCGCAGGGCCTGGCGGCCGGTCTGGACGCCCTGCTCGACAGCTTCACGAGCCGGTCCGCCTCCGCGCCATCCGGCTGAAGGGCGTCTGCGGGCGGTCGCCCGGTGTCAGTGCGCCGCGTCCAGCCGGGCCCGCTGCTCCGGAGTGAGCTCCAGTTCCACCGCCGCCAGGTTCTCCTCCAGCTGCGCCACCGAGGAGACACCGGCCAGCGGTACGACGGGCAGTTCGCCGCCGATCTGCCATGCGAGCACGACCTGGTTGACGCTCGCGCCGGTTTCGCGGGCCACGTCACCCAGTGCCGCCAGCCGGGCCGGGGTGCCGGGGTGGTCGAAGTCGGCCGGCAGCCGCTCCGGCCGGCCGTAGGCGCCCTTCAGCAGGGGCGAGTAGGCGACGAGGGTCAGGCCGGGCTCGGTCCTCAGGTAGTCGAGCAGGTCGGGACCCGCGTGGCCGAGGCTGCCGTACGGGAACAGGGCGTCGGGGACGTCGGTGCGGGGGCGCAGGTGGGTGTGCGCGTACTGGAGGATCTCGTAACCGGGGAGTCCGGCGCGGGCGGCGAGGGCCCGGGCCCGCTCGACGCGCCAGACGGCGTGGTTGCTCACGCCGAGCAGTCCGACGGTGCCCTCGGCGACCAGTTCCGCGAAGGCCTCGACCGTCTCCTGGAGCGGGACGGTCCGGTCCTCTATGTGCGCGTACAGCAGGTCCAGCTTCTCCAGGCCGAGCCGCTCGCGGCTGCGCTCCGCGGACTCGCGGATCACCTTCGCGGATAGGCCCTCGGCGTTGTCCACGTAGCCGGTGCCGGGGGCGAGGGGGCGGGCCCCCAGCTTGGTCGCGATGACGATCTCGTCCCCGATGCCGCGACTGCGCCGCCAGCGGCCGAGGAGCTCCTCGCTCTGGCCGCCCTGACCGCCGTCGGCCCAGAAGGCGTAGTTGTCGGAGGTGTCGATGAAGTTGCCGCCGGCTTCGACGTAGCGGTCGAGCACCGCGAAGGAGGTCTCCTCGTCCGTCACGGAGCCGACAGCATCGCGCCGAGCGCGAGGACGCTCACGTCGCGGCGGGTGGTGGGGTCGGTGCCGATCGTGCGGTACTTCATGGGTCTCGCTCCCTCCTTGGCCCCGGGATTCGGGGTACGGAGGGAGTCTTCAGCCTGGAGTGCTCTCGAAGGCAAGGGCGCACCCTGCCGGCCGGAGGCTCCGGGGCTTCACTGGGTGGTGAGCATTCCTTCGCGCAGGCGGGTCAGGAGGCGGGTGATCAGGCGGGAGACATGCATCTGGGAGACCCCGAGGTGTTCGGCGATCTGGGCCTGGGTCAGCTCCTCGACGAAGCGCCAGTGAATGATCTTGCGGTCGCGCTCGTCGAGTTCGGCGATCATCGGCGCGAGGGCGTGGAAGTCCTCGACCAGGTCGAGCGCCGCGTCCTCGCCTCCGATGAAGTCCGCGAGGGCGGCCTCACCGTCCTCGCTGCCACTGATCGTGGCGTCGAGGGAGGCGGACGTGTAGCCGTTGGAGGCGAGCTGGGCCTCGACGATCTCCCTCTCGGGCAGGCTCATGAGCTCGGACAGTTCCTTGGTGGTCGGTGTCCGGCCCAGACGGCTGCGCAGTTCCTCGTTGGCCCGGGCCAGCTGGACGCGGGCCTCCTGAAGCCGCCGGGGGACGTGCACGGCCCAGGACGTGTCGCGGAAGAACCGCTTGATCTCCCCCACGATGTAGGGGACGGCGAAGGAGGTGAACTCCACCTCGCGCGACAGCTCGAACCGGTCGATGGCCTTGATCAGGCCGATCATGCCGACCTGGACGATGTCCTCCATCTCCTCCGGCCCCCGGCTGCGGAACCGGCCGGCCGCGTAGCGGACCAGGGACATGTTCATCTCGATCAGCGTGTTGCGCGCGTACTGGTACTCGGGCGTCCCCTCCTCCAGCATCGTGAGCTGCTGGAAGAACAGCTTCGACAGCTCCCGCGCGTCCCTGGGCGCGACCTGGGAAGGGTCGGCGATCTCCGGCACGTCCACTGCCTGCGCGGCGTTCCGCACGGTCGTCGTCCCCATGATGCGCCCCTCCCCTTGGCCGCCCTCCTGCCGGGCGGCTCACTCACCGACGTCCGCCCGCTTACCCCGGCCCACGGCATACATGCCTGGGCTTGGAAAATCTGTGCGACTGCGTCACGGCGTGCTGTCGTCCCCGTGGCTGCGCACGATCTCCTTGACCTTGGCCACGGCGAACCCCCACCCCTGCTCGACGGTCGGCTTGGCCGGCACCGCGATCTCGTCCGGGTTCGTGAGCACGTCGAGCAGGACCGGCCCGGGGGTGTCGAAGGCGCGCCGTACGGCCTGCTCCACGTCGGCGGGATCGGTCACGCGGATCCCGGTGATGCCCATGGCCGTGGCGACCGCCGCGAAGTCGGGGTTGTCCAGGACCGTGCCGAACTCCGGGAGCCCGGCCTGTTCCTGTTCCAGCTTGACCATGCCCAGCCGGCGGTTGTCGAAGACGACGAGTTTCACGGGGAGGCGATGCGTCTTCAGGGTCATGAGGTCGCCGAGGAGCATGCTCAGCCCGCCGTCCCCGCAGAAGGCCACGACCTGCCGCTCGCGATCCAGGCACTGGGCGCCCAGCGCCTGCGGCATGGCGTTGGCCATGGAGCCGAGGTTGTAGGAGCCGATGAGCCGCCGCTCGCCGCGCATCTCGACGAATCGCGAGAGCCACACCGTCGCCATGCCCGTGTCGGAGGTGAAGACGGCGTCGTCGTCGGCCAGCCGGTCCACCACGGCGGCCAGGGCCTCCGGCCGGATGTCGTGGGTGCGGTTGTCCAGCGAGGAGCGCACGCGGCCGATCAGGCCCTTGTCGTGGGCCGGGTCGGCCAGCCGCGCCTGGCCCTCGCGCCACTGCTCGAAGCGCTCGCGTGCCTTCTCCAGGTGCGAGCGGTCACGGCCGCCCTCCGTTTCACCGGGCGCGGCGGCGAGGTGGGTGAGGAGGTCGCGGACGGTCACTCCCGTGTCACCGACGAGGCCGACGTCGACGGGTACCCGCCGCCCGATGTGGGCGGCCTCGGTGTCGACCTGGATGACGGTCTTCCCCTGCGGATACCAGTCCCGGTAGGGGAAGTCGGTCCCCAGGAGCAGCAAGGTGTCCGCGTCGTGCAGGGCGGACGCGGCGGCCGGGTTGCCGATCAGCCCGGTCTGGCCGACCTGGAACGGGTTGCCGTCGCCTTCGAAGCCTTCCTTGGCCTTGAGCGTGAGCACCATGGGCGCGGCAAGCCGGTCGGCCAGGGCCAGCACGTCCTCGCGCGCCCCGCGTGCGCCTCGTCCGACGAGCAGCGTGACCCGCTCGGACCGGTCCAGGAGCCCGGCGGCCCGCCGCACGGCGGATTCCTCCGGCCGACTGAGCGGCGCGTTCAGGGAGAACCGGGCCGGGCGGTCCGGCTCCAGTTCGCGCTCACCCAGGTCGCCGGGCACGGTCAGGACGGCGACGCCCTTGCGGCCCAGGGCGTGGCGCACGGCCGTCTCGAGCATCTGCGGCAGCTGGCCGGGAGAGGTGACGGTCGCGCGGAACACGGCCACGTCGTGGAAGAGGGCGTCGTTGTCGACTTCCTGGAAGTAGTCGGTGCCGAGTTCGGCGAGCGGTACCTGACCGGCGATGGCCAGGACGGGGGTGTGACTCTTGGCGGCGTCGTACAGCCCGTTGAGCAGGTGGACGGAACCGGGTCCGACCGTGCCCATGCAGACGCCGAGGGTGTCGGAGAGCTGCGACTGGGCGCTCGCGGCGAACGCCGCCGCCTCTTCGTGCCGGCAGCCCACCCACTCCAGGCCCTCGGTGGTGCGGATGGCGTCCGTCAGGGGATTCAGCGCGTCTCCCACCACGCCGAACACCTGGCGCACGCCGAGTTCGCTGAGTGCGTCCACGATGACGCGGGCGACGGTGCGGGCCACTTGAGTCCTCCAGGTCAGACGGTGAATCGGTCGGGGTCGGCGGCCTGCCAGTCGGCCGCCCAGGCAGCGGGTGGTTCAGCGAGCAATTGTCCCGGTTCGAGCCATTCGTACAACTCCTCGTAGGAACGCTCGGTGTGCGGATCGATGCGTCGGCGGAGCATGTGCGGGCGCAGCCCGGCGGGGTCGGTGACACCCATGGACGCCATGATCTGCAGGGCGCTGGCCACGGTCGCCTCCTGGAAGCGCTGGACGCGCGGCGTCTTGTCGCGGACGTCGAGGGCGCGGGCACGCCGGGGGTCCTGGGTGGTCACGCCGGTGGGGCAGGTGTTCGTGTGGCACCGCTGAGCCTGGATGCAGCCGACGGCGAACATCATCGCCCGCGCCGCGTTGCCGTAGTCGGCGCCCTGCGCCAGGCGTTTCACCAGATCGGTCCCGGTGGCGATCTTGCCGCTCGCCCCGATCCTGACGTGGTCGCGCAGGCCCGCGCCGACGAGGGCGTTGTGCACGGTGAGCAGGCCCTCGGTCAGCGGGGCCCCCACGTGGTCGGCGAACTCCAGCGGGGCGGCTCCGGTGCCGCCCTCCCCGCCGTCCACCACGATGAAGTCGGGGGCCGTGCCCTCCGCCAGCATGGCCTTGCACACGGCGAGGAACTGCCGGCGCGAGCCCACGCACAGTTTGAATCCGGTGGGCTTGCCGCCGGACAGCTCCCGCATCCGGGCGATGAAGCGGACCAGTTCGCGCGGGGTGGAGAAGACCCTGTGATACGGCGGTGAGATCACCGTCCGGCCCTCGGGCACCTCTCGCACCTTCGCTATCTCGGCATTGACCTTCGCACCGGGCAGGACACCGCCGATGCCCGGTTTGGCCCCCTGGGAGAGCTTCAGGGACACGCACTTGACGTGATCGTGCGCCGCCTTGTCGGCGAACTCGGCAGGGTCGAAGTCGCCGTCCCGGGTGCGGCAGCCGAAGTATCCGGTGCCGATCTCCCAGATCAGGTCCCCTCCGGGCCTCAGGTGGTACTCCGAAAGGCCGCCCTCACCGGTGTCGTGGGCGAAGCCACCGGCCGCCGCTCCGCCGTTGAGCGCCAGAATCGCGTTGGCCGACAGGGAGCCGAAGCTCATCGCCGATACGTTGAGCAGCGCCATGTCGTACGGGCGGCGGCAGTCGGGGCCGCCGACGGGCACCCGCGGAGGTGTCTTCGGTACCGGGCACGGCGCCATCGAGGGCACCAGGAACTCGTAGCCGGGCTCGTACACGTCCCGTTCGGTGCCGTAGGGCTGCTCGGCGTCCGTGCCCTTCGCCCGTTCGTAGACGATGGTGCGGACATCCCGGTCGAAGGGGCGCCCGTCGTAGTTCCGCTCGATGAAGTACTGCTGGAGCTCAGGGCGGATCTTCTCCAGAAGAAAGCGCGCGTGCCCCAGAACGGGATAGTTGCGCAGCACCGAATGCCGGCGCTGGATCAGGTCCGCCGCACCCAGCAGACCCAGCAGGACGAGCGGTACGGCGGCCAGGCACCACCAGGGCGACGCAGCGGCCGCGGCACAGGCCGCCAGGATGCCGGCCGCCAGAGTCAGGGCGACGATCACCATACGAGTCACCTCTGGCGCATTGCCCCGAGGTGGTCTTCCACTCCCGCGCTTTCGTCAAGAAAGCGCAAGGTGCGGCAGGGTGCCGGGACGCCGATCGCCCTTCGTCCCGCGAAACGCCGAAGGCCGGTCCCGGACGTGTCCGAGACCGGCCTCGATCTGCCGACTGTCTCCAGTCGGGACGACAGGATTTGAACCTGCGACCCCTTGACCCCCAGTCAAGTGCGCTACCAAGCTGCGCCACGTCCCGGTGCGCGCCACCGGCGGTGAGCCGTGTGATCGCGCGAACAGCACTTTACCCCACACCCCTGGCCAAGCCGAAAGCGGGCCGGGCGGGACAATCGGCGTATGGGCAGCACAGGAGAGACGCACTCGGACCGGGCGGGCGGCGCACGTGACCGCGACAGCGAGGGACGGGCCCGCAACGCCCGGCCCCGGGACGGCCTCGGGCGGCCCCTGCCGTACGGCAGTGACGGGGTGCCCCGGCAGCCCGAGGGCGTGATCCGCCGCCCCGAGGAGACCGTCACCGAGGCGCAGCGGCTGCTGGACGAGGGCAAGCCGTTCCACGCGCACGAGGTCTTCGAGGACGCGTGGAAGTCGGGTCCCGACCAGGAGCGCGGGCTGTGGCGCGGACTCGCCCAGCTCGCCGTGGGGCTCACGCACGCAGCCCGGGGGAACCTGACCGGCGGGGCCCGGCTGCTGAGGCGCGGGGCGGGCGCGGCCGAGGAGTGGGTGACCGGCTCCGGGCAGGCGCTGCCGCACGGGATCGACGTCGCGGGCGTGGCGGCGTGGGCGCGGGAGCTGGCGGGGGACGTGGAGCGCACCGGCCGCCCGGTGGACGCGGCGACCCGGGCCCCCCGGCTGCGGGGCGCGGCAGTCGGCCGCTGAGGGCGACGCCGCCCAGCACGGTCCGGGCCCCTGACGGCCCCTCGAAGGCCGCCGGCCCCCGACCCCGACCGCGGTGAAGCCGCCCCCAGTGCCGTGCGGCACACTCGGGGCGTGCGAAAGATTCATGTCATCGGTATCGGCGCGGGCGACCCCGACCAGCTCACCCTCCAGGCCGTCAAGGCGCTGCGCGGCACGGACGTGTTCTTCATCCTGGAGAAGGGCGAGGTGAAGGCGGACCTCACGGGGCTGCGCCGGGACATGCTCGACGCGCACGTACCCCAGGGGACGTACCGCGTGGTCGAGGCGCGTGACCCGGAGCGGGACCGCAGCGCCGGGGGCGCGGCCTACTCCCCCGCCGTCGGCGACTGGCGCAGCGCCCGGGCCGACATCTACGAGCGGCTGATCGCCGAGGAACTCGGCGAGGAGGAGACCGGGGCGTTCCTGGTGTGGGGGGACCCGTCGCTGTACGACAGCACGCTGGGGATCCTGGAAGAGGTGCTGGAGCGGGGCGCCGTGACGTTCGCGTACGACGTCGTGCCCGGCATCAGCAGTGTCTCGGCGCTCGTCGCGCGGCACCGCACGGGCCTCAACCGGGTCGCCCGGCCGGTGCAGATCACCACCGGCCGACGGCTGGCGGAGGGTTTCCCGGAGGGCGTGGACGACGTCGTGGTGATGCTCGACGCCCACCAGACCTTCCAGCGGTACGCGCGGGAGGACATGGACATCTACTGGGGCGCCTACATCGGCACCCCGGACGAGATCCTCGTCTCCGGCCCGATCGCCGAGGCCGCTCCCCGCATCGAGCGGTTGCGGGCCGAGGCCCGTGAGCGCAAGGGCTGGATCATGGACACGTATCTGCTGCGCCGCAACCCCCGCGACTGACGTGACCGGCGGGCGCGGCACCGGGCACCCGTGCGGACGTTCTGGCATGCGCACGTAGCCCACAGCTGTGAAGGTGACGACGTGACCGTCGTGGAGGAAACCGCACCGCCCGCCTCCCAGCCGCCGGTGCTGGACACCCGTCGACGCAATGTCGTCTTCGTGACGATCATGCTGGGGATGCTGCTCGCGGCCCTCGACCAGACCATCGTCGGCACGGCCCTGCCGACGACCCCGGCCCGTCGTCGACTACCTGGGCATCGCGCTCGTCGCGGTCGGTGCCGGCGCCCTGATCCTGGCGACGAGTTGGGGCGGCAACGAGTACGCGTGGGGCTCGGGCGTGATCATCGGGCTGTTCGTGGGCGGCGTCCTCGCCCTCGCCCTGTTCTGCCGTGTGGAGACGCGGGCGCGCGAACCGATGCTGCCCATGCGGCTGTTCACGAACCCGGTGTTCACCGTCTGCTCGGTGCTGAGCTTCGTCGTCGGCTTCGCGATGCTCGGCGCGCTGACGTACCTGCCGACCTACCTCCAGTACGTCGACGGTGACTCGGCCACGATCTCGGGCGTGCGGACGCTGCCGATGGTGGCGGGACTGCTCATCGCGTCGGTCTTCAGCGGCAACGTGGTCAGCAAGACGGGGCGGTACCGCATCTTCCCGATCGTCGGCGCGCTGGTCATGGGCGTCGGCCTGTTCCTGATGTCGCTCATGGGACCGGGCACGGGCTCGGGGCTGGAGTCCCTGTACATGTTCGTGCTGGGCAGCGGCATCGGTCTGTGCATGCAGGTGCTGACGATCGCGGTGCAGAACACCGTCGACTACGCCGACCTGGGCACCGCGACCTCCGGCGTGACCTTCTTCCGCACGCTGGGCAGCTCGTTCGGCACGGCTGTCTTCGGCACGATCTACACCAACGCGCTGGCGCCCAACCTCCGCGACGGCGTGGCACAGGCGGCCCGGGCCGGTGACCTGGATCCGGCCGTCCTGAGCCGGGCGGCCACCAGCCCGGAAGGCGTGCACGAGCTGCCGTCGGCCGCGGCCGCCCCGATCGTCGGTGCCTACGCCGACACGCTCCAGACCGTGTTCCTGTGGACGGTGCCGGTCGCCGCACTGGGCTTCCTGGTCGCCCTGTTCCTCAAGGAGGTCCGGCTGCGGGACACGGCACGCACGGGGTCGACCGACCTGGGCGAGGGGTTCGGATCGCCGAGCGGCGCGGACTCCCGGCGGGTGCTGGAGACCGCCGTCGGCAAGATCATCGGCAGTACCGACCTGGACACCGCGCGGCGGATCGTCCAGGAGTCCGACACCCGGCTCGACGTGGCCGGGGCGTGGGCGGTGATGCAGGTCGAGCTGTTCACCCGCATGGTGGGCCACGCTAGTCTGGGGCTGATCGCCGCGCGGCGCCGGCTGCCGCCGGAGGTGCTGCTGCCGGTGTTCGAGCGGATGGTCGAGGAGGGCTTCCTGACCCGCGCGGGTTCCCTGCTGTCCCACACCGAGGCGGGCGCGCGCGAGGCCGCCGTCCTCACCCGGGCCTGGGCCGACTGGCTGGAGGAGCGGCTGGGGCGGGACATCGGCCGCCCCTCGGACAGCGACCTGCGCGTCGCCGTCGACGCGATCGCGAAACGACTGCTGGTGGAGGACCTGAGCCACGGACTGCCGGGCAGCCCCGAGAAGTCCCTCACGGCCCACTCGGTCTGACCGGGCTACGCCAGTCCGAGCCGTTCCACCACACCCTCCACGTCGGGTACGGCCGTCACACCGTCCGGCAGCGGCGGCCGCCGTACGACCACGACCGGCACCCCGAGGTCCCGGGCCGCCGTCAGTTTGGCCGCCGTCGCCGCTCCCCCGCTGTCCTTGGTCACCACGACGTCGACGCGGTGCTCGCGCAGCAGGGCCGTCTCACCCGCGACGGTGAACGGACCGCGGGCCAGGAGCACGTGGGTGTCGGGCGGCATCGGCGGCTCGGGGGGATCCACGGACCGTACGACGAAGTGGAGTCCCGCCAGGTGCGCGAAGGAGGCCAGGCCCAGGCGTCCGGTGGTGAGCAGCACCCGGCGGCCCAGCCGCGGAAGCAGGTCGGCGGCCGCGTCCAGTGAGGGGACCTGGTGCCATCGGTCCCCCGGTCCCGGCCGCCACCCGGGGCGGCGGAGCACCACCGCGGGTACGCCGGTCTCGGCCGCGGCGCGGGCCGCGTTGGCCGTGATCGACTCGGCGAAGGGGTGCGTGGCGTCGACGAGCGCGTCCACGCCCTCGGCCCGCAGCCACCCGGCCAGTCCCCGGGCCCCGCCGAAGCCCCCGACGCGCACCTCCCCGTCGAGCGACCCCGGTTCGGCGACACGCCCCGCGAGGGAGGTCGTGACGCGGACGCCGGGGCGGGACGCCAGCACGGCGGCCAGCGCACGGGCCTCGGTCGTGCCGCCGAGGATCAGGACGTGAGGGGACACGGCGTCGAGCGTACGAGGTCCCGTTCCGCCGGGGTCCTGCCGGGTGCCGACCGGCGATCACGCCCCCCGGTCGTTATCGTCCTGCCATGGAGTCCGTGCGTGCCGTGCTCGTGGACATCGACGGGGTGCTGACCGTGTCCTGGCGGCCGTTGCCCGGGGCCGTCGAGGCGTTGCGGGAGATCCGGGAAGCCGGGCTCGGCGTCCTGCTGGTCACCAACACCACCTCCCGCACCCGGGCGTCGATCGCCGAGGCGCTGGCGGACGCGGGGTTCGCGGTGTCCGCCGAGGACATCCTCACCGCGCCCGCCGCCACCGCCGCGTACCTCGCCGAGCACTGCCCCGGCGCCCGGTGCGCGCTGCTGAACAGCGGTGACATCGCGGAGGACCTCGACGGTGTCACCGTCGTCGGGGCAGGCGACACCGGCAGCGCGCCGGACGTCGTCCTGGTCGGCGGGGCAGGTCCCGAGTTCGGTTACGAGGCGCTCGACCGGGTCTTCGGGCATCTCCAGCGCGGCGCCCGGCTGGTGGCGATGCACCGCAACCTGTACTGGCGTACGGCGGAGGGTCTGCGGCTGGACTCCGGGGCGTTCCTGGCCGGGCTGGAGCGTGCCGCCCGGGTGGAGGCGGAGATCACCGGCAAACCCGCGCGGGCGTTCTTCGCGTCGGCGCTCACCCGGCTGGGTACGGACGCGGACCGGACGGTGATGGTGGGGGACGACGTGGAGTCCGATGTGCTGGCGGCGCAGCGGGCCGGCATCACCGGGGTGCTCGTGCGGACCGGGAAGTTCCAGCCGGAGACGCTGCGGGCCGCCGACGGCACGCCCGACCACGTGATCGACTCCTTCGCGGACCTTCCGGCGCTGCTGCGGGAGTCGGCGCGGCGGTAGTTTCAGCGCAGCAGCAGTTGCAGACCGCCCACGACGGTCGCCGCGATGACGAGCTGCTCGAACAGCCGCTGGTTGATCCGGTGCACCGCCCATGTGCCGAGCAGCGCGCCGGGCACGACGAAGATCACCAGGGCCAGGTCCAGGAGCAGCGAGCGGCCGTCGATCAGGCCGAGGCCCGCGCTGAAGGGCAGCTTGGAGACGTTGACGATCAGGAAGAAGAAGGCCGAGGTGCCGAGGAAGCCGAGCTTGCGGAAGCCCGCGGAGAGCAGGTACATCGACATCACGGGGCCGCCCGCGTTGGCGACCATGGTGGTGAAGCCGCCCAGGACGCCGTAGGAGCGGGCCTTGAGCCGGCCCGAGCGGGTGGTGACCGACTCCGGCTCCTGTTCCTTGCCGTCGGTGCGGCGGCGCCACACCGTCACGGCCGCCATCAGCAGCAGGATCGCGCCGATCGAGGTCCGCACGACGGCGTCGTCCGCCCAGAGCAGGAACACCGTGCCGACGACGACGCCCGCGGCGACCGCCGGGAACAGCCGCCACAGCGTCGGCCAGTGGGCGTGCCGCCGGTAGGTGGCGACGGCCAGGAGGTCCCCGGCGATCAGGATGGGCAGCAGGACGCCGGTGGAGGCGCGGGCGGGCAGCACCGCGGCGAAGACGGCGAGGCTGACCGTGTTGGCCCCGCTCACGGCGGTCTTCGAGAAGCCGACGAGCAGGGCCGCGAAGGCGAGGGCGGCGAACTCCCAGCCGGTGATGTGCCAGAGCGTCATGGTGTTCATGCGAACACCGATGCTATGTGCGACGAACATGGCCCGTGAGCGCTGTCTCGCCTGGTGGGCGGCCGCGCCCGGTTCCGCTAGGGCCGTTCGACGAGGATCGCGCTCCCCTGTCCCACTCCCACGCACATGGTGGCGAGTCCCCGTCCCGCTCCGGTACGCCGCATCCGGTGGAGCAGTGTCGTCAGGATGCGGGCGCCCGAGCAGCCCAGGGGGTGGCCGAGGGCGATGGCGCCCCCGCTGGGGTTGACCAGGTCGGGGTCGATGCCGAGCTGGTCCACGCAGGCCAGGGCCTGGGCGGCGAAGGCCTCGTTGAACTCGGCCTCCTCCAGGTCGCCGACACTCCAGCCGGCGCGGGCCAGGACCTTGCGGGTGGCGGGGACCGGGCCGATGCCCATGACGTCGGGGTGGACTCCGGCCGAGGCCCCGGCGACGTAGCGGCCCAGGGACTCCAGCCCCAGTTCGTTCAGGGCCTCCTCGCTGACCAGGAGCAGGCCGGCGGCCCCGTCGTTCATCGGCGAGGCGTTGCCGGCGGTGACCGTGCCGCCGTCGCGGAAGACCGGCTTCAGCCGGGCCAGCTTCTCGTAGGAGGTGTCCTCGCGGACGCATTCGTCGGTGTCGACGACCATGCCGTCGGGGCGTTCCACGGGGAGGAGTTCGTCGTCGAAGTGGCCGTTCTTGCGGGCCAGGGCGGCTCGCCGGTGGCTGCGCAGTGCGAAGTCGTCCTGCCGTTCACGCGGGATGCCGTACCGCGTGGCGACCTCCTCGGCCGTCTCGCCCATGGCCAGCAGGCCGTGCAGTTCGCGCATCGCCGGGTTGACCAGGCGCCAGCCGAGGCGGGTGTCGACGGTCTCCATGCGGTGCGGGAGGGCCTCGTCGGGGCGGGGCAGGACGAAAGGGGCGCGGCTCATCGACTCGGAGCCGCCCGCGATCACGACGTCGGCCTCGCCGGCGGCGATGGTGCGGGCCGCCGTGGTCACGGCCTCGAGACCCGAGGCGCACAGGCGGTTGACGGTGGCGCCGGGCACGGAGTCGGGCAGGCCCGCGAGCAGGGCGGCCATGCGGGCCACGTTGCGGTTGTCCTCACCGGCCTGGTTGGCGGCGCCCCAGTAGACGTCGTCGATGCGGGCCGGGTCGAGCGCGGGCACTCCGGTGACCAGGGCGCGGACGACGGTGGCGGCCAGGTCGTCGGGCCGTACCGGGGAGAGGGATCCCCGCAGCTTGCCGATGGGGGTGCGGCGGGCGGCCGCGAAGTGGACGGGACGCACGAGAGGCTCCTCACACGGCGCATTAATTAGCACTGCTAGTTTCGGACTATAGACCCTCGACCCGCCGCCTGTGAAGATTCTGCGCCTTACGGCGCTCCCGGCGGATCGAATCGCAGGCCGGACGACCTCATGCGTCGCGTTTGCACCAGTGCGCCCGGGGCACCCGCGCGTTCATGGAGTGGTTGCGGAGCGCCGCCTGCGTGGACGAGGACCCCGAGCTGTTCTTTCCCGTCGGCAGCGCGGGCCCCGCCCTGCGCGACGTGAGCGCCGCCAAGCGCATCTGCGCGCGCTGCCCGGTGACCGACCCGTGCCTGAGCTTCGCGCTGGGCAGCGGTCAGGCCTCGGGCGTGTGGGGCGGCACCTGCGAGGAGGAGCGCGACGCACTGCTCCGGACGACCAGGAACGACGCGAGAAGGAGAAGTGCCCCATGACGGCTGTGAGGAGCACACTGCCCGACGACGCCCGCAAGGTCTCCTGCGAGGCGCTCCAGGACACCCTGGTGGATCTGCTCGGGCTCTCGCTCGTCGGGAAGCAGGCGCACTGGAACGTCGTCGGACCCCGGTTCCGGTCCATCCACCTCCAGCTCGACGAGGTGGTGACCACGGCGCGGGACTTCGCCGACACCGTGGCGGAGCGGTCCGCCGCGCTGGGCGTCCCGCCGGACGGCCGCCCGGAGACCGTCGCCAAGGCCTTCACGCTGCCCGCCCCTCAGGAGGGCTGGGTGCGCGACTCGGACGCCGTGCAGGTCATGGTGGACGCGTTGCGGGAGGCCGTGGGCCGGCTGCGTGAGCGCATCGACACGACCGAGAAGGCGGACCCGGTCACCCAGGATCTGCTGATCGGCATCACCGCGGAGCTGGAGAAGCAGCGGTGGATGTTCGACGCCGAAAACTTCCCCCGCTGACCGGCGGGAGAACGGCACCGAGCATCGACCTACGCACGGAAGGGGCAGACGATGACCGACGCCCTCGAACTCGACGCGCTGTGGGAGGACTTCCACCGCGTGGTGAACATGACCTCGCAGGAGCTCGCGGCCTGGCTGCGGGTGCGTGACGCCGGCGAGGCCACCGAGCCGCTGCCGGACCAGGCGGGTTCGGCCACCGGGCAGCATGTGCTGGCCATCCTCCAGAAGCGGCGCACCGACCTGACCGAGGACGACCTGCGCGTGATGCGGAAGGTCGTGGACACGGTCACCGACCAGGTGGACCTGGAGAACGAGCCCGAGCCCGAGGTGACGGCCGAGGACACCCGCCGCCGGCACCGGCTGATGACGGTCGGGCACGACCCGCTCAAGGGATAGGCGTTGGGCCGCCAGGAGCGCGTGGTACGGGAACTCGTCGGCGCGCACGGCCGGACCTACGCCGCCGAGGCCGGCATCGAGCTGAAGGACACCCCGCAGCCGTTGTACCGGCTGCTGGTGCTGTCCCAGCTGCTCGGTGCCCGCATCCGCGGCTCGATCGCGCTGGCCACCGCCCGTGCCCTGCACGAGGCGGGGCTGCGCGATCCGCGGCGCATGGCGCGATCCGGGCGGCGGGAACGGATCGACGCGCTGGGCCGGGGCGGCTACCGGCGCTACGACGAACGCACGGCCACCCAACTCGGGGACGGCGCCGTGCTCTTGAACGAGCGGTGGGCCGGCGACCTGCGGCGGCTGCGCCGCGAGGCGGACGGCGAGGTCTCCGAACTGCTCCGCCTGCTCCAGGAGTTCCCCGGCGTGGGGCCGGCCGGAGCCGGCATCTTCCTGCGCGAGGCACAGGGCGTCTGGCCGGAGGTGGCGCCCTACCTGGACGCCAAGGCCCTCGACGGCGCCGAACGGCTGAATCTGCCGAGGGACCCCGAGCGCCTGACCCAACTGGCCGGGGACACCGGCCCGGCCGTCCTCGCCGCCGCGTTGGTGCGGGCGGCGATGGACGGGAAAGTCGTGGAAGACACTCTGCGGCGCGCCGGGTGACAGCCGGCTTCCCCGCACCGGCAGGCCCTCACCCGAGCAACCACCCCCCGTCCACCGTCAGTTCCACCGCGTTGACCGACCGGTTGCGCAGCAGGAAGTCCACCGCGTCGACCACGTCCGCCATCGCGGCGAGCCGCCCCGTCGGTGTCTCGGTGCGCAGCGCGGCGAGCACCTTCTCCGGCTTGGCCTGCCAGTACGGGCTGTCGCCCACGACACCGGGGTGCACGGCGTTGACCCGGAGGGGAGCGAGTTCCACGGCCAGGGAGTTCATCAGCCCCCGCACCCCCGCGTTGACCGTCGCCACCGTCGTCGCGCCCGGGTAGGGGCGCTCCTTGGCCTGGCCGCCGAACAGCACGATGGCGCTGTCCTCGTGCAGCCGGCCGCGCAGCGTGTGCACGACCTCGGTGTAGCCGACGAGTTTGAGGGTGACCAGGCGCAGGGCGGCGTCGATGTCGTACTCGCTCACCTTGTTGTCGTCGCGGGAGACGCCCGCGATGACCAGATGGTCCACGCGCCCCAGGCCGGCCAGGGCCGCCGCGATCTCCAGCGGCCGGGCCAGGTCGAGGGCGAGTCCACGGGCGCCCACCTCTTCGGCGACCGCTTCGGCCCGCCGGGTGTCGCGGCCGGTGAGGACGACGTCGTCTCCGTTTCCGGCCCGCGACCGGGCGAACTCCAGCCCGATCCCGGACGTTCCGCCGACGACCAGCACACTGCTCATGATGTCTCCTCCAGTGCCGCGCGCAGGTAGTCCCAGTCCCGCGTGAACCGGTACGAGTGCCGGGCCGGAGGTTGCGGCGCCTGGGTTTCCAGCCAGCGCAGCGGCCCCTGCCCCGCGTTGACGAAACCGTGCACACATCCGGCGCCCGCCCAGGCCAGATCGCCGGGCTCCAGCCGATACCGTTCTTCGTCGAGACTCGCCTCGGCCACACCCTCCAGGATCAGATAGGTCTCCTCGAAGGGGTGGTCGTGGGTGCCGATGACCCCGTCGGACGCGTACTGCACCATGAACATCGTCGAGGCGACCGCGCCCAGATCGCCGTCGATCATCATCTTCACCGTGATCCCGCTGTAGACCAGCAGCGCGGTCCGCATGCTCGCCGTGACGGCCAGCAGGTCCTGCGACTGCTTGCCGGGGTCCATCTGGGCGGGTTCGAAATGGCCGAAGGAACGGGTGCGCGGGTCGCGGACGTCCACCCGGACCGGCTCGCGCGCGGGCAGGTCCGGCACGGCCTGGGTGTCGTGTCCGTAGCGGGCGCGCGGCACCGGCGCCAGCATGTCGGCCCAGCGGCCGCCGGTGCCCCCGGCCCCGCGCCAGGAGTGCGGAACACCCGTCGGCAGCAGGCCGTAGTCGCCTTCCACCAGCAGGTACGAGCCCTCGGGCACATCGAGGACCACGGCCCCGTCGAGAACGAGGAAGGTCTCCTCGTAGGAGTGCACATGGGCGGGTATCCGGCCGTCCGGGAGCAGCTCGCACAGGCCGAAGCCGGTGTGGACGCTGCCGTCCTCCTCGCCGACCAGGGCCCGGCGCCGGTGTCCCAGGCCGTCGTGGGGCGTCTCCGGCAGCTCGGCGGCGCGGCGCACCAGGTGATGCGTCATGCCGGTGCCTTCGCCCCCTCGGCCCCCTTGGCCTCCTTCGCCGCGAGGAGCCGGTCGCGGGACTCGCCGACGAGCCGCAGGGCGCGTGCGGTGTCACCGAGGAGCCTGCCGTCGCGCTTGCGGAGGACGCCGTCGACGAGGACGGTGTCCACGTTGGACACATCGGCGCACAGGGTCACGGCGGCCGTCGCGTCGTGCACGGGGGTGACGTTCGGGGCGGTGGCGTCGATCGCGACGACGTCGGCGCGCTTGCCGGGGGTCAGGGAGCCGGTGACGTCCTCGAGACCGGCGACGTGGGCGCCGTTGACCGTGGCCATCTCCAGCATCTGACGCGCCGTCAGCATGGTGTCGGGGGCCGGCATGTTGGCCTGCCAGCAGTCGGCGTTGACACGGGCGCGTTCGGCGCCGAAGGCCGCGCGGATCTGGGTGAACATGTCGCCGGGCACCGTGGTGACGACATCGACGCTGAGCGAGGGCCGCAGACCGTGCTCGATCGCCTGCATCACGGGCGGCCAGCCGTGCCCCATCTGGAGTTCCACCTGCGGCGCCACCGACACCGTGCCACCGCTGTCGGCGACCATCCGCCACTCCTCGCCGCTGAGGTAGCAGCTGTGGACGTAGGTGGTGTCCGGTCCGAGCAGCCCCAGGTCGTGCAGTCGCCGCACCATGCCGAAGCGGCCGGCCAGCCGTCCCATGGCCACGTGCACGGTGATCGGCAGGCCCAGTTCGCGCGCCATGGCCCACTCCGCCGTGACGACCTCGTCGACGCAGAAGCCGGGGCCGCGGGTGGCCAGCCCCATGGTCAGCAGGCCGTCGTCGGAGGCGAAGTGCGCCGACCGGATCCGCCGTACGTCGTCCGCCGGAAGGGCGATCGTGCTGTCGAACCAGTAGTCCGCCAGGGAGGTGTTGGCGCTGCCGTACGCGTACCGCGCCCGGATGCCGGACTCCGCCAGGCCCTGGATCGCCGCGTCGGGGTGTTCGGGGGTGTTGTTGATGTGCGACCAGTCGACGAGGGTGGTGATGCCGGCGTTCAGGCACTCCAGCGCGCCCGCGAGGTTGCCGGCGTAGACGTCCTCGGGCGTGTACAGCGGGGCGAAGGTGTCGAGGATGTCGACGAAGTAGTCGTCGAGGGTGGCGTCGGGGGCGACGCCCCGGATGGGGGCCTCCCAGGTGTGGCGGTGGGTGTCGACGAAGCCGGGGATCACGATGCGGCCGGTCATGTCGAGGATCTCGGCGTCGGCGCTGATCTCGGGCTCGACGGCCGCGATCCTGCCGTCCTCGACGAGGACGTCCCCCTGGGGCATGTCCCCGATGTCCGGGTCCATCGAGATCACGTGACCGGAGCGCAGCAGTGTCCTGGTGGTCATCGCGCTTCCTCCCATGGGGTGTGCGGTGGCGGATGTGCAGCTCAGTAGGCGGCGAGGCGGCGGACCTCCGTGACGAGCTTGTCGACGGTGGGGACCACCTGCTCCTCCAGCGCGTCGGCGAAGGGCAGCGGGACGCACTCCCCCGCCACCCGCCGCACGGGTGCGTCCAGCAGGCCGAATCCCTCGTCGGCGGCGATCGAGACGACGGTGGCGCCCCAGCCGCCCTGGTACGGGTTCTCCTCGACGGTGACGAGCCGGGACGTCCTGCGCAGCGAGCCGAGGACGGTCGCGGCGTCCAACGGGACCAGACAGCGCAGGTCGACCACCTCCGCCTCGATGCCCTCCTGCGCCAGCACCCCGGCGGCCGACAGGGCCAGGGGCACCGTCGAGGCGAGCGCGACGAGCGTGACGTCGGCGCCCTCGCGGACGACCGCGGCCCGGCCCAGATCGACGAGGTGACCGGGCGGCGGCGGTGGGCCCTTGGTCGCGAGCAGTGCCTTGTGCTCGAAGAAGACCACCGGGTCGTCGCTGCGGATCGCCGCCGCCATCATGCCGATGACGTCGGCGGGTGTCGCCGGCGCCGCGATCTTCAGCCCCGGGACGGTCAGCGCCCAGTTCTCGGTGGCCTGACTGTGCTGCGCACCGAAGCCGAGCCCGCCGCCGTTGGCGGTGCGTACGACGAGGGGCACGGTCACCTGACCACCGGTCATGTAGCGGACCTTGGGGATCTCGTTGGCGAGGTAGTCCCAGCAGCAGGCCAGGAAGTCGGAGAACATGATCTCGACGACGGGCCGCATGCCGGTCATGGCGGCGCCCATCGCGGCGCCCATGATGGCCTGTTCGGAGATGGGCGTGTCCCGGACGCGCTCGGGACCGAACTCCTCCCACAGCCCGGTCGTCGTCTTGAACACCCCGCCGGCCGCCCCGATGTCCTCGCCCAGGCACACCACCGACGCGTCCCGGCGCATCTCGCGCGCGATGCCCTCGGCGACCGCTTCCCGGTAGGTGATCACGTCCGCCATGTGGCACCTCCGTCCGCCCACACGTCGGTCAGTGCCGAGCGCGGATCCGGCGGCGGCGCCGCCTTCGCCGCCTCCACGGCCCGCTCCACCACGGCCCGGGCCCGCTCGTCGGCCTCGGCGAGCGTCTCCTCGGCCACGCCCAGTTCGGCCAGGCGTCCCCGCGCGAGGTCCAGCGGGTCGTGCTTGAGCCACCGTTCGACCTCCTCGGCCGGACGGTAGGCCGCCGGGTCGGCGCGGCTGTGCCCGAAGTGCCGGTAGGTCTCGGCCTCCAGCACGGCGGGCCCGTCTCCCGCCCTGGCCCGCCGCGCGAGCCGCCCCACCGCCTCCTCGACCGCCACGACGTCGTTGCCGTCGACGACCTCGCCCGGGATGCCGTGGGCGGGGGCCCGGTCGGCCGCGGGACGGGGCACGGAGGTGACGTCGGCGATCGGCGTGTATTCCATGTACAGGTTGTTCTCGCACACGAACAGCACCGGCAGTCTCCACACGGCGGCCAGGTTGAGCGACTCGTGGAAGACGCCGATGTTGGTCGCGCCGTCACCGAAGAAGGCCACCGCGAGTTGCCCGGTGCCGCGCAGCCGGGCCGACCAGGCCGCTCCCACCGCCATCGGCAGGTGGGAGCCGACGATGGCGTACGAGCCGAGCATGTGGGTCGTCGCCTTGGTCAGGTGCATGGAGCCGCCCTTGGCCTTGCACAGGCCGGTCGCCCGGCTCATCAGCTCGGCGAGGCACTCCTCGGGCGTGGCGCCCCGGGCCAGGGCGTGGTGGTGGCCCCTGTAGGTGGCGAACACATAGTCGTCCGGGCACAGCGCGGCACTCGCGCCCACGGCGATCGCCTCCTGCCCGGCGGCCAGATGCGTGGTGCCCTTCACCAGACCTCGCAGGAACAGGTCGTGGGCGGCCTTTTCCGTCCGGCGGATGACGTTCATCCGCTCGTACCGGTCGAGAAGGGCGGTGGCGTCCATCAGCGTTCCTTGGTGTTGAGGTGGGACTGCGCTTCGCGCCGCGTGTTCAGCTCGCCGCCCACGGTCCAGTACTTGCGGCCCGCGACGAGCAGTTCCTCCGCCGGGAACTTGGTGATGACCTCGCACCCGTCGGCGGTGACGACCAGCTCCTCCTCGATGCGGGCGGCGGACCAGCCGTCGGCGGCCGGCCAGTACGTCTCCAGGGCGAACACCATGCCCTCTTCGAGGACTTCGGGGTGGTCGAGGGAGACCAGGCGGCTGAAGATCGGCTTCTCCCAGATGGACAGGCCGACGCCGTGGCCGTACTGGAGGGCGAAGGCGGCGGTCTCGTCGGCGAAGCCGAACTCCTCGGCGCGCGGCCAGACCCGCACGATGTCGGCGGTGGTGGCGCCCGGCCGGACCAGGGCGATCGCCTCGTCCATGTACTCCCGGCAGCGCACGTAGGCGTCCCGCTGCGCGGGCGAGGCGCTGCCCACGGCGAAGGTGCGGTAGTAGCAGGTGCGGTAGCCGAGGTGGCTGTGCAGGATGTCGAAGAAGGCCGGGTCGCCGGGGCGGATCAACCGGTCGCTGTAGACATGCGGGTGCGGTGAACAGCGCTCGCCCGAGATGGCGTTGACGCCTTCGACGTACTCGCTGCCGAGGTCGTACAGCACCTTGCTGACCAGGCCGACGCACTCGTTCTCACGCACCCCCGGGCGCAGATGCCCGTACAGCTCCTCGTAGGCCGCGTCGACCATGGCGCAGGCCTGGGTGAGCAGGGCGATCTCGTCGCCGGTCTTGACGCGGCGGGCTTCCAGGAAGACCTGCTGCCCGTCGACGACGTCGATGCCCTCGGCGCGCAGCGCTGCCAGGACCGGCATCTCGGCGACATCGACCCCGAGGGGTTCGTCCGCCAGGCCGTGGTCGCGCAGCTCGGCGGCGATCCTGGCGGCCACGTCCTCGGCGATGCCCGCCTCCGGGTGGAAGGCCCCGCGCAGGGTGGAGATGCCGGCGCGGGCGCCGGTGGGCGGGCCGCCCTTGCCGTCGCTGTAGTCGAGCCACGGGTTGTACAGCTGGTGGTGGCGGGCGGCGGAGCCGAAGTCCCAGACGACCGGTTCGCCGTCGCGTACCAGCAGGGCGAAGCGGATCAGCTTGTCCATCGCCCAGGTGCCGATGTGCGTGGCCGTCATGTAGCGGATGTTGGCGAAGTCGAAGCCGAGCACCGCGCCGAGCTCCGAACGGTTCAGCGACTCGTGCAGCCGGGCCAGCCGCTGTCCGCGCAGCCGGTCCAGGTCGACGCGCTCTTCCCAGTCGACGGCGTTGGGGCCATATGTGCGGATCGCCATGGCGACCACCCCCACTTCGGAGTGAACGCCCGAGTGCGGTGGGTGTCAAGTGTCACTGAACATCATGGGAGACGAACCAGACGCCCACGGCCGGTACCTCTCCATCGTTGCGGTAGCGGTGGGGGGTCGTCGACTCGAAGCAGACGGCGTCGCCCGGCCGCAGCGTGTACTCCTCGAAGGCGAGGGTGAGGATCAGCTCGCCGGAGGTCAGATAGCCGTACTCGGTACCGGGGTGCCGCATCAGCGCGCCCGAGCCGGAGGACGAGCCGCCGGGCCGGTACGTCACCAGCAGGAAGTCGGCCTCCGCGCCCGGGACCCGCCCGAGCCGCTCCCACACGACCCCCGAGTCCAGCTCCAGCGTCTCGCGCCCGCCGGCGCCGACCAGGGGCCCGATCCGCCGCCCCGGATCGGCGGCGAAGGCGGCCAGGGCGTGCGGCACGGCGGCGGGGACGCGCCGCAGGACGGCGGGGGACGTGTCGGCGGGAGAGGCCCCGGCTCCCGCCCGGACCGGCTCGGCGGCCCTCCGGCCCGCTCGCTCACCGGCCGCCTGGCCGAGACCCTCCCCGGCATCCTCGCGCGCGTCGAAGAGCGACTCCACGGAGATCCCCAGCGCCGTGGTGATCCCATACAGCGTGCTGACGGACGGCTGGCTCTTGCCGGTCTCGATCTGCGACACCAGACTCGCCGACACACCGACCTCCCGGGCCAGCGCGCGCAGACTCGTGCCGCGCTCCAGGCGCGCCTGCCGGATGCGCGCGCCGACGGGCGGCACGACGGCGGATGACACGGGCGGCTCCTCGGCTCGGGCGACTGTGCAGCTCCATTGAACAGCGCGTGTGAGCGCTCGCGCCAGGAGCCGGTGGGGTCCGTGCCGTGGCGACCTCACCCGAACGGTCCGACGCCGGTGGTGGGCCATGGGCGGCGGTGATGCCCTGAGGGCACGCGTCACGCTCTCAGGAGGCACTCCCGATGACCCGTCGTCCGGCCAGGCTCGTCCGCGTTCTCTCCTCCACCCTGGCGGCGGGCACGCTGCTCTCCACCGCCGCCTGCTCGGACGACGCAGGGACGGAGGGCACGCGCGTCCAGGGCGTCACCGCGTCCCGGGCCGCAGCGCAACGGCAGACCCCCTCCCCCACCGCCACGCTCTCCACGGACGGCGCCCGGACCGCGCTGATCACCGAGGCGGACATCGAGGACGACTGGACCCAGGTGAAGGACACGGAGGCGAAGAGCTGGCACGACAGCCTGCTCATCGGCACGGTCGACGTCTCCGACTTCCTCACCGCCAAGGCCCAGGCGTCCGACTGCCGGCGGCTCCTCGACTCCCTGTTCGACGACGATCTGCTGGGCAGGCCGTCGGGCGCGTCCGAGCTGCGCGGCTTCCGGCAGGGCGACTCGCGCCTGCTGTACCAGGTGGCCTCCTACGACCGGACCGACCCGCAGGACTCCCTGAACTGGATGGCGACCCTGCCGGAGAAGTGCGACCAGTTCACCGTGACCGACGGCAAGGAGCGGCGCACCGTCCAGGTCGTCGAGATCTCGCTGCCCCAGGTGGGCGACGCCCGTCAGGGCCTGCGCGTGACGGTGCAGGGCTCGACCGGTGGTGAGGAGGCCACGCTGACCCTGGACGTCGCGGCCGTCCGGGTCGGCGACGACGCGATCACCGTCACGGCGGGCGGACTCGACGGCGACGAGAACGACTCGGCCCAGCAGGCGGTGCGGCAGGGCACCCAGCGTCTGAAGGACGTCCTGGCCGGGAAGTCGCCCGCCGCGAGCCCCACCGACTGACGCGGCTGGAACGGCAATCCACCGTTCCCGCACCCGCACCGACCTCCGGGTCCGCTCCGCCGATTCGCGGGACAGCGTGATCAATGGAGCGGCACAATGGCGGCGATGACCGGTTTCGGTCGTTCGTGCGAGTGCGAGGAGAGGACGAGTCGTGAGTGATGGCCACACCCCTTCAGGCGGGTCGGCGAGGCTGAACACCGGTGTGGCGCACAACGCGCGCGTGTGGAACTACTGGATCGGCGGCAAGGACAACTACGAGGTCGACCAGCGGGTCGGCGAGCAGGTCGCCGGCATGTTCCCGATCATCCGGGACATCGCCCGCGCCGACCGGGACTTCCTCGGCCGGGCCGTGTCGTTCCTCGCCGGTGAGCGCGGTGTGCGGCAGTTCCTCGACATCGGCACGGGACTGCCGACGGCGGACAACACCCACGAGATCGCCCAGCGCCTCGCCCCCGACTCGCGCATCGTCTACGTGGACAACGACCCGATCGTGCTGGTGCACGCCCGCACCCTGCTGACCGGCACCCACGACGGCGTCACCTCCTACATCGACGCCGATGTGCACGACCCCGAAGCCATCCTCGAACGGGCGGGAAAGACCCTCGACTTCACGCAGCCCGTCGCCGTGATGATGCTGGGCATCCTCAACTTCGTCCTGGACGCCGACAAGGCCCGGGACATCGTGCGCCGGTTGATGGCCGCGGTGCCCTCCGGCAGCTTCCTGGTCCTGACCCATCCGACCTTCGACGACGAGCTGGGCGGCGCGGGCCAGATCCCGGCCATGAAGTTCTGGAACGAGAACGCCACTCCCCCGATCACCGCCCGCTCCGGCACGGACATCGCCGCCTTCTTCGAGGGGCTGGAGGTGCTGGAGCCGGGCATGGTGTCGTGCGGGCAGTGGCGCGCCGAGCCCGGTTCGGCCGTGCTGGTGCCGCAGTACGGAGCGGTGGCCGTGAAGCCCTGACGCACGCCGCCCCCACCGCAGGAACCACGAGAACCGCGGAGGACGCATGACGACCCTGGCCGATCCCGTGCCCGGCGGCAGGCCCGGCGACGTCGAGCGTGCCACCGCGCTCGGCGGCGAACTGGCCGGCCGGGGTGTGCACGGCGTCGTCCTGGCCTACGTCGACACCGCGGGCATCTCCCGGGTGAAGACCGTCCCGACGGCCCGGCTGGCCTCCGCCGCGGCCTGGGGCGTCGGCATGTCACCGGTGTTCGACACCTTCCTGGCGAACGACTTGGTCGTCACCACCGACGTCCTCGGCTCTCCCGACGGCGACCTGCGCCTCTACCCGGACCTGGACCGGCTCGTCGTCCTGGCCGGGCAGCCCGGCTGGGCGTGGGCGCCGGTGGACCGGATCACCCAGGACGGCGCGCGGCACCCCGGCTGCACCCGCACGTTCCTGCGCCGGATCGTCACCGAGGCGGCCGAGCGGCACGGGCTCACCTTCAAGGCGGCCGTCGAGATCGAGTGGACCGTGGCCCGGGGCGACGCCCCCGGCGACACGTTCGTGCCCGCCACGACCGGACCCGCGTACGGGGCGGCCCGGCAGATCGAGCTCGGCGACTTCACCGCCGGCCTGCTGGCGGCGTGCGCGGCCCAGGGCATCGACGTCGAGCAGGTCCATCCCGAGTACGCGGCCGGGCAGTTCGAGATCTCGGTGGGTGCCCTCGATCCGGTGGCGGCGGCCGACCTCAGCGTGCTGGTCCGGCAGACCGTCCGGGCGGTCGCGGGCCGGCACGGGCTGAAGGTCTCCTTCGCCCCGGCCGTCGTGGACCAAGGCGTCGGGAACGGCGGGCACGTCCACCTGTCCGCCTGGCGCGACGGGGTCAATCTGCACTCCGGCGGCGCGGGCCGGCACGGCATGACGGCCCGGGCGGAGTCGTTCACGGCCGGCGTCCTCGCCCACCTGCCCGCCCTCACCGCCGTCACCGCCCCGAGCCCCGCCAGCTACCTGCGGCTCAGGCCCTCGCAGTGGGCCGGGGTGTTCACCGCCTGGGGCCTGGAGACGCGGGAGACCGCGCTGCGCGTCGTCAAGGGCACCACGGGCCTGCGCGACCGGGCGGCCAACCTGGAGATCAAGCCCGTCGACCTGGCCGCCAACCCCTATCTCGCCATCGGCTCACTGATCGCCGCCGGGCTGGACGGCCTGACGTCGTCCGCCGCCCTGCCCGAGGAGACCACCGGGGACCCGGCGCGCCTGGGTGAGGCGGAGGCGGCGGCCCGGGGCGTGCGGCGGCTGCCGGACTCCCTGGAGCGGGCCGTCGAGGAGTTCCGCGCGGACGACGTCCTGCGGACGGCCCTCGGCCCGGTCCTGGCCGACGCGGTGATCGCCGTCCGCCTCGCGGAAGCGGCGTCCGTCGCCGGGCTGGACGACGACCGGGTGGCGGCGGCGTACCGCTGGAAGTACTGAGATGAGTACCGTCCGCGAGGCGCTCGACTCGCTGCGGCTGGTCGACCACCACTGCCACGGCACGGTGACGGCCGACCTCGGCCGGGAGGCCTTCGAGTCCCTCCTCACGGAGGGCGAGGCGTGGCCGGGCGTCTCGCCCTTCGACAGCCCCGTGGGGGTGGCCGTGCGCCGCCACTGCGCTCCCCTGCTGGACCTGCCCCGGCACGCCCCCGCCGAGGAGTACCTCGCCCGGCGCCGGGACCTCGGCTGGCGCGAGGTGCAGCGCCGCTTCCTGCGGGCCTCGGGCACGGGCGTCTTCTGCGTCGACACGGGCTACGCCCCCGAGCACATCACCACGCCGCGGGAGATCTCCGAGGCGGCGGGCGGGACGTCGTACGAGGTCGTACGGCTGGAAGGCGTCGCGGAGTCGGTGCGGGCCGCGGGCGTCGAACCGGACGCGTACGCGGAGGTGTTCCGTGCGGCCGCGCAGGACGCCGTGCGGCGGCCCGGCGTGGTGGCCGTGAAGTCGGTGGCGGCCTACCGCACCGGCTTCGACCTGGACCCGGCCCGTCCTTCGCGGGCGGAGGTCGCCGGGGCGGCGCGGTCCTGGCTCGCGCGCGGCGGCCGCCTGGACGACCCGGTCCTCATGCGGCACCTGCTGTGGACCGCCGTCGACCTCGGCCTGCCGCTCCAGCTGCACACCGGGTTCGGCGACAACGACATCCGGCTGCACCGGGTCGACCCGGCCCACCTCACGGACTGGCTGCACCTCACCGCCGGCACGATCCCGGTCCTGCTCCTGCACTGCTGGCCCTACCAGCGGCAGGCGGCCTATCTCGCGGCGGTCTTCGAGCAGGTGTACCTCGACGTCGGCCTCACCCTCCACCACGTGGGCCCCGCCCGGGCCGGTGCGGTCCTCGCCGAGGCCCTGGAGATCACACCGTTCCGCAAACTCCTGTACAGCTCCGACGCCTACGGTGTGCCCGAGTTCCACCACCTCGGGGCGCTCGCGTTCCGGCAGGGGCTGGCCGAGCTGCTCCAGCAGCGGGTGGACGCCGACGAGCTGGCCCCGGCCGACGCGCTGCGGATCGTGCGCTGGACCGGGCGGGAGAACGCCCTGCGGCTCTACGGACTGCCGGAGGACGATTGAACGGGCGTGTGGCCGGTCACAGTTCTCCTGAAGCGGCTACCCAGGAAGTCCGAACGGCTGAAAGTATGATCAAGCAATGTCAGACATGACCGAAACCACGCCCGGCTGGCTGTCCTCCGACGAACTGGAGATGACACGCGCCCGCATGCCGATCCTGTACGTCGAGGCCGTCCCGGTCCGCGTCGACGACAGCGGCGAAGTCACCAGCGTCGGCCTGCTGCTGCGCATCGGCCCCGACGGCACGGTCAGCCGGACACTCGTCTCCGGCCGTGTGCTGCACCACGAACGCGTCCGCGACGCCCTCCTGCGCCACCTGGAGAAGGACCTCGGCCCGGTCGCGCTGCCCCGCGTCCCGGCGTCGCTCCAGCCGTTCACGGTCGCGGAGTACTTCCCGACGCAGGGCATCACGCCCTACCACGACCCGCGCCAGCACGCGGTGTCCCTCGCCTACATCGTGCCGGTCACGGGCGACTGCCGGCCCCGGCAGGACGCGCTCGACCTGGTGTGGTTCAGCCCGCAGGAAGCCGTCTCGGAAGCGGTGCAGAGCGAGATGCCGGGCGGGCACGGAGTCCTGCTGAAGCAGGCGCTGGCGCACGCGGGCTGCGTGGGCTGACCCGCCGCACCTGACGCTGATCGTCCACCGACCCTTCGGCGACACCCGGGGCCGGCTGGACGAGATGCGGCTCGAGCGCCCCGGAACGCGACCAGCGGGTCTGCCGATATCGGCAGACCCGCTGGTCGACTCTGTCGGGACGACAGGATTTGAACCTGCGACCCCTTGACCCCCAGTCAAGTGCGCTACCAAGCTGCGCCACGTCCCGTTGCCCGTCTGACCTGGGGATTCCCCCGGCCCAACGTGCAGGGAAACAATACCGCACTCGCGCCGGTGATCGCGCACCCGTTTTCCGGCGGCGCCGACCGGCTGCACACCGTCGTCGTCGACAACGCCTCGGCGGCCCGGGGGTGAGCGCGCGAAGGCGTCACCGGGCCGGCACGCCGAGCCGGGGATGGGCCTCCAGGAGCCGGGTCGGGGCCGCCTGACGCCAGGAGTCGGCGAGGATGTCGCGCAGTTCGGCCTCGTCCTCGATGGCGTCGATCCGGGCCCGCACCCAGGCGAACTGCGACTCATGGTCGGCGATCCAGAACTTGTCCGGCTCGGCGAGCACCAGTTCGTTCCGCTCCTCCTTGGGACAGCGCACGGCGAGGGAGGTCTCGTCCTCCGGCAGCGTGGCGAACATCTTGCCCGCGACCCGGAACGTGGGCATGTTCCAGGCGATCTTCTCCGTGGTGTCCGGCAGGGACAGGGCGATCCGTCGTACGTCTTCGGCATCCGGCATGGCAGGCACCGTATCGGCTCCCGCTGACATTCACCTGGTGGGAGCGGTCGCCGGGAGGCGCTTGTAGTAGATCGTCGTGGGCCGCAGCTCCCCGTGGGGCGTCGACGCGTAGTCGGGGATCGCGCCGATCGGGGTCCAGCCGGTGGAGCGGTACAGACGCTCGGCGGGGCTGCCGGTCTCGGTGTCCAGGTGCAGGAGGGTGATCCCGGCCGCCGCCGCCGCGGCCTCAGCCGTGGCCAGCAGCTCGCGGGCCAGACCGCGTCCACGGGCGTCCGGGTGGACCATCAGCTTCACGAGCTCGGCGCGGTGCCGGCTGTTGGCCTTGCCGGGGAAGGCCAGGCTCACGGTGCCGAGCACGCGCTCCCCGTCGTGGGCCGCCCATACGGCGAGCCGGCCCGCGGCGACGTCGGCGGCCCGCTCCTCCCACCAGGCCAGGGCCTGCGCATGGCCGAGCGGGGCGAGGAAACCGACGGAGGCGCCCGCGTCGACGGTGGCGACCAGCAGCTCCGCCAACCCGGACGCGCACGCCGGCAGCCGGGCGGCGTCAAGGCGGATCACGGCCGCACCACCGCCAGCAGATACCGGACGCCCTCGGCGGCCGTGCACCTGAACCGGGTCGGCCCCCACACCCGCATCCGCAGGCAGTCACCGGCGTCCAGACGGTGCCGGGTGTCCTGCGACGTCACCTCCAGGGCACCCTCCAGGACCCAGATGTGCTGTTCCAGGCCGGTCACGGGTGGACGGTCGTAGGCCAGGTCGGCGCCGGACGGCAGACGGGCCTCGACGAGCTCGCCGCGCAGGGCGGGGTGCGGAGGCGACACGGACCGGCGTACGAAGCCGGAGGACCGGTCCTGCCAGACGGGCTGGGCGGCGGAGCGGACGACGGCCTCCGGTTCGGCCTCGACCTCGCTGAGGAGCTGGGACATCGTGCGCCCGTAGACGGCGCACAGGCGGTTCATCAGGGCCGCCGTGGGGCTGATCTCGGCCCGCTCGGCCCGGGAGAGGGTGGACCGGCTCACCCCGCTGCGGTCGGCCAACTCGCCCAGGGACCAGCCGTGTTCGGCCCGCAGCTCGGCCAGGCGCGCGCCCAGCCGGGCGTCGACCGGGTCCACCTCGTCGCGTCTCATATGCGGGACGCTATCCCGGATATGAGACGACCGTGTTACCGACCGCTCACACCCGGGCCGCCACGGCGAGTGCCTCCAGCACCGGGCGGATCAAGGGGTGCTCCTCGGCGCCCCGCCGTACGGCGGCGAAGACCCGGCGGGTGGGCGCCGTCCCGTCCACCGGGCGGACGACCACCCCGGTGAGGTCCATGCCACGCAGCGCCGAGCGCGGCACCAGGGCGACGCCCGCGTCGGCCGAGGCGAGGGCGACGACCGCGCGGAAGTCGTCCGAGGAGTGCTCCACGCGGGGCTGGAAACCGGCGCTCTCGCAGGCCAGGACCACCACGTCGTGGCAGGGGTTGCCGGGGTACGGGCCGATCCACACGTCCTTGGCCAGTTCGGCGAGCGGCACCTCGGCGGCGTCGGCCAGACGGTGGGTGACCGGGACGACCGCGTCGAAGGGCTCGGCGTACAGCGGTACGTGGGCCAGACGGGGATCATCGGCGGGCGGCGCCCCGCGGTACTCGACGGCGACCGCGACATCGACCTGCCGGTCCAGGACCATCGGCAGGCTGGCGTCGCCCTCGGCGTCCTGGACGCGGATGCGGATCCCGGGCGAGGACCGGGCCAGACCGGCCACGGCCGGCGCCACGACCAGGGCGATACCGGTCGCGAAGGAGGCGACCGTGACGGTGCCGGCCGCTCCCGAGCTGTACGCGGCGAGTTCTGCCTCCGCCCGCTCCAGCTGGGCGAGGACCGCGTTGGTGTGGTTCAGCAGAATCTCGCCGGCGGGGGTGAGCCGTACCCCCTTGGCACCACGCTCGACGAGCCGGTGTCCGGTCTCCTGCTCCAGGGCGGCGAGCTGCTGGGAGACGGCCGACGGGGTGAGGTACAGCGCGGCGGCAGCCGCCGTCACCGTACGGTGGTCGGCCACCGCCCGGAGGATGTGGAGCCGCCGCGCTTCGATCATGCGATCGATTGTCTCAAATGCGCCGGTGCCCGCGGTCAGCCTTCCAGCTCGGCCCGTGCCGCGACGAAGGCGTCGACCGCGCGGTTGACGTCGTCCGTGGAGTGCGCGGCCGACAGCTGGACGCGGATCCGGGCCTGGCCCTGCGGCACCACCGGGTACGAGAAGCCGATGACGTAGACGCCGCGCTCCAGCAGCAGCTCCGCCATGCGGCCGGCGACCGCCGCGTCGCCGATCATCACGGGGGCGATGGCGTGGTCGCCGGGGAGGACGTCGAAGCCCTCCTCGGTCATCCGGCCGCGGAAGAGGGCGGTGTTCTCGGCCAGCCGGATCCGCAGGTCGTCCGCCGACTCCAGCAGGTCGAGGACCTTGAGCGAGGCCGCCGCGATCACCGGGGCGAGCGTGTTCGAGAACAGGTACGGCCGGGAGCGCTGGCGCAGCAGGGCGACGATCTCGGCGCGGGCCGCCACATAGCCGCCGGACGCGCCACCGAGGGCCTTGCCGAGGGTGCCGGTGATGATGTCGACGCGGTCCATCACGCCGTGCAGCTCGGGCGTGCCGCGGCCGCCGGGGCCGACGAAGCCGACCGCGTGGGAGTCGTCGACCATGACCATCGCGTCGTACCGGTCCGCCAGGTCGCAGATCTCGCGCAGCGGGGCGACGTAGCCGTCCATGGAGAAGACGCCGTCGGTGACGATCAGACGGCGGCGTGCGTCGGAGGCCTCCTTGAGCCGGGCCTCCAGCTCGGCCAGGTCGCGGTTGGCGTAGCGCAGGCGGCGGGCCTTGGACAGCCGGATGCCGTCGATGATCGACGCGTGGTTGAGCGCGTCGGAGATGACCGCGTCCTCCGGGCCGAGCAGTGTCTCGAACACGCCGCCGTTGGCGTCGAAGCAGGAGGAGTAGAGGATCGTGTCCTCCTGGCCGAGGAACGCGGACAGGCGTGCCTCCAGCTCCTTGTGGACTTCCTGGGTGCCGCAGATGAAACGGACGGAGGCCATGCCGTAGCCCCAGCGGTCCAGGGCCTCGTGGGCGGCCGCGACGACCTCGGGGTGGTCGGCGAGGCCGAGGTAGTTGTTGGCGCAGAAGTTGAGGACCTCGCCGGGGCGGCCGCCCGCGGTGACGTTCACGGTGGCGGACTGCGGGGTGCCGATCACGCGCTCGGGCTTGTGCAGACCGGCGGCGCGGATCTCGTCGAGGGTGACGCGCAGGTCGTCGCGCACGGAGTCGAACATCGGGAAAGCTCCTAAGGTGCTCGCGGAGAAGGGGGGTTACGCGGTCCAGTCGAGGATGACCTTGCCGCCGCGGCCGCTCGCCGCGTCCTCGAACGCCGCCTCGAAGTCGCGGTGGCCGTACCGGCCGGTGATGACGGGCGCGAGGTCGAGGCCGGCCTCCAGCAGGACCGACATGGCGTACCAGGTCTCGAACATCTCGCGGCCGTAGATGCCCTTGATGGTGATCATCGAGGTGACGACGCGGGCCCAGTCGACGGGGAACTCCTGCGCGGGCAGGCCGAGCATCGCGATCCGGCCGCCGTGCGTCATGTTGGCGATCATGTCGCGCATGGCCTCGGGGCGGCCGGACATCTCCAGACCGATGTCGAAGCCCTCGCGCAGTCCGAGGGTGCGCTGGCCTTCGGCGATGGTGGCGCCGGAGACGTTCAGCGCCAGGCTGACACCGATCTTGCGGGCCAGTTCCAGCCGCTCCTCGCTGACGTCGGTGATCACGACGTTGCGGGCGCCTGCGTGCTTGGCCACGGCGGCGGCCATCAGGCCGATCGGGCCGGCGCCGGTGATCAGGACGTCCTCGCCGACCAGCGGGAACGACAGGGCGGTGTGCACGGCGTTGCCGAACGGGTCGAAGATCGCGGCCACGTCGAGGTCGACGGGGACCCGGTGCACCCAGACGTTGGCCGCGGGCAGCGCGACGTACTCGGCGAACGCCCCGTCCCGGCCCACCCCGAGTCCCACGGTGGCCCGGCACAGGTGGCGGCGGCCGGCCAGACAGTTGCGGCACTTGCCGCACACCAGGTGGCCCTCGCCGCTGACCCGGTCGCCGATGGCGATGTCGGTGACGTCGCGCCCGGTCTCGACGACCTCGCCGACGAACTCGTGCCCGAGCACGAGCGGGGCGCTGATCGCCTGCTGCGCCCAGCCGTCCCAGGCCCGGATGTGCAGGTCGGTGCCGCAGATCCCGGTGCGCAGCACCTTGATGAGCACATCGCCGGGCCCGACGGTGGGCTCGGGGACGTCCGCGAGCCACAGCCCGGGTTCCGCCTTCTGCTTGACCAGCGCCTTCACCGCTACGGCTCCTGAGGATGAGTCCCGGCTCCGGGCATGCCGAAGGAACCCCTGGACCGGGAGAGGAGTGGGATCGCACTGCAATCTGCCGTACGACGGGCGGGCCGGTCCATCGAGGTTTTCTTAAGCGCCGCCTCAGCTTTCCTTCACGCCCTCGGGGTCCGAAGCGATCCGGGGCGTCAGTAGGGCGGCAGGCCGTCCCGGGACTCCAGCTCGATGACGAGCCGCGCGGCGTGCTCCTTGATCGCCGTCAGGCCGGGCTTCCCCCACGGCCGCGGCCGGACGTCGGCGACACTGACGGTGCCCAGCACCAGTCCCGTGCCGTCGATGAGCGGTGCCCCCAGGTAGGAGCGGATGCCGAACTCGTCGACCACCGGGTTGCCCGCGAACCGCGGGTAGTCGCCGACGTCCTCCAGGGCGAGGGCCTTACGACGTGCCACCACATGGGGGCAGAAGCCGTGGTCGCGGGGCAGGACACGGCCGAGGCGCGGGCTGGTGCCGTCGCTGCGCACGACCGGGGCGACCGCCGGCACATACAGGCCCGCGTAGAACTGCCCCTGCTCGTCCGGGAGGTTGACCATGGCGTACGGCGTCCCGGTGAGCTCGGCGAGGCGGTGTGCGAAGGCGTCGAGTCCGGGTTCGGGGCGCTCCCCCAGGCCCAGCCGGCGCAGTCGGCGGGTTCGGGCGGGTGCCTCCTTGTCCTCGGGTGTGAGCAGCAGACGACCGGCCGGACGCGGCGGGTCGTAGGTCATGGGCATGCTCCTGTGCTGTGGACTCGCGTCATATACGGGCTCCCGGGCGGGTGTGAGGGGGTCACATGTGGGCGCCGTACCCCGTCGCGGGGGCCGGCGTGTGGGCGATGAGATGACGCACCAGGGTCAGCAGGGTCTGGACTCCGGAGCTGGAGATCCGCGCGTCGCAGCGCACGACGGGGACGTCGTCGGACAGGTCGAGTGCCCCTCGCACCTCCTCGGGGGCGTAACGGTAGGCGCCGTCGAACTCGTTGACGGCGATGATGAATCCGAGGCCGCGCTGTTCGAAGAAGTCGACGGCGGCGAAACACTCCTGGAGCCTGCGGGTGTCGGCGAGGATGACCGCGCCGAGCGCGCCCTCGCACAACTCGTCCCACATGAACCAGAACCGCTCCTGTCCGGGCGTGCCGAACAGGTACAACACGTGTTCCGGGTCGAGGGTGATGCGGCCGAAGTCCATGGCCACGGTCGTCTCGACCTTGTTCTCGATGCCGTCGAGGTTGTCGGTCGCCGCGCTCACGGTGGTGAGCAGCTCCTCCGTGCTGAGCGGGGCGATCTCGCTGACCGCGCCGACGAAGGTGGTCTTGCCCACGCCGAACCCGCCCGCGACCAGGATCTTGAGCGCGGTGGGGAACGGGTCGGCGCCGAGGCCCGGTCCGTCGGTGTAGTCAGAGCTGTCGTCGTAGTCCATCGAGCACTGCCTCCAGAAGGGCCCGGTCCGTCGGGTTGTGGTGGAACGCGGGGGGCTTGGTGGTCAGCGCCCCGCAGTCGACGAGGTCCGCCAGCAGCACCTTGGTGACGGCCACCGGCAGTTTGAGATGGGCGGCGACCTCGGCGACGGCGACGGGCACCCGGCACCGCTCGAGTGCCTGCGCGTGTTCGGGGCCGAGATAGCCGAGGGGGGTCGCCCCGGTGGCCATCACCTGCGACACGAGGTCGAGCGCGACGGTGGGACGGGTGCGGCCGTTGCTGACCGTGAACGGCCGCACCAGCCGCCCGGCCGCGTCGTCGAGCCAGGGCCCGTCACCGGCCGCCGTCACGCTCAAGGCCTCATCGCCGGGGAATCGACGGACTGCCGGGGAGCGGTGACCAGGTAGGGGCGGACACTCTTGACCAGCATCGCCATCTCGTAGCCCAGTACGGCCGCGTCGGCCTCCCGGCCGGCCAGCACGGCCAGGCAGGTGCCGGAGCCCGCGGTGGTGACGAACAGCAGGGTGGAGGCGAGTTCGACGACGACCTGCCGCACGTCGCCGCCGTCACCGAAGCGGACACCGGCGCTGCGGCCGAGGGAGTACAGGCCGGAGGCCAGGGCGGCCATGTGGTCGGCGCTGTCCGGGTCGAGGCCGTGCACGGATTTCACGAGCCCGTCGCAGGACAGCAGCACCGCGGCGGTCGTGTGCGGCACACGTTGCACGAGGCCGCTCATCAGCCAGTCGAGGTCGGAAACATGGGCGGTCGGCGCATCGCTCGCCATGGTGGATCGACTCCTTGGGGTACGAAGGTCTGCGGGAGCGCTGGGGGTGGGGGTGGAAAGGGGGGTGGTCATCCGGCGGGTGCGCTCCCGTCCTGCCGGGTGGTGGGGTGGTCGGTGGAGGCCGGGGGCCCCGAGGGGCCCGTGTGGCCTGGTTCGGAGGAAGGGGAGGGCCCGGTGGAGAACGAGTCGAGGTGCACCGGCCGCATGGCGGTGGGGCCCGGGTAGGCGGACTCCATGGGGGCTGACTCTGTGTGAGCCGACCCCATGTGAGGGCTGTGCGGCGGCTCCATGGATGTCACGTCCGTGTGCCACGGCTCCATGGGTCGTGGCTCCATGGGGCGTGGGTCCATAGGAGCTGACCCCATGTGAGCCCTGTCCGGGGGCTCCATGGATGTCGCGTCCGTGTGCCGCGGCTCCATGTGCCGTGGCTCCACGTGCCGGGCTTCCATGCGCTGCGGCCTCATGGCCAACGGCTCCATGCGAGCCGCCTCCTCCGTGGGGGCCGCCTCCCTATGGGCCGCCTCCGTGTCGTCCCACTCCGTGGTGTCCGCCTCCAGGTGCTGTTGGGCCTCGGCGAGGCTGATGCCGCGCTGGAAGGCCGCCATCAGACCGGGGTCGTGGCCCACGAGGTGCTCGGAATCCTGGCGCGGCGCCGGGCCGTCGCGCAGCTGGGGGGCGATGTGCTCCTGCGCGCGGCGGCGGGGCAGTTGGGGCTTGCCCATGGTGCCGCGCACGGCGCCGTTGCGGGGGGTGGGCGGCGCGGTCCCGTTCTCGGCCAGGACGCGCCGGTCTTCGGGAGTGATACCGGGCCGCGCCTCGGCCGGGGTGGGCCGCTCCCTTCGTGCCCCGCGCACGGGCAGGGGCGCGGGTCGGCCGCTCTGCGGGCTCCCGTCCGAAGCCGTTCGGGCTTCCTGCCCATGCCCTTGAGCCGTGGCCTCGTGCCCCTGAGGCGCGGCGGCTGGGGTGAGCGGCGGGGCCGACGGCCCTGATCCGGACGCGGGCAGCGGCACGGAGGAGACCCCGAACGCACCGTCCGCGACCGAGGAACGCCCCACCGCCACGCCGTCGACACCAACACCGGCGATGGCACCACCGGCACCGGCACCGGCACCGGCACCGGGGCCAACCTGTCCGTGCTGCCCGGTCGCGCCCTCCGCCTGCCCCGCGCCACCGGGCGCCCCGGCCCCCGGCTCCGCTCCCAGCAGCGCCTGCGGCACGACGAGCACCGCCTGCACTCCGCCGTAGATGTTGGACTGGAGGCGGACGGTGATGCCGTGCCGCCGAGCCAGCTGGGAGACGACGAACAGGCCGATCCGGCCGTCCGCGAGAAGACGGGCGACGTTCACCTGGTCGGGGTCGGCGAGCAGGGCGTTCATCCGCGTCTGCTCCTCCAGGGGCATGCCGAGTCCGCGGTCCTCGACCTCGACGGCGAGCCCGGAGGTGACGAGGTTGGCGCGCAGCAGCACCTGGGTGTGCGGGGCGGAGAAGACCGTGGCGTTCTCGACGAGTTCGGCCAGGAGGTGGATGACGTCGGCGACGGCGTGGCCGCGCAGTTGCCCGTCGATCGGCGGCACGAGCTTGACCCGTGAGTACTGCTCGACCTCGGCGATGGCCGAGCGCAGTACCTCGGTCATGGAGACCGGGTTGCTCCACTGGCGGCGGGAGACGGCCCCGCCGAGCACGGCGAGGTTCTCGGCGTGACGGCGGATGCGGGTGGCGAGGTGGTCGACGTGGAAGAGCCCCTTGAGCAGGTCGGGGTCCTCCATCTCGTTCTCCAGCTCGTCGAGGATGGAGATCTCGCGGTGCACCAGGGACTGCAGACGCCGGGCGAGGTTGACGAACACCTCGAGCTTCTGTTCGCTCCCGGCCTGGCTGGACAGCTGGGAGGCCTGCACGACGGCGGTGACGGCGCCGTCGTGCGCGCGGGACAGGTCGGCGGCCAGGAGGTCGAAGTCGTCGGCGCCCTCGGCGGGGCCGCCGGCCCGGCTCTGCGGGGCGAGCTGCGGCGGGCCGTCGCCACGGCGCAGTGTCTCGACGAGGGTGCGCAGGTCGGCCTCGCGCCGCGCTGTGCTGCGGCGCAGCATGCCGATGCGGTTGTTCACCGACCGGGCGGCCCGGCCGGCGGCGATCGCGGCGACGGCGATGCCGACGAGCGCCACGAAGACCGCGCCTCCGAGCACGGCCCACAGGGTGGGGCCCGGCCGCGCTCCGGTGGAGCGGACGGTGAAGAGGACGGCGGCGCAGCCGCTGAGGGCGACGGCGACGGGCGGCAGCACCGCGATGCGCAGCAGCTGGGGCCGTATGTGGGTCTCGGGCAACGCGGGTGCGGTGCGGACGGCGGGCCGTCCGTGCCGCCCGCCCTCACGGCGGTCTGCGCGTGCGGCCGGGACGCGGAGGTGAGACATCGGTGTCCTCGTGCTGGTCCGTCGGGCCTGGGTTCCGGGGGCGCTTGCGGGGGTGCGACCGGGTTCGCGTGGCCGCTTGTGCGCGCTCCGGCTCGCGCGCCCGGCCGCCGCCGGATCGCGCACGCCCCCGCCGGGACCCGCGTGCCGGGCGGGGCCGGACACCCCGGCGGCACCGGCACCGTCACCCGCACGGGCGCCTTCACCGGCACCGGCATGCGCACCCGCACCCGACCCGGGACGCGAACCCGCACGTGCACTCGGATTCGAAACCGGACTCGAAGCCGGACTCGAAGCCGAGCTCGAAACCGGACGCGAGCCCGCCCGGGCGTCCGCCCCCGGGCCGGCGTCGGTGGTGCGCGGGCAGCGGGGATCCCCGTCGCGTCGACTCCCTCGTCCGCCCTGCGCCTGCACGTCCCGGTCCCCCGCTCCCCTGATCCGTCGTGTTTCCCGACGGCCACTGACAGTAGTCGTCAGCGCATCATGTGCGGTGGGCAGTTGACAAACTCATACGGTGAGCGTCCCGCTCTGGTATGAGGTCTCGTACGACAGACCGATAACCCCCCTCCGCATCCGGCCATGAACGACAAGACTTCGATCCGACCTGGTCAGAAGCGGTCACACACAGACGGCGAGGGCCGGGGGAGCCTCTCGCTCCCCCGGCCCTCGCCGTCCGTCCGCGTACTCCCCGATCAGCCCGCCGGGAGCGTCTCGGGGTCCTCGGTGCCCTTGCCGGCCCGACGGTCGCCGTCACTCACCGTGTCAGCCTGGGCCACGGCTGCGGCGTCCGACGCCACCTTGATGCCGGCTCCGGTGAGGGCCTCCGCAGCCGGACGGCCGCCCCTCGGAGCGAGCGCCACCCCACGCCACCACGGCTCGGACGGGACGCTCTCGGCCGTGGGCTCGAAGGGCTCCCCGGGCCGGGGCAGGGCGACACCGGCGCCCACGGCGCGGGCGGCCGCGAGTGTCCCCTCGCCGGGGTCCTCCCACGGGTGGGTCGCCAGATTGAAGGTCGCCCAGTGGATCGGCAGCATCGGGCCGTGCTCCGGGCCGCCCTGAAGATCGAGGTGGGCTCGCACGCCTTCCTCGGGGGTCATGTGGATGTCGGGCCAGAAGTCGGAGTACGCCCCGATCTGGATCATCGTGGCGTCGAACGGCCCGTGCCCGGCGCCGATCTCCTTGAAGCCGTCGAAGTAACCGGTGTCACCGCTGTGGTAGATCCGGTGCTCCTCGCCGGCGACGACCCAGGAGGCCCACAGCGTGTGCTGGGTGTTGCGCAGACCGCGGCCGCAGAAGTGCCGGGCGGGGGTGGCGGTCAGGGTCAGGCCGCCGACCTCGGTGGACTCGTGCCAGTCCAGCTCGCGCAGGCGGCCGGGGGACACACCCCAGTGCTCCAGGTGCGCGCCGACACCGAGGGGCACCGCGAACAGCGTGTCCGTACCGGCGAGCGCCTTGATGGTGGGCATGTCGAGATGGTCGTAGTGGTCGTGCGAGATGACCACGACGTCGACCGGGCCGAGCGCGGCCAGCGGCACGGGCACGGGGTGCAGCCGCTTGGGGCCGGCGAAGGGAAAGGGGGAGCAGCGCTCGCCCCACACCGGGTCGAACAGGACACGCCGGCCGCCGATCTCGGCGAGCACACTGGAGTGCCCCATCCAGGTCAGCCGCAGCCCGGTGGCCGGGGGCCGGGCGATGTCGGCCAGGGTCGTGGCGTGCACCGGGACGGTGCCCCCCGGGGCGCGGCGGGGCCGGGTGTCCTTGTCGAAGAAGACCTTCGCGAAATCCAGGGCCGAACCCGAGGGCCGGGTCCGCGCGGGGCCACCGGGATTCCGGAACACCCCGTCCTCGAAGTGCGGGGATCTGCGGATGCGCGCCATGCGCTCACCGCTCGGGTCCGCGCCGAACGCCCCGGGCCGCAGCGCGCGGAGCCCGGAGCTGAGGGTACGGAAACCGGCCACGGTACCTCCAGGTGGAGTCGGTCAGGCTTTCCATTATGGTCGGCCCCTCCGGCATCACCGGGCCACAGGGGCCCCATCGAAGGGGATACTGACCGATGATTCAGTAACCCTCCGGTGAAGGAGCCCGTATGGCCACCCCCCTGCTGTCCCTGACCTGGACCGATCACCTCACGGGTCGGCAGGGCTTCCTGGTCGTCGACCGGCTGGTGCGCGGGGTCGCCAGCGGCGGACTGCGGATGCGCGCGGGCTGCACCCTGGAGGAGGTCGAGGGCCTCGCCCGCGGCATGACCATGAAGGAGGCCCTGCACTACGACCCCGAGAGCCGCTACGTCCCGCTCGGCGGCGCCAAGGGCGGCATCGACTGCGACCCGCGGGACCCGGAGGCGTACCCGCTGCTGGTGCGGTACCTGCGCGCCATGCGGCCGTACATAGAGAGCTGCTGGACGACGGGCGAGGATCTGGGGCTCACCCAGGACCTGGTGGACCGGGCCGTCGTCGAGGCGGGGCTGGTCTCCTCGATCCAGGCCGTGTATCCGCTGCTGGACGACGAGGCCGGGGCACGCCGGCGGCTGCGGGACGCGTTCGCGGTCGAGGTCGACGGCATCGGGCTGGACGAGCTGACCGGCGGCTGCGGCGTGGCGGAGGCGACCCTGACCGCCCTGGACCGGGCCGGTGTGCCGTACGCGGGAACGCGGGTCGCGCTCCAGGGACTGGGCACCATGGGCGGGGCCACCGCGCGGTTCCTGGCGCGCGCGGGGTGCACGGTCGTGGCCGTCGCCGACCTCAAGGGCACGATCGTCAACCCGTCGGGCCTCGACGTCGAAGCACTGCTCGTCGCGCGGGACACCCACGGCACGGTGGACCGCACGGCGCTGCGGCCCGGCGACCGCGAACTGCCGGGCGACGCCTGGCTGTCGGCCGACGCGGACGTCCTGGTGCCGGCGGCGGTGTCGTACGCGATCGACACCGGCAACCAGGAGCGGATCACCGCCCGCTGGGTCGTCGAGGCGGCCAACATGCCCGTACGGCCCGAGGCGGAGCTGCTGCTGGCCGAGCGCGGGGTGAGCGTGCTGCCGGACGTCGTGGTCAACTCGGGCACGAACGCCTGGTGGTGGTGGACGCTGTTCGGGGACATCGGCGCCGACGCCGAGGAGGCGTTCGCGTACACACGCCGCTCGATGCGGGCACTGGTCGAGCGGATGCTGTCCCGCGCGCAGGCGGACGGGACGACTCCGCGGGCCGCCGCCCACGCGATCGCGGCCGACCGGCTGCCGCTGATCGCCGAGCGATTCGGCTGGTACCGGTGAGGCGGCCACCGGCCCCTCGGCGGCCGTCTCCCGGCCCGGACCGGACAGGCCGAAAGGCGACGTCGAGGGGGCACGGGCGCCTGGGTAGGGTGACGGCGTGACGAGAGTCCGGTTGAGCGTGGCGGAGCGGCGCGGGGATCTGCTGCGGGCGGCCATCGAGCAGATCGAGGCACGGGGCGTGGCGGCGGTCAGGATCGCCGACGTCGCCTCGGCGCTCGGCGTGAGCAACGCCCTGGTCCTCTACCACTTCTCCTCGAAGGAACAGTTGGTCGCCGCCGCGTTCCGGCACGCGGCGGAGGGCGACCTCGCGCATCTGCGCAAACTGACCGGCCGCCGCTCCCCCGCGCTGCGCCGGCTGCGGTCGGCCGTACGGTGGTACGCCCCGACCGGGCAGGCCAAGGGCTGGCGGCTGTGGATCGAGGGCTGGGCGGCGGCGCTGCGCGACCCGGTGCTGCGGGAGGTCGCCCAGGATCTCGACCGGCAGTGGAAGGCGGCCCTCGTCGAGGTCATCGCCGAGGGCGTGGCGGCCGGTGAGTTCCGCTGCCCGGACCCGCAGGGCACGGCCCTGCGCCTCACCGCCCTCCTCGACGGCCTGGCCGTCCAGCTGACGTCGTACGCCGGCGCGGTGCCGCGGGTCCGGGCCCAGGAGTGGGTGGAGGAGGCGCTGGCCCGCGAGTTGGGCTTGGCGGAGGTGGAGCGGACGGCGCCCTGACGCCTGCCCCCGACACCCCCCGACGACGGCCCACCGCACCTACGCCCGCTCAACCGCCCGATCGCTCCCACGAACGCGTGCGGGCCGCGCCGGTGTTCCACCCGGCACGGCCCGCACGCGCAGGAGCCGCTCTCACGCCACCGGGGCGATCCGCATCCTGATGTCGTCCGGCGACAGCGCCCCCTTGGCCGTCACATGGTCGCCCGAGGACTCCCCGCGCAACCGGCGCCCGATCCACGGCACCAGGAACTCGCGCGCCCAGGCGACGTTGTCCCGCCGCACATCGAGCACGCCGCGCGGGGGCAGCGGAGGCCACGGCTGCTCGGGGTCGGCCGGCACGTCGAGGCCGAGCACCTGGCCGGCGCGCAGCGCCACGCGCGTGTGGCCCTCCGGAGACAGGTGCAGCCGGTCGGCGTCCCAGGCCCTGCGGTCCTGCACACTGCGCAGGGACCACAGGTCGAGCACCGGGCAGCCGTACCGGTCGGCGATGGCCCGGACATGGCCGTTGTAGGTGGCGATCTTGCCGCGCAGGTGCTTGAGCACCGGCACGCCACGGGTGTCGAACCCGGTCGTCACCATCACCGTGCCGGACACGGCGATGAGCTGGACCAGGGCACGCTCGAAACGCTCGGCCACCTCGTCGGGATCGGTGCCGGGCCGGATGATGTCATTTCCCCCGGCACAGAACGAGACGAGGTCCGGGGCCATGTCGACGGCCCGCGGAACCTGGTCCGCCACGATCTGGTCGAGGAGCTTCCCGCGTACGGCGAGATTGGTGTACCGGAAGTCGCCCTCGGGCCTGCGGTCGGCGAGCAGGACGGCGAACCGGTCGGCCCAGCCGACGAATGCCCCGTCGGGGCCGGGATCGCCGACGCCCTCGGTGAAGCTGTCCCCCAGCGCCACGTACGACCCGATCACTGCTCTGCTGTCACTCTTCGAATCGTCTGCCACAACGGTCCATGATTCACCCTTGAATGTGACTTACGCGACCGTAGGAAGGGGTTGACTGGCGGTGAGATAAGCCACTCCCAAAGTGTTCGCCAACTCCGGAATACACCGCTTGTCAGGGATGTTTCGGGGTGAACCGCCAGACCCGGAATCCGCTGATCCGGAAATGGCTCCAGACGGTCCGGAAGGCGAAGTGCCCGCCCGTGTAGGGCTGCGGGTCGGTGTGGTCGAAGACGAGCCGCCCGTTGTTCCACCATTGGACCGTGGAGCCGTCGGAGACGATCCGGACCCGGTTCGGCTCGTTCGCGGCCAGCAGCGGCTCGGTGTAGTCGAGGACCAGGGGCCGCACGCCGGGCTCGCCGACGTAACGGCGCAGCCGGGTCGTGGTGTTGTAGTTGGCGCCGTAGCCCGCGTAGTAGGTCGTGAGGTGGTCGTACTCGTCGAGGGCGCCGCCGCGCCGGGTCGCGAAGAGGTCGTGCGGGGAGCGGACGTCGGTCGCGTTCCAGAAGTTGTTGAGGTCCGAGACCCGGTCGTTGGCCCCGCCCTCGGAGACCGGGGTCGCGGTGTACTCGAGCAGGTACGGCCCTTCGAGCCGCCGCCTGAACCACACGGTGGCACCGCTCGGCACGTCGATCTCCAGGACGCCGCGGGAGGCGGTGACCGTGCCGCCGTCCTGGAGTTCGGTCACCCACTGCCCGAGGCCGTGGCAGAAGTCGTCGCGGGCGACGAGGCGGCGGCGGGGCGCGGCCTGCGCGGGCGCCGTCGGCGAGAGGGCCGCGTATGCGGCTCCGGCCGCCAGGGCCGCGAACGCTCTGCGGGTGGTCGGCACGGGACACAGCTCCTCGGGATCCGCCGGGAAGGCTCTGGAAAGCGCTTGCACTCCGGATGGGATCACTCTGTCCCAACTGCCGCCGTCTGTCGATCCCTTGATGCGACGTCGGCCCGCGCACACCGAAGGCCGGACCCGGGATCGATCGGGGTCCGGCCTTCGGAGGCGTGTCAGGCAGGTGGTCGTGCGGTCGGTCAGCCGACGGAGACGCCGTGCGAGCGCAGGTAGGCGACCGGGTCCACGTCCGAGCCGTAGTCCGGCGTGGTGCGGATCTCGAAGTGCAGGTGCGGTCCGGTGACGTTGCCGGTCGCGCCCGACAGGCCGACCTGCTGCCCGGCGGTCACGGTCTGGCCGGCCGAGACGGACAGCTGGGACAGGTGGGCGTACTGGGCGTAGAAGCCGTCGGCGAGCTTGATGACGACCTGGTTGCCGTAGGCGCCGCCCCAGCCGGCGGAGACGACCGTGCCCGCGCCGACGGCCTTCAGGGAGGTGCCGGTCGGGACGACGAAGTCGACACCGGTGTGGTAGCCGCTGGACCACATGCTGCCGGACATGTGGTACGGGGTGCCGATGGTGGCGCCGTCCACCGGGAGGGTGTAGCCGCTGGAGTTGCTCTGCGCGGCGGGCTGGGCGGCGGCCGGCTTGGCGGCGGTCTCCGCCTTCGGCGCCGGGTCGGCGGCGGACTGCTCGGGGGCCGAGGCCTTGGGCGTCGCGGGGGCGGACGGCTTCGGCGCGCTCGCCGCCTTCTTGCCGATCGACAGCTTCAGGCCCGGGTGGATCAGCGACGGGTCGGAACCGACGGCGTCACGGTTGTCGGCGTAGAGCTTCTTCCAGCCGCCGCTGACGTGCTGGTCGGCCGCGATCTTCGCGAGGTAGTCGCCGGCCTTCACGGTGTAGACGCGGGAGCCGGTGGCGTTTTCGGCGGCCTTCTTCTGAGCGGCCGGGGCCGACTGGACGGCCTTTTCCGGAGCCGACTGCGGGGTGGCGGCGTGGGCGCCGGCGGCCCCCATGAGCGGGAGGGCGAGGGCGGCCCCGCCGGTTCCGGCGACGGCGATGGAGCGGGTGAAACGCTGAGTCTTGGGGCGGCGGTGCTTACCCTTCGCGGGCATGACGAATTCCTCTCCGTCGCCTGCGAGGTGAGCTGTCGGGTGCGAGCTGGAGATGCCCGGCCGCGCCGAGGCGTGGCTTAACCCCAAGCCGTTCCGGGAACCGGAACAGGCGTCTTACCTGTGGGTCCCCCGCTCCTGCCGTACGTCGGGTCAGTGTGTGGGGCTCCGGGCGGCGGCAGGATTAGGCGTCCGTCCGGATTGGTGTGGAACGTAAGCGACCAAGACGCAATAGGACAAGCTTGCGGTTGCCCGCGACGGTGTTTCCCTCACCGCGTCGACACATTCCGCCGTCACCGAGCGTGGATTACCGATCTCCCGCTTTGCTCAATAACCCTGCGCATTGCCGGAATTACGTGAACATGGCAACAACACATCGTCACGAATATGACGATGGTCACGCGCCCCGACCTCATCTCCTTTACGATCGGGGCACGTTATCCCCTTAACTATCTAAGCGCCCTATTCGGACAGAAGGGCTACTTCCGCTTAAGACGGACGACGGTGGCGTCGAGATCCCCGCCCAGGCCGACCCGCAGTCCGTGATGGAGCAGCAGGGCACCTCGGTGAACTTCGCCCGTTTCGAGGCATTCGTACTCCGCCGCCGGGTCGAGGCCGCGCAGCCGGAGTGCCGGGACGGGCTCGCCGTAGCGCTGCGCCTGGAGCCAGGCGAGTACGACGGTCTCCTCGCCGAGGACGTACTGCACGGCGCTCAGCCCGCCCTCCGGGGGGCGCAGCCGGTACAGGTCGCCGCGCTGCACCACGGGCCGGATCTCCTTGTAGAGCCCGACCCACTCCGCCGCCTCGGCCAGCTCCTCGGCCGTCCACTTCGTGAGGTCGCCGCCGACCCCGAGCACCCCGGCCATGGCACTGACGAACCGGAACCGCAGCGAGCTGGCCCGGTGGTTGAGCATGGCGTTCGGACTGTCGGTGACCCAGGCGGCCATGACCCGGGCCGGATGGATCTGGCTGAAGCCGTGCTGGATGGCGAGCCGGTCCAGGGGGTCGGTGTTGTCGGAGGTCCACACCTGGTCCGTGCGGCTCAGTACGCCGAGGTCGATCCGGCCGCCGCCGCCCGAGCAGGACTCGAAGGCCACGCCCGGGTGGGCGGCCCGCAGCCGGTCCAGCAGGGCGTACAGGCCGCGCACGTGGTCGACCCACAGCCGCTGCGGATAGGGGTCGTCGGGCCAGCCGGCATCGGTGAAGCAGCGGTTGAAGTCCCACTTCACGTAGTCGATCGGCGCGCTGGACAGGAGCCCGTCGAGCTGCTCCCACAGATACTCCCGGACATCCTCACGCGCGAGGTTGAGGACGAGCTGATTGCGGAACTCCGTCCGCTTTCGTCCTGTTTGGTACTGCACCCAGTCGGGGTGCGCGCGGTACAGATCGCTGTCCGGGTTGACCATCTCGGGCTCGACCCAGATGCCGAACCGCATGCCGAGTCCGCGCACATGATCGGCGAGCGGCTTCAGCCCGCCCGGGAAGCGGTCGGGGTTGGGAGTCCAGTCGCCGAGCCCGGCCCGGTCGCTGGTGCGCGCCCCGAACCAGCCGTCGTCGACCACGAACAGCTCGACGCCCATGGCGGCGGCCCGCTCGGCGAGCGCCCGCTGCTGCTCCTCGGAGATGTCGAACTCGGTGGCCTCCCAGGAGTTGAACAGCACCGGCCGGTCCTGCCCGGCGTCCGGGATCACGTACGCGCGCTGGTAGGCGTGCCAGGCCCGGCTCGCCCCGCCGAAGCCGCCGTCGCTCCAGAGCCCGGCGAAGACGGGGGTGGTGTACGACTCACCCGCGTCCAGCGTCAGCAGGCCCGAGTCGTCGTAGCCGGCGCCGCCGGTGATCTGCACGCGCGCGTCGGGGAGCTGGGCGACGGCGATCCGCCAGGAGCCGGACCAGCCCAGGGCGCAGCCGTACACCTCGCCGTGCTCCTCGGTGGCGTCGGTGTCGAGGGCGACCCAGGGCAGGTGCTGGTGGGAGGTGTGGCCGCGGCGGCTGCCGATGACCTTCTCGCCGTGGGTGAGGGGCGAGCGCGTCAGCCGGGACTCGGCACCCCATCGGCCGTGCAGCTGGGAGAGCCGCCAGGCGTCACGGTCGGGCAGCGTCCAGGTCGCGGAGTCGGCGCGCAGCAGCTCCAGTGCCGGTCCCCGGTTGTCCAGGGTCACCCAGCGCTCGACGACGTCCGTCGAGGCACGCATGCGGTAGTGCAGCGTCACGGTCAGGCCGTCGTCGCGGAACCGGAGCCGCAGCTCGTCGTCCTGGGTGTCGTGTCCCTCGAAGGTCCACTCGGTGCCGCGGCGCCCGGCCGTGCGCACGGACAGGGCGGGGCGCGCGAAACGGGGGCCGCCCTCGACCGGGTACTCCTCCCGTCCGTCGAGCGGGGACTCGAAGGGCCAGTACTCGGGCAGCGGCCGCACGGTGAGGGCCTCGGCGTCGGCGAGGCCGATCCTGGGGCCCCAGTGCAGGTGCAGCAGCTCGTCCCGTTCGGTGACATGGACGGCATAGCTGCTGGCCGGCCCGGAGAGTACCCATGTACGACCGTCTTCGGAGATGTCCAGCATCATGGCCTCACAGATTCGAACAAGCCCGACCAGGGGCGACCAGGCGGCAACATCATCGAGTGCCGCGGGGGCTCCGGGCAACGCCTGTGGACAACTCATTGCCCCAGGCAGGCATGTCGTATCGTCGAGTGACGCCCGTCGACGAGCCGCGCCGGCGGCGCCGAAGGGGAGGAGCCCTCGTGACACAGCAGGTCCCGTCGACCGAGCCCGAGCTGGCCGGAGTGCGCAACTTCCGTGATCTGGGCGGTCTTCCGACCGTGGACGGCCGGCGGGTACGGCAGGGCGTGCTGTTCCGCAGCGGCCATCTCGCCCACGCGACCGGGCAGGACGCCGCCTTCCTGGCCACTCTGGGCCTGCACACGATCTTCGACTTCCGCAACGCCGCCGACCAGAAGCTCGAGGGGCCGGACGTCGAACTGCCCGGCGTGCGCAATGTGAACCTGCCGCTGAGCGACCCGGCCGACGGCGCCGAGTTCTGGAAGATGGTCCGCGACGGCGACCTGGAGCAGCTGCGCGCGATCCTCGCGGACGGCAAGGGCGCGGACCGGATGATCGCCTCGTACCGCATGATCATCAAGGAGCGTACGGGCGAGCACGCGCAGGTTTTGCACGCGCTCGCGCGGGACAGCGTGCCCGCGCTGATGCACTGCGCGGCCGGCAAGGACCGCGCGGGTCTGTCCGTCGCGGTGACGCTGCTGGCGGTGGGCGTGGAGCGCGAGGCGATCGTCGACGACTACCTGAAGTCGAACGCCAAGCACCGCCGCTACAAGGTGCACCGCAGCAGCTCCGCCGCCTCGGCCTACTCCCCCGAGGTCATGGAGCTGCTCAGCCCCCTCTTCGACGCGCGCGCCGAGTATCTGACGGCGGCCTTCGACACCATCGAGGAGACCTGGGGCGGTGTCGACGCCTATCTGGAGAAGGGGCTGAGCCTCACCCCGGAGCTCCGGGAGCGGCTGCGCGAGCGGCTCCTCGACTGAGGCGCCCCGCCCGGCCCGGGGCTACTTCGCCCCGACCTCGAACAGCAGGTACACGAAGGCGGCGAAGATGTGGCCGGCGATGAGGTAGACGAACAGCCTCACCCACAGGGCACGGGGGAACTTCTCCTCCATGTCGCTCATGACGCCTCTCCAGGGGTGGGGCCCAGGCACAGGGCGGCCGTGGGGCTCTGCAGCAGGGTGTGGACGAAGAGCAGGTCGACGCCGTCGTGGTCCTCGGCGGCGATCCGGTGCGGGGTGAGCGAGTCGAAGTGGGCGCTGTCGCCGGCGGCCAGCCGGTGGGTGGTGTCGCCGAGACGCAGCCGCAGCCGGCCGCGCAGCACGTGCAGCCATTCCTCACCGGGGTGGACGCGCACGACGTCGCCCTGGGATCCGTGCGGCACGTGCACCCGCAGGGCCTGCATCCCGCGGCCGGGGGCACCGGCCTGCCAGTACGTCCAGCCGCCCGCCGCGGTCGCTTCCATGTCGGCCGCGCGGATGACGGAGTCCCGTTCGGCGACCGTCTCGCCGAGCAGTTCGGAGACCGTCGTACCGTAGATGCGGGCGAGGGCCAGCAGCATCGGCAGCGAGGGCTGGCGCTGCCCGGTCTCCAATCGGGAGAGGTGGGCCGGCGACAGCCCGGCGGAGCGGGCCGCGGCCTCCAGGGTGAGCGAGGCCCGGCGCCTCAGGGCCCGCAACTGGGGGGCGACGGCGGGCAGCGCTTCGGCCGCCGGTTCGCCCGGCGAGCCGGCCCCGTGGGGCCGCTCGGTCTCGGAGGAGCTCATGCCTCCATTCAGCCGGAGCTTTGCCTCAGCGGCAAATTTCTTGCCTCTGAGGCAAAAAGCTTCGGTGTCAGCGGTTGGCGACCGCCTGCTTGACAAGAGTCTTGCCGAAGTCCCACACCAGTCCGCCCTCGTGCGCGTCGTCCATCACGGCCGTGAAGGCGTCGACGAACCGGTCCACCTCCCGCTCGCCGACGATCAGCGGCGGGATCAGCTTGATCACTTCCATGTGGTCGCCGGAGACCTGGGTGAGGATCCGGTGCTTTCGGAGCAGCGGCACGACGACCATCTGCGCGAAGAGTCCCTTGCGCGCGGCCTGGAGCATGGTCCAGCGGCTGCGCAGTTTCAGCGACTTCGGCCGGCCGAACTCGATGCCGATCATCAGCCCCCGGCCGCGCACGTCGGCGAGCATCTCGTACCGGTCCGTCAGCGCCGCGAGCCGGGAGCGGAGCTGTTCCCCGGTGGCCCGGACGTTCGCGACGATCTGCTCGTTCTCCATGACCGACAGCACCGCGAGCCCCGCCGCCATGGCTTGGGCGTTGGACCCGAAGCTCGCCGAGTGGACCAGCACCCGGTCCATGGACGAGTAGACCTTCTTGAAGATCCAGTCCTTGCCGATCGTGGCGCCGACGGGCACGTAGCCGCCCGAGAGCGCCTTGGCGACGCACACCAGGTCGGGCTCCACACCGTCCTCGTGCTGGTAGCCGTAGAAGTCGCCGGTGCGGCCGAGGCCCGTCTGCACCTCGTCGGCGATGAGCAGGGCCTTGTGCCGGTGCAGCAGGTCCTGCGCGGCCCCCATCCAGCCGGGCGGCCCCTCCAGCACGCCCTTGCCCTGGATCGGCTCCACGATCAGGGCGGCGACATCGCCCTTCTTCAGCTCCTTCTCCAGCGCGTCGAGGTCACCGAGCGGGACGGCCGTGTCGGGCAGCAGCGGGGCGAAGCCGTCGCGGAAGGCGGGCTCGCCGTTCACGGACAGGGAGCCGGTGGTCAGTCCGTGGAAGGCGTGCGCGCAGTACAGGACCCTGGGCCTGCCGGTGACGAACCGGGCGAACTTCAGCGCCCCTTCGACCGCCTCGGTGCCGCTGTTGCCGAAGAACACCCGGTCCAGGTGCGGGCTGTGCGCGAGCAGCTTCTCGGCCAGCAGCCCGGGCAGTGGCTGGCAGTCGAAGCGGGTGAGGTCGGCGAGGGAGGCGTCCATCACGTCGTGCAGCGCCTTGCGGACCACGGGGTGGTGGCGGCCCAGGCCCATCACCCCGAACCCGGCGAGCATGTCCAGGTAGTCGTTGCCGTCCTCGTCCCAGAAGTAGGCGCCCTCGGCGCGCTCGTAGACCTTGTCGAAGCCGATGGTGTGCAGCATGCGCGGGAGCTGGTGGTTGAGGTACCGGGTGTGCAGCTCGTAGCGCTCGGCCCCGCGCTCGGCCAGCAGCTTGCCGAGGTCGAACTCCCCGGCCTGCGACGACTCCGGCGCGGACTCGGCGGTTGTCATTCCTGTGGCTCCTTGGACAGCTCTTCCTTGACGGTCAGACTCGCGCTGATCCGTCCGGCGATCTCGACGGGCGTCAGGCCGATGTCGGCGAGCACCTCGGCGCGCTTGCCGTGTGCGAGGAACTGCTCGGGGATGCCGAACCGCCGCACCGGTACGTCGACCTCGGCGTCACCCAGGGCGAGCGCCACGGCCGATCCGACCCCGGCGGCGCGGCTGTTGTCCTCGACGACGGCGACCAGGCGGTGCTCGGCGGCGAGAGCGGGCAGCGCCGGGTCGACGGGCTTGACCCAGCGGGGGTCGACGACGGTGCAGCCGATGCCGCGCGCTTCGAGCAGCTCGGCGGCCTGGAGGCAGACCGGCGCCATCACGCCGACGGCCACCAGGAGAACCCGCGGCCGCGGGGACCGGTGCAGCACGTCGAGTCCGCCCACCCGGTCCACGGCCGGGATCGCCGGGCCGACGGACTCCTTCGGGAATCGCAGCAGCGTCGGCGCGTCGTCGACGGCGACCGCCTCGCGCAGCTGGGCGCGCAGCTGGTCGGCGTCCCGGGGCGCGGCGATCCTGAGCCCGGGCACGACCTGGAGGACGGACAGGTCCCACATGCCGTTGTGGGAGGCCCCGTCGACCCCGGTGACACCGGCCCGGTCCAGGACGAAGGTCACCCCGCAGCGGTGCAGGGCCACGTCCATGAGGAGCTGGTCGAAGGCGCGGTTGAGGAAGGTGGCGTAGACGGCGACGACCGGGTGCAGGCCGCCCGTCGCCAGTCCCGCGGCTGACACGGCCGCGTGCTGCTCGGCGATGCCGACGTCCCACACCCGGTCCGGGAACCGCTCGGCGAAGGCACCGAGGCCGACCGGGTGCAGCATGGCGGCGGTGATCGCCACCACGTCGTCGCGTTCCTCGCCGATACGCACGATCTCCTCGCCGAACACGGAGGTCCAGGAGGGTCCGCCCGCCGGGGACAGCGGTGCGCAGGTCAGCGGGTCCATGACGCCGACGGTGTGGAAGTGGTCCTCCTCGTGGGCGAGGGCGGGTTCGTAGCCGCGGCCCTTCTCCGTGAGGCAGTGCACGAGGACCGGCCCGTGGAAGCGTTTCGCGCGCCGCAGCGCGGACTCCACGGCCCCGATGTCGTGCCCGTCGATCGGGCCGACGTACTTCAGGCCCAGGTCTTCGAAGAGCCCCTGCGGGGCGAACGCGTCCTTGAAGCCCTTCTTGGCGCCGTGCAGGGCCTCGTAGAGGGTGTTGCCGACCAGGGGCGTGCCCTGGAGCAGGTCCTTGCCCCAGGCCAGGACCCGCTCGTAGCCGTCGGTCGTGCGCAGCGTGGCGAGGTGGTTGGCGAGGCCGCCGATGGTGGGGGCGTAGGAGCGTTCGTTGTCGTTGACGACGATGATCAGCGGCCGGTCCTTGGCGGCGGCGATGTTGTTCAGGGCCTCCCAGGCCATGCCGCCGGTGAGGGCGCCGTCGCCGATGACCGCGACGACGTGGCCCTTCTCCCCCTGCACCTGGCGGGCCTTGGCGAGCCCGTCGGCCCAGCCGAGCGCCGTGGAGGCGTGGCTGTTCTCGATGACGTCGTGCTCGGACTCCTCACGTGAGGGGTAGCCCGACAGGCCGCCCTTGCCGCGCAGCTTGGAGAAGTCCTGGCGTCCGGTCAGCAGTTTGTGGACGTAGCTCTGGTGGCCGGTGTCCCACAGGATGCGGTCGGCCGGCGACTCGAAGACCCGGTGCAGGGCGACGGTCAGCTCCACCACGCCCAGGTTGGGTCCCAGATGGCCCCCGGTCCTGGCGACCGCGTGCACCAGGAACTCCCGAATCTCTTCGGACAGTTCCCCCAGTTCCGTCTCGGACAGCGCCTTCAGGTCACGTGGTCCCCGGATGCTCTCCAGAATCGTCACGCTCGGGCCCCCTTCGCATTGCGTGCTGCTCAGCTCACGGTGACGGCGGGCTCCCCCGGCCCCACGCCGTCCTGCTCCATCTGCTCGGCGATCTTCATCGCCTCTTCGATCAGCGTCTCGACGATCCTGGACTCGGGGACGGTCTTGACGACCTCGCCCTTGACGAAGATCTGGCCCTTGCCGTTGCCCGAGGCGACCCCCAGGTCGGCCTCCCGTGCCTCGCCGGGGCCGTTGACCACGCACCCCATGACGGCGACCCGCAGCGGCACCTCCATGCCCTCCAGACCCGCCGTGACCTCCTCGGCCAGCTTGTAGACATCGACCTGGGCGCGACCGCAGGACGGACACGACACGATCTCCAGCCGGCGTTCCTTGAGCCCGAGGGCCTGGAGGATCTGGATGCCGACCTTGACCTCCTCGGCGGGCGGCGCGGAGAGCGAGACGCGGATCGTGTCGCCGATGCCCTGGGAGAGGAGCGCCCCGAACGCCACCGCCGACTTGATCGTGCCCTGGAAGGCCGGGCCCGCCTCCGTCACGCCCAGGTGCAGCGGGTAGTCGCACTGCTCGGCAAGCTGCCGGTAGGCCTCGATCATCACGACCGGGTCGTTGTGCTTGACGGAGATCTTGATGTCGCGGAAACCGTGCTCCTCGAACAGGGACGCCTCCCACAGCGCGCTCTCCACGAGCGCCTCCGGGGTGGCCCTGCCGTACTTCTGGAGCAGGCGCCGGTCCAGCGACCCCGCGTTGACGCCGATGCGGATCGGGGTGCCGTGGTCCTTCGCCGCCCGGGCGATCTCCTTGACCCGGTCGTCGAACTGCTTGATGTTGCCGGGGTTGACGCGGACGGCCGCACAGCCCGCCTCAATCGCGGCGAACACGTACTTGGGCTGGAAGTGGATGTCCGCGATCACCGGGATCTGCGACTTGCGGGCGATGGTCGCGAGCGCGTCCGCGTCGTCCTGCGTGGGGCAGGCGACCCGGACGATCTGGCAGCCGGACGCGGTCAGCTCCGCGATCTGCTGCAAGGTGGCGCCGATGTCCGACGTGCGGGTCGTCGTCATCGACTGCACCGACACCGGGGCCCCGCCCCCGACCGCCACCGGACCGACCTGGATCCGGCGCGAGACGCGCCGCTCGGCGATCGGCCGGACCGGCACCTCGGGGACACCCAGTGAGACAGCCGTCATGACCTCACTCCCGGTTCCCGGAGACCGTCTCGCGCATGGCGCGCAGCGACTCCTTCAGCGATCCCATGGTGGCGAGGACGGCGGTGGGCTCGTAGCCGCAGTGCGCCATGCAGTTGGCACAGCGCGGGTCCTTGCCGCGGCCGTACTTGTCCCAGTCGGTGTCCTCGACGAGCTCCCGGTACGTCGGCACGTACCCGTCGCTCATCAGGTAGCAGGGGCGCTGCCAGCCGAAGAGCGAGTAGTTCGGGATCGCCCACGCCGTGCAGGGGAAGTCGACCTTGCCCTCCAGGAAGTCCAGGAAGAGCGGGGAGTGGTTGAGCCGCCAGCGCCGCCGGTTGCCGCCCGCGAAGGCCTTCTTGAACAGCTCGCGGGTCTGCTCGACGCCGAGGAAGTGCTCCTGGTCGGGGGCCTTCTCGTAGGCGTAGGCGGGCGAGATCATCATCTCGTCGACCTCGAGGTCGTCGTTGAGGAAGTTCAGCACCTCGATGATGGTCTGCGGGGTGTCGGTGTTGAAGAAGGTCGAGTTGGTGGTGACGCGGAAGCCGCGCCGCTTGGCCTCCTTGATCGCCTCCACGGCCTCGTCGAACACGCCCTCCTTGGCCACCGACTCGTCGTGCCGCTCACGCAGTCCGTCGATGTGCACCGCGAAGGCGAAGTAGGGCGACGGCGTGAACTTTTCCATCTTCTTGCGCAGCAGCATGGCGTTGGTGCAGAGGAAGACGTATTTGCGCTTGGCCACGAGCTGACGCACGATCTCGTCGATCTGCGGGTGCATCAGCGGCTCGCCGCCGGCGATGGACACCATCGGGGCGCCGGACTCCATGACGGCGCCCACGGCCTGGGCGACCGGCATCCGCTGCTTGAGCACTCCGGCCGGATGCTGGATCTTGCCGCACCCCTCGCACTTGAGGTTGCAGGCGAACAGCGGCTCCAGCTCGACGATCAGCGGGAACTTGTCGCGACGGCGGATCTTCTGTTCGGCCAAGTATGTAGCGACCTTGATGGACTGTCGGAGCGGCATGGCCATCTGGCTCACCTCCTGGGGAGCAGCAAGGAACGGTGCCATTCGAAAAAAGCGGGAAGGACGGAACGAAGAACACGGAAAGCTGATATTCCACCGCGCACCGTGCCGATCCGGACGAGTTCATGTTCAGGAGCGTCCACGACCACCCGGACGGCCGCAACCGGGCGCTCGCCCGCACGCACGGCGCTCAGGAGCGTGACGGCGGACTCCATGTCGACCGCGATCGCGCCGGTGGCGCGCAGGGCGGTCCGCTCGGGACCGCGTACGACGTGGTCGGAGCCGGTCAGCGGCCCGGTGTGCACGGTCCGGCCGGGCAGCGCGCGGGCCAGCTCCTCGACCAGCAGTTCGGTCCCGACGCACGGTGTCGTGCCGCGCGGGTCGCGGGTCTCCTCGGCGACGACCAGATCGCCGGGGTGCATGCCCGGCGCGAGCCCGGCGCAGAAGCCGGTGGCCAGCACGGCCGCGTCGCGCAGGGCCGGGTCGGCGAGCACGCGCGTGACGGCCCGCTCGGCCGCCGCCGGCCCCATGCCCGTCCGCAGCACCGTGACCGGCCCGTCGGCCCCGCCCCGGCCGCCCGCGCGCAGGGCGAACTGCTCGATGCCGAGCGCGCAGGCGATCAGCAGCGGGGCGGGGACGGGCTGTGCGCTCATCCGCTCCCCTTGGCCCCGGCGAGCGGCTCGCCGCCCCCGCTCCCCGCAAGCCCGGCGGCCTCGCCGGTGCCCCGCGGCTGTCCGGCCTGTGCGCTCCCCGGACGGTTCTCCGCCTCTCCGCGGCCCCGGAGCCCATCGGCCGTCCCGCTCCCGTGCAGTTTTTCGGCGAAGGGCTCCCCGTGCAGATACCTGCCGAGCGCGGTGAGCGGGAACACCTGCCGGTAGAGGTGGTAGTTGATCGAGAAGTCCCACGGGAAGCCCGTCCCCGTGAAGTACGGCTCGTCCCAGGAGCCGTCCTCCCGCTGCGTCGCGGCGAGCCACTCGACCCCGCGTTCGACGGCCTTGGAGTCCCGTTCCCCCGCGGCGAGCAGGGCCATCAGCGCCCATGCCGTCTGCGAGGCGGTCGAGGCGCCCCGGCCGCTCCATCGCCTGACGTACTTGTAGGAGCGCAGGTCCTCGCCCCAGCCGCCGTCGTCGTTCTGGACCGACTCCAGCCAGGCCACGGCCCGCCGGATCGCCGGGTGCGCGGCGGGGATGCCGGCGGCGGTCAGGGCGGGCACCACGGACCCGGTGCCGTACACGTAGTTGACGCCCCAGCGCCCGAACCACGAGCCGTCCGGCTCCTGCTCGGCGAGCAGCCACTCGATGCCGCGCCGGGTGCGCGGGTCGTGCGCGAGCCCCTCGACGGCCAGCATCTCCACGACATGCGCGGTGACGTCGGCGGAGGGCGGGTCGATGACCTCGCCGAAGTCGCAGAACGGCAGCCGGTTCGGGAAGGGGCTGGTGTTGTCGACGTCGAAGGCGGCCCAGGCGCCGTTCTTCGACTGCATGCCGAGGGTCCAGCGGACACCGCGCCCGATGGCCCCCTCGACCCGCTCCGGGTCGTGATGGGCGATCCGGCGCAGGGCCAGGATCACCTCGGCGGTGTCGTCGATGTCGGGGTAGTTGTCGTTGTGGAACTCGAACGCCCATCCCCCGGGCGGAAGTTGGGGCCGCTTCACGGACCAGTCACCGGGCCGGACGATCTCCTCGCCCAGCATCCAGTCGGCCGCCTTCACCAACTGCGGGTGATCGGCGGGCAGTCCGGCGTCGACGAGGGCGATGGCGGCCAGGCAGGTGTCCCACACCGGCGACTGGCAGGCCTCGATCATCCGGGCCCCGTCCTCGCGCCACACGGCGAACCGGTCCAGGGACGCAAGTCCCTCGCGCATCACGGGGTGTTCCAGGTCGTAGCCGAGCAGGTGCAGGGCGATGATCGAGTACACGGCCGGGGGCTGGATGCCGCCCCAGCAGCCGTCGTTCTCCTGCCGTTCGATGATCCAGCGGGCGGCGCTGTTCATGGCGGCTCTGCGCAGTGCGCGCGGGGCGACCTTCCGCAGGGCGTGCAGGCCCTTGTCCATCCGCTGGAAGGCCCCGTCCCAACTGAACGGCGGCGCGAGGGGCTTGGCCGGGTTCGGATCGGCGGGGTCGGTGTGCAGCTCGTCGAGAGGGAAGGGCGCGGGGCGTACCGGCCGCTTCGCGGAGACGATCGTCAGCGGGACGATGGTCTGCCGCGCCCAGCAGCCGAAGTCGTAGATGTTGAGCGGCACCCACTTCGGGAGGAACACGAGCTCCGGCGGGAGTTCGGGCAGGTCCTCCCACTTCCACCAGCCGAACAGGGCCAGCCAGATCCGGGTGAAGACCCGGGCGGCGGCGATGCCGCCCTGCGCGCGGATCCAGGCGGAGGCCTTCGCCATGTGCGGGGCGTCGGGCGCATCACCGGCCAGGCGCAGGGCGACGTACGCCTCGATGGTGGCGGACAGTTCGCTCGGCCCGCCGTAGAAGGTGGCCCACGTGCCGTCCTCGCCCTGTTCGCCGCGGATGAAGAGGGCGGCTGCCCGGGTGGTCTTCTCGTCGCGGATGCCGAGGAACTGACGGAGCAGCAGGTCCTCGGCGTCCATCGTGACGTTGGTCTCGAGGTCGCCCTTCCACCAGCCCTGGGCGTCCTGGCGGGAGAGCAGGTAGTCGGTGGCGCGCCGGGCGGCGCGGGCGGCGGCTTGCGGTACCCCGGCCGCCGCCGCGGGGTTGTCGGTGTCGGTGTCGCTGGCCGCGGCGGCCCGGGGTGACAGGGCCCCGGTGCTTCCGTCGGTCGTCGCTGTCATGGCTTCCCCTTCGTGCAGTGGTGCAAGGTGTGCAGCTGCTGTGGGTCCGCCGTCGGCCGGTGCTCCGTGCTGGCTCGCGGCACCGGCCGGCGACTACGCGAGGGTTATTCGGCCGATAGTGATCATCTCTTTCGTACGACGACGAAGTCCGCGAGCGCCGTGAACTGCTCCCGCACCCGGTCGGGCATGTCGACGGAGTCGAGGGCTTCGATGGCGATGGTGTGCTGACGGCGTGCCTCGTCGGCGGTCCACTCGCGGCCGCCGGCCTGTTCGATGAGGGCGGCGCGGGCGGCGAACTCCTCCTCCGAGAAGTTCTCCACGTCGCTGCTCTTGGCGTCGGCCGCGAGGATCTCGCCGAGCCGCTCGGAGGCGGAGCCGCCCGCGGCGAGGGCGGCCACGACCGGCAGGGACTTCTTGCGCTGGCGCAGGTCGCTCCAGGTCTGCTTGCCGGTGGAGACCGGGTCGCCCCAGATGCCGAGCAGGTCGTCGACCGCCTGGAAGGCCAGACCCAGGTGGTAGCCGTACTTCTCCAGGGTGTCGGCGGTGCGGTCGTCGGCGCCGCCGAGCACCGCGCCGATGGAGCTGGCGCAGGCGAGCAGCGCGCCGGTCTTGTTGCCCTCCATCTCCAGGCACTCCTCCACGCTGACGCGGTCGCGGTGCTCGTAGGAGATGTCCTGGGCCTGGCCGTCGATCAGGGCGCGGCTGGCGGTGGTCAGACGGCGGGTGGCACGGCCGGCCTCTACGGTGCCGAGTTCGAGGAGCACCTCGTTGGCGAGAGCGAACAGGGCGTCCCCGACCAGGATGGCCTGGGCGGGGCCGTGCACTTTCCAGACGGTGTCACGGTGACGGCGCTGCTCGTCGCCGTCCATGAGGTCGTCGTGCAGGAGGGAGAAGTTGTGGACGAGTTCCACGGCGACGGCGCCGGGGACGCCGATCTCGGGGGCGGCGGACATCACCTCGGCGGACATGACCGCGAGGGCGGGGCGCACGGCCTTGCCGCCGTCGCCCTCCGCGGGCCTGCCCTGGGCGTCGATCCAGCCGAAGTGGTAGGCGGCAACAGTGTCCATGGGAGGTGCCAGGCGGTCGATCGCCGCCCGCAGTACCGGTGTGGCCAGGGTTCGGCCGCGCTCCAGCAGCGCGGTCACGTCCACCGCCTCGGCAGTCTTAGAGGCCGGGGGCACAGTGGGCACAGTCTCTCCTCTTGTCGCGGTACCGGGGGTGCGGGGGCCGTCTGCCGCTTCGGCCTGAGCAGGCATCATGCCGCCTCCTCGAAGACGAAGAGGTGCTGCGGACGGGGCCGGCCCAGGGCGCCCAGCACGGCGTCCGCCGCGCTCACACCACTGCGGACCGCACTCTCCATGGTCGCGGGCCACCCGGTGGCGGTCCACGCTCCGGCCAGGTAGAGGCCGGATGCCTTGGTGCGGGCGCCGGGCCTGAGGCGCCCGACGCCGGGGGTGGGAGCGAACGTCGCGGTGCGCTCCCGGGTGACGAAGAAGTCCTTCACTTCGGCGCCGCGGGCCGGCGGCAGCAGCCGCTCCAGCTCGGGCAGGTACCGCTCGCGCAGCACGGCCACGGGCGCGTCGATCTCGTCCTGCGCGACCGACTGCGACAGGGCGAGGTACTGGCCCTCGCGCAGCCCGGAGGCGTCGGTGCGGTCGAAGACCCACTGCACGGGGCTGCCCAGGGCGGCGAAGAACGGCCGTGCGAGGACCTTGCGGTCGTACACCACATGGACGTTGAGGATCGGCGCGGTGCCGATCTCCAGGAGCCGGTCGGGTGCGTCGAGGGCGCCCGCCGGCAGCAGGGCGTGCGCCTCGCGCTGGGGTACGGCGAGAACCACCGCGTCGGCCTCCAGCGTCTCGCCGGGGACCTCGACGCTCCACCGCCCGTCCCCCCGCGGGGAGACGGAGGTGACGCGGGTGCGGACCTCGGTGCGCACGCCCGCGGAGTCGAGGGCCGTGCGGGCCAGCCGGTCGTGCAGATCGCCCAGCGGGACGCGGGCCCAGCCGATGTCGGCCGCGCCCGGCTCGGACAGCAGACCGGTCTTGAACACCATCGCGGCGAGTGCCAGGGAGGCGTCCGAGGCGACCGCGTTGAGGGTGGCGATCCCGACGAGGTCCCACAGCGCCTCGACGGCGCGTGCCGACTGGCCGTGCGCGGCGAGCCAGCTGCCGAAGTCCTGCGTGTCCAGCGCCGGGTCGGCGAGATCGAGTCCCTTGAGCGCGAGTGCGGCGCGGCCGACCTTGGCACGGTCGGCGAGCGACAGGTGCGGATAGGTGGCGAGGCTGCGCCCCAGGTGCAGCGGCACGGGCAGGGCGTCCCGCCGCAGCCTGCCCAGCCGGCGTCCCTCGGGCCGCGCGAGGTCCACCACGGGTACGTCGAGCCGGTCCTGGAGCGGGGCGAGCGCCGCGCCCTCGATGCGGTCGAGGAACCAGCGGTAGGCGGTGCAGCACCGCAGGTAGACGTGCTGGCCGTTGTCGACGGTGAGGTCACCGCGCCGGAAGGAGAAGGCGAGACCGCCGAGCCGCGGCCTGCCCTCCAGCAGGGTGACGCGCACCCCGGCGTCGGCGAGCGCGAGCGCGGTGGTGACACCGGCGAGCCCGCCGCCCACCACGACGGCGTGCCGCCCCGGTGTGACCGGTCCCCTGGACCGTGTGCCGTGGGTCATCGCGCACCCTCCCCTGCGGCCGGGTCCCGGTGCTCGAACGGTGTACGGCCGGCCGTCTGTGTCAGGGACGCGACGGTGGGCCGCGGGGTTGCTCGCCGGTGGTCCGCGACGGTCCGTCCGGCTGGGGCGTCGTGGCCGCGCCCGGCCGTCGAGATGGTGTGAGTGCGGTGGCCGGGCCGTCCGCCGGCGACCGCGGCCCGCCCGCGTCGGAGCACGGGAGTACGCACCGGCTCGGTGGCACGGCAGGCCTGCGCGGCGCGCGCCGCTGCGCCCCGCACCGCACCGCGTCCGTCCGGCCGGGCCGTCACGCACGCCTCCTGACGGTCCGTCGGCTCACGTGCCGGGCGTCGAGGCCGGACAGGCCGCGCACGGCGACGTAGGCCTTCTCACGGCCGGGCAGGGAGACCCGGCCGCGCAGCACGGCCTCCGGGTCGCGTTCGATGCGGTCGAGGAGGCGGCGGTAGATGCCGGCCATGGCGGCGACGCAGGCACCGCTGCGCCGGTCGAGCATGGGCAGCAGCCGGTAGCCCTCGGCGAACAGAGCGCGGGCTCGTCGCACTTCGAAGTGCACGAGGCCCGCGAAGTCGGAGCCCTCCGGTGGCCGTGGCCCGCTGAAGCCGGCCGAGCAGCCGAACTTGGCGAGGTCGTCGGCCGGCAGATAGGTCCGGCCGCCCACGGCGTCCTCGCGGACGTCTCTGAGGATGTTGGTCAACTGGAGCGCGAGACCGAGTGTGTCCGCATACTCCGGCGCGCGGTCGACGCCGCGCGCCCCGGGTTCCGTGCCGAACACGCCCAGCGAGAGACGCCCGATCGCCCCCGCGACACAGCGGCAGTAGACCTTCAGGTCGTCCCAGGTCTCGTAGGTCTCGCCGCGCACGTCCATCTGGACGCCGTCGATCAGTTCGTCCAGGCCGCCGAGCGGGATCGGGAAGTGCCCGGCCGCGTGCGAGAGGGCGACGGCGACCGGGTCCGTGTCGTCCTCGTCGACCCCGTCCCGGCGGATACGGGTGAGCAGCGAGCGGGTCTCCTCCAGCCGGGCCACCTTGACGTCGTCGGCCAGCGCGCCGTCGCCGATGTCGTCGACCCGCCGCGAGAACGCGTACAGCGCCGACATCGCACGGCGCTGCGGCGTCGGCAGCAGCCGGATGCCGTAGGCGAAGTTGCGCGCCTGCCGCCCGGTGACGGCCTCGCAGTAGCTGTAGGCGGCGAGTACCGGTGGGGACGCGTGTGGTTCCGGCTCCACGGTCCGGATCACCCCTCTCCTCGCAGAGTCACGCCCGCCTCACGCAGCAACCGGACCTTGCCGGGCTTGGGCGGACCGGGAAGTACGTCGAATTCGGCGGCGGCGATCGCGTGGAGGGCCGCCCTTCCCCCCGCCACGAACCCTGCGAGCAGCAGCTTCAGCCTGCCGTGGACGCTACCCACCAAAGGGGCGCCTTCATTCAGCAGATCCCGGGCCCTTTGCGCTTCGTATGCGATCAGCGCGCGGACCGACGCCCCGGCCGACTCAGCGGCGAGATCGGCTTCCTGGACGTGGAAGCGCTTCATGTCGGCCGCGGGCAGGTACACCCGGTCGCGGGCGAGGTCCTCCGCCACGTCCTGGAGATGCTCGACGATCTGCAGGGCCGTGCAGATCATGTCGGAGCGGCGGACGCGCTCGGGCGTCGAGGCGCCGGTGACGGCGAGGACGAGACGGCCGACGGGGTTGGCGGACAGCTCGCAGTACGCGAGCAGGTCCTCGTAGGTCTCGTAGCGGCCGACGAGCTGGTCCTGGCGGTTGGCGGCGATCAGGCCGAGGAACGGCTCGGGGGTCAGCGAGCGGCGGCGCACGGTCGGCTGGAGACGGCGCAGCAGGGGGTGGCGCGGCGTCGAGTCGAAGACCCGGCGCAGGTCGGCCTCGAAGGCGTCCAGCAGGACCAGCCGGTCCTCGGCTTCCTCCGGGGACAGCCCGAGCAGGCGGGCGTCGGCGCCGCCGGGGGCCAGGTCGCCGTCGCCGATGTCGTCGACCAGGCGGGCGAAGCCGTAGACGGCCATGAGGTCGGTGCGCCAGGCGCGGGGCAGGAAGAAGGGAGCCACCGGGAAGTTCTCGCCGGCGGCCTTGTCGAGCGTGCCGCGCTCCGGATCGAGGGCGCGCGCCGTGCCGGTTCCCGTCACCGCCGGCTGCCCTGCGCGGGGACGGCACGTGCTGCGTGGAGCTGGGGGATTTCCGTAGCCATCGCCGTCACATCTCCCGTTCTACACTGCCGACCCAATACACACTATTTCGGACACGCCGCCCGGCCGTCCGCACGGTGGTCCGACGGGCGGTGTCGCGCATTATCGCCCTGATTGCCGTGTTTCGGGACCGGTACAGCTTACGTTGTACAACGCGACACGGTTCGTCAGGGTGTCCCGCGCATCACGAGAACGCACCGATTGGCCCCAAGATTCCTGCCACGGGCCGGAGTTGACGCTTCCTTTGCAGACGCCGGGCCCCGCCGGAACAGTTCCGCCGGGGCCCGGTCCGCTGTGGTGCTACTTGCCCGTGAACTTCTCGTACTCCTTGAGCACCTCGTCGGTCGGGCCGTCCATGCGCAGCTCGCCGCGTTCCAGCCACAGGACGCGGTTGCAGGTGTCGCGGATGGACTTGTTGTTGTGGCTGACCAGAAACACCGTGCCGGCTTCCTTGCGCAGCTCCCGGATGCGGTCCTCGGAGCGCTTCTGGAACTTGCGGTCGCCGGTGGCGAGGGCCTCGTCGATCATCAGGACGTCGTGGTCCTTGGCCGCGGCGATGGAGAAGCGGAGCCGGGCCGCCATGCCGGAGGAGTAGGTGCGCATGGGCAGGGTGATGAAGTCGCCCTTCTCGTTGATGCCGGAGAAGTCGACGATGTCCTGGTAGCGCTCCTTGATCTCCTCGCGGGACATGCCCATGGCGAGCCCGCCCAATATGACGTTCCGTTCGCCCGTGAGGTCGTTCATCAGGGCCGCGTTGACGCCGAGGAGCGAGGGCTGGCCGTCGGTGTAGACCTTGCCCTGCTCGGCGGGGAGCAGGCCGGCGATGGCGCGCAGCAGGGTCGACTTGCCGGAGCCGTTGGAGCCGATCAGGCCGACGGCCTCGCCGCGGTAGGCGACGAAGGAGACGCCGCGCACCGCGTGCACCTTGCGCACACCGCGCTCCGCGTCGTCGGAGCCCCTCTTGAGGATGCGGCTGAGGGCGGCGGTGGCGCTGCCCTTGCCGGACTTGGCGCCGTTGACGCGGTAGACGATGTGCAGGTCGTCCGCGATGACGGTCGGGATCCGCTCGTCCTGCTTCTGCTCAGCCACGGCCGTACCTCTCCTCCGCCTTCCAGAAGTACACGAAACCGCCGATGGCGAACAGCACGGCCCAGGCGCCCGCGGCCGCCCAGACGTGGTCGGGCAGGTACTTCGCGTCGTACTCGTCGATGAGCGAGAAGCGCATCAGGTCCATGTAGATCGCGGCCGGGTTCCACTGCAGGACGTTCGCGATCCAGGACGGCTTGTCCGCCAGGAAGATCGGGATGGAGAACATCACGCCCGACGCGTACATCCAGGTCCGCATCACGAACGGCATCAGCTGCGCGAGGTCCGGGGTCTTGGCGCCCGCCCGGGCCATGATCATCGCCAGGCCGGTGTTGAAGCAGAACTGCAGGGCGAGCACCGGCACGATCAGCAGCCAGGACAGATCCGGGTAGTGGCCGAAGCCGATCGTGACCGCGAACAGCACGATCATCGAGAAGAGCAGCTGCTGGAGCTGCTGGAGCGCGAAGGAGATCGGCAGCGAGGCGCGCGGGAAGTGCAGGGCGCGCACCAGGCCGAGGTTGCCGGAGATCGCGCGCACGCCCGCCATCACCGAGCTCTGCGTGAAGGTGAACACGAACACGCCGGTGACCAGGAACGGGATGTACACCTCGCGGGGCAGACCGCGGTCGGCCTCCAGGAGCAGGCCGAAGATGAAGAAGTACACGGCCGCGTTCAGCAGCGGTGTGGCCACCTGCCACAGCTGGCCGAGCTTGGCCTGGCTGTACTGGGCGGTCAGCTTCGCCCGGGAGAAGGCGAGGATGAAGTGCCGCCGGTCCCAGAGCTGACGGACGTACTCGATGAGGGACGGCCGGGCGCCGCTCACGCTCAGCCCGTGCTTGGCGGCGAGTTCACTCGCCGTGAGGCCCTCGTCGGGCGCCGCGGGCGCGCTCACCGCGACCGTGGCGTCGTGCGTTGTCTCACTCACTAGTGGAAACTTTCGTCTTCGAGATGCGCGGCCTGTGCCGGCCTGGCATGAACCGGGGCCAGGGTACGGCCCGGAGGGCTCCCGGGGGTTCCCGGATACGAGCTTGTCAGATGACGGGGGGCCGGCCCAGCCGGGTCAGCCGCCACACGGTACGCCACTTCATGGGCCGGCGAGGTCCGCAGGAGGTGGTCCAGCCCTCGCGGAATCCGCCGAACCAGGCCCGCAGCGCGCTGCGGGAGGGGCGGCGCAGGAGAGTGAGCAGCAGCCACACGCCGAGGTAGACGGGCACGAGCGGCATGGGCAGGTTGCGGCGGGCCAGCCAGACGCGGTTGCGGGCGACCATGCGGTGGTAGACCGCGTGCCGCGAGGGGGCGGTCGTCGGGTGGTGGAGCACCATGTCGGACCGGTAGTCGATCATCCAGCCCGCGTCGAGGGCCCGCCAGGCCAGGTCGGTCTCCTCGTGGGCGTAGAAGAACTCGTCGGGGAGTCCGCCGACGTCGGCGAAGACGCGGGTGCGCACGGCGTTGGCGCCGCCGAGGAAGGTGGTGACGCGGGAGGAGCGCATCGGGTCGGCGGCGCGCAGCCGGGGGACGTGGCGGCGCTGGGTGACGCCCGTCTCGGGGTCGGCTATGCGGAAACTCACGATGCCGAGCTTCGGATCGGCCTCGAACGCCTCGCGGCACAGCTCGGCGGTGTCGTGGCCCGCGAGCAGCCCGTCGTCGTCCAGGAAGAGCAGGATGTCGACGTCCCGGCCGGCCGGTCCGAAGGCCTCGATGCCGACGTTGCGGCCACCGGGGATGCCGAGGTTCTCGGGCAGCTCGATGGTGCGGACGCCCTCGGGGACGTCCGGGACGGGCGAGCCGTTGCCGACGACGACCACCTCGACCGGGTCGCCGTCCTGCTTGGCGACGGAGTCGAGCAGGGCCCGCAGCTCCTCGGGCCGGTTGCCCATGGTGATGATGACGGCGCCGACCTTCATGCCGCTCACTTGAGCCTGCTCGACGCGAGGATGGACACGAGGTGCAGCAGGGTCTGCACCAGGGCGATGCCGGCCATCACCGCCACGCCGAGCCGGGAGAAGAACAGGTCGCCGCGGGCCTGGTCGACGATCGCCAGCACCAGGATCACCAGGGACGCCTCGATGCCGAGGATCAGCCGGTGGAACTTCAGGGCGGCGGCGGCCTTGCGGGCCAGCGCCATGCCGGAGGAGCGCATCTCGGCGGCGGCCTCCTTGACCGGCGGCTTGCCGGCCTGGTGCCGGGCGACGCCGACGAGGTCGGTCTCCGCCTTGATCAGGATGGCGCCGAGGGCGGCCAGGGTGCCGAGGAAGGCCCACAGCCAGTCGATCCGGCCGCTGCCCCACAGGTCGGCGGCGCGCAGGCCGAAGCCGGTGAGCACCGCGGCGTCGGTGAGGTAGGCACCGACCCGGTCCAGGTAGACGCCGTTGAGGGAGTACTGCTTCTTCCAGCGCGCGATCTCGCCGTCGACGCAGTCCAGCAGCAGGTACATCTGGACGCACACCACGCCCAGCACGGCGCCCGCGATCCCCGGCACGAGCAGTGCCGGGGCCGCGAGCACACCGAAGACGGTCATCAGGTACGTGAGCTGGTTGGGCGTGACCCTGGTGTTGACCAGGTAGCGGTCGACCCGCAGGGACACCTCGCGCATGTAGAGGCGTCCCATCCAGTGCTCACCGCTGCGCCGGTCCTTCACCCCTGCGGGGTGAACGACGGGGCGTAGTTCAGCTACCGATGGCCTTGACATAGTCGGTGTAGGTGTCCTTGATCTGTTCGGTGTTCAGGTCGAGGTGTTCGAGGATGGTGTAGCGACCGGGCCGGGTCTCCGGGGCGAACTCGACGGCCTTGACGAACTCGTCCGTCGTGAAGCCGATCTCGTCCGGCAGCACGGGCAGGCCGTGCCGGCGCAGCACCTCGGCCATGTACGCCGATTCCTCGTGTGCTCCGCGCAGCCACATCGCGAAGGCCGCGCCGAGACCGCACTGTTCGCCGTGGGCGGCGGCGCGCTTGGGGTAGAGCAGGTCGAAGGCGTGGTTGATCTCGTGGCACGCCCCGGAGGACGGCCGCGAGTCACCCGACACCGACATGGCGATGCCGCTGAGGACCAGCGCCTCGGCCAGCACCTGGAGGAAGTCGTTGTCCCCGATGCCGCCCGGGTGGCGCAGCACGGCCTCGCCCGCCTGGCGGGCCATGGCCGCGGCGAGGCCGTCGATCCGCTCGCCCTTGACGCGGTTGGCCAGCTCCCAGTCCGCGATCGCGGAGATGTTGGAGACGGCGTCGCCGATGCCGGCGCGGACGTACCGGACCGGGGCCTCACGGATGACGTCCAGGTCGATGACGACCGCGATCGGGTTCGGCACACCGTAGGAGCCGCGGCCCGCGTCGTTGTCGAGGGTGGCGACCGGCGAGCACAGGCCGTCGTGCGCGAGGTTCGTGGGCACGGCGACCAGGGGCAGGCCGACGCGCGCCGCGGCGAACTTGGCGCAGTCGATGATCTTGCCGCCGCCGAGGCCGACGACCGCGTCGAAGTGGCCGGCCTTTATGTCGCTCGCCAGCCGGACCGCGTCGTCGAGGGTGCCGCCGCCGACCTCGTACCAGGTGGCGCCGGGCATGCTCGGCGTGATGCGCTCGCGCAGCTTGGCGCCCGAGCCGCCGCTGACGGCGACGGCGAGGCGGCCGGAGTGCGAGATGCGCTCGTCGGCCAGGACGCACGCCAGGTCGTCGAGGGCACCCGGGCGGATGTCGACGACGAGCGGCGAGGGGATGAGCCGGGTCAGTACTGGCACGCGATCTCCCGTCCACGGGCGAGGTCGTCGTGGTTGTCGATCTCCACCCACTTGACGTCGCCGATCGGCGCCACGTCGATGCGGAAGCCGCGGTTGACCAGCTCCTGGTAGCCGTGCTCGTAGAACTGCTGCGGGTCGGTCTCCCACACGGCCTTGAGCGCGTCGGCCAGCTCGGGGGCGGCGTCGCCCTCGATCAGGGTGACGCCGATGTACTCGCCGGTGGCCTCGGCGGGGTCCATCAGCTTGGTGATCTTCGTCATGCCCTTCTCGGGGTCGACGACGACCTTCATCTCCTCGTCCGCGAGCTGCTTGACCGTGTCGAGGGCGAGGATGATCTTCTTGCCCTCGCCGCGGGCGGCGAGCAGGGTCTTCTCGACGGAGACCGGGTGGACGGTGTCGCCGTTGGCGAGGATCACCCCGTCCTTGAGGGCGTCACGCCCGCACCACAGGGAGTAGGCGTTGTTCCACTCCTCGGCCTTGTCGTTGTCGATGAGGGTGAGCTTGAGGCCGTACTTCTGCTCAAGGGCTTCCTTGCGCGCGTACACGGCCTCCTTGCGGTAGCCGACGATGACCGCGACCTCGGTCAGACCGATCTCGGCGAAGTTGCCGAGGGTCAGGTCGAGAACCGTGGGCTCGCCTTCTATGCCCGCGGGACCCACCGGAACCAGCGCCTTGGGGAGGCTGTCGGTGTAGGGGCGCAGACGCCGTCCGGCGCCGGCCGCGAGCACGAGGCCGATCATGCGGTTTCTCCTTCATCGTGTACGGCGGGTGCGCCGCCCTGATGGGCGCCGACCCAGAAGCGGATGCTCTCGACGAGCACCACCAGGGCCACGACCACGGCCAGTGCCGTGAGCGCGACCTTGAACTGCGAGGCGGTGAGCAGCGCGGCGAGGACGGTGACGAGCAGCGTCCGCCCCTCGTGCCCCCCGATGGAGCGCACGAGCCAGGCCGGAGGCGCTCCGGCGTCGCCGCGGATGCGGTAGACCGTGTCGTAGTGATGGTAGGCGACCGCGGCCACCAGCCCGAAGGCCGCGGGAAGGGCCCCGTGCACGTCCGCTTTCGCCGCCAGGACCAGGACGGTGCCGTACTCGGCGGCCCGCAGGAACGGGGGGACGAGCCAGTCGAGGGCGCCCTTGAGGGGGCGGGCGACGGCGAGGCCGGAGGTCAGGGCGTAGCCGAGAGCCGCGACGACCGGCCAGGGGCCGCCGAAGTCCGTCAGGGCCGCGGTGAGGACGACGGCGAGACCGCCGAGCAGGGCGACGGCGGGAGCGGTGAAGCCCGGCAGCTTGCGGGCGGCCTTCTTGAACGCCTCGGCGATGCCCTGCACGAGCGGGCCGCTGTCGGCGAGGTCGGCCAGGGCACCGGCCGCGCGGTCGGTCCGCTTGGCCTTGCGCGTCAGCGACCGCAGCACCCGTCCGGCCGTCGTGTAGGTCGCGGCGAAGGCGCAGCCGATGAGTAGCGCGTAGAAGGTGATGCGGGGCGTGGTGAGCGCCGTGAGCACCGCGATCATCGCCCAGCGCTCACCGATGGGCAGGACGATCATCCGCCGGACCCAGACCGTCCAGCCGACGCTGTCGAGCTTGTCGGAGAGGGCGGCGGTGGGGCTGGTGTTGGCGGTGGCGTCGTGGTTGGCCTCGTTGAAGGAGAAGTCCACGACGTGCCGGCAGGTCTGCAGGACCATGGCGCCGAGCGCGAGGGCCCAGACGTCGTCCCCGCCGCGGGCGGCGCCCAGGGCGAGGCCGGCGTAGTAGGCGTACTCCTTGGCCCGGTCGAAGGTGGCGTCCAGCCAGGCGCCGAGCGTGGAGTACTGGAGGGAGTAGCGGGCGAGCTGGCCGTCGGTGCAGTCCAGCACGAAGGACGCGATCAGCAGGACGCCGGCCGCGACGAAGCCGCCGCGGGTGCCGGTGGCCGCGCAGGCCGCCGCTATGAGGGCGGTCAGCAGGGAGGCGGTGGTGACCTGGTTCGGGGTCAGCCCCCGGCGGGCGCACCAGCGGGCGATGTAGCGGGAGTAGGGGCTGATGCAGTACGTGGTGAAGAAGCCGTCGCGGGCCTTCACGGCGGACTTCAGGCGGATGGCCTCGTCGTCGATGTCGGCCACCGCCTGCCGTGCCTCGTTGCGGGCCTGCGGGTCGGCGGGGACGGCGGCGACGAGGCTGCCCAGCTCGGGGCGGTGCACGGCGGTGCCGTCGGCGTCGAGGGCGGTGAGGATGCGGTCGGCGAGGCTGCCGACCAGGGTGGTGCCGCCGCCGGCGGAGTTCTCGCGGGCCATGGCCCGGGTCAGGGCCTGGCGCCCGGCGGGCTGTGCCGTGACGGCGCCGGGGATCGCCGCGAGCGGGAAGCGGGGGTCGGTGAGGCCGAGGCGCAGCGCGTGCACGTGGCCCACGAACCGGGCGTCGACCAGGGCGACCCGCTCGTCGCCCGGCACCTCGGCGAGCAGCGTCTCGGCCTCGGCGGCGTCACTCGCGGTCCGCAGGTCGAACCCGAGGGATCGCAGGTCGGCCTCGATCGACGATCCGGGGACCGGCTGGCCGGTGAGGATGGCGGTCGACAACCGAATTCACTCCCTGGGTACCGACGCGTCCGCGCGGTGACGTACATGATGGGGGCGCCCTCTCCGGTGGCTCCCGGGCGGCGTGTCGGCAGAGGCTATCGGATGCCGGGAAGGCCGCGTTCACCGCCCGTTCGGCGGATGGATCGACGCGGTTCGCCCAGGCCCCTGCCTCGATCATCATCGTGGATCCGGGGCCCGCCCCACAAACCGCCCATGCCAGAGCGGACATCGGGGACATTGCGCTGGGCGCGGCCGGGTCCGCATAGGGTGGGCGACCATGACGTGGCTGATCACCGGCGGTGCCGGCTATATCGGAGCACATGTGGCCAGGGCCATGACCGAGGCCGGGGAACGCGTCCTCGCCCTGGACGACCTCTCGGCCGGAGTGCCCGCCCGGCTCCCGGCGGGCGTCCCGCTGGTGCGGGGCTCCTCGCTGGACGGGGACCTGCTGAAGCGGGTCCTCGCCGAGCACGAGGTGACCGGGGTGGTGCATCTCGCGGCGCGCAAGCAGGTCGCCGAGTCCGTGGCGCAGCCCACGCGCTACTACCGGGAGAACGTCGGCGGTCTGGTGACCTTGCTGGACGCGGTCGCCGAAGCCGGGATCGGGCGTTTCGTGTTCTCCTCGTCGGCCGCCGTCTACGGTGACCCGGGGGTGGACCTGATCACCGAGGACACCCCGTGCGCGCCGGTGAACCCGTACGGCGAGACCAAGCTCGCCGGTGAGTGGCTGGTGCGGGCGGCGGGACGGGCCCACGGGATCTCCACCGTATGTCTGCGCTATTTCAACGTGGCGGGCGCCGCCGCGCCGGAGCTGGCGGACACCGGTGTCTTCAACATCGTCCCGATGGTCTTCGACCGGCTGACGCGCGACGAGGCGCCCAGGATCTTCGGCGACGACTACCCGACCCCGGACGGCACCTGCGTCCGGGACTACATCCACGTGGCCGACCTGGCCGAGGCCCATCTGGCGGCGGCCCGGCGGCTGGCCGAGGGCGGCATCACCGGCGACCTGACGGTCAACATCGGCCGCGGCGAGGGTGTCTCGGTGCGTGAACTCATCACGGTCATCGGTGAGGTCACCGGCGACCGCCGGCCCCCTCTCGTGGAGGACCGCCGTCCCGGAGACGCCCCGCGGGCGGTGGCGTCGGCCGCCCGGGCGGCCGACGAACTCGGCTGGCGGGCCCGGCGCGGAGTGCGCGAGATGACCGAGTCGGCCTGGCGGGGCTGGCAGCTGCACCACGGCTCCTGAGCGAGACGGCACGCCCCTGACCTGCGTATCGTTTGCGCAGGTCAGGGCACATGACAACGGTGTTCAGTGCCGCGTTGCGCATACCCCCTCCCCGTAGTTCACTGGGGTGCCCGAGCACGATCGGACGGACACGGGAGGCTGACTTCTCATGGGGGCTGGGCACGATCACGGCCACGCGCACGGCGCGGTCGGCGGTACGGCGACCTCGGCGTACCGCGGCAGGCTGCGCATCGCGCTGGGCATCACGCTCGGCATCGTGGTCGTGCAGATCGTCGGGGGCGCCCTGGCCGACTCGCTCGCCCTGGTCGCGGACTCGGCGCACATGGCGACGGACGCCCTCGGCCTCGGCATGGCGCTGCTCGCGATCCACTTCGCCAACCGCCCGCCCAGCGAGCGGGCCACCTTCGGCTACGCCCGGGCCGAGATCCTCGCCGCCCTGGCCAACTGCCTGCTCCTGCTCGGGGCCGGCGGGTACGTGGTGTACGAGTCGGTCCAGCGCTTCCTGACGCCGGCGCAGACCGAGGGCCGGCTGGCGCTGCTGTTCGGTGTGATCGGCCTGGTCGCGAATCTGGTGTCGCTGTCCCTGCTGATGCGCGGGCAGAAGGAGAGCCTGAACGTGCGCGGCGCGTTCCTGGAGGTGGCCGCGGACGCCCTGGGGTCGGTCACGGTGATCGTCTCCTCCGTGGTGATCATGCTCACGGGCTGGCAGGCCGCCGACCCGATCGCCTCGCTCGTCATCGCGCTGATGATCGCGCCCCGGACGTGGAAGCTGCTGAGCGAGACGCTCTCGGTGCTGCTGGAGGCCGCTCCCAAGGGCGTCGACATGGCGGAGGTGCGGTCGCACATCCTGGCGACGGAGGGTGTGGAGGACGTCCACGACCTGCACGCGTGGACGATCACGTCCGGCATGCCGGTGCTGTCGGCGCACGTGGTCGTCAGCTCGGAGGCGCTGAACGCGATAGGGCACGAGAAGATGCTGCACGAGCTCCAGGGCTGCCTCGGTGACCACTTCGACGTGGAGCACTGCACCTTCCAGCTGGAACCCGTCGGGCACGCGGAACACGAGGCGCGGCTCTGCCACTGAGAGGGGCGCGTTCCGCCGCGAGCGCGCTGGGGGACGCAACCCCGCGCCACCTGGCCGCGTCCTGAGCCCCATATCGGGCAGAGGGACGATTTTCCGTCTGCCTGTCCGGGCACGATCATCTACCGGGTCCCTTTTCCCCGGCGTCCGACCGGTGCCGGTCGCGGTCCGCGCCGCCGCGCGGGACATGCGGGCGTGCCGCGAAGTGCCGGGAGTGCCGGATTCGTACGGCAGACTTGGGGCGCGAAGACCGATGTGAAGGATGGGTATGCCGATCACACCTGCCACCGCGACGCACACCCCGTCGAACGGCACCGCAGACGCGATTTTGCTGGAACTGGTCGACGAGGACGGCGTGACGATCGGCACCGCGGAGAAGCTCGCCGCCCACCAGCCGCCCGGCCGGCTGCACCGGGCGTTCTCGGTGTTCCTCTTCGACGAGTACGGGCGGCTGCTGCTCCAGCAGCGCGCCCTGGGCAAGTACCACTCCCCCGGTGTGTGGTCCAACACCTGCTGCGGCCACCCCTACCCCGGTGAGGCGCCCTTCGCGGCGGCTGCGCGGCGCACCTTCGAGGAGCTCGGCGCCTCCCCGTCCCTGCTGGCCGAGGCGGGCACGGTCCGCTACAACCACCCCGACCCGGAGTCCGGGCTGGTGGAGCAGGAGTACAACCACCTCTTCGTCGGCATGGTGCAGGCCGTGGTGCGGCCCGACCCGCAGGAGGTGGCGTCGACGGTCTTCGTGACCCCGCCGGAGCTGGCGGAGCGGCACGCCAAGGACACCTTCTCGGCCTGGTTCATGACCGTCCTGGACGCGGCCCGGCCCGCCATCAGGGAACTGACGGGCCCGTCGGCCGGCTGGTGACCGGGGCCCCGGCGACGGGGCCTAGAAGCGCGCGGGTTTGAGCGGCAGGGCGACCCAGATCACCTTGCCGCCGCTCGCCGTGTGGTCCACCTCGCACACCCCGCCCGCCTCCCGGGTCACCTCACGCACCAGAAGCAGCCCACGCCCGCCGGTGCGGCCGTGGTCGGTCTCCAGGGCGGTGGGCCGGTAGGGGTGGTTGTCCTCCACGGACACCCGGAGCCATTCGGCGCCGACGGCCAGCTCGACGGCGATCGTCGGCGACAGCACCGCCGCGTGCTTCACGGCGTTCGTCACCAGCTCCGAGACGATCAGCAGCAGTCCCTGGGCCAGGTCGTCCGAGACGGGCACCCCCTGACGCAGCAGCAGGTCCCGTACGGCGTGCCGCGCCTGGGGGACCGAGGCCTCGACCGCCGGTGCGGTGAACCTCCAGACCCCTTCGTACGGCAGCGGATCCGCGGGCCCGGGGCCGAGGGGCGCCGCGCCGCCCTCTGGGCGCGGACCGAACCCACGCCCGTCGTTGTCCATCGTCCGGTCGCCACCCTCGCGCTCGATTGTCGCCACACCCCGAGTGTTGGTAACGCTGCGCCTCCTACCCCGGGACTGAACACAAGTCAGCAACTATCGAGCACTTCTGACCGTTGGCGTATGACACGGTCAGTTGTGGGACTGGTCCTGTCCCTGTTGTGCCGTCTCGGCGAACTATTCGGGTTGTACGGGTTTGCTCTCCGGATAGCATCCGGCGCATGGAGCCGCAGCTGGAGCACCGCGTGACCGACTCGGTCGCGACGGTCGTCATCCGTCATCCCGAGAAGCGCAACGCCATGACGGCCGCGATGTGGCGCTCCGTGCCCATCCTGCTGGAGGGGCTCGCGGGGGACCCCGCGGTGCGGGCGCTGGTGCTGACCGGCGAGGGCGGGACGTTCTGCGCCGGGGCCGACATCTCGACGCTGCGGGGTTCCGCCGAGGAGGCGCAGGGGCTGGCCGTGCGGGCCGAGGAGGCGCTGGCCGCGTTCCCGAAGCCGACGCTGGCCGTGATCCGGGGGCACTGCGTGGGCGGCGGGGCCCAGCTGGCGGCCGCCTGTGATCTGCGGTTCGCCGAGGACGGGGCGCTGTTCGGTGTGACGCCCGCGAAGCTCGGCATCGTCTACCCGGCGTCCTCGACCCGGCGGCTGGTGTCGCTGGTCGGGCCGGCCACCGCCAAGTACCTGTTGTTCTCCGGTGAGTTGATCGACGCGTCGCGGGCGCTGCGCACCGGGCTGGTGGACGAGGTGCTGCCCGGAGGCGAACTCGGCCGGCGGGTCACCGAGTTCACCCGGATCCTGGCGTCCCGTTCGCAGCTGACCCAGGCGGCGGCCAAGGAGTTCGCGGACGGGCGCACGGACCGGGACGCGCACTGGGCCGGGCAGGCGCGCGGGAGCGGCGACACCGCGGAGGGCGTCGCCGCGTTCCTGGAGCGCCGCCCGCCGCACTTCGGCTGGAGCGTGCCTACGTCAGGATGACGCCGGAGTGCGCGCGGACGAGTTCGACGAGGTGGGCGGGGGCCTTCTCGGGCGATCCGGCGTCGTAGGGCGGCTGCGGGTCGTACTCGGTGGCGAGCTGGACGATCCGGGCGTGGTCGTCGCCCGCGATCCGGCCGAGCAGGGTCAGTCCCATGTCGATGCCGGAGGAGACGCCGGCCGCGGTGACGTACTTGCCGTCGGTGACGACCCGCTCCCCCGTCGGCTCGGCGCCGTGGCGCTTCAGCTCCTCGAGGGCCAGCCAGTGGGACGTGGCGCGGCGTCCCTTGAGGAGTCCGGCGGCGGCGAGCAGCAGGGAGCCGGTGCACACGGACGTGGTCCAGGTGCTGGTCTCGTCGGCGGTGCGCAGCCAGGTGAGCAGGGGGCCGTCCGGCTCCAGCGGGAGGGGGCCCGGACCGCCCGGGACCACGATGATGTCCGGGTGGGGCACGTCGGCCAGCGCGCGGTCGGCGGTGATCGCGAGGTTCCCCGAGTCGTTCCGTAAGGGGCCGGGTTGCGCCGCGACGAAGACGGTCTCCGCGTCCGGGAGCCGGCCGAGGGTCTCGTAGGGGCCGACGGCGTCGAGGGCGGTGAAGCGGTCGTAGAGGACGATGGCGATCTGCATGGGGTCCCTTCGGTCGGCTGATGTGCGGGTCGGTCAGGGTGTGGTGGCGGGGCGGAAGCGGCGGCGGTACTCGGCCGGGGGCGTTCCCAGGGTCCTGACGAAGGCCCGGCGCATGGCCTCGGGCGTGCCGTAGCCGCTGGCGCGGGCGATCTCCTCGATGCCGTCGGCGGTCTCCTCCAGGAGGCGCCGGGCGTGCTCCAGGCGGACGCGGTCCACGTAGCGGCCCGGTGTCATGCCGGTCTCGGCGCGGAAGGCGCGGGCGAAGTGGCGGGGCGAGAGACGGGCGCGGGCGGCGAGGGTGCCGACGCAGAGGTCCGCGTCCGGGTGGTCGGTGATCCAGCGCTGGACGTCCCGCAGCGGCTCACGGTGTGCGGTCTGGGCGGCGAGCTGGGCGCTGAACTGGGCCTGGTTGCCCGGGCGGCGCAGGAACACCACCAGATGCCGGGCGACGGTCAGGGCGGCGTCCCGGCCGAGGTCCTCCTCGACCAGGGCGAGGGCGAGGTCGATGCCGGCGGTGACACCGGCCGAGGTGGCGATGTGCCCGTCGCGTACGTAGACGGGGTCGGGGTCGATCTCGACGGCCGGGTGCTCGCGGGCGAGCCGGTCGCAGTACGCCCAGTGGGTCGTGGCGCGGCGGCCGTCCAGGAGACCGGCCCGGGCGAGCACGGCCGCGCCGGTGCAGACCGAGACCAGGCGCCCGGCGCGCGGTCCGTGCTCGCGCACCCAGTCGACCAGCCGGGCATCCGGGCGCAGGCTGCCTGTCCCGCCGGGGACCAGCAGGATGTCCGGGTCGGAGGCGGTGGCCAGGGACTCGTCGGGGACGAGGGCCAGGCCGCTGGTGCTCCGCACGGGAGCGCCGTCCAGGGACGCGGTGCGGATGCGGTACGCGCCCGGGGAGAGCAGCTCCGCGCCCGCGAAGACCTCCACGGGCCCGGTTACGTCGAGACTCTGCAGGCCGTCGAAGAGGACGACGAGAACCGTGCGCTGGGCCATGCCGTCGATTGTTCTCGGGGCCGAGGCAGGGCCACAAGGTCGAGTACCCCACCTTTCCTGCCATGAGGCGCAGGACCGTGGAGGGCATACCAAGCGGTTGGTAACCTGCCGGGCATGACGACTGCCGCCCTGGAGCCGCGCGCCGGCCGACGCTGCCACAACATGCTCAACTCCCTGCACGCCACGCACTACTTCTCCCCCGACCTCGGGCGCGAACTGGGCGCCGTCGGGGTCACCGATCCGCGAGCCGTGAACTTCGCCGTGCGCTCCGCCGCACTCGGAGCCGTCGGGGCCGGGGTCGTGACGGCCGCCTTCTACAACTACAAGCACGAGCTCGTCGCCCGGCACGTGCCGGGCGTGTGGGAGACCGCCTCCCCCGGGCAGGTCCTGGCCGCACGCGCGCGTGCCGTCGACGCGACGCTGCGCCGTCTGCTCGGCGAGGAGGTCTGCGCCTCCGCCGAGATGGCCGAGGCCGCTCGCCTCGCCCTGCGCGCCGCCGAGGCCTGCTCGCGCGAGGCACGGCCGCTGTACGCGGCCCACGCCGACCTGCCCGTCCCCGAGGAGCCGCACCTCGCCTACTGGCACGCGGCGACCCTGCTGCGCGAGCACCGGGGCGACGGGCACCTGGCCGTCCTGATGTCCGCGGGTCTGAACGGGCTGGAGGCGTTGGTGACCCACACCGCGACGGGCAAGGGCATGAGCCCGAAGTGGGTGTTCGGCACCCGGGGCTGGAACCGGGAGGAGTGGGACGCGGCCGCGCAGCGGCTGCGCGAGCGCGGGCTGCTGGAGGCGTCCGGCGACCTCACCGAGCAGGGTGTCGCGCTGCGCCGGGAGATCGAGCACGAGACGGACCGTCTGGACCGCGCCCCCTACGCGCACCTGGGCCCGGAGGGAGTGGCCCGTCTGACGGAGCTGGGCGGGGCGTTCGCGCACGCGGCGCTCGTGGCCGGGGCGTTCCCGGCGGACCTGATCGGCAAGGGTGACGCATAGTGACGCGTCGATGAGGTACCCGCTCTCCACCGGCCGGCGCGGCCGGGAGTGAGAAAGGGGAATTCCGTGTTCCGTGCTATCGCAGACGTGTTGCGCCAGATCGGCGGGGCCATCGCCACCGTCGTGACGCTGCCCTTCCGGGCACTCGCCCGGCTCTTCGGCGGCGCCTCGTCCTCCGCCCGCAGGGCCTGACCGGAATTCCGGCCCGCCGGGCCGACCTGATCCCCAGGAGTCCGTGCCACCTGCCACAATTGCCGCGCAACCTCAGCGGAGAAGGCGGTACGGGATCGTGACGACACCCGGGTCCAACGGGTCCATCAGCCCAGGGTCCATCGAAGGCAGGATCGCCGAGGAACTCGGCGTACGGGAGCGGCAGGTCAGGGCCGCCGTGGAACTGCTCGACGGCGGTTCCACGGTGCCCTTCATCGCCCGCTACCGCAAGGAAGCGACCGAGATGCTCGACGACGCGCAGCTGCGCACCGTCGAGGAGCGGCTGCGCTATCTGCGGGAGCTGGAGGAGCGCCGCACGGCGATCCTGGAGTCGGTGCGCGAGCAGGGCAAGCTCACCGAGGAGCTCGAGGCGAGCATCCGGGGCGCCGAGACGAAGGCGCGCCTGGAGGACATCTACCTCCCGTACAAGCCCAAGCGGCGCACCAAGGCGCAGATCGCCCGCGAGGCGGGCCTGGAGCCGCTGGCGGAGGGGCTGCTCGGCGATCCTTCCGTCGAGCCCCTCGCCGCCGCGGCCGCGTTCGTCGACGCCGACAAGGGCGTCGCCGATCCGCAGGCCGCCCTGGACGGTGCCCGCGCCATCCTCACCGAGCGTTTCGCGGAGGACGCCGACCTGATCGGCGAACTGCGCGAGCGTATGTGGGTGCGTGGGCGGCTCGCCGCCAAGGTGCGGGAGGGCAAGGAGGAGGCGGGCGCGAAGTTCGCCGACTACTTCGACTTCGCCGAGCCGTTCACGGAGCTGCCCTCGCACCGCGTCCTCGCGATGCTGCGCGGCGAGAAGGAGGAGGTCCTCGACCTCGTCCTGGAGCCCGAGGAGCAGACGGACGGCCCCTCCTCCTACGAGGGGATCGTCGCCCACAGGTTCGGCATCGCCGACCGGGGCCGCCCCGGTGACAAGTGGCTGAAGGACACGGTCCGCTGGGCGTGGCGCACCCGCATCCTCGTCCACCTCGGTATCGACCTCAGGCTGCGGCTGCGCACGGCCGCCGAGGACGAGGCGGTGCGGGTCTTCGCGGCGAACCTGCGCGACCTGCTGCTCGCCGCCCCGGCGGGCACGCGCGCGACGCTCGGCCTGGACCCCGGCTTCCGTACGGGCGTGAAGGTCGCCGTGGTCGACGCCACCGGCAAGGTCGTCGCCACGGACGTCATCCACCCGCACGTCCCGGCCAACCGCTGGGACGAGGCCATCGCGAAGCTCGCCCGGCTGGCGAAGGAGCACGCGGTCGAGCTGATCGCCATCGGCAACGGCACGGCCTCCCGCGAGACGGACAAGCTCGCCGGGGAACTCATCGCCAAGCACCCGGAGTTGAACCTCACCAAGGTGATGGTCTCCGAGGCCGGCGCTTCCGTGTACTCGGCGTCCGCTTTCGCCTCGCAGGAGCTGCCCGACATGGACGTGTCGCTGCGCGGCGCCGTGTCGATCGCCCGGCGGCTCCAGGACCCGCTGGCCGAGCTGGTCAAGATCGACCCGAAGTCGATCGGCGTCGGCCAGTATCAGCACGACCTGTCCGAGGTGAAGCTGTCGCGTTCGCTGGACGCGGTGGTGGAGGACTGTGTGAACGGCGTGGGCGTGGACGTCAACACGGCCTCGGCCCCGCTGCTGGCCCGGGTCTCCGGCATCACCTCCGGGCTCGCCGAGAACATCGTGGCGCACCGCGACCAGAACGGGCCGTTCAAGGCCCGTGGCGAGCTGAAGAAGGTGGCGCGGCTCGGGCCGAAGGCGTACGAGCAGTGCGCGGGCTTCCTGCGCATCCGCGGCGGCGACGACCCGCTGGACGCCTCCAGCGTGCACCCCGAGGCGTACCCGGTGGTGCGGCGCATGGTGAAGACCGCCGGGCAGGAGGTCGCCTCGCTCATCGGCAACACCGCGGTGCTGCGCTCGCTGAGGCCGCAGGACTTCGTGGACGAGACGTTCGGTCTGCCGACGGTCACCGACATCCTGAAGGAGCTGGAGAAGCCCGGCCGCGACCCGCGGCCCGCCTTCAAGACGGCCGCCTTCAAGGAGGGCGTGGAGAAGATCTCCGACCTGTCGTCCGGCATGATCCTGGAGGGCGTGGTCACCAACGTCGCCGCGTTCGGGGCGTTCGTGGACATCGGTGTCCACCAGGACGGCCTGGTGCACGTCTCCGCGATGTCGAAGACGTTCGTCAAGGACCCGCGGGAGGTCGTCAAGCCCGGCGACATCGTGAAGGTGAAGGTCCTCGACATCGACATCCCGCGCAAGCGGATCTCGCTGACGCTGCGGCTGGACGACGAGGCGGCCCGGCCGGGCCAGCAGGGCGGCGGCCAGGGTGAGCGCCGGCAGCGTGGTGGGCGTCCGCCGCAGCAGCGCCAGGGTGGTGGCCGTGGGGGCCAGGGCGGCGGCGGTCGCGGCGGTCAGCAGCGGCAGGCTCCGGCACCGGCCAACAGCGCGATGGCCGACGCCTTGCGTCGGGCGGGGCTGGCCGATCCGAAGAACGGGCGCCGCTGACGGCCCGTGTCGTGGGGAGCTGCGGGTCCGTTGTGGCCGGTCGCGCAGTTCCCCGCGTCCCTTCGGACCTACAGTGAGGGTATGTCCGCCATCACCTGGGAAGTGTGCGCAAGCCGGGGGTTCGAGACCGTCTGGCCCGAGCGCGGGGAAGGCGTGTTGCGGGCCCGCGGACGGGCCGTCGGGACCGAACCCGAGCCGTACTGGGTCACGTACGAACTCGACACGGCCGACGGGTTCGTGACCCGTGGGCTGCGGGTGACGACCGAGACCGGGGCCGGGACCCGCACCCTCGACCTGCGGCACGACGGCCACGGCCGGTGGACCGCGGACGGCGAGCCGCTGCCCGCGGTCGACGGAGCGCTCGACTGCGATCTCGGGCTGTGCCCGCTCACCAACACCATGCCGGTGCTCCGGCACGGGCTGCACCGGACGCCCGGTGAGCGGGACTTCCTGATGGCCTGGGTGTCGGTGCCGGACCTGACGGTGCGGCCGTCGCGGCAGACGTACACGCATCTGCGGCCCGGACACGTCCGCTACTCCTCCGGCGACTTCCGCAGCGACCTGGAGTTCGACGAGGACGGGTACGTCCTCGACTACCCGCGACTCGCCTCGCGCCTGACGGGCCGTTAGCGCTCGGTCACCTTGCCGTCCGTCACCTCCAGGCGGCGGGTGACGTGCACGGCGTCGAGCATGCGGCGGTCGTGGGTGACCAGCAGCAGGGTGCCCTCGTAGGCGTCGAGGGCCGACTCCAACTGCTCGATGGCCGGCAGGTCGAGGTGGTTGGTCGGCTCGTCGAGGACCAGCAGGTTGACGCCCCGGCCCTGGAGCAGCGCCAGGGCGGCCCGGGTGCGCTCGCCCGGGGAGAGGCTCCCCGCGGGGCGCAGGACATGGTGCCCCTTGAGTCCGAACTTGGCCAGCAGGGTACGGATCTCGACCGGTTCGGTGTCCGGGACGGCGGTGCGGAAGGCGTCGAGCAGGGGCTCCTCGCCGTGGAACAGCTTGCGGGCCTGGTCGACCTCGCCGAGCAGGACGCCGGAGCCGAGCGTGGCGTGCCCGGCGTCCAGCGGGACACGGCCGAGGAGGGCGGCGAGCAGCGTGGACTTCCCGGCGCCGTTCGCGCCCGTCACGGCCACCCGGTCCGCCCAGTCGATCTGGAGGGACACCGGGCCGAGGACGAAGCCGCCGCGGCGCACCTCGGCGTCCCGCAGGGTCGCGACGACGGCACCCGAGCGCGGGGCCGACGCGATCTCCATGCGCAGTTCCCACTCCTTGCGGGGCTCCTCCACGACGTCCAGGCGCTCGATCATGCGCTGGGTCTGGCGGGCCTTCGCCGCCTGTTTCTCGCTGGCCTCGCTGCGGAACTTGCGGCCGATCTTGTCGTTGTCGTTGTTCGCCTTGCGGCGCGCGTTCTTCACGCCCTTGTCCATCCAGGAGCGCTGCATCTGCGCGCGGTCCTGGAGGGCCGCCTTCTTGTCGGCGTACTCCTCGAAATCGTCGCGGGCGTGCCGGCGGGCGACCTCGCGTTCCTCCAGGTAGGCCTCGTAGCCGCCGCCGAAGAGGTTGATCTGCCGCTGGGCGAGGTCGAGTTCGAGGACCTTGGTGACGGTGCGGGTGAGGAACTCGCGGTCGTGGCTGACGACCACCGTCCCGGCGCGCAGACCGCCGACGAAGCGTTCGAGGCGCTCCAGGCCGTCCAGGTCGAGGTCGTTGGTCGGCTCGTCGAGGAGGAAGACGTCGTAGCGGGACAGCAGCAGGGAGGCGAGTCCGGCGCGGGCGGCCTGGCCGCCGGACAGGGACGTCATCGGCTGGTCCAGGTCGACCGTGAGGCCGAGGGAGTCGGCGACCTCCTCGGCGCGCTCGTCGAGGTCGGCGCCGCCGAGGCCGAGCCAGCGCTCCAGGCCGGTGGCGTAGGCGTCGTCGGCACCGGGTGCCGCGTCGACCAGGGCCTGGGTCGCCTCGTCCATGGCGCGCTGGGCCTCGGCGACGCCGGTGCGGCGGGCGAGGAACTCCCGCACGGTCTCGCCGGGGCGGCGGTCCGGCTCCTGCGGGAGGTGGCCGACGGTGGCGGTCGGCGGGGACAGGCGCAGTTCGCCCTGCTCGGGTGCGGTCAGTCCGGCGAGCATCCTGAGCAGGGTGGACTTGCCGGCGCCGTTGGCGCCGACCAGACCGATCACGTCGCCGGGCGCGACGACGAGGTCGAGGCCGGTGAACAGGGAGCGGTCGCCGTGGCCGGCGGCGAGGTTCTTGGCGACGAGGGTGGCAGTCATCAGAGCGCCGATCCTAACGGCGGGCCGCTCAGTGGTGCACGGCCGTCACCAGGACGCTTCCGGAGGTGCGTGCCACGACGAACGACCGGCCCCTGACCGCTTTCGGGTCGAGGGCGACGCGGTGGCGGCCCGTTTCGAGGACGCCGTCGAAGATCTCACGGGTGTGGGGGCGGGAGAGCCGGTCGAGGCGGTAGGCGGTGAGGGTGACGCGGCAGGCGGAGGTGACCTCGACGTCGGCCCCTTCGCCGGTGGCGGCGAGGCCGGTGAGGCGGCGCTGTTCGACGGGGCTGCGGTCGAGGGCGTGTTCGATCTGGGCGACGAGGAGCGGCACGATCGGGGCGAGGCCGTCGACGTGGGCGACCGGGACCCCGGCCTGCGCGAAGGCGCGGCGGACGGCGGCACATTCCTGCTCGGTCGCCGCGTGGCCGAGGACGACGGCGCCGTAGCCGCGCAGTTCGTCGGGAGGGACACCGTGGACGTCGTGGGCGATGTCGGCGCCCACGCCGATGGTGCGCAGGGCCGCGGCCAGTCGGGCGAGGACGGCGACGCGGGCGCCGATCAGCAGGACGCGGCGGCGGGGGCCGGGCGCGCGGCCCTCGAGCAGGGCGTTCAGCGCCGTCCGGTACTCGGCGCCGCGGAAGCGGAACGGGCCGATGCCGTGATAGCCGTTGAGCTCCAGGTCGGCGTGTTCGTCGGTCTGCCAGGCGAAGTCCTGCCAGATGAAGTCCTCGCCGTCGCCGCGGATGACCGCGGTGACGGCGCCGCAGGCCAGGTCCTGGCACTCGGGGCAGCCGTAGACGACGTACCGGCCGCCGGGTAACGGGGCCGCGCTCTCCAGGAGCAGGCTGCGCACCTGTGCGGTGAAGATCGCGGGTGGGACGTCGGAGGCGAGCGGGGAGACCGCGTCGAGGTCGGAGAGCCGGAACAGCAGGGGGCGTCCGTCGACGATGAAGTCCACGAAGTCCCGGTGAACCTGGTAACCGCCGTCGTTGAGGACTCCCCCGGCCCGCATCGCGGGTGCCAGGCCGAAGGTCGCGTACTCGGCACACATACGGTGAGTATCCCCACACTGCGCGTGATGTGAGCACGGCATGGCGCATTCCGCTACGGTCCGGGCATGGTGAGCGAGTCGAGTGGCGAAGTCGTGGTGGTCGGCGGCGGAGTGGTGGGGCTGACGACCGCACTGGTTCTCGCGGAGCGGGGCCGCCGGGTGCGGGTGTGGACGCGGGACCCCGTGGAGGCGACCACCTCGGTCGTCGCGGGGGCCCTGTGGTGGCCGTACCGGATCGAGCCGGTCGCGACGGCGCGCGTGTGGGCGCTGCGGTCGCTGGAGGTGTACGAGGAGCTCGCGGCGCGAGCCGAGCACACGGGCGTACGCATGGTCGAAGGGGTACAGGGCGAGACCCCGCTCGACGAGGCCGAGGGGTGGCTGGCGGGCCGGGTGCCGGGGCTGCGGGCGGCCACGGCCCGGGAGTACGCGGGCACGGGCGTCGTGGCACGGCTGCCGCTCATCGACATGCCGGCTCATCTGCCGTGGCTGCGGGAGCGGTTCCTTGCGGCGGGCGGCGTGATCGAGACGCGTACGGTGTCCGCCTTCGCGGAGGCGGACGCGCCGGTCGTGGTCAACTGCACCGGGCTCGCCGCGCGGGAGCTCGTGCCGGACCCCTCCGTACGGCCGGTGCGCGGGCAGCTGGTCGTCGTGGAGAACCCGGGGATCGATACCTGGCTGGTCTCCACCGACGCGGCGGGCGAGCACACGTACATGTTCCCGCAGCCGGGCGGGCTCGTCCTCGGCGGTACCTCCGAGGAGGACGTCTGGTCACTGGAGCCCGACCCGGCGACGGCCGAGGCGATCGTGCGCCGCTGCGCCGCCCTGCGGCCCGGGATCGAGGGGGCCCGGGTGCTGGCGCACCGGGTCGGGCTGCGGCCCACCCGGCCGTCGGTCCGGCTGGAGCGCGAGACCCTGCCGGACGGCCGGCTGCTGGTGCACAACTACGGCCACGGCGGCGCGGGTGTCACCGTGGCCTGGGGGTGTGCGCACGAGGCGGCCCGGCTGGTCGCCGGCTGAGAGCGTTCGCCGCCGTCCAGACGGCCCCGAGGATCGCCGCCGCGACCAGTGGCCGGGCACAACGAGGGCGGCCCGGGGCACGCACCCCGGGCCGCCCGCCACCGTTGCGGTCAGTGCTTGCCGATCGGGTCTCCCTCGACGTCCGGGCCGCGGCCCGGGCCGACGCGGAACTCGAACTCCCCGTCGTACTTCTTGTGGCCTTCCATCACGGCCATCTCCACGGCCTCGGAGCCCATCTGCTCACGCACGATGACCGGGTCGCGGCGAAGGTCGCGCATGAGGGCGACGCACATGAAGATCATCACGATCACGAACGGCGCCGCCGCGAGGATCGTGAGGTTCTGCAGACCGGTCAGCGCGTCGCCCTGGCCGCTGCCGACGAGCAGCATGATCGCGGCCACCGCGCCGGTGAGCACGCCCCAGAACACCACCACGAAGCGGCCCGGTTCGAGGGCGCCCTTCTGCGACAGGGTGCCCATGACGATCGAGGCCGCGTCGGCGCCCGAGACGAAGAAGATGCCGACCAGGACCATCACGAGCAGGCTCGTGACGGTGGCGATGGGGAACTGCTGGAGCACGCCGAAGAGCCGGCCCTCCGGAGTCGCCTCCTTGGCGAGCTGCCCCTGTTCCTGCATCTTCATCGCGGAGCCGCCGAAGATCGCGAACCAGATCAGGCTGACCGTGCTGGGCACGAGGATCACACCGCCGACGAACTGGCGGATCGTGCGGCCCCGGCTGATGCGGGCGATGAACATGCCGACGAACGGCGTCCAGGAGATCCACCACGCCCAGTAGAAGACCGTCCAGCTGCCCAGCCAGTCGGCGACGCCCTCGCCGCCGCTGGCCTCGGTCCGGCCGGCCAGCTGGGGCAGGTCGCCGAGGTAGGCGAAGACGGACGTGGGCAGCAGGTCGAGAACGATGATGGTCGGGCCCGCCACGAAGACGAACAAAGCGAGGATCAGCGCCAGCACCATGTTTGTGTTGGACAGCCACTGGATGCCCTTCTCCACACCGGAGATCGCGGACGCGACGAAGGCCAGGGTCAGCACCGCGATGATCGTGACGAGCAGCCCGGTGCTCACCTTGTCCATCCACTTCAGCTCCTGCACACCGGAGCCGATCTGGAGCGCGCCGAGCCCCAGGGAGGCGGCGGAGCCGAAGACGGTCGCGATGATCGCGAGGACGTCGATGGCCCGGCCGATGCCGCCGTTGGCGTTCTTCTTGCCGATCAGCGGGGTGAAGACGGCGCTGATGGTCTGCCGGCGCCGCCTGCGGAAGGTGCTGTAGGCGATGGCCAGGCCCACCACGGCGTAGATCGCCCAGGGGTGCAGCGTCCAGTGGAACAGGGTGGTGGCCATGGCCGTCTCCATGCGTTCGCCGGAGTCGGCCGGGTTCGAGCCCGGCGGGGGCGTGCCGTAGTGCGACAGCGGCTCGCTCACGCCGTAGAACATCAGGCCGATGCCCATGCCCGCGCTGAACATCATCGCGACCCAGGACACCGTGCGGAACTCGGGCTCCTCGCCCTCCGCGCCCAGGTGGATACGGCCGTAGCGGCTGATGGCGAGCCACAGGGCGAAGACGACGAAGCCGGAGGCGGCGAGCATGAACGCCCAGCCGCCGTTGTGCATCAGCCCGCCGAGCAGAGTGGTGGAGACGTCTTCGAGCGAGTCGGTCGCCGCCGCTCCCCAGACCACGAAGGCGAGGGTGAGCACCGCCGTGACGCCGAAGACGATGCGGTCGGTCTGCGGCCGGTCCTGACCGGGCAGACCCGCTTCCGACCCCGGCAGCGCGGCTCCCTCCGGGGAGCCCTTGTCGCTTGGTCGTTCTTGCGTCACAGGCGGCACCTTTCATGGGACAGCAGGGGAGGTGGAGGACCTCCGTAAAACGCTGCTACCACGTGTGGCGGAATTTCACCCCTCTCAACATGCGTTTTCGGGTGAACCTCCGGTCAGGTGGTACCCGGCCCGGTCGTCGAGCAGCAGCGGCACCAGCGCCCGCAGCGACTGGCGCAGGGGCACGAGCACGCCCTCGCCGTCCTTGCGCACCCGCACTCCGTGCAGGGCGAGCTCGTCGCCCACCTCGGCGTACTGGGCGGCGGAGAGCCGGTAGCCGCAGGGCGGATCCGCGATGGTCTCGGCCGGTTCGGGCGGGTCGTTGTCGGCGCCCCCGGTGTAGACGGGGCCGGTGGCGGACCCGCCCGCGAGCCGGGCCCTGGCCGTCGCCGACTCGATCCGGCTGCGGCGCTCGTCGGTGTAGCCGAACAGCCCCTTGAGTGCGTCGAGTTGGGAGGTGACCCGACGACGGTTGTTCAGGGCCGGGTCCGCCTTCTCCGCCTCGGTGAGCGGGTCCACGCGGCTCTCGATGAGCAGCCCGACGGAGTGCTTCACACCGGACATGTTGCGCAGGATGCGCTCCTGCCCGTCCCCGGCGACCTGCTTGACCGGCTCACCGGTGACCGGGTCGGTCCAGATGCCGTAGGTGCCGGTCGAGTGGCCGGCCCGCTCGGCTGCGGGACGGACGTACGCCTCGGACAGGGTTTGTGCCTCCTCGTGGACCGCGTCGTCGGTGTTGGGGTTGCGCGGCCACAGGTCGAAGAGGTCCTTGTCGTAGAACCGGGGGGTGGCGCCGTACTCGTGCAGGTCGTAGACGACGTCGGGGCGCTGGTCACGGATGAGGGCGGCCAGCGCGCGGCCCTCGGCGGTTCTCAGGGCCAGGTGGTCGCGGTTGATGTCGACGCCGTCGCTGTTGCCGCGCGTGTTCGCGCCCCGGCCGTCGGGGTTGGCGGTGGGCACGCCCAGGACCGTGGTGCGGTCCAGGAAGCGCCGGGTGCGCTGGTCGCGGGCGTGGGCGAGGTCGCGGACGGTGGTCAGACAGGCCTCGCGGCCGGAGGGCTCGTCGCCGTGCTGGCTGCACACGAGGAGCACCTTGTTGCCGCTCGGGCGGTTGCCGATCCGCACCAGCCGCAGGGGACGGTCCTGCTTCGTCGTGCCGATGCGGGTCACGGAGACCCGGCCACTGGCCCGGTCGACGGCTTCGAGGAAGTCCCCTTCCTCGGGCTGGGTGGTCCAGCGGGCGCCGTGCGACTGCTCGAAGCCGGTGCGGGGCGGGGAGTCACCGGCCGCCCGGGCCGGTGCGGCGACCAGGGAGGCCGTGAGGGCCGCGGCGGTCAGGACCAGGGCGCCGGCGCGGGTCACCGGGTCTCCCCCGGGACGCGGTGCGTGGTGCGCGGCTCCCGTACGCCGTCCAGGTAGGTGGCGCCGGGGCCGGGGGACGCGGCATGCGGGGTGGCGCGTGCGAAGGCGGTGGCCCCGCCGACGAACGGGACGCGCGCCGAGGTGCGGGCCAGGTCGAGCGTGAGCGTGGGCTTGTCGGCGGGAGGGTCGATCAGGCCCTGGTCGGTGCCGGCGACGATCAGCGCCAGGCGGTGCCCCGCGGGGACCACGTGGTCGGTGGCCGCCAGGTCGACGGTGATGGTGTACCGCTTGCCCGGGGTGAGCGGGCCGCCCCGGTGGTCGGAGGCGTGGTTGCCGAGGTCGGCCCAGCCGCGGCTGACGACCGTGTGATCGACGTCGGCGGTCTTGGCCTTCGTCTCCTTGAAGCAGGCGCTGTCCTCCGGGGTGCTCGCGCCCCAGCAGGTGCGGTGCGTGAGGGTGGTGATGCCTTCACCGGCGTCGGCGTAGTCGCGGACGGTGGCGGGGCCGACGTCCACGAGGACGGCGGAGAGGTGGGCCGTCGGAGTGCTGGGGGTCGCGGTGACCGTGACCTCGGAGGAGCCGGACAGGCGCAGGTCGCGGGTGAGCGGCCCGGTGACGAACCCGGCCTTCTCCGGTGTCGGCGCGTCGATCCGCGCGGCCCAGTCGGTCTCGCTCAGCTTCGGGTCGTCGGTGAAGGTCTCGGTGCCGTGGCCGCGGCGCAGCCCGAGGGTGCCGACGCCGGCCTCGGCGCCACGGCCGGGGCGCAGGGTGGCCGCCCGGGTGCCGCTCGGCGGCCAGGTCCTGGAGGTCTCCCACCGGTCGGGCGCGCGCTCGATGTCGGCCATGGGCTCACGGTCGATGCCGTTGTCGATGCCCATGAGTTCGTGGTCGAACCAGCGGTGCAGCGTCTCGACCCAGGCGCCGCGCCGGAAGTCGAAGGGGTCGACGTGGCCGGTCTGCGACAGCCAGATCTTGCGCTCGACGCCGTTCTTCGCGAGGGCGTCCCACCACGGGCCGACGTGCTTCATGCGGACGTTGAGGTCCTGCATGCCGTGGACGAGGAAGACGCTGGCCTTCACCTTGCGCGCGGCCTTCACGTAGTCGCGCTCGCTCCACAGCGGGGTCCAGTCGCCGGTGCGCGGGGCGCCGTCGACGAGCTTTCGCTGGACGGCACCGCACTTGGCGCGGGCGTCGGGGCTGTCGACGTAGTCCGACAGCCACTCGGGGCCGGAGTCGTAGAGGGGCGCTCCCTGCTGGAAGTAGTAGTCGTACCAGGAGGAGATGGCGCTGATCGGGACGATGGTCTTCAGGCCTTTGACGCCGGTGGCGGCGACGCCGTTGGCGATGGTGCCGTCCCAGCTCTTGCCGATCATGCCGGTGCGGCCGTTGGTCCAGCCCGCCTCGGCGCGGGTCGTGCCGGTACGGGTCGTGTAGGCCTTGGCGCGGCCGTTCAGCCAGTCGACGACGGCCTTCGCGGACTGGATGTCGGAGCGCCCGCCGACGTCGACGCAGCCGTCGGACCGATTGGTTCCGGCCAGGTCCACGCCGACGAAGGCGTAGCCGCGCGGGACGAAGTAGTTGTCGTAGAAGAGCGGCATCCGGGCGACACGGCCCTGCGCGTCGTAGGTCTTCTTCTGGCTCTCGTTGCCGCGCCCGCAGCAGGAGTAGTACGGGCTGGCGTCCATGATGACGGGCACCTTGCGGCCCTGCCGGGCGGTTTCGCGGGGGCGGACGATGTCGACGGCGACCCGGTCGGTCCTGCCGTCGCGGTCACCGTCCAGTCCCGTGTCCACCCAGACGGCCTCGCGGATGGCGTTCTCGTAGGAGTGGACGGGTTCGCTCCCGCGCGGTGCGGCCTGCGCGGTGGCCGGGGTGAGCAGGGTGGCCATGAGGGCGGCCGTGGCCGCCGTCGCGAGCGGTCTCCAGGTCGTGAAGCGCGTGCGTTTCGGCATGGGCCGGACGGTACATCGGTGAACTCCCGTCCAGAAGGGGGCATCTGACGGACCGGCGTGTCCCGGGCGGGCCGTCGCGACGGGTGTTCCATGTCGGCCGAATGGCGATCGTGTGACAGCGGGGGCCATGGACATGATCAGGGGCACAGGGAGTGAATAGGCTCCGCACAGATTCCAGAAGACCTCGGGACCCTACGACTTGGAGCCTTGCGTGCACCGCAGAATCATCGCGCCGGGAGCCCTGGCAGCGGCCTCTCTCCTGCTGGCGATCCCGGCATCGGCCGCTCCCCGCTCCCCCGGCGCGCCGGGCATCGGCGATCCCTATTACCCGGCCTACGGCAACGGCGGATACGACGTCTCCCACTACGACCTGCGGCTGAAATACCAGCCGTCCACCGACGTACTGGAGGGCACCGCGACCCTGCTGGCCCGCGCCACGCAGGACCTGGCGAGCTTCAACCTGGACTTCCTGCTGGACGTCGACGAGGTGCGCGTCAACGGGGCCAAGGCGTCGCTGCGGACCTCGGGCGAGCAGGAGCTGGAGATCACGCCGAAGACGCCGTTGACCAAGGGCGCGCCCGTCACGGTGGTCGTGCGCTACCGCGGGGTGCCGTCGTCGAAGCAGGCGTTCGGCTTCACCAGCTGGCACCGCACCCCCGACGGAGGCGTCGCGGCGAACGAGCCCGAGGCGGCGGCGTGGTGGTTCCCGAGCAACGACCATCCGCTGGACAAGGCGACCTACGACGTGTCCGTGCTGGTCCCGGACGGCACCCAGGCCATCTCCAACGGCACGCTGCGGTCGACGAGTTCGAAGCTCGGCTGGACGCGCTGGAACTGGCGGTCCGACAAGCCCCAGGCCACGTACCTCGCCACGCTCGCGGTCGGGAAGTTCGACATCACGACCGGCACGACCGAGAGCGGCGTCCCGGTCCTCAACGCCTACAGCGCGAATCTGGGCGCCGATGCCGGGGCGGCGCGGGCGAGCGTCGAACGGACCGGGGAGATCGCGGACTGGCTGGCCGGGTACTTCGGGCCGTACCCCTACGACGCGCTCGGCGGATACGTGCCGAACACGAACACCGGGTACGCGCTGGAGACCCAGACCCGGCCGTTCTACAGCCCGCGCCAGTTCGCGAACGGGTCGAACGTGTCGGTCGTCGTCCATGAGCTGGCCCACCAGTGGTACGGCGACGCGGTGTCGCTCAAGGGCTGGAAGGACATCTGGATCAACGAGGGCTTCGCACGGTACGCGCAGTGGCTGTGGTCGGAGCACGAGGGCGAGGGCACGGCGCAGGAACTCGCCGACTACGTGTACGCCTCGCATCCCGCCGACGATCCGTTCTGGACGGTGAGGCCCGGGGATCCCGGCCCCGACCACCAGTTCGACATCGCGGTCTACGACCGGGGTGCGCTGGCCGTCCAGGCGTTGCGCAACGCGATCGGCGACGAGGCGTTCTTCGCGATCCTGAAGGGCTGGCCCGCGAAGTACGCCCACGGCAACGCGTCGGTGGCGGACTTCCAGCGGTACGCGGAGGAGGTCTCGGGCAAACCCCTGGCCGCGCTCTTCGACACATGGCTGTTCCAGCCGTCGAAGCCGGCGGCGCCGGCGGCCCGGGCCGCGGCGGTCACCGGGACGGGGAAGGACGTGGCGCAGCCCAGGTCGTGGAAGAGGATCGCGGCGACCAACGGAGTGCACGGGCACGGCGGCCACGAGCACAGCCACTGACCGACCGGGCCGGGCGGGCCGGCCGGGGGTGTTCGAACGCCGGGGGGCAGCGGCCGGCAGGGTCTCTGCCCCCCCGCCCCCGTCCCTCCGCCCGATCGCCCGCGGGAGCGCGCCACCCGCCGGTCCTCGCACTACCGTGGGTCCGTGTGCCGGGCGCGTCGGTCCGGCATCGTTGTCGGGCTGACCTGGGAGCCGGACGTGCGGAAGCTGGCGATCGTCGAGGCACCGTCCGTGCTCGGGCTGCGCCCCACGGGGGTCGAGGAACTGCCCGCGGCGCTCCTCGGGGCCGGGCTGGCCGAAGGGCTCGGGGCGTGGCACGCGGGGCGGGTGGAGCCGCCGCCGTACGACCCGGAACGGGACCCGGCGACGGGCCTGCTGAACGCGGACGGCATCGCCGCGTACTCCGTGGCGCTGGCCGACGCCGTGGGCGGGGTCCTAGGCCGGGGCCGGTTCCCCGTCGTGCTCGGCGGCGATTGCAGCGTGCTGCTCGGCGCGCTGCTGGCCCTGAGCCGCCGCGACCGGCACGGTCTGCTCTTCCTCGACGGGCACAGCGACTTCTACCAGCCGGCGGCGGAACCGGCCGGCGAGGTGGCCTCGATGGAACTCGCCCTGGCCACCGGGCGCGGCCCGCGCGTGCTGGCCGATCTGGAGGGCCGGGGTCCCCTCGTGAGGGACGAGGACGTCGTCGCCCTGGGATTCCGGGACGCCGAGGAGTCCGCGGCGTACGGGATGCAGCCGCTGCCGTCCGCGCTGCACGCGATGGAGCTGGACATGGTGCGCGCCCTGGGGGCGGCCGAGGCGGCCCGGCGCGCCGTGCGGCTGCTGGACGGGGACCGGGCGGGCGGCGGGTACTGGGTGCATCTCGACGTCGACGTGCTGGACGACGCGCTCATGCCCGCCGTCGACTACCGGCAGCCGGACGGTCTGACCTGGCAGGAGCTGGAGAGTGTGCTGCGCACGGCGCTGGCCGGCGACGGTGCCGCCGGCCTCACCGTCGCGATCTTCAACCCCCGGCTGGACCCGGACGGCTCCCTCGCGCGGGACCTCGCCGACTGTCTGGTGCGGGCGTTCGACAGCGAGGGCTGAGCCGATGGCCCGGGCGGGGTCACCGACCGTGGTCGTACACCGTCACCGGTATCCCCCGACGAACCAGCCGCTCCTCGATCAGCGGCTCCACGCACGAACGCCCTTGCGGCCGGTCCTGGTGGGCGATGATCTTGACGCCCTTCACCGACGGAACGGTGGCGTCACCCCGGACGTATGTGATCCCCGGCATGACGCCACCGTGGACGCGGCCACTGACAACGGCCCCGGTCGGCCTTACTTCGTCAGCTGCGACAGCTCCTGGTCCGCGGTCTGCGAGACCCTGCGGCGCACGCCGTACCAGCCGGCCACCAGCATGAGGGCGATCAGCGGGATCAGCAGCAGGGTCTTGCGGCCGACCTCGGGGTCGTTCCACATCATGCCGAGGCAGGCCAGCAGGAAGACGACCGTGGTGATCTCCGTGACCGGGCTGAAGGGGAGCCGGAAGGACGGGCGGGTGAGGAGGCCCGCCTTGGCGCGGCGGACGAACACCAGGTGGCAGATCATGATGATCACCCAGGTGCTGATGATGCCCAGGGAGGCCACGTTCAGCACGATCTCGAAGGCCTGGGCCGGCACGAGGAAGTTCAGGCCGACGCCCAGCACACAGACCCCGCAGGTCAGCAGGATGCCGCCGTAGGGCACCTGGCTGCGGTTCATGCGGGCGGTGAACTTCGGGGCGGAGCCCGCCATCGCCATGGAGCGCAGGATGCGGCCCGTGGAGTACAGGCCGGAGTTCAGGGAGGACATGGCGGCCGTCAGGACGACCAGGTTCATCACGTCGCCCGCGGCCGGGACGCCGATCTTCGACAGCACCGTGACGAACGGGCTCTGGTCGGCCGAGTAGACCGAACCCGGCAGCAGCAGGGCCAGCAGGACGACCGAGCCGACGTAGAAGAGGCCGACGCGCCACATGATGGAGTTCACCGCGCGCGGGACGACCTTCTCCGGCTCGGCGGTCTCGCCGGCGGCGACACCGACCAGCTCCAGCGCGGCGTAGGCGAAGATCACGCCCTGCATCACCAGGACCACGGGCATCATGCCGTGCGGGAAGACGCCGCCGTTGTCGGTGATGACGCTCATGCCGGGCGTCTGGCCGCCCACCTCGTGCTGTGTGGCGAGCAGGAAGATGCCGATGAGCATGAAGCCGACCAGCGTCGCGACCTTGATGATCGCGAACCAGAACTCCATCTCGCCGAAGTACTTCACCGAGATCAGGTTCACGGCCAGCACCACCGCGAGGGCGACCAGCGCGAGCACCCACTGCGGGATGTCGGTGAACATGCTCCAGTAGTGCGTGTAGAGCGCGATCGCGGTGATGTCGGCGATGCCGGTGGTCGACCAGTTCAGGAAGTACATCCAGCCGGCGACGTAGGCGCCCTTCTCCCCGAGGAACTCGCGCGCGTACGACACGAAGGAACCCGACGAGGGGCGGTAGAGCACGAGCTCACCGAGGGCCCGGACCACGAAGAAGGCGAAGATGCCGCAGACCAGGTAGGCGATGGCCAGCGCCGGGCCCGCGTTGTGGAGGCGCCCGCCCGCACCCAGGAAGAGTCCGGTGCCGATCGCGCCTCCGATGGCGATCATGTTGACGTGGCGGGCCTTGAGGTCCTTGCTGTAGCCGGCGTCGCCCGCGTCCGCGGGCGCTGCGGCCGCATCGGTACGCGGCGTGGCCGCAGCCGTGTTCACGGCGTCCTTGCTCACGGGTGGTTCCACTCTCTGGATCGCCCCGGACCTCGTGGGTCCGGGGTCCGTACAGTGCGCTGGCCCGCACCACCCTTGTGACGCGGCACAGACCAAGGCAGCACCTTCCCACACGGATCCCGGCCCATACGGTGGCCCACGTCACAGAGCGTCACTTCTCACAAGGTCCACTGCCGCCGTGCACAGCGGCCACGACCCGTTCACCGCACGGCCACGCGGGGGTGAGGCGGGTGCGGTGTCACAGCACTGGTGAGACAGCGATACTGCTGCATATGACGACCGACACCGAGGAGCCGACCCTCACGATCGACGAGCTGGCCGCCCGAGCCGGTGTCACGGTGCGCACGGTCCGCTTCTACGGCACGAAGGGGCTGCTGCCCCCGCCGGTGCTCGGTCCGCGACGGGTGGGGCACTACGGCCGCGGGCATCTGGCCCGGCTGGCCCTGATCGAGGAGTTGCGGCGGCAGGGCATGACGCTGGCCGGCATCGAGCGCTACCTGCGGCAGCTGCCGCCGGACCTGAGCGCGCACGACCTCGCCATCCACCGGGCCGTGGTGGCGTCCTGGGCGCCGGAGTCCGTCGAGACGGTCACGCGCGCGGAGCTGGAGCGGCGGGCCGGACGGCCGCTGGGCGAGGAGGACGTCGAGCGGCTCGTCGCCATGGGCGTGGTCCGGCCCGCGGACGGCGGGTACGAGGCCGACCTGGGTCTGCTGCGGCTCGGCGCCGGGCTGCTGGACGTGCCGCTGTCGCAGGAGGCGATCTTCGCGGCGCGCAAGGTCCTCATCGAGCACACGCGCGCCGCGGCCCGGGAGCTGTCCCAGCTCTTCCGCGGTGAGGTGGCGGAGCGTGACGCGCGGGACGTGCGGTCCCTGTCGGCGCACATGCACCCGCTGGTGGTGCAGGCGCTCCTCACCGCCTTTCAGCGGTCGCTGAAGGAAGAGCTGGGCGAGTGGCTCACCGGGCCTTCGGGCTCCGGCGGGTCAGACGCGGGGTGAGTCGGCGAACCGCTCCCCCTTGTCCGCCTTCTCCAACAGCAGCGCGGGCGGGGCGAAGCGCTCCCCGTAGCGCTCGGCGAGTTCCCGGGCGCGGGCCACGAAGCCGGGCAGGCCGCCCTCGTAGCCGTCGATGTACTGGAGCACACCGCCGGTCCAGCCGGGGAAGCCGATGCCGAAGATCGAGCCGATGTTGGCGTCGGCGACGGAGGTCAGCACGCCCTCCTCCAGCAGCCGGACGGTGTCCAGCGCTTCGGAGAACAGCATCCGCTCCTGCATGTCCCGGAACGGGATCCGGTGGCCGGGCCGGGTGAAGTGCTCGCGCAGCCCGGGCCAGAGGCCGGCGCGCCTGCCGTCGTCGCCGTAGTCGTAGAAACCGGCGCCGCCGCTGCGGCCGGTGCGGCCGAACTCGTCGACCATGCGGTCGATGACGGCCTCGGCCGGGTGGACGGTCCAGGTGCCGCCCGCCTCCTCGACCGCGCGCCGGGACTCGGCACGGATCTTGCGGGGCAGGGTCAGCGTCAGCTCGTCCATCAGCGACAGCACCTTGGCCGGGTAGCCCGCCTGGGCCGCGGCCTGCTCGACCGACGCGGGCTCGATGCCCTCGCCGACCATGGCGACGCCCTCGTTGATGAAGTGGCCGATGACGCGGGAGGTGAAGAAGCCGCGCGAGTCGTTGACGACGATCGGCGTCTTGTTGATCTGCCGGACCAGGTCGAAGGCGCGGGCGAGGGCCTCCTCGCCGGTGCGCTCGCCCTTGATGATCTCGACGAGCGGCATCTTGTCGACCGGCGAGAAGAAGTGCAGTCCGATGAAGTCGCCCTGGCGTTCCACGCCTTCGGCGAGCGCGGTGATGGGCAGGGTGGAGGTGTTGGAGCACAGCAGCGCGTCGGGCTCGACGACGTGTTGGATCTCCTGGAACACCTTGTGCTTGAGGGAGGTGTCCTCGAAGACGGCCTCGATGACGGCGTCGCAGCCCGTCAGGTCCTGGACCTCGGCGGTGGGGGTGATGCGGGCGAGCAGCGCGTCGGCCTTCTCCTGGGTCGTACGGCCCTTGGCGACGGCCTTGGCGCACAGCTTCTCGGAGTAGCCCTTGCCCTTGAGGGCCGCCTCCAGGGAGACGTCCTTGAGGACCACCTCGATGCCGGCGCGGGCGCAGGAGTAGGCGATGCCGGCGCCCATCATGCCGGCGCCGAGCACGGCGACCTTGCGGACCTGGCGGGGCTCGACGCCCTGCGGGCGGTTGGCGCCGGAGTTGACGGCCTGGAGGTCGAAGAAGAAGGCCTGGATCATGTTCTTCGAGGTCTGCCCGGCGGCCAGTTCGACGAAGTAGCGGGCCTCGATGACCTGGGCGGTCTCGAAGTCGACCTGGGCGCCTTCGACGGCGGCGGCCAGGATGTTGCGCGGCGCCGGGTAGGGGGCGCCGCCCGTCTGCTTGCGCAAGGTGGCGGGGAAGGCCGGGAGGTTCGCGGCGAACTTCGGGTTCGCCGGGGTGCCGCCCGGGATGCGGTAGCCGGGCTTGTCCCAGGGCTGCCGGGACTCGGGGTTGGCGTCGATGAAGGCGCGCGCCTTGGCGAGCATGTCCTCCTGGCTGTCGGCGACCTCGTCGACGAGTCCGTTGTCCAGGGCGCGGCGCGGGCTGTACTGGGTGCCCTGGAGGAGGACCTTCAGCAGGGCGTCGGCGATGCCCAGCAGGCGGACGGTGCGGACCACGCCGCCGCCTCCGGGCAGCAGGCCGAGGGTGACCTCGGGGCAGCCGATCTTCGAGCCGGGCGCGTCCAGGGCGACGCGGTGGTGGCAGGCCAGGGCGATCTCGTAACCGCCGCCCAGGGCAGCGCCGTTGAGGGCGGCGACGACGGGCTTGCCGAGGGTCTCGATGCGGCGCAGGTTCCGCTTGATCGCCATGCCGCCGTCGAACAGCTCCTGGGCGGTCTCGGGCGTGACGCGGATGAGGTCGCGCAGGTCGCCGCCGGCGAAGAAGGTCTTCTTGGCGGAGGTGATGATGACGCCCCGGATGGAGTCCTTCTCGGCCTCCAGGCGGTCGGTGACGGCGGCGAGGGAGTCGCGGAACGCCTGGTTCATGGTGTTCGCGGACTGGTTCGGGTCGTCGATGACGAGGGTGACGAGGCCCGTGCGGTCCTGCTCCCAGCGGATGGTGGTGGGCTCAGTGCTCATGTGGAGGTGCTCCGTGTGATCCGTCGGGAGGGGGGTCAGATGCGCTCGACGATGGTGGCGACGCCCATGCCGCCGCCGACGCACAGCGCGGCGAGGCCGTAGCGCTTGTCCTGGCGCTCCAGTTCGTCGACGAGCGTGCCGAGGATCATCGCGCCGGTGGCGCCCAGGGGGTGGCCGAGGGCGATGGCGCCGCCGTTGACGTTGACCTTGTCCAGGGACAGGCCCATGTCCCGCACGAAGCGCAGCACGACCGCCGCGAACGCCTCGTTGATCTCGACGAGGTCGATGTCGTCGATGGTCAGCCCGGCCTTGGCCAGGGCCTTGCGGGTGGCGGGGGCGGGGCCGGTGAGCATGATGGTCGGCTCGGAGCCGGAGACGGCGGCGGAGACGATGCGCGCGCGGGGGGTGAGGCCGTAGCGCTCGCCGACCTCCTTCGAGCCGATCGCGACGAGCGAGGCGCCGTCCACGATGCCGGAGGAGTTGCCCGCGTGGTGGACGTGGTCGATCTTCTCGACCCAGTGGTACTGCTGGAGCGCCACGGCGTCGAAGCCGCCGAGTTCGCCGATGTCCGCGAAGGACGGCTTGAGCCCGGCGAGGGAGTCGGCGGTGGTGCCGGGGCGCGGGAACTCGTCGCGGTCGAGGACGACGAGCCCGTTGCGGTCCTTCACGGGCACCACGGACCTCTCGAAGCGGCCGTCCTTCATGGCGGTGGCGGCCCGCTCCTGGGAGAGCGCCGCGTACTCGTCGACGTCGCGCCGGGAGAAGCCCTCGATGGTGGCGATGAGGTCGGCGCCGATGCCCTGCGGCACGAAGTTGACCTGGAGGTTGGTCATCGGGTCGTTGAACCAGGCGCCGCCGTCGGAGGCCATCGGCACGCGGGACATCGACTCGACGCCACCGGCCAGGACGAGGTCCTCCCATCCGGAACGGACCTTGGCGGCGGCCAGGTTGACGGCCTCCAGGCCGGAGGCACAGAAGCGGTTCTCCTGGACGCCGGCGACGGTGTCGGGCAGTCCGGCGGCGATGGCCGCGATGCGCGCGATGTCGGAGCCCTGGTCGCCGACCGGGCCGACGACGCCGAGGACGATGTCGTCGACGGCGGCCGGGTCGAGGTCCGGGAAGCGGGCGCGGATCTCGTGGATGAGTCCGACGACCAGGTCGATGGGCTTGGTGCCGTGCAGGGCGCCGTTGGCCTTGCCGCGCCCGCGCGGGGTGCGGATCGCGTCGTACACGTACGCTTCGGTGCTCACGAGGAGGCCTTTCACTGAGGGTTTCGGGACGACGGGAGCAGCCCGGGGACGTCCCAGTCCCGGGCGACGTCCGCCGTGTCGGCGCCCGGCCGGGCCGGGCCGCCGCGGACGGTGGTCGGGGTCGCGGAGAAGCGGGGGGCGGGGGCGGGCTGGGTGATGCCGCCGTGGTCGGTGAAGGTGCCGCGGGCGGCCAGGTGCGGGTGGTGCGGGGCCTCGCGCAGTGACAGCACGGGGGCCACGCACGCGTCGGTGCCGTCGAAGACGGCCGTCCACTCGTCCCGGGTACGGCTCTTGAAGCGGGCGGCGACCTCGTCGCGCAGGGTGTCCCAGCTGGCGACGTCCTTGCGGGCCGCGGCCCGGTCGCCGAGGCCGAGGAGGGCGAGGAACTCCGCGTAGAACTGCGGCTCCAGGGCGCCGACGGCCATGTGGCGGCCGTCGGCCGTCTCGTAGGTGCCGTAGTAGGGGCAGCCGCCGTCCAGGAGGTTGGCGCCGCGGCGGTCCTGCCAGCCGCCGGCGGCGAGCATGCCGTGGATCATCGTGGCGAGGTGGGCCGCGCCGTCGACGATCGCCGCGTCGACGACCTGGCCGGTGCCGGTCGCGCGGGCGTGGTGGAGGGCGGCGAGGACGCCGACGACCAGGTAGAGGGAGCCGCCCGCGTAGTCGCCGAGCAGGTTGGCGGGGACGGCGGGCGGCCGGTCCGGGTCGCCGATCAGGCCGAGGGTGCCGGTGGGGGCGAGGTAGGTGATGTCGTGCCCGGCGCGCCGGGCGAGCGGGCCGTCCTGGCCCCAGCCGGTCATCCGGCCGTAGACGAGCCGCGGGTTGCGTGCGTGGCAGGCCTCGGGGCCGACGCCGAGGCGCTCCGCGACGCCGGGGCGGTAGCCCTCGACCAGGACGTCGGCACGGGCCACGAGGCCGAGCACCTGCTCCGGGCCGTCCGGGGCCTTCAGGTCGACGACCACCGAGCGCTTGTTGCGGTTGGTGACGTCGTAGGCCGGGTCGATCGCGAGCCCGGGGCCGCCCGGACGGTCCACCCGTACGACGTCGGCGCCGAGGTCGGCCAGGAGCATGGCGGCGAACGGGCCGGGCCCGATGCCGGCCAGCTCGACGACGCGCACACCGGCGAGCGGGCCGTGCCCTGGCGTCCTTGCCGTGGTCATCCAGCCCCCAGTGCTGTGACACAACTGATGTAACACCAGTGATGCTAAGAACGTGTTCCACTCGGCACAAGCCCCGAACGAGCAAGCGCTTAGCAATCTGCCGTACGGGTCAGCCCGCGTCCAGTTCCGCCGTGAGCCGCTTCGGCGCGATCACCCGGTAGCTCTCCTCCACCCAGTCGCACAGCAGCTCCGCCGCCGGGGCGCCCTGCTCCTCCAGCGGAACGCTCACCCAGCCCGCCTTGCCCAGTCCGTAGCCGGCGGGCTCGGCTCCGGGGCAGGCCAGCGCGTGGGCGTGGGCCGTCTCGTCGGTGAGCTTCACCGTCACTCCCAGGCGGTAACTGCCGTCGCCGACGCCGAGGAAGACGAACACCTTCTTGTTGACCTTCGCGACGGACTCGCCCCAGGGGAACTCCTCGACGGCGCCCGGCAGCCCCAGCGCGAACGCGCGCACCTTCTCCCGCTTCTTCAGGGCATTTCTGGGCACGGCCATCGCGTTCCTCCGGGCTCGTCGTCGGGCTCCGCACCCCTCACGCTAGCCTCGGCCACCGACAGCGGCACGGGCTGCGCGACCAAGGGGTGTCATGAGCAGGCAAAGCAGGACGGACCGTCCGTACGACATCGTGCTCTTCGGAGCCACGAGTTTCGCCGGTGTGCTCACCGCCGAGTACCTCGCCGCGCACGCGCCCGAGGGGCTGCGCTGGGCGATCGCCGGCCGCAGCGCCGAGAAGCTGGAGCGCCTGCGCGAGCGGCTGCCCGCCGACGCGGAGATCGGTGTGCTGCGGGCGGACGTCTCCGACGCGGCCTCGCTGCGCGCCCTGGCGGAGCAGGCGCGCGTGGTGGCCACGACGGTCGGCCCGTACGTGACGTACGGCGAGGAACTCGTCGCCGCCTGCGCGGACGCCGGGACCGACTACCTGGACCTGTGCGGCGAGCCCGAGTTCGTGGATCTGATGTACGTCCGGCACGACGCGCGGGCGCGGGAGACCGGGGCCCGGCTGGTGCACGCCGCCGGGTTCGACTCGATCCCGCACGACCTGGGCGTGTACTTCACCGTCCAGCAGCTGCCCGAGAACGTGCCGCTGACCGTGGAGGGCTTCGTCACCGCGGACGCGGCCTTCTCCGGCGGCACCTTCGCCTCCGCGCTGGGCCAGTTCGCCCGGCAGCGGGAGATGGCGGCCGCCGCGCGGGACCGGCGGCGGCACGAACCGCGACTGGTCGGCCGTCGGGTGTCGGCGCCGCTGGGCGGTCCGCGGTTCGCCAAGGAGGTGGGCGCCTGGGCGCTGCCCATGCCGACCATCGACCCACAGATCGTGCGGCGCTCGGCGTCGGCGCTCGACCGGTACGGGCCCGACTTCCGCTACCGGCAGTACGCGGCCGTCCGGCACCTGCCCGTCGCGGTGGGCGGGGTCGCGGCCGTCGGCGCGCTGGTCGCGGCGGCCCAGGTGCCGCCGGCGCGCCGCTGGTTGTCGGACCGGCTCAAGCCCGGCGACGGGCCCGGCCCCGAGAAGCGGGCGAAGAGCTGGTTCTCCGTGCGCTTCGTGGGCGAGGGCGGCGGCAAGCGGGTCTGCACGGAGGTCTCCGGCGGGGACCCGGGCTACGACGAGACGGCCAAGATGCTGGCCGAGTCCGCTCTGTGCCTGGCCCTCGACGACCTTCCGAAGACGGCGGGCCAGGTCACCACGGCCGTGGCGATGGGCGACGCCCTGATCGGCCGGCTGCGCGCGGCGGGCATCCGCTTCCGCGTCGCGTCGGCCCGCTGAGAGCCCGCCGAGGCGGCCTACAGCGGCCACTCGGCGATGGTGTAGATCATCCCGGCGATCCAGCCGAGTCCCGCCAGCACGGCGAGGATCAGCCCTAGGGTGACGGCCCGCTCGATGCTCTGGGTCGGGCCGGCAACAGGCTTGGGGGCGCGGTGCGTTGTCATGCGCCCCAGCCTGTCGGCCCGGCCACCGCCGGGCATCCGTACGGGTACTCAGGGCCGGTACTCAGATTCGCTCGCCGCGCCCGGCCCGCGCCTGTTCCCCCCGCTTGAGACTTTCGGCGTTCCCTCCCCGGCAAAGGCTCGGAAAGTCCCAACAAGGAGTTCAATGAAACCCTTGAAGGCATGAGATTTCTTCTGGAAGTTTCCCTGGACGACGCGGCGTTGACGAAGGACCCGGTGGGCGAGCTGGGCCGGATCCTCAGGTACTGGGGCGGCAATCTGCGCCACTACGAACTCGCCCCCGGGGACGATGCGGCGATCTACGACTCCGAGTACCGCGAGGTGGGCCGCTGGCGGGTGGACGGTCAGGCCGAGTAGGTGTCCCGCAGCGCCTTGCGGCACAGCGCGTCCGCCCTGCGAGTGGTCTCCGGGAGACGGTAGGCGCGGGTCAGCGCGAGGGTGTGCGCGCAGGCGTTGTCCAGTGTCACCCGGTGTCCGACGGAGACGAAGACGGGCTTGACGCCGTCCCGCGTGCGCAGGGCGCGGCCGACCTCCTCGGCCCCGGCGAGCAGCGGCGCGCTGCTGCCGCGCGGGGTGTCCGGGTCGTCGTAGGAGAAGGTGAACGGGTTCTTCGCGACGCCGATGGTGGGCAGGCCGGTCAGGACGCCGAGGTGGCTGGCCAGGCCGAAGCGGCGGGGGTGGGCGAGGCCGTAGCCGTCGCAGACGACCGGGCCGGGCGGGCAGGGCAGGGCCTCCAGGGCGGCGAGGACCGTGGGGATCTCGCGGAAGGCGAGCAGCCCCGGCACGTAGGGGAAGGAGACCCTGCCCACCGCGGTGGCCTCGGCGACCACGTCGAGACTCGACGCGTCCAGCACCACCGCCGCGGCCGCGACGACGTCCCGTTCGTCGTCGTACGCGACGTCGACCCCCGTCACATGTCCCGTGCCGGGCGGCGGCCCGGGTTCGTCGAGGATCACACGTGCGCGCAGTGCGTCCTGGACGGCGCGTGCCTGCTCCTCGGTGGTGGGCCAGTCCTCGGGGACGCGTACGGTCGTCATGGTGCCCAGAGCCTACGGCCGCCGGCGGCCTGACGGGGGCCCGGGGGTACGCTGCCGATCATGTTCGTGCTGGAACTGACCTACACCGCCCCGCTGGAAGCCGTCGACGCCGTGCTGGAGGAGCACGTGGCCTGGCTCGACGAGCAGTACCGGCAGGGACTCTTCCTCGCGTCCGGACGCAAGAACCCCCGCGACGGCGGGGTGATCATCGCCGTCGCGGGGGATCGCGCGCGCATCGAGGCGATCACCGCACAGGACCCGTTCGTCGTCGCGGGCGTGTGCGCGTACCGCGTCACCGAGTTCACGGCGACGAAGACGGCGCCCGCGCTGGAGGCCTACCGGGAGAGCCTGTGAGGCGTCCGTCTCACTTGCCCAGGGCGCGCTGCAACTGGCTCTTGTTCATGCTGGAGCGGCCCTCGACGCCCTTGCGCCTGGCCTCCTGGTACAGCTGGTCGTAGGTCGGGCCCTGCGAGCCCTGCCCCGACCGCTGACCGCCCCGCTTACCGGAGGACATGTCCTTGGTGGAGGTGCGGCTGGCGGTCTTGGACTCACCGGAGCGGGCGCGTTCCTTGTTCACCGTCCGGGCGGCGATCTCCTTGGCGCGGCCGGTGCTTTCGCCCCGGTCCTTCGCGCTCTCCTTGATGTGCTCGTACTGACGCTCCCGCTTGGAGCTCGAACCGCGTGGCATTCTCGCTCACTTCCTTTCACGATCAGTGAACGAGTACCCACCCTGCCAACGAACACGGCATGCCGCATGCTCAGTGCTCCAGGCGGGCAACCCGGCCCTTCTCTCCGGCGGCCCAGCACCCGTGGTCCGGGGCGCAGTCGACCGTGTCGTAGGAGCCGGTGTCGACGGTCCGCCAGGTGCGGCCGGCGTCCGTGGTGAGGTCGGTGCCGGTCGGGCCGACGGCCAGGGCCGCGGTGCGGCTGTACGGGAGCCAGGCGACGCCGGAGCGGTAGGCGGACGGTGCGGTGGCGGCCGGGCGCCAGGTGCGGCCGCCGTCGGAGGTACGCGCCGCGGCGCTCGGTGAGGGCTGGTCGGGGCGGTAGTCGCCGCCCACGGCGAGGCCTCGGGCCCGGTCGCGGAAGGCGAGCGCGAACACGCCGCGGGCCGGGTCACCGGCCGGCAGGGGCGTGTCGGCCGCCGTCCAGGTGAGGCCCCGGTCGGCGGAGTGCAGCACCCGCGCGCGTGCCGCCCCGCCGGTGGCGAGCCAGACGTCCTTCGGCCCGGACGTCACCAGGCACTGGCCGCTCGCCGCGAATCCGGCCTCGCCCTCCTGCGCCGCCGGCATGCCCCGGTCCGGCAGCACCTTCCAGGTCCGGCCGCCGTCGCCGGTCGACAGGATGCGGAACCTGCCGTCCACCGGGTCGCTCATCGCGAGGCCGTGGCGGTGGTCGAAGAAGGCCATGCAGTCGTAGAAGGCCTTCGGGTCGGTGTTGCGGAAGGACTCCGTCCAGGTGGCTCCGCCGTCGTCGGTGCGGTAGACGCGGGAGGCCTCCCCCTCGCCGATGGCCAGGACCACGGCCCGGCGCCCGTCGAACGCCTCGACGTCCCGGAACTGCAACTCCCCCGCGCCGGGCGGAGAGACGTTCCGCCAAGTCGCCCCGCCGTCGGTGGTGCGCAGCACGGTGCCGCCCGTCCCGGCGACCCAGGCGGTGTTGCGGCCGACCGCCGCGAGGCCCCGGAAGCGGACCTCCGGAGCGCCGGTGTCCTTGAGCTCCCAGTGCGGCACCCGGTGCTGCGGGTGGTGCGCCTGCGCCGGTACGGCGGTCAGGGCCGCCAGTGCCGCCACGCAGGCCGCCATCGCGGTCGCCCTGCCCCGAGTTCGTCCCGTCCGTCGCGTGCTCCCCATGCGCCTCATGGCCGGGGAAGCTAGCCCACCGCCCGGGTGCCGTCCAGATGGCCTCCCGGTGGTCCGGGTGAGGGGCTGGGGGTGCCACAAGTGCCCTTCTGGGCACGGGAGGAGAGTCACGTCACTTGGGTGCATGAACGCGGTGACAGAGGTCACTCGCATTTCGTGTGCACGGAATGGCTGATTCCGTCGTCTCTTCCAGTGCCCGGCCTCACCCGCCCGGAAGTGTCCGTCCAGCCGTCACAAGGGAGCAAGGCGTTGTCCATCGTCATCGAGCAGCCCGTGGAGGCCCGCCTCGTCGCCGCCGCGCCGCGTATGCCGAGCATTCCCGCGACGCTGCACTACGACCGGCGTGATCCCTTCGCCGTCCGCATGACCTTCCCCGCCCCGGCGACGCTGGAGGGCGTCGAGGTCTGCTGGACCTTCTCCCGCGAACTGCTCGCCGCGGGCCAGAGAAGCGCCGAGGGCCACGGCGACGTACGCGTGCGGCCCTACGGCTACGACCGCACCGTCCTGGAGTTCCACGCCCCCGAGGGCACCGCCGTCGTGCACGTCCGGTCGAGCGAGATCCGCAGATTCCTGGAGGCGACGAGCGAACTCGTGCCGGTCGGTCTGGAGCACCTCCAGCTGGATCTGGACCACGGTCTCGCCGAGCTGATGCGCGACGCGTGCTGAGCTAACGGGCCCGGTCGAGGAGGGCGTTGACCTCGCCGTAGCCCAGCGCGTCGGTCAGTGCCCCGTAGGTTCCCCGGTCCAGCAGCTCCCGCGCGGCCCGGCGGACCAGGGCGTGGGCGGCCTGGGCGATGCCCGAGCCGACGCTGATCCGGGCGACGCCCAGGGCGGCCAGTTCGGCGACCGGGGGTGCCCCGGGTCCGGCCATGACGTTCAGCGGCCCGTCGACGCCTTCCACGAGTTCCTTCACCGTCCCCGGGTCGACGGCCCCGGGGACGAAGATCCCGTCGGCGCCCGCGGCGCGGAAGGCCGCCGCCCGCTCCAGGGTGAGGTCCACTCCCCCGGCGCCGCCGAGGTAGGTGTCGATCCGGGCGTTGACGAACAGCGGCACACCCGCCGCGTCGGCCGCCTCACGGGCGGCGGCGATCCGCTCGGCCTGCTCGGCGACGTCCCGCAGCGGGCCGCCGGGCCCGGCGTCGTGCGGCGTGTCCTCGATGTTCACGCCCACCGCTCCCGCGGCGAGGAAGGCCCGGACGGTCCCGGCGACGCCCTCGGCGTCCCCGGCGTAGCCGCCCTCGATGTCCGCGGTCACGGGGACGGTCACCGCGTCGGCGATCCGCGCGACGGCGGCGACGACCGCGTCACGGCCCACCCGCTCGCCGTCCGGCGCACCGAGCGCCCAGACGAGCCCGGCGCTGGTGGTGGCCACGGCGCCGGCACCCGCGTCCTCGACGACCCGGGCGCTGACGGCGTCCCAGGCGTTCGGCAGGACCAGTGGGGTCCCGGGGAGATGAAGGGCACGGAAGGCCGAGGCGAGGTCGCTCTGCTGGGTCATGCGGGCAACTGAAGCAGGGGCCGGGACGGTCGGTCCGGCGGAAATCCGACGTGACGGTGGGACGGGCGGCCGGCCGCGAGAACGACATGAGGGCGGGACGGCGGGAGGCTGTACGCGGGCGTCATGGAACCGGCGCCGGCCCCGTGCGCACGACGCCCTCATCGGGCGGGGCGGGCTCAGCCTCCTGCCGTCGGCGCGGGGGCTGCCCTGGTCCTCCTCGTCACCGCCGCGCTCACCTCCCGCAGCGCCCTCCCGGACCCGGGGTCGGCGGCCCCAGCGCGTTCGAGCAGGTCCTCGGCCCACCGCTCGTGGTCGCGCACGTCCCGGTCCGGCAGCAGCCCCCCGGCGGCGGCGAGCGCGGTGACCGCCGCCTCGCGCTCGAAGACGTCGACGGCCCGGCCCCGGAGGATCTCCAGCACCTCCTCCCGCAGCGCCTCGACGGCGGCGGGCCGCTCCAGCGCGTACTCCACGGTCGGGAACACCCCGAGCACCCGGCGCTTCTCCGCCCGCAGGAACCCCTGTGCCACCAGCTGCTCCCGCACGGCGTCGAAGGTCACCCGCGCCCGCAGCGTCACCCAGGTCCGCCAGGGGTGCGGGCGTGACTCGCGGACGAGCTCCAGCAGTCCGTCGAGCACCGCGTCGCCCGCGCTCGTGTCCAGGTCGACCGGCGTGGCGATGCCGTCCTCGTCGGTCAGCAGGCCGCGCTGGGCCAGCTCGACGAGGGCACCGGCCCGCACCAGGTCCGGCCGGTGGGCGGTGCCGCCGGTCGCCCGCCGGGCGGGGTCCCACGCCAGCAGACAGAGCCGGGCCGGCAGCGTGAGCGGGCCGTTGGGCACGGGGGCCTCCTCGGGGCGGGGATGTCGCGTCGCGCTTAATGCGTTGACAGGCTCAGGGCGCCCTCCTACGGTGTAGAACGCCTCTGTTGCCGCCGATTGGAGTAGGACGTTGCTCGTCTGAGGTCCTGAGACACCGCGTCACACACCACCGGTGTGTGCGCTGCGTGCGACCTCGGCGTTCGAGCCGTCCTCCGGTACGGGGCGTTTTTCATGCCCGTGGTGTGCCATGGAGCCTCCCCTGGTCGCAGGTGTCTCGACACGCGTGTGCCCCTGACCGCTTCGAGCAACCGCGAGCGAGGCCCCCATGTCCGGTTCCATCACTGTCACCTCCCTCTCGTTCACCTGGCCCGACGGCACCCCCGTCTTCGAGGACCTGGATGTCGCGTTCGGCCCCGGCCGCACCGGCCTGGTCGGCGTCAACGGGTCGGGAAAGTCCACCCTGTTGAAGCTGATCGCCGGTGCGCTCGCACCGGTCGACGGCACCGTCCGGGTGGCCGGCGAGGTCGGATACCTGCCGCAGAACGTCACGCTCGACACCACCCTGCGCGTCGACGAGGCCCTCGGCATCGCCGACCGCCGCGCCGCCCTGCACGCCATCGAGTCCGGTGACGTCGGCGAAGCGCACTTCGAGACCGTCGGCGACGACTGGGACGTCGAGGAGCGCGCCCTGGCCACCCTCGGTGAACTGGGCCTGGGCCATGTCGACCTGGACCGCACCGTCGGCGAGGTGTCCGGAGGCGAGTCCGTCCTGCTGCGGCTGGCAGCGCTGCTCCTGCGCCGCCCCGACGTGCTGCTGCTGGACGAGCCGACCAACAACCTCGACCTGTACGCCCGCAGACGGCTGTACACGGCCGTCCAGTCCTGGCCGGGCGTGATGATCGTCGTCAGCCACGACCGTGAACTGCTGGACCTCGTCGACCAGATCGCCGATCTGCGCTCCGGTTCGATCACCTGGTACGGCGGCAACTACTCCGCATACGAGGAGGCCCTGGAGGTCGAACAGGAGGCGGCCGAGCGCATGGTGCGCGTGGCGGAGTCCGACTTCCGCAAACAGAAGCGCGAACTGGCCGACGCCCAGGTCAAACTGGCACGCCGCAAGCGGTACGGGCAGAAGATGTGGGACAGCAAGCGCGAGCCCAAGATCGTCATGGGGGCGCGCAAGCGGGCGGCGCAGGAGTCCGCCGGCAAGCACCGCATCATGCACGAGGAGAAACTCGCCGAGGCCAGGGAGCGGCTCGACGACGCGGTGGAGGCCGTACGGGACGACGACGAGATCCGCGTCGACCTGCCGTACACGGCCGTGCCGCCGGGGCGTACCGTCCTCACCCTCCAGGATCTGGGGCTCCGGTACGGCGCCCGGGTCCAGGGCGGCTTCGAGCTGCGGGGACCGGAGCGGGTCGCGCTGATCGGGCGCAACGGCGCGGGCAAGACGACGCTGCTGCGCACGATCAGCGGGGAGCTCGCGCCGGAGTCGGGCGAGGTGCGGGCGCACGTCCCGCTGCGATTCCTGCCGCAGCGGCTCGACGTCCTGGACGGGGAGCTGACCGTCGCCGAGAACGTGGCCCGGTTCGCGCCGGACGCCACCAACAACCGGATCCGGGCGCGGCTGGCGCGCTTCCTGTTCCGGGGCGCCCGGGCCGACCAGCAGGCGGCGACGCTGTCCGGCGGCGAGCGCTTCCGCGCGGCGCTGGCCGCGCTGATGCTGGCCGAGCCCGCACCGCAGCTGCTCATGCTGGACGAGCCGACCAACAACCTCGACATGGCCAGTGTCCGGCAGCTCACCACGGCACTGGAGTCGTACGAGGGAGCGCTGATCGTGGCCAGCCACGACCTGCCGTTCCTGGAGTCGGTCGGCATCACCCGCTGGCTGCTGCTGGAGGAGGGAGAACTGAAGGAAATCACGCCAGAGGCTGTCCGGTTTTCCTTCTAGCGTCGTCGGCATGACCGACTTCACGCACGATGCCATCACCCTGACCGGAGCTCGCGAGAACAACCTCAAGGACGTCACCCTGCGTATCCCGAAAGGCCGGCTGACCGTGTTCACCGGCGTTTCGGGGTCGGGGAAGTCGTCCGTCGTCTTCGACACGATCGCGGTGGAGTCGCAGCGCCAGCTGAACGAGACGTACCCCTGGTTCGTCCGCAACCGGCTGCCCAAGTTCGAACGGCCGCACGCGGACGGCCTGGAGCACCTCACGCCCGTCATCGTCGTGGACCAGCGGCAGGTCGGCGGGCACTCCCGGTCGACCGTGGGCACCATGACGGACGTCTACTCGGTGATCCGGGTGCTGTTCTCCCGGTACGGCAGCCCCAGCGCCGGACCCGCGACGGCGTATTCGTTCAACGACCCGTCGGGCATGTGCCCCGAGTGCGACGGCCTCGGGCGCACGGTCCGCCCGGACTGGGACCGCATCCTGGACCCCGACCGCTCCCTCGCCGACGGTGCGGTCCGCTTCCCGCCGTTCGCCGCCGGCACCTGGCAGGGGCAGACCTACACCAACAGCACCGATCTCGACCCGCACAAGCCGGTGGGGCGGTTCACCGCCGCCGAGCGGGAGTTCCTGATGCGCGGGCGGCCCGGCAGCACGGTCACCGTCAAGGGCAGCGGCGGCACCTGGACCACCGAGTACGAGGGGCTGGCCGTCCGCTTCGAGCGGCTGTATCTGAAGCGGGACCTCTCGGCCATGAGCCAGAAGACCCGCGACCTGGTCCGCGCGTTCCTGGTGGAGGGCTCCTGCCCGGTCTGCCGTGGGGCCCGTCTGAACGCGGCGGCGCTCGCGACCCGGATCAACGGCCTGTCGATCGCCGACTGCACCCGGATGCAGGTCACGGACCTGATCACCGTGCTGAAGGAGATCGACGACCCGGTGGCCGGGCCGATCGCCTCGGCCGCCGTCGCCGCGCTGGAGCGCATCGAGGCGATCGGCCTCGGCTACCTCAGCCTCGACCGGGAGACGGCCACGCTCAGCGGCGGGGAGGGGCAGCGGTTGAAGACGGTGCGGCATCTCGGCTCCAGCCTGACCGGGATGACGTACGTCTTCGACGAGCCGAGCGTCGGACTCCACCCGCGTGACGTGGGCCGTCTCGGCGACCTGCTGCTGCGGCTGCGCGACAAGGGCAACACCGTGCTGGTGGTCGAGCACGACCCGGACGTGATCGCGCTGGCCGATCACGTCGTCGACATGGGGCCGGGCGCCGGCGCCGGGGGCGGCACCGTGGTGTTCGAGGGGACGCCCCGGGAGCTGGCCGGGTCGGGCACCCTCACCGGGCGCTGCCTGCGCACCCGTACGGCGGTGAAGGACCAGGTGCGCCGGCCGACCGGGGAGCTGTGGGTCAAGGGCGCCGACCGGCACAACCTGCGGGACCTGACCGTACGGTTCCCGGCCGGTGTGCTCACGGCGGTGACCGGGGTCGCCGGGTCCGGTAAGAGCACCCTGGCCGGGGAGTTCGCCGCCGCCCACGACGAGGCCGTGGTCGTCGACCAGTCGTCCATCGGCATCTCGGGCCGCTCCACCCCGGCGACGTACCTGGGGATCATGGACACGGTCCGCAAGATCTTCGCCCGCGAGACGGGGACCGAGGCGGGCCTGTTCAGCTTCAACTCCGGCGGGGCGTGCGGCACGTGTGAGGGCCGGGGCATCCTCTACACCGACCTGGCCTTCATGGACCCGGTGACGACGACCTGCCACGCCTGCGAGGGGCGGCGTTTCAAGGAGGAGGTGCTGCGGCTGACCGTGCGGGGCCGTTCCGTCGCCGACGTCCTGGAGATGACCGCCGAGCAGGCACTCGGCTTCTTCGACGACACGGGCGTACGGCGCCGGCTGGACGCGCTGCGGGACGTCGGCCTCACCTATCTCACGCTCGGGCAGCCGCTCTCCACGCTCTCCGGCGGTGAACGGCAGCGCATCAAGCTCGCCACCCGGCTGCACCGCACCGGAGCGGTCTACGTGCTCGACGAACCGACGACCGGCCTGCACATGGCGGACGTGGAGGGCCTTGTCGCGCTGCTCGACCGGCTGGTCGACTCGGGCAACACGGTCGTCGTCGTCGAGCACAACCTCGACGTGATCGCCCGGGCCGACTGGGTGATCGACCTCGGCCCGGACGGCGGCCGGGACGGCGGCGAGATCGTCTTCGAGGGAACCCCGCGGCAACTCCTGGAAACCCAGGGGTCCTTCACAGGGGAGCATCTGCGACGGGCGGTCCGCTCGGAGGTCACCGGGCCGGTGTGAGCTCCCCGGTCAGCGGTACGTCCGGGTGGGCGCTGTTGCTGACGACGGCGAGTCGGGGGCCTTGCGGGCCGGGGTGCCACTGTCCGCCGACCAGCGGGAGGAGGGCGATCCCGGGCGTGGGCCCGCGCGTCCAGTCGAGGTGTCCGGCGATGGTGTCGAGGCGGGTGCCGGCGAGGGCTCGCGCGACGGACGCCCGGTCGGTGGGGTCGTCCGCGGTGGTGAGGGCGTGGTGGGCCGTCTCCACCAGGGCGTGGGCCAGCCCCAGCGGCTGGAGCCAGGCGGCGCCGGTGTCCCGACGGTAGGCGCGGGCGAGCTCGGCGCACGAGGTGCCGTCCAGGCCTGAGCGGTAGGGGTGGCCGGGGCTCCAGTAGACGAGGGTGGCCACCCGGGCGTCGGCCAGTTCGTCGTGGACGGCGGGGGCTGGGGTGGTGTGGGTGTGGGGGTAGGTCAGCCAGCGCGAGCAGGTGATCAGCCGCGGACGCACCCCCGCCTCACGGGCCTGGCGGTGGAAGAGGGCGAGGTCGGTGGCGGTGGCGGCGCTGGTGACCAGGTCGACGCCTTGCTCCCGCATCCGCCCGACCTGCGCCTGGAAGCCGCCGGCCGGTTCGCCGTAGGCGCCGAGGTCGACCAGGGTGTGCCCGCGCGGGGACGTCACCGGGGCGAAGCCGTGGCGGTCGTGACGCAGCAGGGAGCCCTGGAGGTCGTCGTTCCAGAGGCACCCGACGGCGCCCCCGCCGCCGGCCAGCTCCCACAGGTCCGCGAAGACGGCGGCGATGTCGTCCAGCCCCCACGCGAAGTGGTACGTCCACCGGAAGCGGTGCCCGGGCCCGGCGCCGCGTGTGTGGAGGCACGCCTGCCAGGGGAACGTGGTCGACACACAGGGCACCCGCAGCTCCTCGCAGGCCGCGGTGACGGCGGGCAGGACCCGGGTGCCGGCCATGGTGATCACGATGTGCGCGCCGTCGGGTCCGGCCAGCTCCCGCACGGCCTGCCGGGCCGCGTCGGGATCCGACCGGCTGTCCCGCACGACGACGTTCACGTCACGGCGGCGCGCGCCGCCGCGCAGGTGCGCCAGGCGGGGCGCGAGCCTGCGCAGCACGTACGACAGCGGTGACCCGAGAGGGGCCAGTCGGCCCGTCAGAGGGGCCACCACGCCCACGCACAGGGAGGACGACGACATGACGGCCCCTCTCCGGGCTGTAGCGGTGCGGTCAGTGGCCGGAGCGGTCCGCGGTGACGCAGGTGGTCCTGCTGAACACCGCGACGGTCTCGTTGCCGCAGTTGTTGCTGTGGCCCGAGGCGTTGCGGGCGAAGAGCAGGTTGGACAGGACACCGCCGCTGGGGCCCGCCTGGTCTCCGCCGCCCCTGCCGTCGTCCTCGGCCACACAGGTGCGCTCCTTGAAGAGCGCCACCTTGCCCGTCCCGCAGAGGTTGGCGTGTCCGGAGGAGTTCCGGCCGGAGAGGTTGGACAGCACCCCGCCCGCCCCCGCGTCGCCGTCTGCGGCATGGGCGGTCACCATGCCGGCCGGAACAGCCATGAGCATCCCCACGATCGAGGCCGTCACCGCGATACGCCGCGCGCCGTACATCTCTTTCGGTTTCCTTCCGTCGGGTCGGTCCCGGCCGTACCGGCCGGGAGCACTACGCCTAACGACGGGCCGGAAGATCGGCACGGTCCCGGTGCGGTGAATCATCTGCAAGACGGTTGATCGGCTCCTCCTACGGGATGCCGGGCGCACCGTCGTTGACACGTCAAGGCGGCGGACCGCGCCATGCATCGATGGGGTGGTTTGACCGGACGCCGGCCGGTCTCGCCCGGGGGCCCGCGAACACTGGAGGAAGGGGTGGCGCGGGCCACCGACGAGGGGGGCGGCATGGCCGAGGGCACGGTTCTGGTGGCGGTGGCGGAGCGGCCGGAGGACGAGGGCGCCGCCGCGGGGCAGCTGGCGCGCATCGCCGAGGGGATCCGGGCGCGCGGCTTACAGGTGCGGTGGGTGGTGGGCGTCGCCGACGCCGAGGCGGTGCTCAGGACCGAGGCCGGTCTGGCCGCCGCGGTGGTCGCCTGGGACCTTCCCCCCGCCGCCGGGGACGCGCCGGGCGGGGCGGCGGTGCTGCGCCGGATCGGGCGCAGGTTCCAGAACCTGCCGGTGTTCCTGGTCATGGCCGACGAGGGGCTGTGCGAGCTTCCGCTCTGGGTGTCCCAGTCGGTGGTGGGCTATGTGTGGCCGCTGGAGGACACACCGTCGTTCATCGCCGGGCGGATCACCACCGCCGCGCGCGGCTACCTGGACGCGCTGCTCCCGCCCTTCTTCAAGGCGCTGCGGCGCTTCGACGACGCGCACGAGTACTCGTGGCACACCCCGGCGCACTCCGGGGGCGTCGCTTTCCTCAAGTCTCCGGTGGGCCGGGCGTTCCACGACTACTTCGGTGAGCGGCTGCTGCGCAGCGACCTGTCGATCTCGGTGGAGGAACTCGGCTCGCTGTTCGAGCACACCGGCCCGATCGGCGAGGCGGAGCGCAACGCCGCACGGGTCTTCGGCTCCGCGCACACGTACTTCGTGCTGCACGGCGACTCCACCTGCAACCGGCTGGTCGGCCACTTCAGCGTGACCCGTGACGAGATCGCCCTGGTGGACCGCAACTGCCACAAGTCCGTGCTGCACGGCCTGGTCGTCTCCGGCGCGCGACCGGTGTATCTGGTGCCCACCCGCAACGGCTACGGTCTCGCCGGGCCCCTGCCGCCGGCCGAGATCGCGGCGGACTCGGTGGCTGCCCGGATCGCCGCGAACCCGCTGACGGCGGACGCCGTGTCCGCGCGCGCCCAGTACGCCGTGTTCACCAACTCCACCTACGACGGGCTGTGCTACGACGCCGTGGCGGCCGCCCGGGCGTTCGCCGACGGCACGCCCCGGCTGCACTTCGACGAGGCGTGGTTCGCGTACGCCCGCTTCCATCCGCTCTACGCCGGGCGCTACGGCATGTCGGTGGACGAGGAGAGCTTCCCCGGACCGGACCGGCCGACGGTCTTCGCGACCCAGTCCACCCACAAGCTGCTGGCGGCGCTGTCGCAGGGCGCCATGGTGCACGTCCGGCCCGCGCCACGGGCGCCGGTGGAGCACGACCGGTTCAACGAGGCACTGATGATGCACGGCACCACGTCGCCGCTGTACCCGATGATCGCGTCGCTGGACGTGGCCACGGCGATGATGGACGGCCCGCAGGGGCAGTGGCTCGTCGACGAGGCGGTGACCGAGGCGGTCCGGTTCCGGCAGGAGATGGTGCGCATCGGGCGCCGCATCGAAGCGGCCGGGGACCGGCCGCCCTGGTTCTTCGGGGTGTGGCAGCCGGCCGAGGTGACGGACCCCGCGAGCGGGGAGCGTGTGCCCTTCGACGAGGCGCCGGCGGACCTGCTGCGGACCGAGCCGTCCTGCTGGCACCTCACGCCCGGCGCGGACTGGCACGGCTTCCCCGGGCTGACCGACGGCTACTGCATGCTCGACCCGATCAAGGTCACCCTGACCTGCCCGGGGCTCGACGCGACCGGGGTGATGTCCGACCGGGGCATCCCGGCGCGGGTGCTGACCGCCTATCTGACGACGCGTGGCATCGTCGTGGAGAAGACCGACAGCTACACGACCCTCGTGCTGTTCTCCATGGGCATCACCAAGGGCAAGTGGGGCACCCTGCTGGACGCCCTGATGGACTTCAAGGACCTCTACGACGGCGACACCCCGCTCGACCGTGTGCTGCCCGCGCTGGTCGCGGAACACCCCCGGCGGTACGCCGGGCTGACGCTGCGCGAGCTGTGCCAGGGGATGCACGACCATCTGCGGCGGGCGCGTCTGGTCGAACTCCTCGACACCGCCTTCCAGCAGCTCCCGGAGCCCGTCGCCCCGCCCCAGGCGTGTTACCAGCGCCTGATCCGCGGCGGCACGGAACGGATCCGCCTGGCGGACGCGCCGGGCCGGACCGCCGCCGCGATGGTCACGGTGACGCCGCCCGGCATCCCGGTCCTCATGCCGGGCGAGAGCGTCGGCGAGGCGGACGGCCCCCTGCTGCGCTACCTCGGCGCCCTGGAGTCCTTCGACCGCCGCTTCCCCGGCTTCGGCAGCGAGACCCACGGCGTGACCCGCGACCCCGACACCGGGGACTACCTGATCGAGTGCCTGCGTCCGGCCGGGCAGGAGGAGACGGTCGCCGGTACGGTGACGCCGGCACAGCGGCGGGGGGTGGAGGGGGCCGGGTCGGTGGTGTGACGGCGGGGCCGGGGCCGAGGTTGCCGGAGGCGGGACGGGCCGGTGGGGTGACGCCGGTGTCGCGAGGCGGGTGGGACGGGCCCGGCCGGTGGGGTGAGTTCGAGAGGACGTGGGCGGGGTACCTGGCGGGCGGTGGATCAGCCTCCACCCCCTCCGCGCCTCCCGGGGCTGTCCTCTCCCCCGTTCGCCCTGCATGATGGTCGGCCGATGCCCGATGGGTTCCGGTCGACCCCGGAGGTTCCTGTCGGTGCGGTCCCGACACGTCCCATCCCATACGGAGTCACCCTCGTGCCCAGCAAGAAGGCCCTGGTCCGCCGCCCCAGCCCGCGTCTCGCCGAAGGGCTGGTGACGCACATCGAGCGGGAGCAGGCCGACGCCGGCCTCGCCGCCGAGCAGTGGGAGGCGTACGTGGAGGCACTGCGCACGCACGGCTGGGAGACGATCGAGGTGGACCCGGCCGACGACTGCCCGGACTCGGTGTTCGTCGAGGACACGGTCGTGATGTACAAGAACGTCGCCCTGATCGCGCGCCCGGGGGCGGACTCCCGGCGTGCGGAGACCGCCGGTGTCGAGGAGGCCGTGGCCGGTCTGGGCTGCTCGGTGAACTGGATCTGGGAGCCGGGCACGCTGGACGGCGGGGACGTCCTGAAGATCGGTGACACGGTCTACGTGGGCCGCGGCGGCCGTACCAACGCCGCCGGTGTCCAGCAGCTGCGTGCCGCGTTCGAGCCGCTCGGCGCGCGCGTCGTCGCCGTGCCGGTGAGCAAGGTCCTGCACCTGAAGTCGGCGGTGACGGCGCTGCCGGACGGCACGGTCATCGGGCACATCCCCAAGATGGACGCGCCGTCGCTGTTCGAGCGCTTCCTGCCGGTGCCGGAGGAGGCCGGGGCGCACGTCGTGCTGCTCGGCGGCGCCAAGCTGCTGATGGCGGCGAGCGCGCCGAAGACCGCCGAGCTGTTCGCCGACCTCGGGTACGAACCGGTCGTCGTGGACATCAGCGAGTTCGAGAAGCTCGAGGGATGTGTGACGTGCCTCTCGGTCCGGCTGCGGGAGCTGTACGTCTGACCGGACGTGCGGCCCGCTCTCCGGTGTCCCGGCCTGCGGGTCCGCAGAGCTGACGCGCGTCCGGGTGATCCTCGCTGATCAGCGAGCCTTTACGGCGCCCTTAATCTACGGCTTCGTAACCTACGGGAACGTAGCCTACGATGCCGTAGGTTACTGATCACCGCTCGTACGCATGTCCCCCTGGAGAGTCCATGACGATCACCACTCCCCCTCTCGGCAGCCCCGCCGGCACCTGGACCGACGCTCAGCTGCTGTACGCACTGGAGGAAGTGGTCGAGAAGGAGCTCAACCGGCATTTGCAGGTCGCCAAGGACTGGATGCCGCACGAGTACGTGCCCTGGAGCGACGGGCGCAACTTCCCCGGCCTCTTCGAGGACGGCGAGGCGTGGGAGAAGGAGCAGTCCAAGGTCACCGAGATCGGCCGCATCGCGCTGGTGGTCAACCTCCTGACCGAGGACAACCTGCCCAGCTACCACCACGAGATCGCCTCGCTGTTCGGCCGCGACGGCGCCTGGGGCACCTGGGTGCACCGCTGGACCGCGGAGGAGGGCCGGCACGGCATCGTGATGCGTGACTACCTGCTCACCTCGCGCGCGGTGGACCCGGACAAGCTGGAGCAGTTCCGGATGTCCCACATGAGCGAGGGCTTCGAGTCGGACAACCGGCACTCGATGCTGCACTCGGTTGCCTACGTCGCCTTCCAGGAGCTCGCGACCCGTATCTCGCACCGCAACACCGGCCACCAGTCCGGCGACCCGGTCTGCGACCGCATGCTGTCGCGCATCGCGACCGACGAGAACCTGCACATGGTGTTCTACCGGAACCTGCTGCGGGCCGCCTTCGAGCTCGCCCCCGACCTGACGATGCAGGCCGTGCGGGACGTGGTCGTGAACTTCCGGATGCCCGGCCACGGCATCCCCGGCTTCGAGCGGGCCGCCGCGCAGATGGCGATCGGCGAGGTCTACAACATCCGCATCCACCACGACGACGTGCTCCAGCCCGTGCTGCGCTTCCTGAAGATCATGGAGATCGACGGCCTGGGCCCCGAGGGCCGCAAGGCGCAGGAGGAGCTCGGCCTGTTCATGGGCGGTCTGGACGCCGAGGCGTCGAAGTTCGACGAGAAGCTGGCCGCCCGCAAGGCGCGCATGGCGGCACGCGCCTGACGCCGCCCCGTACGCGGGGCCACAGGGCCCCGGCCGCCACGAGCGGCCGGGGCCCTGTGCCGTACCGGACGACGGCCTGCGGCGCCCGGGCGAAGTCCGGGCGGGGCGAGCCGGATTCGGGGGGCGCGGTCACCGGGACAGCCGCCGCAGTTCCAGCCGCTCCTTCTCCGACAGGCCGCCCCAGACCCCAAAACGCTCGTCGTGGTCCAGCGCGTACTCGAGGCAGGCCGTGCGGATCGGGCACATACCGCAGATCCGCTTCGCCTCCCGCACCGAACTGCCCGGCTCGGGGAAGAAGAAGTCGGCTCCGGTCTGCGCGCACAACGCCTCCTGCTGCCAGGTGGGTTCGGGCGGGGTGATCGTGTCGATGTGCATGACCGGAAGCGTTGCGGGCGGCGAAAAACGTCCGATCAACGCGAGATCAACAGCGCGTTCACCGGCCCCGGCCGCTCGACGGCCGCCCGCCGGGGGGCGGTGCACGGCGGCGCGGGGAACCGGCGGACACCCTCGCCCCGGCCGCGCCCGGGCGGCGGCCGGCACCGGGCGGTGCCAGACTCGGCAGTGCAGGCAACGGGACCCTGTGCGAGGAGTGGACGATGCTCACCACCCGTTACGTCACCGGCTCTCCGAACTGGATCGACCTCGGTACCCCCGACATCGACGGCGCGGCGTCCTTCTACGGCGAGCTGTTCGGCTGGCGGTTCCAGCCGGGTGGCCCGGAGGTCGGCGGGTACGGCCTCTTCCGGCTGGACGGCAGGACGGCCGCCGGGGGCATGCGGACCACGCCGGAGCAGGGCCCGCCCTCCTGGACGGTGTACTTCCGGACATCGGACGCGGACGCCACGGCCCGGGCCGCCGAGCAGGCGCGGGGCTCGGTGACGGTGCGGCCGATGGACGTCCAGGACCTGGGCCGGATGGCGATCCTCGCCGACCGGGCCGGGGTGCCGTTCGCTCTGTGGCAGCCGGGGAGCAACAAGGGCCTGGAGGTCGTCCAGGAGCCCGGCTCGCTGTGCTGGGTCGAGCTGTACACGGTGGACGTCCCGGCCTCGGCGGCCTTCTACCACTCGGTGCTCGGCCTGGAGACCTTCGGCGCGGACTTCGCGGGCGGCACGTACACCACCTTCCATCCCGCCGGGGAGAGCGAGGACGCCATGTTCGGCGGTGTGGTGCCCCTGGCCGACGCCCCGGGCGAGGAGGAGGCGTACTGGCTGCCGTACTTCGAGGTCACCGACCCGGACGTCACGGTCGCCCGGGCGCGGGAACTGGGCGGCACCGTCCGCCTGCCCGCGACGGACGTCCCCTCCGTCGGCCGCCTGGCCAAGCTCCGTGACCCGTACGGCGCCCGCTTCGCGGTGATCCGCAGCGAGCCGCGGCAGGACTGACGCCGGCACCCCACGCCTCGGCCCGACCCTCTAGGGCCTGTCGTTTGGATCAAGCCGGCCGAGAGTGACTGCGCCTTTCGGCCGACCCGAGCGGGGCGTGGTGCGTGCAGATGCAAGGCGGAGGAGGGCGTCAACGCGATGGGGGTCCCTCCCGCGCGAGCGCAGCCGAGCGTGGGGGAGTTGACAACCGACGACAACGCCGCAGATGTGCGTGCCACGCCCCGCGACGCCGGCGTGTTCCAAACGACAGGCCCTAGGCGGAGCCCCGCCGCACCAGCGTCGTCGGCAGCACCACGCTCGACTGCGGCGCCCCGACGCCCTCGCTCGGAGCGCCCCGGTCCAGGCCGCGCAGCAGCAGGCGGGCCATCAGACGGCCCATCTCCTCGATGTCCTGACGGACCGTCGTGAGCGGCGGGTCGGTCTGCTCCGCGACGGGCAGCATGTCGTCGAAGCCGATCACGGCGACGTCGTCGGGGACCCGGCGGCCGGATGCGCGCAGCACGCGCAGGGCCCCGGAGGCCATGAGGTCGTTGGCGGCGAACACCGCGTCGACGTCCGGGCAGCGCTCCAGGAGCTCGCGCATCGCCCGTTCGCCGCCGGCCGGCGTGAAGTCGGCCTCGGCGATCAGCCGCGGGTCGGCGTCCACCATGACGTCCCGGTAGCCGTCGAGGCGGTCCGCGGCGGAGGTCTGGTCGAGGGCGCCGGTGAGGTGCGCGATCCGGGTGCGGCCGAGGCCGGCCAGGTGGCGGACGGCGTCGCGGGCGCCGCCGCGGTTGTCGCTGTCGACGTAGACCACCGCCCGCCGGTCGCCGCTCCAGCCGGGCCGCCCGCCGAAGACGGTGGGAATCCCGGCCCGCTGAATCAGCTCCGGCAGCGGGTCGTCGAGGTGCAGGGAGAAGACGAGTGCCCCGTCGACATGTCCGCCGGCGAGGTACCGGCCGACCCGGGCGTGGTCGTCCCGGCCCTCCGTGAGCAGCAGCACGAGCTGGTTGTCGTGGGCGGTGAGCTCCTTGCTGATGCCGCGCAGCTGGAGCGCGAAGAACGGGTCGGCGAAGACCCGGGTCTCCGGTTCGGCGACGACGACCGCGATCGCGTCGTGCCGCCTGGTGACCAGGGAGCGGGCGGCCTGGTTGGGCACGTAACCGAGCTCGTCCACGGCCTTGCGGACCCGCTCCACGAGGACGTCCCGCACCCCGTCCCCACCGTTGACCACGCGGGACACGGTGGCCCGCGAGACCCCGGCCCGGGCGGCCACGGCCTCCAGGGTGGGGCGCGGCGCTGTGTCGGTCACTTCGGGGCTCCTCACCTGCGGCTGCGGATCAGGATAGCCCCGGTCACGCCACGTGGTGAGAGCGCTCTCGCGCGCGCCGCGGAGCGCGGCCGCCCCTCAGTGCTCGTGTCCGCCGCTCGGCGGTTCCTGCCCGTGCTGGTGCGGCTCGTACCCGGGGATCGTCCCGTCCGGCTTCTTCACCAGGAACAACCCCACCATCCCCATGTCGGAGTGGCTCTGGACGTGGCAGTGGTACATCCACGCCCCGGCGCCGACCCCCTCCCCCGCGATCACCTGGAAGCCGAACGAGTCGGCCGGGCCGGTGATCTTGTTGTCGATGACCTGACTGGGGTCGTCGGGGCCGGTCAGCATGCCGGTGCGGTTGTCCGCCCAGCGGTGACCGTGCATATGGAAGGTGTGGTAGAACTCGCCGTGCGTGATCACGACGAATTCGACGCGATCCCCCACCGTGGCCTCGAAGTCCGGCCCGGAGTGCGGTGGCTTGTTGTTGATGCGCATGTCGTTGAAGACGACCGTGTGCGTCCGGTCCGGCAGGACGTCGCCCTTGCGGCGGACGATGACCGCGCCGAAGAGGCCCTTCTGGAGCCCCACGGTGCCGTGTTCGGTGCCGACGACGTGATCGTGGTAGTGCCAGTAGCCGGCGCTGCCCGACCGCCAGGTGCCGTCCCCCCGGCGGCCGGGGGCGTGGGTGCGCCAGGTGTAGGTGCGGGTGCCGCCCGGCTCGACATGACTGCGGTTGAGTTTCGTGCCGTCGCTGGTGATCTCGTAGTCCAGGCCGTGGACGTGCAGGCTCACGTCCACGTCCATGGTGTTCTCGAACTCGACGTGCAGCGTGTCGCCCTCGTTGAGCTCGATCAGCGGGCCCGGGACGCTCGCCTTGCCCTTCTCCAGGCCGTAGCCCATCTGCCCGTCGGGGAGCTTCTCGGCGTAGAGCTTGATGCGCTTCACCTCGCCCCCGGCGGGCGCCGTCCTCGCGGGTCCGGCGGCGCTCACGGCCTCCGGTGCCACGGACAGCGAGGTCGCGACGGCCGCGCCGCCCAGCAGGACCCGCCGGTTGAAGCTGCGTCTGTCCATGCGGAACTCCCCACCCTGGTAAGGCTTTGACGGAGGCGTACCTGTGATGAACCTGTGCGACGGTACCGGCCGCGCTTCCGTTTATCCACAGTCAAGACAAAGTTGGTGGCATCACGGTCATAGGTATTGGCGGGACATGCAAAGGGGTCTAGCTTCCTTGGCGGTGTCGCTGTGACCGAGGAGGTGCCCATGCACTTACGAGGGTTGAGCAAGGAAAGACGCGTCTGGGCGGCGTCCGTCGCCGCCGGGGTCGTGACCGCCGGGCTGCTGTCGGGTCCGGCCGCGAGTGCCCGCCCTTTCCCCGAGCCCCCGCTGACAACGATGTCGATCAAGTCGCCGCCGGGCGGCGCGAACGTACGGGTGCTGATCTTCCACGGTTCGGCGGCGGCCGGGGAGGAGCCGCCGGTCGTGAACGCCGGGATCGAGGCCATCGAGGACATCGGCCTGTCGGGCCCGGCGAACCGCCGCTTCAAGGTCCAGGCCACCGACGACCCCTCGGTGTTCACGGACGGGACGAGGCTCGGCCGCTTCAACGCGATCGTCTTCCTGACCGGCGGGGGCGACGTCCTCGACGCGGAGCAGGAGGCGGGTCTCGAGGCGTACATGGAGGCCGGCGGTGGGTTCGTCGGCATCCATGACGCGGCGCGCGCGGAGCCGTACTCGGACTGGTTCACCGGCCTGGTGGGTGCCCGCCCGGCCGCGTCGAGCCCGACGGCCGTGCAGCGTGCGACCGTGGAGGTGGGCGACCGCCGGCACCCCGCCACCAAGGACCTGCCCGTGCAGTGGAAACGCCCGGACCAGTGGCTGAACTGGGTGAAGAACCCCTCGGGCGCGGTGCACACCGTGGCGCGGGTGCGCGAGTCGACGTACCGGCCGGGCACCGGTTCCAACGGCTGGGACCATCCGGTCAGTTGGTGCCGGGACTACGACGGCGGCCGTTCCTTCTACACGGGCATGGGCGGCACGGTGTCGTCGTACGACGAGGCCGACTTCCGCGACCATCTGCGCGGTGCCCTGATGTGGACGACCCGGCTGGAGCAGGCCGACTGCAAGGCGACCATCACCGCCAACTACGCGGCGGAGCGGCTGACCAAGCCCAACCAGCCCGGGCAGAACGACCAGATCGGCGAGCCGCACGGGCTGGTCACCGCGCCCGACGGCCGGGTCTTCTCCATCGGCCGAGGCGGTGCCGACTCCTCGCAGCCTGTGATCACCGACTGGAACAACCCCGACATCGGCAAGGGCAGGGGCGAGATCCACGTCTGGGACCCGAGGACCAAGCAGGTCACGCTCGCCGGTGCGCTCACCGTCTTCGGCAACAAGGGCGGCGGCGACGAGCTGGTCAAGGTCGAGGAGGGACTGCTCGGCATCGAGCTGGACCCGAAGTTCGCGCAGAACGGGTGGGTGTACCTGCACTACACGCCGCACGAGCGGATCAACCGCGAGACGCGGATGGCCGAGCGGCGCGTCTCCCGCTTCACGCTCGACCAGGCCACGAACAAGCTGGACCTGTCCAGCGAGAAGGTGCTGCTGAAGTGGCCGGTGCAGATTCACAGTTGCTGCCACGCGGGCGGCGGGATGACCTGGGATTCCCAGGGCAACCTGTACATCGCCACCGGTGACAACAACTCCAGTGGCTTCAGTGGCGGTTACTCCGGCAACAACCCGGAGCCGAACTACAAGGGCGTGTCCTTCGCGGACGCGCGCCGCACCGCGGGCAACACCAACAACCTCAACGGCAAGATCCTGCGCATCCACCCGGAGCCGGACGGCACGTACACGCTGCCCGAGGACAACCTCTTCACCGGCAAGGAGAGCGACGAGGGCGGCGGCAAGACGCGCGGCGAGATCTATGTGATGGGTGTCCGCAACCCCGCGCGCATCTTCGTCGACACGTCGACCGACGTGCTCTACGCGGGCTGGGTCGGACCGGACGCGAGCGCTCCCTCGACGACCTGGGGTCCGGCCAAGTACGACACGTTCGCCGCCATCACCGAGGCGGGCAACCGCGGCTGGCCGTACTGCATGGGCAACAAGCAGCCCTACCGGGACCGCAATCTGCCGGATCCGTCCAAGCCGCTGGGCTGGTACGACTGCGACCACCCGAAGAACGAGTCGCCGAACAACGACGGCCTGGTCAATTTGCCGCCGGTGACGGGCAACAACATCTGGTACTCGCCCTCGGGCGGCGCCCCGGACTATCCGCGCGACGCGAACGGCGTCCCGTCGTACAAGGCGGAGGAGGCCACCTACAAGCTGCCCTGGCTCAAGGGTGGCGGACAGGCGGCGATGAACGGCCCCGTCTACCGGTATGACAAGGCCGCGGCCGACAGTGCCGTGAAGTGGCCGGCGTACTGGGACGGAAAGTGGTTCGTCGGTGACTTCTACGACGCCGACCAGCCGCGCAACGCGGTGATCATGGACCCGAAGACGCAGGGCGACGGCGGTCTGCCGGTGCACTCGGAGTCACTGAAGAAGATCGTGCCGGTCGGCAACGACGGCATCAGGAACCTGATGGACTGGAAGTTCGGTCCGGACGGCGCGCTGTACGTCCTCGACTACGGGCGCGGCTTCTTCACCTCGGACTCCAAGTCGGCCCTGTGGCGGGTCACCTACAAGGGCGGCGGGCCGACCCCGGCCGCCGGTCTGCTGGCGAGGGGGACCGAGTGACACGGCATCCACGGCACCGAAGGATCTGGGCCGCCCTGCTGGCCGCCCTGCTGGTGATGCTCGGCGTGCAGGCGATGCCCGCGGCCGGGCAGCCCGGGGCGCCGGCCGCCGAACAGGTGCTCACCTGGACGGCCGGGAACGACATCGACAAGTACCTCTCGGCGCCGAAGACGGCGGTCGCCGGCACGGCCACGATCGTGTTCGAGAACAGCGCGGCCACCGGCAACACCACGGGCATGCCGCACACGCTGACGTTCGTGACCAGCGATCCCGAGTTCAACAGCGATGTGCAGCTCAACATCCTGGCCAACCCCAACGACGCCCAGGGCGGCAAGCACACCGCCCAGGTCACGCTCACGCCCGGCCGGTACTTCTACCACTGCACGATCCCCGGCCACGGCCAGATGCAGGGCATCCTGACGGTGACCGAGGGCACCGGCGAGGACACCACCGCGCCCGACGCGTCCGCGCACGTGAGCGGCACGCGGAACACGCAGGGCCAGTACGTGGGCTCCGCGAGCGTGGCGCTGCACGCCACCGACGAGGGCGGTTCCGGTGTGGACAGAATCGAGTACGCACTCGGGGACACCGGTGTCTGGCAGCCGTACACCGCGCCGGTCGTGGTCGACCGGGTCGGTGATCACACGGTGCGCTACCGGGCGTTCGACAAGGCGGGGAACGTCTCCGCCGAGAAGAGCACCGCGTTCACGGTGGTGGCGCCCCCGTCGGACGACAGCACCGCACCGGAGACCTCGGCGACCGTCAGCGGTGAACGCGACGCGGACGGCGCGTACATCGACATGGCGACGGTCACCGTCTCCGCCTCAGACACCGGTTCCGGGGTCAACACCATCGAGTACGCGATCGGCTCCGGGGCCTGGCAGCCGTACACCGCGCCCGTGATGGTGCACCAGGCGGGCGAGCACACCGTCCGCTACCGCGCCACCGACAAGGCGGGCAACGTCGCGGCGGACAAGAGCGTGCGGTTCACCGTCGTCGCGGCGCCGCCGCAGGACACCACCCCGCCGGTGACGGGCGTGAGCGTGGAGGGCACGAAGAACTCCGCGGGAGCGTACGTCAACAGCGCCCGGGTGACCGTCACGGCGACCGACGCGCACGGCTCGGGCGTCGACAGGATCGAGTACTCGCTCGACGGCGGGCCGTACCTCGCCTACACGGCGCCGGTGGTCGTCGACCGGGCCGGTGCGCACACCGTGGCCTACCGGGCCACGGACAAGGCCGGCAACACCGCGGCGGCCCGCACGGTGTCCTTCACGGTCGTCTCCGGGCAGGTCCCGGCGCCCGACTGCCCCGAGTACGACGAGCGGCTGACGGTGATCGTCGGCACGGTCGACTCCGGGGTGCGCAACCGGGTGACCGACAACCGGTGCCGGATCGGCGAGCTGATCGAGGACGAGAAGGAGTGGACGTCCCACGCGCTGTTCCTCAAGCACGTCACGTCCGTCCTCGACGCGCTGCTGAAGGAAGGCGTGATCGACCAGCGCGAGTACGACGCGATCCGCAAGGCGGCCCGGCAGTCGGGCATCGGCAAGCCCGGGCAGACCGAGGGCTACCGTGCGCTCTTCGACGGCACGGCCGAGTCCCTCGCCAAGTGGCAGCAGGTGGGCGGCGGTTCGTTCGGGCTGAACGCGGACGGGACGATCACCTCCGGCACCACCACCCCCGGCATGGGCATGCTGTGGTTCCCGCAGCGCAAGTACGGCGACTTCTCGCTCAAGCTCCAGTGGCGTGACGACGTGCCCGGCACCGGCAACGCCAACTCCGGTGTGTTCGTGCGCTTCCCGTGGGTTCACGACCACCCGGAGGAGTCCCGGCCCGAGTGGGTCGCCATCAAGTACGGGCATGAGGTGCAGGTGTTCGACCGGCCCGACGGCGACATGTACAAGACCGGGTCGATCTACGGTTTCGACCGCGTGGGTCTGGCCGGCGCGGGCGTGACGCAGAAGGGCACCTGGAACGACTACGAGATCCGGGTGGAGGGCCAGCACTACTCGGTCTTCCGCAACGGCGTGCTGATCAACGAGTTCGACAACACCGGCGGCCAGGAGTTCACTCCCCCGCGCGCCGACGACCCGGGCACGGGCGGGCGGCGCTTCGCCTCCGGCTACATCGGGCTCCAGGTGCACGGCACGACGGACGTGGTCTCGTACCGCGACATCCGGATCAAGGAGCTGTAGGAGGCGCCTGTTTGCGGGCCCTGCTCGGCTGTACCCGTCTGGGTTCCCCCGGCATCTTCGGATACTCGGGCGGGTACGGCAGGTCGCCAAGACCGTGGTCGTGCTCGTCGCGGCGGGCGAGGTCGAGCAGGGCCTCCAGCGAGTAACGGTGGTCGTCCATGTCCGCGTGCACATCGCCGAGTTCGGCGAAGCGCGCGGGCATGGTCGCGAGGTCGAAGTCCTGCGGGTGGGCGACGCCGACCTCCTCCCAGCGCAGGGGTGCGGAGACGGGGGCGTGCGGGCGGGGGCGCACCGAGTAGGCGGAGGCGATCGTGCGGTCGCGGGCCGTCTGGTTGTAGTCGATGAAGATCCGCTCGCCGCGTTCCTCCTTCCACCACTTGATGGTGACCTGCTCCGGCATCCGGCGTTCCATCTCCCGGCCGACGGCGATGGCGGCGCGCCGCACCTGGGTGAAGCTCCAGCGCGGTTCGATGGGCACGAACACGTGCAGGCCCCGGCCGCCGGAGGTCTTGGGGAAGCCGCGCAGTCCGCCGAACTCGTCGAGCACCGCCCGCAGTTCGTGGGCGGCGCGGGCGGCGTCGTCGTAGTCGGTGCCGGGCTGCGGGTCGAGGTCGATGCGCAGTTCGTCGGGGCGGTCGACGTCGTCGCGGCGGACCGGCCAGGGGTGGAAGGTGAGCGTACCGAACTGGGCGGCCCACACCACCGCGCCGACCTCGGTGGGGCACATCTCGTCGGCGCTGCGGCCGCTGGGGAAGGTGATGTGCGCGGTCGGGATCCAGTCGGGCATGTTCTTCGGCGCCCGCTTCTGGAAGAAGTTCTCCCCGCTCACGCCCTCCGGGTAGCGCTCCAGGGTGGTCGGCCGGTCCCGCAGGGCGCGCAGGATGCCGGGTCCGACGGCGATGTAGTAGCGGGCGAGGTCGAGCTTGGTGAAACCGCGCTCGGGAAAGAAGACCTTGTCCGGGCTGGACAGCCGCACGGTCCGGCCGCCGACCTCCAGTTCCACCGCGTCACCCATGCGAGCCACGGTAGGCGCAGCCCGCATACCTCGCACATCGGGCACGGGGTGGGATCCGGCGCGGAACCGACACTCAGGTCCGCCGATCGCTATGCCTTCGGAATCGCCCACTCTGTGGGGTCACCGGATTCAGGCTCGTAGACGAGACGCTCGGGCCGCTGCTTGCCGTCGACCGGGAAGGCGATGAGCCCGGCCGCGCAGCGACCTGGCAGAACCCTCTTGCCCATCGGGAACTCCGGCTTCGGCATGTCGCCGCCCGAGGACCCTGTGACCTCGACGCTCGTGCGGGGCGGTGATCGTCCTGGTGACGGTGACGGTGGGCGCGGGCTTGCCGCTGCCACTGCTGCCGCACGCTGTGGCGGTTGCGCCGAGCATCACGGTTGCGGCGATGGCTGTACGTGTGCGCATGGTCCCCCCGGGGTGCTGTGTATCGACAGGGCATGATGCACCCCGTGAAGGCTGAGTGCGACCGGTACGGCAGTGCCGTAATCCGCTCGAGGCGCACCCGGGCGTCCCCGTGTGATCAGCAGAAGGGCGCGTTCGGATCGTTGGCCCAGAAGGAGAGGAACGACCAGGTCTGAGCACCGACGCGCCCGTCGGCGACGATCTCGGCGCAACGTTGGAAGTACCTCACTGCCCGGCGCGTCTCCTGACCGAAGTCCCCGTCCTCGGCAAGGTCGGCGCCAGTGGCCTCGTTCAGATAGCACTGAGCTTGCCGCACGGCAGCCCCGGAAGACCCGCGTTGCAAGTTCGGCCGACGGTCGGTGTAGTCGCAGATGTCCGTCGGCCCCCCTTGGGCCGGGAGGACCCTGGCGCTTTGGGACGGGGGAGTGCCTTGCGGTGTTGCGGCGGCCGGGCCTGCCGCAAAGGCGAGCGGAAGAGCCAGGGCCGCAGCGGCGGCGCACGCACGTCGCATCCTCATCACCTCCAGAGGGCGCTTCTGTCCCATCGTCCCCCTGCGTCACCCCCGTTGCATCTGGCGGGGAACGCCCAGCCGTCGCTGCACTCAGGGCGCGCGGAAACCGCAGATGACGTGCCGCTCTACGGACGCCACGCACAACAGGCGGGCCCCGTGGACCACTCGTAAGGTCGATCCATGGATCTGCCCGTGATGCCCCCTGTCCTGCCGATGCTCGCCAAGTCGGTGGCGGCGATCCCCGTGGGCATGCAGTACGAGGCGAAGTGGGACGGGTTTCGGGCGATCGTGTTCCGTGACGGGGACGAGGTCGAGTTGGGCAGCCGGACCGGCAAGCCGCTGACCAGGTACTTTCCCGAGCTGGTGACGGCCGTGCGGGAGCGGTTGCCGGAGCGGTGCGTGGTGGACGGGGAGATCGTGATCGCGCGGGAGGGTCATCTGGACTTCGACGCGCTGACCGAGCGGATCCATCCGGCGGACTCCCGGGTGCGGACGCTGGCCGAGCGGACGCCGGCCTCGCTCGTCGTGTTCGACGTGCTGGCCCTGGGCGACGAGTCGCTGATGGACGTTCCGCTGACCGGGCGGCGTGAGCGGCTGCTCGGGGCGTTGTCGGGGGTGGCGGCGCCGGTGCACCTGGCGCCGGCGACCACCGACATCGAGGTGGCGCGGCAGTGGTTCGAGGAGTACGAGGGGGCGGGTCTCGACGGGGTGATCGCCAAGCCGCTGACCGTGCGGTACCGGCCGGACGAGCGTGCCATGTTCAAGATCAAGCACGAGCGGACCGCGGATGTCGTGGTCGCCGGGTACCGCCTGCACAAGAGCGGCCCGGTGGTGGGCTCGCTGCTCCTCGGGCTGTACGACGAAGGGGGCACGCTCCAGCACGTGGGGGTGTCCGCCGCGTTCACGATGAAGCGGCGCGCCGAGCTGGTGGAGGAGCTGGAGCCGCTGCGCATGGACGACGTGTCGGGGCATCCGTGGGCGGCCTGGTCGCAGGAGTCCGCCCATGAGAAGGCCCGGCTGCCGGGGGCGCCGAGCCGCTGGTCGGGCCGCAAGGACCTGTCGTGGGTGCCGCTCCGGCCGGACCGGGTCGCCGAGGTGGCGTACGACCACATGGAGAACGGGCAGCGCTTCAGGCACACGGCCCGTTTCCGCCGCTGGCGCCCGGACCGGACTCCTGAGAGCTGCACCTACGCGCAGCTGGAGGAGCCGGTCCGTTACGACCTCGCCGAGATCCTCGGCACCTGAGGGTGCTCAGGGCTGCATCAGCACCTTGACCGCGCCGTCCTGCTTGCGCTGGAACATCTCGTAGGCGTGCGGCGCGTCCGACAGCGACACGCGGTGCGTGGCGAAGTCGTCGACGCCGAGCGGGTCCTCGTCGGTGAGGTACGGGATGATGTCGTCGGCCCAGCGCCGGACGTTGGCCTGGCCCATCCGCAGCTGGATCTGCTTGTCGAACATGGTCAGCATCGGGAGCGGGTCCGCCATGCCGCCGTAGACACCGGAGAGCGAGATGGTGCCGCCGCGGCGCACGAGCTCGATGGCGGTGTACAGGGCGGCGAGCCGGTCGACGCTGAACCGCTCGGACATCGGGCCGCTCAGCTTGCGCGGCATCACGGCGGCGGCGTTCTGCACCAGCTTGGCGATCGCGCTGCCGTGGGCCTCCGTGCCGACGGCGTCGATGACGGCGTCGGGGCCGCGGCCGTCGGTCTGGTCGCGGATGGCCTCGACGAGTTCCTTCTCGTTGTCGAAGGAGCGCAGGTCGAAGGTCTCCACGCCCCGGGCCTTGGCCCGGCGCAGCCGCTCCGGCACAAGGTCCACGCCGAAGACGCGTCCGGCGCCCCGTACCTGGGCGACGCGGCAGGCCATGTCGCCGATCGGCCCGAGGCCGAGCACGGCGATGCTCCCGCCTTGGGGCACGTCCGCGTAGGCGACCGCCTGCCAGGCGGTGGGCAGTACGTCGGACAGGTAGACGAACCGGTCGTCGGCCGGCCCCTCGGGCACCTTGATGGGGCCGAACTGGGCCTGCGGGACGCGCAGGTACTCGGCCTGGGCGCCCGGCACCGCGCCGTACAGGCGGGTGTAGCCGAACAGGGGCGCGCCCATGCCCTCGCTCTTGACCTGGGTGGTCTCGCACTGGGTGGGCAGGCCGGTCAGGCACATCCAGCAGGTGCCGCAGGCGATCTGGAACGGGACCACCACCCGGTCCCCGACCTGGAGGTCCGGGACGCCCGCGCCCACCTCCTCGACGATGCCCATGGGCTCATGGCCGAGGATGTCCCCGGGGGTCATGAACGGTGTGAGCACCTCGTACAGGTGCAGGTCGGATCCGCACAGCCCCGAGGAGGTGATGCGGATGATCGCGTCCGTGGGCTCCTCGATCCTGGGATCGGGCACCTCTTCCACCCGCACGTCCCGCTTGCCCTGCCAGGTCACTGCCTTCATCGCCTCGGGCTCCCTCCGTCGGCTGCGCGTCGGTCGGTCGGCGCCGCCCGGGTACCCCTGCCGCCCGGACCGAACCCCGGGCCGGTCCGCCCCGCCGCCGGGTCGGACCGTGGGCCGATCGGCGGACACCGGGGAGACACCGACTTGCCAAAACCGCTCGACGATGGGCGTCGATGGTCAGATAAGCGCACAATCTAGACACATCGATGACATGAGGCGCGATGACGACGGTGGGCAGAGGACGGGGCGTGCGCGGTCGGCGCACCGCGACGACGGCGGCGCTGCTGGCCGCCCTGACGACGGCCGCCGCGGCGGGCTGCACGGGCGGGAGCGGACCGGGCGACGACGGGCGGGGAACGGACCGGGAGAATCATCGGACGGCTTCGCCGCGAGCCACGGGTCCGTCCGTACTGGCCGTGAAGATCGACAACACGAGCCCGGCCCGTCCGCACAGCGGTGTCGGCGCCGCGGACGTGGTCTACGCCGAGCAGGTCGAGGGCGGGCTCAGCCGGCTGATGGCGGTCTACGCCACCCGGCTGCCCGAGGCGGTCGGGCCGGTGCGCAGCGCACGCGAGTCGGATCTCGAACTGCTGCGCCAGTTCGACCGACCGGCCCTCGCCTTCTCCGGCGCGCAGACGAAGCTCCTGCCGCTGATCGGCCGGGCTCCGCTGCGGGCCGAGACCCCGTCCGACGCCGCCGACGCCTACTTCCGCGGCGACGACCGGCCCGCCCCGCACAACCTCTACCTCCGGCCGGGGCGGCTGCTGCCCGAGGCCCCGGGCAGGGCGGCCCTGACCACCGGCTTCCATTACGGCCCGGCGCCCTCCGGCGGCACGGCGACGGACTCCCGGACGGTGCGCTACCCGGCGGCCCGCTTCACCTTCACCTGGTCGGACTCGCGCGATCGCTGGCTGGTCGGCATGGACGGCGGCTCCGCGGCGACGTCCGACGGCAAGCCGCTGGCACCGGCCACGGTCGTGGTGCAGCACGTGAAGGTGCGCGAGTCCGCCTTCCGCGACTTCCTCGGCAACAACACCCCCTACACCGAGACGGTCGGCTCCGGGAAGGCGGAGGTGCTGCGCGACGGGCGGTCCTGGGAGGTGAACTGGAAGCGCGAGAAGGCCGCGGACGGCACCTCGTTCACCACCGGTGACGGCCAGCCGGTGAACTTCGCGAAGGGCCAGGTGTGGGTGGTGTTCGCCAAGGCGTCCTGACCGGCCCGGGCCGCGTCGGTCAGCGGGGCGCCGCCAGGGGCTCCTCGGGGTGGCGCAGCCCCTCCGCCGCGTCCGCGACACGGCGGATGAGGTCGAAGAACACCGTCCGCTCGTCGGCGGTCAGCGGGGCGAGGAACACCTGGTTCATCCGGGCGGTGCGCACGGTCAGCCTGCGATGCGTGCGCACCCCCTCGTCCGTGAGGCGCAGCAGGAAACGGCGGCCGTCCTGGGGGTCGCGGACCTTGTCGAGCAGACCGCGCCTGCCGAGCCGGCTGATCACCTCGGCGACGGTGGACCGGTCGAGCCCCACCCGCTCCCCCGCCGTGCGCTGGTCCAGGCCGGGTTCGGCGACGAGGGCGTTGAGGACCGCGAACTGGGGCGAGGTGATCTCCTCGGAGACCATCGCGTTCCACAGCAGGTAGTGCGCCTGCTGGAGTCGCCGGGCCAGGTGCCCCGGGTGGGTGGTGAGGTCCGCGGCCGCCATGTGCACCCCTCGGTCGTTTTCGTCGGTGCACTGAACAATACGCAACGTGCCGAGCCCTGTCTGCCTCCTGCGCACCGGTCGCCCAGTCTATTCACCGAGGTCTTGACGCCTTCCTGTCCCGGTGGCAGCGTGAGGGGCAGCTCGCGGAAATAGTCAGTGCCCTGATTAATCTGGTCGGGTCGCGCGGAAGAGATGGGGGCCTCTCGGATGGACAAGGTGGTCGCCACAGCCCTGGAGGCGGTGGCCGACGTGCCGGACGGCGCGTCGCTCGCGGTGGGCGGTTTCGGGCTGAGCGGCGTGCCGAACGTGCTGATCGAGGCGCTGCACGAGCGCGGCGTGGCCGGTCTCTCGGTGGTGTCCAACAACTGCGGAGCGATGGAGTCGGGCCTGGCCGTCCTGCTCGCCGCCGGCCGGATCGCCCGGGTCACGGGCTCCTACATCGGCGCCAACAAGGAGTTCGCCCGGCAGTACCTGGCCGGGGAGCTGGAGGTCGAGCTGATCCCGCAGGGCACGCTGGCCGAGCGGCTCCGGGCCGGCGGCGCCGGGATCCCCGCCTTCTACACCCCGGCCGGCGTGGGCACCCAGGTCGCCGACGGCGGGCTGCCCTGGCGCTACGACGGTGAGGGCGGCGTCGCGCTCGCCTCGCCACCGAAGGAGGTCCGGGAGTTCGACGGCACCGAGTACGTGCTGGAGCGCGCCATCCGCACCGACTTCGCCCTGGTCCGGGCCTGGAAGGGCGACCGGCACGGCAACCTGGTCTTCAACAAGTCCTCCCGGAACTTCAACCCGCTGGCCGCGATGGCCGGGCGGATCACGATCGCCGAGGTGGAGGAACTGGTGGAGCCCGGGGAGATCGACCCGGACGCGGTGCACCTGCCGGGCGTCTTCGTGCAGCGGGTGCTCGCGCTCACCCCGGAGCAGGCGGCGGACAAGAAGATCGAGCAGCGGACGGTGAGGTCCTGATGGCCTGGACGCGCGAGGAGATGGCCGCCCGGGCGGCACGGGAGCTGCGGGACGGGCAGTACGTCAATCTCGGCATCGGCCTGCCGACGCTCATCCCGAACCACCTTCCCGAAGGTGTCGAGGTCGTCCTGGAGTCGGAGAACGGCATCCTGGGCACCGGCCCCTACCCAACCGAGGAGCAGGTCGACCCGGATCTGATCAACGCCGGCAAGGAGACCGTCACGGTCCTGCCGGGCGCCTCCTTCTTCGACTCGTCGCTGTCCTTCTCGATGATCCGGGGCGGGCACATCGACGTGGCCGTGCTCGGCGCCATGCAGGTCTCCGAGCGGGGCGACCTGGCCAACTGGGCCGTTCCCGGCAAGCTGATCACCGGCATCGGCGGGGCGATGGACCTGGTGCACGGCGCCCGTACGGTCGTGGTCGTCATGACGCACACCGCAAAGGACGGCTCGCCGAAGATCGTGGCCGAGTGCTCGCTGCCGCTGACCGGCAAGGCCTGCGTCGACCGGATCATCACCGACCTCGGCGTCCTGGACGTCACCGACGACGGTCTCGTCCTGGTCGAGACCGCGCCGGGCGTCGGCGCCGACGAGATCGTCGCCGGGACCGGCGCCGAACTGACCGTTCCGGAGGGCCTGAAGTGAAGGACGTCTACCTCGTCGACGCGGTCCGCACACCGATCGGCCGCTACAACGGAGCGCTGGCGGGTGTGCGCCCGGACGACCTGGCCGCGCACGCCGTGCGTGAACTCCTCGCCCGTACACCGGAGCTGGACCCGGAGCGGATCGACGACGTGTATGTCGGCAATGCCAACGGGGCCGGTGAGGAGAACCGCAACGTGGGCCGGATGGCCGCGCTGCTCGCGGGCCTGCCCACGTCCGTGCCGGGTGTGACGGTCAACCGGCTGTGCGCCTCGGGGCTGGAGGCCGTGATCCAGGCGGCCCGCGCCATCGCGCTCGGCGACGCGTCCATCGCGCTGGCCGGCGGCGTCGAGTCCATGACCCGGGCGCCGTACGTGCTGCCGAAGAGCGACAAGCCCTTCCCGGCCGCGCACACCGAGCTGTACTCGACGACCCTCGGCTGGCGGATGGTCAACCCGCGGATGGAGCCGCAGTGGACGATCCCGCTGGGCGAGTCGGCCGAACTCATCGCGGACAAGCACCGGATCGGCCGCGAGCAGCAGGACGAGTTCGCCCTGCGCAGCCACGAGAAGGCCGCACGGGCCCAGGCCGAGGGCCTGTTCGACGCCGAGACGGTGCCCGTGACAATTCCGCAGCGCAAGGGCGAGCCGGTGCTCTTCGCCGCCGACGAGTGCGTCCGGCCCGATGCCTCCCTGGCCGCGATGGCCGGGCTGAGACCGTCCTTCCGCACCGAGGGCGGCACCGTGACGGCCGGCAACGCCTCCCCGCTGAACGACGGCGCGGCGGCGCTCCTCCTCGTGGACGACGAAGGGTTGCGGGCCACGGGCCGCGAGCCGCTCGCCCGGGTCCGCGCGACGGGTGTGTCCGCGACCGACCCGCACTACTTCGGGCTGGCGCCCGTGGAAGCGGTCAACCGGGCGCTGGCCAAGGCGGGCAGGGGCTTCGGCGACCTGTCCGTACTGGAGCTGAACGAGGCGTTCGCCGCGCAGGTGCTGGGATGCGTGGCCGAGTGGCCCGAGTTCGATCCCGCGATCCTCAATCCGCAGGGCGGCGCGATCGCCCTGGGCCATCCGCTGGGTGCGTCCGGGGCCCGGCTGGCCGGCACCGTGGCCCACCAACTGGCCCGGCGGGGTGGCGGCGTCGGTGTCGCCGCGCTGTGCATCGGGGTGGGCCAGGGGCTCGCCCTTGTCCTCGAACGTTGACGAAACGCGGAGTCCCATGACGCTCACTCAGCACGACATCGACCAGGAGATCGCGGCCGCGCACGCCGCGTACGAGAAGCGGCTCGCCGACGGGGGACCCGTCGAGCACCAGCCGCGGCGGGACTACGCGCCGTACCGTTCGTCGGTCCTGCGTCATCCCAAGCAGCCGCCGGTCACCATCGACGTCGGCAAGGACCCGGAGCTGGTGGAGCTGTCCTCCCCCGCCTTCGGGGAGCGGGACATCACCGAGATCGACAACGACCTCACCCGGCAGCACCACGGCGAGCCGATCGGGGAGCGCATCACCGTGTCCGGACGGCTGCTGGACCGCGACGGACGCCCGGTGCGCGGCCAGCTCGTGGAGATCTGGCAGGCCAACTCGGCGGGCCGCTACGCCCACCAGCGCGAGCAGCACGACGCCCCGCTGGACCCCAACTTCACCGGGGTGGGCCGCACTCTGACCGACGCGGACGGCCGTTACCACTTCACCACCGTCCAGCCCGGCCCCTACCCCTGGCGCCAGCACCTCAACGCCTGGCGGCCGGCCCACATCCACTTCTCGCTCTTCGGCACGGCGTTCACGCAGCGGCTCGTGACGCAGATGTACTTCCCGAGCGACCCGCTGTTCCCCCACGACCCGATCATCCAGTCCGTGACGGACGACGCGGCCCGGCAGCGGCTGGTCGCGACGTACGACCACAGCCTGTCGGTGCCGGAGTTCTCGATGGGCTACCACTGGGACATCGTGCTCGACGGCCCGCACGCCACCTGGATCGAAGAAGGGCGCTGACCAGCCATGACGAAGATCGACCCCAGCCGCCCGGAGAGCGTGCTGCCCACCCCCTCGCACACCGTGGGCCCGTTCTACGGCCACGCCCTGCCGTTTCGCGGCGGCGAGGACATCGCACCCCTCGGCCACCCCGGCACGATCACCGTGCACGGCTACGTCACCGACGGCGAGGGCACGCCGCTGCCCGACGCCCTGATCGAGCTGTGGGGGCCGGACCCCGACGGCAACCTGCCCACCGCCGACGGCTCTATGCGGCGCGATGCGGCCTCCGGCGGCTTCCTCGGGCGCAACGGCGTGGAGTTCACCGGCTGGGGCCGCATCCAGACGGATGCGAACGGCCACTGGTACGCCCGCACCCTGCGGCCCGGCGCTCGCGGCCAAAGCGCCCCTTACATCAGTGTGTGCGTCTTCGCGCGGGGACTGCTCGTGCACCTGTACACCCGGATCTATCTGCCGGGCGACACGGCGGCGCTCACCGCCGATCCTCTGCTGTCCGGGCTCGAGGACACGCGCCGCGACACGCTGATCGCCGCCGAGGAGGGGGACGGCACGTACCGTTTCGACATCCGCCTTCAGGGCGAAGGCGAGACGGTCTTCCTGGAGTTCCAGTGACATCTCCCTCGGGCGACACCGGCCTGCTCGCCCCCGGATGGGCCGGCTCGACGGCCGCGGCCACCACCGGCGACCGGGCGTATCTGCGGGCGCTGCTCGACGCGGAGGCCGCTCTGACCCGCGCCCAGGCCGCCACGGGGCTGGCCCCCGCCGAGGCGGCGACGGCGGTGACCGAGGCGGCCGGCGCCGCCGCCTTCGACGTACGCTCCCTCGCCGAGCGGGCCCGCGCGGGCGGCAACCCGGTCATCCCCCTGGTCGCCGAGCTGACGAAGGCCGTGGGTGAGCCCTACGGGCCCTACGTCCACCGGGGCGCGACCAGCCAGGACATCATGGACACGGCGACGATGCTGGTCGCCGTGCGGACCCTCGACCCGGTCCTCGACGACCTGGACCGCACCGAACGGGCCCTTGCCCGGCTGGCCGCCGAGCACCGCGACACCGCGATGCCGGGGCGGACCCTCACCCAGCACGCCGTGCCGACCACGTTCGGGCTGAAGGCGGCCGGGTGGCGGTCGCTGGTGCTGGACGCGCGGGACCGGGTGCGGGCCGTGCGGGAGTCGCTGCCGGCCCAACTCGGCGGCGCGGCGGGGACGCTGGCGGCCTTCGGGGCGTACGGCGCGAGTGATCCGGCAGGGCTGCCGGAGGTCTACGCCCGCGAACTCGGCCTCCGCGCGCCCGAGCTGCCCTGGCACACCCTGCGGACACCCATCGCCGATCTCGCCGGGTGCCTCGCCTTCACGGCGGGCGCCCTGGGCAAACTCGCCGTGGACGTCCTCACCCTGACGCGCACCGAGATCGGCGAAGTCGTGGAGGGCACCGGCGGCGGATCGTCCGCCATGCCGCACAAGTCCAACCCCGTGCGGTCCACCCTGATCGCCTCCGCCGCGCGCCGCGCACCGCAACTGGCGGCCACGCTGTACGGCGCCATGGCCGCGGAGGACGAACGTCCGGCCGGGGCCTGGCACGCCGAGTGGGAGCCGCTGCGGGATCTGCTGCGGCTGGTCGGCGGAGCCGCCCGGGACGCGGCCGGCCTGGCGGAGGGGCTGCGGGTCAGGCCAGAGGCCATGCGCGAACACCTGGACCTCACGGGCGGGTTGATCGTCTCGGAGCGGCTGTCCGCCGAGCTGACCCCGGTGCTGGGCCGGGCCCGGGCCAAGGAACTCCTCACCCGCCTGGCGGCACAGGGGCAACCGCTCGCCGACGCACCTGAGTTGGCGGACTCCGATCTCGACCCCACCCACTACACGGGGTCCGCCGGGACCCTCACCGACCGTGCCCTGGAGCGACGTTGACCCTCCTCGACCACCACGCCGAAGGCCCGGCTTCCGCTCCCCCGCTGCTGCTCGGTCCCTCCCTCGGCACCTCGTACGCCCTGTGGGACGAGGTGGCGCCCGAACTGTCGATCACCCATCGGGTGGTGCGCTGGGACCTGCCGGGGCACGGCAATTCGGCGGCCGGACTCATCGAGGAGGGCGCGACCGTCGGTGACCTCGCCGGGCTGGTGCTGGCGCTCGCCGACTCGCTCGGCATCGAACGGTTCGCGTACGCGGGGGTGTCGCTGGGCGGGGCCGTGGGACTGCATCTCGCCGTGCACCACCCGCGGCGCCTGTCGTCGCTGGCCGTGATCTGCTCGTCCGCGCACTTCAACGGTGCCGGGCCGTGGCAGGAGCGGGCCGCTCTGGTACGCCGGGAGGGGCTGGACGGACTGGCGGACGGCGCCGACGCACGCTGGTTCGCCGGGGACTTCACCGTGCCGCGCCTGGTCCGGGACCACCGGGAAGCCGACCCGGCCGCGTACGCCGCCTGTTGTGACGCGCTCGCCGCGTTCGACCTGCGGGACCGGCTGGACGGCATCACCGTGCCGACCCTGCTGATCGCCGGCCGCGAGGACCCCGCGACCCCGCCTCCGCATCTGCGGGAGATCGCCGACGCCGTGCCGGGCGCGACGCTCGTGGAGTTGCCGGGCGCCTCGCACCTGGCGCCCGCGCAGTGCCCGGAGGCCGTGCTGACCGCGTTGCGCGCCCACTTCGGCCAGGGGGCCCCGCGGGGCATGGCCGTACGGCGTGAGGTGCTGGGCGACGCGCACGTGGACCGGGCGCAGGCCCGGCAGAGCCCCTTCACCGCCCGCTTCCAGGACTTCATCTCGCGCTACGCCTGGGGGGAGATCTGGACCGATCCGACCCTGTCGCGCCGTGAACGCAGCATGATCACCCTCACCGCGCTGGTCGCGCACGGCCACTACGACGAGCTGGCCATGCACGTCCGCGCGGCCCGTCGCAACGGGCTCACTCCGCAGGAGATCGGCGCGGTGCTGCTCCAGACGGCGGTGTACTGCGGGGTGCCGGCGGCGAACTCGGCGTTCGCGACGGCCCAGCGGGTGCTGGCGGACGAGGACGGCTCCTGCTGACCCGGCCCTTCAGGACGCGGCCCTGAAGGGCTCGGCGCCGCGACTACGCCGGTCCGGCGCCGGACGCGATCGCCGCCCGGGCTCGCTCTGCCAGTCCGTCGGCCCCGCACGAGACCGCCAGGTCCAGGCCGCGGTGCAGGTCGGCCGCCGAGCGGGCGGCGATGCCGTACTCGATGCGGGCCGCCGCGTGCTCGTACTGGCAGGGCGAGGCCTCCAGGTAGGTGACGGCCTGGGCGAGGAGCCGGACCGCGCGCTGGCCGGTCTCCAGGACCGCGGCACAGCGCAGGGCTTCCCCTATGGCGGTGTCCGTGCCGAAGCGCTCGGCCCGGCGCCGGACGTCGACCGCGAGCCGGGCGGCCCGGTCCGGGTCCTCGGTGCTGAGGGCGCGGGCCAGGTCGGTCGCCCAGGGGACGAGCACCGGGTTGTGGTGTCCGCGGGCCGCCGCCGCCTTCTCGGCGGCCTCCAGTTCGTTGATGCCGTCCTTGGTGCGGCCCACGGCCAGCAGCAGCCGGCCACGCACCGAGCGCGGGTCGGGCAGGACGATGGTCGACGGGTAGGGCGGGGCGAAGCCGTGGCGTTCGGCGACGTCCCAGGCCTGCTCGACCTGGCCGCGGGCGAGCAGGGTGTCGACGAGGCTGCATGTGGCGGACCAGTACAGGGGCAGGCCACGGCCGACCCGCTCGGCGAGGCGCAGCGACTCGCGCAGGGACGCCTCCGCCTCCCGCAGCCGGCCCCGCCTGCGGTGGCCGATCCCGACGTAGGCGTGGGCCAGGGCGAGGTGGCCGCCGCTCCAGCCGGCGGTCTCGTAGGCGCGCAGCCCTTCGTTGTAGAGGGTCTCGGCGCGGTCGAGGCGGTCGGTGAAGGCGTACGCGTTGGCCAGCATCAGCAGCAGTTCGATGCCCCACTCGGTGTCGGTCCAGCCGAGTCCGGGCGCCAGGCGGCCGTTGACGAGGGCGCGGTCGCACAGCTCGGCGACCTCCTCGGCGTTCTCGCCGTGCATCAGGGCGTCGAAGCCGCGCAGGATGAGCAAGGCACGTTCGGAGTTGTCCCGGCCGGTGCAGGTGCTCGCGAGGTCGGCGAGCCGCTGGGAGCGGCCGGGTGAGGTGGCCTCTCCGGCGTACAGGCCCTCCCACATGAAGTGCACGGCTTGCAGCCGCATGCGCGCGGGGCCCGGCTGGAGCCGGGCGGCCTCCGCCTCCACCGTGCGGACGGCCTCCTCCAGTTGGTCGTTGTGCAGGAGCGCCTGGGAGAGCCGGAAGACGGCGTCCACCCGCTGGTCGCCGTCGAGACCGGGCATGGCGAGCGCGGTCCGCAGATGGCCGATGGTGCGGGCGGGCGCGGTGAGGAAGGTCGCCTCGGCGAGTTCGTAGAGGACGTGCGGGTGGGACTCGGGCCGGGGCGGTTCCTCCAGAGCCCGCTCCAGGCAGCGGCGGGCGGCGTCGGGGGCGCCGACGGCGAGGTGCTCGCGGGCGGCTTCCCGCAGTTGCCCGACGAGTTCCTCGTCGTCGTCCGGGTGGACCTCCAGGAGGTGGCGGGCTGCGGCCGCCGCGCCGTGCCCCTCGTCGGAGACGATCCGGGCGGCGATGCCGTGCATGGCGGTGCGCAGGGCGTCGGGGATGGAGTTGTAGACGGCGGTGGCGATCAGCGGGTGGACGAACTCCAAATCACCGTCGGCGCTGCGGCCTGTCGCCGGGTCGGGCGCGGTGAGGATGCGGGCGGTGCGCAGGAGTTCGGCGCAGCGGCGGGCGTCGTCCGGGCGCAGGGTGGCGAGTTTGGCGACCAGGTCGACGGAGATGCCGGTGCCGAGGATGGCGGCGGCCCAGGCGAACCTGGTGGCGTCGATGCCGAGTTCCTCCAGGCGGGCGACGAGGCCGCCGCCGCGGGCCGAGCGGTTCAGCTCGCGCAGCTCGCCGGCCCGGGCCTCGATGGGTTCCAGCTCGCTGTCCTGGACCTTGGCGAGGAGTTCGACGGTCTCGTAGGGGTTGCCGGCGGTGACGGCCCAGACCTCTCGGCAGAACGCGGCGTCGGCGTGCTCGCCCAGGGTGGCGCGGGTGAGTCCGGCCGTGGCGTCCGGGGTGAGGGCGCTCAGCGTCGTGACGGGACCGTCCGCGGCGGCGCCGACGGCGTCGAGGTGGCGGGCGCTCGCACCGGAGACCTCCTCCTGGCGGCGGGTGACGACGACCAGGACGGACATCTCGTCCAGGCGATCGGCGAGTGCCGCGAGCCAGTGCAGGGTCTCCTGGTCGGCCCAGTGGGCGTCGTCGATCAGCAGGACCAGCGGCCAGTCCCGGCGGGCGAGCCGGCGCACCGCCGCCACGAGGCCGTCGCACACGCCCTGCGGGTCGGCCTGCCGGTCCCCCGGCTCCGCTATGCCGAGCGCGGGTCCGGCGATGTCGTACCAGTCGCCGAGGTACTCGCGGGCCTCCTCCGGCAGCATCGACACCAGCGCCGGCTGGAGCAACTGCCGTACCACGTTGAAGGGGACCGACCTGAGGGTCTCGCCGCCGCGCGCCGACCACACCTGGCACCCGCGGGCCTCGGCGATGCGGCGGGTTTCGGCCAGCAGCGCGGTCTTGCCGAGCCCGGCCTCGCCCCGGAAGACCAGCAGTCCGCCGGACGAGGAACGGTCCGCGCACAGGCGGTCGACCGCCCGCGTCACGGCGGCGACCTCCTCGTCGCGCTCCCACAGGGAAGCCGAGGCGGCGGCCCTGGGCCGTACCTCCGTCATCCCGTTACCTCCCCAAGTCGCCCGAACGACGTACAGACGTCGAGCGTAGCCGTCCGATTGCCGGAGTGGAGGGTGGTCGGGGCACCTCTTGCCGTGACGGGTGACACCGGGTGCGGCCGGGCGACGCACCCGGCCCGTCACCAGCCGTCTTCAGGTCAACGACGGGCAAAGACACGGGAAGTGACGCTCATTCAGCGACGACGGGCACACACGCTGCGGTCGTCGGGGAGTTGATCGCGGGGCCGGTGGGCGGCCTCGCCGGGGGGTACCGGTCCGGCGTCCACGGCTGCCTTCGCGACGGTCGTCGCGGCGCGAGTACGCATCGTTCGGGCTCGCGTTCTTCCTCCGGCCCGCGGGGGCGGCGCTTTCCGGCCGACCGGGCGTCCGGGGGCGGCGTCCGGTGCCGGTCCCGGTGATCACGCTGAGGACGGTGGCGACGACGCCGATCGGGGGCTGTCTGCGGGTGGGGAGGCGGGCGACGGGACGCCCGACCCGGTGCTGGGGGGGCGATGCTCGCGGAGTCGCCGCGCGGGATGCCCTCGCGCACGCCGCACGAGCTGGGGCTGCCGCTGGAACAGCCGGTTCCGACTCCTCTCATGCCTCTTTCACCGACGCCTCATACGGTGGGGGCATGACGCAGGAGACTCCTCCCGGGTGGTACGCCGATCCCGGACAGACAAGTGACGGGCCCGCCACGGAGCGCTGGTGGGACGGCAAGGCCTGGACGGACCGCATCCGCCCGGCCCGGCCGCCCGCGACCTGGGGTCCCCCGCCGGGCCCGGCGTCCGCCGACTCCATACCGACGCGGCAGCCGGCACCGGAGACGCCGCCCGCCGGGACACCGGATTCCGGTCCGGCCGGTACGGCGACACCGGCTGCCGCCGGGCAGGCCGCCGGTGCCGGTGCACCTGCTGCCGCCGATCCGCAGGGAGCCGGACAGCCGACCGGGGCCGAAGCCCCGGGAGCGGCCGGGCAGACGGACGCCCCCGGGCAGACGGCCGACGGCGGTGCACCGGCTGCCGCCCAAGGGCCCGGGGCCGGGCAGGCGGATGGTGCCGCGGGCCGGCCGAATGCCCCCGGGCACGCCGGAACCGGGCACACCGCGGGCGCCTTCGGCTCAGGTGCCGCCGGGCAGGCCGCGCAGGGCTGGGGTCCCGGCGCCGCCGGGCAGGCGGGAGCCGGACAGCACCCGGGGGTCTGGGGTCCCTCGGCCGCCGGCTATGCGGGGGCTGCCGGGCAGCCGGGGAGCGGCGCGTATCCGGGGGCTGCCGGATACGCCGCCTACCCCGCCCCTCCCGCCGCGCCTCCCGGTGGGAAGGGGCGACGGCTGCGCATCGGTGCCGCCGTCGCCGCCGCCGTGGTCGTCCTCACCTGCATCGGCGTGGGCGTCTACGCGTTGACGGACAACGGCGGCGGGGGCGGTTCGCCCACCTCGCAGGGACCTGGCGGGCCGGGCGCCCCCGGGGGCCAGGGCGGCCCGTTCGGCGGGCCGGGCGGATCCGGCGGCTCGGGTGGATCCGGAGGGTCCGGAGGCAACGGCGGCGACGGCGGGCCCGGCGGGCCGAGTCCGCGGCCCGAGCAGTCCGAGCCGCCGAAGATCAGGAGCGGTTCGGTGACCGACACGGTCAGCGGGATCAGTCTGCCGATCCCGAAGGGCTGGTACGGCCAGCAGGCCAGGGCCGGCGCGCAGGTGACCTCCGAGGCTTCCTACAAGTGCCCGGGCGACACCTCCTCGACCTGCACCAAGGGCGGCGCCTACTCGGCCCCGGCCCTGGCCCTCCGCACCAAGGGCACCACCGCCGAGGAGATCGCCAAGGCGGACATCGCGGCGAACGCCGAGGAGTCCTACGGCGGCAAGTCCTACGGCGGGATCACCTCCCACGACGTGCTGGAGTCCAAGGCCGTGACCGTGGCCGGGCAGAAGGGCTACCTGGTGCGCTGGAAGGCCGTCACGAGCAAGGGCGCCGACGGCATCGTGGAGTCCCTCGCGTTCCCCTCCCCCGCGAACGCGAAGCGCATGGTCGTGGTGCGCTTCGGTGTCGACGCGGACCAGACGGAGAGCGTGCTGGACGACATCACCAAGGGCATCAAGGTGTCGACGGGCGGCGGCAACGGCCAGGACGTCTGACGCCCGGCCTCCCGGACGCCTGTCGGCCGGGTGGGGCGCCCCCGCCGCTCACAGGGGAACCCCACCCGGCCGGGGGGTGCGCGCCGCCCCCGTCCCCACGGGTCGGCGCGGTCGGGTCACCGTCCGGTCATCCGACGGACGGCGGCCCGGGTCTCAGGTCAGGCCCAGTGCCGGCAGCACGGCGGCCTCCACGAACCGGACCAGGTAGTCGGGGTCCGCGTACTCGCCCTCCAGAACGGGCCGGATGCGCAGGACGCCGAACATCTGCGCCGGGATGTACTCCAGCGCCGGGTGATCGGCCGGCACTTCTCCCCGCTCGATCCCGCGCCGGATGATCTCCTTGAGCGCGGCGATCTCCGGTTCGACCAGCGCCTCGCGCAGCGCGCGCTGCAACTCCGGGTCCTGGGGGGCCGCGTGGACGAGCGCCTGGAGCAGCTTGGTGTCCCGGCCCGACAGCTCTCCCGCCGCCCGGGCCGCCTCGCGCAGGTCGTCCGCGAGCGAGCCGGTGTCGATGCAGCGTGTGCGCCGGTGTGAGCGCAGCGCCGCCGCGACGAGCTGCGGCTTGGTCTTCCACTGCCGGTAGAGCGTGGACTTGCTGCACCGGGTGCTGGCGGCGATCCCCTCCATGGTGACGGCGTCGTAGCCGCACTCCCGCAGCTGCTCCAGCACGGCGTCGTAGAACTCCTGCTCACGCTCGGGCGTGATCTTGGAGCGGCGCGTGACACCGACCGGCTCGGGCCGGTCCGCAGCCTGCGACGTCATGGGCGGTGCTCCTGGCTTTCGTCGGGCGGCCGGAAAATTCCAGGCCGGCGATGTGTCCTTCGTCTATCGATACGCCAGTGTACCGGTACGCAGCCGTATCGGTACACTGGCGTATCGGTACGCTCTCGTACCGATAACAGCACCACCGTCACCGAAGGGGCCGGGGGATGAATGCCCGCACCGAGCCTGCGCCGGCGGGGTCCGACGCGATAGCGCGACCGCCGCTCGTCCGGGAGCTCCTGCTCGTCGCAGGGCTCTTCCTCGTCTACAAGTTCGGCCGGCAGCTGGCCACGGGCCACACCGGCGAGGCCTTCCACAACGCGGGGCGCGTGTGGGACTTCGAGCGAGCGGTCCGGCTGCCCGGTGAGGGGGCGGTGCAGTCGCTGCTGCTGCACGGTGACGGACTGGTGCACGTGGCGAACACCTACTACGCGAGCGTCCACTTCCCGGCCACCGCCGCCTTCCTGGTCTGGCTCTACCTGCGCCGCCCGGCCCACTACGTCTGGGCCCGCCGGGTGCTGGCGGTGGTCACGGCCGCCGCGCTGGTGCTTCACCTGCTGTTCCCGCTCGCACCGCCGCGCATGCTGGCGGCGGCCGGCCTGGTGGACACGGCGCAGGTGTACGGGCCGTCGGTCTACGGCAATCCCGCGACGGACTCCCTGTCCAACCAGTTCGCCGCGATGCCGTCGCTGCACTTCGGCTGGGCGCTGATGGTGGCGATCGGCCTGATCGTCACGACCCGCTCGCGGTGGCGCCGGCTCTGGTCGGCACATCCCTTGCTGACCCTGCTGGTGATCGTCGGCACCGCCAACCACTACTGGCTCGACGCGATCGTGGCGGCGGCCCTGCTCGGCCTCGCGCTCGTGTTCATTCCACTGCCGCACCGCACGGCCACCACGCCCGGCCGCACCCACGGCGGCCTCGTGCCGGTCCGGCGGGACGAGCGGACACTCGTGGGAGCCGGCCGATGAACGCCGTGCTGATCGCCGTCGCCCTGTCCCTGGTCTCCGCCGTCGCCTACGCGGCCGCCGCGGTCGCCCAGGAGCGGCTGGCCTCCCGCTCTCCCGGCGCGCGCACGACGGGCCTGCTCGGCAGCGGCGCCTGGTGGTGGTCGGTCGGGCTGAACGCGTCGGCCGCGCTGCTGCACGTCGTCGCCCTCCGGTACGGGCCGCTGACCGTGGTCCAGCCGCTCGGCGCGCTCACCCTGGTCGCGGCGGTGCCCATGGGGGCACGGATGGCGGGACGGCGGGTCAGCGCGAGCGAGTGGAAGGGCACCGCGCTGACCCTGCTGGGGCTCGGCGCGATCCTGGTCACGGCGTCCGGCCCGGCGCCGGACGGCGTGCTGAGCGTTCCTGAGGCGCTGGCCGTGGCGGGCGCCACCGCGGCGCTCATCGGGATGCTGTCCCGGCCGGGCACCCGGCCCGGGCTGCGGCACGCGTCCGCGTCCGGTCTCGCCTCCGGGGTCGCCTCGGCCCTCACCCAGACCGTGACGGTGGCAGCGACGGACCGGTCCGGGCCGGTGCTGAGCGTCCAGGTGGTCGGGGTGGCCCTGCTCGTGGCGGCCTTCGCGGCCGGCGGGCTGCTGCTGTCGCAGACGGCGTACCGGGGCGGTCTGGGCGGCCCGCTGGCGATGGTGACCCTGGCCAACCCGCTGGCCGCTGCGGTGATCGGTCTGTCGTTGCTCGGGGAGCGGCTCCAGGGCGGCCCGGCGGGCGTGCTGCTCGCGCTCGCCGGGTCCGGCCTCTCCGCCTGGGGCGTGGTGCTGCTCAGCCGTGCGGCGCCGGCGGCCGCCGCCGTGGACGACGACCACCCGGTGGCCGCCGTCCTGGCCCTGGAACCCGGTTCGGCCACTGCCGAACCGGCGCTGACGCCCCGGCCGCACGACCCGGGACGGCTCACCACGGCTACACGGTGATGACGGCGGGGTCGCTCACCCCCGGCCGCCCGTTCTCGACATGTCCCGCGAACCGCCGCAGGAACGCTTTGTCGCCCTCGACGGTGACGGTCAGGTCGTACCAGCGGCGGCTCGCGGCGAGTTCCACGGTCCGGCACACCCGCGCGCCCGGGCGGACGGTGACGGTCACGGGCCGGCCGCCATAGCCGTCGGCGACCTTCAGACGGGCCGTGCCGGAGCCCTGGTTGGTGAAGGTCAGCCGGATGTCGTCACCGGTGTGGCGGGCCGTGACCTCGCAGCCGGCCGTCCCGTTCGTGCCCTTGAAGACGCGCACGAAGCCGTTCGGGCCGTGCACGGTCAGGTCGTAGGAGCCCTGGGAGTACGCCGAGTTCCAGGTGTCGGAGAGCGTCATGCCGGCCTCGGTGGTGTACATCCAGGGGCCGTCGGTGCGGTTGCCGGAGGTCACGTGGAAGGCGCCGCCGGCCTTCGCGCCGGAGGCGAAGGTGAGGGTCAGCTTCCCGGCCGCCGCGTCGACCGAGGCGTCCACGTGCGGGGCGTACTTCAGCGGCCGGGAGCGGCGCAGACCGCGTTCCTGCCGGGGCATGCGCGGGTCGGCGGGCGGGACCGGCTTGTAGTCGGGGTGGCGTTCGCGGTCCTGCGGCTCGTACGCGTCGGTGCCGGGCAGCGGAGCGGGGCGCGTGTCCTTGCGGGAGAAGTCGAAAGCGGACGTCAGATCGCCGCAGACGGCGCGACGCCAGGGCGAGATGTTCGTCTCGCGCACACCGAAGCGGCGTTCCATGAACCGCAGGATCGAGGTGTGGTCGAGGGTCTCGGAGCACACGTAGCCGCCCTTGCTCCACGGGGAGACCACCAGCATCGGGACCCGGGGGCCGAGGCCGTAGGGTCCCGCCGTGTTCTTGCCGTCTCCCGGGAAGAGGTCGAGGGAGACGTCGACGGTGGACAGGCCGCGGGAGGCGTCCTTCGGCGGCAGCGGCGGCACCACGTGGTCGAAGAAGCCGTCGTTCTCGTCGTAGGTGATGAACAGGGCTGTCCTGGACCAGACCTCCGGGTTGGAGGTGAGGGCGTCGAGGACCTGCGCGATGTACCAGGCGCCGTAGTTCGAGGGCCAGTTGGAGTGCTCGGAGAAGGCCTCGGGGGCGGCGATCCAGGAGATCTGCGGCAGCCTGCCGGCCTTGACGTCGGCCTTCAGCAGGTCGAAGTAGCCCTCGCCCGCCTTGGCGTTCGTGCCGGTGCGGGCCTTGTCGTACCAGGGGTCGCCGGGCTTCGCGTCGCGGTACCTGTCGAAGTACAGCAGCGAGTTGTCGCCGTAGTTGCCGCGGTAGGCGTCCTGGATCCAGCCCCAGGAGCCCTTCGCGTCGAGGCCGTCGCCGATGTCCTGGTAGACCTTCCAGGAGATGCCGGCCTGCTCCAGGCGCTCGGGGTAGGTCGTCCAGCCGTAGCCGAGTTCGTCGTTGCCGAGGACCGGGCCGCCTCCGGAGCCGTCGTTGCCGGTGTGGCCGGACCACATGTAGTAGCGGTTCGGGTCGGTGGAGCCGATGAACGAGCAGTGGTAGGCGTCGCAGACGGTGAAGGCGTCGGCGAGGGCGTAGTGGAAGGGGATGTCCTCGCGGGTCAGGTAGGCCATGGTGGTGCTGCCCTTGGCCGGCACCCACCGGTCGTACTTCCCGCCGTTGTAGGCCTGGTGGCCGTCGGGCCAGGAGTGCGGCAGGCCCTCCAGGAACTGCATGCCGAGGTCGTCGGCGTCGGGGTGGAAGGGCAGGATCTCCTTGCCGTCCTTCTCCTGGTGCCAGACCGGCTTGCCGTTGTCGAGGGTGACCGGACGCGGGTCGCCGAAGCCGCGGACGCCTCTCAGGGTGCCGAAGTAATGGTCGAAGGAACGGTTCTCCTGCATGAGGACGACGATGTGCTCGACGTCCTCGATCGACCCGGTGCGGTGGTTCGCCGGAAGGGCGGCGGCGCGCTGGATGCTGGCGGACAGGGCACTGAAGGCCGTGGTGGCACCCGCGAGTTGAAGAAAACGGCGCCGGTTGACTTCGGACATGAAGGACAGACCTCTCATCCTGAGGTGCTGGATGGCCGGAACGTGACGGAATCTGCGCGGAAGGAGTGTTTCAGGGACACCAAACGCCAAGGAAGGGGCACGTGACACTCGTGTGAAAGTCGCCGGTACGGACGGTGCGCCGGGGCATCGCCGGGGGAGGGTGAGAGGCGTGACGCAGACGCAGACGGTTGCCCCGCCGACGAAACGGCCCGTTCGCCAGCTCCTCGCCGCCTCGGTGGGCAATGCCGTGGAGTGGTACGACTGGTACGCCTACACGTTTCTGGCCACCTACATCGCCGGCCAGGTCTTCCCCAAGAGCGCGGACAACTCCCTGGTGCCGCTGCTGTCCACCTTCGCGGTGTTCGCGGTCGGGTTCTTCATGCGGCCGGTGGGCGGGCTGCTGATGGGCGCGGTCGCGGACCGGCACGGGCGGCGGGCCGCCCTCACGGTCACCATCCTGCTGATGGGCGGCAGCAGCCTGCTGGTCGGGCTCACGCCGACCTACGCGGCCGTGGGTGTCCTGGCGCCGGTGGTCCTCGTCCTCGCCCGGCTGTTGCAGGGACTCTCCGTGGGCGGCGAGTTCGCGGCCTCGACGACGTTCCTGGTCGAGTCGGCGGGGCCCGGACGGCGCGGGCTGTTCTCCAGCTTCCAGTACGTGTCGACGACGGTGGGGCAGCTCGTCGCCTCCGGCATCGCGACCCTGCTGGTGGACACGCTGAGCGACGGGCAGATGAACGGCTGGGGCTGGCGCGTGCCGTTCGTGCTCGGCGCCGTGCTGAGCCTGGTCGGCTTCTGGATCCGTCAGGGCGCGCAGGAGACCCGCAGCGCCGAGCAGCAGCAGGCGCCGCGCCCGGGCCTGTTCGAGGCGCTGCGCCGGCATCCGCGCGAGTCGCTGCTCATCGGCGGCATCACGGCGGGCGGCACCATCGCCTACTACACGTGGACGTCGTACCTGCCGACCTACGCCGAACTCAACGCGGGCATCGAGAAGTCGGACGCGCTGCTCGCGGGCACCATCTCACTGGCCTTCTTCGCCCTGCTGCAACCGCTGGGCGGGCTGCTGTCGGACCGCTTCGGCCGTCGCCCCCTGCTGCTCTTCTTCGGACTGGGCTTCGCCCTGCTCGCGGTGCCCCTGCTGCACGCCCTGCGGGACTCCTTCGCCGTGCTGCTGCTCGTGCAGTGCGCGGGCATGGTGCTGCTGACCGGGTTCACCTCGATCAGCGCGGCCGTGAACGCGGAGCTCTTCCCGCCCCGGGTGCGCGCGGCGGGCATCGGCTTTCCCTACTCCCTGACGGTGGCGCTCTTCGGCGGCACGGCCCCGTACGTGGGCACGCTGTTCAAGGAGCAGGGGCACGCGGGGCTGTTCCCCTGGTACGTCGCGGTGATCTGCCTGGTGTCGTCGGTGGTGTACCTGCGGCTTCCGGAGACGGCTCACGCACCGCTGCGGCGGTGAGCGGGCGGCCTGACGACGGGTCAGGGCCTGGCTCGTGGGCGAGCCCCGTCCGTCCCCTCCTGTGCCCCCTGGCGCGGTCCCTCGCCGTCCTGGAAGGCGGCCGGCGGTTCGGGCCCTCCGGCCTCTCCCGGCACGTTGCCCTCCTTGACGGCGGCTCTCTCGGGGTCGACGACGGCCTCGGTCGTCCGCCCCACCTCCGCCAGCGTCATCTGGGCGCGGTCGTCGACCAGACGGGTCACCAGGTGCTGGGCGGCGCCGAAGGCCGCGGCCCAGCCGAGGACCTGCGCCCTGCTGTCGAGATCGCTGAGCCCGGGGACGAAGGCGCCCCGGATCAGCAGCAGTCCGAGGAAGGCGGACAGGGCGCCGGTGGGGAACTTCAGCACCGCCGACGCCAACGGCAGCATGTAGGGCGAGTCGGTGCCCCGGATGCGGCGCAGTGAGGCGATGACGGTGAGTGCCGCGCCGGCGAGCCCGGCGATCTCGACGGTGAGGATGTCCCTCGGCTCGGCCCGCTCGCTGGCGGGGGTGCCCGCGGGCACGTCGGGATGCTCCGCGGTGGGGCACACGACGGTGACCCCGCTCGCCTCCCCGGGGTCGACCTTGGGCGTGAAGCAGATGCTCAGCGACTGCGGGAAGAACGAGCCGTAGACGGCGAGGCCCGCCACACCGAGCAGGACGAGGAACGTCGCCGTCCACAGGATGTTGCGCAGGCTGCGCACCCGGGCCAGCTCGTCGTCCAGGGCGTTGTACGCGGCGTCGAGCGCCCGGACCATGAGGTCACGGTCGCTCGGTGAGATCTCGCCGGAGATGATGGAACGCAGCCGCCGGCCCAGACGGACGCGTCGGGGGTCATCCGCTTCCAGATGATCCTTGACCAGGGCCATGACCTCGCTGGCACGTCCGGCGGCTTCCTCGTCGGAGACCAGTTGCAGGAGCGTCACCTCCGCGCTGCGTATGTTCGACCAGACGCCCTCACGCGCGGCCGATCCGGACCAGGCACGCCGCCATCCGAAATCCTCGTCGGCAGCCGCTCCGGCCTTTTTCAGATGGCTCCGCATTCCCTCGACGAGTGTCGTGCGGTCCTCGGAGCACGGCTTGACACGCTCGCGTTCCAGCTGGGCTTCGAGATAGGCGATCCGGGTTTTCGCCCGTGCGCGCCAAGCGGTCCGCGGTGGCCGTCCCGGAGCGGTTCCGGTCACTCGTAGACGGCGGGTACGCGCAGCCTGTCCCACGACTTCCGGCCCGGTATGCCGTCAGCGTCCTGGCCTCTGAATCCGAGCTTCCGCTGCCAATTCGCGTACGACTTCCGGTCCGCTTCGCTCCACCGCATGTCGGGCCCGTCGGCGTACACCCCGCAGTCCTCGTCGATGAGGCGATAGCCCATGGCCTCGATGACCGGGCTGCTCACGGAGGGCTGGAAGAAGTCCGCTCCCGGAAATCGTTCGAACTCATCCTCCGTTTCCGGGGGAGCCACGCGGACCCGCAGTCCGGGTCGAATGACATCCGGATCCGTGATCTGGGGGTTCCACTCCAGAATCTGGTCCAGCGTCACGCGGTGCATAACCGCGATCTCACTGAGCGTGTCGCCACGTTTCACTGTGTAGAACTCTCTCGTCTTTTCCATGTGTCCACACTAATCGCATCACCCGGCATGGAAAAGTCGAGAACTCCGTTTCAGTTTCACTTTTTGACGCGGAAACGGCTTCCGCTGAAATCGCAACCGGCGTTTTTCGCGCGCGCGGCGGCCCGTTACGCAGGCCTGTCATTCGGCTGCGCGTACGGGCCGACCGGCTTTCTGTTCTGGTCATTCGCTCTCGTACTCACCGTCCTCTCCGCCCGATTCCCGGGGCGGGGCCACACGAATCCGATCGCCGGGGTGGATGAGGTCCGGATCCTCGATCTGCGGGTTCCACTCCAGAAGCTGATCCAGACTCACGTGGTGCATCCGCGCGATCTTGGTGAGATTGTCACCGCGTTTCACTACGTAGAACTGCGTTTTCACCTTTTCCATGCATCCAGCCTAAGACAATTCCCCGCGAGAGCAAAGTGCGGAATTCCGTTTCGATTTCACTTTTTGATTCGGAAACCGCTTCTGCCGAAGGTGACTTCCGCCTGGCGGAAGGGCCGTTGCGGCGCCCGGTGGGCCGCCCCGACGATGACGGCACGACCAGAGACGGGAGCCAGCCCCCATGCCTCACATGACCGCCTTCGCCAGGAACCAGTGGTACGTCGCCGCCTACAGCCACGAGGTCGGGCGGGAGTTGCTCGGCCGGACGATCCTCGGTGAGACGCTCGTGCTCTACCGCACCGAGGAGGAGGGCACGCCGGTCGTCCTGCACGACCGGTGCGTGCACCGCCGATACCCGCTGTCGGAGGCGCCGACGCGGCTGGACGGGGACCGGATCGTGTGCGGCTACCACGGCTTCACGTACGACACGTCCGGTACCTGCGTGTACGTGCCGGGGCAGAAGCGGGTGCCGCGCACCGCCCGGATCGCCTCCTACCCCGTCGTCGAGCAGGACTCGCTGATCTGGGTGTGGATCGGCGACCCGGCGCTCGCCGACCCGCGGGCCATCCCCCGCGCCCGGCATCTCGATGCCCCCGGCTGGGTCACCGTGCGCGGCATGGAGCCCATCGACTGCGACTACGGCCTGCTCGTCGACAACCTCCTCGACCTGTCCCACGAGACGTATCTGCACGGCGGTTACATCGGCACCCCCGAGGTCGCGGAGACCCCGATCACCACGGAGGTCGACGAGGGTGCCGGGATCGTCCGCGTGAGCCGGCACATGGACGACGCCGAGTGCCCGCCCTTCTACGCCCGATCCACCGGCATCGAGGGCCGGATCACCCGCTGGCAGGACATCGAGTACCACGCCCCGTGCCTGTATCTGCTGCACAGCCGCATCGCCCCGGTCGGGGTGCTGCCCGAGGCGGACGGCAGCGACCCGAACGGCTTCCACACCGAGATCACGTACGCGATCACCCCGTCCGGCGACGGCACGGTGTACGACTTCTGGGCCGTCTCGCGTGACTGGGCGACGGACGACGCCGAGGTCACCGAGTTCCTGCGGGGCAACAACCACACGGTGGTGATGCAGGACGTCACCGCGCTCAACCTGCTCCAGAAGACGCTCGGCACCGAACACACCGGCTACCAGGAGCTCAGCATCAACATCGACACCGGCGGTCTGGCCGCCCGCCGTATCCTCGCCCGGCTGGTGGAGCAGGGCGAGAAGCCCGTGGAGAAGCTCCGGTGACCGCTCCGACCGGTGAGATCTACCGCATCGCCTGGCTGCCCGGCACCGACACCCTGCACGGCACCTGCCACTGCGGCCGTGAGCACACCGCGCAGGACCCGGTCGAGATGTGGGAGTGGATGCTCGCCCATCCGCGGGGGCACAGCGTCGACGAGCCGCGAGGGAACAGCTCATGAGCGTGTACGAGTCCGAACTGGTCGTCGAACGGCGGCAGTCGGCGGCGGACGGGGTGCTGGTCCTCACCCTGCGGCATCCGCGGGGCGAGCCGCTTCCGGTCTGGGAGCCGGGCGCCCATGTCGACCTCCTGCTGGAGCCCGGTCTGGAGCGGCAGTACTCGCTGTGCGGCGACCCGGCGGACCGCTCGTCCTGGCGGGTCGCGGTGCTGCGGGAAAGCGCCGGGCGGGGCGGCTCGGCCCATGTGCACGAGAAACTGAGCGAGGGCACGGTGGTGCGGGTGCGCGGGCCCCGGAACAACTTCGGCCTGGAGCCCGCTCCCCGGTACCGCTTCGTCGCCGGCGGCATCGGCATCACCCCCATCCTGCCGATGCTCGCGGCGGCCGACGCGGCGGGCGCCGAGTGGACCCTGCTCTACGGCGGCCGCACCCGCCGGTCCATGGCGTTCGCCGGTGAACTGGACCGTTACGGGGACCGTGTGACGATCGCTCCCGAGGACGAGGCGGGCCTGCTGGACCTGCCCGCCGTGCTGGACGATCTGCCCGAGGGCACGCTCGTCTACTGCTGCGGTCCCGGGCCGCTGCTGGACGCGGTCGAGGCCCGGTGCCCGTCCGGGAGGCTGCGCGTCGAGCGGTTCCGGCCGAAGGAACAGGAGAGCCGCGCCGACACCGCGTTCGAAGTGGAGCTCGCGCGGAGCGGCCGAACGCTCACCGTCGCGCCGGACGTGACCGTGCTGGACGCCGTGCGCGCCGCCGGGGTCGAGGTGCTGTACTCCTGCACGGAGGGGACGTGCGGCACCTGTGAGACCGATGTCCTCGACGGCGAGCCGGACCACCGGGACTCGGTGCTGACGGAGGACGAGCGCGCGGCCGGGGAGACCATGATGATCTGCGTGTCCCGCTGCCGCGGGAGGCGGCTCGTCCTGGATCTGTGAAGCGCCCGGCCTGTCCGCCCGGCCTGTTCAGGGCGCGGCCCACAGCCCCCGGACATGCCCGAGGTGCCGGCTCATCACGGCCCGCACGGCTTCCTCGTCGCGCGCGAGCAGGGCGTCGAGGATCTCCAGGTGCTCCTCGGCCGACGCCTCCAGCCGCCCCTGTTCCACCAGGGCCGTCAGCCCGTAGAGCCGGGACCGGCGTCGCAGGTCGCGCACGACGTCGACGAGATGGCCGTTGCCCGCCAGGGCCAGCAGCCCGAGGTGGAAGCGCAGGTCGGCCTCGACATAGGCGATGAGGTCGCCAGCCGCGGCCGAGGTGACGATCTCCTCGGCGACCGGGCGGAGCGCCTCCAGGGCCACCGGGTCGGCGGTGCGGGCCAGTTCGACCGTGGTGGGGATCTCGATCAGGGCCCGGATGTGGGTGTAGTCGTCGAGCTGCCGCTCGGAGACGGCGGTGACGCGGAAGCCCTTGTTGGGCACGGTGTCGACCAGGCCCTCCTTGGCCAGGTCGAGCATCGCCTCGCGCACGGGAGTGGCGGAGACGCCGAAGCGGGCGGCGAGGCCGGGGGCCGAGTAGACCTCACCGGGCCGCAGTTCGCCGGCGATCAGGGCGGCCCGCAGCGCGTCCGCGACCCGCTCCCGGTGGCTGGGCTTCCTGCTGCCCAGCACGGGCAGGGCGGGGGTGTGCCGCGGGGACATGACGGTTCGGGGTTCCTCTCGTGGTCTGCTCGTGCTCGGTGGTCTGCTCGTACGCGGTCTACAGGACGAAGCCCGCGGGGAACGGGTCCTCGGGGTCCAGCAGGTACTGGGCGGTGCCGGTGATCCAGGCGCGTCCGGTGAAGCTGGGCAGCACGGCCGGGCGGCCGGCGACCTCGGTCGTGCCGAGCAGTCTGCCGGTGAAGCGGGTGCCGATGAAGGACTCGTTCACGAACTCGGTGCGCAGCGGGAGTTCGCCGCGCGCGTGCAGTTGTGCCATGCGGGCACTGGTGCCGGTGCCGCAGGGCGAGCGGTCGAACCAGCCGGGGTGGATGGCCATGGCGTGCCGGGAGTGGCGGGCGGTCGAGCCGGGGGCGGCCAGGTAGACGTGGTGGAGGCCGTGGATGGACGGGTCCTCCGGGTGGACGGGCGGGTCCTCGGCGTTGACGGCGGCCATGAGCGACAGGCCCGCCGCGAGGATCTCGTCCTTGCGGGTGCGGTCGAAGGGCAGGCCGAACCGCTCCAGGGGCAGGATGGCGTAGAAGTTGCCGCCGAAGGCGAGGTCGTAGGTCACCGTCCGGCCGTCGGCGAGGGTCGCCTCGCGGTCGAGGCCGACGGCGAAGGAGGGGACGTTGCGCAGGGTGACCTCCTTGGCGGCCCCGTCCTCGACGGCCACCTCGGCGACGACCGGGCCCGCCGGGGTGTCGAGCCGGATGGTGGTGACGGGCTCGACGACCTCGACCATGCCCGTCTCCACCAGCACGGTCGCCACGCCGATGGTGCCGTGCCCGCACATCGGCAGATAGCCGGAGACCTCGATGTAGAGCACGCCCCAGTCGCAGTCGGGCCGGGTCGGCGGCTGGAGGATCGCACCGCTCATCGCGGAGTGGCCGCGCGGCTCGTTCATCAGCAACCGCTTGATGTCGTCGCGGTGTTCGCGGAAATACAGCCGCCGTTCGTTCATGGTGGCGCCGGGGACGGTGCCGATGCCGCCGGTGACGACACGGGTCGGCATGCCCTCGGTGTGCGAGTCGACGGCGTGCAGGACGAGTCTGCTGCGCATGGTCCTCAGCTCAATCCGGCCGCTACGGCCTTCTCCGTGGCGGCGCGCACCGCCGCCTCCTGCTCGGGCAGCAGTGCCGCACGGGGCGGGCGGCAGGGACCGCCGTGGCGGCCGACGAGGTCCATGGACAACTTGATGGCCTGCACGAACTCCACCCGTGAGTCCCAGCGCAGCAGCGGGTGCAGTTGCCGGTACAGGGGCAGCGCGCTGTCCAGGTCGCCGCCGACGGCAGCGCGGTAGAGCTCGACACAGGCCCGGGGCAGCGCGTTCGGGTAGCCCGCCACCCAGCCCTTGGCGCCCGCGACGGCCAGTTCCAGCAGCACGTCGTCCGCGCCGATCAGCAGGTCCAGTTCCGGGGCCAGTTCGGCGATCCGGTAGGCCCTGCGCACGTCTCCGGAGAACTCCTTCACGCCCTGGATGTGCCCTTCGCCGTGCAGCCGGGCGAGCAGTTCGGGCACGAGGTCGACCTTGGTGTCGATCGGGTTGTTGTACGCGACGACCGGCAGGCCCGACCGGGCGACCTCGGCGTAGTGGGCGACGACGGAGCGCTCGTCGGCGCGGTAGGCGTTCGGCGGCAGCAGCATCACCGCCCGGCAGCCCGCCTCACCGGCCTGTTCGGCCCAGCGCCGGGACTCGGCGGACCCGTACGCGGCGACGCCGGGCATCACGCGCTCCCCGCCGATCGCGGCGACGGCCGTCTCGACGACCCGGGCCCGCTCCTCGGGGGTGAGCACCTGGTACTCGCCGAGGGAGCCGTTCGGTACGACGCCGTCGCAGCCGTTGTCGACCAGCCAGGCGCAGTGCTCGGCGTATTGGTCGTGGTTCACCGAGAGGTCGTCGTCGAGCGGGAGCGCGGTGGCGACGAGGACGCCGCGCCAGGGGCGGTGTGCGGTCATGACGGTTCCTCCTGGGAGTGTTGACGTGCCAGGACGCCGAGCGGCACGGGGCGGGCGAAGGGGCGCTTGGCGGGGGTGGGCGCGCAGCCGGCCAGTCCGGCGACCGCGGTGCCGCACATCCGGCCCTGGCACCAGCCCATCCCGGCCCGGGTGAACAGCTTCACGGTCCGTTCGTCGCCCGCGCCGAGCTCCAGGGCCTCGCGCACGGCCCCGGCGGTGACCTCCTCGCAGCGGCAGACGACGGTGTCGTCGGTGATCCGCTCGGGCCAGTACGCGGGCGGCGCGTAGGCGGAGTCGAGGGCGGCGGCGGAACTCCGCAGCCGGGTACGGGCCTTCAGGGCCGCGGGGGCGGGATCGGGCGCGGTGCCCCGCAGGTGCGCGGCGGCGCAGCGGCCGGCGATGTGCCCCTCGGCGAGGGCGAGCGGGGCGCCGCCGATGCCGGTGGTCTCCCCTGCCGCCCAGATGCCCGGCACGTCCGTGCGCTGCTCGGTGTCGACGGCCACGGCGAGCCCGTCGAGGCGGCAGCCGAGGCTCTCGGCGAGGTCGGTGTGCGGGAGCATGCCGTGGCCGACGGCGAGGGTGTCGCAGGGCAGGTGCCGCTCGCTGCCGGGCCGGACGCGCCCGTCGGTGCCGAGGGCGGCGACGGTGACGCCGGTCAGCCGGTCGTCGCCGTGGGCGCGCAGGACGGTGTGCCGTGTCAGGACCGGGACGCGGTGGCGCAGCAGCCGGGCGGCGTGTCCGGCGCCCTCCGGGAGCTTGCCGGCCAGGGCCGGGCCGTGGCGCAGGAGACGCCCGGGGTCGGCGGACTCGACGAGCGCGGCGACCTCGCAGCCGGCGGCCGCCAGTCCGGCCGCCACGGGCAGCAGCAGCGGCCCGGTCCCGGCCACGACCGCCCGGCGTCCGGGCACCACGAGCCCGCCCTTGAGCATGGCCTGGGCTCCCCCGGCCGTGACCACGCCGGGCAGGGTCCAGCCGGGGAAGGGCAGCGCCTGCTCGTAGCCGCCGGTGGCCAGGAGGACGGCGCGGGCGTGCACTTCGGCGGGCTCCTGCTGTTCCGGCCCGAGCAGCGCGTGCACGGTGAAGCCGTCCGGTGTGCGCTCCACGCTCCAGACGTGGTGATCCGTCAGGACGCGTACGGCACTGGCGGCGAGCCCGTCGCGCAGCCGCTCCCAGGTCCGCCACCGGTGGTGCAACGCCTCGGGCCGCCCGGCGCCCAGTGCGGCGGCCGGCTGCCGGTAGAACTGCCCGCCGGGCCGCGGGGCGGCGTCGACGAGCGTGACCCGTACGCTCCGCGCCGAGGCGGCCAGGGCGGCGGCGAGCCCGGCCGGTCCGGCGCCGATCACGGCGAGGTCAGTCCGCACGGCGCGCCTCCTCGTGGCCCGTCCCGTCCTGCGTGACGATCACGTGCCCCGGCCGCGCCGGTACCAGGCAGGCCCGCTGGTTGGGGCGGCCGTTGACGCTCACCAGGCAGTCGAAGCAGACGCCGATCCCGCAGAACACCCCGCGGGGACGGCCCTCGCCGCGGGTGGTACGCCAGGAGGTGATGCCCGCGGTCCACAGCGCGGCGGCGACCGTCTGCCCGGGCAGCGCCTCGACGGGCCGCCCGTCGAACGTGACGGTGAAGGCGGGTCCGGGCCTGGCCCCGGCGAGCTTCAGCGGGTTCACCCGGCCTCCTCGGTGAAGCGGTCGGGCCGGAAGGGGACGAGGTCCAGATCGGGTGTGCGCCCGGTCAGCACCTGCGCGAGGAGATGCCCGGTGCCGGTGGCCAGACCGATGCCCGCGCCCTCGTGCCCGCAGGCGTGGAACAGCCCTGGGGCCCTCGGGTCGGCGCCGATGGCGGGCAGGTGGTCGGGCAGGTACGGCCGGAAGCCGGCGTAGGTCCGCAGGGCCCGGACGTCGGCGAGGAACGGGAAGAGCCCGGTCGCCCCGGCCGCCAGCGCGCGCAGCGCCGGGAGGGACAACGACCGGTCGAAGCCGACCCGTTCGCGGCTGGCGCCGATGAGAACCGGGCCTGCCGGGGTGCCCTCCACCACCGGGGAGGTCTGGAGGGCCGCCGAGTCGCTGGCGACGTCGGCCACGTAGTCGGCGGCGTACACCTTGTGCCGGATGCGCGGCGGCAGCGGTTCGGTGACCAGGACGAAACCGCGCCGGGGCAGTACCGGCAGGGACACCCCGGCGCGGGCCGCCACCTCGCCGCCCCAGGTTCCGGCCGCGTTGACGACCGCGGGCGCGTGCAGGTCGCCCCGGCCGGTGCGCACGCCGCGCACCGCGCCGCCGGGGCCGCGCAGGACCCCTATCACCTCCCGGCCGGTGAGCACCCGGGCCTTCGAGGCGCGCAGCAGGTGCGCCGCCGCGAGGGCGGGCATCACCTGGGCGTCCTGCGGGTAGTGGACGCCGCCCGCCAGGCCGGGGGTCAGATACGGCTCCAGGTCGGTGAGCCGGTCGGAGGGCACCGGGACCGCCTCGACCCCGGCGGCGCGCTGCCCGGCGGCCAGTTTCTCCAGCCCGGCCAGGGCCCGTTCCGTGCCGGCGACGACGACACCGCCCTTGGCCTCGTACTCGACGGCCTCGCCGAGTCCCTCCCGGGCCAGCTCGGACCAGAGCCGGGCGGACAGCAGGGCCAGGTCGAGCTCCGGTCCGGGTTCCTTGTCGGAGACGAGGAGGTTCCCCTCCCCCGCCCCGGTCGTCCCGCCGGCCACCGGGCCCCGGTCCACCACGACGGTGTCCAGGCCCGCGCGGCCCGCGTACAGTGCGGCGGCGGCGCCGACCACACCGGCTCCCACCACCACGACATCGCAGGTCAGCGACTCGGCCACGCCAGTACTATGTCACACACCACAGGAGCCGGGAAGGGTGCCGACAAGGGTGGACCGGACGCGCGGGAGCGGTCAGTCGGCCGCGGGGACGACCCTCAAGTGGGAGGCGGCACGGCGGGTGCGGCGCTCGCGTGCCGGGGCGCGGCGCGCCTCGCGCAGGACGAACGTCACGCGAGTGCAGCCCAGTTCCTCGAGCGTCCTGGACGTCTCGACGACGACCCGGCACTCGGTGGCGCCCCGGCGCGGGTCCGGGTGCAGCAGCGGCCGTACGGCACCGTCCGGCTCGACGGCGTCCTCGCCGACCACGCGGATCCAGTGCGGCAGGCCGTGCCGGTAGGCGGCCTCCATGATCGGGTCCTGGGCGATGTCGCGGCGGATGGCCTGCAGACCGGCGTCGGGGCCGTACGTCTCCACGGTCCGCGCGAACTGCGCGAGCATCGGCAGGCACCAGCTCGCCTCGTGTTCGCCGAGCACCGTGGGGGCGTCGGGGTGGAACAGCACGAACCTGAGGAAGTTGTCGTCCGGCATGGCCGTGGGGTGAGGACCCACTTCGCGGAAAAGTGACCGGAAGGCGCCGTTGGTCAGGACCACGTCCCAGCAGTGGTCGACGACCAGGGAGGGGAAGGAGACACCCTCCAGGAGCCCGGCGTAGTCCTCCAGGTAGGCCTGGGCCTCGGGAGTCTCGGGGACGGGCCGCGGTGCCGGCCGCTGCCCTCCTGCCTGATATGCCATCGGGAGGTCACCCCTCTTGCCTGTGCGGCCTTGACGCGGCGCCCCGATCCTGCTGCCCCGGGCTGAGGCGTGTCAACTATCGTGGCATTCCATGCCTGTTGACGGCTGAAATTGGCCACAGTTGTGGCGAGACCTGGATGTGAGTTCGAACCACCGGCTACGCTCCGGGAAGTTCACGCCGGGGTAGGTCACGGCATCCACTTGTGAGAAGCCTGTGAGAGACGTAGGAGATCTGTCGGTGACGGGTGGCTTCGTCGAGGGTCCGGGCGCCACGCCGACGGCCGTGCTATCGGCCGTCGTCTCCCGCGTCGGCGCGCTCGCCGACCGGCTCGGCGTGCCGCACGCCGAGGTCTTCGACACCGGCCGGCTGTCCGTGGCGTCCGGCGTCCCGGAGCCCGTGGTCAAGGCCCTGCTCTGCGGCCGGCCGGCGGGCGAGCCCGATGTGCAGGCCCGCTTCCTCCAGCGTCTGGACCTGCTGCGCCGGACCCGGCTCAAGCCCAACGGCCGCAAGTACACCCAGCAGGAGATCGCCGACGGGGCCGGCATGTCCCGCCAGCAGGCCGGCGCGCTCATCAACGGCGACCGGCGGCCGACGATGGAGCACTGCGACGCCCTTCAGCGGTTCTTCCGGGTCCACGCCGGTTTCCTCACGGCCGAGGACCCCGAGGCCCTGGTCAGCGCCCTCCAGCACACCGAGCAGGAGCTGCTGCAGAAGCTCGCCGACCGCGAGCGGGAGGCGGCCGCGGCGGCGGACGACCCGCTGGAGCGCCTGTTGCAGGACCACGGCGTGCGCGGCATCGCCTGGCGTGCCGCGCAACTGCCCACCGACCAGCACCGCGACAAGGTCGCGGAGTGGCTGGACATGCTCCTGGAGAGCGTCAAGCGGCCCGAGTCGTGACCGTGGGGAGAACTGTGGGAACCGGTAGGGAAATGCGCCGTCTGTGCGGCGAGCTGGTGGCGGAGCTGACCCTCCCCGCGCCGGCGCGGCCCGAGGAGCTGTACGCCGCCCTGTGCGACGGCATGAGCAGACGCCGTGGCCGCCCTGTCCGCTTCCGCACGGCCGCCTTCCCGCCCGGAACCGCCAGCGGGCTCTGGCTGGACATGGCCGAGCAGGACCTCGTCGTCATCGAGGAACGCACCGCTCCCGATCACCAGTTGGTGATCCTGGGCCACGAGCTGTGGCACATGAAGGCCGGGCACTGCTCCCACCACGTGGAGGGCGCCGCCGTCGCCGCCCGGCTGCTGGACGACGGTGCCGACCTCCAGGCGACCGTGCTGAAGGTCGCCGCGCGCACGCGTTTCGACCTCGACGACGAGCGGGAGGCCGAGAGCTTCGGGCTGCTGCTCGCCAGCAAGTGCCGGGCGTGGCTGGCCGGTTCGTCCGTGCGGGGCCCGGTGCAGCGGGACCATCTGGCCGGGCGGATCGAGGCGTCGCTGGGGTATCGAGGGCCGCAGGGCTGACCTGCCGTCCGCCACGGCGACGTGGTGCGGTCCGCCTGCGCCGAGCGGGCGAACCGGAGGGCGACGGGACCGGATTGTCAGTGGTGGACGGCAAGCTGGAGGTGTGCCACCGCTGTCGCGAGGGCGCACGACCGACGACGCCGACACGGGGAGAGCCGACCGATGCCCACCGCCGTTCTGACCGATCGTGAACGCACCGCCGTCCAGGCCTATCTGCGGCTGCTGCACACCGTCCGGGCCGCGTTCGACCTGGAGGGCGGCCCGCCGCTCGTGCCTCCGGCGGTGCTCGCGGAGGCGGAACAGGCCCTGGAGCGGGCCGGCCTGGCCGGCAACGAGGAGGCGTTCTTCCGCCTCCTGGCGAACTGGTGCCCGGAGCCGGCTCCCTGACCGAGCGGACCAGCAGGCCCGGGCCGTCGGCGGAGTTCGAGTGGGGTTCCCCCGCCCTCCGTCGGCGGCGGCCCGGGCCTGCACAGGGGCCTTCCGGCTGTGGGAGGGGAGCGTCTGCGCGGGGGCTCGGAGCCCGACGGCCCGCCCGCCCGGGCCGCGGCCCGGGATCTCGGCCCACAGCGGGCCACACCGGCCCCACAGCGGCACACGGCGGTCCGCAGCGGCGCACGACCCGTGCCCTGGAGCGGGATCAGGCGTGGGGGCGGCGGCTCACAGCGGCCCGCACCAGCCCACAGCGGCCCGCAACGACGCACGCCCCATGCCCTGGAGCGAGGTCAGGCGTGGGGCGGCGGCCCACAGCGGCCCGCACCAGCCCACAGCGGCCCGCAACGACGCACGACCCATGCCCCGGAGCGAGGTCAGGCGTGGGGGACCACTACGGCGGTTGCGATAAGCCCCCGCGCCGTGGTCCAGCGGCCGTCGAAGTGGGTGAGGCGGCGGGCGCCCACGCGCGGGCCGGGGACGAGCAGGGCCGCGCGGAAAGTGCCGTCCGCGGTGAACTCGACGTCCGCTTCCATGAAGTCCAGCCACTTCCCGGTGAGAGGGAACCACGCCTTGTAGACGGACTCCTTCGCGCTGAACAGCAGCCGGTCCCCGTGGATGTCGGGGCGTTCGGCCGCGAGCCGTCGCAGCCGGCCGGCCTCGGCCGGCAGGGACACGGACGGCAGGACGCCCTCGGGCAGCGGCCCGTGGATCTCGGCGTCGATGCCGAGGGAGGCAAGGTCGGTGTCACGGACCAGGGCGGCGGCGCAGTAGCCCTCGCAGTGGGTCATGCTGCCGGTCAGCCCGGCCGGCCAGCCGGGGGCGCCGCGTTCCCCGGGCAGGATCGGCTGCGGCGGCACGCCGAGCTTCTCCATGGCGCTGCGGGCGCAGGAGCGCACGACGGCGAACTCCCGGCGCCGTTTGGCGACCGCCCGGGCCACCAGCGCCGCCTCCTCGGGGTAGAGCGGCGTGGCCGCGTCCTCGTGGCCGTACGCCTCCACGGTGACCACGGTCCGCGGCAGCAGTTCCTCGATCACCGCTCCTCGCTCTCCCCCGGCAGGATGCGCCGCAACCGCCCCGGCGGCACGGACCGCTTGCGCCACTCGCGCGGGTAGCCCACCGACACCTCCTCGAAGCGCACCCCTTCGTGCCAGGTGGTACGGGGGATGTGCAGATGGCCGTAGACCATCGTGTCGACGCGGAACCTGCGGTGCCAGTCGGCGGTCAGCTCGGTGCCGCACCACATGGCGAACTCGGGGTGCCACAGGACGTCCATCGGGTGCCGGTGCAGCGGGTAGTGGTTGACGGGGATCACCGGCAAATCGGCGGGCAGGGCGGCGAGTCTGCGTTCGGTCGCGGCGACCCGGGCGCGGCACCAGGCCTCCCGGCTCGGGTACGGGTCGGGGTGCAGCAGGTACTCGTCGGTGCACACGATCCCGGTGCCCCGCGCGTACTCCAGGCCCTGCTCCTTGGTGGTGCAGCCGGCGGGCAGGAACGAGTAGTCGTACAGCAGGAACAACGGCGCGACGGCCACCGGCCCGCCGGGGCCGTCCCAGACGGGGTAGGGGTCCTCGGGTGTCGTCACGCCCAGTTCCCGGCACAGTCCGACCAGGTGGTCATAGCGGGCGGCGCCGCGCAGGGTCACGGAGTCGCTCGGGTGGGTCCACAACTCGTGGTTGCCGGGCACCCAGACGACTTTGCGGAACCGGCCGGCCAGCGTCTCCAGGGCCCAGCGGATGTCCGCCACGGTCTCCGCGACGTCACCGGCCACGAGCAGCCAGTCGTCGTCCGACCCGGGCCGCATGTCCTCCACCAGGGCGCGGTTCTCCGCGTAACCGATGTGGAGATCGCTGATGGCCAGCAGTTGTGCGGCACCACCGGCCGTCGATGTCACCTCTCGCCCCCTTCGCGCACCCGGACTTCATCAAGAGATCACATCCGTGCGACCGGGACAAGAGCGGCCCGGGGGCCGTGGCCCCGGGATTCCTTCACACGCGCGTTGCACGACGGGGCTCGCCGAAGCCGTATGATCTGGCCCAACACCACCGCTACGAACTTCCCTTTCACAGGGGCGGTTTGGTGTCCCTCCCTTTTCCTGCCCGGGCACGGGCTGCTCCGCCCTGCCCGCGAACCGTGAAAGGCGGCCTGCATGGTCTCTCGCGTACGCGTCTGGCTCAACCGCACGTACGCGGAGAACGTGTTCTTCATGGATCAGCTGCGGCGAAATCCCAGCGACCGGGCCGTCGAGATCCACGCCACCCACGGCGACCCCGACTCGCCGGTGCTGGCCGCCGCCGACACCGCCGAGCTGGAGCCCGAGAACCTGTCCCCCGCCGGGTACGTCGAGTACGCGCTGGACCAGTGCGCGCGGCGCGGCATCGACGTGTTCGTGCCCCGGCTGCACCAGGCGGCGATCGTGACGCACCGCGCCGAGTTCGAGGCGGCCGGCACCGTGGTGCTGGCGCCGCCGCCCGAGGCCGTGGCCGTCTTCCACGACAAGGTGATCGCCTACCAGGCGGTCCAGGCGATCGGCGTGCCGGTGCCGCCGTGGTACCGGGTCCGCACGGAGGACGAACTCGTCGAAGCTGTCGAGGAGTTGGAGGGCAGGGGGCACAGGGCGTGCTTCAAGCCGGCGTCCGGGGCCGGTGGCGTGGGGTTCCGGGTGATCACGCGGACGCCCTTCTCGATGATGCATCTGAGCGGTTTCCCGAGCCCGTACGTGCCGCTGGATCTGGTGCTGGAGGCGCTGCGGGGCGCCGAGGAGCCGGTGGACTGGCTGGTGATGCCGCGTCTGGAGCAGCCGGAGGTCTCCGTGGACTGCCTGACCGGACCGGACAACCTGGTCCGGCTGGCGGTGGGCCGCACCAAGAACGGCCGCCGCCGGGGCTTCACGCTGCACGAGCAGTGGCTGGAACCGGCCCGGCGGATCGCGGAGGGCTTCGGTCTGCACTACCTGTCCAACATCCAGTTCCGGATGTTCGGCGACCGGCCGGTGCTGATGGACGTCAACACCCGCCCGGCCGGCGGGCTGCACCAGCTGTCCCTGTGCGGGGTCAACGCCCCCTGGGCCGCGGTGCAGCTGGCCCTCGGCGAGGACCCGGGCGAGATGGTGCCGCCGTTCCTCGGCCAGGACTACACGGTGGTGTCGGGGGCGCGTCCGCTGCGGCCGGTGCCCCTGCCGCAGCAGCCCCTGGAGGTGACGGATCCGCTGCCCGCGGTGCCCGCGCCCGCCACGGCCGAACCGGTCGGCTCCGTCGGAGCGGCGGCGGCCCAGGCGCTGCCCTTCTAGTTCCTCAGGCCCTGGCCGCGAGCGCCTCGCGCCACACGGGGCTGTCGACGTAGTGGTTGTCGAAGCGTTCGGAGGAGTCCTTGATCTCCTGCGGGTCGGCCTCGCCGCGCATCACCCGGCCCAGCAGCCGCAGATAGTCGAAGCGTCCGGCGCCCGGGGTGAAGACGAACAGCACGTCGGCCGTCGCACCGGGCGCGGCGGCGAAGGCGTGCGGGGTGTGCGGTGGTACGAGGAGGAAGTCTCCGGCTCGCAGCACGGTGATCTCCTCGCCCACCAGCACCTGGAGTGCGCCGTCGATCACGTAGAACATCTCGGACGCCTCGGTGTGCAGGTGGGCGGGCGCGCCGACCGCGCCCTCCGCGAAGGTCGACCGGTAGCTGGTGAGCCGCCCGCCGGTGTTCCCGGAGTCGGCGAGGAGGGTCATCACGCTGCTGGGGTCGCGCGTCGTCTCGGCCTCGGCGGCGCGCGTGAGGACCGGAGCGAAGCCGCTGCCGCTTGCCGTCCGGTGACGTGTCGTCGTCATGCCGTCTTCGTTCTGCGTCGTCGTCATGACATCGACTCTAGGGAGCCGGGCGACCCATGGCACGGGGCATTCGAGCGCCATGATCGTGGGTCAATCAGGAGAGGGTGCTCGGGTCGTGGCGGCGGATGAGTTCGCGGACCTGGCCGTCCCGGTAGGCGAGCAACCTCTCCCAGGCGTCCAGGTCCTCGAACTCGGCGGCGGCCGTGAACCGGCCGGGCCGGGACATCTACCGCTCGTGCGGGACGACGCCGTCGTGGAACGACCAGGACTCCTGGACGCCTCCGACGGCGTAGCTGCCCCGGTGGACGAAGAGTCAGCCCCTTCGCAGGCGCAGGGTCAGGATCTGGAAGGGCCGCAGTGCGACGGCGACGGCCCCGTCCGTGATCTCCGCATCCTCCAGCGGGCGTTCCAGCAGGTCGGTGATCTGCGCGCCGGCGAGCGCGAACCCGGTGCGCAGGGTGCCGGTGGCGCGGCCGCCGCGGGACTCGTAGAGCCGTACGACGACATCGCCGGAGGTGTCGTCGGCCAGCTTGACCGCTTCCACGGTGATGCCCTCGCCCTCGGCCGAGACCACGGGTGCGGGGGCGCCAGCCGCGTCGGCCACCCGGAGCGGCAGATTGAGGGCGTAGCCCTCCGCGACGGCGTCCTCGATGGTCGCGCCGGGCAGCAGCGCGTAGGTGAAGCGGTGGCGGCCCTGGTCGGCCTCGGGGTCGGGGATGCGCGGGGCGCGCACCAGGCTGAGGCGGACGGTGGTCGTGGTGCCGCCGTCCTCGCGGACCGTGCGGGAGACGTCGTGGCCGTAGGTCGAGTCGTTGATGACGGCGACGCCGTAGCCGGGTTCGCCGAGGTGCACCCAGCGGTGGCCGGAGACCTCGAAGCGGGCCGCTTCCCAGCTGGTGTTGGTGTGGGTCGGGCGCTGGATGTGGCCGAACTGGATCTCGGCGGAGGAGTGCGGCGCGCGGATGTCGACCGGGAAGGCCGCCTTGAGGATCTTCTCGGTCTCGTGCCAGTCGATGTCCGTCTCGATGTCGATGCGGGGGCTGCCGGCGCGGACGCTGATCGTCTGGGTGATCGTGGAGCCCTTGCCGAAGGACCGCTCGACGCGGATGGCGCCGATCAGCGGGTCCTGCTCGACGACGGTGACGGACGAGGCGTCCAGCAGGTCCGTGTAGCGGTTCTTGTAGTGCTTGTCGATGTCCCAGGCGTCCCAGTAGTTGGGCAGGTCGGTGTGCAGGCGGAGCAGGTTGCCCGGCTCGGCGAGGACCTCGCGGCCGGCGCGCAGGTCGCGGACGGAGGACAGGGTGCCGTCCTCGGCGACCTCCACGCGGACCAGTCCGTTGTCGAGGACCCGGCCGGTCACCGTCACGGGCTGCGGGGGCGCGGTGTCGGTGAGGGGCGCGGAGCCGCTCGCGGGCACCTGCGCGTACACCGGTGCGCCGTCGGCGGTGCGGATCACTTCGGCGCGGTCATAGGGGCTGGTGTTGAAGACGCGGGTCCGGCCGGTGCCCAGCGCGGCCACCGCCTCCGCGGTCAGCGCGTGCAGTTCCCGGGCGACGCGGGCGTACTCGGCCTCGGCCTCGCGGTGCACCCAGGCGATGGAGGAGCCGGGCAGGATGTCGTGGAACTGGTGCAGCAGCACCGTCTTCCAGAGCCGGTCCAGCTTCTCGTACGGGTAGGCGTAGTCCGGTGCGTGCAGGGCGGCCGTGGTCGCCCACAGCTCCGCCTCGCGCAGGAGGTGCTCGGAGCGGCGGTTGCCCTGCTTGGTGCGGGCCTGGGAGGTGTAGGTGGCGCGGTGCAGCTCCAGGTAGAGCTCGCCGACCCACACGGGCGCGTCCGGGTACTCCTCGCGGGCCTTGGCGAAGAACGCGTCGGGGTGTTCGACGACGACCTTCGGGGAGCCCTCCAGGTCGGCCAGCCGGCGGGCCCGTTCCATGATCTCGCGGGTGGGGCCGCCGCCGCCGTCGCCCCAGCCGAAGGGGGCCAGGGAGCGGGAGGCGCCGCCCTTCTCGGAGTAGTTGCGCACCGCGCGGGACATCTCCTCGCCGCTGAAGCGGGCGTTGTAGGTGTCGACCGGCGGGAAGTGGGTGAAGATGCGGGTGCCGTCGATGCCCTCCCACCAGAAGGTGTGGTGAGGGAACTTGTTGGTCTGGTTCCAGGAGATCTTCTGGGTGAGGAACCACTCGTTCCCGGCGAGCTTGGCGAGCTGCGGGTAGGCCGCGTTGTAGCCGAAGGAGTCCGGCAGCCACACGCCCTTGGTCTCGATGCCGAAGTGCTCGATGAAGAAGCGCTTGCCGTGGATGAACTGGCGGGCGACGGCCTCACCGCCGGGCAGGTTGCCGTCGGCCTCGACCCACATGCCGCCGACCGGGGCCCACTGGCCGTTCTTGACCGACTCCTGGATGCGGGCCCACACCTTGGGGTAGTGGTCGCGCACCCACTCGTACTGCTGGGCCTGGGAGCAGGCGAAGATGAAGTCGTCGTACTCGTCGGCGAGCGAGGTGACGTTGGAGAAGGTGCGGGACGTCTTGCGCTTGGTCTCGCGGATCGGCCAGAGCCAGGCGGAGTCGATGTGGGCGTGGCCGACTCCGGAGATCGTGTGCGCGCTGGCGTGCGCGGGCTTGGACAGCACGGGCTTGAGCGCCGCGCGCACCGCGGTGGCCGAGCCGGAGACGTCGTCCAGGTCGAGAAGGTCCATCGCCCGGTCCAGGGCGTGGGCGATCTCGTGGCGGCGCGGGTCGTGCGCGCCGAGCTCCAGCATCAGCTCGCGCAGCACCTGCACGTCGAGGTCGAGGTGCCAGACCTCCTCGTCGAGGACGGCGAGGTCGGCGGCGCGGAAGGTGTAGAGCGGCTTGTCGCCGGCGGTGAGCTTGTCTCCGAGGGGCGTGGGCCGGGAGAAGTCGTTCGCGAGGATGTCCGGGTTGGAGGCGGCCTCGACCAGGTAGTCGACCCTCTCGCCGCCCTGGGCGGGGTTGGCGATCGCCACGTACTGGTTGAGCGGGTTGACGGCCTTCAGCGGGGTGCCGTCCGTGAGGTGGACGAGGGCCTCGGCCTGGTTGCCCGGCCAGTCGCCGGTGAAGCCGAGGTCGATGACGGCCTCGACGCGGCGGCCCGCCCACTCCTCGGGCACCTGTCCGCGCATGCGGAACCAGGTGGTGCCCCAGGGCGGGCCCCAGGGCGTCCCCATGGTGAAGGGCTCGTAGGAGGCGGCGGCGGCCTCCTCGAACGGGACCGGCTCCCCCGGCGCCTGCCAGGCCTCCACCTCGAAGGGGACGGTGGCCGCGTAGATCGCGGTCTTGATGCGCTGGTCGTGGAGGCGCTGCACGCGCTCCTCGATGCGGCGGCTTTCGTCGTGCATGGGATGTCTCCAGAAGCGGGAAGAGCGAGCAGGCGGGAAGCGGTGGGGGAAAGCGCTTACCGAGCGGCGTTCACCTAAGGTACGCCAACCCCGGGTGGACCTCGGTGTAGCCCTCGACCAGCTTGCGGGCCACATTGACCGAGTCGACGAGCGGGTGCAGGGCGAAGGCCTTGACGGCCGTCGCGCGGGAGCCGGAGTCGGCGGCGGCCAGCACCTCGCGCTCCACGGCCTTGACCGCGCAGACCAGCCCGGTGGCGTGGCCGGGCAGCGGGTCGACGGTGACGGGGTGGGCGCCGTTGGCGTCGACCAGGCAGGGGACCTCGATCACGGCGTCGGTGTCCAGGACCGACAGCGTGCGCTGGTTGCGGACGTTGAGGATCAGGGTGGTGCGCTCGTCCCGGGCGATCGCCCGCATCAGGGCGAGGGCGACCTTCTCGTAGCCGCCCGACAGGTCGTCCTCGTCGCGTTCGCCGGCGCCGGCGCTCTCGCGGTTCTCGGCCATGTACGTGGCCTCGCGTTCGGCACGGGTGCGGTCCCAGACGGTGAGGGCGGGGGCGTCCGGGTTGCGCATCTCGGCGTAGAAGCGGGCCTGCTGGTCGTGCAGGAAGGCGCCGCGGGTCTTCTCGGCCTGCTGGTAGGCGCGCACGGTTTCGCGGTTGAAGTAGTAGTAGTGCAGGTATTCGTTGGGGATCGCGCCGAGGGAGCGGAGCCAGTCCGGGCCGAAGAGCTTGCCCTCCTCGAACGAACCGAGCAGGTCGGGGTCGGCGAGCAGGCGCGGCAGCTCGTCACGGCCGGCGACGCGCAGGCCGCGCACCCAGCCGAGGTGGTTGAGGCCCACGTAGTCGATCCACGCCTCGCCCGGGTTCTTCACGCCGAGCACCCGGGCGATGCGGCGGCCGAGGCCGACCGGGGAGTCGCAGATGCCGATGACCCGGTCGCCGAGGTGACGGGACATGGCCTCGGTGACCAGTCCGGCCGGGTTGGTGAAGTTGATGACCCAGGCGTCGGGAGCGAGCCGGGCCACCCGCCGGGCGATGCCGACGGCGACCGGGACCGTGCGCAGGCCGTAGGCGATGCCGCCCGCGCCGACGGTTTCCTGGCCCAGCACCCCTTCGGCGAGGGCCACGCGCTCGTCGTTCGCGCGGCCTTCGAGACCGCCCACGCGGATCGCGGAGAACACGAAGTCGGCGCCGCGCAGGGCCTCGTCGAGGTCGGTCGTGGCGCTGACCTCGGGCGCGTCGGGCACACCGGCCGCCTGTTCGGCGAGGACCCGGGTCACCGCCGACAGCCGCGCGGCGTCCAGGTCGTGCAGGACGACGTGGGTCACCCGGCCCTCGGCGTGGTCCTGGAGGAGCGCCCCGTACACCAGCGGCACGCGGAATCCTCCGCCGCCCAGAATCGTCAGCTTCACCGGCTTCCTCCGCTTCGGCAGGCCGCACGGAGCGCGTTGCGGGAACCGAGCACGCGCCACCTCCTTGAACTCGCTCGGGTACCTCGGACCGGTTCCGGTCCACAGGGCTCAGAGGGGCTGGAACCTCGCTGATCGCCGACGGGTGGGGCGGCCGGTGCCGGCGGTCCCCCCACCGCGGCCGGGGAAGGGTTCACGGTTGCCCCTTTCCCGCCACGACCACCTCGACGCCCGCCTCCTGGAAGGAGGCCCGCGTCACCGGGTCGACCGGGTCGTTCGTCACCACCGCGTCCAGGTCCTCGGGACCGCAGACCTTGGCCATCCCGTGCCCGGGGAACTTCGCCGCGTCGGCGAGGAGCACCACCTTCTCACCGGCCCTGATCATGGCGCGCTTGACCGGCACCTCCACGACCGTGGTGTCCATGACCTGGCCACCGGGCCGCACGCCGCTGGTGCCGAGGAAGAGCCAGTCGGCGTGCAGCTGGCGCAGGTTGTCCTCGGTGAGGAAGCCGACCAGGGAGCGGTACTCGCGGCGGACCATGCCGCCGAGCAGGACCAGCTCGATGCCCTCGTCGTCGGCGAGTTCCTCGTAGACCACCAGATTGCTGGTGATCACGGTGAGCCGCCGCCCGTGCAGCTGCCGGGCCAGGCGGTAGGCCGTCGTCCCGATGTCCAGCAGCACCGACTGGCCGTCCCCGATCATCGCGGCGGCGCGTTCGGCTATGGCGTCCTTCTCGGCGACGCGCACCTCGGCGACCTCGGCGAAGGGCTGATCGCCCTCCTCCACGACGGCGCCGCCGTGCACCCGCGTGAGCAGTCCGTCCTCCTCCAGTTTGACCAGGTCGCGCCTGATCGTGGCGGGACTCACTCCCAGTTGCTCCGAGAGGTCGGTCACGGCCGCGGGCCCGCCGGCGCGCAGGGCCCGCAGGATGAGTTGGTGTCGTCGTTCTGCCAGCACGGCCGGAACACTACTCGTCATCTTCAATCATTTCTATGCTCAGTTCTGCTCGGGTATTGACCAATCTCTCTGAGCAGCGCACGATTCCGGCCAGAGAAATGACGAGTTTTGACGATCTCCGTTGAAGCCCTGAGCGAGAGGACACATCCGTGGGCGATGACCGGCCCGATGTGCTGCTGACCGGGCTGCTCTTCTACGACCTCGTCCTCACCGGGCTCGGCAAGCCGCCGACCCCGGGCGAGGAGATCTGGACCCGGGGCATGGGCTGCGGCCCGGGCGGCATCGCGAACCTCGCGGTGGCCGCCTCCCGCTTCGGCCTCAGCACCTGTCTGGCCACGGTGTTCGGCGACGACTTCTACGGCGCGTACTGCCGGGACGTCCTGGGCGGTCAGGAAGGCGTCGACCTCTCGCTCTCCCGTACGGCGGACGGCTGGCCTACTCCGGTCACGGTCTCCGTCGCGCACGGCGGCGACCGGGCCCTGCTCACCCACGGCACGGAGCCGCCGTACTCGCAGGACGTGCTGATGGGCGACCCGCCCGGCGCCCGGACCGCCCTGGTGCACCTGGAGGCCGAGCCGCGCGAGTGGCTCGCCAAGGCCGCCGCCAACGGCACGCGGATCTATGCGGACGTCGGCTGGGACCCCGCTCAGGAGTGGCCGAGGGCCCTCCTGGACCAGCTGGCCCTGTGCCACGCCTTCCTCCCCAACGAGACCGAGGCGATGGCCTACACCCGCACCGACAGCGCGGTGGCCGCGCTCGGCACGCTCTCCGAGCTGGTGCCGGTCGCCGTGGTCACCCGCGGCGGGGACGGCGCCCTCGCCGTCGACCAGATCACCGGCGAGTACGCCGAGGTGCCGGCCCTGGACACCGACGTCCTGGACGCGACGGGCGCGGGGGACGTGTTCGGGGCGAGCTTCGTCGCGGCCTCCCTCGGCGGCTGGCCGCTCGCGGAGCGGCTGCGCTTCGCGGTGCTCGCGGCCGGGCTGTCCGTGCGGCACCACTCGGGCGCCCTCGCGGCCCCCGGCTGGTACGGCGTCGCACGCTGGTGGCGTGCCCAGAGGGACCCGGACGTGCGGCGCGCCTACGGCTTCCTGACCGACCGCGTCCCGGCCGATCCCGGCCCGCCCGTGTGCCACGCCCCCGTCACCCCGCCGAGCCCTCACACCCCCGTCGGTCCGCGCGCCCGTGAGGAGCGGCACTGACGCTCCACCCCTCTGCACGTCGAACAGGAACAACAGGAGTCACCCGTGGACCTTTCCCGTAGAGGCTTCCTCCAGGCCGCCGCGCTGACCGCGGCCGCCTCCGGTCTGACCGTCGCCTGCGGTGGCGGATCCGGATCGGCCGACAGCAAGAACGGCAAGAACCTCACCATGTGGTACTGGGGAGGCGCCCTCAGCGACAAGGTGGTCGCCGAGGCGAAGACGCACTTCAGCGGCCAGGTGAAGCTGACCGCCGCCTCCATCGGCGGCGACTTCAAGCAGAAGCTCACCACCACCCTCGCGGCGGGCGCCTCCGTGCCCGACATCACGGGCATCAAGGGCGAGGACATGGCGTCCTTCCTGCCCAACGCGAACCGCTTCCTGGATCTGAACGACCTCGGCTTCAAGAAGATCGCCTCCCGGTACCTGGACTGGAAGACCAAGCTCGCCCGGACCGAGGACGGCCGGCAGATCGGCTTCCCGATCGACATCGGCCCCACCGCGCTCTTCTACCGCGCGGACCTGTTCGACAAGGCCGGACTGCCCACCGACCCCGACAAGGTCGCCGCCCGGGCCGGGACCTGGGAGGAGTACTTCGCCCTCGGCACCGAGCTGCGCGGGAAGGTGCCGGGCACCTACCTCGTCAACAACATCGGCTCGGTCTTCACCATGGCGGTCGGGCAGGGCACCGAGCGGTTCATCGACAAGGACAACCGCTTCATCGGCGACCAGGACCACATCCGCAAGGCGTGGACCACGGCGGTCCGCCCCTACACCCTCGGTCTCGACGCCAAGATCAACGACAACACCTGGAACGCCGCCGTCGGCAAGAGCCTGACCACCGAACTCGGTGCCGCCTGGCACGCCCTGGACATCGAGCAGGCGGCCCCGAAGACCAAGGGCAAGTGGCGGGTCTGCGCGATGCCCGGCGGACCGGCCAACCAGGGCGGCTCCTACCTGGCCCTGCCCAGGCAGTGCCGGAACCCCGAAGAGGCGTTCAAGATCATCAGCTGGATCCTCAGCCCGGAGAACGACGCCCGCGGCTTCACCGATGCCGCCATCTTCCCCGCCGCGCCGGCGGCCTACTCCATGCCGGCCATGACGGGAGGTGACCCGTTCTTCGGCGGGCAGAAGATCATCGAGGTCTTCGGTCCGGCCGCCAAGGCCATCCCCTCCAGCTACGAGGCACCCGCCGACGCCGCCGTCATGGCGCCTTTCATGACCGAGCTGTCCAGCATCGAGGCCAAGGGCAAGAAGCCCGACGACGCCTGGAAGGACGCGGTGGCCCAGGCCAAGCAGATCGCCCGGCGGCAGGGGGTGAGCTGAGCGATGACCTCACCTCCGGTCACCGGTTCCGCCACGGTGCCCCGGCACCACGGCGGGCCCGGCCCGGCCCGCTTCCGCCCGCGGCGCACGCCTCCCGCGGACGCCGTGCGGCCGGCGCGTCGCGGGGTGCTGTCGCACTGGCGGCAGTACCTGGCGATCTCACCCTTCTTCCTGATCTTCGGCGTCTTCTCGTTCTTCCCGGTCTTCTATTCGCTCTACCTCGCCTTCCAGCGCTGGGACGGCCTGGGCACCGTGCAGTTCGTGGGACTGCAGCAGTTCCGGTTCCTGTGGGACGACCCGGTCTTCTGGCTGTCCATCCGCAACACCCTGGTGATCTGGGTGCTGTCCACCGTCCCCACCCTGTTCGGCGCCCTGGTGCTGGCGACGCTGCTGCACTCGGTGCGACGCTTCAAGGGCTTCTACCGCATCGCCCTGTACGTACCGAACGTGACCTCGATCGTCGCCGTGTCGATCTTCTTCGGCGCGGTGTTCAGCAACAACTTCGGTCTGGTCAACGCGATCCTCGGCACGGTCGGCATCCCGCCCGTGCCGTGGCTGAGCAACCCGTGGCTGATCAAGCTGGTCATCGCGCTGCTGATGACCTGGATGTGGACCGGCTACAACATGATCATCTACTTGGCGGGCCTCCAGGCCATCCCCGCCCAGATCTACGAGGCGGCCCGGCTGGACGGCGCCGGGCCGGTCCGCACGTTCTTCCGGATCACCATGCCGATCATGCGGCCCATCATCCTGTTCACGGTCATCATCTCGACGATCAACGGCCTGCAGAGCTTCAGCGAACCCCAGGTCCTGTTCGGCAGCAACGCCGCCAACCCCAACCTCGGCGGTCCCGGCCAGGCCGGCCTGACCACGCTGCTGTACTTCTACCAGTCGGCCTTCGTCAACAACGACTACGGCTACGGCGCGGCCATCGTGTGGGCCTTCTTCGTACTGATCATGGTGCTGGTCGTCGTCAACTGGCGGATCGTCCAGCGCGGGAGGAAGTCATGACCGCAGTGGTTCCGAGGCGGTCACGGCGCCCCAGGGGCCTGACCGCACACATCGTCCTCGTCCTGGCCGTCCTGATCTCGGTCTTCCCGTTCGTGTGGACGATCGTCATGGCGACGAACACCACCGAGGACATCTACAAGAGCCCGCCGAAGCTGACGTTCGGCTCCCACCTGCTGGAGAACGTCCGGCACGTGCTGGACACCATCGACTTCTTCGGGTCGATGCTGAACACCCTGGTCGTCGCGACCGTCACCACCGTCCTGGTCCTGTTCGTCGACTCCCTGGCGGCGTACGTCTTCGCCAAGTTCGACTTCCCCGGCCGCAAGACGCTGTTCGCCCTGCTGGTGGGGTTCATGATGCTGCCGCTCCAGCTGGCCGTGCTCCCGCAGTTCATCCTCATGTCCGACATCGGCTGGGTCGGCACGCTCAAGGCCCTGGTCCTGCCCGCCCTCGCCAACGCCTTCGGCATCTTCTGGCTGCGCCAGTACATCGAGAACGGCGTGCCGGACGAGCTGCTCGACGCCGCGCGCATCGACGGCGCGGGATTCTTCCGCACGTACTGGAACATCGTGCTGCCGATGATCAGGCCCGCGCTGTCCTTCCTCGCCATCTACGCCTTCGTCGGCGCCTGGAACGACTACATCTGGCCCCTGGTCGTGCTCAACGACCCCACCCACCTGACCCTCCAGGTGGCCCTGGCCCAGCTCCACGTCGGCCACACGACCGACTACAGCATGGTCATGGCCGGCGTGCTCATGGCGTCCGTGCCACTGGTCGTGGTCTTCACGATCTTCGCCCGCGGGTTCATCGCGGGCGCCACGGAGGGGGCGGTGCAGGGCAGTTGACCCCCCTCGCCCCGTCAGGGCAGCGCCCCGAAGGGGCGCGGGGAACTGCGCGACCAGCCACAGCGGAGGCGCAGCCAAGAACCGGCAGTCGGTCCCGAGCTCGTAGGACCACAGCGGAGAGGCACCCAGTGACGGACGTCAACACCCAGAGCCGACGCCCCAAGGTACTCGTCGTCGGCATGGACGGCCTGCGCCACGACCGGCTGACCCGCTCGCCGGCCAACGCCCCGGTGCTGCACGCGCTGATGGCCGCGGGCGCCGTCGGCACGAGCCTGCTGCCGTACGGCCGAGCCGACGACGAGCCCGCGTCCGGCACGGCCTGCACCGACTCCGGACCCGGCTGGTCGAGCATCCTCACCGGGGTCTGGCCCGACCGCCACGGCGTCACCGGCAACGACTTCAAAGGCGCCGACTACGCCCGCTACCCCGACTTCCTCACCCGCGCCGCCCGCGCCCGGCCCGGTCTGCGCACGGCGGCTGCCGTGTCCTGGCCGGCCCTGGTGCGCCGGGGCACCCTCGGCCGGGCCATCGGCCGGCGGGTGCGCCACAACGGCGAACGCAAGGGCTACGAAACCGCGGACCGCCGCGTCACCCGCACCGTTCTGCGCTGGCTCACCGAGGGCGACCCGGACGCCCTGTTCGTGTACTTCGGCGCCACCGACGAGGCCGGCCACGCCACGGGCCCCCTCTCCCCCGCCTACGACCGGGCCCTGCTCGACCAGGACGCCCACCTCGGGCGGCTGCTGGAGGCGATCAACGCCCGGCGCGCGGACCCGGGGCGCGCCGAGGAGCAGTGGACCGTGCTGGTCACCACCGACCACGGGCACCTCGACTCCGGTGGCCACGGCGGCGACTCGTCTGCCGAACGGGAGGTCTTCGTCGTCCTCGCAGGACCCGGCGTGCCCGCGGGCTCCCGGCTCGACACACCCCGCCTCATCGACATCGCCCCCACCGTCCTGGACCGTCTCGGCATCCCCGTCGACCCCGCCTGGGGCCTTCAGGGGCGCGTCCTGCTCCGGTCCGGCCCACGATCCCCGGAACGGCCATGACCGACGCACCCCCCGACCCCCTGCTCGCCCTGCGCCCCTGGGAAGCCCCGGAGGTGACCTCGTGGCGACGGCTGCCGATGAACGCCGTCGACCGGCGTGCCGGAGCCGTCCGCCTGGACGGCGACTGGCGCTTCCAGCTCCTGCCCTCGCCGGACGCCCCGCTCGGGGAGGCCTGGTCGTCGTCGTACGTCCCCGGTGTGTGGACCATGCAGGACACCCGCGATCTCCCCCGGTACCTCAACGTCCGCATGCCGTTCGCGCAGTACCCGCCACACGTGCCCGCCGCCAACCCGACCGGGGTGTACGAGCGTTCCGTGGACGTGCCGGCCGAGTGGTCCGGGCGGCGGATCGTGCTCCAGGTCGGGGCCGCCGAGAGCGTGCTGCTGGTCCATGTGGACGGGCGGCCCGCCGGGATCTCCAAGGACTCGCACCTGGCCGCCGAGTTCGACCTGACGGGCCTGGTGCGCCCCGGCGAGCGAAGCGAGATGGGGGTCCCCCCGGCCGAAGGCTGGGGGAGGGCCACCGTCCGCCTGACCGTGGTGAAGTGGTCGGACGCCTCGCACATCGAGGACCAGGACCAGTGGTGGCACGGCGGGATCACCCGCTCGGTGCTGCTGTACGCGGTCGACCCGCTGCACTTCGCGGACGTGACCGTGCGGGCCCGGCGGGACGGCGACCTGCTGGTGGAGTGCCGGGTGCGGGACGCGGGCGGGGCGCTGCCCGAGGGCTGGTACGTGAGCGGGGAGCTGGACGGGCGCCCGCTGACCCGGGACGCGGAGTTCGACCGGGCCAACGCCGAGGACGAGCGCGTCTCCGGCTTCCTCGGCGAGGCCCGGCTGCGCACCGTCGTACCGGAGGTGCGCACCTGGAACGCCGAGACGCCCGAGCTGTACGGCCTGACCGTCCGCCTGCACCGCGCCGACGGCACCGTGGCCGACACCTCCCGGCACCGGGTCGGCTTCCGCGACGTCGAGATCGCCGGCCGGGACCTGCTGGTCAACGGCGAGCGCGTGTTCGTCCGGGGCGTCAACCGGCACGACTTCCACCCGCTGACCGGGCGGACGGTGACCTGCGACGACATGCGCGCCGACCTCGTCCTGCTGAAGCGGTTCGGCTTCAACGCGATCCGCACCGCGCACTACCCGAACGATCCGGCCCTGTACGACCTGGCCGACGAGCTCGGCTTCTACGTCGTCGACGAGGCGGACATCGAGTCGCACGACCACGCGCACGAGATCGCCGACGACCCGCGCTATCTGAACGCCTTCGTGGACCGGGTCGCGCGGATGGTGCTGCGCGACAGGAACCACCCCTCGGTCATCGTCTGGTCGCTGGGCAACGAGTCCGACTACGGCGCGAACCACGACGCGGCGGCGGGCTGGGTGCGCCGGTACGACCCGACCCGCCCGGTGCAGTACGAGGGCGCGGCCAAGCGCGGCTGGGCCGACCCGGACCTGGCCTCCGACATCGCCTGCCCCATGTACGCCTCGCTGGAGGAGTGCCTGGCCCACGCCCTGTCCGGCACCCAGACCAAGCCGCTCATCCAGTGCGAGTACTCGCACGCCATGGGCAACAGCAACGGCACGCTGGCGGACCACTGGGCGGCCATCGAGGCCACGCCGGGTCTTCAGGGCGGGTTCATCTGGGAGTTCTGGGACCACGGCATCCTCCAGCGTGTGAACGACGGCAGACCGGCCGGGCGTGGGGGCGCCGGGCTCTGTGACAACGGTGTCGCCGCGCCCGGCCACCGCTGGGCGTACGGCGGCGACTTCGGCGAGACGGACCACGACGGTGCCTTCATCGCCGACGGGGTCGTCTTCCCCGACCGCACCCCCAAGCCGGTGCTGTTCGAGCACCGGGAGATCGCCGCCCCGGTGCGCATCGAGTGTTTCCGGCACGAGGGCGTCGTGCTGGGCAACCATCAGCACTTCCGTGGCCTGGACTGGCTGGCGGGCGTGTGGGAGCTGTCCCTCGCCGACGGCACGACCCTGACGGCTCCGGCCGAACTGCCCGCTCTGCTGCCGGGTGAGACGGCCGCGGTGCCGCTGCCGTTCGCGCTGCCCGAGGACGGCGGCGAGGCCTGGCTGACCCTGCGGGTCACGACGGCCGGGGACGAGCCCTGGGCGCCGCGCGGCACGGTCGTCTGCCTGCCGCGGGTACGGCTGCGGGCGGCACCGCCGGTGACGCACACCCGGGTCCCGGGCGGTCCGGTCGAGGTCGACGGGGACGGGCTGCTGGTCCATCCGCTGCTGACGGCCGCGCCCACGCTGTCCCTGTGGCGGGCGCCCACCGACAACGACGAACTGGGCGGCATGGCGGCCCGCTGGCGGGACTCGGGGCTCCAGGCGCCCGTCCGCGAGGTCGTCTCCGTACGGCGTGACCCGGGCCGGGTGGCGGTGGTGTCCGACTACCTCTGCGCGGGCGGGACGGTTCGGCACGAGCAGGTGCTGACGGCCGTGCAGGCCGGGCTGCTCGTGGAGGAGTGCGCCGAGCTGCCCGAGACGCTGCACGACGTGGCCCGGGTGGGGACCGTGTTCGAGACGGTCGCCGGGCTGAACCTGCTGGAGTGGTTCGGACAGGGGCCCTGGGAGTCGTACCCGGACCGGGCCGCGGGCGCGCCCGTCGGCCACCACCGTCTCCCGGTGGACGAGCTGTTCACGCCGTATCTGCGGCCGCAGGAGAGCGGCGGACGGCACGGGGTACGGCGGTTCACGCTGTCCGCGCCCGACGCCACCGGTCTCGCGGTGCGGCTGGACCGGCCCCGCCAGGTCTCCGTCACCCGGCATCGCGCGGCGGACCTCGCCGCCGTCGCGCATCACGACGAACTGGTGCCGCGGTCCGGGTGCGTGGTGCACATCGACGCGGCGCACCGCGGGCTGGGCACGGCCTCGTGCGGGCCCGACACGTTCGCCTCCTACCTCGTCGCGGCCGGTGTCCATCGCTGGAGCTGGACCCTGCGCGTCCTGTGATCTCCTCCCCTCTCAGTCACCTCTTGGAGCACCCGTGTGCACTTCGCATGACCACGACCCGGGCGAGGCGCCCCAGGCCGGCGCCGGACGACGCGGTTTCCTGCGGGCGACGGCGCTGCTCGGCGCGACCGCGGCGGCCGTGACCGCGTTGCCCGCCGTCACCGCGCAGGCGGCCCCGGCGTGGCGCCCCGACCCGGACAGCCGCCGGTTCACGCTCGCCGTGATGCCGGACACGCAGTACCTCTTCGACGGTCCGAGCATCGACAAGGCGCCGGTCGAGGCCTCGCTGCGCTATCTGCTGGAGCACGGCCGGGAGGAGAACATCGTCTTCCTCTCCCATCTGGGTGACCTCACGCAGAACGGCGCGGAGGCGGAATTCGCCGCGATCGGGGAGGCGTTCCGGCTGCTGGACCGGCGCGGCGCCGGCTACAGCGTCCTGGCGGGCAACCACGACGTGAAGTCGTCGACGACCGACCAGCGGGGAGCCACCGCGTACCTGGGCGCCTTCGGGCCGCGGCGGTTCAAGGGGCTGCGGACGTTCGGCGGGGCCTCCCCGGACGGTTACAACACCTTCCACCGGTTCACCGCGGGCGGCCGGGAGTGGCTGGTGCTGGCCCTGGACTGGCGGCTGTCGCCGCAGGGCTTCGCCTGGGCGAAGGACGTGCTGGCCCGGCACCCGAGGACGCCGGTGATCCTCACGACCCACGAACTGGTCGTCGAGGACGACACGTTGTCCGACTACGGGCAGCAGCTGTGGGACCGGCTGATCGAGGACCACGACCAGATCTTCCTCGCCCTGGGCGGCCACTACTGGCCGGCCGCCCGCGCCATCCGGAAGAACGCGGCCGGGCACGAGGTGCACCTGCATCTGACCAACTACCAGAACCGCTACTTCGGCGGCGCCGCGATGATCCGCCTGTACCGCTTCGACCTGGACCGGGGTGTCATCGACGTGGAGACGGTGTCGCCCTGGGTCCTCGGCCGGGCGGGGAAGGGGCTCAACGAGCTGGAGCGGCAGGAGATGGAACTCAGCGGTGACGCCGACCGGTTCTCCGTCGAGATCGACTTCGAGCAGCGCTTCTCCGGCTTCGCGCCCGTGCCCGCCCGTGCCGCGCGTCCCGCCGCGAAGCTGCTCGTCCCGGGCACGGTGGCGTACTGGCGCTTCGATAAGCCGGTGGACGGCACGGTCCGCGACCTGTCGGGGCGGGGGAACGACCTCTCCCTCGTCACGGTCGGCGGCGGCGCGCTGGGCTGGTCGGCGGACCACCACCCCGACCAGCCGGGCCACGGCAGCCTGGAGTTCCAGGGCTTCAAGTCCCCGCTGAAGGGCGCCTACCTGCGCACGGTCGACGCCGCCCCGCTCAACCGGGCCACCTTCGAGGACGGCTACACCATCGAGGCGTTCTACCGGCTGCCCGCCGACTGGGACCCGCACCACCACGCCTGGTCGGGTCTGGTCTCCCGCACGGGCACGGGCGGCGCCGCCGGGAAGAGCGCCGACGACCCGGACGAGCCGCTGGCCACGCTGTCGCTGTCCAACGACCGGGAACCGCAGTGGGCGATGCGCCCGCTCAACCAGCAGGGCATCGCCACCAACTGGGGCCAGGAGACCCCGCTGGAGACCTGGTGGCACCTGGCGGTCGTCAACGACGGCCGGCACACCACGCTGTACGTCGAGGGCTGTCCGGTGGTCCGCAACCCCAAGGCGCCCTCGGTCGGCATCGCTTCCGTGGGTCTGCCGTGGCTGCTCGGCGGCTACGAGTACGGCGGGAAGATCGACCAGATCCTCCACGGCCGGCTCGGCGACGTCCGGATCGTCGCCCGGGCCCTGCCCGTCACCTCCTTCATGAATCACTGAGATCCCGAAGGGCCTGCCGATCCGCGCAGCAGCTGCCCAGCCGGGCCGATCCGTCCGTGTCCTCCGCCGCTCTCGATCCGCAAGGCCTGTCCCGCCGCGGGCTGCCGAGTTGGCGCACGTGGACGTCATCCGCGGCGCGGTGCGCGGGCCGGTCACCGACCGCGACACCTGGAAGGTCCCGGACACCCGGGTCGTCCGGACGCAGGACGTGTCCGGCCGCACGGGCACCTACACCCTGCGCGTCCCGCTGACCGCCGGCGAGGAGTCCTTCCACGTCCGGCTGCGCGGCGGCGACGGAAACCGCAACGGCACCGGCTTCCTCGGCGCGTCGGTCGACCCGCACGGGCCGGTTCCGCACCCGCCCGGGGACGGTGGCCCGTGGGCGGACACCTGGTTCTGCTCGAACCCGGTGTTCGTCGACGTCGAGGGTTCCCGACCCCGCGTACCAGCAGGTCACCGACGGATCGAGCGGAGGTACGGTGGCCGCGTGACCGGTGAAGAGCCGCTGCGGCCCCAGTCCCTCATGCTGACGTTCCTGGGCGACCAGGTGCTCGGCCGTGACGTGTGCGTGTATTCGGGCAGCGTCATCGACGTGTTCGCCCGGGCCGGGGTCGGCGAGCAGGCGACCCGCTCGACCCTGGCCCGCATGGCCGGGCGTGATCTGCTGCGCCGCCAGCGCGAGGGCCGCCGGGTGTACTTCGGGCTGACCGGCCGCTCGGAGGCGGTGCTGCGCGACGGCGAGCGGCGCATCTGGGAGACCGGCGCCGTCAACCGGCGGTGGGACGGCAGCTGGACCCTGCTCGGCTTCTCCCTGCCCGAGTCCTGGCAGCGCCAGCGCCACGACCTGCGCTCCCGGCTGACCTGGAGCGGCTTCGGGCCGCTGTTCAACGGCCTGTGGATCGCCCCGGGGGCGGTGGAGGTGTCGGCCCTGGTGGCCGAGCTCGGTCTGTCCGCGCATGTGAAGGTCTTCCGGGCGCACGCGGACGCCGGGATGGACATCGGGCGGATGATCGAGGAGACCTGGGAGCTGTCCGACCTGGCCGGGAGCTACGCGGGCTTCGCGCGGCGCTGGCACCCCTGGGAGGACGAGCTGCCGGACCCCGGCGACGCCCTCGTGCTGCGGCTGCGCCTCCAGACGGAGTGGCTTCAGATCGTCCGGCGCGACCCGCGGCTGCCCGTGGAGCACCTGCCCGACGACTGGCCGGCGGAACAAGCCGAGAAGACGTTCCGGGTCGTGCACGAACGGCTCTCGCCCCTCGCGCGCGAGGCCTCGGAACGCCTTCTGGACCTGGTGCCCGCACGTCCTCAGGCGTAGAACCGCGACAGGCTCTGCAGCACCGCGGCGGGCTTGGTGCCGCCCTCGATCTCGATGGCACCCTCGACGGTGATCTGCACACCGCCCGGCACCTCCTCGACCTCGGCGAGCTTCGCGACCAGCCGTATGCGGGATCCGGCCTTCACCGGGGAGGGGAAACGCACCTTGTTGAGGCCGTAGTTGACCTTCGTCGTCACTCCCTGGACGTCCAGCAGCTCGGTGAACAGGGGGATGAAGAGGGAGAGCGTGAGGTAGCCGTGCGCGATGGGGGCGCCGAAGGGGCCGTCCTTGGCGCGCTCGGGGTCCACGTGGATCCACTGGTGGTCGCCCGTGGCGTCCGCGAAGGTGTCGATGCGTTCCTGGGTGACCTCGATCCACTCACTGGTGCCGAGGTCGCTGCCGGCGAGCTTCTTGAGTTCGTCGAGGCCGTTGACGGTGAGGCTCATGCGGTTCCTTCACTGCTTGCCGTAGCGCGTACGGACACGGGACTTGAGGAGCTTTCCGGAGGCGGTGCGCGGGAGTTCGTCCGCGAGGACCACCGATTTGGGGATCTTGTACTTGGCGAGGCGGCCCGCGAGTGAGGCGAGCACCTCGTCGGGGTCGAGGGCCACGCCCTCGCGGGGCACGACGACCGCGCGCGGCACCTCGCCCCACTTGTCGTCCGGCACCCCGATCACCGCGCACTCGGCGATGCCGGGGTGGGCGAGGAGCCGGTCCTCGATCTCGGCGGGGTAGATGTTCTCCCCACCGGAGATGATCATGTCCTTGATGCGGTCGACGATGTGCACGTAGCCGTCCTCGTCGACCTGGGCGGCGTCGCCGCTGCGGAACCAGCCGTCCACGAAGGACGCGGCCGTCTCCTCGGGCAGCCCCCAGTAGCCGGGCATGACGTGCGGCCCGCGCACCACGATCTCGCCCACCTCGCCGACGTCGACGGGCGTCAGGTCGGGCCGGACGACGCGGACGTCGCTGAAGAAGTGCGGGACGCCCGCCGAGCCCGCCTTGTCGACGGCGTGTTCGGCGTCGAGGAAGAGCGTGCCGGGAGCGGCCTCGGTCATGCCGTAGCCCTGGAGGAAGGTCAGGCCGCGTTCCTGGTACGCGGCGATCAGCGGGGTGGGGACCGGGGAACCGCCGCAGGTGAGGATGCGCAGCGAGGACAGGTCCGCGTCCGGCCAGCGGGGGTGGCGGGCCACCTGGTCGAACATCGTGGGCACGCCGAACATGAAGGTGATCCGGTGCCGTTCGATCAGGTCGAAGGTGGCGTCAGGGTCGAAGGCGTCGACCAGGACGCAGGTGCCGCCCTTCAGCAGGACCGGCAGGGTCAGCATGTTCAGTCCCGCGGTGTGGAACAGCGGGGCGGAGACCAGGGCGCGTTCGTCGGCGATCAGATCGGTGTCCACGAGGACGTTGATCGCGTTCCAGGTGAGGTTGCCGTGACTGAGCATGGCGCCCTTGGGCCGGCCGGTGGTGCCCGAGGTGTACATGATGATGCAGGTGTCGTCGGGGCCGACCGGTTCGTCGATGGGCTCCCCGGAGGCCTCGGCAACGGCCGCCTCGTACTCGGTGCCGGCCTCCAGGTAGACGCGTACGTCGGTGCTGCCGGGCAGGCCCGCGACCAGACCCGCGTAGGACGGGCCGTAGACGAGGGCCCGGGCGCCGGAGTCGGCGAGCTGGTAGGCGATCTCCGGTCCTGCGAGCCGGATGTTCAGCGGGACGAAGACCGCGCCGAGTGTGCCGGCCGCGAACAGGGTCTCCAGGTAGGAGGGGTGGTTGGGGCCGAGGTAGGCGATGCGGTCGCCGCGGCGCACGCCCCGGGCGCGCAGGGCGTGGGCCAGGCGGGTGGTGCGGGCGTACAGGGTGGCGTAGTCGGCGGACGTGTCGCCGTGGATCAGGGCGGTGCGGTGCGGGGTCTTGCGGGCCCGGCGTGCGGGCCACGACCCCAGTCCCTCGTTGCGCATGTCACGCCCCTTACGGTGTCGTCAGCCCGAGAAGACGGGCCGCGTTCTCCTTGAGGATCTTCGGCCGGACCTCGTCCTTGATCGTCAGCTTGCCGAAGTCGGCGAGCCAGCGGTCGGGGGTGAGGACGGGGAAGTCGGAGCCGAAGAGGACCTTGTCCTTCAGCAGTGTGTTCGCGTACTGCACGAGCTGCGGCGGGAAGTACTTCGGCGACCAGCCGGACAGGTCGATGTGCACGCCCGGCTTGTGGGTGGCGACGGCCAGGGCCTCGTCCTGCCAGGGGAAGGACGGATGCGCCAGGATGATCTTCAGGTGCGGGAAGTCGGCCGCCACGTCGTCCACGTGGAGGGGGTTGGAGTACTTCAGCCTGATCCCGCCGCCGCCGGGGACGCCGGCGCCGATGCCCGTCTGACCGGTGTGGAAGAGGGCGATCGCGCCGGTCTCCTCGATCACCTCGTACAGGTCGTACGCGACCGCGCGGTCGTTGGGGAAGAAGCCCTGGATGCTGGGGTGGAACTTGAAGCCCTTCACCCCGTACTCCTCGACCAGACGGCGGGCCTGCTTGACGCCCGCCTTCCCCCGGAAGGGGTCGATGGAGGCGAAGGGGATGAGGACGTCGGCGTTGGCGGCGGCCGCCTCGGCGACCTCCTCGTTCGGGACGGGCGGGGTGCCGGTGGCGGACTCGGCGTCGACCGTGAAGATCACGGCGGCCATGTTCCGCTCGCGGTAGTAGGCGGCCGTCTCCTCAAGGGTCGGCTTGCGGTTGCCCTCGACCTTGAAGTAGGCCGAGGAGGCGTCGTGCAGGTCGTCGTCCAGGGAGGAGTGGCCCCGGGAGGACACCTCGGCGTGGGTGTGGACGTCGATCGCGACCAGGTCGTCGACGTTCATAGAGGGGTCCATCACGCCTCCGGGAACTTCGGCGCCGGGATGCCGACCGACTGGAGCTCGGCACCGACCGAGGTGGGCCAGGCGTCGGCCAGTGTGTCCGGGGTCCAGCCGCCGTCGGCGTAGGCCGCCCTGATCTCCTGCGGATGCGACCAGAGTGCCACCTTGTCGCCGCCGATGCCGATGGCCTGCCCGGTGATGCCGCGCGCCGCCTCGGAGGCGAGGAAGGGGACGAGCGCGGCGCAGTCCTCGGGGGTGCCGAAGCCCTCGCCCTTGCGCAGGAAGTCCGGCAGCGGCTCGCCGCCCTTCATGGCCTCGATGTAGGGCGCGAAGGCCGGGATGGTCTCGGTCATCGCGGTGGCGGCGACCGGCACGATCGCGTTGACCGTGATGTTCGCGCGGCCCAGCTCCATCGACCAGGTGCGGGCCATGGCGGCGATGCCGGCCTTGGCGGCGGCGTAGTTCGTCTGGCCGAAGTTGCCGCGCTGCCCGGCCGGGGAGCCGACCAGGATCAGCGAGCCGCCCTCGCCCTGCTCGCGCATCCGGACGGCGGCGGCGCGGGCGCAGGTGAAGGTGCCCTTGAGGTGGGTGGTGATCACCGCGTCGAAGTCCTCGTCGGTCATCTTCCACAGGACCTTGTCGCGCAGGATGCCCGCGTTGGTGACGAGCACGTCCAGCCGGCCGAACTCCTCGACCGCGCGGTTCACCAGCCGTTCGGCGGCCTCGGCGGTGCCGACCGGGACGACCTCGGCGACGGCCCTGCCGCCCGCTTCCACGAGGGACTTCACGGCCGCCTCGGCCACCGCCTCGTCGACGTCGTTGACCACCACGGACGCGCCGTGTGCGGCCAGGGCGTGGGCGTAGGCGAGGCCGAGGCCGCGACCGCTGCCGGTGACGACGGCGGCCTTGCCGGAGAGATCGATGGTGGGCACGGGCGGGTCCCTTCGCACGGGTGACACGGGTTCGACTGCGAGATCGAAGCTAAGAGCAATAATTGTTGTCGTCAATAGTTGTTGGTGACCTTTGGGTGCGGGATGCTGGAATCTCCAGGACGCAGCACCGAGCACGCCGCAGCACCGAGCACAGGGAGCCCGCCATCACACGCCAGAACGTCTCCGCGAAGCCCATCGACGCCCACGAGCCGTGGATGCGCGGACTGCACTCCGACACGGGCTATCTGTTGTACCGCCTGGGCCTGCGCTCGGGGCAGCTCTTCAACGCCTGCCTCCAGGAGTCGGGCCTGCGCCTGCGCCACTACGCGGTGCTGCGCTTCCTCGCCGGCACCGAAGGCGCCCTGCAGCGCGAACTGAGCGCGCGCCTCGGGTACGACCCGAGCGCGATCGTCGGCCTGGTCGACGACCTGGAGAAGCTCGGCTTCGCCGAGCGCCGGCCCTCCCCCGACGACCGCCGCAGCCGGATCGTCGTCCTGACCGCCGACGGGCGCGACTTCCTCCGCGACACCGACGAGGCCGGCCTGCGGGTGACCGGCGAACTGCTGGGCCCGCTGGACCCGGCCGAGCGGGACACCCTGCACGCGCTGCTGCTGCGGATCGCGGAGGACGGCCTGAACTGATGTTGTGCAAATGATTGACGGCTGCACGATAGATGCATAACTTCACGGACCAACCGCGCCCCGTCCCCAGGGAGCCCACCGTGCAGCCATCCCCGTCAGCCGCCCAACCCTCCCCCGACCAGTGCCAGTTGCGCCGTGTCGCCCTCTCCGGCCTGCTCGGCACCACCGTCGAGTTCTACGACTTCCTCGTCTACGGCACCGTCGCCGCGCTCGTCTTCGGCGAGCTGTTCTTCCCGCGGGCCGACCCGGCGGTCGGCACCGTCGCGGCGTTCGGCACCTTCGCCGCGGGCTATCTCGCCCGTCCCCTCGGCGGCATCGTCTTCGGGCACTTCGGAGACCGCGTCGGCCGCAAGTCGATGATGCTGCTGACCATGGTCCTGATGGGGTCGGGCAGCTTCCTCATCGGCCTGCTGCCGACGTACGACACCATCGGCGTCTGGGCTCCGGTGCTGCTGGTCGCCCTGCGCGTGGTGCAGGGCATCGCCATCGGCGGCGAGTGGGGCGGCGCGATGCTGATGGTGGTGGAGCACGCCGAGCACGCGCGGGGATCCCGGCGCGGCCTGTGGTCCAGCTTCACCCAGCTCGGCGCACCGCTCGGATCGGTGCTGTCCGCCGGGGTGGTCACGCTCGTCGCCACCCTGCCGGACGAGCAGTTCCGCTCCTGGGGCTGGCGGGTGCCGTTCCTGCTGAGCATCGTGCTGCTGGCCGTCGGCCTGTTCGTGCGGCTGAAGGTCGCCGAGAGCCCCCTGTTCGCCCAGGCGCGGCGGGAGCCCGTGGACAAGCCGCCGATCCTGGAGGTGCTGCGCCGCCCCAAGCCGGTGCTGCTGGCCGCCTGCGTCGGCATCGGCGCGTTCACCGCCCAGTCGCTGCTGACCAGCTTCATGATCTCCTACGCCGTCGACGAGGGGTACACCCGCCCGCAGGTGCTCACCGCGGTCACCGTCGCCTCCTGCGTGGCCCTCGTCGTCCTGCCCACCGCGTCCGCGCTGTCGGACCGGGTCGGGCGCCGGCCCGTCGTCCTCGCCGGAGCCGTCGCCTCCGCTGCGCTGGCCTTCCCGGTGCTGGCCCTGGTCGACTCCGGCTCGCCCGGGCTGCTGATCCTCGCCCTGGCCCTCGGTCACGGGGTGGCGCAGTCCACGATGTACGGGCCGCTGGGCGCCCTGCTGACCGAGATGTTCGGCACCCGCGTCCGCTACACCGGCGCCTCCCTCGGCTACCAGGGGGCGACGCTGATCGGCGCCGGGTTCTCCCCGCTGATCGCCGGCAGCCTCCTGGCGTCCTTCGGCGGCGGCAGCGCCCCGGTGTCGCTGCTGCTGTGCGCGGGCGCGGCGATCACCGCGGTCACCGTGTGGCGGCTGCGCGAGACGCACACCGATGCCCTGGACTCCCCCACCCCCTCCCCCGCCCTGGAAGGAACGCCGCGTTGAGGATCCGCCTGGCCTTACTGACCGCCTGCCTCTCCCTGGCGGCGACCGCCCTGCCCGCGCGGGCCTCGACCACCGGCACCCACCTGGAGGGCCGGCTGTCCTCCGGCGCCGCGTACGTGATGGACGTCCCCGCGTCCTGGAACGGCACGGTGCTGCTCTACAGCCACGGCTACAGCCCGGCCGGAGCCCCCAACCCGGCCCAGAACACGCCCGGTCCGGCCGTCCGCGACACGCTGCTGGCCGAGGGCTACGCCCTGATCGGCTCCTCGTACGCCACGAACGGCTGGGCGATCACCGAGGCGGTGCCCGACCAGCTCGCCACACTGGACCTGTTCACGCAGAGGTTCGGCCCGGCACGGCGGACGCTCGCCTGGGGCACCTCCTACGGCGGCTTCGTCACCAGCGTGCTCGCCGAGCGGCACCCCGGCCGCTTCGACGGGTCGCTGTCGATGTGCGGTCTGGTGCAGGGCGGCGTCGCCAACTGGAACAGCACCCTGGACCCGGTGTTCGCGCTGCGCACCCTGCTCGCGCCGGACTCCGGGGTACGGCTCACGGGGTTCGCGGACCAGGCCGAGGCGGTCGCCGCCGGGAAGGCGCTCACCTCGAAGGTCGACGCGGCCCAGCAGACCCCCGGGGGCCGGGCCCGGATCGCCCTGGCGGCCGCCCTGCACAACATCCCGGGCCACAACGACGCCTCGCAGAGCGAACCGGGCCCCACCGACTGGAGGACCGCGCAGGCCAACCAGTACGCCGCCGTCCGGGGCATGCTCCAGCTGCCCGCGTTCGCCTGGCGGCAGGAGGCCGAGAGCCGGGCGGGCGGCAACCCGTCCTGGAACACGGGCGTCGACCACTCCTCGATGCTCGCCCGGTCCCCGCTGTACAAAGAGGTGACGGAGCTCTACAAGGAGGCGGGGCTGTCCTTGCGCACGGACCTCTCGGCCCTGGCCCGGGCACCCAGGATCTCCGCCGACCCGGCGGCGGTGCGGTGGATGCGCCACACCAGCGTGCTCTCCGGCCGGCTCACCGACCCGCAGTTGAACATCCACACCACCGGCGACGCCCTGATCCCGGTGCAGGCGGAGAGCGCCTACCGGCGGGCCGTCACGGCGGCGGGCTCCGCCGGGCTGCTCCGCCAGGCGTACGTCGACGCGCCGGGCCACTGCACCTTCACGCCGGGCGAGACCCTGGCAGCCCTGCACACCGTCGACAAGCGCCTGGACACCGGCCGCTGGGACGCCTCGCCGGGCGCCCTCAACTCCCGCGCGAGGGCGGCGGACCCGGGAACCGAGCCCCGCTACCTCCCGTACCGCCCGGCCGCCTACCCCCGCCCCTACGACCTCGCCCACCCGGGGGACGTCCGGTCATGACCGCTCCCACCGCGCCCGGTCGGCTGCTGTCCGTGCTCGCGGCCTTCGACCACGAGCATCCGGCGCTGTGCCTGACGGACATCAGCCGGCGGGCCGGACTGAGCCTGACCACCACGCACCGCCTGGTGGGGGCGCTCACCGAATGGGGCGCCCTGGAGCGGGACGATTCCGGCGTCTACCACGTCGGGCTGCGGCTGTGGGAGCTCGCGGCACTGGCCCCCCGGGGCCTCGCCCTGCGGCAGATCGCGCTGCCGTATCTGGAGGACCTGTACGAGGCGACGCACGAGAACGTGCAACTGGCCGTGCGCGACGGCCGGGACGTCGTCTACACCGAGTGGCTGTCGGGGCGGTCGGCGGTCGGCGTGCACATCCGCGTCGGCGCCCGCTGGCCGCTGCACGCCACCGGCGTCGGACTCGCCCTGCTGGCCCACGGCGACCCGGTGTTCCAGAAGGAGTACTGCGCGGGCGACCTCGCGTCCTTCACCCCGTACACGATCACCGACCCGGAGCGGCTGCGCCGGGCGCTCGCCGAAGTGCGCAGGTCGGGCGTGGCGGTGAGCGACCGTCAGATCACCGAGGACGCCCTGTCGGTGGCCGCGCCCGTACGCGCCGCTGACGGCACGGTGACCGCCGCCGTGTCCATCGTGGTGCCGCACGCGAACGCGCAGGTGCCGGTGCTGGGCCCGGCGGTACGGATGGCTGCGCGCGGCATCTCACGGGCGCTGGGGTGGCGGCCGTGAGCGGTACGGGGCCCTGACCGGGGGCCGGGGGTGGCTGCCTGGACGGTGCCGAGGGCGGCCCCTGCCCGGTGCCGGGGGTGGCTGCCTGGGCGGTGCCGGGGGGTGGTGTTGGGTGCGTCGGAGGACTCCAGCCCTGAGCAGTTCCCGAAGGGCGGCAGCCCCGACCGGTGCCCGAGGACGCAGCCCTGGCCCATGCGGAGGGCGCCAACCCTGGGCGGTGCCGGGTGGGGCGGTCCTGGGCACGCCTGACGCCGGCCGTGAGCGATTCCAGGAGGGCGCCGGCCCTGACCGGCACCGAGGACGCAGCCCTGACCGGCGCCTAGGGGCGGCGGCCCTGGGCGTGCCGGACAGCGTCGGCCCTGAGCAGTTCCCGGGGACGGTAGCCCTCAGCGGGGCGGAGAGTGGGGGCCCTGGGCGAGCCCGGGACTCGGCCGGTCCGGCGTCGCTCAGGTCTCCCTGGACGGGGACATGGCCCAGCGGATGGTCCGGGTCAGCGCTCGGCCCGTGGGGCGTACCGCGAGGTCCTCGACGACCGGCACCCGGGGCAGCCACAGCATGCCGCGCGCCCAGGGCGGGAGCAGGGTGACGGCGTTGGCCGCCAGGCCCCCGTAGAAGGGCCGGACGGCGAGCGGCAGGGGCGGCTGGAACAGCAGGAAGCGGGCCGCCGCCCGTGCCTCGGGCGTGGCCCGCAGCTCGGGCAGGTAGGCGCTCAGGCGCTCGGCCAGTTCACGACGGTCCCGCGGCGGGTCCTGCACCCCCAGCGCCTCGGCGACCCGCGCGGTGTCGGCCACGTAGCCGTCGTAGCCGGCGGCGTCCAGCGGCAGGGCCCCGTAGCGTGCGTGGGCGCGCAGGAAGCTGTCCGTCTCGGCGGCGTGCACCCAGCCGAGCAGACGCGGGTCGGCGGCGTGGTACGGCACCCCGTCGGCCGTCCTGCCGCGGATCCGCTCGTGGATGCCGCGCACCCGGTCGACGGCCTCCTGGGCGTCCGCGGCGGTGCCGTACGTCGTCACGGCCAGGAAGGTGCTGGTGCGCTGCAACCGTCCCCACGGATCGCCCCGGAAGCCGGAGTGCCCGGCGACCGCCGCCATGGCGAGCGGGTGCAGCGACTGCAGGAGCAGGGCGGTCAGCCCGCCGATGAACATCGAGGCGTCACCGTGGACCGCGCGGATCGGCCGGTCGGGCCCGAACCAGCGGGGGCCGGGGGTGTGGTGGATACGGTCACGGGTGGCGGGGCCGCCGGGGCCCGCGACGCGGCGGAACAGGGCCTGGCCCAGCTGTTCTCGGACTCCGGTCAGCACGGTCGGCCTCCCTTCTCCTGCTGACCAGTGTCCGGCATGGCGGTGCCGCCGCGGAGCGTGCCGGACCGCCCGCGTCAGGTCCCGGGCCCGGCCGCCGCGCGGTCGGCCAGTCCCCCGGCTCCGAGCGGTCCGGTGGAGCGGACCGGACCGGAGGCCTCCAGGCGGGGCAGTTCGCGGCGCGCCACGCGCAGGACCACCGGGGGCATGGCCGGGCGTATCGGCTGGGCCAGCCGCAGCCAGGGCGGTGCGTACACGGCCGTGCGGCGGCGTTCCATGCCCCGGACCATGTGGGCGGCGACCGTGTCCACGGGGTACACGCGGCGGACCGGCCCAGGCATGTGCCGGCGCAGTTCCCGCAGGACGGCGTACCGGTCCGCGTCGCGGATCATGTCGGTGTCCGTCCAGTTGAGGTAGGCGATGCCCACCCCGACCCCGCAGTGCGCCACCTCCGCGCGCAGGGAGTGGGCGAAGGCCTCGACCCCGGCCTTGGAGGCGCAGTACGCGCTCATCAGCGGGGCGGCGCCGATCGACGCCAGGGAAGCGACCTGGAGGAAGTAGCCCGCCGTGCCGAACAGGTCCGGCAGGAAGACCCGGGCGGTGTGGGAGCTGCCGGTGAGGTTGACGTCGATCACGCGACGCCAGGCGGCCGGGTCCGAGTCGAGGAGCGCGCCCCCCTCGGCGATGCCGGCGTTCGCCACCACGGCCGAGGGGCGGCCGAGGCGGGCCCGCACGGTGTCCGCCGCGGCCTCCAGCGCGGACAGGTCGGTGACGTCGGCCTCGAGGGCGAGGGCCGGGCCCGGGAGGGTGGCGGCCACCGCCTCCAGGACGGGTCCCTCATGGCCGAGCAGCGCCACCCGGGCGCCGCGCCGGGCGACCTCCCGGGCGAGTGCCGCGCCGACGCCGCGGGCGGCTCCGGTGATGACGATGGTGCGGTCGGCAAGTGGGCTGCTGCTCATGGCTGCCCTTCCTTCCGGTGCCCGACCCGTGCCCGCGGGGCCGGGTCAGCGCCTGGCTCCGGTGCGGTCGCGGTGGGCGAGGAGCCGCTGGGCACGGGCGAGGCCCGGGGGCCGGTTGCGGCGCAGGGCGGCCCGTGCGGCGTTGGCTCCCGGCGCTCCGTGCACGCCGCCGCCCGGGTGGGCTCCCGAGGAGGCGAGGTACAGGCCCGGCACCGGGGTCTCCGGCCGGCCGGTGCCGGGCAGCGGGCGGAAGACGAGTTGCTGGTGTATCGCGGTGGTGCCGCCGTTGATGGCACCCCCGGCGAGATTGCCGTCGAGTGCCTCCAGGGTCGGGGGCGCCAGGATGCGGCGGCCGCGGATCAGGGAGCGGAAGCCGGGCGCGAAGCGCTCCACCTGGCGTTCCATGCGGTCGGCCATGAGCTCCTGGTCCTTGGTGTCCCAGCTTCCGGAGATGCCCTCGTCGGCGGCATCGGCGCGGATCTCGTGCGGGAGGTGGGTGTAGGCCCAGGCCGATTCGGTGCCCTGCGGGGAACGGGTGGCGTCGGAGGTGGTCATCTGGCCGAAGATCAGGAACGGCCGGTCCGGGACCTGCCGCATGGCGATCTGCGCGGTGAAGCGGGTCAGCTCGTCCATGCCGTCGGCGAGGTGCACGGTGCCGGCCCGGGACGCCTGTTCGGCCTGCCAGGGCACCGGCCCGTCGAGCGCCCAGTCGACCTTGAACGTGGCGAAGTCCCACTGGAACCGCCGCAGGTCCTCGAGGGTCTGGGCGGGCAGGTGCGCGGGGTCGACCAGCTCGCCGTACAGGGCGGGCACCGACACGTCCGCCAGTACCGCCTTGCGGGCCGCGACCGCGTCACCGGTCGCCGTCCGCACGCCGACGGCCCGCCCGCCGCGGACGACGACCTGCTCGACGCGCTGCCCGCAGCGCACCCGTCCGCCCAGGGACTCCAGACGCCGGACCAGGGCCGAGGTCAGCGCGCCGGAGCCACCGACCGGGACCGGGAAGCCGTAGGTCTGGCCGAGCATCGCCATCAGCCAGCCGAAGCCGCCGCTGCCCGCCGACTCGGGGGCCAGGTCGGCGTGCAGGGCGTTGCCGGCGAGCAGCAGGCGTCCGCCCTGGCCGCGGAACTCCTCCTCGCCCAGACGCCGCACCGGCAGCACCAGGGAGCGGGCCATGCGCAGTCCGCCCGCCGCGCGCAGCCGCAGCGCCAGCCGGGCCGTGGCGCGCACGGGCGGGAAGGGGGTGAACAGGGCGTCCAGGAGGCCGGGGCGCAGGCTCTCCCACACCTCGTGCAGGCGCTGCCAGGCGGCTCCGTCGCCCGGTTCGAAGGCGTCGAGGGACGCGGCGGTGGTGTGCACGTTCCGGTCCAGGACGGCGCAGCTGCCGTCGGTGAGCGGGTGGGCGACCACGCTGGGCGCGTGGCTCCAGCGCAGCCCGTGTTCCTCGGGGCGCAGGGCCGCCAGGACCGGTGAGGCGGCCGCGAGCGGGTAGAAGGAGCTGAACAGGTCGTTGACGAAGGCGGCGTCGACGCCCCGGTCGTGGCGCACCGCACCCCCCGGTTCGGGCTGTTCCTCCAGCACCTCGACGTGCCACCCGGCGCTCGCGAGGACGTTGGCGGCGACCAGCCCGTTGGGGCCCGCGCCGATCACGACGGCGTCAGGCATGGCCGGCCCCGCCGGTGTCGGACCCCACGGTCACCTGGCCCAGGGCGCGCCGCGCACCTCCCGTCTGTTCCGTGCCGGCCTCGCACAGTCTGGCCAGCCGGGCCAGCATGGTCCGGTGGCGCAGCTGGATCAGCGCCTCGAATCCGACGTTGTGCAGCCGGCCGCCCGCGCCGCGCAGGGGATGCTCGTCCACGATCACCAGGCAGTGCTCGCCCCAGGGCCGCAGCTCGATCGCGACGCGTGCGGTGCCCAGGACTCCGGCGTGGGCCTCCAGCTCCAGCCGGGCGCCTTGCTCGCAGTGGCGGACGACGGTCTCGTTGTCCAGGTGCACCGGGCCGAGCCTGACCTCGTAGCGGATCGCCGCGCCGGTACGGGGCCACTGTCCGCGCACGGGGTGGGACTCGGAGGTCCCCACCACCCATTCGGCGTAGCGGTTGCCGTCGGCGAGGACGTCCCACACGGCGGCCGGGGGGACTCGGACCAGGTGATGGCGAACGGCCACGGATGCCTCCTGCTGCCTCGACCGGATGATGCCTCCCGAGTGCCCCGCCCGGGCCGGTTCAACAGCCCGGGGCGTCCTGGGCGCGGCGCGAGACGGCCCGGGCAACCGTCCGGCCCCACGCGAGACGCCCGGGCAACCGTCCGGGCCCGGCGCGAGTCGAATCCCTGGGAGGCGCGTGACGGGGGGACCGGGGATGGCGCGGCAGGGCAGGGCGCGGCGGTGGGCACGGTGGCTGGCGGCGCACCGCGGGTGGCAGCACGGGCTGCGGTGGCTGCTGATGGCCGCCCTGGCGATGGCCGTCGTCTCCGTCGTCCACTTCGCCGGGCTTCCCGAGTGGACGACGGTGGCCGGCATCGTCGTACTGCTGGCCACGGACGACGTGGCGGCCTGGTACGTGAAGCGGTGGTCCGCCGAGCCGGAGCAGCCGGGCGGCGAGCAGGCCTCCGGCTGACCCGGTTCGTTCCCTTCAGGGTCTGCAGCCGGCCGTCGCCGCGCGCTTTTCTTGGCTTCATCCCTTGACGGCACGAGTGCGGTGGAGCACATTGGCGGAACTTTGAGAGCGCTCTCATCCCCCTTTCCCGAGAGGCCCCACATGAGCGGAACCTCAAGCACCCCCCGCAGATCCCGTAGCTTCCGGCGGGCGTTGGCCGCCGTCGTCTCCACGCTCGGCCTGGCGGCGGCCGCCTCCGCCGTCGCCACCCCGTCCGCGACCGCTTCCGCGCCGACACCCCCGTCGGGCTGGACGCAGGTGTTCGTGGACGACTTCGACGGCGCCGCCGGCTCCGGCGTCAACACCTCCGCCTGGCAGTACGCGACCGGCAAGGGCTACCCCGGCGGCCCCGCCAACTGGGGCACCGGCGAGATCGAGACGATGACGAACAGCAGGGACAACGTCTCGCTCGACGGCAACGGCAACCTGCGCATCACACCCCGGCGGGACTCCGCCGGGAACTGGACCTCCGGCCGGATCGAGACCAACCGCACCGACTTCCGGCCCCCCGCCGGCGGCACCCTCCGCGTCGAGTCGCGGATCCAGGTGCCGAACGTCACCGGCGCCGCGGCCAAGGGCTACTGGCCGGCGTTCTGGATGCTGGGCTCCCCCTACCGCGGCAACTACTGGAACTGGCCGGCGGTCGGCGAGCTGGACATCATGGAGAACACCCAGGGCATGAACACGGTGTTCGCCACCATGCACTGCGGCACCTCGCCCGGCGGCCCCTGCAACGAGACCAGCGGCATCGGCGGTTCGACCACCTGTCAGGGCACCTCCTGCCAGGCCGGTTTCCACACGTACCGGATGGAGTGGGACCGCTCGAGGAGCGTCGAGGAGATCCGCTTCTCCCTCGACGGCGTCACCTACCACACGGTGCGCGCCGACCAGGTCGACGCGACGACCTGGAAGAACGCCACGGACCACGGCTTCTTCATCATCCTGAACGTCGCGATGGGCGGCGGCTTCCCCGACGCGTTCGGCGGCGGCCCGGACGCCGGGACACAGCCGGGCCACGCGATGGTCGTCGACTATGTGCAGGTGCTGTCGTCCGGCGGCGGCACCACGCCTCCCCCGACCGGCGGCCGTGACGCCTACGGCACCATCCAGGCCGAGTCGTACGACGGTCAGTCCGGTGTGATCACCGAGACCACGTCCGACTCGGGCGGCGGCCAGAACGTCGGCGCGCTCGCCAACGGCGACTGGCTGCACTACAAGGGCGTCGACTTCGGCTCCTCGGCGGCCCGGCAGTTCAGCGCCCGGGTCGCGAGCGGAGCGGCGGGCGGCGTCAGCGGGCTGGTCGAGGTGCGCCTGGACAGCCGCAGCAGCGCGCCCGTCGGGAGTTTCGCGGTGGGCAGCACCGGGGGCTGGCAGTCGTGGCGGACCGTCCCGGCCAACATCGCTGCCGTGACGGGCACGCACGACGTCTATCTGACCTTCACCAGTGGGCAGCCGGCCGACTTCGTGAACGTCAACTGGTTCACCTTCGGGCATTGATCCCTGCCCGAAAGGGGGCTCCACGCACGCGTGGAGCCCCCTTTCGCCGTGTTCAGCGCAGCTCCGCCCGGAAGGCCGCCGGGGTCTGGTCCGTGTGCTGGTGGAAGAACTTGGAGAAGTTCGCGGCGTCCGGGAAGCCGACCGCCACGCCGACCCGGCCGATCGGCAACTCGGTGTGGGCGAGGAGCCGTTTGGCTTCCAGGACCACGCGCTTGTCGATGAAGGCCTTGGGGGTCTCGCCGGTGGCCGCTCGCACCGCCCGGACCAGGGTGCGGCGGGAGTAGCCGAGCGCGTCGGCGTAGGCGCTGACGCTGTGGTTGGTGGCGAAGTCCCGCTCCACGGCGTCCCGGAAGAGGGTGAAGGTGGAGTCGGAGCGCTGCCGCAGGGCCTGCGCCGAACTCGCCGCGAGATGGGCCAGCCGCAGCAGGAACGCCGTCAGGGAGTGGCGCAGAACGGCGGTGTGCAGGCTGAGCGGGAGCGTCTCGGTGTCCTCGTACTCGCGGTGCAGCTGGGCGAGCGCGGCCTGGAGACCGGCGAGTTGGGCCGCGTCGGGGCGCAGCAGCGGCGGCAGGTCGTAGCGGTAGAGGCCGGTGGCCTCCACCGTCGAGCGGGGCAGGAAGCCCGGTTGCATGGTCAGGACGGTTCCGCGGTACTCGCTGGAGCGCGAGAAGCGGTGGACCTGCCCCGGGCGGATCCACAGCAGGTCCCCGGCCATGGCCTCGTACTCGGTGAAGTCGACCATGTGCCGGACCGGGCCCGCTCCGAACAGCAGGACGATGTGGAAGTCGATGCGGTGCACGCGCCCCAGCGGCGCGTCGGTGTGCCAGGTACGGCCTGTGCTCATCGGGCCGACCTGCATGCCGACGCCGCCGACACTGAGCTCGACCGGGAAGGGGAACGTATCGATCCCGCCGCCGCCTTGGATGGTTCTGTCCGCCATGTCCGCCTCGTACCGCCCCGCTCGCGTGCCGTGTCGCCGATGGGTGTCCCACTTTCACCACAGGCTGGCACACGACGACCTTCCGCCGTAAAAGTCAGACTTTTAATTTTGAACACGTCAGACCAGCACCTTCGCTCCTATCGAGGACTTCTTGAAGATGAGCACGCAGACAGCGGACCGCTTCGAATGGACCGAACTCGACCGGCGTGCCGTCGACACCGCCCGCCTTCTGGCGGCGGATGCCGTCCAGCGGGTCGGCAACGGCCATCCCGGCACCGCGATGAGCCTGGCACCGGCCGCCTACACGATCTTTCAGAAGGTGATGCGCCACGATCCCGCCGATCCCGAGTGGACCGGCCGTGACCGCTTCGTCCTGTCCCCCGGCCACACCTCGCTCACCCTCTACACACAGCTCTACCTCGCGGGCTACGAGCTGGGGCTGGACGACCTGAAGGCGTTCCGCACCCACGGCTCCAAGACCCCCGGCCACCCCGAGTACGGGCACACCGCGGGCGTGGAGACCACCACCGGTCCGCTGGGCCAGGGGGTCGCGAACGCCGTCGGCATGGCCATGGCCGCCCGCTACGAGCGCGGCCTGTTCGACCCGGACGCCCCCGAGGGCGAGTCCCCCTTCGACCACACGGTCTGGGCGATCGTCTCCGACGGCGACCTCCAGGAGGGCGTCTCCGCCGAGGCCTCCTCGCTCGCCGGCCACCAGCGGCTCGGCAACCTGGTCTTCCTCTACGACGACAACCACATCTCCATCGAGGGCGACACCGCGACCGCGTTCTCCGAGGACGTGCTCAAGCGCTACGAGGCCTACGGCTGGCACGTGCAGCGGATCGAGCCGCTGGAGGACGGCGACGTCGACGTGCTCGCGCTGTACGCGGCGCTGAAGGCGGCACAGGCCGAGACCGCGCGGCCGTCGATCATCGCGATGCGCACGATCATCGCCTGGCCAGCCCCCAACGCCCGGGACACCGAGGCCGCGCACGGCTCGGCGCTCGGCGAGGACGAGGTCGCGGCCACCAAGCGCCTCCTCGGCTTCGACCCGGAGCGTTCCTTCGAGGTCGCCGACGAGGTGCTGGCCCACACCCGCCGGGCCCTGGACCGCGGCGCCGAGGCGCACACCGCCTGGGACAAGTCGATCGCCGCCTGGCGGAGCGAGAACCCGGAGCGGGCCGCCACGTTCGACCGCGTCAGCAAGGGCGAGCTGCCCGAGGGCTGGCAGGACGCCCTGCCGGTGTTCGAGCCGGGCAAGGCGGTCGCCACCCGGGCCGCCTCCGGCAAGGTCCTCCAGGCGCTCGGCCCGGTCGTCCCGGAGCTGTGGGGCGGTTCGGCCGACCTGGCCGGCTCCAACAACACCACCATCGACAAGACCAGCTCCTTCCTCCCGGCGGACAACCCGCTGCCGGAGGCCGACCCGTACGGCCGCACGATCCACTTCGGCATCCGCGAGTTCTCCATGGCCGCGGAGATGAACGGCATCGCCCTGCACGGCAACACGCGCGTCTACGGCGGCACCTTCCTGGTCTTCTCCGACTACATGCGCAACGCGGTGCGGATGTCGGCCCTGATGCAGCTGCCGGTGACGTACGTGTGGACGCACGACTCCATCGGCCTGGGCGAGGACGGCCCCACCCACCAGCCGGTCGAGCACCTGGCGTCGCTGCGGGCCATCCCCGGCCTGAACGTCGTACGCCCCGCCGACGCCAACGAGACCGCCCTCGTCTGGGCGGAGATCCTCGAGCGGCACTCCACCGCCCCGGCCCCGCACGGTCTCGCGCTGACCCGTCAGGGCGTGCCGACGTACGCCCCCGACCCGGACGCCGCGCGCGGCGGGTACGTGCGGTTCGAGGCGGAGGGCGGCGAGCCGCAGGTGATCCTCATCGCCACCGGTTCCGAGGTCCACGTCGCCGCCGAGGCACGCGAGCGCCTCCAGGAGGCGGGCGTGCCCACCCGTGTCGTGTCGATGCCGTCGGTGGAGTGGTTCGAGGAACAGCCGCGCTCGTACCGCGACCGCGTCCTCCCGCCCACCGTGAAGGCCCGGGTCGCCGTCGAGGCCGGCATCGGACTCACCTGGTACCGGTTCGTCGGGGACGCGGGACGCATCGTCTCCCTGGAGCACTTCGGTGCCTCCGCCGACGCCGGAACCCTGTTCGCCGAGTACGGCTTCACCCCCGAGAACGTCGTCGCCGCCGCGCGGGAATCCCTGTCCGCGGTGCGCGGCTGACCGCACCACCCGAAAGAAGATGATCACTGTGACCGAAGCGACCGCGCACGCGGGAGCACTCGAGCGCCTGTCCGACGAGGGCGTGTCGATCTGGCTGGACGACCTGTCGCGCCGGCGGATCGAGTCCGGCAACCTGGCCGAGCTCGTCGCCACGAGGCATGTCGTCGGCGTCACCACCAACCCGTCCATCTTCCAGGCCGCCATCGGCTCCGGGGCGGGCTACGAGGAGCAGCTCGCCGACCTGGCGGTACGGGGTGTGACCGTCGACGAGGCCGTCCGGATGCTGACCACCGCCGACGTGCGGGCCGCCGCCGACGTCCTGCGGCCGGTGTACGACAGGACCGGCGGCCGGGACGGCCGGGTCTCCATCGAGGTCGACCCCCGGCTGGCCCACGACACGACGGCGACCGTCGCCGAGGCCGAGCAGCTCGCCTGGCTGGTGGACCGCCCCAACGTGATGATCAAGATCCCGGCGACGAAGGCGGGCCTGCCGGCGATCACGGAAGTGATCGGAGCGGGTATCAGTGTCAACGTGACGCTGATCTTCTCGCTGGAGCGCTACCGCGAGGTGATGGACGCCTACCTCGCCGGCCTGGAGCGGGCGCGGGAGGCGGGCCTGGACCTGTCGGAGATCCACTCGGTCGCCTCGTTCTTCGTCTCCCGGGTGGACGCCGAGATCGACAAGCGCCTGACGCTGCTGGGCACCGACGAGGCCCTGGCGCTGAAGGGCAGGGCGGCCCTGGCCAACGCGCGGCTCGCCCACGAGGCGTACGAACACGTCTTCGAGGGGGAGCGCTGGTTGTCCCTGGAAGGCGCCGGAGCCAACCGGCAGCGCCCCCTTTGGGCCTCCACCGGTGTGAAGGACCCCGCCTACAAGGACACCCTGTACGTGGACGAGCTGGTCGCCCCCGGCACGGTGAACACCATGCCGGAGGCCACGCTGAACGCCGTCGCCGACCACGGTGACGTCCGGGGCGACACCGTCACCGGCGGTTACGACCGGGCCCGGGCGGACCTGGCGGCCGTCGAACGGCTCGGCATTGCATACGACGAGGTGGTGCGGCAACTGGAGGACGAGGGAGTGGCCAAGTTCGAGGTGGCCTGGCAGGACCTGCTGGACGCGGTCACCAAGTCCTTGAACAGCAAGGGAGTTGACGCGGAATGAGCGAGGACATCCCCCAGACGGCCGAGCAGGAGACGAAGGGGACCAAGGAGGACAAGGAGGCCCGGCTGGCCCAGGAGGCGGCCGGAGTCGAGGAGACCGGGGTGCACGGCGAGACGGAGGCCGCCCCGGCCCCGCCCACGGACCACGCCGCCGACCCGGACTTCAGCAACCCGCTGCGCGACCCGCGCGACCGCCGTCTGCCCAGGATCGCGGGCCCCTCCGGGCTCGTCATCTTCGGTGTCACCGGTGACCTGTCCCGCAAGAAGCTGATGCCCGCGGTCTACGACCTGGCCAACCGGGGTCTGCTGCCACCAGGCTTCTCCCTGGTGGGCTTCGCCCGCCGGGACTGGGAGGACCAGGACTTCGCGCAGGTGGTGCACGACGCGGTACGCGAGCACGCGCGGACCCCGTTCCGCGAGGAGGTCTGGCAGCAGCTCGCCGAGGGCATGCGGTTCATCCCGGGCGACTTCGACGACGACACGGCGTTCAAGCAGCTGCGCTCCGCGGTCGAGGAGCTGGACGCCTCCCGGGGCACCAGCGGCAACTACGCCTTCTACCTCTCGGTGCCGCCGAAGTTCTTCCCCAAGGTCGTCCAGCAGCTGAAGAAGCACAAGCTGGCCAGCGCTCCCGAGGGCGCATGGCGCCGGGCGGTCATCGAGAAGCCGTTCGGGCACGACCTGAGGTCGGCCGAGGAGCTCAACCGGATCGTGCACGACGTGTTCGACCCGGAGCAGGTCTTCCGGATCGACCACTACCTGGGCAAGGAGACCGTCCAGAACCTTCTGGCGCTGCGCTTCGCCAACCAGATGTTCGAGCCGATCTGGAACCGGTCGTACGTGGACCACATCCAGATCACCATGGCCGAGGACATCGGCATCGGCGGGCGGGCCGGCTACTACGACGGCATCGGCGCCGCCCGTGACGTCATCCAGAACCACCTGCTCCAGCTGATGGCGCTCACCGCGATGGAGGAGCCGGCCGCCTTCGACGCCGCCTCGCTGCTCACCGAGAAGCTGAAGGTTCTCAAGGCCGTGCGGCTGCCGCAGGACCTCGGGCAGGGCACCGTGCGCGGTCAGTACGCGGCGGCCTGGCAGGGCGGTACCAAGGTGCGCGGCTATCTGGAGGAGGACGGCATCGACCAGTCCTCCACGACCGACACCTACGCCGCGGTCAGGCTCCAGGTGGACAACCGGCGCTGGGCCGGCGTCCCGTTCTATCTGCGCACCGGCAAGCGGCTGGGCCGCCGGGTGACGGAGATCGCGGTCGTCTTCCAGCGGGCCCCGCACTCCCCCTTCGACTCCACCGCCACCGAAGAGCTCGGCTCCAACGCCATCGTCATCCGCGTCCAGCCGGACGAGGGCATGACGGTCCGCTTCGGCTCCAAGGTGCCGGGTACCTCGATGGAGATCCGGGACGTGACCATGGACTTCGCCTACGGCGAGTCCTTCACCGAGTCGAGCCCCGAGGCGTACGAACGGCTGATCCTCGACGTCCTCCTGGGCGACGCCAACCTGTTCCCCCGTCACCAGGAAGTGGAAGAGTCCTGGAAGATCCTCGACCCGATCGAGCAGTACTGGGCCACGCACGGCCGGCCCGCGCAGTACGCCTCGGGCAGCTGGGGACCCGAGGAAGCCGACGAGATGCTCGCACGAGACGGACGGAGCTGGCGCAGGCCATGAAGATCGACCTGACCGACACCACGGCAAGCAAGATCAACAAGGCGCTGGTGCAGGGCCGCCGCGCCATCGGCACGCCCGCCGTGGGCATGGTCCTGACGATGGTGATCGTCACGGACGAGGAGAACGCCTACGACGCGATCAGGGCGGCCGAGGAGGCCTCGCACGAGCACCCCTCGCGCACCCTGGTCGTCATCAAGCGGCACGCCCGCACCCCGCGCGACCGTCAGGCCTCCCGCCTGGACGCCGAGGTCCGGGTGGGCGCCGACGCGGGCACCGGCGAGACGGTGATCCTGCGGACCTACGGCGAGGTGTCCGACCACGCCGACTCGGTGGTGCTGCCGCTGCTGCTGCCGGACGCGCCGGTGGTGGTGTGGTGGCCGATGGACGCCCCGGAAGTGCCCTCGAAGGACCCGCTCGGAGCACTGGCCCAGCGCCGGATCACCGACCTGTACGCCGTCGCCAACCCCCTGGAGGTGCTGGAGAGCCGGGTCCGCGCCTACGCGCCCGGTGACACCGACCTCGCCTGGACCAGGCTGACGCCCTGGCGTTCGATGCTGGCGGCGGCGCTGGACCAGGCCCGGGCGCGGATCACCTCGGCGGCCGTGGAGGCCGAGGCCGACAACCCGGCCGCCGAGCTGCTGGCCCGCTGGCTGGAGGCACGGCTGCACGTACGCGTCGACCGGGTGGTCACCGCCGGGCCGGTCGTCACGGCCGTGCGCCTGGGCACCGAGAACGGCGAGATCGTCATCGACCGCCCCGAGGGGCCGCTGGCCACGCTGACCCTGCCAGGCCAGCCGTCGCGCACCCTCGCCCTGAAGGTCCGTGCCACCTCCGAACTCATCGCCGAGGAGCTGCGGCGCCTCGACGCGGACGAGATGTACGCCATCGCCCTGAACGGCGAGGCAACCGAGGAGACCCCTGCTCATGTCTGACTCCCCCACCGGCTCCCCGCGGCTCGACCGGCGTCCCGAGTGGACCGCCCTGGAGGACCACCGCGCGGACGCCCTGCCCCGGCCCGATCTGCGGGAACTGTTCGCCGCCGATCCGGGGCGCGCCGAGCGCTACGTCGTGCACGTGGGCGATCTGCGCATCGACTACTCCAAGCACCTGGTCACCGACGAGACGCTGGCCCTGCTCCGGGAACTGGCCGCCGCCACCGACGTGTTCGGCCTGCGCGACGCCATGTTCCGCGGCGAGCGGATCAACATCACCGAGGACCGGGCCGTGCTGCACACCGCGCTGCGCGCCCCGCGGGACGCCGTCATCGAGGTCGACGGCGAGAACGTCGTCCCGGGTGTGCACGCCGTGCTCGACAAGATGGCCGCCTTCGCGGACCGGGTGCGCTCCGGGGAGTGGACCGGTCACACCGGCAAGCGCATCCGCAACGTCGTCAACATCGGCATCGGCGGCTCGGACCTCGGCCCGGCGATGGCCTACGAGGCGCTGCGGCCGTTCACGGCTCGCGAGCTGACGTTCCGTTTCGTGTCGAACGTGGACGGCTCCGACCTGCACGAGGCCATCCGCGACCTGGACCCGGCGGAGACGCTGTTCATCGTCGCGTCCAAGACGTTCACCACGATCGAGACCATCACCAACGCGACCTCGGCGCGCTCCTGGCTGCTCAGCGGCCTCGGCGGCGACGAGAAGGCGGTGGCCAGGCACTTCGTCGCGCTGTCGACCAACGCGGAGAAGGTGGCCGACTTCGGTATCGACGTCGACAACATGTTCGAGTTCTGGGACTGGGTCGGCGGCCGCTACTCGTACGACTCCGCGATCGGGCTGTCCCTGATGATCGCGATCGGCCCCGACCGCTTCCGGGAGATGCTCGACGGTTTCCGCATCGTCGACGAGCACTTCCGCAACGCCCCCGCCGAGGCCAACGCCCCGCTCATCATGGGCCTGCTGGGCATCTGGTACGGCAACTTCCACGACGCCCAGTCGCACGCCGTCCTGCCCTACAGCCACTATCTGTCGAAGTTCACCGCCTATCTCCAGCAGCTCGACATGGAGTCCAACGGCAAGTCGGTGGACCGCGACGGGAACCCGGTCCGGTGGCAGACCGGACCGGTGGTGTGGGGCACGCCCGGCACCAACGGGCAGCACGCCTACTACCAGTTGATCCACCAGGGCACCAAGCTCATCCCGGCCGACCTGATCGGCTTCGCCCGGCCCGTCGCCGAACTGAGCGACGAACTGAAGGCCCAGCACGACCTGTTGATGGCCAACCTGCTCGCCCAGGGCCAGGCACTCGCCTTCGGCAAGACCGCCGAGGAGGTCCGCGCGGAGGGCGTGCCCGAGGAGCAGGTGCCGCACCGCACGTTCCTGGGCAACCACCCGACCACGACGATCCTGGCCACCGAGCTGACCCCGTCGGTCCTCGGCCAGCTGGTCGCCCTCTACGAGCACAAGGTGTTCGTGCAGGGCGCCGTGTGGAACATCGACTCCTTCGACCAGTGGGGCGTCGAACTCGGCAAGGTGCTCGCCAAGCGCGTCGAGCCCGCCCTGACCGAGGGCGCGGACGTCCCCGGTCTCGACCCGTCCACGGCCGCGCTGGTGGCCACCTACCGCAACCTCCGGGAAGTGAACTGACATGCAGATCGGTCTTGTGGGTCTCGGCAAGATGGGCGGCAACATGCGCGAGCGCCTGCGCAACGCCGGCCACACCGTCATCGGCTACGACACCGACCCCGAGAAGTCCGACGCCAGCAGTCTGGCCGACCTCGTCAACCAGCTGGAAGCGCCCCGCACGGTCTGGATCATGGTCCCGGCCGGCGAGCCCACCCAGCACGTCATCGACCAGCTCGCGGGCCTGCTGAAGCCGTACGACACGGTGGTCGACGGCGGCAACTCCCGCTGGACGGACGACGAGCGGCACGCCGAGGAGCTCGGCAAGCGCGGCATCGGTTTCGTCGACGCGGGTGTCTCCGGCGGCGTGTGGGGCCTGAAGAACGGCTATGCCCTGATGGTCGGCGGTGAGAAGGAGTACGTCGACCGGCTGCGGCCGATCTTCGAGGCGCTCAAGCCGGAGGGCCCCTACGGCTTCGTCCACGCGGGCAGGGTCGGCGCCGGGCACTTCGCGAAGATGGTCCACAACGGCATCGAGTACGCGATGATGCAGGCCTACGCCGAGGGCTGGGAGCTGCTGGAGGCCGTGGATTCGGTGGACAACGTCCGCGAGGTGTTCCGCTCCTGGCAGGACGGCACCGTCATCCGCTCCTGGCTGCTGGACCTGGCGGTGGACGCCCTCGACGAGGACGAGCACCTGGAGGAGCTCCGGGGTTACGCCCAGGACTCCGGCGAGGGACGCTGGACCGTGGAGGCCGCGATCGACAACTCCGTGCCGCTGCCCGCGATCACCGCCTCCCTCTACTCCCGGTTCGCCTCCCGGCAGGACGACTCGCCGCAGATGAAGATGATCGCCGCGCTGCGCAACCAGTTCGGCGGCCACGCCGTCGAGTCCGCGAAGAAGGCGTAGGACGTGGGTGATCTGCTGCTGGTCCGCCACGGCGAGACGGAGTGGAGCCGGAGCGGACAGCACACCAGCTTCACCGACCTGCCCCTCACCCCGAACGGTGAGGAGCAGGCCACGTCGCTCGCTCCGCTCCTCGCGGACCGCTCCTTCGCGCTGGTCCTCACCAGCCCGCTCGCCCGTGCGGTGCGCACGGCCGAACTCGCGGGCCTGACGGGGGCCGTGCGGGAGGCGGACCTGCACGAGTGGTACTACGGCGCCTACGAGGGCGTCACCACCGAGGAGATACACCGCACCCGCCCCGACTGGGACCTGTGGACCGACGGGAATCCGCCCGGCCCCGACGGCGAGCCGGGCGAATCCCCGCGGGAGGTCGGCGAACGGGCGGACCGGGTGCTGGCCCGGGCGGCGAAGGCGCTGCCCGAGGGCGATGTGCTGCTGGTGGCCCACGGCCACTTCCTGCGCGTCGTGACCGCCCGCCGGCTGGGTCTGTCCCCGGCGGAGGGACGGTTGTTCCGGCTGGAGACCGGCACGGTCTGCCGGCTGTCGACCGAGCACGGCAGACCCGTGATCGCGGAGTGGAACACCAGGGCGTAACCGGCCCCGGCCGGAGGTGAGTTGACAGCCTCCGGCCGGGCGCGCCAGAGTCCCGGCTGATGGAGACCGACCACCGGACACCCGCCGAGGAGCGGGTGTGGCGTGCCTTCGCACGGGGGCAGGACGTCGATTTCCGGGGCCCGGCGGACGAGGACCCGGCGCGGGGCGCCGACTGGGGCCCCGAGCGGACCCTGCGGGCGTCCGTGGTGCGGGCACTGCTGCTGAGCGCCCCGCAGGAGGACGGGGAGACTGCGGCGCTCCGTGTGGCGGGCGCGCGCATCACCGGGGTGCTCAACCTCCAGTACGGCGAGATCGGCCACGCCGTGCGCCTGAGCGACTGCTTCTTCGAGGAGGTGCCCGTCCTGTACGCGGCGCGGCTGCGCCAGTTGAACCTGCGCCGCTCGGTCCTGCCCGGCCTGGACGCCGCCACCCTGCGCGTGGACGGTGTCCTGCGCCTGTCGGGCTGTTCGTTCGGGGGGCCCGTGCGGCTCGGCGGCGCGCAGCTGTCCGGTGCGCTGTTCCTGGACGGCGCCGCCGTCGGCGAACCGCCCCCCGGCCAGCCGGCGCTCCAGCTCAACCACATGAGCGTCGGTGACGGCCTGTCGGCGCCGGGTCTGCGGACACGCGGTGAGGTGCGGCTGACCGGCACGTCGGTCGCCGGCACCGTCGACCTCAACGGGGCGCGGCTGGCGGCCGGTGCAGGAGAGGTCGCCCTCGACGCCGAGACGCTCACGGTGGACGGCGACGCCCTGCTGCGCGAGGCGGACGTGCTGGGCTGGATCGGTCTGCGCGGCGCCCGGATCGCGGGCCGGCTCGACCTGTCGCACGCGCGCCTGGCGAACCCGGGTGACGCGGCCCTGCGGGCCAGCAGCTGCACCATCGGGGAGCTCTGGCTGCGCAGGAGTCCGCCCATGGCGGGCACGCTCAACCTGCGCCGCGCCCAGCTGGACGTGCTGTTCCTGGAGCCGGAGGTCGTCCCCGAGGAGGTCCTGCTCAACAGCCTCGTCTACACCTCCCTCACCCCGCACGAGCCCGCCGAGCGGCGTCTGGCGATGCTGGAGCGCGACGGCGAGGGCTATGTCCCGCACGCCTACGAGCAGTTGACCGCGGCCTACCGCCGGATCGGGGACGACGACGCCGCCCGCGTCGTCCAGCTCGCCAAGCAGCGCCGCCGGCGCGCCACCCTGCCCTGGTACGGCCGGCTGTGGGGCCATGTGCAGGATGCCACCGTCGGTTACGGCTTCCGCCCCCTGCGCGCCGCGGGCTGGCTGGTGTCACTGCTGGTGATCGGTTCCCTCGCCTACGCGCTGCACCACCCCGAGCCGCTGAAGGCGGACGAGGCGCCGCAGTTCAACCCGGTCTTCTACACCCTCGACCTGCTGCTGCCGGTGATCTCCTTCGGGCAGGAGGCCGCGTTCGCCCCGACCGGCGGATACCAGTGGCTCGCCTACGCCCTGGTGCTCACGGGCTGGATCCTCGCCACCACCGTCGTCACCGGCATCACCCGGACCGTCAGCCGCCAGTGAGCACCCGCACCGCGTGCTGCGCGGCCAGCCGCACCGGGGCGCTGGCGGCGTGTTGAGCCCGTCGAAGCCCAGGTCGCGGGCGGACCGCAGCAGTTCGCCCACCCCTAGAATCACCGGCACCGGCACCTCCGCCCGAAGGAACCAGATGACCAGCGTCGACGAACCGGCACGGCCTGGCGAGCGCATCCGTGACGCCGCCCGCACCCGGGCCGAGATCCTCGACGTCGCCACCGAGGAGTTCGCGCGGGCCGGCTACGACGGGGCCCGGGTGGACGAGATCGCCGCCCGCACCCGCACCACGAAACGGATGATCTACTACTACTTCGGCGGCAAGGAACAGCTGTTCACCGCCGTGCTGGAGCGGGCCTACGGCGTGATCCGGGAGGCCGAGCAGCGGCTCGACGTCGACCACTTGGACCCGGTGGCCGCCATCCGGCGCCTGGCCGAGCTGACCTTCGACCACCACGAGCAACACCCGGACTTCATCCGCCTGGTGAGCATCGAGAACATCCACGAGGCGCAGCACATCGCCGCCTCGGAGAAGCTCGGGAAGATCGGCTCCCCCGCCCTGGACGTGATCCGCCGCATCCTGGCGTCGGGCCAGGAGTCAGGTCTGTTCACGGCCGACGTCGACGCCGTCGACCTGCACGCGATGATCTCCTCGTTCTGCTTCTTCCGGGTCTCCAACCGGCACACCTTCGGCGCGCTGTTCGGCCGCGACCTGCTCGACCGGGCGCAGCGGGCCCACTACCGGGCGATGCTGGGCGACATGGTGATCGCCTACCTGACGGCGGAGCGCTCTGGTTAGCCGCGATCCGGCACGTCCCCTCTGCTCGTCCAATGCCCCGCTCCGCCGCTGGCCTACGCCACCGGCGACGCGGTCGGCATGTCGCGCACGGCCATGCTGTGAGTGGGCGCCCTGGCCATTGGATGCTCCAGCGCCCTCGCTCACGTGTTCTTACCCGATCATGAACCGTTCCTGCACCACGATGGGGTCTCGGGCGGCCCGGGCGGGGTATGCCCGATCTCACCTCGACGAGTGCGACGGGAGAAGAGCCATGGCACAGCTGCGACAAGAGGTCGATCCGGGTGAGGCGGGGCTGGATCCGCGGGTGCTGGACCGCATGGACCGGCACTTCGCGGCGCTGGTCGACGGCGGGCGGCTGCCGGGCTTCCTCGTGTCCGTCGCCCGGGCCGGACGTGTCGCCCACCTCGCCACCCACGGACTGCGCGACATCGCGGCCGGGCTGCCGGTCGAGCCCGACACGCTGTGGCGGGTCTACTCCATGACCAAGCCGGTCACCGCGGTCGCCGCGCTGCTCCTGATGGAGGAGGGCAGGCTGTCCCCGGACGACCCGGTCGCCGTCCATCTGCCCTCGTTCGCCGACCCGAGGGTCTACGTCGCGGGCTCCGGGCCCGACGTCGAGACCCGCCCGGCCGAGGGCCCGATCCTGGTCCGGCATCTGCTGACCCACACCTCGGGCCTGACCTTCGGCTTCTACCACGCCCACCCCGTCGACGCCCTGTACCGCGAGGCCGGTCTGGAGTCGTCGGTGCCGCGGGGCGCGGACCTGGCCGAGACCATCGAGGTCTACGCCGGCCTGCCGCTCCAGTTCGAGCCGGGCACCGAGTGGAACTACTCGGTGGCCAGCAACGTCCTGGGCCGGATCATCGAGGTCGTGTCCGGGCAGCCCCTCGACGTGTTCTGCGCGGAGCGGATCTTCGGGCCGCTCGGCATGACGGACGCGGGCTTCCACGTCACGGACGCGCAGGCGCCCCGGCTGTCCGAGATGTACGGGGAGAAGGAGGGCGGCGGCATCGAGCCGATTCCGGGGCTCCCGCTGCGCGGCCGGCCGCGGTTCCTGTCGGGCAGCGGCGGCATGGTCTGCTCCGCCCACGACTACCACCGCTTCATGGAGATGCTGCGCCGCCGGGGCGAACTGGACGGCGTGCGGCTGCTCGAACCCCGGACGGTGGACCTGATGACCCGCAACCACCTGCCCGGCGGCTCCGACCTGCGGGCCTTCGGCAGCCGCCCCGCCCATGACGAGCCCGGCAACGAGGGGCTCGGCTTCGGCTTCAACTGCTCGGTGGTGATCGACCCGTCCCGCACCCTGGCCCCGTCGGGGCTGGGCGCCTTCGGCTGGAGCGGCGTGGCCACGACGACGTTCTGGGTCGACCCGGGCCGTGACCTGACGGTGCAGTTCATGACACAGGTACGGCCCAGAACGTCCCACACGGTCTTCAAGGACCTCAAGCGGATGGTCCACGAGGCCCTGACGCAGCCATGACCGCTACCTGTCGACGCGGAGGGTGAACTCCACCCCATCCCGGGCGAGTTCCGGCACCACCGCTCGGGCCGGGCGGCCGTCCGGGCGGCGTGGACGGTGCCGCTCGCGGCCGCCGGTTCAGCGCTCACGGGGCTTGCCCTCGACCTCGTCGAGGCCGTGGGCGCGGGACGCCTCATGGAACCGGTCCAGACAGCGTCCCCAGGGTCCCCCGACGCCGAAGTCGAGCAGGTGGGGCAGCAGGGCGGCCGAGAAGTCGGTGCTGGACTCCAGCGGCAGCAGGGAGGGCAGGTTGTCGATGGCGATCAGGTCGAGCGGCGGTGCGTCGCGCAGCCGCCGTACGGGCTCGTCCCAGGAGGTGGTCTCGTCGTACACCGGCAGGACGTTGAGCGGGGAGCCGACGTCGCAGGTCACGTCGCACAGGGTGCGCAGCCGGCGGCCCGGGGCGTCGAGGTCCCGCTCACGGACGAAGGGCGGGACGGGGGTGGTGGCGAGCACCGCGTTGACCATGACCTCGTGCTCCAGCAGGGCGCGGCGGTCCAGGTCCCGGGTCTCGGCGAGGTCCCAGCAGGTCGGTTCGATCCCGGCGGCGGCGAAGGCGGAGCGGGCACCGCGGCCGCTGCGGCCCAGCGCGCCGACGACGAGTCCGGCGATGTCGTGGTCACCGGCGACGGGCTTCAGCGTCTCGTCCAGGTCTTCCTTGGTGGTCGGCGTCAGCGGTGCCCGCAGCCGGCCTTGGTGACTGAGGACCGCCAGCGCCGCCCCCAGGTAGCCGGCCCAGAATCCGAAGGCGGCGAGGCGTCGTCCGCTGTCGTCCACCAGGTACTCCAGGTCGAACAGCGCCCCGCCCCCGGCGGCGAACCGGCCCAGCAGGTCCGCCGCGCCCGGCTGGCTCTTGTAGGCGTGGCCGAAGAAGATGTGCCGGTGCGCCAGTTCGGCGGGCTCGTCCGGCAGTTCCTTCAGGCCGAGCACGACGGCGTCGCGCGGTGCCGTCGCCCAGGAGCCGGCGGGCACGACACGGCAGCCGGCCGCCTCGTACTCCTCGGTCGGGAAGACCCGCTGCGGGGACTCCTCGACGGTCAGTCGCACTCCGTTCCCGACGAGCCGCCGGGCGTCGTCGGGAACGATCGGAGTGCGTCGCTCGGTCGTGCGGGCCTCGTGGCGCAGCCACAGATGGAGCTCGGTCATCGCAGGTGGGCCTCCGGCGTGAGGCGTCGGCCGCGAGGACCGACGCTCAAGGGGCGGACGTCCACGAAGCGTACGCGTCAGGAGGAGCTGACCACGGCGTCCAGGTGGGGCAGGTGGTGGTCGAGGCGTTCCCGCTTGGTGCGCAGGTAGGTGATGTTGTTCTCGCACGGCGGGATCAGCAGCGGCACCTGCTCGGCGACCGTGATGCCGTGGTCCACCAGCGCCTCGCGCTTGCGCGGGTTGTTCGACATCAGACGCACCGACCGCACGCCCAGGTCGTCCAGGATCCGCGCGGCGACGCCGTAGTCGCGGGAGTCGACCGGCAGGCCGAGGGCCAGATTGGCCTCGACGGTGTCCAGGCCCTCCGCCTGCAGGGCCATGGCGCGCAGCTTGGCGAGCAGGCCGATGCCACGGCCCTCGTGCCCTCTGAGGTAGACGACGATGCCCGCGCCCTCGTTGACGACCGCGCGCAGCGCGGCGTCGAGCTGGTCACCGCACTCGCAGTGCTGGGAGCCGAAGGCGTCGCCGGTCAGGCACTCCGAATGCAGCCGTATGAGGACGTCGTCCGTGCCGATCTCTCCGTAGACCAGCGCCACCTGTTCGTCACCGCGGTCATGGTCCAGGTAACCGACCGCCTGGAATTTCCCGTACACGGTGGGCAAGGGCGCATTCACGACGCGTTCCACGCCGGTCCGCTGCGCCGACTTCTTGCCGAGTACGCCAATTTTTTCTGTCATGATTCTCGAGTTCCTAAGCAGAGACGAAAGGCCGTGACGTTATGAGTGATCTGGTGCCGGCGGACACCACGGAAGACGTACGGACGCGGGGCTCCGGTGTCTCACGGCAGGTCGCGGTGCTTCCCGTGGGGAGCTTCGAGCAACACGGCCCGTACCTCCCGCTGGCGACCGACACGCTCGTCGCCTGTGCCGTCGCGCGGGAGATAGCCGGCGCGTACCCGGTGCACCTCCTTCCTCCGGTGACGATCTCGTGCTCGCACGAGCACGCGGCCTGGCCGGGGACCGTCAGCATCTCCTCGGTGACCCTTCATGCGGTGGTACGGGACATCGCGGCGTCGCTGCGCCGGTCCGGCGTCGAGGCCCTGGTGGTGGTCAACGGGCACGGCGGCAACTACGTACTGGGCAACGTGGTGCAGGAGTCCTCCGCGCGCGGCGAGCGGATGGCGCTCTTCCCGGCCGCGGAGGACTGGGAGGCGGCGCGCGAGCGGGCGGGTGTGGTCACCTCGCTGCTCACCGACATGCACGCGGGGGAAATCGAGACCTCCATCCTTCTGCATGCTCATCCCGAAATGCTCCGACCCGGTTACGAGACATCCGATTTCGTCGCTGACGACCGGCGTCATCTGCTCACCCTCGGCATGTCCGGCTATACCGATTCCGGTGTCATCGGGCGTCCTTCACTGGGTTCGGCGGAAAAGGGGAAGGAACTCCTGGCGAGCCTCGCGGATTCCTTCGGGGCGTATTTCTCGATCCTGACCTCCGACGCGTAGTCGCCCTGGGGCTCCGGGGCCTCGGGAGCGACCCGGGCCCCGGCCCGCAGGCCCGCGTACCAGCGGGCCACGAGCACGATCAGGCCGGGCAGGCTGGCCACGAGGCTGAGCACCCCGTAGACGACCGCGACGGCCAGGCCCCGGCCGGCTCCCAGGCCGGCGGCGCCGAACGCCCAGGCGGTGACGCCCTCTCGGGGGCCCCAGCCGCCGACGTTCAGCGGCAGGCCCATCGCCAGCAGGGCGAGGACCGCGAGGGGGAGCAGGACGGCCACGGAGGCGGCGGTCCCGGCGACCCGGGCGGCGAGTACGAACATCGCGACGTAACCTGCCAGCACCACCACGGAGGAGACAACCACCGCGGGCCCGTTCTCCCGTGACAGCAGCCCCTCACGGGCTTCGGTGAGGACGGCGCGCAGCCTGCGACCGCGGGCAGAGGGTGCCGAACGGTTCATGCGCAGGGCCAGGACGACGGCGAGCGCGCCCAGGGCGGCCAGGCCCACGGGCACCGCGATGTGCCGCGCCTGGGTCAGCACCGGGGACGGCATGGTCAGCAGGACCACGGCCCCGACGGCGAACAACGCCAGCTGGCCCGCGGCCCGTTCGAGGACGACGGCCTTCACGCCCCGCCGCAGGTCGCCCTCGCTCCGCCCATGGCGCACGGCCCGGTGCACATCGCCGAGGACGCCTCCGGGCAGGGCCGCGTTCAGGAACAGCGCGCGGTAGTAGTCGGCGACGGCCGGCCCGAACGGCAGCCGGATCCTGAGCCCCCGGGCCACGATCGCCCACCGCCACGCGCTGCACACGGTGGTGACGAGACCGATCCCGAGCGCGAGCAGCACCGACATCCCGTCGATCCGCCGCAGCCCGTCCAGGAACACACCGGTCCCGAGCCGCCAGAACAGCACGCTGAGGATGGCGACACCGGCGAGGGTTCCCAGGTGCGTACGGACCCGGGCGGAACCTAGGCGAGCCAGGGCCGTACGGATCGGGCGGGGCGAGGAGGCAGCGGGGGCGGCCGGCTCGGTCAGGACGGCCGAGGAGGCAGCGGGGGCGGTCGGCTCGGTCAGGACGGCGCCCATCGGCCCGGCGCCGTCAGAGCCGTTGCCCTCCGGGGCCGAGTCCGGTGTGGGGGTTGCGGACAGCCGGCCGGGGGCGGCGGGACCGCTTGTGCCGTCCGGGGCCGGGAGCGGCACGATCACCCCGGCCCGGACCGTAACCGCCGCTCCGGCCGCCGCGGCCGCACCCGCGCCGGTGGTGGACGGCCGGAGCGTGCGCGGACGCGGTCCCGTCGCCTGGAGGCTCATGACGCTCCGCCCGCCGGGCGGGACAGGGCGAGGAGGTCGACGTGGTGAACGATGACGCGCAACTCGCCCGCGGCGCACTGGGCCACACGGTCGGACAGGTAGGCGTCGGCTTCGGCCCGCAGTTCGGGCCGCTCCTCGACGGCCGCGCCGACCCAGCCGCGCAGCCACTGCTCGGTGAGCGCGGCCTGGTCCGGGCCGAGCCGCCAGGGGCTGGGATGCAGCCGTACCGTCGCGCCGTGCTCGGAGAACGCCTCGGCCGCCACCGTGACCGCGTCGGGCCCGAGCAGGCCGTCGCGGCGCTGGTGGGCGTTGAACGCCTCGGCGATCTCCGCGTCCAGCGGGTGGGGCGGGGTCAGTTCCACCCGCCCGGCGACGGACAGCGTCAGCAGGGCGGGGCAGCCGGCTCCGGCGCACGCGGCCGCGAAGGTGTCGATCTCCTCGCGGGTGAGGACGTCCAGCAGGGCGGACGCCGTGACCAGGGACGCGCCGTGCAGGGCGTCCGGGGTGAGGCGGGCGATGTCACCACGCCGCGTCTCCACCGTGACCCGGCTGCCGTCGGCGGCCGAGCGCGGGGAGGCGACGGCGGCGAAGTGCAGCAGGTAGGGGTCACGGTCGTGCAGCACCCAGTGCTGGGCGCCGTCGAGGCGGGGCGCGAGCCAGCGGCCCATCGAGCCGGTGCCGCAGCCCAGGTCGTGGATGACGACGCCACCGGACTTGCCCGGCAGGTTGGCGAGCCGGATCCGCAGCGGGTCGAGCAGGTCGTGCGCCCGGGCGGCGGCATCGGCCGGCTCCCGCAACTCCAGCCACTCCGGCGCGTACCGGGGCGGATCCTCGGGGTCGGCCTCGCGCAGCTTCACGGTCGGCCGCGCGCCGGGCCTGCCGCTCGGACCGGCACCGGGGATGACCGCGCCGGAGACCTGACCGGGGGTGGACGCGGCACCGGAGCCCGGTCCCGGCCTCACGGCGTCACCGGCCTGCCCCGGCCCGGGCCTGCCGCCCGGGAGCACGGCGTCCGCGGCCCGCACCCGCGCGTCCGGCCCACCGGGGACCGTGCCCGGCCTGCCCGCCGCGGCCCGCACCGGTCCCGGGTGCGCGCCCGGTATCGCACCCTGTGCCATCGTGGCCTCCCTCGGCCCGGGTTGCGCCGGAATCGCCCCGCCCTGCTGAGTCGTCGTCGCCGGGTTGGTCATGCGGCCCTCCGGGGTTCGGTGGTGAGCCGGCGCAGGACCGCCGCCAGGCTCTGTGCGGTCGTCGCCCAGCCGCCGAGGGCGGCGCGGCGCCCGCGGGCGGCGGCCTTCAGCCGGCGTCGTACGTCCGCCTCGCCGAACCAGCCGCGCAGTTCGGCGGCGATGGCGGCGGGGTTCTCCGGCGGGACGAGGATGCCGGGCACTCCGCCGTCGGGCGCGCGGCCGACCGCTTCCGGCACCCCGCCGACGTCGGTGGCCAGCACCGGGATGCCCCGTGCCAGGGCCTCGGTCACCGCCATGCCGTACGTCTCGGCGTAGGAGGTGAGGACCATCAGGTCGGCGGTGGCGTAGCTGGCGTCCAGCGCGGCGCCGGACTTGGGCCCGGCCAGCTCCAGCCGGTCCTGGAGTCCGTGCTCGGCGATGAGCGACCGCAGATGGGCGACGTATTCGGGGTCCTGGGTCAGCCCGCCGACGCACACGCAGCTCCACGGCAGGTCGGCCACCCTGGCCAGCGCCTCGACCAGCCGGTGCTGGCCCTTGCGCGGGGTCACGGCGGCCACGCACAGCAGGCGCGACACGCCGTCGGTGCCGGGGGCGAGCGGCGCGATGTCGGCGCCGGGGGCGGCGACATGGACCCGCTCGGGGGGCAGGCCGTGGTGGGAGACCAGACGGCGGACCGCCCAGTCGCTGGTGGCGATCACCGCCGGCACCGCGCGCAGCACCGTCCGTTCCCTGGCGTCCAGTTCGGCGGCCACGGCCGCGTCGAGGCCGGTCTCGTCGCCGAGCGGCAGGTGGACGAGGACGGCCATCCGCAGCCGTTCCGCCTCGGGCACCACGACCTCCGGCACACCGCAGGCCACCAGTCCGTCGAGCAGGACCACGGCCCCGTCGGGCAGGGCGCTCAGGGTGCGGGCGAGTTCCGTTCGGGCGGCTGTGCCCGGCCGGGGCCAGTCACCGGCCACGGCGTGCTTGGTCACCTGCCAGCCGAAGCCGGGCAGGTCCAGGCACACGCGCCGGTCGTAGGCGTTGCCACCGCTGGGTGCCGCCGGGTCGTCGACGCCGCCCGGCAGCACGAAGTGCACGGTGCGCAGGGACATGGGGATGATCTCGGCGTTCTTCAGAGAGGCGTGCTGCACGGGAACATAATTCAGCCGTGCCGGCGCCGGCCCGGGCTGCCCGGGCCGTTCGATCGTCGTGTCGGTCACAGCGCACGCTCGTAACTCGCCCAGGCGATGTGCGACTCGTGCAGGGTGACCGTGAGGCCCGCGATGCCCTTGGCGCCCTCGCCCAGCGCCCCCTTGTGGATGCGCTCGGCGAGCCGGTCGGCGATGACCTTGGCGAGGAACTCCGTGGAGGTGTTGACTCCGGCGAAGTCGGGCTCGTTGTCGAGGTTGCGGTAGTTCAGCTCGCTGACGACCGCGCCCAGTTCCTGGGTGGCCAGCCCGATGTCGACGACGATGTTGTCGTCGTCCAGCTGTTCGCGCCGGAACGTGGCGTCCACCAGGAACGTGGCGCCGTGGAGGCGCTGGGCAGGTCCGAAGACGTCGCCACGGAAGCTGTGGGCGATCATGATGTGATCGCGGACGGTGATGCTGAACAACGGACGACCCTCCAGGTGCGGCGCGTCTGCTCCCCGCTCCGGGTGCCGGGGATGCCGAGTAGTACGGCTCCTTCCCTTCCCTTGTTCAGCCTTCCGTACGTCTTTTCTCAGGTCAGGCGCTCTCGTCGTAACGGACGCGGTGGCACAGTGCGGGGATGTCGCCCGAGACGAGCCTGGGCAGCACGTCCGGCAGGTCCTCGAAGGGGGACTCACCGGTGATGAGGGCGTCGAGCGCGGGATCGGCGAGCAGGTCCAGGGCGACCGCGAGCCGGTCGGCGTAGGTGCGGTGGGGGCGGGCCGGGGAGACGGTGCCGACCTGGCTGCTGCGGATGACCAGCCGCCGGGAGTGGAAGGCCTCGCCGAGCGGAAGGCTGACCTTCCGGTCGCCGTACCAGCTCAGTTCGAGGACGGTGCCCTCGGCGGTGAGGAGTTCGAGGGACCGTGCGAGTCCCGCCTCCGTGGCGCTGGCGTGCACGACCAGGTCGCGGTCCCCGTCGGCGTCCTGGGGGGTGGCGAAGCCGACACCGAGCGCCTCGGCGATCTTCGCGCGGGACGGGTCGGCGTCGACGAGCTGGACGTGGACGCCGGGGAAGCGGGCGAGGAGGGCGGCGACCGAGCAGCCGACCATGCCGCCGCCGACCACGGCGATGCGGTCGCCGATCAGGGGCGCGGCGTCCCACAGGGCGTTCACGGCGGTCTCCACGGTCCCGGCGAGCACGGCCCGTTCGGCGGGCACGGTGTCCGGGACGGGGGTGACCGCTGAGGCCGGGACGACGTAGCGGGTCTGGTGCGGGTAGAGGCAGAACACCGTGCGGCCGGTGAGCTCCCGGGGCCCCTCCTCCACCACGCCGACGTTGAGGTAGCCGTACTTCACGGGGCCCGGGAAGTCGCCTTCCTGGAACGGCGCGCGCATGGCCGTGTGCTGGCTGACGGGCACACCGCCGCGGAAGACGAGCGTCTCGGTGCCGCGGCTGACGCCGGAGAACAGCGTGCGGACCAGCACCTCGTCCGCGCCGGGCACCGGCAGGTCGACGTCCCGGACGGCGCCCTGCCCGGGCGAGTCGATCCAGAACGCACGTGCCGTGTCCTTCATCGAAGTCCTCCTGAACGATCGGGAAGCCGCTTGCGTACCGAGGGGTGCACAGGCCGCGCACAACGTAGCGGCGTTGATCGACTCTGTCACACGGCCGGAGGGTGTTCGGTGGCCCTGAACAACACGTACGACGCGAGGCTCGTCCAGCAGGAGACCGCCCTGGGGGCGGGCGTGCAGCTGCTGCTGCTGGCCCTGATCGGCACGGCGATCGGGATGGGGCCGGCGGGCTGGCTGACCGGCCTCGCGTTCGCGTTCGCCACCTGGGCGGTGCTCTCCCGGGCCCTGCACCGCTCCCGGTCGCGCTCCTTCGGGCCGGCGAACCGGGTCACCCTCGGCCGGGCCACCCTGGTCGGCGGGGTCACCGCGCTGGTCGCCGACTCCTTCCAGAGCTCACCGCCCGTGTCGCTGTTCGTCGGCCTGACGGCGGTGGCGCTGATCCTCGACGGCGTCGACGGCAAGGTGGCCCGCCGCACCGGCACCTCGACCCCGCTCGGGGCGCGCTTCGACATGGAGGTCGACGCGTTCCTCATCCTGGTGCTGAGCGTGTACGTGTCGATGGCCCTGGGCCCGTGGGTGCTGCTGATCGGCGGCATGCGGTACGTCTTCGTGGCCGCCGCCCGCGTCTGGCCCTGGCTGACGGCCGCGCTCCCGCCGAGCACCGCCCGCAAGACCGTCGCCGCGCTCCAGGGCGTGCTGCTGCTCCTCGCGGGCGCCGATCTCCTGCCGTACGCCGCCAACTTCGGGGTCGCGACCCTGGCACTGGGTCTGCTGGTGTGGTCGTTCGGGCGGGACGTGCTGTGGCTGTACCGCACCTCGCGGGTCGTGAAGACCCCGGTCGCACGGCAGGTGCGGGAACTCGTCGCGGGCTGACGCCTCCTGCGGGACGGGGGCCGGTGAGCAGCCTTGGCGTTCGGCGACTACGACCGTCAACGCGCCCGGTACCACTGGAGCTGACGGATCGGCCGGACAGCACGGCCGGTCGAGGTCACAGACGCGGTAGCCGCCGTCGCAGGTGTAGTCGCCGGCGAGGATGCCGACGGGGTCGCCGGTGTCCAGGAGGCTGTTGCGGGCGCCGATGAACGCGTGGAACGTCCCGGCGAGCGCGTCCCTCTCCAGCCGCGCGTACTCACGCACCTCCAGTCGCACCCTGAAGCCCGCCCTCTCGAGCTGCTGTTGCACGACCTGGGCGACCTCGGGCAGCTCGGGCCGGTTCCCGTACGGAGTAAGCGATTTGACACCGGTGGGGAGCACTCCCTAAACCTAGCCACATGACATCCATTTTCAAAAAGGTGGAGCGGTCGTGAGGGTCGCGTTCGTCGGCAAGGGCGGCAGCGGCAAGACCACCTTGTCGGCGCTCTTCTCCCGCCACCTGGCATGCTCCGGCGCCCCGGTCCTCGCCATCGACGGCGACATCAACCAGCACCTCGCCGAGGCGCTCGGCGGTGCGGAGGTGTCCGCGCCTCCCCTGGGCGCGCACCTGGCCGACATCAAGGCCTGCCTTCGCGGCACGAACCCCCGCATCGCCTCCCCCGAGGCGATGATCAAGACGACCCCGCCGGGCCGCGGTTCCCGCCTGCTCCGACCGCTGGGCGACGACGAGCTGCACGCGCGGCACGTCGGCCGGGCGGGCGGCGTCCCGCTGATGGTCACGGGCGAGTTCGACGAGTCGGACCTGGGCGTGGCCTGCTACCACTCCAAGCTCGGCGCGGTGGAGCTCTACCTCGGGCACCTGCTGGACGGCCCCGGCGAGTACGTCGTGGTCGACATGACGGCGGGCGCGGACGCCTTCGCCTCGGGGCTGTTCACCCGCTTCGACATCACGTTCCTGGTGGCCGAACCCACCCGCAAGGGCGTCTCGGTGTACCGCCAGTACCGTGACCACGCCGAGCAGTTCGGCATCCGTGTCGCGGTCGTCGGCAACAAGGTCACCTGCGAGGACGACCTGCTCTTCCTCAAGGAGCAGGTGGGCGACGACCTGCTGACCCACCTGGTGCACTCCCCCTGGGTGCGCGCGGCCGAGCAGGGCCGTACCGAGTCCGGCCCGGACGCGCTGGCGTCGCTGGAGCCGCACAACCGCCACGCCCTCACGGTCCTGCGCGACACGGTCGACTCCCTGCCGCGCGACTGGGACCGGCTCCACCGCCACGCGGTCGAGTTCCACCTGCGCAACGTCCACGCCTGGGCGGACGCGCGGACGAGCCAGGACCTCGCGGCGCAGGTGGACCCGGATTACATCCCGGGCAGCGGATCGGGCACCTGATCCGAGAACCCCGCCAGGGCCGTCACGAACGCCTGCGCCCCGTCCCGCCACGGGAAGTGCCCCGCCCCGCTCAGCACGACGAGTTCGGCGCGCCGGAACAACCCGGCGTACTCCTTCATCACGCGCACCGGCGCGGCGATGTCGTACTCCCCCGCGACGACGAGCACCGACGAGGGCGACGCGGCGAGAGCGGCACGCGTCGCGCCGGGGTCGAAGGCACCCTCCGAGGCGTACAGGGCCGCGGCCTCGCCGTTGCGCTGCTCCTGCTCCGCGGCGCGGAACGCCCGGGCCTCCTCGTCCCAGCGGCCGAACCAGAAGGGCGCGACGGCGTCCCAGTCGGTGGGGGCGGCACGGCCGGAGGTGATCGCCTCCAGGGACGCGTACGCCGGTGCGAACCACGGTTCGTCCCGGCGCAGTCGGGCCGTCTCCAGCCGGTCCTCGGCCGTGATGTCGAGGCCGACGGCGAACACGCTGGGCGTGACGAGCGCGAGCCGCCCCACCCGCTGGGGATGGCGGGCCGCGTACAGCACGGCCAAATTCGCCCCGGCGGAGTGACCGAGCAGGTCCATCCGCTCCAGGCCCAGTTCCGCCCGCAGCGCCTCGACATCGCCGACCAGCCGGTCGCAGCGGTAGGACGCCGTGTCACTCGGCACCGCGGACCGCCCCGTGCCCCGCAGATCCAGCCGGATCAGGGTGCGGTGCGCCGTCAGCCCACCCAGGTCCCCCAGATAGACGGAGTCCTGCATGGGCCCACCGGGCAGGCAGACCAGCGGTGGCCCCTCCCCCGTGACGTGGTAGGCGAGGGTGGTGCCGTCAGGAGCGGAGAAGGCGGGCATGCGCGCGACCCTGTCAGCCGACGGCGCCCCGGACAACCGGATTTCCACCGCCGGAGGCCGGTGACCGGTCTCTCCGGCTACTCGATCCCCGTGGCGTCGAGCAGCCGGACCACGTCCTTGCGCCCGTAACCGAGCAGTCTGGCGCGGTCGGCCGCCATCAGCACCAGGTGTGCCGCGATCTTCGCCGCGTGACCGTCCTTGTTCTCCGCGTCGAACCATTCCTGGGGCCTCTCGACACCCAGGCTGTTCATCACCAGCCCGTGCTCCCGGCGGACCTCCGCGACGGTACCGGCGACCGCGTCCATGAGCGTCTTCCCCGGCCGCTCGCACTCCAGGACGAAGCACCCCCGGTCGACCGGCACGCACCCCCGAGGGGGACGCGCCCGCACCCCCGCATACCTCTCGTCCCCGAACCCCATGGCCCGGAACTCCTCGTGCACCAGGGAGAACCGATGGAACCCGGGCGGAACCGGAGGCGGTGGGGGCGTGTACTCCCATCCGGCGTCCTCGTACAACTGCCGCTTGACCTCTTCCGCGTCGGCGAGCGTCACGGTGAAGCCGTTGGCCTCGTTGCGCCCGGTCGTCGTGCCGTCGGGGTTGCGATGGAAGTGCAGGCCCATGGTGTGCTCCGATGAAGTCGTAAGGGTGGTGGGACGAGAAGTCCCCGTCACCAGCTCGAACGGCCCGCGCAGCCGGCCCGTGCCCGCTGCTCGGCGGCACCACCCCATCGCGTGAAAACCGGCAATGCGGGAACTGGCCGACCGAGCGGGACGGGCGGTTGTTACGCTCCTGCGGTGAGCATTCCGGGCCCCGCAGAGATCCAAGCGCTGCACGAGAAGTACGCGCCCACCCCGGAGGCGTTCAGCCTCGTCCACACGCACTGCGAGATCGTCTGGGGAATCGCCGAGCAGCTTCTCGCGGCACCCGGTCTCGCCCACCTCGACGCCGACCTGGTCCGCGCCGGCTGCCTCCTGCACGACATCGGCGTCTACCGCCTCTACGACGACGCCGGACACCTGGACCACCGCAACTACATCCGGCACGGCCTGCTCGGCCACGAGATCCTCCAGGCGGAGGGTTTCCCCGAGACCCTCCGCCGCTTCTGCTCCCACCACACCGGAGTGGGGCTCACACGGCAGGACATCGTGAGCCAGGGGCTGCCCCTGCCGCCCGCCGACTACGTGGCGGTGACGGAGGAGGAGAGGCTGGTGATGTACGCGGACAAGTTCCACACCAAGTCCCGGCCGTCGGTGTACCTCACCCCCGACGAGTACGCCGCCCACGTCCGCCGCTTCGGTGCGGACAAGGTGACCGCCTTCCAGGCCCTGCGCGCGGAGTTCGGGGACCCGGACCTCACCGGGCCCGTGCCGGGCTTCGGAGCGGGAGAAGACCCCACGACGGCCGCCGTTCAGGCGTAGCAGCCGGGAATCACCTGGTCCGCGTGAAGACCCAGGGCGTTCCACCCGCACCAGCACCCTGGGCCTGAGCACCACCCTCGCCACCGGACTGTTCGCGTACCGAGCGGGCACGGGGCCCTGCGGTCACAGGGGTCTCCACTTCATCGGCTCAGGCGCGTGGTTCTCCGCCCTGGAATGCACGCACTGGTACGCAGCACCTTTACGCTGCGATCCCGCAGAGCCTGTAAGGCGTCCGGCCCGCTTCCACTGTTACCGGATACTCTGCAGCAACTGCCCCGTGGCCGTGACAGTCCAGAACGACCAGCCGTTGCGGTTCGGATTCACCTGTGGGTTGAGGGCGTGCACCACAGCGACCGCCGCCCCGCTCGGAGTCTCGTACTCGCCACGCCCCGGACCGGAGGGGATTCTCACGACGCGGGACGAGGGGTCGTAGTAGGCGTCGACGCGCCGGCCTTCGTAGATCGCATGGACCTCGACACCCTGCTCCGTGCGGAGTTCCTGGATCTCCGCTCCGACGAGCGTGGGCGCGGCCGGGTCCTCCGCGATCAGCTCCTCGTCGGCAGGCAGCTCGTCGGTGTCCCGGTGCGCGGCCTGCGTGCCGTAGCGGGGAAGCCCCAGCAGCTCGTTGAGGACGTTGGCCAGCAAGCGCCGGCGTGCGGCCAGGAAGTCGGGGAAGCGGTCGAGGGACCACAGCTCCGGCTCTTCGGGGATCCACTGTTCCGCCAGGCGTTCCGAGGCGATCTCCGCCATGTACTCGGCGGGCAGCCGTGAGGAGATCATCTTGTTGGTCTGGCCCGTGATGAAGGCCAGGTTGGCGAGGCTGTTCCACTCCTCCTTCGCGTACGTTCCCTGCACCCGGGCACGCGGGAACACGTGGTGGAACTCGATGTTGGCTCCGGTGTTCATCGGCTGGTCACTGATGGCGATGTTGGTCGCCCAGTCTCGTGCCGTGCCCCGCAGCGCGGCGATGTAAAGGAGCTTGAAGAAGGGGTGCGTGGAGTACTTCTGCTCCAGATCCCTCGGGTGCAGGGCGCTGTCCAACGACCTGGTGCCGGAGGCCCGTCGGATGAGCTCGGCGAACAGGCCCTCACCCTCGCGTGACTTGACCAGTCTGGCCTCGGCGTCGAGCTTGCCCTCCACCTGGAGGGAGTAGTGGCTGAACGCCATCGCCGTGTAGACCCAGCGGCGCAACAGCTGGGCCTCTCCCGGACGCAGCTTGCCGTCCCGGTGGTGCAGCAGCAGTGCGGGCACGATCGCGACGTTCGGCGACGACAGGATTTCGGACCGGGGGATCGAGCACTCACCCTTCAGGAAGTCGATGGCGAAGCGCAGGGCCCTTTCGGTGTCCTGCCAGGCCTCCTTCAGCGCGGCTTCGTCCACCTCGGCTCCGATGAGCTTGATGTGATGGGCTCCGGTTCCCGCGAGCAGGCTCATGAGACGCAGGACGGCTTCCCTGTTGAGTGCGAAGTTGCTGTCCCGCAGTTCCTGGTGGAAGGAGTCCATGGTGTCCAGGCCGTCGGCCCAGCGGGCCGCGATGGCGCTGTACACGAGATCGCCCTTGGACAGCCGTCGGCCGCCCTTGTTCAGACGGGCGAAGAGCTCGGCGACCTCTTCGTAGTCGTCGGACTCATAGGTGATGACCGCGATCTGGTGATGCCGGATGTTGTTCACCTTCTGCATCCGCTGCGTCCACGTGTCGAAGTCCGGATCGTCGAACGGCACCCCCGCCTTGTGCAGGACCTGGTAGAACTGCACGTTTTCCTGCAGCAGCGTCGATACCGGGATCAGGAGCGGGTCCTTGCGCTGTACGGCGCTCGGATTGACGAACTCCTCGGTGCGCACGTCGAAGCGCAGATCGATGAGCCGGCCGTCAGCCTTGGACTCAGGCCGGTACACCCAGGCGAGCGAGGTCAACCGCTGCTGCCCGTCCAGCAGATAGAGAGGCTGGTGCATCGACTTGTCGGTCTGGACGACGGCAGCGGTCTTGAAGGGGACGGTCAGACTGGTCTTCCACAACAGCAGGGCACCGACCGGGTAGCCGCGGTAGAGGGAATCGAAGAGGTCGCGTACATCGGGCCTCATCCAGACGAAGTCGCGCTGGATGGAAGGAATGACGACACTTCCCCGCAGCAGGTTCTCGACCTGAGAGATGATCTTGTCGTTTGCCAGCCCCATGCTGCCGCCCCCACCGTGCGAGTGATCTACAGCACACACGATAACTGTCGTCTCCGTCTGCCGTCCCGCGCCCGGGAGAGGCGCCCTTTGACCTCCCTCAGATCTCCCTCAAGAGAATTGCCTGAAGCGCGCGACCCTCTGCATGATCTTGCGGTCGCACCGACCGCACCGGCCGCCTGACCAGCGGACGGCGCCGCCGTGTGGCCCGCGCACCCGACCGGTGCGCCGAACAACTGCACAGCAAACAGGGGGAAGACGTGACCACGTCATCCATAGTCGAAGACCGCCCGGCCAAGGGGACCGGCCGGTGGAACACCAGGCTGCGCGATATCGCCGCGCTGACGGCGGCAGCCGTCGCGTTGGGCGTGGCGGCGCCGCTGGCCTCCGCCTCGGCTGCTGAGCGCAGCGCGTTGCCCGCGCCGGGAGTGAGCGCCGTCGCAGACGCGGACACCGGGCTCGAGGTCCTGGAAGGCCTTGATGAGGATGCGGCTTTCGCGGGTCTGGAGGAGGCTCTCCAACTCATCAGCGAGATCCCGGACGATGTGCTCGCTCAAGGGCAGGAAGCGAGCGAGCAGTGGCTTCAGGCCCGTCTGGGAGACACGGCGGGCAAGGGGCAGATCCGGCTGATGAAGTTCAGTGCCGGCGGTTGTGCCCGCGGGATCCTGCTGGCCGTCGGCTCGAACGTTCTGGCCATCGGCAAGGTCTACAAGGTCAAGAAGGCGATCGACAAGCTCGGCGGCATCAAGAAGGTCGTCAAGAAGATCCAGGACAAGAAGAAGCGCGGCAAGAAGAGCTTCAAAAAGGCGATCATGGAGGTCTTCGAGGAGAGCGGAACCGGCCTCGGCGCGATCGCCGCGGAGATCCTGGGTGTGGACCAGGTCATCGAGCACTGCTGGTGAACCCGGCCCTGAGACAAGGAGGCACAGCATGCACACCGTTGCCTTGATTCTGCAGTGGACGTTCCTCGTCGTCGGGTTCGTCGTCCTCGGGGCGGCCGCGGTGAGTTCGGCACGGATGAAACGCGCCGGGGCAGGCTTCTCAGGAGTCGTCGAGCATCTTGAACGGCGGTGGTTCGGAGCTGGGTCGGTCCTTCTCGCGCTCCTCGCCGGTGCCGCCGCCATGGTGGGGGCAGGACGCCTCACGGGGGGAGGCGTCGGCATCGACGAGGCGGCACTCACCGTGTTCCCGCTCGCCCTGGTCGCATCCTTCGGGGTGCGCAGACTCACCACCCGGAGGGGCCATGAGACAGCGACCCGGGTATCGGGCCTCGTCCTCGTTCCCGCGCTGCTCGGGGCAGTGATGTCCGCGGGCTGACACCGGTTTCGCCGCCGGACGGCAACGACGGGCCGCCGGAGCTCCGGGCAGGGGCTCCGGCGGCCGGTCGCCCCTCAGGCCGCCTCGCGCGCCTGACTCCGGTGGGCCCGGACGACATCGGCGTACCGGTGGCCCGACCCCTTGATCGTGCGCTTCTGCGTCGCGTAGTCCACGTGCACGAGCCCGAACCGCTTCTCGTAGCCGTACGCCCACTCGAAGTTGTCCAGCAGTGACCAGGCGAAGTAGCCGGCCAGCGGGGCCCCCTTGCGGGCGGCGGACGCGCAGGCCGCGAGGTGGCCCAGCAGGTAGTCCTGCCGCTCGGGGTCGTCGACCGTGCCGTCGGGGCGGACGGTGTCGGGGTGGGCCGAGCCGTTCTCCGTGACGTACAGCCGCCGGGCCCCGTAGTCGTCGGTGAGCCGCAGCAGCAGGGCCTCGATGCCGCTCGCGTCGATCTCCCAGTCCATGCCGGTGCGCGGGACGCCGTCGCGGCGGACGGCCCGGGCGTACGGAGCCGGGCCTTGGGGATCGTCGGTGACGGTCTGCGGAAAGTAGTAGTTCAGGCCCAGCCAGTCCAGCGGGGCGGCGATGGCCGCCGAGTCGCCCTGCCGCTCCGGGAGTTCGACGCCGTAGAGCTCGCGCATGTCCGCCGGGAAGCCCCTGCCGTGCACCGGGTCGAGCCACCAGCGGTTGGTGTGGCCGTCCATGCGGTGGGCGGCGGTGATGTCCTCGGGGCGGTCGGTGGCGGGGTGGATGGTGGAGAGGTTGTTGACGATGCCGACCTGTGCCGCCGGGGCCGCCGCGCGGATCGCACGGGTTGCCAGCCCGTGGCCGAGCAGCAGGTGGTAGGAGGCGCGGACGGCGGCGGTGAGGTCCGTCAGGCCGGGGGCCATCTTGCCCTCGAGGTGGCCGATCCACGCCGAGCACAGGGGCTCGTTGAGGGTGGCCCAGTGGGTGGCGCGGTCGCCGAGACGCTCGGCGACGACCGAGGCGTACTCGGCGAACGCGTGGGCCGTGTCGCGCTCGGGCCAGCCGCCCCGGTCCTGGAGCGCCTGCGGCAGGTCCCAGTGGTAGAGGGTGACGGACGGGGTGATGCCCGCCTCCAGCAGGCCGTCGATCAACTTGTCGTAGAAGGCGAGGCCCTTGGGGTTGACGGGGCCGTCGCCGCCCGGGACGACGCGCGGCCAGGCCACCGAGAGGCGGTAGGCGTTCACGCCGAGCCGGCGCATCAGGCCGATGTCCTCGCGCCAGCGGTGGTAGTGGTCGCAGGCGACATCGCCGTGGTCGCCGCCGGCGGTCTTCCCGGGGGTGTGCGAGAACGTGTCCCAGATCGACGGCGAGCGGCCGTCCTCCGCCACGGCTCCCTCGATCTGGTACGCCGAGGTGGCCGTGCCCCACAGGAAGTCGTGCGGGAGTGCGGCGAGGTCGATGGTCACGGAAGTCCCTTCGAGAACGGGCGAGTCGGTCACTTGACGGCACCCGCCGTCAGGCCGGCCACGAGGTAGCGCTGGAGCAGCAGGAAGCCCGCGACCACGGGGACGCTGACGACCAGCGAGGCGGCCATGATCTGGTTCCAGTACACGTCGTTGAGGGTGGAGTAGCCCTGGAGTCCGACGGCGAGGGTGCGGGTGGTGTCGTTGGTCATCACCGACGCGAACAGCACCTCGCCCCAGGCGGTCATGAAGGCGTAGACCGCGACCGCGATGATGCCGGGCACGGCCGCCGGGACGACGACCCGGAACAGCGCGCCGAGCGGGCCGCAGCCGTCGACCAGGGCCGCCTCGTCCAGGTCGCGCGGCACCGAGTCGAAGTAGCCGATCAGCATCCAGATCGAGAACGGCAGGGAGAAGGTGAGGTAGGTGAGGATCAGGCCGCCGCGCGAGCCGAACAGGGCGATGCCCGTCGCGTTGCCGATGTTGACGTAGATAAGGAAGAGCGGGAGCAGGAAGAGGATGCCCGGGAACATCTGCGTCGACAGCACGGTGACGGTGAAGACGCGTTTGCCCCTGAAGTCGTAACGGCTGACGGCGTAGGCCGAGAAGACCGCGATGACGACCGAGCAGACCGTCGCCGCGCCCGCCACCACCAGGGAGTTGACGAAGTAGCGCGCCAGCGGGACCGTCGACCAGATGTCGATGTACGGGCGGAGGGTCAGCTCGCTCGGCAGCCAGCGGAACGTGCCGGTCACGTCGGCCAGGGGCTTCAGCGAGCTGGAGACCATGACGTACACCGGGACCAGCACGAAGCCCGTCAGCAGGGTGAGGAAGATCCGCCGGGACCACAGGAACGAGCGGGGCGGGGCCATGGGGGACGTGGTCGTGGAGGACGTGGTCATGGGGGACGTGGTCATGGGGCGGTCCTCCGTCCGCGCGAGGTGAGGGCGAGGTACGCGCCCGTGACCAGCAGCAGGAACAGCAGCAGCAGGACGGACATCGCGGAACCGGTGCCGAAGTTCCAGGTGACGAACGACGCCTGGTAGATGTGCACCGAGATGAGGTCGGCGGCCTCCGGCGCGGTCCTGCCGAACAGCACGAACGGCGTGTTGAAGTCGTTGAACGTCCACAGGAACAGGACGAGGACCAGGACCTGGTTGACCGGGCGCAGCGACGGCAGGGTGATGCGGCGGATCTGCTGCCACACACCGGCGCCGTCCAGGGCGGCGGCCTCGTACAGCTCGCGCGGGATGTTCTGCAGGCCCGCCATGACGATGAGGAAGGCGAAGGGCCAGCCCTTCCACACCGACACCGTCAGCAGGGCGATGAAGCTGTTGTCGCCGATCAGCCAGAAGGACCGCTTGTCGGTCAGGCCCAGCTGGTCGTGCAGCACGTGGTTCACCAGGCCGTTGTCGTGCTGGAACATGAACACCCAGGTGATGACGGCCGCGTAGACCGGCAGCGCGTACGGGACGAGGAACAGCGCCCTCAGCAGGCCCCGGCCCCGGAAGGTGTCCTGCATGAACACCGCCGCGGCCGTGCCGATCAGCCAGCACAGGCCGACCGACAGCAGGGTGAAGGCCACGGTGACGAGGAACGAGTGGAGCAGCGCCTCCCCGACCGGGGCGTCGAAGTCCACCGAGACCTTGTAGTTGTCGAGGGCGGACCAGGGGGCGGCGCCCCAGTCGCGGATGTAGAACTGCGTGAGCTCCTTGAAGCTCATGACGATGCCGATCACCATCGGCACCAGGTGGACGAGGAGTTCGAGGAGCAGGGCGGGCAGGAGCAGCAGGTAGGGCAGGCCCGCGCGGCGGATCCGCCCGGTGGGGCGGCGGGGGCCGCGCGCCGTGCCGGGCGGGCTCTTGCGGACCGCCGGCCTCTCGGCCTGGGCAGTGGTCGTCATGTCGGTCAGGCCGCCGGCATCTGCTGCTGGGCCTTCTCCAGGGCCGCCTTGACCGAAGCCGTGGTGACCGGGCGCCCGGCGGCCGCGTCGGCGAACAGGCTCTTGACGGCCGTGCCGACCGCCGTCTCGAACTGGGACTCGTCGGCGACCTGCGGCAGTGCCACGGCGCTCTTCGCGAGGGTGTCCTTGAGGACGGTGTTGGCCGGGGTGGCGAAGGCGGCGTCCGTCTGGGCCGACTTGACCGGCGGGATCGTGCTGTAGGCCTTGTTGAGGATCTTCTGCTCGGTGTCGCTCGTCATGAACTTCACGAACTTCGTGGCGCCGTCGGTGTTGTCGGTGTTCTTGAAGACGGCGAGGTTGATGCCCGCGACCATCGAGTTGACCTGCTTGCCGGTGCCGGGGGTGCCGGACCGCACGGGCACGGGGGCGATGCCGTAGTCGTCCTTGCTCATGCCCTGCGACTCGAGGTTGGCGGAGGCGGACTGCCACAGCAGCATCGCCGTCCTGCCCTTGGCGAAGTCGCTGACGGACTGGTTCTGCGCGTATTCGGCGTTGCCCGGCGCGATGACCTTGTCCTTGGCCATCAGGTCGACGTACTGCTTGACCGCGGCGACGGTCCCGTCGCTCGTGAAGTCGGCCTTGCCGTCGGCGGTGAAGAAGTCGGCGCCGTGCTGCTTGGCGAAGACGAAGGCGTGGTGGATGTTCTCCGACGGGTTCGAGCCCTCCATGCCCAGGGCCCACTTGCCGTCCCTGGACAGCTTCTTGCCGTCGGCGACGAGCTCGTCCCAGGTGGCCGGCGGCTTCGAGATGCCCGCGTCGGCGAACATCTTCTTGTTGTAGTAGAGCGCGTAGGCCATCGAGTACAGCGGCACCGCCGCCGGGTCCTCGCCCTCGGCGCCCGTGGAGCCGAGCGCCGAGTCGACGAACCGGTCCCTGCCGCCGATCTTGTCGAAGTTCTCGGCGTCCCAGGGCAGCAGCGCACCGGTGGCCTGGAGCGAGGCGCTCCAGGTGTTGCCTATGTTGAGCACGTCCGGGCCCTGGCCGGAGGTGGTGGCGGTGAGGATCCGGTTCAGCAGGTCCGACCAGGGGACGACCTCCAGCTTCACCTTGATGCCGGTCTGCTGCTCGAACTTGTCGAGTTCGGGCTGGAGGACCTTCTTGTCGACCTCGATGCCGGCGCCCTGGTTGGACGCCCAGTAGGTGAGTGTCCTGGGCGAGTCGTTCGATCCGCCGCCGGTCGCGGAGCCGCCTCCGCAGGCCGTGGCCGCGAGGGCGAGTGACAGTGTGACGGCGCCTGCCGCCGCGGCTCGGATGCTGCGCATGGCTGCTCCTGGCCCTTCCGGGAGTACGGGAGTACGCCTCCCCCGTCGCGAGGGAGCCGTCATGGCTTAATTTAGGACGTGAGTTAATCCCCGGAAGGCAGTCCCGTCAAGGGTTTGGACACACTCTTGGAACTCTCGCCGGACCCCTTGACGCATCTGTTCCACGGATGAACCATTCAGCGGCGAGAGAGCGCTCCCCGCACCCCACTCCGTTCACTTCCTGAACCAGGAGAGCCGCCCCATGCCTGCTGACTCCCCGTCATCCCGCCTGCCCGGGCCCGGCCGCCGGGCCGTGCTCGGTGCCGCCGCAACCGCCGCCGCCACGGCCTCCGCGCTCGCGGCGCTGCCCGGCACGGCCTCGGCCGCCCCCAACCCGGCCACCACGCCCGGCGGCACGCGGCCCGTGCGCAAGAGGCCCCGCGCCCTGCCCGGCGGTGGCGACCTCGGCCCGAACGTGGTGGTCTTCGACCCGTCCACGCCCAACATCCAGGGCAGACTCGACGAGATCTTCCGGCAGCAGGAATCGGCCCAGTTCGGCACCGGCCGCTACCAACTGCTGTTCAAGCCCGGCACCTACCACGGTCTCAACGCGCAGATCGGCTTCTACACCTCGATCTCCGGCCTCGGCCTCTCCCCCGACGACACCACCATCAACGGCGACATCACCGTTGACGCGGGCTGGTTCGGCGGCAACGCCACGCAGAACTTCTGGCGTTCGGCGGAGAACCTCGCGGTCGTCCCCGTCAACGGCACCAACCGCTGGGCGGTCTCACAGGCGGCCCCGTTCCGCCGGATGCACGTCCGCGGCAACCTGAACCTCGCCCCGAGCGGTTACGGCTGGTCCAGCGGAGGTTACATCGCCGACAGCCGGATCGACGGCCAGGTGCAGCCCTACTCGCAGCAGCAGTGGTACACCCGGGACAGCGCGATCGGCGGCTGGCTCAACGGCGTGTGGAACATGGTGTTCTCCGGCGTCGAGGGCGCCCCCGCGCAGGGCTTCCCGAACCCGCCGTACACCACGCTGGCCACGACTCCGGTCTCCCGTGAGAAGCCCTTCCTCCACCTCAGCGGCGGGGAGTACCGCGTCTTCTTGCCCGAGAAGCGGACCGACGCCCGGGGCGTCACCTGGAGCAACGGCACCCCGCGGGGCACGTCGCTGCCGCTGTCGCGCTTCTACGTCGCCAAGCCGGGGGTCTCCGCGGCCACGCTCAACCAGGCCCTGGCCCAGGGGCTCCACCTGCTGCTCACCCCCGGCATCTACCACCTCGACCAACCGGTGCGGGTCGACCGCGCCGGCACCGTCGTGCTCGGCCTCGGCTACGCCACCCTCATTCCCGACAACGGCGTCACCGCGCTGAAGGTCGCCGACGTCGACGGCGTCCGTCTGGCCGGGTTCCTCGTCGACGCCGGGCCGGCCAACTCCGCCACCCTGCTGGAGATCGGCCCGCGCGGCGCCTCCCGGGACCACTCCGCCAACCCCACCACCGTCCAGGACGTGTTCGTCCGCATCGGCGGCGCGGGCCCCGGCAAGGCCACCACCAGCATGGTCGTCAACAGCCGTCACACCATCGTCGACCACACCTGGGTCTGGCGCGCCGACCACGGCGACGGCGTCGGCTGGGAGACCAACCGCGCGGACTACGGCGTGGTCGTCAACGGCCACGACGTGCTGGCGACCGGGCTGTTCGTGGAGCACTTCAACAAGTACGACGTGCAGTGGTTCGGCGAGCGCGGCCGCACGATCTTCTACCAGAACGAGAAGGCGTACGACGCCCCGAACCAGGCCGCGATCCAGAACGGTTCGGTCAAGGGGTACGCGGCCTACCGGGTCGGGGACGGCGTCACGGCCCACGAGGGCTGGGGCCTGGGCAGCTACTGCTACTACAACGTCGACCCGACCATCGTGCAGCACCACGGCTTCTCGGCGCCCGACCGGCCGGGGGTGCGCTTCCACGACCTGCTCGTGGTCTCACTCGGCGGCAACGGGCAGTACGAGCGGGTCATCAACGACACGGGGGCGCCGACGTCGGGGACGTCCACGGTGCCGTCGACGGTGGTGTCGTACCCGTAGCGGCGCGGGCACGGAGCCGGTGGCCGGGGCCGTGAGGGCGTCCCCTCCCCGGCGACGGGCCCGGTCCCTCGTGACGGTCGGGCCAGGCAGGGGCTGATGCCCCTCCCGTCGGGCGGGGACGAGCCGATGCCGTGCACCGGCAGACCGGCGTCACCCCCACCCCAGGCGCGGAGTTGGGGGCAGCCATGACCGGGCCATGGATGCCGCTCCGGCCACCGGAACCGGCGGCCGGAGCGGCGGCAGTGACCGGCCCGGTCCCTCCCCTCGGGCATAGCGGGGAGGGACCGGTGCCGGCACTACCGCGTCGGTGCCGCGACCGGCGCCGGTGCGTAACCGGTGGGACGGGCCGTGAAGGTGCCCCGGCCCTGGGTTCGGCTGCGCAACCGGGTCGCGTAGCCGAACAGTTCGGCCAGCGGGACCGTGGCGGTGACGACCGCCGCGCCCGCGCGGGTGACCGAGCCGGTCACCCGGCCGCGCCGGGCGGCGAGATCGCCCAGCACACCGCCGACCGCGTCCTCGGGCACGGTGACCGTGACCTCGACCACCGGCTCCAGCAGAACCATCGCGCAGGCGCGCAGGGCCTCGCGGAGACCGAGTCGGCCGGCCGTGCGGAACGCCGTGTCCGAGGAGTCCTTCACATGGGTCGCCCCGTCGGTCAGGGTGACCCGCAGCCCGGTCACCGGGTGCCCGCCGAGCGGCCCCTCGGTGAGGGCGTCCCGGCAACCCGACTCGACCGCCCGGACGTACTCCTGCGGCACGCGTCCGCCGACCACGACCGAGCGGAACTCGAAACCTCCCTCCTCGTACGGCTCCACGTCGAGGACGACATGGGCGAACTGCCCCGCCCCGCCGTCCTGCTTGACATGCCGGAACACCAGACCGGACACGCCCCGCCCGACGGTCTCGCGGTAACTGACGCGGGGGCGGCCGACGTTGACCTCCAGCCCCAGCTCGCGCCGGAGCTTCTCCACCGCCACCTCCAGATGCAGCTCCCCCATGCCGGACAGCACGGTCTGCCCGGTCTCCGGGTCGGTCCGCACGACCAGCGAGGGGTCCTCCTCGGTCAGCCGCGCCAGCCCCGACGCCAGCCGGTCGGTGTCAACGGCACGGCGGGACTCCACCGCGACCGACACCACCGGCTCGGGCACACCGGGCGGCTCCAGGGCGAGCGGCGCACCCGGTGCGCACAGGGTCGAACCGGCGCGGGCCGACTTCAGCCCGACGACGGCCACGATGTCCCCGGCGACGGCCCGGTCCAGCGGGGCGTGCCGGTCGGCCTGGACGCGCAGGATGCGCCCGACCCGTTCGGTGCGCCGCGCGCTCGCGTCCCACAGGGTGTCTCCCTTCTCGATGGTGCCCGAGTAGATCCGCAGGTAGGTCAGCCGTCCCGTGGAGGTGGCGTGCACCTTGAACGCGAGGGCGGATGCCGGTGCGTCCGGGTCGGCGGGCCGTTCCTGTTCCTCGCCCTGGTGCGTGCCGCGCACCGGCGGCACGTCCAGGGGCGACGGCAGGTAGGCCACGACCGCGTCGAGCAGTGGCTCGACACCGCGGTTGCGGTACGCCGAGCCGCACAGCACGACCACGCCGTCACCGTCCCGGGTCAGGTCGCGCAGCGCCGAGGAGAACGTCCCCTCGGACAGCGTGCCCGTGTCGCAGAACTCCTCCAGCGCGCCCGGGTGCAGCTCAGCCACAGCCTCCTCCAGCGCCCGGCGGCGCGCGACGGCCTCGTCCCGCAGCCCGTCCGGTACGGCCGTGTCCTCCAGGTCGCCACCGTCCGCCCACCGCAGTGCGCGCATGCGCACCAGGTCGACGACGCCGGTGAAGGTGTCCTCCGTACCGATCGGCATCTGCACGACCAGCGGCGCCGGGTGCAGTCGATGCCGGATCGACGCCACGGCCGCGTCGAGGTCGGCACCGGCGCGGTCCATCTTGTTGACGAACGCGATCCTCGGCACGCCGTGCCGGTCGGCCTGCCGCCACACCGACTCGCTCTGCGGCTCCACCCCGGCCACCGCGTCGAACACGGCCACGGCACCGTCGAGCACGCGCAGGGCCCGCTCCACCTCGTCGGCGAAGTCGACGTGCCCGGGGGTGTCGATGAGGTTGATCCGGTGCCCGTCCCAGGCGCAGCTGACCGCCGCGGCGAAGATGGTGATGCCGCGGTCGCGCTCCTGCGGGTCGAAGTCGGTGACGGTCGTGCCGTCGTGGACCTCGCCGCGCTTGTGGGTGGTTCCGGTGGCGAACAGGATCCGTTCGGTGACGGTGGTCTTGCCGGCGTCGACGTGGGCGAGGATGCCGAGGTTGCGGACGACGGCGAGCGGATTGACATGGGTGCGCACGGCCCAGGGCCTTTCGGTGCGATCAGGAAGGGGCAGCGCGATGCGTGGGACGAGACGTGCGGACAGCCTTCGGCCCTGACGTCACGTCAGGGCCGTGGATGAATCAGGCGTCCGTCCCGGACAGCCGGTACCGCCGCGCAGCGGGCACCGGGGCGACGAGAGACACGAGGATCACCTCGTAGCGCGGCAGGGAGACGACGACAGCGGTGTGGTCACGCATGACGGTCTCCCTTCGTTCGTCCCCTCGGTGCACCGCCCTGATCGTGGGCGGCGCGGGTATGGGCGTGAGTGTAGGGAGAGCGGAGGGGCGGGGGCCACGGATTTATCGAGCGTGTCGCCGCGGGGGCGGGGCGTCGGTGGCCCGGTCGCGTCACGCCGGTACCGCGGCGGTCCGCCGCTCCACCGCCCGTGTCGGCCGGCCGGGACACGGCGTACGGCGTGTGCCCGCCGGACAGATCTCAGCGATGCCGGATCGAGCACCGGCTGACGTGCCCGAAGCAGCCGCTGCCGGGCCTGTGGCCTTGGCTCACGGCCCTGTGGGAGGGGAACGCGTGACCTGGGCCTTTCCGCAAGGCCCAGGCCGGGGGACTACTCCGGCGGGGTCGGCGTGTCGTGGGTGCGGTACATCGCCTGGACGTCGAGTTCCAGTTGGACCGTCGGGCCCACCACCGCGATGCCCCGGGCCAGCATCGAGCGCCAGTTCAGCGTGTAGTCCTCCCGGTGGAGTTCCGCCGTCGCCAGGGCCGCGCAGCGCAGTTCCTGTCCGTAGCCGCCGTTCACCGTGCCCAGGTACGTCGTGTCCAGGGCCACCGAGCGGCTGACGCCGTGCATCGTGAGGGAGCCCTGCAGGGTCCACTTGCTTCCGCCCCGGTAGGCGAAGCGTGAGCTCGTGAAGTCGATGTGCGGGAAGCGCTCGACGTCGAGGAAGTCGGCGGACCGCAGATGGTTGTCGCGCGTGGTGTTGCCGGTGGTGATGCTGGAGGCGTCGATGCGGACGTGCACGCGGGAGTCGGTCATGTCCGGGGCGATCCGGATGCCGCCCTCGAAACGTTCGAAGCGGCCGTGCACATGGGCCATGCCGACGTGCTTGGCGATGAACCGGATCGCGGTGTGCGGCGGGTCGAAGAGCCAGGTCCCGGCCGTCGGCAGCTGGAGCGCCTCGGCGGGCTGGAGCCAGACGCGTTCGGTGGCCGCCGGGGCGCCCGGGCCCGTCTCGATGGTCTCGCGGTGCGGCCGCAGGCCCTCCGCCGAGATGAGCAGGCTGTACCGGCCGGGCGGCAGCGCCGCGAGGAAGTAGCCGTAGGGGTCGGTCGTGCCGCGGGCGGCGACGCGGTGCGTGTCCAGGGCGGTGACGGTGACGTCCGCGGCCGCCAGGGGTGAGCCCATCGGGTCGACGACCTCGCGGGCGACGGCGCCCGCGCCGGAGGGGAGGGGGAGGGCTAGGCCCGCCGCCGCGGCGGGGGTGTTCTTGAGCCACCGGCGCCGGAGCAGTGCGAGGGCCATGGTGGTCACCTTTCTTCGGGTGTGCGGCCGCGCGGGCAGCGAACTCAGCGCATGCCGACGGCCGCACCTTGCTGCGGTCACACCCCCTTGTCGATCTTGACGGACCGGTGGCCGGTCCGGGTGTCTCAATACGAGACAGTCAGGACTTCCCGGTGAAGGCGTCCACGTGTTCGGCCGCCCACTGGGCGAACGTGCGCGCCGGGCGTCCGGTGGCCTTCTCGACGGTGCCGGAGACCGTCCGGCCCACCTCGGGGGTGTCCCCGTACGCCATGAGCAGGAAGCCGATGACGTCCTCCGGGAGGCCCGCCGCCCGCCACCGCTCGACGGCCTGCTCCTCGGTCAGTTCCACCAGTGCGATCTCGCGGCCGGCGGCGGTGGCGACGGTCTTCACCTTGTCGGCGACGGTGAGCACCTCGGGGCCCGTGATGACGTACTCCCGGCCGCCGTGCCCCTCCTGCGTGAGGGCGACGGCCGCGACGGCGCCGATGTCCGCCTCGTGGACCATGGCACTCAGCCGGTCCACGAACGGCTCCCGCACCTCCCCGGAGGTCACGATGCCGTCCGCCCACTCCAGCGCGTTGGCCATGAACTCGACCGGCATGAGCACGGTCCAGTCCACACCGTCGTCGGCGCGCACCGCGTCCTCCAGCGGGGTGGGGCCGCCGCCGTGCAGCACGGTGACCCGGCGGACCCCGGCCTCACGGGCGAGTTCCAGGATCCGGGGGCCGGTCTCCAGCGGGCTGAAGGCGGCGCCGCCGAAGGTGATCAGGTGGAGGCCGGTGACGCCCTCCAGGGCCGGGGCCAGGCCGTCCGGCTCGGTCAGGTCGCCCTCGACGACCTCGACCCCGGCCGGGAAGACGGCCTTGGCGGCGTCGCGTGTCAGGGCACGCACCTGGTGCCCCCGGGTGAGCAGTTCGGCGACGACCTGACGGCCGACGGTTCCGGTGGCTCCGGTGACGAGGATTCTCCGGGTCTGAGTCATGTCACGACCCTAGGAAGGCTTGCGGTCACCTTCTGTCCGCGGAAACCGGGCGGGCCGGATCCACGCTTGGGGTCGTCGTCTGGAAGGTCAGCGTCGCGGCGGGCGCAGCGCCGTCAGGTCGCCCGGAAGCAGCTCGGGGTGGTACGCCGCCAGAGCCGCGCCGCCCAGCCACCAGCCGCGGTGGACCAGGGCCCGGCAGAGGCCGGGGTCGAGGCGGTCGAACACGGTCGGGACGAGGGCGAGATGGCGGCCGTCGAAGGCCGGATTCTCGGGGAAGGCGGCGCGCCAGCGGCGCAGGGCGTCCGGGCCGTTCGCCGGGAAGTCGGTGGAGAGCTGGACGAGGATGCCGCGTCGGGCACCGCGCGGAAGTGCGCCGTCCGGGCCCGAGGCCCTCGCCTGCTCGAAGCGTTCGACGACGGCACGGGTCCGCAGCGTGGTGCTCTGCCGGTACAGCAGCGAGTTCGCCCGGGCCAGGTCCCGGACCACCGGCACGCGCCCGTACACGCCGGGGCGCAGCAGCCCTCCGGCGTTGAGTACGCACAGGAAGGTGTGCCGGTAGCGGTCCGAGTCGATGGCCTCCAGGCCGGTGTTGTCGTACGTACCGCCGTCGAGCAGGGCGGGTGGCTGGGCGGCGCACGGGAAGGGGGCCCGGTCGAGAACGACGGGCGGGAACGCGCCGGGGACCGCGGCGGAGGCCGACACGGCCCGGCTCAGCCGCAGCCGCGTGCCGGCTGTGGGGGCCAGGCCGATGGTGTAGTCGCCGTACACGTCGCGCTCGAAGGTGAAGCGGGCACCGGTGGTGAGGTTGGCGGCGTTGACGATCCAGCGCACCTCCGGGTCCAGGCGCTCCAGTTCGGTCCCCCGCAGGAACCACTCGTCCAGACGCCCGGCCAGGAGGTCCGTCCGCGTCGAGGGGCCGAGGGTTCGCCACAGGCCGCGGACGAGGGCGCGCTTGAGGGAGCGGGAGGAGACGCGGTCGACGACCGGCGCGATGACCAGCTCGTCGACGGCGCCGGTGGTGAAGTCCTCCCGCCGCAGCGCGGGCCAGGCGGTGGCCAGGCAGCCGTTGGCGATCGAACCGCCGGACACGGACGAGGAGTACCGCAGCCGGGAGAGCAGCCCGGTGTCGGCCAGCAGCCGCACGAAGCCCAGGGCGGCGAGGGTGGCGCGGAACCCGCCGCCGGACAGGGCGAGCGCGACCGGGTGCGCGGTGGCCGGTGGTTCGGCCGGGCGGAGGGCGTCACCGCAGGGACGCGCCGTGAGGCCGGTGCCGGTGGCAGGCGAGTCCACGGCCCACTGCGGCCCGGCGTCCGGTGCGGCGCCGGCCGGGGGCGCGGGAGCGGCGGGGGCCTGCCGGGAGGTGGTCATGGCCGGTCTCCGATCGTGATGAGGAGCGCTTGGTCGGCGGGCGCCCGGACGTCGACGCCGAAGGCGCGGCCCTCGCCCAGTCGCGTCAGTTCCTCCTCGGCGAACGGGATGTGGTTGGTCAGGTGGACGACGTACTCGTCGTCCGGTGCCCGGGACTCGACGAGCCAGCGCAGGGTGGCCTCGCCGGGGTGGTGGTGGCGGACGCCATCGGCGGATATCACGTAGTGGTCGGCCCGCACCTGCTCGAAGAAGTCCGCCTCCACGTTGCGGTCGCTGCCGTGGTGCGGCAGTTTGAGCAGGTCGACGTGGAGGGGTTCCGAGTCGTCGAGCAGGCCCAGTTCGCGCAGCCCGCTCAGGACGCGGTCGCCACGGGCGTCACCGGTGAGCAGGGCGGTGCGGCCCTCGTGGCGCAGCAGCAGGACGATGCTGGAGAGGTTCGGCACCGACCCGTCGGTGTAGCCCGCGGTGATGACGTCGGGGTCGCCGCGCTGTTTCGCCGTGCGCCACCGCTCCTCCAGCTCCGCCAACGCCTCCTGGTCCGGTGCGACGACCGTGACGTCCAGGTCGTCCAGGACGGCCTCGGCGCCTTCGGTGAGCGGTCCGCCGAACGGGGCGTTGCCGTCCAGGCTCAGCGCGGTCGCCGCGTTGCGGATGTCGCGGCCCTGGTTGTAGCTCGCCCCGACCGCCGCGTCGTCGGCGGCGCGTTCGAGGAGCGGCCGGACGGAGGCGCTCAGCCCGGGGGCGCGCCGGTCGACGAGTTCCTCCACGGAGTTGAACCACAGGGCGTCCACCGCGTACGGCAGGGCATCCCCGTCCTGCTGGGCCTGCCTCATGTCGCGGAAGAGCCGGACGAGCCCGCCGGCGTGGTCGTCGTCGACGTGGGACAGGCACACGACGTCGAGGTGCGGACGGTCACCGCCGTCCGGTCCGCCGAGCTCCCGCAGCCGGCCGCGGAGTGTGGCCCGGTAGACGTCGCCGGGTCCGCCGTCGACGAGCATGACCCGCTCATGGGGTGTGCCCCAGTGGACGAGGAAGCAGTCGCCGTGGCGCGCGTCGAGGAAATCGAAGGTGAGCATGTCGGCTCCTGGCTGGTGGACCGTTCCGTCAGACGGACTGGATGGCACGCAGCACGTCGACGAGGCCGTGGCCCTGGAAGTGGCGTTCACGAGCCAGGTCCGTCGCCGTGGCGCACAGGATCTCCTTCACCCGTTCCGGGCGGCCGAGCAACTCGCGGTTGCGGGCCAGCAGCATGGCCGCGGCCCCGCTGACATGGGCCGCCGCCTGGCTGGTGCCGTGCATGGCGGCGATTCCCTCGCCGGGGATGGGGCCGTCGATGTCCTCCCCCGGTGCCACCAGGTCGGGCTTGGGCCGCCCGTCGCCGGTGGGCCCCCGGCCGGAGAAGTAGCTGACGCCGTGGCGGTGCGGGTTGCTGCGGTGGGTGGAGCCGACGGTGATGACGGACTCCGCGTTCCCGGGGTCGGAGATGCTGATGGCCCGGTAGTCGGCGCCCACGGTCCGCGCGGTGCCGGTGAACCCCGCGTTGCCCGCAGCGGTGACGACGACGACGCCCGACCGTGTCAGGCGGTCGCACTCGACGCACACGGGTGTCCACCCGGTGGCGTGACTGGCGACGTCGTGCGGGACCGACAGGCTGATGTTGACCCCGGCGACGATGAACCGCCCCGCCTGCTCGTTGATGTGACGGATCGCCTGCAGTGCGGTGACGATGGAGAACTCGTCGCCCCCTCCCTCGTCGTCGAGGACTCGGAAGTCGTAGAGCCGGATGCGCGGGCAGATGCCGCGGAAGTCCAGCTCCGGCCACCAGCCGCCGATGATGCCGGCGATGTGGGTGCCGTGCTGGTCGCCGGGCGGCGGCCGTGCGGGCTGCTCCCGGGACGGGGTGGTCTCGACGGTCGGCAGGGCGGCCGCCCAGTTGACGAGGCCGCCCACGAGCACGTCGGCGGAGAGTTTCTCCCGTACGCCGGTGAAGTCGAAGGAACGGGCGATACGCGTCTCCAGTCGCTGCGGCGCCGGGCCGGTGGTGTCCCAGTCGTGGAAGGCCGGGTGCCGTGGATCGATGCCGCTGTCGACGACGGCCCAGCCGATGGAGGCGGTGTCGACCGAGAAGACCTGCTCCGCCGCGTCGGCCTTGATGGTCCGGCGGGACCGTACGACCGCTCCGGTCGCGGGCCTGTTCGTCGTCACGGAGACCACCGGATACTTCTGTCTGCGGTCGGCCACCCGCCCTGCGGGCGCGTGCGGCCGGCGTGCGGGGCCGGTGTCCACGAGGACGGCGTCCAGCATCTCGACGAGCACCGCGGTCACCGCCTGTTCCCGCGTTTCACCCCCGCCCAGGTCGGGCCTCGCGTGCCGCACGATGCGGTGCAGGAGCCTCAACAGCCAGGTGACGTGGCGGCCGCGCTCCTGCCGACGCTCCATGCTGTCGTGGATCTCGCTGGTGGCCGGGGTCCTGACGTGTCCGGCGAGAGCTGCTTCGACGCCTTCGGCCCCGCCGAACCGAGCGAGTTCGTGGGCGACACGCACCGCACCGGCCAGACTGGTCAGGGGCAGGACGTCGGCGACGAGCTCCTTCAGGGTCAGCTGGGCCGCCACGAAGCTGCCGGCGGCGATCGGACGGCACTTCTCCATCAGCCCGCGGTTCTGGAAACGCTCCAGCACCTGCTCGACGCCGTACTCCTCGCGGATCGCGAGAATCAGGTCCTGCCGGCCCCGCTCTGCCGTCCGGGCCACGGCTCCGGAACCGTGGGCCTCCCCCCGCGGGGCCGGCGGCTGGGCGAACGCCAGCCACACGTCGAAGTGCACGGGGCAGTGGGTGGCCCACAGCACGGGGACCGGGCCGTCCCCGTAGAACACCGATGAGAGGTCGGCTCGGTCCATGGGGACTCCCGGTGCGCGTGGGTTCGGCCCTGCGCGAGGCGGTGGGAGGCGCTGACAGCGGCCGGAGGGCCTGCCTTCATCCTCCGCCCCGGTCAGGGGCGCTGCAACCGCACGCCCGCCCGTGCCGACGCCTCCGGCCGGACCACGTCCAGGAGGCCCGTGGATCCCTGGCCTTCTCGCGTTGCGGGATCCACGGGCGCGGGGCTCCGGCGGCACGCTGACGTCGCATCAGGCACGGGCCGTGAGGACGCGGTCACGGAAGGTGCGGGCGGGTCGGCTGAAGGCGGCGCCTATGCCGTCGAGGGCGGCCCTCCCCCGTACGCCGCGAGCAGCACGCCCCGCACCCCCTCCGCCGTCACCTCGCGCGGGTTGGCGTACGGCTCGCCCGCGGCCCGGGCCGCAGCCGGTGTCACGTCGGCCTGTGCCAGGCCGAGTTCGGCGAGGGAACGCGGTGCGCCCAGGCGTCCGGCCAGGTCCCACAGGGCGCGGGGCACGTCGTCGCCGCCGAGGACGCGGCGCAGAACCGTCAACGCCTGCGGTGCGGCGGGGGCGTTGTACGCCAGGGCGTGGGGCAGGACCACGGTGTGGGTCTCGGCGTGCGGCAGGCCGTAGGTGCCGCCCAGGACGTGGCACAGCTTGTGGTGCAGCCCCATCGTGGTCGCGCCGAGGCACGCCCCGCACAGCCACGCCCCGTACAGGGCCCGGCTGCGCGCGTCGAGGTCGCCCGGGTCGTCGGCCAGCCGTGGCAGCGCCTCGGTCATCGCCCGGACCCCCTCCTCGGCCATGACCGTCACCAGCGGGGAGACGTCCGGGGCGTACAGCGCCTCGACGGCGTGCGCGAGCGCGTTGATCCCGCTGGTCACGGTGAGCGGCACGGGCAGGGAGAGGGTGAGCAGGGGGTCGTAGACGACGCTGCGGGGCTGGACGGCAGGGTCGCGGCCGGTGCGTTTGGCGCCGTGCTCGGTCAGGCCCCAGACCGGGGTCATCTCGGAGCCCGAGTACGTCGACGGCACGGCGATCAGGGGCAGTCCGGTGCGCAGGGCGATCGCCTTGCCGAGCCCGATCGCGGAACCGCCGCCGACGGCGACGCAGCCGTCCGCCCCGGCCGCCCGTACCACCGCGACGGCCCGGTCGGCGTCCTCGACGGGCACGTGCATCCGGGCCTCGGGGTGCAGCCCCGCGCACCTGTCGCCGAGGGCGTCCGCGACGGTGCGGGCCACGTCCGCGCCCCGGCCGCCGCACACCACGAGCAGCCGTCGCAGGCCCAGGCGCGCCGCCTCGCCCGGGGTCGCGGTGACGGCCGCGCCGGGCCGGAAGACGACCCGCACGGGCCGCGTCTCGTAGGTGAACTCCTCCTGGAACGTCATGCGGTGCGTTCCAGCACGAGGTCGAAGCGGGCGTGCCGGAAGGGATTGGCCACGCCGAACTCCCGGGCCAGCGAGGGGTCGTCGGTCTGCGCGAAGTCCTGGATGAGGCTCGGCTTCACCGCGAACACCGCGTCGGAGTCGAGGTGGTCGCCGCCGGCCACGAAGATGTGCGTGGTGACGGGCGCGTGGCCCTCGGCCGAGGCGATGAAGTGGATGTGCGCGGGGCGGTAGGGATGCCGCCCGGTGGCCCGCAGCAGCCCACCGACGGGGCCGTCGGTGGGGATGGGATACGCGGCCGGGACGCAGGTGCGGAACCAGAAGCGCCCCTCGGTGTCGGCGGTGAACAGTCCGCGTCCGTTGCCGGCGGGCTGGACGCCGGGCTGCTGGACGTCGTAGTAGCCCTTGTCGTCGGCCTGCCAGACGTCGACGACGGCGCCGGGCAGCGGGGTGCCGTCGGCGGACCGCACCCGGCCGCTGACCACGCACTTCTCGCCGCCGCCCACCAGGTCGATGTCGTCGCCGAGCGCCCGGACCGGTGACTCGGTCAGGTGGAAGGGGCCCAGCACGGTCGACTCGGTGGCCCCGGCCGTGTTATCGCCGTTCAGCGTCTCCACCAGCATGGACAGGCCCAGCACGTCCGACAGCAGGATGAACTCCTGCCGGGTCTCGGTGCAGGTCTGGCCGGTCGCGGTCAGGAAGGCGATCGCCCGCTCCCACTCCTGCCGGGTCGGACGGGTCTCGCGCGCGAAGTCGTGCAGGTGGCGGACGAGGCCGGTGAGCAGTTCACGCAGCCGCGGGTCGGCTGTCCCGCGCAGGCTGGCCAGAGCCTGCGCGGTGACGTCGGGCCCGGTCGCATCGGTGGTCATCCCGGCTCCTCGTTCTGGACGTCCGCTTCTTCCGTCTGTCGCCTCGCTTCCATGATGGCGCGCTCAGGCATGTCCGAGGATCCGCCGCAGCGCGTCCGCGAGCAGTTCTCCGGCGTCCGGGCCTGCGAAGGCGTGCCGGAAGGCGACGAAACCGTCCGGTCGTACCAGGAGGGCGCCCGCGTCCGGGATCTCGCGCAGCCGCGCCCAGTCGCCGTAGGGATCCTCGTACTCCTGCCCGGGTCCGATCACGACGGTGGCGATCTCCGCCTTCTGCGCCTCGGCCGCCCGCACCCAGGCCTCTCCCCCGATGCCGGTCAGCAGGGTGAAGCGGCCCCGCCCCACCGTGTCGAGGGTGGAGAGCGTGCGGGTGCCCGAGGTGATCCACGCGTGCGGGATCCTGGCGCCGGGCCGGGAGGACGGCTGGTGGTACAGCTCCGGGTCGCGGGGGAAGCCGGGGTCGGGTGTGCCGTCCGGGACGATCGCCGCGGAAGTCCCGTCGCCGTAGCGCTGGTTGAGGTCGACGCCGTGGGCGTTGAACTCGTAGGTCTTGAAGGCGATGGCCTCGCGCAGCCTCGCCCGCTGTTTCTCGGCGGCCTCGGTGGCCTCCTTGCGGGCGGCGATGTTGGCCCACAGCTGCTCGGGGGTCTGCGGGGAGAGCCCGTCGAGGGCTTCGAAGACCGGAGCCGTCTCCCGGATGGACCGGTTGGCGCGGGTGACGATCTGCCGGCCGACCGGGGCGCGTTCGGCGGTGTAGCTGTCGAGCAGCCGGGGGTGGGCGGTGCCGTCGAGGACGAGCTTGAGCTTCCAGGCGAGGTTGTAGGCGTCCTGGATGGAGGTGTTGGAGCCGAGGCCGTTGGACGGCGGATGACGGTGCACGGCGTCACCGGCGCAGAAGACCCGGCCGTTGGCGTAGGACCGCGCGTACATCTCGTTGACGGTCCAGGCGGAGGACGACGTGACGGTCACCGGGATGTCGTCGTCACCGATGAGCTTGCGGACGATCGACTCGGCGTACGCGGTGCTCAGATCGGGCGCGCCGGCGTTCACGTCGTAGCCCCAGACGATCAGCCACTCGTTCCAGGGGCGTACGCAGCGCACCAGGCCCGCGCCGATGCCCCCGACCGTCGCGCCCGGGGCGAGGACCCAGTAGAGGGTGGACGGGCGGTGGGCGGTGTACTTGGCCAGGTCCGCCTCGAAGACGATGTTGATGCTGCCGGCGACGCCCATCCGGCCGCCCATCGGCAGCCCGGCGTCCGCGGCGACCTTCGACCGGCCGCCGTCGGCTCCGATGAGGTACGCGGCGCGGATCTCGTAGGTGTCCCCGCGCAGCCGGTCGCGGACGGTGGCGGTGACGCCGTCGGCGTCCTGGGTGTGGGAGAGGTACTCGTTCTGGAAGCGGAGCCGGGTGCCGCGGGCGACGGCCGCGTCGACGAGGACCGGTTCCATGAGGTGCTGCGGCATGTCGCACATGCGCGTGGGGCTGGCGAGCTCGTGCTCGGCCTGCACGAGCGGGTCGTTGCCCCAGGAGCGCACCCGGCCCAGCTCCTCGCCCGCCAGGCTGGTGCAGAAGGTCGTGTTGCCCATCAGGTGCTGCGGGGTGGCCCGCGCGACGACGTCCCGCTCGACGCCGAGGTCGCGCAGCACCTCCATGGTGCGCTGGTTGGTGATGTGCGCGCGCGGGGTGTCGGCGAGGCTCGCGTGGCGGGTCACGACGATGTTGGGCACGCCGTAGGTGCTCAGGGCGAGCGCGGCCGTGGCACCGGCCGGGCCGCTGCCGACGATCAGGACGTCGGTCTCGACGACGGTGGACACGGGCGCTCCTGCGGAAGGGGGTTGGGGCGGGGGGGGTGGGGCGGCGGGGGTTGGGGCGGCCGGACGCGGGACGGCCCGGGCACGCGGCGGCCCGGTGGCCGCGGCCCCCCGCAGCCGGGGCGGCCCTACGGCCGGACGTGCCTGATCATGCGGGTGCACGGCCGGGTACGGGTGTCTCATTACGAGACACCGGAGAGCCGGGCGAAGGACGGCGCGGCCACCCGCAGTTGTTTCCCGTTCAACCGAACCCGTTACGGTGGACGGTGCCGTGACCACCACAGACCCCTCCCCCGCAGCCACCGCCCGGCCCTCGCTCCGTGTCGCCCGCGAGCGGTTCCTTTCGGGGCGCCCGCTGCCCGCGGGCGTTCCGGAGGACGTCGTCGCGGCGTGGCGGCGAGCCCGGTTCTTCGGCGTGCCGCACGACTTGGAGGTATCGCCGTCCCGTCCGTCCCGCCCCGGCGCGTCGGAACTGCTCACCGCCGCCCGGCCGGTGCTCGACCGGATCGTCCCGGCCCTGGGGCCGGGCGGGTCGCTGCTCGTCCTGACCGACGAGCGGCTGCGCGTGCTGTGGACGGCGGGAAACGCGCCCGGCTTCGAGGTGTGCACCGTCCTGTCGGAGCAGGAGGTCGGTCACAACAGCGCGGCCCTCGCCCTGCGCAGCCGGAGCCGGGCCGAGGTGCACGGCCCCGAGCACTTCCTCGACCGGTGGCAGGAGGTGTCCGCGGTCAGCGTCCCGGTCCTCGGTCCGGAGAGCGGGCAGGTGCTGGGCACCCTGACGGTCGCGTCCCGGCTGTGTGCCGCGGGCCCGCCGCACCCCCAGGCGGCGTTCGCCGAGGCGACGGTCACGGCGGTCGAGACGCAGCTGCGGGCGCGGGCCGGCCGGGCCGAGCGGGTGCTGCTGGACGCCTATGTGAGGGCGGCGCGCGGGCGGGACCGGGCGGTCGCGGCCCTCGACGGCCGCAACCGGCTGGTCAGCGACGCGGCACAACGATTGCTGACGCCCGAGGTGCTCGCCGCGCTGGAGCGCACGGCGGCCGCCCCGCGGGAGAGGGACGGCACGGGCCGCGCGGAGCTGCCGGAGGGGGCCGGGTGCACCGCGAGCGTTACTCCGGTGTGTCTGGACGGCACGGCCATCGGGATCGTGGCCGTCCTGGAACCGCTCGACGACCCTGCGCCCCCGGCGGTGTCACCGCCTTGCCCGCCGGCCGCCCTGACCGGCTCCTCGGTGCCCTGGCGGCACGCCGTCGGGCGTGCCGTGGAGCTGGCCCGCTCCCGGGAGCCGCTGCTGCTGAACGGCGAGCGCGGCACGGGCAAGTCCGCGCTGGCGCGGGAGCTGCTCGGCGCGGACACCGCTCAGGTGGCCGACGCGGCGCAGGACGCCGGACTCGACCGGACCCTGCCCGCGTGGCGGCCCGGCCACCCCCTCCTGCTCCGCCACGCCGAACGCCTCACCCAGCCCGGCGTGGCCGCGCTCAACTCCCTGCTGGACCAGCACCCGGACGCCCGGCTGCTGATCACCTACACGCCCGGCACGCCCGTCGGCCCCTGCCTCCAGCGCCTGCTGGACAAGCTGTCCGCCCGCTCGGTGACCCTTCCGCCCCTACGGGAACGGACCGAGGACATACGGGACCTGCTGCCGGCCCTCACCCCCCGCCCGGCGTCCGGGCAGCCGCCCCTGACCTGGACTCTGGACGCCCTGCGGGCGCTGGAGCGGTACCCCTGGCCGGGCAACGTCACCGAGCTGGCCCATGTCGTCCGGGCTCTGGCCGAGCACCGGCGGGTGACGGGTCCGGTGCGCCGGGCCGAGCTGCCGGACGCCGTCCGGGAGGGGCCGGCCGCGCGCCCGCTCAGCCCGATGGAGCACGCCGAGCGCGCCGCGATCCTGGAGGCGCTGCGCCGCCACGGCGGCAACAAGGCCCGCACGGCCAGCGCGCTGGGGATCGGCCGGGCGACGCTGTACCGCAAGCTGCGGGAGTACCGGCACTGAGGCACCGGGAAGCACAACAGCTCGGGCGGGCCGAGAAAGATCTCGACCCGCTCGAGCTGATCTGTGTCCGAGGGGGGACTTGAACCCCCACGCCCGATAAAGGGCACTAGCACCTCAAGCTAGCGCGTCTGCCATTCCGCCACCCGGACCAGGTGTCCGCCGCCTTGCCAGGGGTGTTCCCCGCGGCGACATGGACAACAATACCAAGCTTTCGGAGTGCCTTTCACCTGCGTTTCCGTCCGCCTGGCGGGGGTCCGGGACCTCGCGCCCCGATGCCTCTAGGGTCACACCATGAGTGACTGGATGGTTACGCGGAGCGCTTCGGCGGGACGCCGCCCGCGGGCCCTGTCGCCGCTCAGGGAGCATCTGCGCGACACGTTCTGGTTCGCCCCCACCGCGGCGATGGCGGGCGTCTTCGTGGTCTGGGTGGGGGCGAACCTGCTCGACACGGCCGTCGTCGACGCCCTCCGGGAGGACCGGGACTTCGAGACGCTCGAGGAGCTGCTGCGGTTCGCGGACGACGCGAAGGCCGTGGTGAGCGCGGTCGGCTCGGCGATGATGACCTTCATCGGGGTGGTCTTCAGCATCTCGCTGGTCGCCGTGCAGATGGCGAGCGGGCAGTTCACCCCGCGCGTGGTGCGGCTCTTCGTGCGCAGCCGGATCACCAAGGCGACCTTCGCGGTCTTCCTGGCGACGTTCGTGCTGACCCTGCTGGTCCTGACGAGCTTCGACACGGTCGACGACCCCCGTGCCGTCACGTCGGTGCCGCTGGTGCAGTCGGTCCTCACCCTGTGCATGGTCGGGCTGAGCCTGCTGCTCTTCGTGCTGTACGTGAACGCCACCCTGCGGCTGATGCGGATCAGCCATGTGATCGCGCGGATCGCCTCGGAGTCGTTCCGCGTGGCCGCCTCGATGCCCGTGCCGGTGAGCGGGCCGGACGCCGCCGGTCTCGGTCCCGAGACCGCGTGGGTGCCGCACGAGGGCCCGGCGGGGGTGCTGCGCGACGTGCACATCGCCCGGCTGGTGCGGGTGGCGCGCAAACACGGGGTGGTGTTGCGGCTGATCCCGCGGATCGGGGACTTCGTGGTGCCCGGGATGCCCGTACTGGCGGTGCACGGCGGGCCGGTCCCGCCCCGCAGGAGGCTGCGCCACGCGATCTCGGTGGGCGTGGAGCGGACCTACCACCAGGATCTCGGTTTCGGGCTGCGGCAGTTGTCCGACATCGCGTTGCGCGCCCTGTCGTCCGCGATCAACGATCCGACGACCGCGGTGCAGGCGCTGGACCGGATCGTCCAGTTTCTGGCCGCGCTGAGCCGGCGGCCGCTGGACGCCGCCCTGCACCGGGACCGGGCCGGTGCGGTACGGCTGGTGCAGCCCGTGCCGGGGTGGACCGACCTGGTGGATCTCGGGTGCACCGAGGTGCGGCTGTGCGCCGCCGAGAGCCCGCAGGTCTCCCGGCGGATGCTGGCCGGTCTGGACGATCTGCTCCTGCTCGCGCCCCCGGACCGCCGCGAGCCGCTGCTGCGCCATCGCGAACTGCTCCGCCAAGCCGTCGACCTGGCCGCGCCGACCCCGTCGGACCGGGAGTTCGCCCTGCGCCCGGACCGGCAGGGCATCGGCTGAGCGGCGGGTCGGGGCAAAGGCCGCTGAGGGACCGCGCGGCGCGAGCCGTGGGGCGGGCGGACTCTTCACGAGGGCCGGTCAGACCGAGCCGGGCGGGGAAGATGCCTGGCCCTTGCCGCAAGCCGGGCAGCGGCGCAGGCCTGACAGCGGCGTAAGCCGGGTCGGCACGACGAGCACGGCCCGGCGCCGGCCGCGCCCGCCTTCTCTCAAGGCAGCAACTGGTACTCCGGGAAGTTCCCCGGCAGCCGCTCCCCCTCAGGGCCCCGTGTCACCGCGCGCACCAGCAGGTCACCGCCGACGAACGCACCGCGCCAGGACGCGCCGAGCCCGCCGAACAGCTCGTCGCGGTCTCCCCGGGAACGGGGCGTGCCGTGACCGACCTTGAAGGCGCGGATCTGCGGGGCGAGACGGTCGTAGGTCGCCCGGTCGTCCGTGGACAGCGTGGCGACCAGCGCGCCGTTGGAGGCGTTCATCGCGGCCAGCAGCTCCGCCTCCGTGTCGACCAGGACGATCGTGTCGACCGGGCCGAACGGCTCCGCGTGGTGCAGCGGAGAGGACGGGGGCGGATCGAGGAGCGTGACCGGCTGGACGTAGGCGGAGGTGTCCTGGCCGTGCAGGAACCGGGCCTCGTCGGGCCTGGCACGGTGCAGCGGCACGGCGCCGCGTTCGATCGCCTCGGCGACCTGGTCGTGCAGCTCCTTCGCCTTGGCCGCGTTGATCACCGGCCCGAAGTCCAGTTGCGGAAACGGGTCGTCCGGCTGCTCCACGGCGAGCGGATGCCCGACCTGAAGCGTGCGCACCGCCGGGAGGTACGCCGCGAGGAACGAGTCGAACAGTTTCCGCTGGACGACGAAGCGCGGGTACGCCGTACAACGCTGCTTGCCGTAGTCGAAGAGCTTGGGGATCACCGCGGTCAGGGTGTCCCAGTCCGAGTAGTTCCAGATGCCCCAGGTGTTGAGCCCCTCCTGTTCGAGGACGTGTCGTTTGCCGAGGTCGGCGACGGCCGTGGCGACGGCGGCACCGGTGTCACGGCCGCCGACGAAGGAGACGCAGCCGATCTCGGGCGCCCGCACCAGCGCCTGGGACAGCTCGCCTCCGCTGCCGCTGACGAGGGTGACGGGAATTCCCTCGCGGGCGGCGAGGGCGCAGGCCAGGGTCAGGCAGGCGACACCGCCGTCGGTCGGGGTCTTGGCGATGACCGCGTTGCCTGCCAGTGCCTGGACCAGCACTGCGTGAACGAGCACGCTCATCGGGTAGTTCCAGCTGGCGATGTTGGAGACGGGCCCGTCCAGCGGGGAGCGGCCGGCGAGCATGGGTTCGATGCCGTCGACGTACCAGCGGACCCCGTCGATGGCGCGGTCGACGTCCGCCTGGGCGAGCCGCCAGGGCTTGCCGATCTCCCAGACGAGCAGCAGCGCGAGCAGGCCGCGGTGTTCGGCGAGGGCGTCGAGGGTGGCGGCGACCCGGCCCCGGCGCTCCTCCAGGGGGAGGTGCCGCCAGGCGCGGTGCTGGTCGAGTGCCGCGCGGACGGCCCGGTGGGCGGTAGTTCCGTCCAGGCGGGGCGGGCCGGCGATCGGGCTGCCGTCGACGGGGCTGACGGCGGGCAGGACCCGGCCGTCCTCCTGCCAGGCGCCGCTCCAGAGGTTGAGGACCCTGTCGTCACGGAAGGCCTCGGGCGCGACGGCGATACACCGCCGCCACGCGTCGGGCCAGGACGTGCCGGTCTTGAGGGTGAGGGTGGGTGCCATGGGATTGCTCCGCTCTCGGTGCACGGTCGGGGGCGGGGAATGCGGGGTGGGTGGCCCGGCGATCGGCCGGGGAACACCGGTGCGGGTGGGCCGTGATCGGCCGGGAAACCGGCGCGGTGGCCCGGCGATCGGCCGCCGGGAACCGGCGCGGCCAGCCCGGCGACCGGCAGGAAACTGGGGCGGCCGGCCCGGCTATCGTCCGTCGAGTCGCGCGAGCACCAGCTTCGCCGTCTCCGTAGGCGTGCTGCCCACACTCACCCCGACCGCCTCCAGCGCCTCCTTCTTCGCGGCGGCCGTACCGGACGAGCCGGACACGATCGCGCCCGCGTGTCCCATGGTCTTGCCCTCGGGTGCGGTGAACCCGGCGATGTAGCCGACGACCGGCTTGGTGACGTGCTCGCGGATGTACGCCGCCGCGCGTTCCTCCGCGTCGCCGCCGATCTCCCCGATGAGGACGATCAGTTCGGTGTCGGGGTCGTCCTGGAAGGCGGCGAGGCAGTCGATGTGCGTGGTGCCGACAACGGGGTCGCCGCCGATGCCTACGCAGGTGGAGAAGCCGATGTCGCGCAGCTCGTACATGAGCTGGTACGTCAGCGTGCCCGACTTGGAGACCAGCCCGATACGGCCGGGTTTGGTGATGTCGGCCGGGATGATGCCGGCGTTGGACTGGCCGGGGGTGATGAGGCCCGGGCAGTTGGGGCCGACGATGCGGGTGCCCTTGCCCTGGGTGTAGGCGGTGAAAGCCACGGAGTCGTGGACGGGGATGCCCTCGGTGATGACGACCGCGAGGCCGATGCCGGCGTCGGCGGCTTCGACGACGGCCGCCTTGGCGAAGGCGGGCGGCACGAAGACCACGGTGACGTCCGCCCCGGTGGCGCGCATCCCGTCGGCGACCGAGCCGAATACGGGCACGGCCCGCTCGTCGAAGTCGACCGTGCGGCCGGCCTTGCGCGGGTTGACGCCGCCGACGACATTCGTGCCGGCCGCGAGCATCCGCCGGGTGTGCTTCATGCCTTCGCCGCCGGTCATGCCCTGGACGAGGACCTTGCTCTCCTTGTTGAGGTAGATGGCCATGGCGTTCCTCTCCTCAGGCCGTGGCGGCGAGTTCGGCGGCACGGGCGGCGGCGCCGTCCATGGTGGTGACCTGCTGGACCAGCGGATGCGCGTGCTCGTCGAGGATGGCCCGGCCCCGGGCCGCGTTGTTGCCGTCGAGGCGCACGACGAGCGGCTTGGTCAACCGGACGGCTTCCAGGGCCCGCACGATGCCGTCGGCGACGGCGTCGCAGGCGGTGATCCCGCCGAAGACGTTGACGAAGACGGACTTCACGGCCGGGTCGGAGAGGATGACCGACAGTCCGTCCGCCATCACCTCGGCACTGGCACCGCCGCCGATGTCGAGGAAGTCGGCCGGTCGCGCGCCGCACCCCGCGACCACGTCGAGGGTCGACATGACGAGGCCGGCGCCGTTGCCGATGATGCCGACCTCGCCGTCGAGCTTGACGTAGTTGAGGCCCTTCGCCGCGGCGGCCGCCTCCAGCGGGTCGTCGTGCCCGGTGTCGTCCGCGCCCCAGCGTGCCTGCCGGAAACGGGCGTTGTCGTCAAGAGTGACCTTGCCGTCGAGGGCCAGGATCCGGCCCTCCTTGGTGCGGACGAGCGGGTTCACCTCGACGAGCAGGGCGTCCTCGCGGACCAGGACGTCCCAGAGGCGTACGAGGACCTCGACGGCCTGCGGCGGCAGTCCGGCCGCGTTGGCGATCTCGGTGGCCTTGGCCGAGGTCACGCCCTCGGCCGGGTCGACGGGGATACGGGCGACCGCCTCCGGCCGCGTGGCGGCGACCTCCTCGATGTCCATGCCGCCCTCGGCCGAGGCGATCGCGAGGAAGCGGCCCGCCGCGCGGTCGAGTACGTAGGACACGTAGAACTCGCTCTCGATGTCCACGGGCTGGGCCAGCATGACCTTTCCGACGGTGTGGCCCTTGATGTCCATGCCGAGGATCTGGCGCGCGGTCAGCTCGGCGGCGGACGGATCGGCGGCGAGCCTCACCCCACCCGCCTTGCCGCGCCCACCGGTCTTCACCTGGGCTTTCACCACGACTCGGCCGTCGAGCCGGCGGGCGATCTCGCGCGCTTCCTTGGGCGAGTCGGTCACCTCGGCCCGCGGGACCGGGATGCCGTGTTCTTCGAAGAGTTCCCTTGCCTGGTGTTCGTACAGGTCCATTTCGGCTCCTGACTGAAAGTGCCGCACGCCCCCTGGACACCACCCACCGGATGCGGGATAACAAGCTTCATACAGTATTCGTCGACTGTATGCAATGTACTGCGAGCCGCTCCAACCCCCTACGAAGGGACAGGACTTCGCCATGCCCGACGACACCCAGGACTTGATTTCCGGTGGTCATCTCGTAGCCAAGGCGCTGAAGGCCGAGGGGGTCGACCGCATCTACACGCTGTGCGGCGGCCACATCATCGACATCTACGACGGCTGCGTCGACGAGGGCATCGAGGTCGTCGACGTACGCCACGAGCAGGTCGCCGCCCACGCCGCCGACGGATACGCCCGCATCACCGGCAAGCCCGGCTGCGCGGTGGTCACCGCGGGACCGGGCACGACCGACGCCGTCACCGGTGTCGCCAACGCCTTCCGCGCGGAGTCCCCGATGCTGCTGATCGGCGGTCAGGGAGCCCTCACCCAGCACAAGATGGGGTCGCTCCAGGACCTTCCGCACGTCGACATGATGAACCCCATCACCAAGTTCGCGGCGACCGTGCCCGACACCGCCCGCGCGGCGGACATGGTCTCCATGGCGTTCCGCGAGTGCTACCACGGCGCGCCCGGCCCCTCCTTCCTGGAGATCCCGCGCGACGTGCTGGACGCCAAGGTCCCGGCCGCCAAGGCGCGCGTGCCCCAGGAAGGCGCCTACCGCGCCTCGACCCGCTCGGCCGGCGACCCCGAGGCGATCGAGAAGCTCGCCGACCTGCTGGTGCACGCCGAGAAGCCGGCCATCCTGCTCGGCAGCCAGGTGTGGACGACCCGGGGCACCGCGTCGGCCATCGAACTCGTCAGGACCCTCAACATCCCCGCCTATATGAACGGAGCGGGACGCGGCACCCTCCCGCCCGGCGACCCGCACCACTTCCAGCTCTCGCGCCGGTACGCCTTCTCGAACGCCGACGTCATCGTCATCGTCGGCACGCCCTTCGACTTCCGCATGGGCTACGGCAAGCGCCTGTCCCCCGACGCGACCGTCGTGCAGATCGACCTCGACTACCGCACCGTCGGCAAGAACCGCGACATCGACCTCGGCATCGTGGGCGACGCCGGGCTGGTGCTGAAGTCGGTGACCGAGGCGGCCTCCGGGCGCGTCAACGGCGGTGCGTCCCGGCGCAAGGAGTGGCTGGACGAACTGCGGGCGGCCGAGCAGACCGCCCTGGAGAAGCGGCTGCCGAACCTGAAGTCCGATGCCTCACCCATCCACCCCTACCGCCTGGTCAGCGAGATCAACGACTTCCTCACCGAGGACTCCGTCTACATCGGCGACGGCGGCGACATCGTCACCTTCTCCGGGCAGGTCGTCCAGCCCAAATCCCCCGGGCACTGGATGGATCCGGGTCCCCTCGGCACGCTCGGCGTCGGTGTCCCCTTCGTGCTCGCGGCCAAGCAGGCGCGGCCCGACAAGGAGGTCGTCGCGCTCTTCGGCGACGGGGCGTTCTCCCTGACCGGCTGGGACTTCGAGACGCTCGTCCGCTACGACCTCCCGTTCGTCGGCATCGTCGGCAACAACTCCTCCATGAACCAGATCCGCTACGGCCAGGCCGCCAAGTACGGCAAGGACCGCGACCGGGTCGGCAACACGCTCGGCGACGTCCACTACGACAAGTTCGCCCAGATGCTGGGCGGTTACGGCGAGGAGGTCCGCGACCCCGCCGACATCGGCCCGGCGCTGCGACGCGCCCGCGAGTCCGGCAAGCCGTCGCTGATCAACGTCTGGGTCGACCCCGACGCGTACGCCCCCGGAACCATGAACCAGACCATGTACAAGTGAGGTGCCCCCGATGACCCCTCCGTCCACCAAGGCCCTCGAAGGCATCCGCGTCCTGGACATGACCCACGTCCAGTCCGGGCCGTCAGCGACCCAGCTGCTCGCCTGGCTCGGCGCGGACGTCGTCAAGCTGGAGGCGCCGACCGGCGACATCACGCGCAAGCAGCTGCGTGACCTGCCGGACGTCGACTCCCTCTACTTCACGATGCTCAACTGCAACAAGCGGAGCATCACCCTCAACACCAAGACCGAGCGCGGCAAGGAGATCCTCACCGAGCTGATCCGGCGCTCCGACGTCATGGTCGAGAACTTCGGCCCGGGCGCGGTGGACCGGATGGGCTTCACCTGGGAGCGCATCCAGGAGATCAATCCACGGATCGTCTATGCCTCCATCAAGGGGTTCGGCGAGGGCCCGTACACCAACTTCAAGGCGTACGAGGTCGTCGCGCAGGCCATGGGCGGGTCGATGGCGACCACCGGTTTCGAGGACGGGCCGCCGCTGGCGACGGGGGCCCAGATCGGGGACTCGGGGACGGGTGTGCACGCCGTGGCGGGCATCCTCGCCGCGCTCTACCAACGGGAGCGCACCGGGCGCGGGCAGCGGGTCAACGTGGCCATGCAGCACGCCGTACTCAACCTGTGCCGGGTGAAGCTGCGGGACCAGCAACGCCTGGCACACGGGCCGCTCGCTGAATATCCCAACGAGGACTTCGGCGACGAGGTTCCCAGGTCCGGAAACGCCTCCGGCGGCGGCCAGCCCGGCTGGGCGGTCAAGTGCGCGCCGGGCGGTCCGAACGACTACGTGTACGTCATCGTGCAGCCCGTCGGCTGGCAGCCGATCAGCGAGCTCATCGGCCGGCCCGAGCTGGCCGCCGACCCCGAGTGGGCCACACCTGAGGCCCGGCTGCCCAAGCTCGGCAAGATGTTCCAGCTGATCGAGGAGTGGTCCTCGACGCTTCCCAAGTGGGAGGTGCTGGAGCGGCTCAACGCGCACAACATCCCGTGCGGGCCGATCCTGTCGACCCGGGAGATCATCGAGGACCGTTCGCTGGTCGCCAACGAGATGGTCGTCACCGTCCCGCACCCCGAGCGCGGCGACTTCGTGACCGTCGGCAGCCCGCTCAAGCTGTCCGACTCCCCCGTCGAGGTGACCAGTTCACCCCTGCTCGGCGAGCACAACGAAGAGGTCTACATCGGCGAACTCGGCCTCGGGGACGAAGAAGTGCGCCTGCTCAAGTCGAACGGAGTGATCTGACGTGATGGCCGAAGACCGGGTCCTGCGGGTGCGGTCCCTCCTGGAGGCCGTGCGGGCCGAGGGGCGGACCGCGCTGACCGCGCCCGAGGGCAAGGTGATCGCCGACGCGTACGGGATCGCCGTACCGGGCGAGGAGCTGGCGACGGACGTCGAGGAGGCCGTGGCGTTCGCGGCGCGCTTCGGCGGGCCCGTCGTAATGAAGATCGTCTCGCCGGACATCCTGCACAAGACCGACGCCGGCGGAGTGATCGTCGGGGTCGAGGGCGCGGCCGGCGTACGGGCCGCGTTTCACAAGATCATCGACAATGCGCGCGCCTACGACACCGATGCCCGGATCTCGGGTGTGCAGGTGCAGGAGCTGCTGCCGAAGGGGCAGGAGGTCATCGTCGGCGCGGTCACGGACCCGACGTTCGGGAAAGTGGTCGCCTTCGGGCTCGGCGGGATCCTCGTCGAGGTGCTGAAGGACGTGACGTTCCGGCTCGCTCCGGTGAGCGCCGACGAGGCGCTGTCGATGCTGGACTCGATCCGGTCGGCGGAGATCCTTCGCGGGGTGCGCGGCCAGGCGGGCGTGGACCGGTGGGCCGTCGCCGAGCAGATCCGCCGGGTGTCCCAACTCGTGGCGGACTTCCCCGAGATCGCCGAAGTGGACCTCAACCCGGTGATCGCGACGGCGGAGGGGGCCGTCGCGGCCGACATCCGGGTGATCCTCGCCGAGTCGCAGCCCACCCCGCGCCGGAAGTACTCGCGCGAGGAGATCCTCACCTCGATGCGGCGGCTGATGCAGCCGGGCTCGGTCGCCGTGATCGGTGCCTCCAACGAGCAGGGCAAGATCGGCAATTCCGTGATGCGCAACCTCGTCGACGGGGGCTTCGCCGGGGAGATCCACCCGGTGAATCCCAAGGCCGATGACATCCTGGGCCGCAAGGCGTACAAGAGTGTCACGGACGTTCCCGGTGAGGTGGATGTGGCGGTCTTCGCGATCCCCGCCAAGTTCGTGGCCGCGGCCCTGGAGGAGGTGGGACGCAAGAAGATCCCCAACGCCGTGCTGATCCCGTCCGGGTTCGCGGAGACCGGTGAGCACGAACTCCAGGCGGAGATCGTGGAGATCGCCGAGCGGCACGGCGTACGGCTGCTGGGGCCGAACATCTACGGCTACTACTCCACCTGGCAGGACCTGTGCGCCACGTTCTGCACGCCGTACGACGTCAAGGGCGGGGTGGCGCTGACCTCACAGTCGGGCGGCATCGGGATGGCCATCCTGGGCTTCGCCCGCACCACCAAGACGGGCGTGTCCGCGATCGTCGGGCTCGGCAACAAGTCGGACCTGGACGAGGACGACCTGCTGACCTGGTTCGGCGAGGACCCGCACACCGACTGCATCGCGATGCACCTGGAGGATCTCAAGGACGGCCGCGCCTTCGTGGAGGCCGCCCGGGCGACGGTGCCGAAGAAGCCGGTGGTCGTGCTGAAGGCCGGGCGGACGGCGGCGGGCGCCAAGGCGGCCGGTTCGCACACCGGTGCCCTGGCCGGTGACGACGCCGTGTACGACGACATCCTGCGGCAGGCCGGCGTGATCCGGGCGCCGGGCCTGAACGACATGCTGGAGTACGCGCGCGCGTTGCCGGTGCTGCCCGCTCCCAAGGGCGACAACGTCGTGATCATCACGGGCGCCGGCGGCAGCGGGGTGCTGCTCTCCGACGCGGTGACGGACAACGGCCTGTCCCTGATGGAGATCCCGCCGGATCTGGACGAGGCGTTCCGGAAGTTCATCCCGCCCTTCGGGGCCGCGGGCAACCCGGTGGACATCACCGGGGGCGAGCCGCCGTCGACGTACGAGGCGACGATCCGGCTGGGTCTGGAGGACCCGCGCATCCACGCGCTGGTCCTCGGCTACTGGCACACCATCGTCACTCCCCCGATGGTCTTCGCCGAGCTCACCGCGCGTGTGGTGGCCGAGTTCCGGGAGCGCGGGATAGAGAAGCCCGTGGTGGCGTCGCTCGCGGGGGACGTGGAGGTCGAGGAGGCCTGCCAGTACCTCTTCGAGCACGGGGTCGTGGCGTACCCGTACACGACCGAGAAGCCGGTGGCCGTGCTCGGCGCGAAGTACCGCTGGGCGCGGGAGGCGGGGCGGCTGGGGGGCGGTACATGAGGTGAGTGAGCGGGGGGCCGGCCGACGGTGCGCGTCGGCCGGCCCCGGGACCCGCGCGCGCACGAAAGGCATGGGACAGGGGGCGCTGGCCAGATCTTTCGACGCAAGGGGTGCGACACGACATGACAACGACCGATCTGCCCACCACGGTTCCCTACCGGGAGGTCACCGACGCGAACGGTCGCGTCTACCGCCTCGGTGAGACCGACATCGACATCATGGGGCGCAAGCGCAAGTGGATGGTGATCCTGCCCTGGATCGGCATGATGGGCATCTCCTCCGCCGAGTACGCGTTCGCGTCCGCCGAGGACACCCTGCACACGGCGCACAGCTGGAACAGCATGCACATCTTCTGGATGATGACCGTCTGGGTCTTCTTCCAGGCCGCGGTGGCCTTCCCCGCGGGCAAGCTGCGGGAGAGCGGGAAACTGCCGGCCCGCTGGGCCATGATGCTGGGCGCGACGGGCACCCTGCTGGGCTACCTGTCCCTCGCCTTCGCACCGCACGTGGTCTTCGCCTACATCGGCTTCAGCATGTTCAGCGGCATGGGCGCGGGCATGGTCTACGCGACCTGCGTCAACATGGTCGGCAAGTGGTATCCGGAGCGCAAGGGCGGCAAGACCGGTTTCGTCAACGGCGGTTTCGCCTACGGCTCGGTGCCCTTCGTCTTCCTCTTCAACGGCTACATGGACCTGACCAACTTCCGCTGGGTGCTGGTCTCGGTGGGTGTGTTCCTGGCCGGGATGGTCGCCTGCTCCGGCTACTTCTTCAAGGACCCGCCGAAGAACTGGTGGCCCGCCACGATCGACCCGCTGAACCCGCCGGACGACCCGCGCGCGGCCCGCTCGATGCGGATGAACCCCCCGGCGGTGCGCCAGTACTCCCCCAAGGAGGCCTGGAAGACCGGCCGTGTGGCCCTGATGTGGTTCTGCCTGGCCTGTACGTCCGGCGTGAACATCTTCGGTATCGCCTTTCAGGTGGACATCGGCGAGGAGGCCGGATTCGCCGGCGGGATCGTGGCCACGGCCATGTCCCTGAAGGCGGTCGTCAACGGCACCGGCCGCGGTGTCATCGGCTGGCTCTCCGACCTCTACGGCCGCAAGCGGTGCCTGCTCGTGGTCTGCCTCATCCTGGGCCTCGCCCAGTACGGCATCCTCTGGTCGGCCGAGAGCGAGAACCTGACCCTGTTCCTGATCTTCTCCGCGATCTCCGGGTTCGGCGGCGGCGCCATCTTCCCGATGTTCGCCGCGCTCACCGCCGACTACTTCGGTGAGAACAACAACGCGTCTAACTACGGCATGGTCTACAGCGCCAAGCTCGTCTCCGGCCTGGGCGCCGGCATGGGTGCGGTGGTCGTCGGCGCCTGGGGGCACTCCGGTGCCTTCATCCTGGCCGGCTCGATCTCGCTGTTCGCCGGCTGTGTGGCGCTGTTCCTCACCCCGCCGGGACGCGACAAGGAAACGCGCCGCATCTCTCCCAACCCGCAACCGCTCGGCGAGGACACAGCCTGACATGACGGCAGATCCGTACGAAGCAAGCACCTCCCCCTTACCCTCCGACGCCGCACACCCTCCCTACCGCGAGGTGACCGATCCGCACGGCCGCGTCTACCGCCTCGGCGAGACCGACCGCGACATCCTCGGCCACTCCCGCAAGATCATGGTGTATCTGCCGTGGATCGCCATGATGGCCATCAGCGTCTTCGAGTACGCGTACGGCTCCGCGGAGGACACCCTGTCCCACGCGCACGGCTGGACGCAGAGCAACACCTTCTGGATCCTCAGCGTCTGGGTGTTCTTCCAGGCCGGCATCGCCTTCCCGGCGGGCTGGCTGCGGGAGAAGGGCCATCTGTCGGCCCGCTCGGCCATGTACATCGGGTCGGGCCTGTGCCTGCTGGGGTTCCTGGCCCTGTCGCACCTGAGCGACGTGCTGCCGGCCATCCTCGGCTTCGGCGTGGTCGGCGGGATCGGCGCCGGGCTCGTCTACGCCACCTGCATCAACATGGTCGGCAAGTGGTTCCCGGAGCGGCGCGGCGCCCGTACCGGGTTCGTCAACGGAGGGTTCGCGTACGGGTCTCTGCCGTTCATCTTCATCTTCAACTACGGCTTCGACACGGCGAACTACCACCGGGTCCTGGACCTCATCGGCTGCTACGTGATGATCGTGGTCGTGGCCTGCGCGTTCTTCTTCAAGGACCCGCCGAAGAACTGGTGGCCCGCGGACATCGACCCGCTGGCCTTCTCCGGCGACCGGAAGAACGCCGCGAGCCTGGCCAAGAACCCCCCGGCGGTACGGCAGTACACCCCGAAGGAGGCCATCCGCACGGGCATGCTGCCGCTGATGTGGATCTCGGTGGTGATGACCGCCGGCGTGTCGATCTTCGGCATCTCGTTCCAGGTCGACTTCGCCAGGGACGTCGGCTTCGGCCCGCTGGTGGCGGCGTCGTCGATGGGCGTGATGGCCGTCGTCAACGGCGTCGGCCGGGGCGTGGTGGGCTGGCTGTCCGACCGGTGGGGCCGCAAGCCGACGCTGGTGTTCGTCATCGTCGTGCTGGGCCTCGCCCAGTTCGGCGTCATCTGGGCGGGCGACCTGAGGAGCGAGTGGCTGTTCCTGTTCTTCGCGTTCCTGTCCGGCTTCGGCGGCGGCGCGTTCTACCCGCTGTTCGCGGCGCTCACCCCGGACTACTTCGGGGAGAACTACAACGCCACCAATTACGGGCTGGTCTACAGCGGCAAGCTGATCAGCGGCCTGTTCGGCGGTGGGCTGGGCTCGATGGTGGTCGCGGCCTGGGGCTACAACGGCGCGTACGCGCTCGCCGGGGGCGTGTCGATGCTCGCGGCGGTGGTCGCGCTGCTGCTGCGCCAGCCGGGACGCGCGCCGGCACGGCCGCAGACGGTGGGCTGAGGCCCGGCCCACCCATGAGGAGGCCCCTCCCCGCCCGGGGAGGGGCCTCCTCATGTCCGTACGACCGTCAGCACTTCTCCCTCAGGGAGTGCAGGTGCGCGCTGGAGCGGCGGGCGAACGAGAAGGAGTCGGCCGGGTTGTCGTGCTCGGCCTGCCAGTGGTGGGCCAGACGGTGGCCCCGCAGGCGGGTCACGGCGGAGATGAACCGCCGGTAGTCGATGTCGCCGTCGCCGACGTCCGTCATGCGGTAGCCGTACGGGTTCGACGGGTCGCTCTCGCCGTCCTTGACGTGGAACAGCGGGTAGCGGTCGGGCTGTCGCAGGACGTAGTCCAGCGGCTCGAACGGCGCGGGGGTGCCGTCGGGCCGCTTGGAGAAGCGGAACTGGCCGACGTACGCCCAGTAGATGTCCATCTCCAGGTGGACCAGGTCCGGGTCGGTCTCCTTGAGCAGGATGTCGTAGAGGCGGACCTTGGGGTTGTCGGTGGCGAAGGAGAACTCCTCGGAGTGGTTGTGCTGGTAGAACTTCATGCCGCGTGCCCTCGCCGCCGCGCCGTAGGTGTTGAACTCCTCGGCGGCGCGCTTCCAGGCGTCGACGGTCGAGCCGTAGCGGAACGGGCCGGAGGCCGTGCCGATGTGCTTGAGGCCGAGGGCCTGGGCGTCGTCGAGGACCTTGGTGAGGTTCTGGGCGAAGGTGTAGGCGTTCGGGTCGTCGGAGTAGTAGCCGACGTGGCTGCCGATCGGGTTCAGCCCGTGGTCGCGGGCCAGCCGCTTGAGCTGGGCGAGCGTGATGGGACCGGCCGACCCCTGGGTGTACCCGGCGAACTCCACCTCGTCGTAGCCGTACCGCTCCAGTTCGGCGAAGACGGGGCCGAAGCCGAGGGTGGAGACCTTGTCGCGCAGGCTGTAGAGCTGGATGCCGAGGCGGCCGGGCGGCAGCACGGGGCGGCCACGCCCCTTGGTGCCGGACGCGGTGGCGGGCGTGGCGCTGCCGTCCGCGGCGGTGGTGTCACCGGGGGCTGCGTGCGCCGGGGTCGCGGCGCCGAGCAGGGCGGCGGCGGTGGCACCGGCGGCCACGCCGAGCATGCCTCGTCTGCTCAGGCGCAGGCCGAGCTCGGCGTCGGGCCGGGAGAAGCGGCTCATGCGGGAACTCCTCGTGATCGCGGGGCGTTGTCGGTGGTGAGTGCTTCACTTGTGACCAGTCGGTGCCGAGGGCTGTGACCTCAGGCGAGACCGGCGAGTCGGAGCAGCAGTGACTTCACATCGGTGGCCGCGACGCGGTCGCCGACAGCACGGGGGGTGGAGCAGATGAGGAGCGGACCGTCGTCGTCGCTCTGCGGAAGGCGGCCGTGGCTGCCTCGAATAGGTGAGGGGTCCAGGGGCACGACCGCCATGCGGTAGCGCAGGCCGAGCTTCTTGCGCGCCAGTGCGGTGGCCGCCTTGACCTTGACGTAGGGGTCGAGGGGATCCATGAAGAGTTCGACCGGGTCGTAGCCGGGTTTGCGGTGGATCTCGACCAGTTGCGCGAAGTCGGGCGCGCGGTCGTCGTCGAGCCAGTAGTAGTACGTGAACCAGGCGTCGGGTTCCGCCACGGCGACGAGTTCGCCCGCGCGCGGATGGTCGAGGTGATGGCTCTTCTTGCCCTCGTCGTCGAGGAGTTGGGCGACGCCGGGAAGGCCGTCGAGTGCCGCTCGTGTGGCGTCGAGGTCCTCGGGGCGGCGCACGTAGACATGAGCGATCTGGTGGTCGGCGACCGCGAAGGCACGGGACGTCATCGGGTCGAGGTACTCCATGCCGTCCTGCGTGTGCACCTCCAGCAGCCCGGCCCGGCGCAGGACACGGTTGATGTCGACGTGCCGGTTCACGCGGGTGATGCCGTACTCGGACAGGGCGACGACGGTACGGCCCTCGGCGCGGGCGTCGTCCAGCAGCGGGGCGAGGGCGGCGTCCAGGTCGGTGGCCGCCTGCAGGGAGCGCGGGTCGTCGGGGCCGAAGCGCTGCAGGTCGTAGTCGAGGTGGGGGAGGTAGCAGAGCGTGAGGTCGGGGTGGCGGGTGCGGTTGATGTGGCGGGTCGCGTCGATGATCCACCGGCTGGAGACGAGGTCGGCTCCCGGGCCCCAGAAGTGGAAGAGGGGGAACGTGCCGAACCGCTCGGTGAGTTCGTCGTGGAGGGCGGCCGGCCGGGTGTAGCAGTCGGGTTCCTTGCGGCCGTCCGCGTAGTAGACGGGACGGGGGGTGACGGTGATGTCGGTGTCGGCGCCCATGGCGTACCACCAGCAGACGTTGGCGACGGTGTAGCCGGGGTGGGCGCGGCGGGCGGCGTCCCAGATCTTGTCGCCGGCCACCAGACCGTTGTGCTGGCGCCACAGCAGGACGTCGCCGAGTTCGCGGAAGTACCAGCCGTTGCCGACGATGCCGTGCTCCGAGGGCATGGTGCCGGTGAGGAAGGTGGACTGGGCGGCGCAGGTGACGGCGGGCAGGACGGTCCCGAGCGGGGCGCGGGAGCCGTTCTGGCCCAGCGCCTTGAGGTGGGGCATGTGGTCGAGGAGACGGGGGGTGAGGCCCACGACGTCGAGGACGAGGAGCGGTGTGGGGCGGTCCGTGGTGGCCGGAAGCGGGGAGGCCGGGTCAGCGGCGGCCGGGTCCGGGTGCTCCTGGGGGCCGGTGCTCATGGCAGCTCCTTCAGGCCGAGGTCCGTCAGCAGGTCGCGGGCGAGGGCGAGTTCGGCGGCGATGCCCTCGGCGAGCTGGGCGCGGCCCTTGGGGCGCAGCTCGGGTGGGAGGGCCTGCCAGGTGTAGGTCTCGACCTCCAGGTGGCGGGTGAGCGGGGCCGGGCCGCCGACGAGCCGGGTGAGTGCGGATTTCAGGACCGGGAGGGTGGAGGTGAGGGGCGCGGCGGGCGCCGCGTGCAGCGGGACGTGGAAGTGCGCCCGCCAGGGCGAGGCGTCCGGCAGGGCGTGACCGGCGAGGGCCTCGTCGAGGTCGTCGGTGGCGCGCAGACCGGCGGCGGTGGCCGTGCGGGTCTGGTGCAGGAAGCGGGGTTCGGCGAAGGCGGCGAGCGCCTCACGCACCTCGGGGAGGTGGGGGTGTTCGGCGTGCAGGGCGGCGGAGAGCTGGGCCTTGACGACGGGGACGCGGGCTGTGGTGAGCGCGTCCAGGGCGGTGTGCGGATCTTCGAAGGAGGTGGCGAGATGGCAGGTGTCGACACAGATGCCGATGCGGTCGTGGCCGATCGCGGTGAGCGGGGCGATGGCGTCGTCGGTGGTCTCGACGACGCAGCCCGGCTCCGGTTCCAGGCCGACGCGGATGGAGCGGCCGGTCAGCTCCTCCAGGGCGTCGAGGCGTTCGGCGAGAGCGCGCAGCGCGGTGTGGGCGGTCCGCGCGCGCTCGTCGTCGTACGCGGTGCGCCAGGCGAGGGGCAGGGTGGAGATGGTCCCGTCGGTGACGTCCTCGGGGAGCAGCCCGGCGAGGACACGGGCGAGGGCGGCGGTGTGGTCGAGGCGTTCCGGGTCGGCCCAGTCCGGCTTGTAGACGCGGTACTTGACCTCCTCGGCGCCGAAGCCCTCATAGGGGAAGCCGTTGAGGGTGACGACCTCGAGGCCGCGCCGATCGAGTTCGGTGCGCAGCCCGCGCAGTGCGGACGGGTCGGTGACGAGGGCGTGGGCGGCGTCCCTGGCGAGCCACAGCCCGATACCGAGCCGGTCGCGGCCCAGGCGCCGCCGGACGGGTTCGCAGTGGTCGCGGAGCTGGGCGAGGACGCCGTCCAGGGTTTCGGCCGGGTGGACGTTGGTGCAGTAGGCGAGGTGGACGGTGGAGCCGTCGGGGTGGCGGAAGCGCATGGCTCACGCCTCCGCGGCGGGGACGCGGAGGCGGGTGCCGGGGTCCGTCTCCGGCGCGTGCGGCTCCTTGGGGACGCCGCGGAGGATGGAGTTGCCCTGATGGGTGGCCTCCGTGCCGGTGACGTCGAGGCGCAGCCGGCCGCTGAGCCCGTAGAAGGCGACGGGGTTGCGCCACAGCACCTGGTCGACGTCGTCCTCGTCGAAGCCCTCGGCCAGCATCAGGTCTCCGACCTTGCGGGTCTTGAGGGGGTCGCTCTTTCCCCAGTCGGCGGCGGAGTTCACCAGGATTCGCTCGGTTCCGTGGGCGCGCAGGATCGCGACCATGCGCGCCTCGTCCATCTTGGTGTCCGGATAGACGGAGAAGCCCAGCCAGCAGCCGCTGTCCCTGGCCTCCTTGACGGTGGTCTCGTTGAGGTGGTCGACCAGCACCCGGTCCGTGGCAAGGGCGGACTCCCGGACGACGTCGAGGGTGCGGCGCAGCCCGGCGAGCTTGTCGCGGTGCGGGGTGTGCACGAGGGCCGGCAGGCCGTGGTCGGCGGCGAGCTGGAGCTGCGCGGCGAGGGCGGTGTCCTCGGCGGGGGTCATGGAGTCGTAGCCGATCTCCCCGACCGCCACCACGTTGTCCTTGACGAGATACCGGGGCAGCTCGTCGAGGACGGGCGCGCAGCGCGGGTCGTTCGCCTCCTTGGGGTTGAGGGCGATGGTGCAGTGGTGGGCGATGCCGTACTGGGCGGCGCGGAAGGGCTCCCAGCCGAGAAGGGCATCGAAGTAGTCACGGAAGGAGGCGGGCGAGGTGCGCGGCTGGCCGAGCCAGAAGGACGGCTCGACGACGGCGCGGACACCGGCGGCGTACATGGCCTCGTAGTCGTCGGTGGTCCGGGACGTCATGTGGATGTGGGGGTCGAAGATGCGCATCAGGACTCCTTGCCGTGGGGGTGGTCCGGGCCCGGGGCGGGGGTCTCGGACTCGGTCAGGTCCAGGACGCGGTACAGGTCCTCGGGGACGGGCCGGCCGGCGGCGGTGCGCTCGGCGGCGTAGTCGCCCAGCATGCGGGCCAGTTCACCGTCGCCACGGGCCCGTCGGGGCAGGTCAGCGACGTGGTCGACGGACACGCCGGTGAACAGGCACTTCAGCACGGCGTGACGCCAGGCGTGCGCGTCGAGGTGCCGGGCGGCGTAGGGGCCGACGGCGGTGCTGAGGAGGCGGGTGTCGTTGGTGCGCAGGGCGTCCTCGACGAGTGGGAGCGCGTCCGGGCCGGACACCAGGTGGGGCAGGGCGTGCAGCACGGCTCGGCGTTCGTCGGCGGTGCCCTGGAAGTAGACGCGGGTCAGGGCGTCGGTGCCGGCGCGGGCCGCGTCGAGGATGAGCACGCGTGCGGCGTCGGCGTGCGCGGGCCCGCAGTGCCGGCCGGCTTCGGCCAGGCGCAGCTCCCACACGGAGATGGGCCCGTGGAGGCCGGGATGGGAGGCGGCCTCGTCGAGGGCGTGGTCGAGCCAGGTGCGGGCGGCCGGGTCGAGGTGGGTGGCGAGGTGGTGGCGGAGGTCCGTGAGCGAGGGGGTGGGGCTGGTGTCCGGGAGGGAGGTGCGGGGCTGGGTCCCGCTCTGGGCCCGGGCGGTCCGGCCGGGGTCCTGGAGGTGGTGGGCGCTCTGGCTGCTGTCGGTGTGTTCCGTGCTCGCCGCTGGTGTGGTGCGGGGTCGGGTCATCTGGTGCTGCTCCCCTCATGGGTGGCGGAGGGAGCGCCGTGGGGTGGCGCGGCCTGCTGGAGGGCCGGAGCGGGGTGGGGCGGCTCGGCGGCCGCGGTCCGCTCGGCGTGGCGGAGGAACGGGAGGGAGTGTTCGGCGAAGCGGGGGCCGGCGTGGGAGTGACGGGGCAGTTCGACGACGGTCAGGCCCTGGTAGCCGGTGGCGGCGAGGGCCGCCAGGACCGGCGGGAAGTCGATCTCGCCGTCCCCGAAGGGGAGGTGCTCGTGGACGCCGCGCCGCATGTCCTCGATCTGGACGTGCCGCAGCCAGGGTGCGGCGGCGCGCACGCAGTCGGCGGGCGGGAGGGGTTCGAGGCACTGACAGTGGCCGATGTCCAGGGTGAGGCCGAGGGGTTCGGGGTCGCCGAGGGCGCCGCGGAGCCGGTGGAAGTCGGCCAGGGTGGCCAGGAGGTGGCCCGGCTCGGGTTCGACAGCGAGCGGGATGCCCGCACGAGCGGCGGCTTCCAGGACGGGGGTGAGGGTCTCGGCGAGACGCTTCCACGCGGTGTCCGTGTCGGTGGCCTCGGGGACGACTCCGCTGAAGCAGTGGACGGCGTGGGCCCCCAGGTCGGCGGCGATCCGGACGGCCCGGACGAGGAGGTCGACGCGGCGGGCCCGGTCGTCGGGGTCCCGGTCCAGCAGGGAGGGTCCGTGCTTGCGGCGCGGGTCGAGTACATAGCGGGCGCCCGTCTCGACCGTGACGCCGAGTCCGAGCGCTTCCAGCCGGTGCGCGACACGGCGGGTGCGGGCGGCGAGGTCGGGGGCCAGCGGGTCGAGGTGCATGTGGTCGAGGGTCAGTCCCACCCCGTCGTAGCCGAGGTCGGCGAGGAGGGAGAGCGCGTCGTCGAGCCGGAGATCGGCAAGGCCGTTGGTGCCGTAGCCGAAGCGCAGGGAGGGGAGGGCGCCGGGTGAAGCGGAGGCGGGGTGCGGGGAGGCGGTGTGGGGTGAGGCGGTGGACTGGGATCCGGGTGCGGGAGCGCCCCCGCTTCGGCTCTCGGCGGCACGGGCGGCGGGGCTCATGTAATGCTCACCTTCTTCGCGAACCGGGCTCCGAGCGGGGCGAGGGCGGCGATGAGGAGGGCGGACGCCGTTGCCCGGGACCGTGCGGCGAGAGCGGCCTGGAGGGGGACGGTGGCACGGACGCCGGCGCCGACGGCGTGCTGGGTGAGAGGAGGTGAGGGGTTCAGGGCGGCGTGGAAGCAGGGACGGGCGGTCGTGGCGGCGTAGGCGGTCGCCAGGGCGGCGGTGAGCAGTGCTGCCGGGTCCTGCCCGGGGTGTCCGGCGGCTCTGGGGCGCGTCGGCCCCTGGGCGATGGCCTGCCGATGGTTTGTCGTGGCAGGGCTGGGGTGACGTGTCACCAGCCGGCTCAGCAGCGCGGTCGTCGCGAGGGCCGCCAGGGGAGGCAGGGGTGAGCCGCCCTGTGCCTCCTGGCGGGAGACCGTCGTGACGGCCAGGGTGTGGGTGCCGAGCAGGGCGGCGGAAGGCAGGGCCTCCCGGGTGCGGCCTGCGGTGGCGGCGGCCCCCAGGAGCAGATCGAGACCCCGGGCCGCGCCCATGGCCACGGGTCCGGCGGGCGTGTGCTTCAGACCTAGGTCGTACGCCCACACGGCCACCGCCAGGGGTGTGGCGACGGCCAGGGCCGGGCGGCCCGCGCGGGCGGCCAGGGCCAGTCCGGCCGTGGTGAGGGCGCTGGCCGCCGTGAGGGCGGCGGCGGGACGGACTCGGCCGGAGGGCAGGGGGCGGTGGGGACGTTCGACGGCGTCGACGTCGCGATCGGCCCAGTCGTTGAGGGCCATTCCGGCTTCGTACAGGCAGAGGGAGGAGGCGATGGCGTACAGCGTGCGCGAGTTGGGGGGCGCGCCGGTCACGGCCGCGCCCGCCAGGGCGTCTCCTGGGACACTGAACAGGGCCGGCAGGCGCAGGAGTTCGGCCCAGGCTCTGCCTCGGTGCGAGCGAGGGGTGTTCGGGCGGGCGGCCGTGTCCGTCGCGGTGTCCTCAGGGGAGGTTGTGGACGCCCCGGTTGAGTCTCCGCACCTGCTCCGGCGCAGCGTCACAGGGCCTCTCCTGTCTCCTCGTCGCCCCGGGCCGACCGCGTGCGCCTGCCTTCGGCGCTCCTCACCGACCGGGTGCGCCTGCGCTCGGCGTCCTCCACCTCCCCGTTGCGCCTGCCTTCGGCGTCCCGCACCGACCCGTCGCGCCTGTCTTCGGCGTCCTCCACCGCCCCCGCGCCCCTCCCCTCGGCGGCATCCCCCACCGACCCCGCGTCCCTGCCGTCACCGTCGGTGTCCCCGAGGCTCCGTCCGAACCGGAGCAGCGCCTGGTACTGCTCGGACAGACCCGAGGGGCCCTCACCCACCGGGTCCTTGAAGTAGAAGCCGAGGGCGTCGAGGGGGCCGGACCGGCCCGTCGCGTGGGCGCGGGCGGTCAGGCGGGCCAGGTCGAGCACCAGGGGTGCCGCGAGCGCCGAGTCGCAGCCCTGCCAGATGGTCTGGAGGATCATGCGGGTGCCGAGGAAGCCGTCGAAGGCGATGTGGTCCCAGGCGGTCTTCCAGTCGCCGAGGGCTGGGACGTCGTCGATGTGCACCTCGCCCTCGGGGACGGTGCCGAGGGTGTCGGCGAGGACGCGTTCCTTGCCGGCGTTCTTGGCCGCGGCGGCGGCCGGGTCGGCGAGAGCGGCGCCGTCTCCGCCGCCGAGCAGGTTCGTGCCGGACCAGGCCCGGACGTTCAGCGCCCGCTGGGCGAACATCGGGCCCAGCACGGCCCGCAGCAGGGTCTGCCCGGTCTTGCCGTCCCGGCCGGCGTGCGGCAGGCCGCTGTGCTCGGCCTCGCGGGCGGCGACGGGGTGGTGCATGCCTTCGGAGGGGGTGAAGTTGACGTAGGGACAGCCCGCGCGCAGGGCGGCCAGGGCGTAGAGGGTGCTGGCCGGGAGCGGCGCGCCGGGGCCTTGGGAGGCGGGTTCGGTCGAGGCGACGTTCACCACCACGGCCCGCTCCAGTGCGTGGCGGCGGACGAAGTCGCGGATGTCGTGGGCGAAGGCCGCGATCAGGTCGGCCTCGCTCCTGGTGTCCCCGGGTGTGGGGCCGCCGGGCCGGATCTCCCGGTCCGCTGCCGCGAGTTCGGCGGTGACGGCGGTGGCGAGGCCGGGGGGAAGGACGCCCCCGGCGGTCAGCGTCTCGGCGCGTTTGGGCAGCGGGCAGTCGAGGGTGTCGTGGCCGCCGAAGACGAGATCGGACAGGGCGGGCAGACCGCTGTCGGTGAACGCCGGGGTCTCGGTCACCATGCCGGTGGGCGGGTGCAGCCCCGCGGCGACGGCAGCGCACCCCGTGACGACGGTGGTGGCGACGGAGCCTCGGGCTCCGATCAGCCACACCCCCACACGCGGTCGGGGAAGGGACGCGGACATGGGCAGCCTCCTGGTCGTGCGCGAACCCGGGGGGAGGGGGGAGACGGCGGGCGGGGGTCCGGCGTCCCCCGCCCGCCGCCGTTCACTGGCCCTGGACGGGCAGTTCCTTGAGCTGGATGTTGCGGAAGGAGACCTGGTCGTCGGCGCCGTGGTTCTGCAGGCCGATGTAGCCGTCGGTCAGGCTCCGCTGGGGGTCCTTGTTGGTGAAGTCGTTGATCTTGACTCCGTTGAGGAACACCTGGAGGCGTTCGCCCTGGACCTTGATCTCGTAGGAGTTCCACTGGCCGGGCGGCCGCAGAACCTGGTCACGGGCCTTGATGTCGGCCGACTTGAAGGAGTAGACGGAGCCCGTGGTGCGGTCGGGCGCGTCCGTGGCGTCGATCTGGATCTCGTAGCCCTTGTTCACCGCGGACCAGGGGTCGTCGGAGGCCGGGAAGCCCACGAAGATTCCGGAGTTGTCGTCGCCCCGCATCTTCCAGTCGAGCTTGAGCGAATACGACTTCAGCTCCTTGGCCTGGTACCAGAGCAGGCCCATGCCGCCCTCGGACTCCATCACGCCGTCCTTGACGACGAACCTGCCGGGTCCGGCCTGCTTCCAGCCGTCCAGCGTCCGGCCGTTGAAGATCTTCCGGTAGTCCTTGCTCGGCTTGCAGTCCGCCTTCACCTGGCCGGTGGCGTACCGCAGGCCGCCGAGCAGGTGGGCGCGGAAGGCCTCGTCGGCGTAGGACTCCTTGGTGTGGCCGCCGCCGGTGTAGAAGGAGCGGCCGCCGCCGTAGCTCTGGCACCAGGCGATCGGGTGGTCGCCCTTCATGGTGCCGCCCTGGTAGGTGGTCTCGTCCAGGGTGGCGAGGACCTTGGCCTGCTCACGGGGGTTGGTGCGGTAGTTGTACCACTCGTCGGTGCGCTCCCAGGTGTCGCCCAGGTGCGCGGTGGACGGGTGGTCGTGGTCCTCGACGCGGACGGTGGCCTTCTGGATGGCCGGGTGCGAGTGGAAGTAGGCGCCGACGAGACCGCCGTAGAACTCCCAGTCGTACTCGGTGTCGGCCGCCGCGTGGATGCCCATGTACCCGCCGCCGCCCGCCACGTAGTCCTCGAACGCCTTCTGCTGCTCGGCGTCGAGCACGTCGCCGGTGGTGGACAGGAAGGCGACCGCGTCGTACTTGGCGAGGTTGGTGGTGGTGAACTGGCGGGCCTCCTCGGTGGCGTCGACCGTGATGCCGGCCGGGCCGCCGAGCTCCTTCAGGGCGGCGATGCCGGCCGGGATGGAGTCGTGCCGGAAGCCTGCGGTCCTGGAGAAGACCAGGACCTTCTTGCCGCCCTTGAACGGTTCCTTGGAGAACTCGAAGTCGTCCACGTCGAACAGCGCGCCCTCGCCGCCTTTGAAGACCAGGTAGATGTCGGTGGTCTTCTTCGGCAGCGACCTCAGCGGCACGTCGACGTTCTGGAAGGTCTCCCAGCCGCCGGTCGGCGGGATGTACGCCGAGCCGTGCAGCGGTCCCTCGGGCGAGCCGGTGCGCAGCTCGACGAAGCCGCCCGAGCCGCCGGAGGAAGCCCGTACGGTCAGCTTCTTCTGCCCGTCGAACCGGTAGGGGGTGAAGGAGATCCAGTCGCCGTCGTTGATGTCGCCGACGGTCTTGCCGCCGTGGGCGCCGGTCTTGTCGATGACGGACACGCCGGACTGGGTGGTGAAGTGCTCGCCCTGGCGGTGCAGCGGCTGCAGGACGGTGCGGGCGGTGCCCGTCAGCTCCTCCTGGCCGTTCGCGCCCCCGTCGGTGTAACTGGCGCCGACGACACCGTAGATGTTGGCGTTGGGGTCGTGGCCGCCGTCACCGGCGGGCGGCTTCAGGGTGCCCTCGCAGCCCATCTCGCTGGTCAGCTCGTGGGCGTGGGAGTCGTGGCCGAGGCTGTAGGTGACCTTGACCTTGGAGCAGTCGACGCTCTCCTCGGGGTCGGTGACCTTCACCTTGAACGGGACGGGCTGTCCGAAGGCGGCCAGGGTGCCGTTGCCCGGGGTCTCGATCGTCACCTTGGGCTCGGTGTTGCCGACCACGATCCGGACGCTGGCGTTGCCGGTGTTGCCCTCGGGGTCCTTGGCCGTGAAGGTGGCGCCGTAGGTGCCGATCTTCTTGTACCGGTGGGTGGGGTTGAGGCCCTCGCCCGTGGTGCCGTCGCCGAAGTCCCAGCTGTAGGTGAGGTTCGGGGAGTCGGCGTCCTTCGCGGAGGCGGTGAACGTGACCTTCAGGCCCGCAGCTCCGGACGTCTTGTCGGCGCTCACCTCGGCGATCGGGGAGAAGCCGTCCTCGGCGTTCTCGACGCGGTACAGCGCGGAGTGCTCGTCGCCCTGGAACCAGGAGACGCCGTAGTCGAGGACGTAGAGCGCGCCGTCGGGGCCGAACTCCATGTCCATGATCTGGGTGCCGGTCCACGGGAAGTCGTTGATCTTCGCGACCGTCCCGTCCTCGGTCTGCTCGATCCGCTTGATCCAGCGGCGGCCGAACTCACCGGCGAAGAAGTCACCGTCGTAGGCCTCGGGGAACTTCACGCCGGAGTTCAGTTCGGGGTCGTAGCGGTAGACCGGGCCGGCCATCGGGGACTCGGAGCCGCTGCCGAACTCGGGCAAGGAGCCGCCGTCGTAGGGGATCCAGGCGGCCTGCGCGGGCGGCAGGTCGACCAGGCCCGTGTTGTGCGGCGAGGTGTTCTTCGGAGCGGCGCAGTCGAACGTCTCGCCGGACTCCTTGGTGGCGAAGTCGTAGTCGACATAGGGGTCGTTGTCGCCGGTACAGAACGGCCAGCCGAAGTTGGCGGGCCTGGTCACCTTGGCGAACTCGACCTGTCCGGCCGGTCCGCGCTTGGGGTCGGCGGCGCCCGCGTCGGGGCCGTAGTCGCCGACGTAGACGATGCCGGTCTTGTCGTCGACGCTCATCCGGAACGGGTTGCGAAAGCCCATCGCGTAGATCTCGGGACGGGTCTTGTCGGTGCCCGGGGCGAAGAGGTTGCCCTCCGGGATCGTGTAGGAGCCGTCCTCGGCGACCTTGATGCGCAGGATCTTGCCGCGCAGGTCGTTGGTGTTGGCCGAGCTGCGGCGGGCGTCGAAGGCCGGGTTGCGGCCCGGCCGGTCGTCGATCGGGGTGTAGCCGTCGGAGGCGAAGGGGTTGGTGTCGTCGCCGGTCGACAGGTACAGGTTGCCGTCCGCGTCGAAGTCGATGTCGCCGCCGACGTGGCAGCAGGTGCCGCGGGAGGCCGCGACGTCCAGCACCTTCTTCTCGCTGGACATGTTCAGCGTGCCGTTGGCGTTCAGGACGAAGCGCGAGAGGCGGTTGACGCCGTCGAACTTCTTGAAGTCGTCGGCGGTCCCGGTCTCGGGGGCGTCGCCCACGGGGGTGTCGAGCGGCGGCGCGTAGTAGAGGTAGATCGCCCGGTTGTTCTTGAAGTCCGGGTCGACGCCGACGCCCTGGAGGCCCTCCTCGTCGTGGTTGTAGACGTCGAGTCGGCCGGCGACCTTGGTGACACCGCCCTGGTCGGTCAGACGCAGTGTGCCGTCGCGCGAGGTGTGCAGGACGCTGCGGTCCGGGAGCACGGCGAGCGACATCGGCTCGCCCATCTCGGGCTCGCCCTTGGCGAGCGGCACCTGCTGGAACTGGCCCTCGGCGGCTGCCGGTTCGTCGTGTCCGGGATGCCCGGGGTGGGCGCCGGCGACGGTGGCGGGGGTACCGACGGCGAGAAGCAGGCCGGTGAACAGGGCGACGGTGGTGCGAAGTCCGCTGCGCCTGGGGGTGCGGGTGCTTCTGGGTCTGGTTCTGTGCACGAAGTCCCTCCGGGAACGGGGTGGGCCGTACGGGGTGGGTGCGTGGACGTGCGGTGCGGGCGCCGGGGTGCGCCGTCACCCCGGAGGTGTGTGTCCTGGACGCATCACGACAGGGTGGTCGCGTCCCGGGGAAAGCCGTGGGTCAGCTGTTGAACGCGGCGTCGAAGGACGCGCTGGGCGGATCGAAGTCGAAGCCCTTGAGCCGGGCCAGCGCCTCGGGGGCTCCTTGCAGCCGGTCCATGCCGGCGTCCTCCCACTCGACCGAGATCGGGCCCTGGTAGTCGATGGAGCGCAGCATCCGGAAGACGTCCTCCCAGGGGACGTCTCCGTGCCCGGCGGAGACGAAGTCCCAGCCGCGCCGCGGGTCGCCCCAGGGCAGATGGGAGCCGAGCCGGCCGTTGCGCCCGTCCAGGCGCTTGCGGGCCTCCTTGCAGTCGACGTGGTAGATCCGGTCGCGGAAGTCCCAGAGGAAGCCGACCGGGTCGAGGTCCTGCCACACGAAGTGCGACGGGTCGAAGTTCAGGCCGAAGGCGGGGCGCCGGCCGACTGCTTCGAGGGCGCGCTGCGTCGTCCAGTAGTCGTAGGCGATCTCGCTGGGGTGCACCTCGTGCGCGAATCGCACACCCTCGGCGTCGAAGACGTCCAGGATCGGGTTCCAGCGGTCGGCGAAGTCCTGGTAGCCGCGTTCGATCATCGCCTCGGGCGCGGGCGGGAACATGGCGACCAGGTGCCAGATGGCGGAGCCGGTGAAGCCGATGACGGTGTCGACGCCGAAGGCGGCCGCGGCCCGCGCGGTGTCCTTCATGCGCTCGGCGGCCCGCTGCCGGACCCCTTCCGGGTCTCCGTCGCCCCAGATCGCCTCCGGCAGGATCGCCTGGTGACGTTCGTCGATGATGGCGTCGCAGACGGCCTGGCCCGCCAGGTGGTTGGAGATCGCCCAGCACTTCAAGCCGTACTTGTCGAGGAGCTGGTGCCTGGAGTCCACATAGGACGGATCGCTCAGCGCCTTGTCGACTTCGAAGTGGTCCCCCCAGCAGGCGAGTTCGAGGCCGTCGTAGCCGAAGTCACGGGCCAGGCGGCAGACCTCCTCCAGTGGCAGGTCCGCCCACTGGCCGGTGAACAGGGTGAAGGTGCGCGGCATCCTCATGGCCTCCTCAGACCGCGATCGGCGTGTAGACGGAGTTCTTCTCGGCGCTCTCCTCGACCGCCGCGAGCACGCGCTGCACCTGGAGCCCGTCGGCGAAGGACGGTTCGGGGCGGCGGCCCTCGGCGATGGCGTGGACGAGGTCGCGGGCCTGGTGCACGAAGGTGTGCTCGTAGCCGAGGCCGTGCCCCGGCGGCCACCAGGCGTCCAGGTAGGGGTGGTCGGGTTCGGTGACGAGGATCCGCCGGAACCCGGCCTCCGCCCCGGGCTCGGTGGCGTCGTGGAAGGACAGCTCGTTGAGGCGCTCCAGGTCGAAGGCGAGCGAGCCGCGCTCCCCGTTGAGTTCGATGCGCAGGGCGTTCTTGCGGCCGGTGGCGTAGCGGGTGGCCTCGAAGGAGGCGAGCGCGCCGGAGGGGAAGCGGGCCGTGAACAGGGCGGCGTCGTCGACGGTGACCGGGCCCGTGCCCGCGGAGCTGACGGCGGACAGTCCACTGGTCGCGCCGGTGGGCAGGGGCCGTTCCCGCACGAAGGTCTCTGTCAGCGCCGAGACGCCCGCCAGCGGTTCCCCTACCAGGTACTGCGCCAGGTCGACGATGTGCGCGCCCAGGTCGCCGAGCGAGCCCGAGCCGGCCTGTTCCCTGCGCAGCCGCCAGGTCAGCGGGAACGCCGGGTCGACCAGCCAGTCCTGGAGGTACGTCACGCGCACGTGCCGCAGCCTGCCCAGGCGGCCCTCGGCGACCATGCGGCGGGCCTGGGCGGTGGCGGGCACCCGGCGGTAGTTGAAGCCGACCATCGCCAACTGGCCGCGGGCGTGGGCCTGCTCGGCGGCCAGTGCCATCGTGGCGGCTTCCTCCACGCTGTTGGCCAGCGGCTTCTCGCACAGCACGTGCTTGCCCGCGGCCAGGGCGGCGAGCGCGATCTCGGCGTGGCTGTCGCCGGGGGTGCAGATGTCGACGAGGTCGACGTCGTCCCGTTCGACGAGGGCCCGCCAGTCGGTCTCGGTGGACTCCCAGCCGTGCCGGTCGGCCGCCGCCCGGACGGCGGTGGCGTCCCGGCCGCAGATCACCGCCTGCACCGGGTTCAGCGGCAGGTCGAAGACGCGGCCCGCGGTGCGCCAGCCCTGGGAGTGGGCGGCGCCCATGAAGGCGTAGCCCACCATCCCGACGCGCAAGGGCGGCTTGCCTTTCTCGGTCCCTTCCGACGGCTGCTGCGGCTGTCCCATACGGGTGTCCTCCTCGTCCTGGTCGGGATGGCGCACGTGGGGGGTGCGGGGCGGCTCACTTGAAGCCGGTGGACATGTACTGGTCGACGTTGGTCTTGTCGACGACGGCCGAGTAGAGCGTGAGCGACGACGGGATCTCGAACTCGGCGAGGCCGCCGATGCCCTTGCTCTGGCCGAGGGCGCGGGCCAGGTCGATCGCGGAGGCCGCCATGGTCGGCGGGTAGAGCACGGTCGCCTTGAGGACGCCGTCGTCCTGCTTGATGGCCTGGAACGCGGACAGCGCGCCCGCGCCGCCGACCATCAGGAAGTCGTCGCGTCCGGCCTGCTCGATGGCGCGCAGCGCGCCCACGCCCTGGTCGTCGTCGTGGTTCCACAGCGCGTCGAACTTCGACTGCGCCTGGAGCAGCTGGGCCATCTTGGCCTGGCCGGACTCGACGGTGAACTCGGCGGCCTGGCGGGCGACCTTCTTGATGTTGGGATAGTTCTTCAGGGCGTCGTCGAAGCCCTGGGTGCGCTGCTTGGTGAGCTCCAGGTTGTCCAGGCCCGCGAGTTCGATGACGCGGGCGCCGGACTTGCCCTTGAGCTTCTCGCCGATGTAGTGCCCGGCGTTCAGGCCCATGCCGTAGTTGTCGCCGCCGATCCAGCAGCGGTACGCCTGCGGGGTGTTGAAGATGCGGTCGAGGTTGACGACCGGGATGCCGGCGCGCATCGCCTTCAGACCGACCTGGGTGAGGGCCTTGCCGTCGGCGGGGAGCACGACCAGCACGTCGACCTTCTTGTTGATGAGGGTCTCGATCTGGCCGATCTGCTGGGCGGTGTCGTTGGAGCCCTCGGTGATCTCCAGGGTGACGTCGGAGTACTTCTCGGCGCGGCTCTTGGCGTTGTCGTTGATGGCGTTCAGCCAGCCGTGGTCGGCCTGCGGACCGGCGAAGCCGATGGTGACCTGCTTGCCGGGCCTGTCGTCGGCGGCCGGCTGATCGCTGCCGGCCGGCTCGTCCTTCGACTCCGACGGCTCGTTGCTCGTGCACCCCGTGAGGAGGGCACCGGCGGAGACGGCTGCGGCCCCGAAGAGCAGTCCTCTGCGGCTCGTGTTCTCTGGCATGGCGGGGAACCCTTTCCTCAGGTCGTGCTCGCGGTACGGCGCTGGACCAGCACGGCGGCGACGATGATCGCGCCCTTGGCGATCTGCTGGACGTCGCTCTGCAGGTTGTTCAGGGCGAAGATGTTGGTGATCGTGAAGAAGATCAGGACGCCGAGCACGGAGCCGGTGATGGTGCCGCGGCCGCCGGTGAGCAGGGTGCCGCCGATGATCGCGGCGGCGATGGCGTCGAGTTCGTAGAGGTTGCCGTTGGTGTTCTGGCCGGAGCCGGACAGGACGATCAGCAGGAAGGCCGCGATGCCGCAGCACAGCCCGGACAGCAGGTAGAGGTAGAGCCGCTGGCGGCGCACGTCGATGCCGGCGAGCCGGGCCGCCTCCGGGTTGCCGCCGACGGCGACCGTGCGGCGGCCGAAGGTGGTGCGGTTGAGCACCAGCCAGCCGATGACCGTCACGACGGCGAACACCAGGACCAGGGGCGGGACGCCGAGGACGTAGGCGTCGCGCTCCCCCAGGTCCAGGACGGACGGCACGGTGACGATCTGTGTCTTGCCGTCGGTGATCTGCAGGGCGAGTCCGCGGGCGGAGGCCAGCATGGCGAGGGTGGCGATGAACGGCACCATCGAGCCGTAGGCGATGAGCACGCCGTTGACCAGGCCGCAGCCGACTCCGACGACGATCGCCGTGAAGAGGATGCCGGCGAAGCCGTACTCCTGGGTGGCGACGGTGGTCGCCCACACCGAGGCGAGGGCGACGATCGCGCCGACCGACAGGTCGATGCCGCCGGAGATGATGACGAAGGTCATGCCGACGGTGACGACACCGACCACGGAGGCCTGGGTGAGGACCAGTTGCAGGTTGCGGGTGTCGAGGAACTCGTCGGGCTTGGTGATGCCGCCGACGAGGATCAGCGCGGCGAGCACGCCGAGCAGGGAGAGGGTGCGGACGTCGGCGCGGGCCAGCAGGCCGCGCCAGGCCGGGGGCTGGGCCTCGGGCACCTTGGCGGTGCTGTCCCGCGGCGGGGAGACGGGCTGCGTCATGACGCCGGGCTTCCTTCCATGACCAGGTCGAGTACGCGGTGTTCGTCGAGTTCGCGCGCGCGTGCCGTGTGGACGACACGGCCCTCGCGCAGCACCAGGACGCGGTCGGCGAGGCCGAGCACCTCGGGCACCTCGCTGGAGACGAGCAGCACGGCCAAACCCTCGTCGGCCAGCCGGCGGATCACCGCGTAGAGCTCGGCGCGGGCACCGACGTCGACGCCGCGGGTGGGTTCGTCGAGCAGCAGCACCTTGCAGCCGCGCAGCAGCCAACGGGCCAGGACGGCCTTCTGCTGGTTGCCGCCGGACAGGGTGCGCACGGGCACGGACGGGTTGTCCGGCCGCAGCGACAGCTCACGGGTCGCGGCCCGGGCGGCACCCAGTTCGGCGCCCCGGTCGATCCAGCCGCCGCGTGCGAAGCGGGAGATGGAGGACACCGACACGTTGCGGGTGACGGACTCCAGCATCAGCAGGGCCTGCGCCTTGCGTTCCTCGGGGGCGAGCCCGAGTCCGGCCCGTACGGCGGCCCGGACACTGCCCGGCTTCAACACCCGCCCTTCGACCAGCACCTGACCGGCCGTCGGTTTGCGGGCGCCGTAGACGGTCTCCAGGATCTCGGAGCGGCCCGAGCCGACGAGTCCGGCGAGGCCGACGATCTCGCCGGGCCGCACCTCCAGGTCGAACGGCTCGAACTCCCCGTGCCTGGACAGCCCCTGGACCCTCAGCACCGGCTCGCCGGGCGGCGGGGCGGCTGGGCGGCCGGGGAAGACGTACTCGACGTTGCGGCCCGTCATCAGCGCGACGACCTCGCGCGTCGGGGTCGACTTCGCCGGGAGCCCGTTCGCCACGGCCCGGCCGTCCTTCAGGACGGTGACCCGGTCGCCGATGCGGCGGATCTCCTCCAGCCGGTGGGAGATGTAGACGACGGCGACGCCGGCGGCGGTGAGGTCGCCGACGATACGGAAGAGGTTGTCCACCTCGTCCGGGTCGAGCGCGGCGGACGGTTCGTCCATCACGATGAGCCGCACGTCGTGGGAGAGCGCCCGGGCCATGGACACGATCTGCTGCTGTGCCGCCGACAGTTCCCCGACGAGCCGGGCCGGATCGATCTCGGGATGACCGAGTCGCTTGAGGATGACCGCCGTCGACGCCCTCGCGGCCTTGCCGCGGACGACGAAGCCGGCGGCGGTCGGCTCGTGCCCGAGGTGGACGTTCTCGGCGACGGAGAGGTGCTCCACCAGGTCGAGTTCCTGGTAGATGGTGGCAATGCCGAGGCGCATGGCGGCGATCGGCGAGCGGAGCGTGACCTCCTCCCCGCGCCAGCGGAGCCGGCCGGTGTCGGGCTGGTGGGCGCCGGCCAGGACTTTGATGAGGGTCGATTTGCCGGCCCCGTTCTGGCCGAGCAGACAGTGCACCTCGCCGGCCTGGACGTCGAGGTCGACGCCGTCGAGGGCCCGGACTCCGGGGAACGACTTGGTGATGCCGGATATGCTGAGCAGCGGTGGTTCTGGTGCCATGAGGTCCCCTTGGCGGGCGTGCGGGCCGGTTTCAGGGCAGGGCGAAGCAGAGCGCGGTGCTGGTAGGCCGTACTGAACTCAGTGCTCAGGCGGGAGAGAACAGGTGGTCGCTGATGAGCCGGGCCGCGCCGATGACTCCCGCGGTGGGGCCCAACTCGCCCAGGACGATGGGCAGGTTGCGGGTCGCCAGCGGAAGCGACTGGCGGTAGACCTGGGTGCGGATCGCGGCGAGCAAGGTGTGGCCGAGGCCGGTCACCCCGCCGCCGATCACCACGAGCCCCGGGTTGAAAAAGCTGACCAGGCCGGCGATGACCTGGCCGGTGCGGTTGCCGCCCTCGCGGATCAGATCGAGAGCGGTGGCGTCCCCGGCGGAGGCCGCGGCGGCGACGTCGACGGCGGTGAGGCCGCCGTTCATCTCCAGCCGCGAGGCCAGTTCGGCCGAGCGGCCCTGCTGGGCGGCCTCCAGGGCGTCGCGGGCCAGGGCCGCCCCGCTGAAGTGGGCCTCCAGGCAGCCCCGGTTGCCGCAGGCGCACGGGCGGCCGTCGGGGACGGCCTGGATGTGCCCGATGTCGCCGGCGCTGCCCGTCGTACCGCGGTAGACCTCACCGCCGACGACGATGCCGCAGCCGATGCCGGTGCCGATCTTGACGCAGAGGAAGTCGGCGACGGTACGGGCGACGCCCGCGTGCTGCTCCCCCATCGCCATGAGGTTCACGTCGTTGTCGACCATGACCGGGCAGCCGAGTTCCTGGCTGAGCGCCTCCCGTACGGGGAAGCCGTCCCAGCCGGGCATGATCGGCGGTGCCACCGGGACGCCCTCGGGGAAGCGGACCGGGCCGGGGACGCCGATGCCGGCGCCGTCGAACCCCTCCGCGAGCCCGGAGGCCCTCAGTTTCGCGGCCATGGCGAGGGCCTGCTCGAAGACCGCGACCGGGCCCTCGCGCACGTCCATGGGGTGGTTGAGGTGCCCGAGCGTCTCCAGTTCGGCGTTGGTGACGGCGACGTCGATGGAGGTCGCGCCGATGTCGACGCCGAGGAAGCGCAGGTCGGGGTTGAGCCGGATGTTGTGGGAACGGCGGCCACCGCGCGAGGCGGCGAGTCCGTCGGCCACGATCAGCCCCGTCTCCAGCAGCCGGTCCACCTCCACGGCCAGCTTGGACCGCGAGAGGTCGACCTGGTCGCCGAGCTGTGCCCGGGAGTTGGGGCCGCCGTCACGCAACAGCTTGAGCAGCCGGGCCTGGTGAGCGTTCGCGGGTCGTGCGGTCATACGTCTCACGAGCCCCTCCCCGCCTCGATCGGCCTGTGCGCGCCGGTTTTCCGCCACCTCGGTGGCGTGCTTTCGGAGGGAACGTAGCAGTGGCTGCCGGAGGTGGGAAGAAGTCGCGCAGGAATTGGCCCCGACTTCTTCCACTCACAGGACAAAGCCGGTCGGCCCACGTGATCGGTGACAAGGGCTACCGCTCCAAGGCGATCCGCATGGTCCGACGGCCGGTCCCTAGCCGATCAGGCGCCGGCGCCAGTCCAGGGGGGTGACGGTAATGGCCTGGCCGGGGTCATGGTCCCACTCGGCGTGGAGACCGACTGCCTCGAGCGCCGCCACGACCTCGTGACCAATGGCCGCGGTGGTCTCCGACGAGCCGTCGAAACCGCCGTACAGGAGCGTCAGTCCGTGGCCGGCCGCGGCGGAATCCGTGCACTGGGTGTGGAAGTAGACGAAGCCGCGGGCGTCGGGCCCGCCTTCACCACCGATCTCGGACTGGCCGCAGGTACGGCAACAGGTGAAGTTCTCGCGGGCCGTGATACCGGCATCCCGCAGGGCGGTGAACGCGCGGGTCAGCCGCTCGGGGTCCGTCTCGCCCTGCCACGTGGCCTGCTCCGCGACCCGCTCCAGCCACAGCCGGTCGGCCAGCCACTGTGCCTGCTCGCGCGAGACGGGCCGGCGGTCATCGGTGACCAAGTACTCCTCGGCGAGCTCGGCCAGTTCGGCGCGAGAGGCGTAGCCGCCGACCAGCACCTGCCGGACGCGCTTCTCCAACTCCTCGCGCTCGTCTTCGCCGAGGTCGAGCGGCGGCACCTCCCGGGCGGGGCCCATGTCCAGCGACGACCAGGCCAGACCACCGTCCCATCCGGCCTCCTGGCGTGCCCACCCGGTGAGCGCCGCGATCACGACCCCGGGCCCGTCGACCATCGCCTGGAACTGCCGGTCGGCGGCACCGTCGCGGTACTCCAGCGTGTAGTCGCCACCGGTCTCGTGCCACACCTGGGCGAAGACGTCAGGCAGGTCGGGTATCCGCTGGACCACCAGGAACCGGTCACCGTCACCACCGATCCGCCGGACCAGCCCTCCCAGCTCCTCGGCGGATACACGGACGTGCCGCTCCCAGTTCTCCGTCTTCACCACGATCTCGAGCATGCGCAGACTCTGACATGCCCCACTGACCGCGGACCGCCCGGGACCGCGACGCAGCGGCTGCCGCGACGGCTCGATCAGCCCTGGGACCGGGCGGTCTTCAGCCGAGGTGTGACGACAGTCCCTAGGCGCGTGCCCGCGCGTGGTACGACCGGCGCGTGTGCTCCGTGTGGGCGCGCATCAGTTCGGTGGCGCGCTGTTCGTCCCGGTCGGAGACCGCGGCAATGAGTTCGCGGTGCTCGATCCAGGACTGGTGGCCACGGCGGCGGGCCACCGGCGTGTAGTACCAGCGCACCCGCCGGTCGACCTGGGCGGCGAGTTCGGCGAGGACCGCGTTGCCGGCCAGCTCCATGATCTTGGCGTGGAACCGGGCGTTCATCGCGACGGCCCCGTCCACGTCGTCGGCCTCGACGGCGTTCTCGCCCTCCGCGCACAGTGCTTCCAGGGCGGCGATGCCCGCGCTGGTCGCATTGGCCGCCGCGAGCCGGGCCGCCTCGGCCTCCAGGAGCGTACGGACCGTGAGGAGCTGGTCGGCCTCCTCCTCCGTCGGCTCGTGCACGAACGCGCCCTGGGCGGGCCGCAGATCGACCCACCCCTCGGTGTTGAGCCGCTGCAACGCCTCGCGCACCGGCTGCCGGGAGACGCCGAGATGCCCGGCGAGTTCGCTCTCGACGAGATGCTGGCCGGGCTGGAGCGCACGCGTGGTGATGAGTTCGAGCAGTGCCTCGTAGACACGGTCGCGCAGCGGACCCGGGCGTTCCAGCTTGGGTACCGCCCCCTGGGGCAGGCCTGTCGACAGCATCGCGGTCCCCCTCCTCGGCAGGGCCGTGCAGAGCGCGGCGCGAGCCGGTATCGCCGCAGAGTCAGTATTGATTGTCTTTCGTCTACAGTCTACGGCGCACAACAGCCAGGCTTTCGGGGAGTTGACCGCGTCACATCGCGGTGGTGCTCACGGGCAGCGCACGACCTGCCCCGCGTACGAGAGGTTCCCGCCGAAGCCGAACAGCAGCACCGGGTCGTCCGTGGTGAGCGCTCCCCGCTCGACCAGCTTCGAGAAGGCCAGCGGGATGCTCGCGGCCGAGGTGTTGCCGGACTCGGTGACATCGCGGGCCACGACCGCGTTGACGGCGCCGATCTTCGCCGCGAGGGGTTCGATGATGCGCAGGTTCGCCTGGTGCAGCACGACCCCGGCGAGGTCGGCCGGCTCCAGCCCGGCCCGCCGGCAGGCGCGGCGCGCGATGGGCGGGAGCTGCGTGGTGGCCCAGCGGTAGACGCTCTGCCCCTCCTGGGCGAAGCGCGGCGGGGTGCCCTCGATGCGGACCGCGTTGCCCATCTCGGGCACCGAGCCCCACAGCACCGGCCCGATCGCCGGCTCGCCCGCGGCCTCCACCACCGCGGCCCCGGCCCCGTCCCCGACGAGCACGCAGGTGGTGCGGTCGCTCCAGTCGGTCACCTCGGACATCTTGTCGGCCCCGATGACCAGCACCCGGCTCGCGCCGCCCGCGCGAACGGCGTGGTCGGCGGTGGCCAGGGCGTGGGTGAAGCCGGCGCACACGACGTTGAGGTCCATGGTGGCGGCCTGCGGGATGCCCAGGCGGGCCGCGACCCTGGCCGCCATGTTGGGCGAGCGGTCGACGGCCGTGGAGGTGGCGACCAGCACCAGGTCGATGTCCGCCGGGGTCAGTCCGGCGGCGGCGAGCGCCTTGGCCGCGGCGTGGGCGGCCAGCTCGTCGACCGGCTCGTCGGGTCCGGCGATGTGACGCGTGCGGATGCCCACCCGGCTCCTGATCCACTCGTCACTGGTGTCCACCAGGCCCGCCAGGTCCTCGTTGGTGAGCACCTGGGCAGGCTGGTAGTGGCCGACGGCGGCGATGCGCGAGCCGTTCATTGGGTGGGTCCCCCTCGTTGCCTTGGGTAGCGGATCCACCAGTCTGATCAGTGACTCACGGGTACGAGGACAGCCAAGGTGACAGGAAACCGGCGCCGGGGTTGTCAGCTTCGGTCAGGAGCCTGGACGCCCGGACTCCTGACGAACGCCCGCCCGGCGCGGTGCCGCCTATCCGGTGAACAACTGCGTCGCCTTGCGGACGAGCTCGTACAGCCCGTAGGCGAGCGGTCCGCCCACCCACACCCAGGCGAGGGTGATCAGCCACCGCCGGTCCGGGCTAGGCGGACTCTGACTGCTGGCGCCGGACATGGGCGGCCTCCTCCGGGGCGGGGACGTGGTGGCGGGGGTCGACGGGCCGGACCAGTTCGTTGGCGACGAGGCCGACGACGAGCAGCCCGATCATGATGACGAAGGACAGCCCGTACAGGGACGCGCCGCGCCGGCCCGCCTCCTCCTGCCGGTCGGCGATCCAGTTGACGATCAGCGGGCCGAGCACCCCGGCCGTGGACCAGGCGGTGAGCAGCCGTCCGTGGATGGCACCGACCTGGTAGGTGCCGAAGAGGTCCTTCAGATAGGCGGGGAGCGTGGCGAAACCGCCGCCGTAGAAGGAGAGGATGACCAGGGCGCACAGGATGAACAGCGGTTTGGAGGAGTCGCCGAACAGGGCGATGAGGGCGTACATCAGGGCGCCGACGCCCAGGTACAGGCGGTAGATGTTCTTGCGGCCGATGAGGTCGGACGTCGACGACCAGCCGATGCGGCCCGCCATGTTCGCCGCCGACAGCAGCGCGACGAATCCGGCGGCGGCCGTCACCGACACCGGTGTGGAGGTGTCCGCGAAGAAGTCCGTGATCATCGGCGCGGCCTTCTCCAGGATGCCGATGCCGGCGGTGACGTTCATGCAGAGCACGAGCCACAGGAGCCAGAACTGCGGCGTGCGGATGGCCCGGTTCGCGGAGACCTGCGGGCCGGCGAGGACACTCGGCCCGCTCGCCACGGGCTTCTCGTGGCGAGGCACCCGGACCAGCAGCACGCCCAGCAGCATGAACACGGCGTACGACAGCCCGTGCACGAGGAAGGCGAGCGCGATGCCGGAGCTGTCGCCGCCGAACGACTCCAGCATCTGGGCCGACCACGGGGAGGCGATGAGCGCGCCGCCGCCGAAGCCCATGATGGCGATGCCGGTGGCCATGCCCGGCCGGTCGGGGAACCACTTGATGAGCGTGGAGACGGGCGAGATGTAGCCGATGCCGAGGCCGATGCCGCCGACGAAGCCGTAGCCGAGGACGATCAGCCAGTACTGCTCCAGGGACGCGCCCAGCGCGGAGAGCAGGAAGCCGGAGGAGAAGCAGAGCAGCGCGACGGTCATCGCCCAGCGCGGGCCGTTGCGCTCCACGAGCGTGCCGCCGAACGCGGCGGACAGGCCCAGCATGACGATGCCCAGCTGGAAGGGCAGGGCGCTCTGGGTGCCGCTGAGGCCGAGCGCGGACTCGAGGGGTGGTTTGAACACGCTCCAGGCGTAGGCCTGGCCGATGGAGAGGTGTACGGAGAGAGCGGCGGGCGGAACGAGCCAGCGGCTCCAGCCCGGGGGCGCGACTGGGGGACTCATGAACCCCGGACGGTAGGGATCCGCACGGGAGTTGGAAAGACGCGGCGTCGACCGTATGCGGTGAACGGTATCCGGCATGCGCCGAACGGTCGGCGCGCAGACCCTTGCCGCCCCAACCTCCATACTGTAGACAATATTTCGTCGACACAAGCCGTCCACGCGTCCCGCGCCACCCACGGGCGGTGGGCGGCAGCTACCTCCGCGGTATCCCTCAAACCGAACGGAGTGTTCCCGTGAAAGTCGCAGTTCTCGGCGCCGGTGCCATCGGCGCCTACGTCGGCGCCGCGCTCCACCGCGCGGGCGCCGAGGTGCATCTCATCGCCCGTGGACCGCATCTGGCGGCCATGAGGCAGCACGGAGTCCGGGTGCGCAGCCCACGCGGTGACTACACCGCGCACCCCCACGCCACCGACGACCCGGCCGAAGTGGGCCCGGTCGACCATGTCTTCCTGGGTCTGAAAGCGAACGCGTACGCGGCGTGCGGGCCGCTGATCGCACCTTTGCTGCACGAGACGACCTCGGTCGTCGCCGCCCAGAACGGCATCCCCTGGTGGTACTTCCACCGGCACGGCGGCCCGTACGACGGTCATCGTGTCGAGAGTGTCGACCCGGGCGGCGCGGTCAGTGCGGTGCTCGCGCCCGAACGGGCCGTCGGATGCGTGGTCTACGCGGCGACCGAGCTCGAAGGCCCGGGAATCGTACGGCACTTGGAAGGCACGCGGTTCTCCATCGGGGAGCCCGACCGTAGTCGCTCCGCGCGCTGCCTCGCCTTCAGCGAGGCCATGCAGGCGGGCGGTCTGAAGTGCCCGGTCGAACCGGACCTGCGCAGCGACATCTGGGTCAAGCTGCTCGGCAACATCTCCTTCAACCCGATCAGCGCGCTGGCCCGCGCGACCATGCGGCAGATGTGCCTGCACGGAGGCACCCGCAGGGTCATCGAGATCATGATGACCGAGACGCTGGCGGTCGCCGAGGCCCTCGGCTGCGAGGTCGGCGTCTCCATCGAGCGCCGGCTCGCCGGTGCCGAGCGGGTCGGCGACCACCGCACCTCCACGCTCCAGGACCTGGAGCGCGGCAAGCCGCTCGAACTCGACGTGCTGCTGGCGGCGGTCGTCGAGCTCGCGGAGATCACCGGCGTGCCGGTGCCCACCCTGCGCACCGTGCACGCCATCTCGGACCTGCTCGCGCTGAGGAGCGCCGCATGAGGAAACGCGACCGGACCCCCAAGACCTACACCCGGCTCACCCACCCGCTCGTGCGGGACTCCCGCGACGAGCCGTTCCGGCAGGCCACCTGGGAGGAGGCCCTGGACCGGGCCGCCGCCGGCCTCGGGCGCCACCGCGACGCCTTCGGCATGTTCAGCTGCGCCCGCGCCACCAACGAGATGAACTACGTGGCGCAGAAGTTCGCCCGGGTCGTCATGGGCACCAACAACGTCGACTCCTGCAACCGCACCTGTCACGCCCCGAGCGTGGCGGGCCTGTCGGCGGCGTTCGGCTCGGGCGGCGGCACGTCGTCGTACGAGGAGATCGAGCACACCGACGTCATCGTGATGTGGGGCTCCAACGCCCGGTTCGCGCACCCGATCTTCTTCCAGCACGTGCTGAAGGGGATCAGGAACGGCGCCCGGATGTACGCGGTCGATCCGCGCCGGACGTCGACCGCCGAGTGGGCGGAGAGCTGGATGGGGCTCAACGTCGGCACGGACATCCCGATGGCGCACGCGATCGGCCGCGAGATCATCCACGCGGGGCTCGCGAACGAGGCGTTCATCGCGCGGGCGACCACCGGCTTCGAGGAGTACAAGGCCCTGGTCGAGCCGTGGACGCTGTCGCTCGCCGAGAAGGTGACGGGCGTACCGGCCGCCGCGATCCGCGAGCTGGCGCACGCCTACGCCCGGGCCGAACGGGCCCAGTTGTGCTGGACCCTCGGCATCACCGAGCACCACAACGGCACCGACAACGTCCGCGCGTTGATCAACCTGTCCCTGCTCACCGGGCACGTCGGCCGCTACGGCTCGGGCCTTCAGCCGCTGCGCGGGCAGAACAACGTGCAGGGCGGCGGCGACATGGGCGCGATCCCCAACCGGCTGCCCGGGTTCCAGGACATTCTCGACCCCGACGCCCGGCTCAAGTTCGAGTCGGCCTGGGACACCGTGATCCAGCCGCACTACGGCCTGAACCTCACGGAGATGTTCGAGGCCATGGAGGACGGCACGCTCGAGGCCGTCTACTGCATCGGCGAGAACCCGGCCCAGTCGGAGGCCGACAGCGAGCAGGCCGTACGGCGGCTGAAGGCCCTGGACTTCCTGGTCGTGCAGGACATCTTCCTGACGAAGACGGCCGAGCTCGCGGACGTCGTCCTGCCGGCGACCGCCGGCTGGGCGGAGACCGACGGCACCACCACCAACAGCGAGCGGCGCGTCCAGCGTGTCCGCAAGGCCGTCACCCCGCCCGGCGAGGCCCGCGAGGACATCGACATCATCTGCGACCTCGCGGCCCGCCTCGGCCACGACTGGAAGTACGCCGACGCCGAGAGCGTGTGGAACGAGCTGCGGTCCGTCTCTCCCGACCACTACGGCATGACGTACGAGCGCCTGGAGGAGCACCAGGGCATCCAGTGGCCCTGCCCGAGCACGGACGGCATCGAACCGACCTATCTGCACGGCCGGTTGTGGGAGGCCGATCCCGCCCGGCGCGGCCCCCTCGCGCCCTTCGGGATCGTGCGGCACGACCCGCCCGTGGACCTCACCGACGAGCGGTACCCGATCCGGCTCACCACCGGCCGGCGCCTCGACTCGTACAACACCGGTGTGCAGAGCGGCGGTTACGCCTCACCGCTCCGGCGCGGCGAGTTCATCGAGCTGAGCCCGGAGGACGCCGAGCGCTACGGGGTCGTGGTCGGCGAGCCCGTCCAGGTGACCTCGCGGCGCGGGTCGGTGACGGCCCCGGTGTGGGTGGACCCCGCGCTGCGGCCCGGGCTCGCCTTCATGACCATGCACTTCCCCGACGAGGTGGACACCAACGCCCTGACGATCGAGGCGAACTGCCCCATCGCGGGGACGGCGGAGTTCAAGGCGTCGGCGATCCGGATCGAGAAGCTGCCCATCGCGACCATCGTGGGGTGAACGTACGTGGACCTGCACTTCGGTGACAGCAAACCGACGGACGAGGAACGGGCGGCCGTCGACGCCCTCCTCGGGCCTCCCGAGTCCTCCTGGGAGGGCGCCGCCCGCGACGAGATGCGAGCCGCCGATCTGAGGTGGGCGCGTGGCGGGCGTGAGGCCCGGGACCGCCGCGAGATGCTGCTGCCGGGGCTGCACGCCGTCAACGACCGGATCGGCTGGATCAGCGAGGGCGCCCTCGACTACCTGTGCCGGCGGCTGACGGTACCGCCGGCGGAGGCCTACGGGGTCGCCACCTTCTACGCCATGTTCTCGGTCAAGCCGCGTCCGGCGACCGTGCTCCACGTGTGCACGGACCTGGCGTGCGCGGCGGCCGGTGCGCCCGAGCTGTGCGCCGGGATCGAGACGCGGCTGGGCCTCGGCAGCGGGGTGAGTGTCGAGCGCAGCCCCTGTCTGGGCCTGTGCGAACGCGCCCCGGCCGCGCTCGCGATCAGGGCCGGGGACCCCGTGCGTACGGCGGTCTCGGCGCCGGCGACCGTCGAGGAGGCCGTGCTCGCCGCGAGCGCGCCCGACTCGGCACCCGAGGAACCGCCCGCCGCGCTGGCGGTGCCCCAGGCCGGGCGGGACGGTCTGATGCTGCTGCACCGCGTGGGCGTGGTCGACCCGTCGTCCCTCGACGACTACCGCGCCCACGGCGGCTACACCGCCCTGCGCCGGGCCTTCGAGCTGGGCCCGGCCGGGGTCATCCGCGAGGTCACCGACTCGGGCCTGGTCGGGCGCGGCGGCGCCGCCTTCCCCACCGGCCGCAAGTGGCAGGCCACGGCGTCCCAGCCGGACCGTCCGCACTACCTCGTCTGCAACGCCGACGAATCGGAGCCGGGCACCTTCAAGGACCGGGTGCTCATGGAGGGCGACCCGTACGCGCTCGTCGAGGCGATGACGATTGCCGGGTACGCGACCGGCGCCCACCAGGGCTACCTGTATCTGCGCGGCGAGTACCCGCGCGCCCTGCGCCTGCTGGAGCACGCCATCACGCAGGCCCGCGCGCGCGGGCTGCTCGGTGACGACGTCCTCGGCCAGGGCTACGCCTTCGACATCGAGATCCGGCGCGGCGCGGGCGCCTACATCTGCGGTGAGGAGACGGCCCTGTTCAACTCCATCGAGGGCTACCGCGGCGAGCCGCGCTCCAAGCCGCCGTTCCCGGTGGAGAAGGGCCTGTTCGGCAAGCCGACGGTCGAGAACAACGTGGAGACGCTGGTCAACGTCCTGTCGATCCTGACGATGGGCGCCCCGGCGTACGCGGCGATCGGCACGGAGCGCTCCACCGGACCGAAGCTGTTCTGCGTGTCCGGGAGCGTGGAGCGGCCCGGTGTCTACGAGGTGCCGTTCGGGGCGACGCTGGGCGAGCTGCTCGCGCTGGCCGGGGTGCGCGAGGGGCTGCGGGCGGTGCTGCTCGGCGGGGCGGCGGGCGGTTTCGTCCGGGCCGACGAGCTGGACGTGCCGCTCACGTTCGAAGGGACGCGGGAGGCGGGCACGACGCTCGGCTCGGGGGTCGTCATGGCCTTCGACGACAGCGTGCCCCTGCCGCGGTTGCTGCTGCGCATCGCGGAGTTCTTCCGGGACGAGTCGTGCGGGCAGTGCGTGCCGTGCCGGGTCGGGACGGTGCGGCAGGAGGAGGCGCTGCACCGGATCGTGGAGCGCACCGGAGCCGACGCCGCCGGGGACATCGCGCTGCTGCGGGAGGTCGGCCGCGCCATGCGGGACGCCTCCATCTGCGGTCTGGGCCAGACCGCGTGGAACGCCGTGGAATCCGCCATCGACCGTCTGGGGGCGTACGAATGACCGTCACACCGCTGGGGATCCCGCGCCGCATGCTGGAGTTCACCCTCGACGGCGAGGAGGCGCGGGTCCCGGAGGGCTCGACGATCCTCGACGCCTGCCGGGCGGCCGGGAAGGACGTCCCGACCCTGTGCGAGGGCGACACGCTGCGGCCGAAGAACGCCTGCCGGGTGTGCGTCGTCGAGGTCGAGGGGGCCCGCACCCTCGTCCCGGCGTGCTCCCGCAAGGCCGAGCCGGGCATGGAGGTGCGCACCGACACCGAGCGCGCCCGGCACAGCCGCAAGGTCGTGCTGGAACTGCTCGCGTCCTCGGTCGACCTGTCGACGACCCCGAAGGTCGCCGGGTGGCTCAAGGAGTACGAGGCGAAGCCGGACCGCTTCGGCCCGGACGCGGCGCGGCTGAACGAGGAGCCGAAGGTCGACAACGACCTGTATGTCCGCGACTACGACAAGTGCATCCTCTGCTACAAGTGCGTCGACGCCTGCGGCGACCAGTGGCAGAACTCGTTCGCGATCTCGGTCGCGGGACGCGGCTTCGGCGCCCGGATCGCGGTGGAGCACGACGCGCCGCTGACCGATTCGGCGTGTGTGTACTGCGGGAACTGCATCGAGGTGTGCCCCACGGGAGCGCTGTCCTTCAAATCCGAGTTCGACATGCGGGCGGCGGGTACCTGGGACGCGTCGCGGCAGACGGAGACGACCACGGTGTGCGCGTACTGCGGAGTGGGCTGCAACCTGACGCTGCACGTACAGGACAATGAGATCGTCAAGGTCACCTCGCCGCACGACAACCCGGTGACCCACGGCAACCTCTGCATCAAGGGCCGCTTCGGCTACCAGCACGTACAGAACCGGGACTGATCAGGACATGGGACGAGTCACGGAACGACGCAAGGTGATCCGCATCCGGGACGGGGCGGTCTCCAGCCGCCCGGACACGCTCGTCGCCGAGGAACCGCTGGAGATCAGGCTGAACGGCAAGCCCCTGGCGATCACCATGCGCACCCCCGGCGACGACTTCGCGCTGGCGGCGGGGTTCCTGGTGAGCGAGGGGGTGCTGGCCGGGCAGGAGGACCTGCAGAACATCGTCTACTGCGCCGGGGCGACGGCCGAGGGCTCGAACACGTACAACGTGGTCGACGTGAGGACGGCCCCGGGCGTGGTGATCCCGGACGTCACGCTGGAGCGCAACGTCTACACCACCTCCTCCTGCGGGCTGTGCGGCAAGGCCTCGCTGGACGCGGTGCGCACCACCGCCCGGTGGCCGATCGCCGACACTCCCCCGGTGCGGATCTCCCCCGAGCTGCTCGCGACCCTCCCGGACCGGCTGCGCGCGGCCCAGCGGGTCTTCGACCGGACCGGGGGCCTGCACGCGGCGGCCCTGTTCTCCGAAGAGGGCGAGCTGCTGGACGTCCGGGAGGACGTGGGCCGGCACAACGCGGTCGACAAGCTGGTCGGCCGGGCCCTGCAGAGCGGGGAGCTGCCGCTGTCCCGGGCGGTCCTGCTGGTGTCGGGCCGGGCCTCCTTCGAGCTGGCGCAGAAGGCCGTGATGGCCGGCATCCCCGTCCTGGCGGCCGTGTCGGCCCCCTCCTCGCTGGCGGTGGACCTCGCCGCCGAGACGGGTCTGACGCTGGTGGGCTTCCTGCGGGGCAGCTCCATGAACGTGTACGCGGGGGAGGACAGGATCGCCCTGCGGGCCGCGGCCGCCCAGGGCTGACCCGGTTCCTCCGCGGCACGGCGGCGGGGCCCCGACCGGCGGGGAGCGCCCCCTGCGCCGCAGGGGCCCCGTCTCGGCCTGCCCCGTCTCGGCCTGCCCCGGGCGCGACGCCTAGTCGGCCGTGCCGGATATCCGCAGCAGCATCGCCGTGAACTGCTCCCGCTCGGCGGCCGACAGCGGGGCGAGCAGTTCGTCGTTGGCCGCGCGGGCGGCTTCCTCGCAGCGCTTGAGCAGCCGGGCTCCCCGCGGGGTGAGGGACACCGCGTTCTTGCGGCGGTCCCGGGGGTCCGGCTCGCGCACCACCAGGCCGGCCGACTGAAGGTCGTTGAGCACTCCGACCAGGTCTTTGGGGTCCAGCCCGACACCGCGTCCGAGGTCGGCCTGGGCGACGGGTGCCAGGTCGCGGACGGCGGACAGGACGACGTGGTGCCACATCCGCATGTCCTGAGCGGCCAGCGCCTCGGCCACCAGGGCCCGGCCGCGGGCGGCGGCACGGCCGAGCAGCCAGCTGGGCAGGGAGCGGATCGCGGGCAAGGGGGCTTCCGACATGGCCGCAGCCTAACCAAGAAATCGTTGGTTCTCCCTATGATCCTCTTATACCGTTGGGCTCCCCAACGGATTCGTTGGGACCACCCATGACCCCGGAGGTGTGATGCGTCGCGTCCGCTACGAATCCCGAGGCGGCCCCCTCTTCCTGGAGGAGGCCCCGGTCCCAGAACCCGGCCCCGGAGAGCTGCTCGTGCGCGCGGAGGCCATCGGCGTGACGCTCCCGGTGGTCCGCAAGGTCACCGAGGCGGCCGAGCCGGGCCCGCTCGGCGGGGAGATCGCCGGTGAGGTCATGGCCGTCGGTGAGGGCGTCACCCGCTTCGGCACCGGCGACCGGGTGACCGGGCTCTGTCTCGGCCACGGCTACGCCGACTTCTCGCTGCTGCACGAGGCCATGACCTCACCGATCCCCGCCGACGCCGGCGCCGTCGACGCGGTCGCCCTGGTCCGCAGCGGCCTGGTGGCGCTGGGCGCCCTGGAGGCGGCCCGCCCCGAGCCGGGCGAGGCGGCCCTGGTCACCGCCGCCGCGAGCGGCGTCGGCCATCTGGCCGTGCAGCTGGCCAGGACACGCGGCGCCGGACGGGTCGTGGGAGCGGTCTCCGACCCGGTCAAGGCCGACTTCGTCCGGGCCCTCGGCGCCGACCACGTCATCTCCTACGGCGACGGCAGCTGGGGCACCCCGGTCGACTACGTGCTGGACGCGGTCGGCGGGGAGCTGCTCACCCGCGCCCTGCACGCGCTCGTCCCCGGGGGGCGGCTGGTGGCCTACAGCTCGGGCGGCGGCACCATCCAGGCCTACGACCTGCTGGTGGACGCCAAGTCGGTGACCGGCTTCCAGATGGCCCGTATCGCCCGCGGGAAGCCGGAGTTGTACGAGCAGTGGCGCGAGGAACTGTGGCGGCTGTTCGGGGCGGGAGAGCTCCGGCCCGTCGTGCACGGCCGGTTCGCCCTGGAGGACGCGACCAAGGCACACGCGGAGATCGAGGGGCGGTCCAACCTGGGCAAGGTCATCCTGATCCCCTGACGCACGATCCTTGTGGGGGGTCCGAGAAGCCAAGTACCGTCTGTGGCTCCACAGATGGGACGTGGGATGTCCGAATGACCGGATGTCCGTTCCCATGCCCCGGTGGTCCAGCCGACAGACGCATGAAGGGCAGGTCGCACCATGCCGTCAAGTCTTCGCGCACGTCTGAGAACCACCCTGACCGCCACGGCCACCGCCGGAGCGCTGCTCGCCCCCACCGCTCCGGCGCACGGTCAACCCGGCAGCGCCGCACCGGAGTTCGACCAGCAGGTCCTCTTCAAGGCGTCCCAGGACCCGGGTTACGCCTGCTTCCGGATCCCGGCGATCGTGCGCACCACCAGCGGCGCGCTGCTGGCGTTCGCCGAGGGCCGCGTCCTCAACTGCGGCGACGCGGCCGACATCGACATCGTCGTCAAGCGCTCCACCGACGGCGGCCGCACCTGGGGGCCGCTCCAGGTCGTCACCGAGGGCGCGGGCGACACGCACGGCAACCCGGCACCGGTCGTGGACCGCGAGACCGGCCGGATCCTGCTGGCCGAGACGTTCAACACCGGCCGCACGGACGCCGGCAACTGCACTGTCCCCTGCGACCGCACCCCGCATCTGCAGTACAGCGACGACGACGGCCAAACCTGGTCGGAGCCCCGCGACCTGAGCGACGACATCCTGCCCGGCCACTGGAACTCCTGGTACGCGACCGGCCCCGTGCACAGCGTCCAGCTGACCCGCGGCAAGCACGCCGGGCGGCTCGTCCTCGGCGTCAACACCGAGACGTGGAACGGCAGCCGCGTCTCCGCCAACCATGCCGCGCTCGTCGTCAGCGACGACGGTGGCGACACCTGGAAGGTCGGCGCCACGGACAGCTGGCCCATAGCGCAGGACGGCACGTTCCGGCAGAAGCCGTCCGAGGTGACGCTCACCGAACGCGCGGACGGCGTCCTGCTCGTCAGCGGCCGGGAACAGGACGGCACCGACCTGGGCCACCGCTCCCAGACGCTCAGCCTGGACGGCGGGGACAGCTTCGCCACGCCCTTCCGCGCCCTGCCGGACCTGTACACCCCGCAGGTCCAGGGCGCGACCCTGCGCCTCGGCGACCGGATGCTGCTGTCCGCGCCGGCCGACCCCGACCGCCGCCGCACCATGATGGTCCGCTCCTCCTACGACGGCGGGCGCACCTGGGAGAGCGTGGACCGGGGCACGGTCGTCACCACGGACTGGTCCGGCTACTCCGACATGGCGGCGGTCGACCGCACGACGGTGGGCCTGCTGTACGAGGGCGGCGCGGTCGACGCACGCGACGAGATCCGCTTCGCCCGCTTCACCGAGGACTGGCTGAAGCCGCGCCGGGGCGCCGACCCGACCACCCGCGACGCGGCGGCGGGCGCCCCGCCCGCGGCCGTGCTCGGCGGCGCCGGGCGGACGGCCGGTGTCCGAGGCGGCGCGCTCTCCTTCGACGGTTCCGACGACGCCGTACGGCTGCCCTACCGGTCCCGGCTCCCGCTCGGCGAGGGGGACTTCACGGTCTCGCTGCACTTCCGCTACACGGCCACGACCGGCGAGCAGCCCTTCCTGTGGATGGGCGGCATCGGCACCACCCAGCCGCAGATCTGGCTGCGTGGGGAACCGGCGAGCGACCGGGTCCGGGGACTGATCACCACCCGGTCCGGCGCGACGACCGTCACGTCGGCCTCGGTGTCCGCCGACGGCGCCCGCAACGACGGCCGCTGGCACCACCTCGCGCTGCGCCGCGGCGGGGGCGAGCTGACCCTCGTCCTCGACGGCGAGGCGATCGGCACCGCGGACGTGCCGGGTTCAGTCAGCCGCAACTCCCCCTTCGGGGTGCACATCGGCCAGCGCATGGACAGCCGGGCGTTCCTCAGCGGCGCGATCGACGACGTCCGTGTGTGGAACCGGGCCCTGAGCGACAAGGAGCTGGCCTCCGGCGCCTCGGGCGCGGCCTCCCGGGGCACCGTGCTGTGGCTGCCCATGGACCAGGTGAGCGGCACCCACTAACGTCACGCGACGTGCCCGACGACTCAGGAGCAGCACGAGCACGACAGCGCGCGGGAACCGGGATCGGCCTGTTGCTGGTCCTGGTCCTCGGCGCCGCGCTGCTCATCGCCCTGCCGGGCGACCGCGGTCCGGACTACGACGCCTGTCGGGCCCTCACGGTCGGCTCCTGGAAGGCGGACGACGGCCTCACCGCCGAGTTCGCCCGCTACGGGGACGACGCGAGCCGCGCCGACGACTGGACCGGCGGCGACGGCACCCACTCGGTGCGACTGCCCGACGGCCGGGTGCTGTGGCTGTTCTCGGACACCTATCTGGGCCGGGTGTACGGGCCGCCCAACCCGCACGGCGAGTCGTACGCCTGGCGGGACACGACCGCGCCCCTGGTGCGCAACTCGGCCGTGCTGATGCGCGACGGACGGCTCGAATCCACCCTGCCCGCCCCGCTGTTCGCCGACCCGGGGCCCGGCCGGTGGCGCTGGCCCGTCGCCGCCCGGGTCGAACCCCGCTCCCCCGGCTCCCCGGAGCAGGTCGTCCGGGTGCTGCTGTGGGTGCGCACGGCGGGGCAGGCCCCCTGGATCTACGGTGTGCCCACCGCCACCGAGGTCGCCACCCTGTCGCTGCCCGGGCTGCGTCTGGAGTCGATCACCCAGGTGCTCGACCAGCGGTCGGTCGCCGACCCGTCGCGACGCGTGCTGTTCGGTACGACGCTGGTCGAGGAGGACGGCTGGACGTACGTGTTCGGCGGTGACGACGGCCGGGCCGCCTCCCGCCCCGCGTCGCACGCCTACGCGGCCCGGGTGCCGGCGGGCGGGCTCGCGGATCCGGACGCCTGGCAGTACTGGAGCGGCTCGGCGTGGGTGCCCGGCGCCCGCCCCCGGCCGGTGCTCGGGGACGGGCGGCGCAAGGGCGTGGGCAGCGCGTTCACGGTCGTCCGGGAAGGCGGCACCTACGTGCTGTTCACGATGGCCGCCGGCGCCAAGGGGCTGACGACCGTGGCGTCCTACTGGGCCTGCTCCCCGGCCGGGCCGTGGCACGGTCCGGCGAAGGAGTTCAGCCCGGCGCTGCCGCCGGGGCAGGTGGCCGCCTACAACCCGCAAGCGCATCCGGTGCTGAGCGGCGGGGGACGGCTCGTGCTGAGCTACGACGTCAACTGGCTGGAGACGACGGGCGCCGCCGCGCAGCTCAGCCGGAACGTGTCCCTGTACCGACCGCGGTTCGTGTCGCTGCGGCTGGCTGCGGCGCGCTGACCTCCGCCGTCTCCCGCGCGCGCCGCTTGGCGATCACCGCGCACACGATGAGCTGCAACTGGTGGAAGAGCATCAGCGGCAGCACGGCGAGCGCCGCCTGCGCGCCGAACAGGACGCTCGCCATGGGCAGCCCGGCGGCCAGGGACTTCTTCGAGCCGGCGAACTGGATCGCGATCCGGTCCGCCCGGCCGAAGCCCAGCGCCTTGCCGCCGTACCAGGTGACGAGCAGCATCACGGCGAGGATCACCGCCTCGACGACGAACAGACCGCCGAGCCGCGCGGGGCTGACCTGGTGCCAGATGCCCTGGACCATGCCCGCGCTGAACGCGGTGTAGACGACGAGCAGGATCGAGCCGCGGTCCACCAGGGCGAGGACCTTCTTGCGGCGGGTGACGAAGCCGCCGATCCAGCGGCGCAGCAGCTGTCCGGCGAGGAACGGCACCAGCAGTTGCAGCACGATCTTCAGCAGCGAGCCGGCGGAGAAGCCGCCGTCGCCGCCGAGCAGCGAGGCGGCGAGCAGGGGGGTGGCGACGATGCCGACGAGGGAGGAGAAGGAGCCCGCGCAGATCGCGGCGGGCACGTTGCCGCGGGCCATCGAGGTGAAGGCGATCGACGACTGGACGGTCGACGGGACGAGCGTGAGGAAGAGCAGGCCCTGGTAGAGCGGGTGGGTCAGGATCACCGGCACCAGCCCGCGGGCCGCGAGCCCGAGCAGCGGGAAGACGGCGAAGGTGCACGCGAGGACCGTGACGTGCAGCCGCCAGTGGCGCAGTCCGTCGAGTGCCTCCCGGGTGGAGAGCCGGGCGCCGTACAGGAAGAACAGGAGGGCGACGGCCGCCGTGGAGGCACCGGAGGCGACGTCCGCGGCCGATCCGCGCGCCGGGATCAGAGCGGCGAGGCCCACGGTCCCGAGGAGAAGCAGGATGTAGGGGTCGATCGGCATCCGATGCGGCCGGCGCAGGTGTTTCACGGTGCTCCACTTGCCTGGTACTTCGGTCGGTCCGGGGCCGGAGCGGCCCCCTTCCATCCTGCTCCCCCGAGCGGCGATCGGGAATCCCGTACACCGCTCTCACTGTCATCACGTTTCGCGATAACGTGCCAGGCATGTACGACCCCGCCCATCTGCGCACGTTCCTGTCGGTGGCGCAGACGCTCAGCTTCACGCAGGCCGCGCGGCGGCTCGGGCTGCGGCAGTCGACGGTCAGCCAGCACGTGCGGCGGCTGGAGGACGCCACCGGGCGGACGCTGTTCACGCGGGACACCCACTCGGTGGAGCTGACGGAGGACGGCGAGGCCATGCTCGGCTTCGCGCGCCGGATCCTGGAGGTGCACGAGCAGGCGGCGTCCTTCTTCACGGGCACGCGGCTGCGCGGCCGGCTGCGCTTCGGCGCCTCGGAGGACTTCGTGCTCACCCGGTTGCCGGAGATCCTGGAGGGCTTCCGGCACGAGCACCCCGAGGTCGACCTGGAGCTGACGGTGGAGCTGTCGGGCACGCTGCACGAGCAGCTGGCCGCCGGGAAGCTGGACCTCGTCCTGGCCAAGCGGCGGCCCGAGGACCCGCGCGGCGAGCTGGTCCGGCACGACCGGCTGGTGTGGATCGGCGCGGAGCGCCTCCGGCTCGACCCCGACCGCCCGGTGCCGCTCATCGTGTATCCGCCGCCGGGCATCACCCGCGCGCTCGCCCTGGAGGCGCTGGAGCGGCAGGGCCGCCCGTGGCGCGTGGTGTGCACCAGCGGCAGCCTCAACGGCCTCGTCGCGGCGGCCCGGGCCGGTCTCGGCGTGATGGCCCATTCCCGCGGCCTCATCCCGCCGGGACTAGTCCGGGTCCCGGACCGGGCGGGGCTGCCGGAACTGGGCCAGGTCGACTTCGTCCTGGTGCACGGCCGGCGCCGGCCCTCCGCCCAGGGGGCGGCGGACGCCCTCGCGGCGGCGGTCCTCGCGGGCGGGGACCGGCTGCACCGCAGCGAGCGCGAGGGGCTGTGACCTGCTCCGTCCCGCAGCGCCCGACACAAGCGGAGTGACACTGTCCGCGCCGGGCACGCTGTGGGAAGGGGACACTTGTGCGGCCCGGACGGATGTATGCCGAACCGTGGCAGGGTCGTACAGATTCGGTGGAGATTACGGCACCGAAACTTACTCAACCGTCAGGTTTGTGTCCGACCCTTCCCCATGTGAGCGTATTTTCCCTCGCTGACCTGCCCCGGCCGAAGCCGCGCCCGCCTTCGTACCCCCTCCCGCCCCCTGGCCGGGTGGGGTAGCTTTCACGGCGCTGTGCGGGGCGTCACTCGACAGGAGCGCTGAGGAGCGGGGAGCGGGGTTTGCGCGAGTTCACCAACCCTCCGTTGGCGTTGGCACCTCCGGTGGGCGGTCTGGCCGACGTGGTCTTCGAGCATGCCCAGGAGGACCCGCTGCACATCGCTCTGGGCCGCAAGGACGACTCCGGCCGGTGGCGGGACGTCACCAGCGCCGAGTTCCGCGACGAGGTGCTCGCCCTGGCCAAGGGCCTGCTGGCCAGCGGCATCCGGTTCGGCGACCGGGTCGCGATCATGTCCCGTACGCGCTACGAGTGGACCCTGTTCGACTACGCCCTGTGGACGATCGGCGCCCAGGTCGTCCCGGTCTATCCCACGTCGTCGGCCGAGCAGTGCTTCTGGATGCTGTACGACGCCGAGGTGACGGCCGCGGTCGTGGAGCACGAGGACCACGCCATGACGATCGCCACCGTCATCGACCGGCTGCCCCAGCTGCGCCGGCTGTGGCAGCTCGACTCCGGCGCCGTGCACGAGCTGTACGACATGGGCGCGCACCTCGACGACGAGGTGGTCCACCGCCACCGCCAGGCCGTCACCCCCGACTCGGTCGCCACGATCATCTACACCTCGGGCACCACCGGCCGCCCCAAGGGCTGCGTCATCACGCACGGCAACTTCATGTACGAGGCGGACACCGTCATCGAGCGCTGGGAGCCGGTGTTCCACTCCAAGCGCGGCGACGAGGCGGCGACCCTGCTGTTCCTGCCGCTCGCGCACGTCTTCGGGCGGATGGTCCAGGTCGCCGGCATCCGCGGCAAGGTGAAGTTCGGCCACCAGCCGCAGCTGAACGCGGCGGCCCTGCTGCCGGACCTGGCCGCGTTCCGGCCGACGTTCTTCCTGGCCGTGCCGTACATCTTCGAAAAGGTGTTCAACGCGGCCCGCCGCAAGGCCGAGAGGGAGGGCCGCTCCGGCCCCTTCGAGAAGGCCGTCGACATCGCCATCAAGTACGCCGACGCGATGGAGGCCAAGGCCTGGGGCATCGGTCCGGGCCCCTCCGCCGGCCTGCGCATGCAGCACCAGCTGTTCGACAAGCTCGTCTACGCCAAGATCCGCGGCGCGATGGGCGGCCGCATCAAGCACGCCATGTCCGGCGGCTCGGCGATGGACCGCCGGCTCGGGCTGTTCTTCGCCGGTGCCGGTGTGCACATCTACGAGGGGTACGGCCTGACGGAGTCGACCGCCGCCGCCACCGCCAACCCGCCCGGGCGCACCCGGTTCGGCACGGTGGGGCAGCCCATCCCGGGCATGACCGTGCACATCGCGGACGACGGCGAGATCTGGCTACGCGGCGAGAACGTCTTCCAGGGGTACCTCAACAACCAGAAGGCCACCGACGAGACGCTGCACGAGGGCTGGCTCGCCACCGGCGACCTCGGCGCACTGGACGAGGACGGCTTCCTCACCATCACCGGCCGCAAGAAGGAGATCCTGGTCACGTCCGGGGGCAAGAGCGTCTCGCCCGGTGTGCTGGAGGAACGGGTCCGGGACCATCCGCTGGTCAACCAGTGCATCGTCGTCGGCAACGACCGCCCGTACATCGCCGCCCTGGTGACCCTGGACCAGGAGGCCGTGGAGCACTGGCTGACGATGCGGAACAAGCCGCGGATGTCCCCCGCGGAGCTGGTGCGCGACGCGGATCTGGAGACGGAGGTGCGGCGCGCGGTGGTCGCCGCCAACACCCTGGTCTCGCAGGCCGAGTCCATCCGCACCTTCCGCATCCTGGCCCAGCCGTTCACCGAGGAGCACGGCCTACTCACGCCGTCCCTGAAGCTCAAGCGCAAGGCGATCGAGAAGGCGTACGAGAAAGAGGTCGAGGCGCTCTACCGGGCGTGAGCGCCGCCCCACGGGGCAGGTGTGGCTCCGGAATCTCCCGTCAGGAATGCATCACCGCCCGTGATCGTTGACGATGGGAGCACACCTGACCACTTACCGAAGGATCGAGAGCTCGTGAGCAAGGTCCCCCCGATCATCCTGAACAACGGCGTCGAGATGCCCCAGCTGGGCTTCGGCGTCTGGCAGGTGCCGGACGACGAGGCCGAGACGGCCGTCTCGACGGCGCTGGAGGCCGGGTACCGCAGCATCGACACCGCGGCGATCTACGGCAACGAGCAGGGCACCGGCAAGGCCATCGCCTCGTCCGGCATCCCCCGCGAGGAGCTCTTCGTCACCACGAAGCTCTGGAACGCCGACCAGGGGTACGACTCCACGCTGCGCGCCTTCGACACGTCGCTGGACAAGCTCGGTCTGGACCACGTCGACCTGTACCTGATCCACTGGCCGACGCCGGAGCGCGATCTGTACGTCGATACCTACAAGGCGTTCGAGAAGCTGCACGCCGACGGCCGGATCCGGGCCATCGGCGTCTCCAACTTCCTGCCCGAGCACCTGGAGCGGCTGATCGGCGAGACGTCGGTGGTCCCGGCGGTCAACCAGATCGAGCTGCACCCCCACCTCCAGCAGCAGGCCTCCCGTGAGTACCACGCGCGGCAGGGCATCGCCACGGAGGCCTGGTCGCCGCTCGGCCAGGGCAAGGGCCTGCTGGAGGTCCCGGCGATCGTGGCCATCGCCCGCAAGCACGAGCGCACCCCGGCCCAGATCGTGCTGCGCTGGCACCTCCAGCTGGGCAATGTGGTGATCCCGAAGTCCGTGACGCCGTCGCGGATCAAGGAGAACATCGACGTCTTCGACTTCAGCCTCGACGACGAGGACCTGGCCGCGATCAGCGCCCTGAACGAGGACCGGCGCATCGGCCCGGACCCGGCGGAGTTCAACGGCGCCTGAACCGCACCACCAGCGCCCCGGCCCGGGCCCCGCGAGGGGGCTCCGGCCCGGGGCGCTGTCGTGCTCGGCGTCTCGGACCGCCCGAACGCCTTGAGGGTGCCGTCCACCGCCGGCCGGACGTCGTCTCCTGCCGAAGTCGAGGTCCTCGGATCAGGCGGGCCGGACCGCCGTGTGCACCGTGTGGGCCTCCAGGACGAACACGTCCGGGCGGCGGTGCAGGCTCGCCTCGTCGTCCGGGTCGAGCAGACGGTCGACGGTCGCGAGGTCCTCGGCGTCCAGTCCCTCGGCGAGCTTGTCGCGCATGTGCGACAGGGAGGCCACGACATACGCGCGCGCCCGGTCCGAGGCGGGGGCCGGCAGGTCGAGCAGGAAGCTGTGCGTCCTGGTGTGCTTGAGGCCCGCGGCGGCCAGCAGGGCCGGCCAGTGCTCCGTCTCGGCGACGTGTCCGGGCAGGTCGGTGCGCATCCGGTCGAACCATTCCGCCTCCACCGCGTCGATCCGCGCCTGGAGACCGGGCCGGCCCATGCCGATGTCACGCGGCAGGAACCGCAGGGGCAGACCGCCCTCCATGAGGGCGAGCGTGCCGCCCGGCGCCAGCCGCTGGGCGAAGGCGGCCAGCGCGGCCCGCTGGTCACCGAGGTGGTGCAGGCTGCGGCTCGCCCAGAGCAGGTCGGCGGGGTAGTCCAGCTCGCCGAGCACCTCGGGCAGGTCCCCGGCGAGCGTGCCGAAGCGGTCGGCGACGCCCTGCCGCTCGGCCCGCGCCCGCGCCCGCTCCAGCAGCGCTTCGGAGCCGTCCACCGCCTCGATCCGCGCCCCCGGGAACGTCTCCGCGAACAGGCACGCCACGACGCCCGGACCGCTGCCCGCGTCGACGATCAGGCCCGGCTCGGTCACCTCCTGCGCGAGCCAGCCCAGCGCCCGCTCGTACAAGGACGCGAACAGTTCGGCCGAGGACTCCAGCATCGGGCCCATCTCGGCCCAGTCGAGGTCCGTGTGGTCGTGGTGATGGCCAGGCTTGTGCTCGTGGCCGTGCTGGTGCGCCATGGTGGTCAGCCTCTCGCTCGGATGCGGTCAGCGTGCGCCGACGCACCGATCGGAGGCCACTGGTGTTGCCGGTGCGGCAAATCCGCCGGGGCACGGGGCCCCGGCGGATCAGCCGGTCGGCGGAGAGGGTTCAGGACAGCGGCGGGTACGCGTTCTGCATCAGCTGCCGGAACTGGGCGGAGAACCAGTGCCCGGACAACGGCGCGTCCGGCAGTGCGCCGGAGGGGTTGTTGCCGTTGCGCGGGTTGCCCTTGTACGCCGGGTCGCACATTCCGTCGGCGCCCTTGCCCTCGTCGTTCGGGATGAGCTTGCTCGACCCGTCCGACTCGCCCGGCGGCTTCATCCACACGTACGCGTCGATCCCGGCGGCCGGGTTGGCCTGCGGGCGTTCGCCGAGGCCGGCTCCGGACTGGTTGCACCAGTTGCCGGGGTTGATGCGCCGGTCGTAGCGCCCGCCGTCGACGTACGTGTCGACGCTGGTCGTCGCGCCCGGTCCGGTGGGCCGGGCGGTGCCGCCCCAGCCGTTGCGGGAGGTGTCGATCAGCATGCCGATGTTCGAGTTGAAGCCCACCGAGACCAACTGGTTGCGGAACGCCTGGGCGAAGGACAGCTCGTCGACGTAGCGGTTCCAGTCGACCCACTTCGACTCGCGGACGGACTTGCCGGCCACGTTGTCGCTGATGGAGAAGTTGTTCTCCTTCAGGGCGCTGTAGTTGGCCGTGTTGGTGATGAACCCGTGGACGTCGTTGACGGTGGCGCCCTCCGTGGTGGCCGCCTCCTTGAACAGGGTGGCGCTGGGGCCGAAGTTGTCGTCCCAGCCGATCCATCCGTGGTGGCCGGCGTCGATGTAGTTGTAGACGTTGGGGACGTCACCGAGCTTGTTCAGCGCGTAGCCGATGCCCTTCTGGTAGTTGCCGTTGGCCTTCATCACGTCGCACTGCGGGGTGGCCGTCACGCGGCTGCCGGTGTTGGTGACGAGGTTCGGCAGCGAGTCGATCTCGACCGTGGTGACGATCCGCAGCGAGGAGTACTTCGGGTCGGCGAGGATCGTCTTGATCGGGTCGATGTACTGCGTCTTGTACTTGTCGATCTCCGTCGGGCCGAGTTCGCCGTTGGAGGCGAGGGCGGCGCAGTCCCGGCCGGGCAGGTTGTAGATCACGAACTGGACGACGAGTTCGCCGGAGCCCTTCTGGCGCAGTGCCTCGTCGAGGTGGGCACGCAGGCCCATCTTCCCGTTCGCGCCGTTGATCGCGGCGATCCGGTCCAGCCAGACACCCGTGGGCTGGTTGGCGACGCGGCTGCCGCCCGGCTCGGCGGCGGCGTTCGCGGACCACTCCGGGTTCACGTACACCTTCGCGCCCTCATAGGGGTTGTTCACCCGGTTCCCCGGGCCGCCCGGGTCCGGCGGATCCGTGGGGCCGCCGGGACCGCCGTCGACGTTGCAGGTGACGCCGTCGAGGGTGAAGGTCGCCGGGATCGCGTTGCTGCCGCTGTAGCTGCCCTGGAAGCCGAAGCTGACCGAACCGCCGGTCGCCAGCTGCCCGTTGTAGGACTCGTTGGCGGCGGTGACGGCCGCGCCGCTCTGGCTGATCTTGGCGTTCCAGCCGCTGGTGACCTTCTGGTTGCCGGCGTACGACCACTTCAGCGACCACGAGGACTTGGCGGCGAGGTTGTTGGTGACGGTCACGGCGGCGGTGAAGCCGGTGCTCCACTCGTTCTGGATCTTGTAGTCGACGGTGCAGGGGACGGCGGCGACGCCGGCTCCACCGGGGTCGACGGCGAAGGCGGTGCCGGTCACACCGCCGACCAGGGCCATGGCGGCCAGTAACGCGGTTCTCGTACGGCTCATGAGTGGGGGTCCCTCTTCCGTTGGGTTCCTTGCCATACCGCGGATCCGTGGGGGGTTCGTCGGGCGCGGTGAGGTGTCGCGGGCAGGGCGGAGCGAGTGCGGCGCCGTTCGCGACCGACGCGGGAGAGCAACTGTCGTACGCACGCGGGCGTCTCGCGCCGGCGGCGGCTCAAAGTACTGAACGCGGGGGGTGTCGCATGAGCGACTCCTTGCAGGTCGGGCGCGCCGTGACGGACGCGTCGACTGATGGAACCGCTCCCACTGGTGCCAAGGAAGGTAGCGCCAAGTGACAGTAAAAAACAGGGGAGTCACTGACTTTTGCTCAAGGCGGGGCATCGAATCTTTTCGACTCTTCGAGAACCTTGACCGGTACCTGACGTATCCGCACTATGGGAGCGCTCCCACTGGTTCAAGCCTTGACTTCTCCGAGCCGCAAGGAGGAACCAGCACCATGCATCCCCCACCCCGGAGACGCGGAGCGGTACGGCTGTTGTGGACCGCCGCACTCGCAGCTCTCGCGCTTCCGTTGACGATGCTCTCCTCGGGGTCGAGCCCCGCGCAGGCAGCAGCACTTCAGTGCAGTGTCGACTACAAGACGAACGACTGGGGCTCCGGTTTCACGGTGGACCTGACCCTCACCAACCGCGGCACGGACGTCATCGACGGCTGGACGCTGACCTACGCCTACTCGGGCAACCAGAAGCTCGGCAACGGCTGGAACGGCACCTGGTCGCAGTCCGGCCAGAACATCACCGTGAAGAACGCCGCCCACAACGCGCGCGTCGCCGCGGGCGCCGCCGTGTCCACCGGCGCCCAGTTCTCCTACAGCGGCGCCAACACCGCACCGACGTCCTTCTCGGTCAACGGCACCGCCTGCACCGGCGCGCACCAGCCGCCGATCGCCGTGCTGACCAGCCCGAGCGCGGGCGCCACCTACACCCAGGGACAGGCGGTGCCCCTGGCGGCCACCGCCGCCGCCGCGGACAACGCCTCGATCAGCAAGGTGGAGTTCTACGACGACACCAAGCTGCTGGGCACGGACACGAGCGCGCCCTACACGCTCTCCGTCTCCGACTTGGCCGTGGGCAGTCATTCGCTGGTGGCGAAGGCGTACGACAGCATGGGCGCCTCCGCCGACTCCACACCGGTCGGCATCACCGTCGCCTCCGGTCCGACCGTCGTCGCCTCACCGCTCCAACTGGGCGTCCAGTCGGGCAAGTCGGGCACGTACGAGGTGAAGCTGTCCAAGCAGCCCACCGGGAACGTGACGGTGACCTCGGCCCGCGCGAGCGGCAACTCGGGGCTGTCGGTCACCGGCGGCGCCTCGCTCACCTTCACGCCGCAGAACTGGAACACCGCGCAGAAGGTGACCGTGACGGCCGCGGGCTCCGGTTCCGGCTCGGCGGTGTTCGAGTCGACGGCCGCGGGCCACGCGAAGGCCTCCGTCACCGTCACCCAGCTGGCGGCGGCGAAGGTCTACGACGCCCGCTTCCTCGAGCTCTACGGGAAGATCACCAACCCGGCGAACGGCTACTTCTCCCCCGAGGGCATCCCGTACCACTCGGTGGAGACGCTGATCGTCGAGGCGCCGGACCACGGCCACGAGACCACCTCGGAGGCGTACAGCTACCTCCTGTGGCTCCAGGCCATGTACGGCAAGGTGACGGGTGACTGGTCGAAGTTCAACGGCGCGTGGGACCTCATGGAGAAGTACATGATCCCCACCAAGGCCGACCAGCCGACCAACTCCTTCTACAACCCCTCGAAGCCGGCCACCTACGCGCCCGAACTGGACACGCCGAACGAGTATCCGGCCAAGCTCGACACCGGTGTCTCGGTCGGCACGGACCCGATCGCGGGCGAACTGAAGAGCGCCTACGGCACGGACGACGTCTACGGCATGCACTGGCTCCAGGACGTCGACAACGTCTACGGCTACGGCAACTCGCCCGGCAAGTGCGAGGCGGGCCCGTCGGACACCGGCCCGTCGTACATCAACACCTTCCAGCGCGGCGCGCAGGAGTCGGTGTGGGAGACCGTGCCGCAGCCGACGTGTGACGCCTTCAAGTTCGGCGGCAAGAACGGCTATCTGGACCTGTTCACCGGTGACGCCTCCTACGCCAAGCAGTGGAAGTTCACCAACGCGCCGGACGCCGACGCGCGGGCCGTGCAGGCCGCCTACTGGGCGGATCTGTGGGCGAAGGAGCAGGGCAAGGGCTCGGCCGTCTCCGCGACGGTCGGCAAGGCCGCCAAGATGGGCGACTACCTGCGCTACTCGATGTTCGACAAGTACTTCAAGAAGGTCGGCAACTGCGTCGGTCCCTCGGCCTGCCCCGCGGGCACCGGCAAGGACGCCTCGTTCTACCTGATGTCCTGGTACTACGCCTGGGGCGGCGCCACGGACACGAGTGCCGGCTGGGCCTGGCGCATCGGCTCCAGCCACGCCCACGGCGGCTACCAGAACCCCCTCGCCGCCTACGCCCTCGCCAACTACGCCCCGCTGAAGCCCAAGTCGGCGACCGGCGCGGCGGACTGGGCCAAGTCCATGGACCGGCAGCTGGAGTTCTACCGCTGGCTCCAGTCCAGCGAGGGTGCCATCGCCGGTGGCGCGACCAACAGCTGGGCGGGCCGGTACGCGACCCCGCCTTCGGGCAAGTCGACGTTCTACGGCATGTACTACGACGAGGCGCCCGTGTACCACGACCCGCCGTCCAACCAGTGGTTCGGCTTCCAGGCGTGGTCCATGGAGCGGGTCGCCGAGCTGTACCAGCAGACGGGCAACGCGAAGGCCAAGGCGGTCCTCGACAAGTGGGTCGACTGGGCGCTGTCCAAGACCACGTTCAACCCGGACGGCACCTTCCGCATCCCGTCGACGCTGCAGTGGTCGGGCCAGCCCGACACCTGGAACGCCTCCAGCCCCGGCTCCAACAGCGGGCTGCGCGTCACCGTCGCCGATTACACCAACGACGTCGGTGTGGCCGGTTCGTACGCCAAGACCTTGACGTACTACGCGGACCGCTCCGGTGACACGGAGGCGGCGACGGCGGCGAAGAAGCTGCTGGACGGCATGTGGGACAACCACCAGGACGCCCTCGGCATCGCCGTCCCGGAAAGCCGGGCCGACTACAACCGGTTCGACGACCCGGTACACATCCCCAGTGGCTGGACGGGCACGATGCCGAACGGTGACGCGATCAACTCGTCGTCGACGTTCGACTCGATCCGGTCCTTCTACAAGGACGACCCGGCCTGGTCGAAGATCGAGAGCTATCTCGCCGGCGGCGCGGTGCCCTCGTTCACGTACCACCGGTTCTGGGCTCAGGCGGACATCGCCTTGGCCATGGGCGCGTACGCGGAGCTTCTCGAATAGCCCCCGCCGGGCGCTCCGCGGGTGGGCGGGGTCTGGGCTGCGGGACCGTCGTGACCGGTCGCGCAGCTCCCCGCGCCCCTGAAACAGCAGGTGCGTCCGAAGCTCCGCGTACACGGCCCCGCACCTGACGCGGGGCCACCACGGCCGGGCGGCTCCCCCGCACGGGAGCCGCCCGGCCCTCGCACGTTCCCCCTCCCGCGGAAGGAACCCCACCGTGCGAAGAACCCGTATCCTCACGGCCGTGCTGGCACTGGCGGCCGGCCTGCTCTCGGGTGCCCCCGCCGCGCTGGCCGCCGATCCCCCGGCGACCAAGCTCGCCGCGGACACGTACACCTGGAAGAACGCCCGGATCGACGGCGGTGGCTTCGTCCCCGGCATCGTCTTCAACCGCTCCGAGAAGAACCTGGCCTACGCCCGCACGGACATCGGCGGCGCCTACCGCTGGCAGGAGTCCTCGAAGACCTGGACGCCGCTGCTGGACTCGGTCGGCTGGGACGACTGGGGGCACACGGGCGTCGTCGGCCTCGCCTCCGACTCCGTCGACCCGAACCGGGTGTACGCGGCGGTGGGCACGTACACCAACGACTGGGACCCCAAGAACGGCGCGGTCATGCGCTCCACCGACCGGGGCGCGAGCTGGAAGAAGACCAGCCTGCCGTTCAAGCTGGGCGGCAACATGCCGGGACGGGGCATGGGCGAGCGGCTGGCCGTGGACCCCCACCGCAACAGCGTGCTGTACCTGGGCGCGCCCAGCGGCAAGGGACTGTGGCGGTCGACGGACTCGGGCGTGACCTGGTCCCAGGTCGCCAACTTCCCCAACGTGGGCAACTACGTGGCCGATCCGAGTGACACCTCCGGCTACTCCAGCGACAACCAGGGCATCGTCTGGGTCACCTTCGACGAGTCCACCGGCACGGCCGGGAACGCCACGAAGACGATCTACGTCGGCGTCGCCGACAAGGACAACGCGGTGTACCGGTCGACGGACGCGGGTGCCACCTGGCAGCGGCTGGCCGGGCAGCCCACCGGCTACCTCGCCCACAAGGGCGTGCTGGACGCGAAGAAGGGCTTCCTCTACCTCGCCTACAGCGACAAGGGCGGCCCGTACGACGGCGGCAAGGGCCGGCTGTGGCGGTACGCGACGGGCACGGGAGCCTGGACGGACATCAGCCCGGTCGCGGAGGCCGACACCTCGTACGGCTTCAGCGGACTGACCGTGGACCGGCAGAAGCCGGGCACGCTGATGGCGACCGCGTACAGCGCCTGGTGGCCCGACACGCAGATCTTCCGTTCCACGGACAGCGGCGCGACCTGGACCAAGGCGTGGGACTACACCTCGTACCCGAACCGCCAGAACCGCTACACGATGGACGTCTCGTCCGTGCCGTGGCTGACCTGGAGCGCGAATCCGCAGCCGCCCGAGCAGACGCCGAAGCTGGGCTGGATGACCGAGGCCCTGGAGATCGACCCGTTCGACTCGAACCGCATGATGTACGGCACGGGTGCGACGATCTACGGCACGGAGAACCTCGGGAACTGGGACAGCGGCGGCACGTTCACCGTCAAGCCGATGGTCCGGGGACTGGAGGAGACGGCGGTCAACGACCTCGCCTCTCCCCCGTCGGGCGCCCCGCTGCTGAGCGCGCTCGGTGACATCGGCGGCTTCCGGCACACGGACCTGACGAAGGTGCCGTCGATGATGTTCACGCAGCCGAACTTCACGACGACGACGAGCCTGGACTTCGCCGAGTCGAACCCGAACACCGTGGTCCGGGTGGGCAACCTGGACTCGGGCCCGCACATCGCCTTCTCGACGGACAACGGGGCCAACTGGTTCGCGGGGACCGACCCTTCGGGCGTGAGCGGCGGCGGCACGGTCGCGTCGGCGGCCGACGGCGGCCGGTTCGTGTGGAGCCCCCAGGGCGCGGGCGTGCACCACACGACCGGCTTCGGCACCTCGTGGCAGGCGTCGGAGGGCATCCCCGCCGGGGCGCTCGTCGAGTCGGACCGCGTCGACCCGAAGACCTTCTACGGCTTCAAGTCCGGGAAGTTCTACGTCAGTACGGACGGCGGGGCGACCTTCAAGGAGTCCCCGGCCACCGGCCTGCCGAGCGGCGACAGCGTCCGCTTCAAGGCGCTGCCCGGCGGGAAGGGCGACGTGTGGCTGGCGGGCGGCGAGGCCGGCGGCACGTACGGGCTGTGGCACTCCACGGACGGCGGAACGAGCTTCACCAAGCTCTCCGGCGTCGAACAGGCCGACACCATCGGCTTCGGCAAGGCGGCGCCCGGCGCTTCCTACCAGACGCTGTACACCAGCGCGAAGATCGGCGGCGTGCGGGGGATCTTCCGCTCGACGGACAAGGGCGCGAGCTGGACGCGCATCAACGACGACGCCCACCAGTGGGGCTGGACGGGCGCCGCGATCACCGGCGACCCGCGGGTCTACGGCCGCGTCTACGTCTCCACGAACGGCCGCGGCGTCGTCTACGGCGACAGCGCGGACGGCGGCACGGACCCGGGCCCCGGCCCCGATCCGACACCGACGGGCACCTGCAAGGTGACGTACAGGATCACCAGCCAGTGGACGGACGGCTTCCAGGCGGACGTCCAGCTCGCCAACACCGGTACGAGCGCCTGGAACGGCTGGTCGCTCGGCTGGACCTTCGCCGACGGCCAGAAGCTGAACCAGGCGTGGAACGCCGAGGCCGCGCAGTCGGGTTCGGCGGTGACGGCGAAGAACGTCGGCTGGAACGCCAACGTGGCGGCGGGGTCGTCGGTGGCCTTCGGCTTCACGGCGCACCGGACGGGCGCGAACACGAAACCGGCCGCGTTCACCCTGGGCGGCCAGACCTGCGCGATCGGCTGACCGGACGGTCCGAGGGCGTGTACCGGAGCCGCGGTACACGCCCTCTCCGCACACCGGGGCCGATCACGGCTCCCACGGTGACCGTCACCAAGACCGCCACGGCGAAGGCCAAGGCCGATCCCGAGCCCGAACGCGAGCCCGAGGCGGAGACCGCCGAGGCCGCCGAGGCCGCCGAGGGCAAGGCGGTGTTCAAGGCGTGGGGCTCCGCCCCCTCTGGTGTCGACATCACCTACGGCAACGACGGCACCAATCTCCAGGGCAAGGGCCTGCCGATGAGGAAGACCCTGACCGTCGAGGACGACGCCCTCTACTACCAGGTGACCGCGCAGCTCATGGGCGGTGGCGACATCCGGTGCTCCCTCACCATCGACGGCCGGACGAAGGCGGGCCGGGCCCAGGGCGGCTACAACATCTGCTCCGCCCAGCTCAACAGCGACTTCAGCGGCGGCTTCGGCTAGACACGCGCCGGCGCCGGGCGGCCGTCACCGCCCGGCGCGCGGTGGTCCGTACCGTTGCGCCAGTTCGGCCGCGGTCCGGGCGATGCGGTCGCGCAGTTCGGGAGGTTCGAGCACCTCGATGTCACTGCCCAGGCGCAGGAAAGCGGCGTGGGCGCGGTCGACGGACTCGATGGCGACGGTGACACGGGTCCAGCCGTCCTCCTCCACGCACGCGTCGCTCCGCGCCGGGCCGGGGAGCCGCACCCCCGGCGCCAGCCGGACCACGGCCCGCCCGGACACCGGCCGCGCTCAGCGCCTCGACGTCCCGGTACACCGTGCGCACCGACACGTCCAGCTCCTCGGCGAGCCGGGCGGCGGTCATCCGGCCGCGGGTCTGGAGCAGCAGGAGGATGGAGACGAGCCGGCTGGACTTCACTGCCACAGGATGTCAGGGGAGCGGCTCTAGCGTCCCGGCATGACCTTCACCGAGAAACTGCTGACCGTGCCCCCACCCGTCGAGATGGCCGGGCGCCGCATCAAGCGGTACCACGTCACCTCCGACCCCGGGGGCATCGAACCCGCCGTGGAGAAGGCGGCGTACGCGATCCTGCCGGAGCTGCTGCCGGAGCCGGACGGTACTCCCCCGGCGACCTTCGTCGTCCTGCACCGGGGCGGTGACGACGGCGCCTACCTGAACGCGTACAGCTGGGTGTGGGACAACGTGCTGCACTTCAAGGGCGCGGTGGCGGGGCAGCCCGTGCTGGGTTGCCCGGACCGCGATCCGGCCCACTTCATCACTCCCGGGCGGCCGTGGATCGGCTGTGTCTGGGAGCTGCCGCCGATCCTGCACGAGCGGGACGCCTGGGTGCGGCACCTGCTCGCGCCACACGTTCCTGACCTCGAGGCCTACGTGGCCGACTCCCTGCCCGAAGGGACCACGGGAGACCGCGCATGAGCGGCCTCCACGACGTCGACGCGTCGGCCCGCCGGGAGGAGGCGTTCTCCGTGGACGGCGGGGACACCTGGCTCACCAGCCGGAATCTTGGAGTTCACCCCGTCTTCCGGAACGCCCGCAGGCTGAACACCGGGTCGGGGCGGGGCCGGTCCTGATCGGGGAGGCGGGCGAGCCGGGTGGTGAAATCGTCGGCGAGCGGGTCGCCCGGTGGCAGGGTGACGAACCAGCCGCGGCGCAGGTCGGCGATGGTGCGGCGGGGGCTGCGGCCCTGGCCGTGACCGGTGAAGCGGGTCTGCCCGGCCGGGACGAGACCGTGGGCGGCGGCGCAGGACTCGACGTCCGCCGCCGCGTCCCGGACGGGGCTGGGCGGCCGGGAGGCCAGCACGACATCGATGTCACTGCCCACGTTGTGGGCGGCGGCCTTGTCGACCGTCGTGACGTAGACGCCACCTGGTCGCAGCACCCGGGCGCACTCGCCGACGATGGTCCGCACCTCGGCGGGCCCGGCGGCCAGGTGCAGCAGCCACACGCTGCACACGGCGTCGAACTGCCCGTCGCCAAAGGGCAGTCGGCGGCTGTCGGCGCGTACGACGGCGCCGGGCAGCCGGGTGGAGGCCTGCCGGGCCATCGCGGGGGCGAGGTCGACACCGGTCACCCGCATGCCGTCGCGGGCGGCCGCGAGCCGGCGGGTCACGATGCCGGTTCCGCACGCCACGTCGAGGAGGTCACGCGTAGCGGGAGGCAGCAGGCTCAGCACCGCCTCCGCGGCGGCCGCGGCCCGGGGCTCGCCGCCGCGCGAGGCGTCGTACCGCTCCGCTTCCTTGTCGTAGTCGAGCACCCCGTCAGTGTGCCCCGTGGGCGGGGGCGAGGTCGTCCACCCTGCGGGCGAGCTCGAAGTCCTTCTCGGTGACGGCGCCGCCCGCGCTGTGCGTGTGGACGGCCAGGGAGACGGTGTCGTAGCCCAGCGTCAGGTCGGAGTGGTGGTCGAGTTCCTCCTGGACCCCGGCGATGTGCACGACCATCGCCGCCGCCGCGACGTGCGAGCCCAGCCGGTAGGAGCGGATGAGACGGTCCTGGTCGAGGGACCAGCCCGGCAGCTCGGCCAGCCGGTCCTCGATCTCCTTCTGCGACAGCGGTTGCACGGGCATGGGCTGCGCTCCTTGTCCTGCTCCGGAGTCCCGGGGGTGCCCGGGGGCGGGATGGTCGGGATGTTCACTCAGCCTGCCACAGGATCACCGCCGAGACCCTGGCCGGAACGGGTGTGCCTGTCCGGCACGACCGGTTCTCGACTACGGTCCTGACATGACCACTCACGCGTCCACCGCCGAGAAGGGTGTGGGTCCGCTGCTGCGGGCCTGGCGGGAGCAGCGGCGGGTCAGCCAGCTGGAACTGGCCCTGCGCGCGGACTCCTCGGCCCGGCACATCAGCTTCGTCGAGACCGGGCGCTCCCGGCCCAGCGAGGAGATGGTGCTGCGGCTGGCCGAGCACCTGGAGGTCCCCGTGCGGGAGCGCAACGCCCTGCTGCTGGCGGCCGGTTACGCCCCGCGCTACCCGGAGACACCGCTGGACGACCCGGCGCTGGGCGCGCTGCGAGAGGGCATCGAGCGGCTGATCGGCGGCTACGAGCCGTATCCGGCGCTGGTGGTCGACGCGCTGTACGACGTCGTGGCCGCCAATCGGGGGGTCATGGCGCTGGTCGACGGTGTCGGCGAGGCCCTGCTGGAGCCGCCGCTGAACGCGATGCGGCTCGCTCTGCACCCCGAGGGTCTGGCTCCCCGCATCCGCAATCTGCGCGCCTGGCGTGGCCATCTGCTGGAGCAGATGGAACGGCAGATCGCGCTGCACCGCTCGGAGCCGCTGCGGGCACTGTACGAGGAGGTGTCGGCCTATCCCGTGCCCGACTCCGATCCGGTGGACGAGCCCTCGGAGCCGGTGCCGTACTTCGCGCTGCCGCTGCGGATCGAGCACGAGGGGCGGACCCTGTCGTTCATCTCCTCGATCGCCACGTTCAACACGCCCATGGACGTGACGGTCGCCGAGCTGGCCATCGAGACGCTGCTTCCGGCCGACCCGGCGACGGCCAAGTACCTTCAGTCCTCCGCGCTCTGACGGGCCTTCAGCGCCGTGTGCTGGAGGACGGCGAAGGCGGCCACCACCAGGGCCTGGAGCACCGTCCACACGGCGCCCGCGGTGCTCGGCGTGAGCCACAGCGCCAGGGCCGCGAGGCTGACCGCCGCCCAGGCGAGGTTGGCCTCCACGACGGCCCGCACCCCGAGCGCCGGGGGGTGCCTTCGGGCGGCCAGCAGGGCCACTCCCACGGTGTAGAGGGCGAGGAACGCGCCCAGGGCGCGCAGCAGGGCGGCGTCCACGCCGAGGAACCGTCCGAGCGGGCCGGCCAGCGCCAGGTAGGCGAGCGCGTTGACGCCGGTCACCACGGCGTCCAGGGCGAGGAAGCGACGGAGCATCGACTGCGGCTCGGAGGTCCGGGCGAGTGCGGCGAGCTGGAACGCGGACATGGGGATCACCCTCCGTCGGGTCGTGGTGCGGCGGCTGGGGCCGGGTCCCGGACCGGAGTGCGCCGGCCCGGAACCCGGTGCCCTCACGATCCCGTCCGGGCGGCGTCGGGTCGATTACCCGCGGGGTCATGCCCGGGGCCCCTCCCTCCGCTTCCGGCGATCTTCTCGGTGCGAGCCCTGTCACGGGGCCCGCCGGACGTGACAGACTGATCACAGGCTTGGGCACGTTGGGGAGGCGTGGCGTGAGTGAACGACGGGCCGCACCCACGGTGGGCCAGGTGGTCCTGGGCAAGCGGCTGCAGGAGCTGCGCGAGGCCGCGGGTCTCAGCCGTGACGAGGCCGCCCGGGTGCTGCGGGTCGCCCCCGCGACCGTCCGGCGGATGGAGACCGCCGACGTCGCGCTGAAGATCCCCTACGTGCAGATCCTGCTGACCGCGTACGGGGTGGCCGAGGACGAGGTGGCCGCGTTCGTCGACCTGGCCGAGGAGGCGAACCGGCCGGGCTGGTGGCAGCGGTTCCACGACGTGCTGCCGGAATGGTTCAGCCTGTACGTGAGCCTGGAGGGCGCCGCGCGGATCATCCGGTCCTACGAGCCGCACTTCGTGCCGGGGCTGCTGCAGACCGAGGGGTACGCGCGCGCCGTGATGGAGGCCGGCACCATCGCGAACGCCGGGCCGGAGGCCATCGAGCGGCATGTGTCGCTGCGCATGGAGCGCCAGCGGCTCCTGGACCGCCCGGACCCGCCGCACCTGTGGGTCATCATGGACGAGACGGTGCTGCGGCGCCCGGTGAGCGTCGACGGCCGGGTGATGCGCGACCAGCTGGACAAGCTGCTGGAGTTCTCCTGCCGCGACCGGGTCACCCTTCAGGTGGCCGAGTTCGCCGACGGCCCCCACCCGGGGACGTACGCACCGTTCTCGCTGTTCCGCTTCGCCGAGCCGGAGCTGCCCGACATGGTCTTCACCGAGTACCTGACCGGCGCGCTGTACCTGGACTCCCGCAAGGAGGTCTCCGCGCATCTGGAGGTGCTGGACCACATGACGGCCGGGGCGGGCTCCGCGCAGCGCACGCAGGAGCTGCTGCGGGAGTACCGCGAGCGCTACTGACCTCCTCGCCCCGCCCGACGTCATGGCACGGGTTCTGACCCGTACGGGCGCCGTCGGCAGGTGTGCTCCCCGGCCCGCCCCTAGCGTCGGGATGACGGGGCCGGCGAGCAAACGCACGCGAAGGAGGTCCGATGCCCGGATTCGAGGTGCTGTACCAGGCGGCGGCGCTGTGCCTGATGTACCCCGACGACGACTTCCGCGCCCGGCTGCCGCTGCTGCGTGAAGCCGCGCCGCAGCTGCGGGAGTTCGCCGACCACGCGGCCCTCACCCCGCCGATGGAACTGGCCGCGCACTACGTCGAGGTGTTCGAGTCCGGGCAGGACCACAGCCTGTATCTGAGCGCCTGGCGCGAGGCGGCCCCGGCCCCCTCCGAGGAGATGTACCGCGCGCACGGCCTGGAGACCACCGGCGAGGAGCCGCCGGACTTCCTCCCGGCGGTCCTGGAGTGCGCGGCCCGCACCGGCGACACCGAACTGCTGGCGGAGCACCGCGACGGCCTGGACCGGCTCCGGATGGGACTCACCGACTTCGGCACGCCGTACGCGACGGTGCTGGACGCGGTGTGCGCGACGCTGCCGCCGGCGGCCACGGGACCCTAGCCCCCGACCGTCAGCGGTTCAGTCCGGGGCGGACCCGCGCTTGTCGTCGTGCCGGCCTCCCTGGTCCTTGTCGTCGTCCACGATCTCCGCGTCGACCACGCCCTCCTCGTCCCGCGGGGTGGCCGAGGGTTCCTCGGTGGGCGTCTGCTGGGTCTGGGCGTACATCGCCTGGCCCATCTTCTGGCTGACCGAGGCGAGCTTCTCGACGCCGGCGCGCAGGGTGGCGGTGTCCGCCTGGCGTTCCAGTTGCTCCTTCACCTCGGTGACGGCCGACTCGACCTCGGACTTCGTGTCCGCCGGGATCCGGTCGCCGTTCTCGCGGAGGAAGTTCTCGGTCTGGTAGACGAGTTGCTCCGCCTGGTTGCGGGTCTCGGCGGCCTCGCGGCGCCGCCGGTCCTCCTCGGCGTACTGCTCGGCCTCGCGCATCATGCGGTCGATGTCGTCCTTGGGCAGGGCCGAGCCACCGGTCACGGTCATCTTCTGCTCACGGCCGGTCGCCAGGTCCTTCGCGGAGACGTGCATGATGCCGTTGGCGTCGATGTCGAAGGCCACCTCGATCTGCGGCACACCGCGCGGCGCCGGCGGCAGGCCGGTCAGGTCGAAGACGCCGAGCTTCTTGTTGTACGCGGCGATCTCCCGTTCGCCCTGGTAGACCTGGATGCCGACGGAGGGCTGGTTGTCCGCCGCCGTCGTGAAGATCTCCGAACGCCGCGTCGGGATGGTGGTGTTGCGCTCGATGAGCTTGGTCATGATGCCGCCCTTGGTCTCGATGCCCAGGGACAGCGGGGTGACGTCCAGGAGCAGCACGTCCTTGACGTCGCCGCGGATGACGCCCGCCTGGAGCGCGGCGCCCACCGCCACGACCTCGTCGGGGTTGACGCCCTTGTGCGGGTCCTTTCCGGTCAGCTCCTTGACCAGGTCGGTGACCGCGGGCATCCGGGTCGAGCCGCCGACGAGGATCACGTGGTCGATCGCCGAGAGCTTCACACCGGCGTCCTTGACGGCCTGGTGGAACGGGGCCTTGCAGCGGTCCAGCAGATCGGCGGTGAGCTCCTGGAACTGGGCCCGGGTCAGCTTCTCGTCGAGATGCAGGGGGCCCTCGGCGGAGGCCGTGATGTAGGGCAGGTTGATCGTCGTCTCGGTCGAGCTGGACAGCTCGATCTTGGCCCGCTCGGCGCCCTCGCGCAGCCGCTGCACCGCCATCTTGTCGGTTCCGAGGTCGATGCCGTTCTGGCCCTTGAACCGCTTGATCAGGTGGTCGACGACCCGCTGGTCCCAGTCGTCGCCGCCCAGGTGGGTGTCACCGTTGGTGGCCTTCACCTCGATGACGCCCTCGCCCATCTCCAGCAGCGACACGTCGAAGGTGCCGCCGCCTAGGTCGAAGACGAGCACCGTCTGGTCGTTCTCCTTGTCCAGGCCGTAGGCGAGGGCCGCGGCCGTCGGCTCGTTGATGATCCGCAGGACCTTCAGGCCCGCGACCTCACCAGCCTCCTTGGTCGCCTGCCGCTGGGAGTCGTCGAAGTAGGCGGGCACGGTGATCACGGCGTCGGTGACGTCCTCGCCGAGATAGGACTCCGCGTCCCGCTTCAGCTTCTGGAGCACCCGCGCGGACAGCTCCTGCGCTCGGTAACGGGTGCCGTCCACGTCGCCCTCGGCGGGAAAGCGCCAGTGCGCGTCGCCCATGTAGCGCTTGACCGAGCGGGCGGTGCGCTCCACGTTCGTCACGGCCTGCCGCTTGGCGACCTCCCCGACCAGCACCTCGCCGTTCTTGGCGAATGCCACGACCGAGGGCGTGGTCCTGGCCCCCTCCGCGTTGGCGATGACGGTGGGCTCACCGCCCTCCAGCACGGCGACCACCGAGTTCGTGGTTCCGAGGTCGATCCCGACCGCACGTCCCATCGCTGTCCCCTTTCGCCAGGGCGCTCCTCATACTCTCCAGCACAAAACTTGAGTGCGCTGTTGTCAATGCCGCGAGGGGGTGATCGGTCCGCGCAGGGCCACGGCGTGCCGGGGGCGGTCGGTGACGAGGACGTCGACGTGCGGGTGGGCGAGGAAGGTGCGCAGGAGAGGGTCGTCGTTGACGGTCCACACCATGGTGAACAGGCCGTGCCGGGTCGCCTGGCGCAGCACCCCGGCCCGGGCCAGCCGGTGGTGCACCGCGACGCCGTGCGCCCCGCAGGCCCGGATGCGGCGGACGGGGAACAGCTCGCTCAGGCGGGTGCCGGGCAGCCGGGCCAGGGCCAGCTCCCCGCGGTCGCGCCCGAGGGACAGGGCGGTGCGCACACCGGGGTGGTCCCGGGTGACGGCGGCGACGGAACGGTCCTCCAGGGTCGTCACGACGAGCCCGTCGGTGCCGAGCAGGGCGACCGCCCGGTCGACCACCTCCCGCTCGTAACCGGTCTCCTTGAGGTCCAGGTGGGCCACGAGCTTCCCGGCGATCAGCGCCATGACCTCGTCCACGACGGGTACGGCGTATCCGGCCCGCTCGCTCAGCTCGGCGTGGGTCAGCGCGGACAGCGGCGGCCCGGCGGGGCCGACCCGGGCGTCGTGGTGGACGACGAGGACTCCGTCCCTCGTGCGGCGGATGTCGAACTCGACGTACTCCGCGCCGGACCGGATCGCGTCCTGGTACGCCTCCCAGGTGGCGGGGCCGGCGTGCTCGGAACCGCCCCGGTGGGCGGAGACGGCGGGGCGGGGTGTCATGGTCGTCGGCTCCCTGAGGGCGAGCGGGGAGGCGGCACGGGGGCGAGGGCGTCGTCGGGCGCGGGAAGCAGCGAGCCGGAGCGGGCGCCGGCCCGTCGTTCCTTCCGGACCGGCGGTTCGAGGCGCCTGGTCGACACCCGGGCCGGTGGTGGTGAACCGACGGCGACGCGCGGGCCGCCTTCGTGGGGCGGACCCGCGCGGTGCGTGAGGGAGCGGGTCAGGCGAGCTTGGCGGTCAGCGTGATGGGCGTGGCCTTGAGGGCCTGGCTGACCGGGCAGCCGACCTTGGCCTCGTCGGCGGCGGCCTGGAAGGCCGCCTCGTCGATGCCGGGGACGGTGCCCTCGACGGTGAGGTGGATGCCGGTGATGCCCTCGCCCGGCTGGAAGGTGACGTCGGCCGAGGTGATGAGCTTGGTGGGCGGCGTCCCGGCCTTGTTGAGGATGTTGGAGAAGGCCATCGAGAAGCAGCTGGAGTGGGCGGCCGCGATCAGCTCCTCGGGGCTGGTCTTGCCGTTCGCCTCCTGGGCGCGCGAGGCCCACGTGACCGGCTGCTCGCCGATGGCGCCGGAGGAGTCGAAGGTGACGACGCCGTTGCCCTCGAGGAGGTTGCCTTCCCAGACCGTGTGTGCGGAGCGCGTGGTAGCCACGGGTTCTTCCTTTCGCATGCGGACTCGCCTGCGGGCCCGTTTCCGGGCCCTGTGTCCCCCATCCGATCACATTACGCTCAACTCACGCGCGCGACCTGTCCTCTGCTGTGCGCGGGTCCGGTGGCGGCCCGGTGGACACCGCCGGATGTCAGGCGGCGTGCTCCTCCTCGGCCGCCGCCAGCGGCACCTGCGGCCCGTTCGCCTCGCGCAGCCAGCGCCGCAGCACCCGGTGCACCTGTTCGGCGCCCACGAGTTCCTCCCCCACCGCGACGGGTGCGGAAAGACCGAGCGGCGACAGCAGGAAGGGCCTGCCCTGGGCGCCGCCGAGGCCGCCGTGGGAGCCGATCTGCTCCTCGAAGGCGAGGACTTCACCGTCGGCCGGGTCGTGGAAGGAGTTGACCATGATGTCGGCGGTGTGCGGGAACGCGTGCGTGCGGCGCACCGCCTCGGCGGCGCCCGGGCCGAACGGTGCGAGCGGGCCCGGGTTGTCGTCGAGGTCGGCCAGCGGGATCTCGGCGCCGTACGCGCCGAGGACGACACCGCCGTGCTCGTCGCTGCGGACCAGCAGGAAGCCGATGCCGGGGTGGTTGGCGAGGGTCGGCAGCAGCGCGGGGTGGCGGGCGTCGATCTCCTCCTTGCTCATCCGGTGCGGCACGTCCGGGAAGGAGACCAGGCCGAGGTTGCCGGAGGCCAGCACGATCGGCTCCTCGCGGTGCTCGGGGCGGTGCTGGTCACCGGTCTCCGCGACGGGGATGCGCAGGGCGGCGCGGACGGCGGCGCGTGCCTCCGCCCCGCTGCGGGTGCGCTCCGCCTTGCGCGGTACGGGCAGGCCGCAGCCGGCCCGCACCAGGTCGCCGAGCGTGAGGCCGTAGCGGGAGCGGAAGGTCTCACCCGGGCTCTGGCCGTGGTCGGACAGCACCACGATCCGGTAGGGGCGCGGGGCGTGCTCGGCGACGTTCTCGATCAGGGCGAGGGAGCGGTCGAGGCTTTCGAGGACCTTCTGCGCGTCGCGGCTCGCCGGGCCGGAGTGGTGGGCGACCTCGTCGTAGGCCACGAGGTCGGCGAAGACGGCCGTGCGGCCGACGAGCATGTCGCCCGTCACCGCGGAGACGACGACGTCCCGTTCGACGACGGTCGCGAAGGCCCGCACGAGGGGGTAGAGGCCGCCGCGCGAGACGCGGGGGCGTTGCTTGCGCAGGCGCGCCCGGGTGGACTGGCCGATCTCCCGGCCCACTTCGGCGACGAAGGAGAGCGCGGTGCGCACGGCGTTGGCCGGGTCGGAGAAGTAGGCGAAGTAGCCGGCGCGGGAGCGGTTCTCCCGGCTGCGGCGGCGGGCGGCGATGGACAGCACGAGGGCCTGCTGTTCGGCGCCCCCGCTGAACAGGTTGCCGCGGCTGGCGCCGTCGACGGTGAGCAGCCCGCCGTGCCCCGCGTACTCGACGGCGCGGCGCTGGAGTTCGGCCGCGCTGGTCGGGCGGTTGCAGACGACCACCTCGCGGGTGTCCTTCTCGTACCAGCGGAAGGCGGGGACGTCGTGGTTGCTGCCGTGCAGGATGCCCAGCTGGCTGGCACCGGTCTGGCTGGACCAGTCGGTGCGCCAGGGGGTGAGCCGGTGGCTGGGGCGTCCGCCGTCGCCTATGTCGAGCCAGCGGGCGACGGTGGGCATCAGGCCCTTGCCCACGGCGTCGAGCAGGGTGTCGTGGCCGACGCCGTCGAGCTGCACGAAGACCGTGCCCGGGGTGGCGGGGCAGGGCGGTCCGAAGCGGCGTCTGCGACGGTCTGAGAGGCGGTACAGCCTGCGGCGGTAGGCGTCGTCGTCCCGTACGGCCAGGGCGGCGCCGGTCGCGGAGGCCACGGCGGACATCACGGCGGCGACCACGACGGCGGTCTCCGGCGCCGCTGCGCCCTGTTCGGCCGGGTTGAGGCGCAGCGCGAGCAAGAGCAGGGCGCCGTTGAGGAAGAACACCAGCAGCCCCAGCACGAGCGCCGGTACGAGGAGCAGCAGCCGGACGAGCAGCGGCCACACCACGGCCGACAGCAGGCCGAACGCCCCGGCGCCCAGGGCCGCCGTGACGGCGATGTCGGTGGCGCTGTCGCCGTCCTCCGAACGGAGCCGGAAGTCCGGGAGGATCCCCGCGAGCACGAGCAGGGTGAGGGTGGAGACCGCCCATACGGCGACGCTCCGCCCGACCCGACTGGCGATCCGCCGCCACCGCACGCCCCGCACCCGTCACCTCACGTCCCGGCCCGCAGCGGACCCTCCCCGACAGTGTCTCAACGCCCGGCCGGGGCCTTTCGTCCCCGGGCCGCGGCCCGGTGAGGGACGTCAGCGCCCGTCGTAACCGGCCGTCGGCATCGACAGCCGCCGGTGCACACACGCCTTCATCGCGGCGTCGTACGCCGGTTCCGCATGCCCCACGGTCTCGACACGTACACCCCGCCGCACACACTCGGCGGTGAACTCCTCGACGGAGGCGAGCGCGCTCTCCAGCACCCTCCGGCTGGGCGCGACGAACAGGTCGAGGCCGGGCCGCACGCCGTCCCACAGCGCGCCGTGGTCGGACCGCAGCCCACGCACCAGTAACTCCCGGCTGACCACGTAGCCGCGTTCGGCCGCCCAGCGGGCGCACATCGCGTGCTGACTGCGGGAGTCGACCAGGAACGGATCGTCGTCCAGTTCCTCCAGCGGCGTCAGACTCGCGATCGCCGTGACCCGCACCGGCACCATGGCGTCCCCCTCACCTCCGGTTTCGCCGCCGACCCTACTCCTGCACGTAGGCTTCGGGGGAGTCGCGCGAAGGAGGCAAAGAAGTGCCGGTGGAGATCACCTGGTGGGGTCACGCCACTTGCACCGTCGAGGACTCGAACGTGCGCGTGCTCACGGATCCCCTGTTCGCGCGCCGGCTCGCACACCTGCGCCGCCGGCGCGGGGCCCTGCCGCCGCCGGGCGCCCCGCGCGCGGACGTGGCCCTGGTCTCGCACCTGCACGCCGACCATCTGCACGTGCCGTCGCTGATGCGGCTCGCCGAGGGCACGCGCCTGCTCGTGCCCCGGGGCGCGCGCCGGGCGGTGCCCGGACTGCGCCGGCTCACACACCTGCGGGTGAGCGAGGTGGCCCCCGGGGACGAGATTCCGGTCGGCGACCTCGTCGTACGGGCCGTGCCCGCGCTGCACGACGGGCGGCGGCTGCCGTTCGGGCCGCAGCGCGCCCCCGCCCTCGGCTACGTCATAGCCGGCGAGGCCCGGACGTACTTCGCCGGGGACACCGGGCTGTTCGACGACATGGCCAAGGAGGTCGGGCCGGTCGAGGTGGCGCTGCTGCCGGTGGGCGGCTGGGGGCCGTACCTGGGCGAGGGGCACCTGGACGCGGGCCGGGCGGCGCAGGCGCTGGAACGGCTGGCCCCGCGCAGTGCGGTGCCGGTGCACTACGGCACGTACTGGCCGATCGGCATGGACGCCGTGCGCCCCCACGAGTTCCACGCGCCGGGGGACGAGTTCGTCCGGCTGGCGGCCCGGCACGCGCCGGACGTGGCGGTGCACCGGCTCGGGCACGGCGAGAGCGTGCGCTGGGAGGCCGCGCGGTGAACTGGTCCGCGCCCCTGGCGTTCACGCCCCTGTTCGCGGCGTCGGCCCTGACACCGGCGGCCCTGCTCCCGGAGAGCACGCAGCAGGCGATCGGCTATCCGACGCTCTTTGTGCTGGTGCTGGCCGGGGCGCTGGTGCCGGTGATTCCGACGGGGGCGCTGGTGAGTTCGGCGGCGGTGGTCGCCGTGCACCGGACGACGCCGTTCTCACTGGTGCTGGTGTTCGTGACGGCGTCGCTGGCGGCGTTCCTCGGCGATGCGGCACTGTACTGGCTGGGGCGGCGCGGGCTGAAGTCGAAGAACGGGTCGCGGTGGCTGGAGGCGCTGCGTTCACGGGCGCCGGAGGACCGGCTGGAGCAGGCGCAGGAGAAGCTCGCCGCGCACGGGGTGGCGGTGCTGGTGCTCTCGCGGCTGGTGCCGGCGGGGCGCATCCCGGTGATGCTGGCCTGTCTGCTGGCCCAGTGGCCGATGCGGAGGTTCTCCCGGGGGAACCTCCCGGCGTGTCTGGCCTGGGCCGTGACGTATCAGCTCATCGGGATCCTCGGGGGGTCGCTGTTCGCCGAGCCGTGGCAGGGAGTGGTGGCGGCGATCGCGCTGACCGTGCTGATCAGCGTGGTGCCGACGGTGGTGCGGCGGGTGCGGTAGCGCCATGGGGGTCATGGTCGATTCCGGGGCGCGGGTGCGTCGTGGTTCTTCGCGCGGTTCCCCGCGCCCCTGATCTCACCTACAGCACCTTCGACGCGCCCACCGGCATGTCCCACAGGTTCTCCCGGGGAAGTCCCGCCTTCTCCCAGGCCGCTCGCACCCGCGTCAGGGGCTCCATGACCGGTTCCGCGGACAGGACGAACGTCGCCCAGTGCATGGGGGCCATCCTCGCCGCGCCCAGGTCCTGCGCCGCGCGCACCGCCTCCTCCGGGTCGCAGTGCACGTCGCGCAGCCACCAGCGGGGATCGTAGGCGCCGATGGGCAGCAGGGCCAGGTCGATGCCGGGGTAGCGGTGGCCGATGCGGGAGAACCAGTGGCCGTAGCCCGTGTCGCCCGCGAAGTAGACGCGTTGGCCGTCCCGGTCGGTGAGGACCCAGCCGCCCCACAGGGTGCGGCAGGTGTCGGTGAGGCTGCGCTTGGACCAGTGGTGGGACGGGACGAAGTCGAAGCGGACGCCGTCCAGTTCGGCGGCCTCCCACCAGTCGAGCTCCGTCACGCGCGTGAACCGGCGGCGGTGGAACCAGCGGGCGAGCCCGGCCGGCACGAACACCGGGGTGTCACGCGGGAGTCGGCGCAGCGTGGGGGCGTCCAGGTGGTCGTAGTGGTTGTGGCTGATGACGACGGCGTCGACGCGCGGCAGGTCCTCCCAGGGGACGCCCACCGGGGTGATCCGGGCCGGGGTGCCGAGGATGCGGCGGGACCACACCGGGTCGGTGAGGACGGTCAGCCCGCCGATGCGCAGTACCCAACTGGCGTGCCCGGCCCAGGTGACGGCGACGGTGCGGGCGTCGACGCGGGGCAGCGGGGCCGGGGCGTAGGGCAGCCGGGGGATGTCGGCGAGGCCCTCCGGGCCCGGTCTCACCGCGCCCTCCCGGGCGAAGCGGGCCATGGCCTTCAGGCCCGGGAGCGGCGCGGTCAGCCGGTCGTGGAAGCTGCGCGGCCACACCCGCCGTTCGGCCGGCGGCCGGGGTTCTGCCAGGGGCGGGGAGGGGGGCGCGAGGGGCGACGGGGGCGCGGGCTCGGCGGGCTCCTGGGTGGTCGTGCCGGTGGTCGACTCGGACTGCTGCGTCATCGAGGAGGCTCCCATCGCTGAGCGTCGTCGCGGAGATCGTCGAAGGCCGACTTCAGTCGGATCAACGCGCGGTGCACGTGCGGCAGTTCCAACGGCGTGGGTGAGGTGAGGCATTCCACGCGTTCCGTGTCGGAACCGGCCACCAGCGCACCGGTGGAGAGCCGCACGCGCGGCGCTTCGAGGTCGTCGCCGAAGCGGTGCCCGCCCGGGGCGGGCATCCCGAGGCGGGCGGTGAGGAAGTCCTCGAGTTCCTGAGCGTCCGCGACGCCGTGCGCGCTGAGCGCGGGCCGCAGCGGGGCCAGGTCGACGTACAGGTGGCGGCCGGAGCGCGGGGGCCGGGCGAGAGCACCCGCGGCGACGACGGCGGAGTGCGCCTCGGCGGCCAGGAGCGCGTGCAGGCGCACGGCGCCCGCCACGCGCGCCCGGACGGGCTCCGGTTCCCCGAGGGCGTACGCCGCCGCCGTGGCGACGGGCGCGGCGACACGGGCGTCGAGGGCGGTGAGCACGTCGAGCACGCGTGCGTGCAGGCCGTCACCCTCCTCACCGGCCGGGAAGCGGGCCACGGCGGCCGGCCAGCCGGGCGGGAGCAGTGCGCCGGCCAGGTCGGTGACGACGGTGACCCGGTCGGGCACCATCTCGGCGGGGCTGAGCAGCACGGTGTCGTGCGGGTCGTGCACGGTGTCGCGCCAGGTCTCGTCGCTGACCAGGTGCAGGCCCTCCCCCTGGGCGGCCTCGACGGTCTCATGCAGCAGTTCGGGCGGGGCGACGGTCGCGGTGGGGTCGTCGGCGACGGACAGCACCAGCAGCCGGGGGTCGCCGCCCTCGGCGCGGACCCGGCGCACGGTCTCCAGCAGCGCGTACGGGTCGGGGACGCCACCGCTCTCCGGCGGGGTCGGCACCTGGAAGGCGGGGCGGCCCAGCAGCCGTGCGTAGGGCGCCCACCAGGCGGCGCAGGGTCTGGGGACGAGGACGTCGCCGCCGAGGGCGGCGGTCAGGGCGAGCAGCAGCGCGGGGGAGCCGGGCGCCGCGGCCACGCGCTCCGGGTGGCAGTGCAGTCCGCGCCGGTCCCAGTAGCCGCAGGCGGCCTCACGCAGGGCCGGGCCGCCGCCGACCGGCTCGTGGTCCCCCCGGGACGCGGCGGCGGCGAGCACCGCGGACAGCTCGGGCAGAACCGGCAGTCCGTCCTCGGGGAGCGGCGGCCCGAACCGGACGGGACCGTGACCTTCCGGGGCCGTCCGCCGCATCCGTACCTCCGCAGTGCCTGGTGCCGCCGTGTCTGTGTCACCCTCGGCGCGTGCGCCGTCCGCTGCCCTGGGTCACCGAGTACCCGCTGTGGCGCCGCCCCATGGCCGCCCGGCCGGGTTGTGACGATCACAGCATGAGCGGGCCCGGGCCGGGGAAGCGGGCCCGTTCCGGACGGTGGGACCGGCCCGGCGGGTCAGCGGTGGGGGCCGGGCTCCCGGTTGCGCAGCCGGTGCACGGCGGCCGCGCAGGCGCCCGCGATGAGCAGTCCGCCCGCGACCATGGCCGGCACGGAGTCGGTGAAGGCACCGCCGTCACCGGCGCGCACCCCGCGCCCGATCACCGCCGCCTCGCATGCCGTGGGGCGCGGTTCGCCGTGGTGCCCGGGTTCGGGGCAGGGCTCGTGGGTGGGGTGGTGCGTGGGCTTGTACGTCGGCGTGTGGGGCCCGGAGCCGTGCGTCACGGTGAACGTGGCGCTCCACGGCTTGCCCTCGCCGCCGGGGGCGGCCGGGCAGTCACCGTCGACGGTCCACGCGGAGTCCTCCCCCGCGGCGTCCGGATCGCCCTCGAAGTTCTCGGCGGAGGCGATACGGGCCGTGCCCCGGTAGGCGGGGCCGGAGACCTCGTCGTCGTTGCCGGTGACGCGGCGCAGTGCCACCGTGCCCTCGTCGAAGGCCTGCGAGGTGGCGTCGATGCTGTCGGGCGGCGGCCCGCCGGTCGGATCACAGCTGACCGAGACGGTGAGCGTGCCGCCGGGCTGGACGGCGGCGGGACTGACCTCGGCGGCCGGTTCGGCGGACACGGCCGGCGCGAAGCCCACCAGGGCTGAGCCGGCCAGGGCGGCGGCGGACAGGGCGTGCAGGCTGCGGCGCATCGAGGGGACTCCTTCGGTAGTCATACCCCTCTGCCATGACAGCCCGCCCGCACCGGGCCCGCGCGGGGCCGGGCCCCATTAGCGGGACGGCGCCCGCCGTCCGGGTGACGGCGCGGCGGCCGGGTGTCTCAGGCCACGTCCCGCATGACCTGTTCCCGCACCCGGCCGCAGCAGCGGCTGATCAGCCGGGACACGTGCATCTGCGAGATTCCGAGCTCCTCGGCGATCCGGCTCTGCGTCATGTCGCCGAAGAACCTCATGTAGAGGATCGTCCGCTCCCGCTCCGGCAGCGCCGCCAGCCCCGCCTTCACCGCCTCGCGGTCGACGACCGTGTCCAGCGCCGCGTCGCAGGAGCCCAGTGCGTCGCTCAGGGAGTATCCGTCCTCGCTGCCGGACAGCTCCGCGTCCAGGGAGAGCGCGGAGAAGCTCTCCAGCGCCTCCATGCCGGCCCGGACGTCCTCCTCGCTCAGGTCGGCGTGCTCGGCGATCTCGGCCACGGTGGGGCGGCGGCCGGAGATGGTCTGGGACAGGTCCTGGCCGGCGACCCGGACACGGTTGCGCAGGTCCTGGACGCGGCGGGGTACGTGCAGGGTCCACATGTGGTCCCGGAAGTGCCGCTTGATCTCGCCGGTGATGGTCGGCACGGCGTAGCTCTCGAAGGCGTTGCCGCGCTCGGGGTCGTACCGGTCGACGGCCTTGACCAGGCCGAGGGCGGCGACCTGGCGCAGGTCCTCGGCGTTCTCGCCGCGGCTGCGGAACCGTCCGGCGAGGCGGTTCGCCATGGGCAGCCAGGCCTCGACGATCTCGTCGCGGAGCGCGTCGCGCTCCGGTCCGGCGGGCGACGCGGCGAGCCTGCGGAAGGCTTCGGCGGTGTCGGGGGCGTCGTCGTGGGGGTGCTGCTTCGCGCTGATTCGGGTCGGCATGATGCGTCGCAATCCCTTGAACATCTGGCGGGCCGGACGGTCACCGTGAGAGCGCATCCGCTGTGGGACAGGGCCTCGGTGGCGGCGCGCGACGCCGCTCCCACGGACGTGCCTCCTGTCCGAAGCACTGTCGGGCGCCTGCCCCCCGCCCCCACCCCCAAACCCGGAGAGGTCGCGGCGGGGCTCGAGTGAGGCCTCAGGGCGAAGGCGCGGGAGTCCCTGCCGGGGTGGGAGAAGAGGTGGCGGCGGCCGCGGGGGACGCGCCGGCCGGTTCGCGCCGGACGGTGTCCTCCTGTGCCAGCAGCAGTTCCTCGTAACGGCCCAGAACCAGCACCACACCGAGCATGACCAGCGGGATGAGCACAGCGAGCATCGCCATGACGGGTCCTTCCCCAAAGAGGTGTGGGGGGTGCGATCCGGGTCTCCCGCAGGACATGGCGCAAACCGGTGGGTGACGGCGATCGGGTCCGCGCACCCGGTGTCGGCTCCGGGTGTTCGGGTACGCGGTGCGGGCCCCCGAACGTCTGGAGGGAGACATGCAGCGAGGCAGCGACCGGCTGAGCGTCCACCGGGACGACGAGATGAAGCACGAGCTCCAGGGTCTGCTCAGGTCCGGGCATCCCACCCGCAGTGAGGAGTGGCACGACCCGGAGCCTGCCGCCGAGGACGACCCAGAGGTCGCCCACGGGCCGGTGACGCCGAGCCGTGCGCCGACGTCCCTGGAGTCGGTGCGACTGGAGCTGGCCCGGATGCTGGGCCGCAGGGCGTTCCCCGCGGGTCCGCGCGAGCTGACCCGCGAGCTGCGCGGCCACCAGGCGCCCGACGCCCTGGTCGAGGCCCTGGAGGGGCTGCCGCGCCAGGAGCGCTACGGCAACGTCCAGGAACTGGCCCAGGCCCTGGTCCGGGCCCGTGAGACCGGGCCGGAGGAATACGCCTGAGAGAACCGCGTCGGGGGCATCGCGGTCCGCCGTGGTGCCCTCACCGACCCGGGACGGGAGGGAAGGCCCAGAGATGGCCGAGTACGTCAAGGACGTGATGACAGCGGGCGTGGTCGCCGTGCGCCCGGACGCCTCGCTCGTCGAGGCGGCGCAGTTGATGCGTACGCAGAACATCGGCGACGTGGTGGTGGCCGAAGGGCAGGACGTGATCGGTGTGCTCACCGATCGTGACATCACGGTGCGGGCGGTCGCCGACGGGGCCGACCCCATGACGGTCAGCGCGCAGACCGTGTGCACGCGGAACCCGGTGACGGTCACGCCGGACGACCGGGTGTCGACCGCCGTGACGCTGATGCGCGAGCACGCGGTGCGCCGGCTGCCGGTGGTGGAGAACGGGCTGCCGGTGGGGATCGTGAGCCTCGGCGACGTGGCCGAGGCCGAGGACCCCGCGTCGGCGCTCGCCGACATCAGCCGGGCCGAGCCGGACGCGCAGGGCACCTGAGCAGGCGCGCGAAGACCGAGAGACCCAGAACAAGCACGAGAACAAGCACGAGAACGACGAGAACGAGCGCGGAGCGACGCGGCGCACTGGCGTGCCGCTCGCTCCGGGAAGGACGTTGAGCATCATGCGCATCGCGTTTCTGGTGGCACCGGAGGGCGTCGAGCAGGTCGAGCTGACCGATCCGTGGCAGGCCGCGAAGGACGCGGGACACGAGCCCGTGCTGGTGTCGACGCAGCAGGGCGAGATCCAGGCCTTCCACCACCTCGACAAGGCGGACACGTTCCCCGTGGACGAGGTCGTGGGCGACGCCTCGCCGGACTCCTTCGGAGGCCTGGTGCTGCCGGGCGGCGTCGCCAACCCGGACTTCCTGCGGATGGACGACAAGGCCGTCGCGTTCGTCCGGGACTTCTTCGAGCAGGGCCGGCCCGTGGCGGCGATCTGTCACGCGCCGTGGACGCTGGTCGAGGCGGACGTCGTCCGCGGCCGGGAGCTCACCTCCTGGCCGAGCCTGCGGACGGACATCCGCAACGCCGGCGGGACCTGGGTCGACCAGCAGGTCAAGGTCTGCGACCACGGGGCCGGCAAGCTGGTCACCAGCCGCAAGCCGGACGATCTGAAGGCGTTCTGCGACACCTTCCTCGAGGTGTTCGCGCAGCAGGCCGGCTGATCACCCGGGACCGTCCGCGCCGTCCCGTACCGGCCGGGTCCTCGCAGGGGCTCAGGTGCCGGGGGTCGTGGGAGTCGCCGACTCCCCGCTCCCCCGCTCCCGGGCCCCTTCGCGTGTGCGGCCCGCGGCCACCGGGCGGCGCGGGTTGCGGCGCAGGTACTCGCCCTCCAGCTGTGCCATGCGCTCGTTGTGGACGCGCAGCGCGTCGTTCGAGCCGTACAGCAGCGTGTCGTGGCGCGTGCGGTGGATGGTCTCCAGCTCCTTCATGAGCTGCTGGTCGTCCAGCCGGTCAGGGTTCACTCCGGTCATCGTGTCGCCCCGCTCGTCGTGTTCGTTCATGAGGGCCGGGTACCCGCCCGCGGAGCAGCTGAGCACGACCCCGAGCGGCATCCGGGAGGAACCATGGATCTCGCTTTTCTGCACCCACTGTACGAACACCCCGGGCCTTGGGCCTCCGTGTACGTCGACACCTCACGGCACTCGGAGAGCACTGCTCACGAGCGGGGGCTGACGGCCCAGGCGATGGCCGGGGACCTGTCGGCGCAGGGGGCGGACGAGGCGACCTGCCGGGCGGTGCGGGGCGCGATCGAGGATCTGCGGCACTCCTCGGAGCCGCACGGCCGGGCCCTGTTCGCCCGGGACGGCGAGGTCGTGCTCGACCCGCCGCTGGTCCGTCCCCCGCAGGGCGGCGACTGGGCCGCATGGGGGACGCTGCCGCGGGTCGCGCCACTGTTGGAGCTGGCAGGCGAGGACCCGGTGTGCGTGGTGGCGTACGTCGACCGCAGGGGCGCGGACTTCGAGCTGCGCAGCGCGCTGGGCCGCGAGGACGCCGGGAGCGTCACCGGGCGGCGGTGGCCGGTGCACCGGACGAGTTCGGCGGAGTGGTCCGAGCGCCGTTTCCAGCTGCGGGTGGAGAACACCTGGGAGCACAACGCGGCGGAGATCGCCGACGCGCTCGCCGTGTGCCAGGAGGAGACCCGGGCCGACCTGCTGATCCTCGTCGGTGACGACCGGGAACGGCGGTCCGTGCGCGAGCGGCTGCCCAAGCGGCTGCACGACCTGGTGGTCGAGGCGCCGCACGGCACCGCCGGCCGGCTGCTGGACGAGGACGTGGAACGGGCCCGGGCCGAGCACGTGGCGCGGCAGGCGGAGGCGGAACTGGACCGCTTCCGCGCCGCCCGCACCCCGGACGACGAGGGCCGGGCCGGGGCCGTGGAGGGTGTGCCCGCGCTGGTCGAGGCGGCCCGGGAACACCGTATCGACGAGCTGCTGATCAGGGTCGACGGGCCCGACGCGCACCGTGAGGTGTGGATCGGCGAGGACCCGGATCAGCTCGCGGTGCGCCGCACGGACCTGAAGGTCCTCGGCGAGCGGCACGCCTGGCCGGCCCGGGCCGACGACGCGCTGATCCGTTCGGCGGTGGCCACGGACGCGCCCGCGCTGTCCGTTTCCGAGCGGGAGGTTCCCGTGGGGGGCCTCGGAGCGCTGCTGCGCTGGAAGTGACGGTGAGCCGCACCCCGGCCCCGCCGGGTCCTCGCGGGTGCGCTCGGCCCTCCCACGTGCGGGTCCGCGGTGGCCGCCCCGCGGTTCCCCGCGCCCCTGGGGACCGCGGCCCCCGGGGTGCGGCTCAACGGGCCCGTTCCACCCTGCGCTCGTCCCAGACCGCCTCCGGGGTCTCCCGGACCCGGCCGTCGCTGCCGAAGACCAGGAAGCGGTCGAAGGAGCGGGCGAACCAGCGGTCGTGGGTGACCGCGAGGACCGTGCCGTCGAAGGCCTCCAGGCCCTCCTGGAGCGCCTCGGCGGATTCCAGGTCCAGGTTGTCGGTCGGCTCGTCCAGCAGCAGTGCCGTCACGCCCTGGAGCTCCAGCAGCAGGATCTGGAAGCGGGCCTGCTGGCCGCCGGAGAGGCGTTCGAACGCCTGCTCCGCCTGGTGGGTGAGCTCGTAGCGGCGCAGGCGGGACATCGCCGCACCGCGGTCCTGTGCGTGCTCCTTCCACAGGATGTCGAGGAGCGTGCGGCCCTCCAGCTCCGGATGGGCGTGCGTCTGCGCGAAGTGTCCGGGCACGACCCGCGCGCCCAGTTTCCAGTCGCCCGTGTGCGCCACGTCGTCGCCGGCCAGCAGACGCAGGAAGTGGGACTTGCCGGAGCCGTTGGAGCCGAGGACGGCGACGCGCTCGCCGTAGAAGACCTCCAGGTCGAAGGGCTTCATCAGGCCGGTGAGCTCCAGGTTCGCGCAGGTGAACGCGCGCACACCGGTGCGTCCGCCCTTGATCCGCATCGTGATGTCCTGCTCCCGCGGCGGCTCCGGCGGCGGGCCGGCCTCCTCGAACTTGCGCAGACGGGTCTGCGCGGCCGCGTAGCGGGAGGCCATCTCATGGCTGACGGCCGCCGCCTGGCGCAGGGTCAGTACCAGCTTCTTCAGCTGTGCGTGCTTCTCGTCCCAGCGCCTGCGCAGCTCCTCGAAGCGGGCGAAGCGCTCGCGCCGGGCGTCGTGGAAGGTGGCGAAGCCACCGCCGTGCACCCAGGCGTCCGCCCCCGCGGGCCCGGGCTCCAGGGAGATGATCTTCTCGGCGGCGCGGGCGAGGAGTTCACGGTCGTGGGAGACGAACAGCACCGTCTTGCGGGTCTCCTTCAACCGCTCCTCCAGCCACCGCTTGCCGGGGACGTCGAGGTAGTTGTCGGGTTCGTCGAGGAGCAGCACCTCGTCGGTGCCGCGCAGCAGCGCCTCCAGGACGAGCCGTTTCTGCTCACCGCCGGAGAGGGTGCGGACCTCCCGGAACTGCGCCTTGTCGTACGGCACCCCGAGCGCGGCCGTGGTGCACATGTCCCACAGCGTCTCGGCCTCGTAGCCGCGGGCCTCGGCCCAGTCGGCGAGGGCCTGTGCGTAGCCCAGCTGCGCGGCCTCGTCGTCCACGGTCATGATGGCGTGCTCGGCGACGTCCACGGCGCGGGCCGCCTCGCGGATGCGGGGCGGCGCGACGGACACGAGCAGGTCCCGCACGGTCGTCTCGTCGCGTACGGATCCCACGAACTGGCGCATGACCCCGAGCCCGCCGCCCACGACCACGGACCCGCCGTGCGGCTTGAGTTCTCCGGCGAGCATCCGCAGCAGGGTGGTCTTCCCCGCGCCGTTGGGTCCCACGAGGGCCACGACGGCCCCCTCCCCCACCCGGAACGACACGTCACCCAGCAGCGCCCTTCCGTCGGGCAGGTAGTACTCCAGGTGCGCGGCTTCGAGGTGTCCCATGGGCGCGATTGTGCGGGGGCGCGGGGGTCCGCGGCAAACGGATTCGGATGCCGCGGGTGCCTTTCAGACCCGTTCCAGCGGCCGATGGGGTCCGCTGGGGAGTTCCGTCTCGATCGGGTCGCCGGGTCGCACCACGCCTCCCTCGCGCACCACGGTCATGATCCCGGCCTTGCGCACGACGTTCCCCGCTTCGTCCCGCCCGACGACCCGCTTCAGCAGCCCGTCCTGGAAGTGGTCGATCTGGACGCAGGGGTTGCGCAGCCCGGTGACCTCCAGGACCGCGCCGTCGCCGATGCGCAGCAGGGTGCCGGTGGGCAGTCCGAGCAGGTCGATGCCGCGCGTGGTGATGTTCTCGCCGAGTTCGCCGGGCGCCACCTCGAAGCCGTCCTCGCCGACCTCGGCGAAGAGCTCCTCGTGGATGAGGTGGACCTGGCGCAGATTCGGCTGGGTGGGGTCCTGAGCCATGCGTGAGCGGTGCTTGACCGTCACCCCGGCGTGCACGTCCCCTTCCACCCCGAGCCCGGCGAGCAGCGTGATGCTCTCCCGGTTCGGCTTGGTGAACGTGTACTCCCCGTTGCTGCTGACCGCCGTCACATGGCCGCTCATCGGTCGTTTCCCCCTGTTTCGGTCGTGGTGATCAACCGTCGTGATCCACCACGAGCCTGCCCGCCGGCCCCCGGCGTGTCCAGCCCCGCCGAGGCGCTCGCACCGCGGGGCGCCCGGCGGACCGCTCCACCACCGGGTCCTGACACAGCGTCAGTCCGAATGACGGGATGGGGGTCTCATCATACGGGCGGACTGCGTACCGTGATCTCACGCCGACCCGACCGGAAGGGGTGGGATCCGCCATGCCGGAACCCCGGGAGACCGCCGTCTACACCCACGGGCACCACGAGTCCGTGCTGCGTTCGCACACCTGGCGGACCGCCGCCAACTCCGCCGCCTACCTGCTGCCTTCGCTCGAGCCCCACATGAGGATCCTGGACATCGGCTGCGGCCCTGGGACGATCACCGCCGACCTGGCCGGGCTCGTGCCGGACGGGCGGGTCACCGGCGTCGACCGGGTGCCGGAGATCCTGGAGCAGGCACGTGCCACGGCGGCCGCACAGGGACGGGACAACGTCGACTTCGCGGTCGCCGACGTCCACGCCCTGGACTACCCGGACGACACCTTCTGCGTGGTCCACGCCCACCAGGTGCTCCAGCACGTGGGCGACCCGGTGCGGGCGCTGCGCGAGATGCGACGGGTCGTCCGGCCCGGCGGCCTCGTCGCCGTACGGGACGCCGACTACGAGGCCATGACCTGGTATCCGGCGTCCGAGGGGCTCGACACCTGGCTGGATCTGTACCGTCGGGTCGCCCGGGCCAACGGCGGTGAACCGGACGCCGGGCGCCGGCTGAGGTCCTGGGCCCTGCGGGCCGGGTTCACCGACATCACGGCGACCTCCGGCACCTGGACCTTCGCCACGGCCGAAGAGCGGGCCTGGTGGAGCGGACTGTGGGCCGACCGCACCCTGGCGTCGGCCTATGCCGACCGGGCCCGCGAGGGCGGACACACCGACGAGGCGGGACTGCGGGACGTGGCCAGGGCCTGGCGGGAGTGGAGTACCCGGGAGGACGGGTGGTTCAGCGTCCTGCACGGAGAGATCCTCTGCCGCAAGGAAGCCTGAAACGCCGATTCCGGGACACTCTGGAAGCAGGAGGTTCGATTATGGTTCCCATCCTGCTTGTGCTGCTTCTGGCCTTGATTCTTTTCGGCGCCGGATTCGCAGTGAAGATTCTCTGGTGGATCGCACTCGCGGTTCTCGTCGTGTGGCTGTTGGGATTCCTTGTCCGTGGCACCTCGGCATCCGGCGGCCGGGGTCGCTGGTACAGGTGGTGAATGCGGACGCGCGTCCCCGGTCCTGAGGTCAGGGCCGGGGACGCGCGTGTCTCGTCGCGTGTTCCGTCCGCCTGTCAGTCCCGCGGAAGCAGCGGTCCGAGCGGCCCGAGGTCCAGGTTGAGGTCCTCGGGCCGCAGGCCGTAGCGGTCGCGCAGTTCCGTCATCCGCTCGTCGAGCAGCATGAGGGTCAGCCCGATGCGCTCCTCCTGCTCCTCGCTGAGATCACCCACGTCGAACCGGCGCACCGCCTGGCGCTCCATGAGCTGGCGCAGCAGCTCCACCACCGTCAGCACGAGTTTGACCAGGTCGCGCTCGACCGTGTCGGGCTCCAGTTCCATCCGGCGGGAACGCGGCCGGGGCTGGTCGGGGGTGGTCACAGCAACTCCTCGAACGGTGAGGGCACCTGGGCGTTCACCGAGCTGATCAGCGCGTTGAGATCGATACGGACGAGGTCGACGTCGGCGATGCGCAGTGTGATGTCCCCCGTGATCACGACGCCGCCGGCCAGCAGCCGGTCGAGCAGGTCCACGAGGGCGACCTCACGGCGTTCCACTACGGTCACGTCTTGTCTCCGTCGTTCATGTGGTCTCCCCGGCGAAGGAATAGGCCGCCCAGGGGCCGGTGAGTTCGATGCGCATTCCGGGAACCTCACCCTTCGTGCGGTCCACCAGTTCCACGAACTCCTCGGAATGCGCACGCGGCACGAGATAGGCGGCGTTCAGCACGTTCCGTCCGGTCGCCTTGGAGAGCGCGGGATTCTGCGGGGGGTGCAGCCGGGAATCCTCGGCGAAAGCGGAAAGCTCCTCGTGCAATTGCGTGGAGAAGGCCTCGGCCTTCTGCCACATCTCCTCCTGGGAGCGGGACTGCATGCGCCGCTGCCGCAGGTAGTCCCGGCCCGACGCGGGCTTCTGCGCGGGCCGGGCGCTCTCCTGGGCTTCGGGCTCGGCGTACACCTTCACGCCCCACTCGACCCTGCCCTCCAGCCGGTCGAGGGTGCGCCGGAAGTCCTCCTCACGGGCCTCGATCATCGTCCGCACGCCGCTGTCGTCGTGGAAGACGGTGCCCAGCCGCAGCGGCAGCGGGGTCGTGACGGTGGTGAGCGCGTCGATGACGCCCTGGTGGGCGCGGGCGGTCTCGGTGAGCCAGTCCAGGTCCTCCAGATGGGCGCGGAGCGGCTCCTCGGCGAAGTCCCGCTCCGGCACGTGGCTCACCACGGCCACCAGGCCGTGGTGAGCCAGTGCCCTGGGCGGGTCACCCGCCACACCCGTCAACTGGGCCTGGAGCGGGGTACCGAAGGGGCGGCAGACGGCGTAGACGTACCGCAGTCCGGTCACGGTGCCTCCTTCTTCTCCGCGCGGCCGGGCTCCAGTTCCTCCAGCCGGGCCAGCCTCTCGCGCAACTCGGCGTTCTCCCGGGTCAGTTCGTCACGGCGGGCCCGTGAGCTCAGGGCCGGGTCGGTCTCCCACCAGTCGATGCCCATCTCCTTCGCCTTGTCCACCGAGGCGACGATCAACCGCAGTTTGATCGTGAGGAGTTCGATGTCGAGCAGGTTGATCCGGATGTCGCCCGCGATGACGATGCCCTTGTCCAGCACCCGTTCAAGGATGTCGGCGAGGTTGGCACCGCTTCCCTGACCGTAGGGTTCGGGCATCCTGCTGGGCGTCGTCATCGCCGGCTCCCTGCCTCGACTTCCTGGTCCTCGTCCTCGTCCTCCTCGTACTCACCCTCGGGCTCTTCCTCCTCCTCGGGCTCTTCCTCCTCGTCGTACTCGGCCTCGGATTCCTTCTCGTCCCCGGGCTCTTCCTCGTCCTCGTCGTACTCGGCCTCGGAGTCCTCGTCGTACTCGCCCTCGGGCTCCTCTTCGCCCTCCGGCTGCTCCTCGTCCTCGTCGTACTCGGCCTCGGCGTCCTCGGAGTCCTCGTCCTCGGAGCCCTCCTGGCCGGACTCCTCCTCGGATTCCTCCTCGGATTCCTCCTCGGCGAGCGCGTCCTCGTGGCTCTGCACGACCTCGCCGTCGCGGATCTCACCGCGCCAGCCGTCCTCCGCCTCGCCCTTGATGGTGATGAAGCGGACGAAGTTCTTGAGGTCGAGCCGGGCCCGCCGGCCCTGGGCGCGCCAGATGTTGCCGGTCTTCTCGAAGAACCCGGAGGGGTAGTACTCGATGACCAGCAGGACCCGGGTCAGGTTGTCGGTGAGCCGGTGGAAGGAGACGACGCCCTTCGTGGTGCCCTTGGCACCCTCCGAGGTCCAGGCGATGCGGTCGTCGGGAACCTGCTCGGTGGTCTTCGCCTTCCAACTGCGGTTGGACCACCAGATCTTCGCCTGCCAGTCGGAGTGGGTGTCGTCGTCGCGGCTCGCGCTCTTGACACCCTTGGCGAAGGTGCTGAAGTCCTGGTACTTCGTCCACTGGTCGTAGGCGGTGCGCAGCGGCACGCCCACGTCGATGTGCTCGATGATGACGGTGGGCTTGTTGCCGGAACGGCCCTTGCCCTTCTTGCCCTTGCCGCCACCGCCCAGGTTCTTGAAGGCGCCTGTGACCTTGTCCTTGAGGCTGGAACCGCCGACCTCCAGTGCGGAGCGCAACGGGCCCTTGCCCTCGGCGATCTTGCGGCCGCCGTCGAGGGCGAGCTTGGCGAAACCGGGGCTGTTGCCTTCGGCTATGTCGTTCAGCTTGCCGGTGGTCTCGCCGAGCTTGCGGCCGACGCCGGTCAGCATGCGGGTGGCCTGGGCGGCCAGATACTCCTGCACTTCGGCCTTGAGCCGGTCCGCGGCCTCGCTGTGGGCCAGGTCGGTGAGCGGGTTCTTCGCCGCTCCGTCGGCGGCGGACTTCGCCGAGCCGAGTGTCTCGCTCATCCCTCACCGCCTCCCTTCGGCAGTCGGGAGCGGGCACTGCCGCCTCTGCTCCCGGAGGTCGCCTTCTTGGCGGCCGTGGTCTTCTTCGCCGCCGTCTTGCGGCCCGCTGCGGTCTTCTTCGCCGGGGCCTTCTTGGCGGTCTTCTTGGCGGGGGCCTTCTTGGCCGTCTTCTTCGCGGGGGCCCTCTTGGCGGGGGCCTTCTTCGCGGCCGGCTCGGATTCCTCGTCCTGCTGCGAGGCGGAGTCGCCGGACTCGTCGTCCTCCTGTTCCTCGTCCTCGGCCTCTTCGTCCTCGTCCTCGGCGTCGGCCTCGGGCTCTTCGTCCTCGCCCTCTTCGTCCTCGGCTTCGGCCTCGGGCTCTTCGTCCTCGCCCTCTTCGTCCTCGGCTTCGGCCTCGGGCTCTTCCTCGGTCTCTTCCTCGGACTCGGGCTCTTCCTCGGCCGCCTCGTCCTCGGGCTCGGCGTCCTCGTCGTCCTCCTCGCCGTCCCGGCTCTTGCCGGGCACCACGCCCGTCAGCTGGTCACGTACCTGGGCGGTACGGCCGTGCAGCCGGTCGGCGAGGGCGTCGATCTGCCGCTCGACCATGGCACCGGAGGCCGCTTTCCCGACACCACGCAGATCCTCGCGCAGCTGGTCCCCGATCTCCTTGAACTGCGGGTTGTTCCGCAGCTGCTGCTGAAGCAGATCCCCGACCATGCGCGGGCTCAGATTCAGCTTCTTCCCGGCGACCAGGCCACCGACGGCCACCGCCATCTTCAGTTTCTTGGTCCGTCCCAGGAGGTATCCGGCCCCCACGGCGAGGCCCAGTCCCACTCGGTTCATGGTGTTGTCCCGTTGCCTGTTCCCGCGCTCCCGCGCGAAGCGGTCTCCAACCGGTCGAGGAGGTCGTCCTCAAGACGGTCGAACTCCTCCTCGGTGATCTCTCCGGCCTCCATCTGTTCCTCGAGGCGAGCCAGCTCGGCCCGTATGGTGGCGGGGTCGTAGTAGATCCGCTCGGCCTCCTGGACTACCTGTTTGACGGCCCAGGCGCTGCCGCGTACCGGTGCGAACGGCAGCAGCAGCACCTCGGAGATCAAGCCCACGTCGTCACCCCGCTCCGGCGTCCGTGCCGCTCGCCACCTTGCCCGCGGGCTCGGCGGGGCCGGGCTCGACGAAGCTGTACGGCGGGAGCGGACCGTTGACCCGCACCTCCAGGTGCGGCATGTCCTTGCGGACCTGTTCGACCGCGGCCAGGAACGACTCGGCCGAGTCCCGGTCCACCAGGAACGACACGTTGGCCAGCCAGCCCGTGGACTCGGGGCCCACGCTCGTGTCGTCGGCGGCCCCTTCCAGGGCGCGCTGCACCGCGGCGCCGTCGTCGGCCTCCTTGGCCTTCACCGCGGCGGCGACCATCTCGCCGAGCCGGATCTTGTCGTCGTAACTGCCGCCGCCGGCCTGTCGGTTGGCCTCCGCGAGTGCGCGGATGTCGGGGCTCTCGGCCATCACCTGGTGCAGGACGGCCTCCTCGACGTGGTTGGCCTTGACGTTGTACTCGACCCGGTTGTCCAGCGCCCGCAGCCGCTCCTGGTAATGCTCGGCGCGCTCGGCGAGCACCGTGGTGATGGAGGTGTCGTCCGGAGCGACACTGCCGAAGCGCATGGGCAGCACGCAGCCGGCCGCACCGGCCTCGCTGAGCACGTTCTGGTGGGCGAGCAGTTCCTTCCTCTTGGGCCGCAGCCCGTCGGGCGCCTCACTGACGATCGCCGCGAGGTCACCTTCGCGCAGGATGCGCACCGGGTGGGGCGGATCGCCGACGCCACTCATGCCCTCGGGCAGCCCGGGGTGCGAACCGGCGGCGATGCCGTAGACGTACGTGCTCACTCCTGCTCCTCCTTACGGCGCGACGACGTGCTCTTGCGGGCTCGCGGACGCGACTCGGTCTCGCCCTCGCTCCGCGCCTGCTTGAAGGCGTCGGAGATGGTCTCGGCGGCGCCGGAGAGGGCCCCCTTGGACTTGCCGCGGGCGCCGGACTCGGTCATCTCCCCGACCAGGTCGGGCAGGCCCGGGTCCTTGCGCGGGCCGGCCTCCAGGTCGAGGCGGTTGCACGCCTCGGCGAAGCGCAGATAGGTGTCGACGCTGGCCACGACGACGCGGACGTCGATCTTGAGGATCTCGATGCCGACCAGGGAGACACGGACGAACGCGTCGATCACGAGCCCCCTGTCCAGAACCAGTTCGAGCACGTCGTAGAGACCGCTGCTGCCGCCTCCGCCGCCGGACTGCTGTGCCGGAACGACTGTCATGCCGGGTGTTCCTCCTCGTGTGTGGGTGCGGGTCCGGTCAGGGGGCTCAGTGGCCGCCCCTGCGCGCGTCGGATCGACCGCGTTCATAGCGTCGGACGCGCCGGTAACCCGTCAGCTGCCCTTCGGGGTCGAGCTCGACCTGGTAGCTCGCCATCAGGCTCATCGTGTCGGGCACGCGCTCGAGTTCGAGGACCTCGACCTCCAGCGCCCAGCCCTCCTCCGTCTGCTCGAAGGACGACACGGACTCGGCTTCCATGCCGGTGAGTTCCGCGAGCTGGCCGCGCGCCTGGCGCAGCACCTCCATCGGGCTCGGCCGCTTCCGGGCCGCTCGGTTGTCGTTCGTTTTGCTCGAATTCTGAGAGTCCTGTGACTTCTGTGAACTCTGTGACTCTTGCGTGTTGTTTGTGTTCGACATGGCCACCTCCCCCTCCGTGTGGCCGCAAGCGTGTTCGCCAAACCTCTGCGGACCCATGCATCTGCCACCCGCCGGACTTGAGGCAGGGGCGGTTCAGCCGCGCAGGGCGTTCAGCCGCCGCCTGGCGGGGCCCAGCGCCCGGCCCCGGTTGAGCAGGCCTGACCAGGGGTTGGTGCGCGCCTGCTCGACGGCGTCGGCGACGGTCCAGCGGCGGGCGTGCAGCTCCGGGTCGTCCAGCTGGTCCCAGGTGATGGGGGTGGCCACCGGCGCGCCCGGGCGGGATCGGACCGTGTAGGGCGCGACGGCGGTCTGTGCGTAGGCGTTGCGCTGGATGTCGAGGTAGAGCCGCTCCCCGCGTTCCTTCTTGCGGGCGGCGGTGGTGAGCCGGTCGGGGTGGCCGGCGGCGAGCACGTCGGCGACGTCCCGGGCGAAGGCGCGCACCTCCTCGAAGTCGTGCCGGCCGTTCAGCGGCACGATCACGTGCAGTCCGCGCGAGCCGGTGGTCATCAGCGCCGAGGGCAGTTCCAGCTCGTCGAGCAGCTCCCCGAGCAGCCGGGCGGCCTCGCGCACGGCCTCGAATTCGTCCCTGGGGGTCCCTCCGGGCACGGGGGAAGGGTCGAGGTCGAAGATCAGCCGGTCGGGGTGATCCACGGCGTCGGCGCGCGACAGCCAGCGGTGCAGGGTGATGCTCGCCTGGTCGGCCAGATAGAGGAGGGTGGCGGTGTCGTCGCACACGGTGTGGCAGACCGTGCCGCCCTCCTTGGCCAGCTCGACGCGGGTGATCCAGTCCGGGTAGTGGGCCGGGGTGTTCTTCTGCATGAATGTGGGCCCGTCGATGCCGTCCGGGTGCCGTTCCAGCATCAGCGGGCGGCCGCGCAGGTGCGGCAGCATGAAGGGCGCGACGGCCCGGTGGTAGTCCACCAGGTCGCCCTTGGTGTACTCCTTGGCGTCGCCGCCGCCGGGGAAGAGCACCTTGTCCGGCCGGTGCACCTCCACCGTGCGGCGGCCCGCCCGCACCCTGCGCGTGCCGTCGGCGCCGCTCACCGCACGACCGCCTCCTCCACAAGCAGCCGTCCGGCCGCCGCGATGGACTCCGCGTCGATGCCCGAGGCCCGCAGCTGCTCCTCCGGGGAGGCCGAGCCCGGCATCGTGCGGACGCCGAGCCGCACCAGGCGCGGTACGGGGCGTCCGTCGGTGAAGGCGTCGAGGACCGCGTCCCCGATGCCGCCCTCGGGGTGGTGGTCCTCCACGGTCACCAGGCAGCCGGTCTCCTCGGCGGCGCGGCGCAGCGTGGCCCGGTCGACGGGCTTCACGGAGTACAGGTCGATCACCCGCACCGGGATGTCCTCCTGCTCCAGCGCCTCGGCGGCGGCCAGCACCTCGTGCACGGTGACGCCCGCCGCGACGAGGGTGAGCCGGTCGCTGCCGGAGGAGCGCAGCACCTTGCTGCCGCCCACCGGGAACTCCTCGTCGGGGCCGTAGATCACCGGGCTCTCGCCACGCGAGGTGCGCAGGTAGCGGACGCCCTCCAGGCCGGCCATCGCGGAGACGAGCCGGGCGGTCTGGTTGGCGTCGCACGGGTACAGCACGGTCGAGCCGTGCACGGCCCGCATCATCGCCAGGTCCTCCAGGCCCATCTGGCTGGGCCCGTCCTGGCCGATGGCGACACCCGCGTGGGAGCCGACGAGATTGACGCCGGAGCCGCTGATGGACGCCATGCGGATGAAGTCGTACGCCCGGGTCAGGAAGGCCGCGAACGTGGTGGCGTACGGCACCCAGCCGCGGGCCGCCAGCCCGACCGCCGAGGCGACCAGCTGCTGCTCGGCGATGTAGCACTCGAAGTAGCGCTCGGGGTGCTCCTTGGCGAAGAACTCGGCGCGGGTGGAGTCGCCGACCTCGCCGTCCAGGGCGACGATGTCGCCGCGGCCGGTGCCGAGGGCGGCGAGCGCCTCGCCGAAGGCGTTGCGGGTGGCGACCTCCTCGCCCTTGTCCCAGGTGGGGAGTTCGAAGGCACCGGTGTGGACGGAGTGCAGCATGCGGGCGGCGGCCGGTTCGCGCACCTGGACGCGGATGTCGCGCGGGCCGCCCAGCTCGGTGATGGCCTCCTCGGCCTCCGGAAGCGGCTTGCCGTGCAGGCCCTCGCGGTCCTGGACGCCCTCGACGCCCTTGCCCTTGAGGGTGCGGGCGAGGATCGCGGTGGGCTGGCCCTTGGTGGACGCGGCCTCCCCGTAGGCGCGGTCGAGGGCGTCCACGTCGTGGCCGTCGACCTCGACGGTGTGCCAGCCGAATGCCTGGAAGCGGCGGGCGTAGGCGTCCAGGTCGTGGCCGTGCCGGGTGGGGCCGCGCTGGCCGAGCCGGTTGACGTCGACGATCACGGTGAGGTTGTCCAGGTGCTCGTACCCGGCGTGCTCGGCGGCCTCCCAGACGGATCCCTCGGCCAGCTCGCTGTCGCCGCACAGCACCCAGGTGCGGTAGTCGGCGCGGTCGAGCCGCTTGCCGGCCAGCGCGATGCCGACCCCGACGGGCAGGCCCTGGCCGAGCGAGCCGGTGGCCGTCTCGACCCACGGCAGGCGCTGCGGGGTGGGGTGTCCTTCGAGGCGGCTGCCCAGCTTGCGGAAGGTGAGCAGCTCTTCGTCGTCGATGGCGCCGGCCGCCTTGTACGCGGCGTACAGCAGCGGCGAGGCGTGGCCCTTGGACAGGACGAAGCGGTCGTTGCCGGGGTGGGCGGGGCGATCGAAGTCGTAGCGGAGATGGTGTGCGAACAGGACGGCCATCAGGTCGGCGGCGGACATCGAGGACGTCGGGTGCCCGGAACCCGCCGCGGCGGCGGCGCGGACACTGTCCACCCGCAGCTGCTGTCCGAGGTCGGTGAGTTCACCGGTGATCATGAGTCTCCTTTCGCGGAGTCGTCCGGGGCGTCGGTTCGTTTGACGGGGCCGGGGGCCGGGTGCCCCGCGGCCGACCCGCCGGGCGAAGGCCCGGCCGCGGGCCGATTCCCGGCGGGCTCTCCACCGGGTTGATTCTTGGCGGGCTCACCGCCGGGCTGGTTCCTGGCGGGCTCACCACCCGGCTGGCTCCTGGCGGGCTCACCGCGCGGCTGGTTCCTGGCGGGCGCGCCACCCGGCTGGCTCCTTGCGGGCTCACCGCGCGGCTGGTTCTTGGCAGACTCACCGCCGGGCTGCCTCTTGGCGGGCTCGCCACCCGGCTGGTTCCGGGCCGGTTCAGCGCCGGACTGGTTCCTGGCGGGCTCACCGCCCGGCTGGCTCTTGGCGGGCTCGCCACCCGGCTGGTTCCGGGCCGGTTCAGCGCCGGGCTGGCTCGGGGCCGGTTCAGCGCCGCGCTGATTCCCGGCAGGCTCGCCGCCCCGGCGGTTTCCGGCCGGTTCGGCGGAGGTGGGTGTGGGCGTGGGTGGGGCCGGGCGGCCTTTCGGGGTGTCCGCCTCCGTACGCCACTGCGCGTGCCCGGTGCGGGGTCCGCCCGGGGCCGGGCGGCCCTTGGCCGTTTCGGACTCGGACCGGAGCTCCACGGCTCCGGATCCGGGCCGTACCGGCGTCGCCCCGGACCCGGGCTGCCCCTTCGCGGGCTCGCCGGGGGTGCCGGAGCCCCCGTCCTCCGTGTCGGCGGCGAGCGCCGCGCCCGGGCCCGAACGGGCGCTCTCCTCCTGCCGTCGCCCGGGCCCGCCCGGCACCCGGGCCACCTCGGGCGAGGCCGTGTCCAACGGCACCGACCAGGACCGCACGAGCCCCAACTGCACGGCCTGGCGCGGCAGTACGGCGTCCAGCAGCCAGTCGGCCGCCACCCGGACCCGGTTCCCGGGCATCGCGGCGAGGTGGTAGCCCCGCGTCACGGCGCCCGCCGGAACACCGGAGAGGGGCACGCCGAGCGGGTTGGCGGCGGCCTTCGCCCCGCCCAGGTCGACGACGAAGCCCAGGTCGCGGTGGCGGTACGGCTTGCGCGCACCGCCGAGGCCGAGCGAGGCGGCGACGTTCTCCGCCGCGACCTTGCCGTGCCGCCAGGCGTGCTGCGCGGTCATCGGCGTGTAGCTGCCCGGGTTCTCCAGATCGGGTACCGCGGCCACGTCGCCGCAGGCGAACAGCTCCGCCCGGCCCGGCACCTGCAGATGCGGATCGACGAGCAGCCGGCCCCGCTCCATGGGCAGCCCGAGGGACTCCACCAGCGGATCGGGGCGGACGCCCACGCACCACACCAGCGTCCGGGTCGCGACGAACTCGCCGTCGGTCAGCACGACACCCTCAGGGGTGGCCTCCCGCACGGAGGTCCCCATGCGCACGTCCACACCCCGCTGCCGCAGCACCCGGCCGGCGGTGGCGGAGAGCTTCTCGTCCATCTCGGGCAGCACTCGCGGCGCCACGTCGAGCAGCATCCAGCGCGGCCGCATGCCCTGCCGCAGCGGGTGCTTGCGGACCTGCGCGTCGGTGAACATCTGCCCGTGCGCGGCGACCTCGGTGCCGGTGTATCCCGCCCCGACCACGACGAAGGTGCACCGCGCGGCACACGTCGCGGCGTCGTCAGTGGCGGCCGCCAGCTCCACCTGCCGGGTGACGTGATCGCGCAGGTACAGCGCCTCGGGCAGCCCGCGGAAACCGTGCGCGTGCTCGGCGACGCCCGGGATGGGCAGCAGCTTGTTGACGCTGCCGGCGGCGAGCACCAGCCGGTCGTAGGAGAGCGTGCCTTCCTCGCCCTCGGGACCCGTGTAGCGCAGGGTGCGGTCGTCGAGGTCGATGCGCTCGGCCTCGCCGAGCACCAGTCGTACGTCCGGCAGCGAGTGCGAGAGGGAGACCGTGACCCGGCGCGGCTCCAGGATGCCGGCGGCGACCTGGGGCAGCAGGGGCAGGTACAGGAAGTAGTCGGTCGGGTTCAGCACGGTGATGTGGGCCCGCCCCCGGGTGAGCCGGGACAGGGTGCGGGCCGTGCGGTACCCGGCGAAGCCGGCACCGATGATCACGATGCGGGGTCGACTCACGGTCGCTCGCCTCCGGCACTGTCGGTGGCTCGGGAACCTTCCGCGTCCCCTTGGCCTGGACACCCAAACGTCGGCGCCGCCCGCCCGTCCGGCACACCGCCGGTTTCCGGCCCCGCCGCCGGGTACCCGGTGCGGGATACGGACCGCCGACGTCGCGGAGGCACTCCCCCATGCCCGAGTACGGTTACTTCCTCTCGTGCGAGCAGTACGGACCCGCCGAGCTGATCGAGCAGGCGCGGATGGCCGAGCAGGCCGGATTCCAGGCGCTGTGGATCTCGGACCATTACCACCCGTGGAACGACGAGCAGGGTCAGAGCCCGTTCGTGTGGTCGGTGATCGGCGCGCTGTCGGAGGCGGTGTCCCTGCCGATCGAGACGGCGGTGACCTGCCCGACCGTGCGGATGCACCCGGCGGTGGTGGCACAGGCGGCGGCGACCAGCGCGGTGATGACGAACAACCGTTTCCGCCTCGGTGTCGGCTCGGGCGAGGCGCTCAACGAGCACATCCTGGGTGATCACTGGCCCCCGGCCCACGTCCGCCTGGACATGCTGGAGGAGGCCATCCAGGTGATGCGCCGGCTGTTCACGGGTGAGGAGGTCAACCACCACGGCCCGCACTACACCGTGGAGAACGCCCGCCTGTACACGGTCCCGGACGAGCCGATCCCGATCGACATCTCCGGCTTCGGCCCGGCGGCGACGCAGCTCGCCTCCCGCGTCGGCGACGGCTACATCACCGTCGTGCCCGACGAGACGATGGTCGAGCAGTACCGCAAGGGCGGAGGCGGCGGAAAGCTGGTCAGCGGCGGCACCAAGGTCTGCTACGGCACCGACAAGGACGAGGCCGTGCGGACCGTCCACCGGCTCTGGGCCAACGAGCAGCTGCCGGGCGAGCTGGCCCAGGTGCTGCCCTCCCCCAAGCACTTCGAGCAGGCGCAGCAGCTCGTCACCGAGGACATGGTGCGTGAGAACCGGGTCTGCGGGGACGTGGTGGACGAGCATGTGGCGGAGCTGAGGCAGTTCGCCGACGCGGGCTTCGACCGGGTGTACGTGAACCAGATCGGCCCGGACCTGCGCGGCTTCTTCGACTTCTACCGCACGAAGGTGCTGCCGCAGCTTCAGTGATCCGCCCGGGCCGCAGGGGAGAAGGCACCACGATTCAGGCGTCCTCTTCCTCTTCCGCGGTGTCCTCTTCCTCGCGAATTCCTCGGCGGCCCCCTTCCTCTTCCTCGCGGAATCACGAGGTGGCAGAGCGCCGAGTCACCTAGGGTCGCCCGTATGTCTGTTCGTCTTCGCATGCGTGAGGCCCTGCCGGAAGCGATGCGGGCCAGGGACAGGGCCGCCGTGAGCGCCCTGCGCAGCGCCCTGGCCGCGCTCGACAACGCCGAGGCGGTGGCCCCGGACGATTCCGCGCCCCGGGCCGGCGCACTCGAGCAGTCGCCGGTCGGTGCCGGAGCCACCGAAGCCGCGCGCCGGGAACTCGGCGAGCGGGACGAGATGGACATCGTGCGGGCCGAGGCCACCGAACGACTGGCGGCGGCCGCGCAGTTGACCTCCCCCGCGCACGCCGACCGGGCCGGACGGCTGCGCGCGGAGGCGGCCGTGCTGCTCCGCTTCCTCGACGGTGCCGAGGACGTCACGGCGGACGACACCGAGGCCGCGGGGGGACACGCGGCCGACGGCGGCGATCTGCCGGCACCGGCCGTCTAGCGGCGGGCCAGACCGGCCAGTTTGCGGGCCGCGAGGGCGCCGGCGCCGGCGGTGAGGGCCGCGCCCATCCAGCCGCGGTTGCGCGACAGCCACTGCTGGGGACTGGTGCCGGTGGATTCGTCGTCGAAGCGGCCGTGTGCGCCGAAGTCCCGCCCGTGCGGCCCGTCGGCCGGGGCCCAGAGGTTCGCCGGCCCCTCGGGACGGCCGTCCTCCTGCTGGGCGTCGACGTTGGTGCGCGCCAGGTAGCGGTCGAGCAGCCCGGGCACGACCGCGTTGGCGAGGAGGGTGGCGGCCGTGGAGCCGCCCACCCAGTACTCCCGGCGCCGCGGGTGCGACGCGGCGTGCACGATCGCCCGGGCCGCGACCTCCGGCTGGTAGACGGGCGCGACGGGCCGTGCCCGTCCCGGCATGCGGTTCAGCACCCAGTCGAACTGCGGGGTGTTGAGGCCCGGCAGCTGCACCATGGTGGTGTGCACCCCGCTGCGCGCGTGCAGCAGCTCGCAGCGCAGCGACTCGTTGAACCCCTGGATCGCGTGCTTGGCCCCGCAGTACGCGGACTGCAGCGGGATGCCCCGGTAGGCCAGCGCGGAGCCGACCTGCACGATGGTGCCGCGGTCGCGCGGCAGCATATGCCGCAGGGCGGCCCGGGTGCCGAACACGTAGCCCAGGTAGGTCACTTCGGTCACGCGCCGGAATTCGTCCGGGGTGACCTCCGTGAACGGCGCGAACACTCCGGTGAAGGCGTTGTTGACCCAGACGTCGATGTGGCCGAACGCGTCGACGACCTGCTGGGCGGCGTCGTCGACGGCCTTGGCGTCGGAGACGTCCGCACCGACGACGAGCGCCTCGCCGCCGGCGCGTTCCACCTCGTCCGCGGCGGCGGCCAGTCCCTCACGCCCGCGGGCGAGCAGGGCGACCTTGTCGCCGCGGGCGGCGAAGGCCCGGACCGTGGCCCGGCCGACTCCGCCGCTGGCGCCGGTCACCACGACCACCCGCCCGCTCCGATGCGATGTCGCTGCCTCGCGCACCCGGCATCACACCCCGCGCTGGGGTACGTGCGGTGCGTCCGCCGGCCGCGGGGGCACGGCGCCCGGGGCGGTCGTCCCACCGGGCGGGGCCGGCGGCACCGGCGGATACGGCATGCCGCCGACCGTCCCGGCGGCGGTGCGACGGGCGTCGTCCCCGCCCGGTGCCGCGTGGGCCGCGTGCCCCGGACCCGGCCGGGACGGCCGGGCCATGCCGCGCAGCACGAAGGCGAGGGCGCCGAGGATCACGGCGGTGATCAGCGCGGCGGCCCAGCCGGGCAGGCCGAGGGCGAGAGCCAGCCCCACGGCGAGTGCGAGGGCCGCGCCCGCGTACAGGGCGAGCGCCCCGGACGCGGCGTACAGCGCGGCCTTGCGGCGCTGCTTGCGCGTCTGCTCGCGCAGCTCCTCCCGTACGGTCTCGCGCGCCACCTGTGCCAGCTCGTCGACCAGATGCTTGTCCAGATGCTCCAGGTGATCCAACGGCTTCATGCCCGGCCGGGTACCCTCGCGCCCCCGCGCGTAACTAGGCTCAGCCGCATGGAGATTCTGGGTGCCACACTGCGCGTCTGCGTCGACGACCTCGAGACCGCGATCCCCTTCTACGAGCGCCTGGCGGGCGGCAGAGCCCAGCGCTTCGAGCGGGGAGGTGTCCAGGTGGCGGCGGTCGGCTGCTTCCTGCTGATGAGCGGTCCCCCGGCCGAACTGGAGGTGCTGCGCAAGGTCGCCGCGACGATCGCCGTGACGGACGTCGAGGAGACCCACAAGGTGCTCACCGGCCTGGGGGCCCACATCGTGGCGGGCCCGATCGCCTCGCCGGCGGGCCGCAACCTGATCGCCCTGCACCCGGACGGGTCGGTCTACGAGTACGTGGACCGCCACGTGTAGGCATCGCGGTGGGCTCAGCGCTGCCCCGGTCGGGTGACCATCTCGGCGGTGAGCGCCCAGCGTTCGTGGTCGCGCCAGGCCCCGTCGACGAAGAGCATCTTCGGCGAGAAACCCTCCCGTCGGAACCCGCAGCGGCGGGCCAGGGCGATCGACGCGGCGTTGCCCGGCTGGACGTTGATCTCCAGCCGGTGCAGCCGCATCGGGCCGAACGCGTAGCGCACGACGAGGTCGAGTCCTTCGCGCATCAGTCCGCGCCCGGCGGCGTGCCGGAAGGCGCCGTAGCCGAGCGCGCCGGACTGGAAGCCGCCCTCGACGATGTTGTTGATGTTGATGAACCCGCCGATGGCCCCGTCGTTCCTGTCGCACACCAGGAACCCGGCCTTGGACGGATCCTCGATCAGCCGGCCCGCGTAGGCGGTGTAGGCCTGTGCGGTGGTGGGCGGGAAGAGCCACGGGTGGTGCAGGTCCTCGCTCTCCCGGGCGCGGGCGGTGAACTCGGCGCCGTCCTCCAGGGTGAAGGGGCGTATGCCCACTCGTGGGCCCTCGGCGAGGTGGCGGGATGCGTGGTGCGGCACCCTGCCACAGTAACCTCGCCCGCGGTGTCCTTCAGGATCCGGCGACGGGCAGCCGGAGCGTCCCGGTGGTGCGCGGCCCGCTGGCCACGGTGACCGGCTTGATCCCGCGGTTGCCGAAGTACGCGTCGTCGCTCGCCGCGATCACGAACCGCAGCCGGTGCCCTGTCTCGTAGCGGTGCACGAGGGCGGGCAGGGTGACGGTGAAGCTCCGGGTGACGTCCGGGACGCGCACCGGCGCGACCAGGCGGCGCACCAGGGTGCGGGTGCCGTCGGGGGCGATGTCGTAGAGCTTGGCGAAGAGGACGAGCTTGTCGGCCGCGTCGGCGGAGTCCTGGGTGCGCTCGGCCTTCGGGGAGACGACCTTCAGCGTGGCCCGGGGTGCGCCGACGACGTCGAGGGGCCGCTTCAGCGGTGCGGTCGTCCAGTCGAGGTGGGTGCCCTCGGTGTCGCGCGGCGGCGAGTCCGGCAGTCCGAGGAGACCCGCCAGTGAGCTCTCCGAATGGCTCGTGGGGATCAGAGCGTTGGTGTAGCGGCGGCTGCCGCGGGCCACTTCGCCAGGGTGGTCGACGAGGGCGCCGTCGCCGGAGAGGTACAGCGTGCGGCTGAGGGCGGGGAGGTGGTCGGCGGTGGCGTAGGCGCGCTCGGGGTCGTCGATCCAGTCGCGGTGGTAGGCGAAGGCCGGTCCGGTGTCGGCGTGGGCCCGCTCGCGCAGGTGCCGGTCGAACCAGGCGAGGACACGCAGGCCGACGTAGCTGGTCTCCAGGTTGCCCTTGGACAGGTCGAGTTCACCGGCGGCCGGCCGGGTGAGTCCGCCGCTGTGGCCCCAGGACTGCCAGATCATCTTGACGGGTGTGCCCTGGGACTTCAGCGCCCGGTAGGTCGCCGTCGCCTCGTTGAGGTTGAACAGGGTGTCGGCCTGCCCCTGGACCAGCAGGGTCGGGGTGTCGACGCGGTGCAGGTACGACACCGGGGAGACGCGGCGTGCGAAGGCGAGCAGTTCGGCGGTCGGGCCGGCCGGGTAGCTCCCGGAGTTGAGGGTGTGGACGGTCCGGCAGGCCTCGGTGACGAAGTGCAGGCAGGCCAGGAAGTTGATGCGGGACGGGTCCAGGCTGGGTTCGAGCAGCGGACGGCTCTCGCCGATGAGGTAGAAGCCGTTGGTCCACTGCCATTTGAAGACGCCGGGGACGCTTTTGCCGCCGACGGCGTTGTTCGGGGCGAGCGAGTACGCCAGGTCGTTCCAGGTGATCATCGGGACGAGTGCGTCGAGGCGGTGGTCGACGGCCGCGGTGGCGAGCTGGACGGCGCCGCCGTAGGAGCCGCCGAACATGCCGACGCGCGGGTCGCCCGGTGCGTCGCGGGTGACGAAGTCGGCGGTCGTGCCGTCGTCGGCGGCGCGGGTGCCGCCCAGGAAGTCGACCAGCCGGGAGGCGGCGGCGCCGTCGATGTCCGGGTCGTCGAGGGAGATCAGGCAGCCACTGCGGCCGAAGCCGAGCCCGGAGTAGACGAGGGAGACGTAGCCGCGCTGGGCGAAGGCCTTGCCGATGGTGTCCGTGGAACCGTCCGACTTGCTGCCGCCGAAGCCGTTCGTGCCGAGCACGGCGGGCGCCGGGTGGTCGCGGTCCACCCCGACGGGCCGGTACAGGTCGGCGTCGACCGGGCAGGAGCGGCCGCCCGCCTGGACGGTGAACCTCAGCGGTGTGACGGTGTAGGCGCCGGCCGCCGTGGCGGGCGGGGTGAGGGTGAGGGGCACGGCCAGGGCGGCGCCCAGAACGAGAGCGAGTGCGCGGGATCTGGGCACGCGGCGGGACACACGGACCTCCACGGTGGGGGCGACCACGACGTCGGGGACACTCCGGATACCGACCAGTAGGTACCGGCCGTTGTCATGGTGTGGCACGTGTCAGGTGCCGTCAATCACCGGAACGGGGGTTCTTGACGGCGTTTCAGCAGCGGCCGGATCAGCTCAGTGCGGGCTCGTCGAACGTCAAGGTGGCCTCCCCTGTGTCCAGTTCGGCCGTGAGCCCGAGGGGGATCGTCAGCGCGCCCGTGCCGTGGCCGAACCCGAACTCCTCCACGACCGGGACGCCCAGGCCGCCCAGCCGGTCGGCCAGGACCGCGCGTACCTCCTCGTAGGGGCCGCACCCCTCCCAGGACCCGAGCGCGATCCCGGCGACCCCGTCGAGCCGTCCGCTGCGCAGGAGTTGGGTCAGGTACCGGTCCAGGCGGTAGGGGCTCTCCCCCACGTCCTCCATCAGCAGCAGCCCGCCCCGCGCCCCGGGGTGGGCGTGCGGGGTGCCGAGGTCGGACGCGAGCAGGCTCAGGCAGCCGCCCAGCGTGACGCCCCGGGCCCGGCCCGGGACCAGGACGGCGCCGCCCGGGGGCGTGGCCCTGACGGTCCTAACGGACTCCGGCTCGAAGAGGGTGGCCCGCAGATGGTCCTGGGCCCGGGCGTTCTTGAGGAAGTCGACGCCGGCGGCCGCGGGCCCGTACAGGGTGACCAGGCCCAGCCGGGTGGCGAAGGCCTGGTGCAGGACGGTGACGTCGCTGAACCCGGCGAGCACCTTGGGGCCGGCCGCCCGCATCGCCGTCCAGTCGAGCAGGTCGACCATCCGCTGCGCCCCGTAGCCGCCCCGGGCGCACAGCACGGCCGCGACGGACGGATCGCACCAGGCGTTCTGAAGGTCGGCGGCCCGTTGCGCGTCCGTGCCGGCGAGGTAGCCCAACTCCCGGTGGCGGCCCAGCACGTGCGGTGTCACCACCGGGTCGAGGTCCCAGCCGCGCAGGATGTCGAGCCCGGCCTGGAGCCGCTCCTCGGGCACCGGCCCGCTCGGTGCGACGACGGCGACCCGGGCCCCCGGGGTGAGCCGGGGCGGTCGTACCAGCGGCTTCACCGCGCGAGCTCCAGGGTCGGGACGCCGGGCGGGTTCAGCCCGAACACCTGGGCGTAGAGGGACAGTTCGGCTTCCAGGGCGCGCACCATGGTCTCCGCCTTCCGGAAGCCGTGCCCCTCCCCCTCGAAGGCGAGATACGCGTGCGGCACCGTCCGGCCCTCCAGCCGGGCCAGGAACCGCTCGCACTGGGCGGGCGGGCAGATCACGTCGTCCAGGCCTTGGAGCAGCAGGAACGGCACGGCGAGGCGGTCGGCGTGGGCGGCGGGCGAGCGCTCCGCGTACCGGGCGGGCACGTCGGCGAGCGGCCCGATCAGGCTCTCCAGGTACCGGGACTCGAAGTCGTGGGTCTCCCCCGTCCCCCAGCCGGTCAGGTCGAGGATCGGGTACTTGATGGTGCCGCAGGCGTAGACGTCGGTGGTGGTGAGCGAGGCGGCCGCGGTCCAGCCGCCCGCGCTGCCGCCCCGGACGGCGAGCCGGGCCCGGTCGGCGGTGCCCTCGTCGGCGAGGGCCAGGGCGACGGCGGCGCAGTCCTCGACGTCCACCACGCCCCACTGCTCGCGCAGCCGCTCCCGGTACGGGCGGCCGTACCCCGTGGAGCCGCCGTAGTTCACCTCGACGACGCCGATGCCGCGCGAGGTGAAGTAGGCGATCTCCAGGTCCAGGACCAGCGGCGCGCGGCCGGTGGGCCCGCCGTGCGCCCAGACGACGTAGGGCGGCGGTTCGTCGTCGGGCGCGACGCAGCCGGGGTGGTGGGGCGGGTAGACGTGCGCGTGGATGTCGCGTCCGTCAGGGCCGGTGAAGGTGCGGATCTGCGGCTCGGGGTAGTACGCGGGGTCCACGGCGTCGTCGTGCTCGGCGCCGACCACCCGGGCCCGGCCGGTGCGGGCGTCCAGTTCGACGACCTCGTAGGCGCTGCGCGGGCTGGCTCCGACGGCGACGACCCGTTCGCCGTGGGCGGCGAGGGTGGGGGCGAACTCGGTCCAGGGGCCGGCCGCGTCCACGACCTCGCCCGTCTCAGGGTCGAGGATGCCGAGGGCGGTGGCGCCCCGGCCGTGCACGACGGCGATCAGCCCGCTCGACAGCGGTGTGAACCATCGCGACCCGAGCTTCCACAGCGCTCCGCCGAACTCCTCCTCGCGCGGGCACAGCGGCTGTCCGTCGAGATGGAGGTTCCACCAGCCCGTGCGGTCGCTCGCGTACAGCAGCCGGCCGTCGTGGGTCCAGTCGGCCTGGGCGATCGACTCACCGGGTCCGCCGGCCACGGCCCCGCTCCCGCGCAGCGTGCCGTCGGGGGCGACGTCGGCGACCAGCAGCTCGGTGCCGTCCCAGGGCATGCGCGGATGGTCCCAGGCGAGCCAGGCGGCCCGTCGCCCGTCGGGCGAGAGCTTCGGCCCGGTGACGAACCGGTGCCGGTCGTCGGTGAGTTCGCGTACGGCGTGCCGGTCCTCGGCAGCGGAGCCGTCCAGCGGGACGGCGGCCAGGACGCGGCGCACGTCGGCGGGCCCCTCGCCGGTGTACTCCTCCAGCACGCACCACACCTCACCCCGTGCGGGCAGCGGCAGCGGCTCGGCCCAGCGCAGGCCGCCGCCCACGGTGGACACGGGGGTCAGCGGGCGGGGCTCGCCGCCCGGCTCGCAGCGGTACAGCCGCTGGTCGGCGAAGTTCACGAACACGACCAGCGGCCCGTCGTCGCCTTCGAGGGCGGCCCACGGGTGCCCGCCGTACTCGTGGACCCGGCTGCGCACGTTCCACGGCGGGGGCAGCAGCGACTCCTCCCGGCCGTCGGGGTGCCGCCGCACGAGGGTGCGCCGGCCGCCCTCGGCGGGACGCGGCTCGGTCCACCACACCTCGTCGCCGACGAAGCCCACGTACTCCGGGTGCCCGTCGTGCGCGGCGGTCAGGGCCGCGTCGATGGGCGAGGGCCACGCCCCGTAGGCCAGCGTCCGCACCGTCTCCCCCACTCTCCTAGGCCGTCCGCAGGAACCGGTCGAGTACGCGGACACCGAAGTGCAGCGCCTCGATCGGTACCCGCTCGTCGACCCCGTGGAACATGGCCGCGTAGTCGTAGCCGTCCGGCAGCCTCAGCGGGGTGAAGCCGTAGCCGGTGACGCCGAGGCGGGAGAACTGCTTGGCGTCGGTGCCGCCGGACATGCAGAACGGCACCACGTGCCCCTCGGGCGCGAACTCCTCGACGGCGGCCCGCATGCCCGCGAAGGTCTCCGAGTCCACCGGCGACTCCAGGGCGACCTCGCGGTGGTGGAACTCCCAGTCCACGTCCGGCCCGGTGAGCCGGTCGAGGGTGCTGCGGAACTCCTCCTCGCCGCCGGGCATGTAGCGGCCGTCCACGTGCGCCACGGCCTCGCCGGGAATGACGTTGACCTTGTAACCGGCGTCCAGCATGGTCGGGTTGGCGCTGTTGCGCAGGGTCGGTTCGACGAGCTTCGCGGCCGGGCCGAGCTTCTCCAGCAGCGCCTCGACATCGGTGAGGTCGGTCTCGATGCCGTAGAGCGCGGCGAGTTCGCTGAGCGCGGCGCGCACGGTCGGAGTCAGCCTGAGCGGCCACTCGTACGCGCCGATCCTGGCGATCGCGCCCGCGAGGCGGGTCACCGCGTTGTCCCGGTTGACCTTGGAGCCGTGCCCGGCGCGTCCGCGAGCGGTGAGCTTCAGCCAGGCGGTGCCCCGCTCCCCGGCCGCGATCGGGTAGATCTGCCGCCCGTCGCCGTCGTGGAAGGTGAAGGCACCCGACTCGCCGACGGCTTCGGTGCAGCCCTCGAACAGGCCGGGGTGCCGGTCGGCGAGGAACCCGGCACCGTCCACGGCGCTGGCCTCCTCGTCCGCGGTGAAGGCGATGACGATGTCCCGGCGGGGCCGGACGCCCTGACGTGCCCAGCCGCGCACGACGGCCAGGATCATCGCGTCCATGTTCTTCATGTCGACGGCGCCGCGCCCCCAGACGACCCCGTCGCGGATCTCCCCGGAGAACGGGTGCACGCTCCAGTCGGCGGCCTGCGCGGGCACGACGTCCAGGTGGCCGTGGAGGAGCAGGGCCGGGGCCGAGGGGTCGGTGCCCTCGATCCGGGCGACGACGTTGGTCCGCCCCTTCGTGCGCTCCAGGAGGGCCGGTTCGATGCCGGCGTCGGCGAGCCGTGCGGCGGCGTACTCGGCGGCGGGCCGCTCCCGGCAGTCGCCCCCGCCCCGGTTGGTGGTGTCGATCCGGATGAGGTCGGACGTGAAGGTCACGACCTCGTCCAGCGCGGGTGCGTCGACCTGGTCAGCCATACTGCTCCTCCACCGCGGCCGAGACGATCGTGGTGACCGCCTTGAAGGCGCGGATGCCCTCGTACATGGTCTCGCTCGTGTACGCCACCTTCCGCTCCGCGATCCGCTCCACCCCCGGGACGACGGTGGCGGCCATCGCCAGGTGCTCCGCGTCGAACTCCACGGCCACGGTGAACGGTCCGGCGTGCACGGGTTCGTGACGCACCGCCAGCGCGGCCGCCTCCTTGGCCGCCGCCCGGATGTCGGCCGCGGTGCGGGCGGGGGTGCGGCACACCGCCGCGTAGCGCGACACGTGGTCCTTCACCGCGACCTTCAGCGCCTCGGGCGCGTAGCCGAGCGCGTCCTCGCAGGCGATGTCGTCCCCGGTGACCAGCACCACCGGCACCCCGTACTCGGCGACGACGTGGGCGTTGAGCAGTCCCTCGCTCGCCCGGACGTCGTTCAGCCACACGCCCGTGATGGAGTTGGCGAGGTAGGTGTGCGCGAGGACGCCCTCCATGCCGGCGCCCGCGTGGTAGCCGACGAACGCGATGCCGTCGACGTCGCCGTGCTGCACGCCCTCCACCATGGACAGCGCCTTGTGCCGGCCGGTGAGCAGCAGGGCGCGGTCGTCGAGCTGCTCCAGCAGCAGATTGCGCATCGTGGAGTGCGCCTCGTTGATGATCACCTCGTCGGCGCCGCCGTCGTGGAAGCCGAGGACGGCGGCGTTGACGTCGGAGGTGAACAGCGCGCGGCAGCGCTCCCACTGCGAGGCGCCCGGCATCACGTCGTCGGGCCAGGTGACGCCGGTGGCGCCCTCCATGTCGGCGCTGATGAGGATTCTCATGACGAACCGTCCAGGGCGGAGATCTTCATGGTTCGTCACGTTACGCGCTGTGGGCGCAACCGGCTACGAAGCGCTCACCAACGGATCGGCAGGCCGGCGACGACCGCGGAGAGCCGGTCGGCGAGCAGCCGGTGGTCGCGCGCCGAGTAGTGCCAGTGGCAGCCCGCGAGGTCCAGGCCGGTGGTGTCGAGGGGCCAGTACCGCACTCCCCGGTCCCCCGCGCCGGTGCGCTGCCGGACGGCGTGTTCGACATGGCCGGCGAACGGGCCGGTGCCCGCTGCCAGGATGGTGGTCGCGGCCCCGTAGCGCTTGCGCAGCTTCTCCAGGAAGCCCGTGTAGGCGCTGCGGTAGGCGGCGGCGAGGCTCTCGTCCGTCCAGGGCTCGCCGGGGTTGATCGGGGTCGAGAAGTCGTTCGTGCCGAGGTTGACCACCACCAGCTGCGGCCGCCAGGTGCCCGGGTTCTGCCAGACGTCGCCCGGCACGTTCAGCAGCGCGCGGTCGTAGAAGGTGCGGTAGTTCACCTCCGGGGAGCCTCCGTTGTAGTTGCGCACCATGCCCTGGCCCGAATACGCGTTGACCTGGTAGTCGGCGTGCAGCCTCCGGGCGGTGAGGGCGCCGTAGCTCACGTCGGCGTTGGTGGTGCGCTTGACCTGCTCGCCGTCGCAGTCGCGGGAGGTGGAGAGGTTTCCGTAGCCGGCGGTGAGGGAGTCGCCGATGAACTCGATCTGGCGGCTGCGCGCGGCCGGCCGGGCCAGGACGGCACCGCCGGGGGCGGCGACGAAACCGCCGAAGGAACTGGTGCTCCACGGGGTGTCGTTGCGTTTGACGAGCCGGACGGTGTGCGTGCCGTCGCGCAGGCCCCTGACCCAGTGGGTGGTCCTGCCCGGCGTGACGAGGGTCGCGACGGTGCTCCCGTCGACCTGGACGTCGTAGTCGGCGGCCGGGTCGTCGAGCACGACGCCCACGCCGGTGCCCCGGATCCGCCCCTCGAAGTAGATCCCGGGCCAGCTGTACTGGAGCACGTCCCCGGCGGCCTTGACCCGCCCGGCGGTGTGCACGCTGTCCCGTACCGCGCGGTGGTCCGGCGCGGCGGCGCTCGTGACGGCGCTCGTGCCGATCAGTACCGTCGAGACCGCCGACGCGGCCAGCATCCGTAACCAGGGCATGGGCATGGCTGTCCTCCGCGGGGGCGAGGGGGGCACATGGACGGGAGCGGAGTGACCGTACACCGACAAATGCCCCGCCGCCAGACCACACCCACCCCGGCACGCTCCCCGCGGAACCGGGTTCCTGACCGCCCGGCTCAGGCCGTGCGCCCCGCCACCAGCCAGATCGACGGCAGTTCGACACGCGTGCCGTCGGGGCGGTATTCCGTGCTCTTCAGCGGCGCCCGGCCGCTCGCCAGGACGGTGAGACCGGCCGAACGCACCAGTTCGGGCACGGCCTCGTCCGCGACCTCGCCGGGCGCCAGGCCGTGCCGGAAGACGGGCGCCAGCTTGGGCGGCGGACCCTCGGGGTCGCCCGCCAGGCCCGCCAGCACCGGTTTGGCGGCGGCCGAGAGCTCCACCAGGCAGGCCCGGCCGCGGTCGCCGACCAGCGTGGCGATGCCGTCGATCAGCGACTGCCGGTCGTCCGGCTCGCACTGGTGCAGGACGCCCCGCATGTAGACGTTGGTGTCGCCGAGTTCCGCGTGCAGGGCCTGGACCTCGTCCTTCTCGGCGGCGTCCAGCTGCCGGTAGGTGGCCTGCCCCGCCGGATCGGCCCGGCGCGCGTGCTCGAGGGCCGCTGCGGACAGGTCGACCCCCAGGACGTGCGGGAAACGGTCGGCGAGGTAGCGGGTCTGGGTGCCGTTGCCGCAGCCGAGGTCCACCAGGGGCAGGGCGTGATCCGCCAGGTACGGTTCGAACAGGGCGAGATGGGGGCCCACGGTCAGGACCGGTTCCGCGTCCCAGAACACCGCCCCCGGTTCGGCGGGTGCCTCCCGCCAGAACCCCTCCCGGGCCTCCCGGTACCGACGCGTCACGCTCATGGCCCACTCCCAGGGTGCGAACGATTCCCGCCGTACGGCGGGCGAGTACGGTGTACCGCGCGCCGGTCGGGCCCACAAGAACGCGGGAGCCCGGCTTCCCACCGCGTTCGGCCCGGGCGTGCTCAGCGGCGCGGCAGCGTCAGTTCGAACCAGACCGTCTTGCCGGTCCTGGTCCGGCTGGTCCCCCACGCGTGGGCCAGGGTGCTGACCACGCGCAGCCCACGTCCACGGTCGTCGAGCGGCCCCGCGTCGATCAGTGTCGGCAGCTCGTGGTCGTCGTCGTCCACCTCGCACAGCAGGGTGTCCCCGCGGACCAGGCGCAGCGCGACCGGCCCGGTTCGGGAGTGCCGTACGGCGTTGGTGACGAGTTCGCAGGCCATCAGCTCCGCGGGGCCGACGAGCTTCGGCAGGCCCCACTCGTGCAGTTGCTCGCGCACCATGGCACGGGCCCGGCCGACCTCGGCCGGGTCCGGGGCGAGGCGCCATTCGGCCACGTCGTCCGGCTCGATGCCGTTGAGGCGGGCCATCAGCAGCGCCACGTCGTCCTTGCGGCCGCCGCGTCCCGCTGCCGAGAAGGTCGCGGCGAGGGCCCTGATGATGGTGTCGCAGGCGTCGTCCATCGACGCGGCCGGGTGTGCGGCCGACTCGCAGAGGGTGGCGAGCCCCACCCCGATGTCCTCGCCCCGCATCTCGACGAGCCCGTCGGTGCACATCACCAGCCGGTCACCGGGCTCCACCCGCACCGAGACGGCCCGGAAGGGCACCCCGCCGACACCGATGGGCGCGCCCGTGGGCAGGTCGAGCAGTTCACTGCGGCCGTCGTCGGCCCGGACCAGGACGGGCGGGATGTGACCGGCGTTGGCGAGGTGGAGCTCGCTCGCGATGGGGTCGTAGACGGCGTAGAGGCAGGTCGCGAGGTAGGTGTCGCCGAGGCGCTGGGCGAGGTCGTCGAGGTTGCGCAGCAGCTGGGCGGGCGGCAGGTCGAGCCCGGCCATGGTCTGCACGGCCGTGCGCAACTGGCCCATCATGGCGGCCGAGTTGAGGCCGTGCCCCATGACGTCGCCGACGACGAACGCCGTGCGCCCGCCGTGCAGTTTCACCGCGTCGAACCAGTCGCCGCCGACCCTGCCGAGCAGCGTGCCCGGCAGATAGCGGGTGGCGATGTCGCAGCCCGCCATCCGGGGCGGGATGTGCGGCAGCATGCTGTCCTGAAGCGTCTCGGCGACGTTCTCCTGGAAGGTGTACATGCGCGCGTTGTCCAGCACCAGGCCCGCGCGGGCGGCGAGTTCGGCGCCGGTGACGCGGTCCATGTCGTTGAAGACGGGCCGCTCGGGATGGCGCAGCAGGATCATGAACCCGAGGACGACGTCACGTGCCTTCAGGGGCACGACCAGCATCGAGCGGCCGGTGATGAGCGGCCGGATGTCGCGCTTTTCGAACTGCGCGGCGATGGCGTGCCCCATCTCCTCGCTGATGCGCGGTACGAGGACGGGTTCGCCGCTGGTCATGCACTGGAAGAACGGCGTGTGCGCCGGGAACGGCATGGCCTCGCCGACGGGGACGACGTCGTCCCAGCGGCCGGGTTCGTCGGTGTGCTCGACGGCGACCCGGTGCCACAGGGTGGTCGTGTCGGGCACGCCGTCCGCGAACTGCTCACCGGCGACGACCTGTTCCCGCAGGTAGGTCCCGGCCACGTCCGTGAAGCGGGGCACGACGGCCTTGCTGACCTCGACGATCGTGCGGGACAGGTCGAGGGAGGTGCCGATGCGGCCGCTGACCTCGTTGAGGAACTCCAGCCGCTCGCGGACGGCGGCGTACTCCAGGTCCTCCCCCTCGTCCCGCAGCTCCTCCGGCACGGGTTCGCCCGCGGCAAGGGCCCGCGCGGCCAGGGCGCGGCGCACCTTGCGCTCGGCGCGCCGGGCCACGCCCCAGTCGGGGGTGACGGGCACCCGGTCGTTCTGACTGAACTCCAGGACAGGGTAGCCGAGTTCGAGGATCTGGGCGACGATCCGGGTGCTCTCGCCGACACTCATGCCGGGCAGGATCTCGGGGAGTCCGCGGGCGAGGTTCTCCGCCCCGGGGAGGTCGGTGTGCGGTGCGAAGCCGGGCCCGATCCGCTCGAACGCCCCGTCGTCCGCGCTCAGTCCTCCGGCGTCGGTGGCCAGGACGAGCAGCCGCTCGGGCCCTGGTCCGACCAGCGGGTAGGCCCACCACAGGACGTCGACCCGGCCGTCCCCGGGCGTGGTGAGCCGGGCGCGGCCCGCCGCCGGGTAGGAGAGCCCGCCGGCGAGGGTGGAGCCGAGGCCCGGGCCGAGGCCGTCGCCGGCGGCGTCCGCGAGGGTGTCCCGTTCCTCGGGCAGGGCGCCGGAGACGGGGAGCAGGTCGAGGGCCGTGCGGCCGATCGCCTCTTGCCTGGGGACGCCGAACAGGCGCCGTGCGCCGCGGCTCCAGTGGGACACCAGTCCGTCGCGGTCGACCACGACGACGGCGAGGGGGACGCGGCCGGGCTCGGCGGGTTCCGTCACCGGGTCCTGCCCGGCCCTGTCGGTGCCATGGTCCATGGCCCAGGCCCTCTCTGGACGCAAGATCTGTGCCGGTGTCACCACCGTACGGCGCGGGCCGGTGGCCATGTGAGGCAATGCGGTAATTGGCCGCGCGGGGCGCGCACCGGCGTGCGACCCCGCGCGCCGGTGCCGTTCAGTCCTCGTGGCTCAGCTGGAGATCCCGCTCGGTACGGCCTCCTCCGGCCACCTGGAGCACGGTGGCCACGGGCGGGTAGCCGGCGGCGATGACGGTGTACTCGCCGGAGGACAGGTCGACGAAGCGGAACGTGCCGTCGGGGCCGGTGGTGAGGGTGTCGACGACGTTGCCCGCCACGTCGAGCAGGGTCACGCGCGCGTCCTCCACGGGCCGTCCGCCGCCCGCCCGCACGGTGCCGCGCAGCACGGCCCCACCGGCCAGTTCGATGTCCCGGCGGGTCTCGCGGGCGGCCTGGACGGTGACGGGGAGCGCCGCCGGGCGGAAGGCGGGCGCGCTGGCGGCGAGGGTGTACTCGCCCGCGACGAGGTCGGTGATGACGTAACCGCCCTCCCGGCCGCTGCGGGTGGTGGCCACCACCTCGCCGTGCACGTTGGTGAGTGTGACGGTGGCGTCCCGTACGGGCGTGCCGTCGGCGGTGACCACGCTGCCGCTCAGGTTTCCGGCGCCGCCGAGGACGATGTCGAGTTCGACGGGGCGCTCGCCGACGGTCACGGTGACCGCCTGCGGCTGGTGGCCGCCGGCGGCGGCGATCAGGACGTACGAGCCGGGGCCCGGGGTGGCCAGCGCGTAGCGCCCGTCCTCGCCGCTCGCGCCGCGCCCGGTCTGCTGCCCGGTGACGTCGATGAGGGTGAGGGCCGCGCGGGGCACGACGGTCCCGTCGGGGTGCTGCACCGAGCCGCACACGGGGACGCCGGGCGCGTACCCGGCGCGCGCCTGCGGGACGGAGGCGGTCCCGGGCGCCGTGTCCGGGTCGGTGGCGGGGGCGTGGTGGGACACCAGGGGTTTCTCCTTGAGGAAGAGGGCGAGGACCAGTCCGAGGACCAGCACCGGCACCAGGTAGAGGAAGATCCGCGGCATGGCGTCGGCGTACGCCCGGATGTAGTCGTCGCGCAGGGCCGGGGGCAGCGCGTGCACGAGCTGCGGGGTGAGGGACTCGGGGTCCGGCAGCCCGGTGCGCGCGGGAAGCCGGTCGGCGAGGGCGTCGGCGAGCCGGTCGGCGAAGAGCGTGCCGAAGACGGCGGCGCCGACACTGCCCCCGATCTGCCGGAAGTAGTTGTTGGCGCTGGTGGCGGTGCCCAGGTCGGCGGGCCGCACCGAGTTCTGCACAGCGAGGATCAGCACCGGCATCACCATGCCGATGCCGGCGCCGAGGACGGCCATCCAGATGCTGTAGTGCAGCCGGGGCGTGCCGGCCTCCAGGCGCGACAGCAGCCACATGCCGGTGGCCGAGAGGGCGCCGCCGAGGATCGGGTAGGCCTTGTAGCGGCCGGTGTGGCTGATGAGCTGGCCGACGACGACCGAGGCGCCGACGATGCCGGCCATCATCGGCAGCATGAGCAGGCCCGACTCGGTGGCCGAGGCCCCGTCGACCATCTGCAGGTACGTCGGCAGATAGCTGGCGGCGCCGAACAGGCCCACCCCGATCACCAGGCCGACCAGGCCGGTGACGTTGAAGACGGAGTCCCTGAACAGCCTGAGCGGCATGAGGGGTTCGGCGGCGAAGTGCTCGGTCACGAGGAAGAGGACGGTGGCCGCCGCCGCTCCGGCCGCGAGCCCCAGGATCGTCCGGGAGTCCCAGGCGTGCTCGGTGCCGCCCCAACTGGTCAGCAGGACGAGGCAGGTGGAGGCGGCGGTCAGCAGCAGCGCGCCGAGGACGTCAAGCCGGGCCCTGGCGGCCGGCCTGGGCAGCTTCAGCGCCACGGCGACCACGGCGAGGGTGAGCAGGCCGAAGGGGACGTTGATGTAGAAGCACCAGCGCCAGGAGAGGTGGTCGGTGAAGTAGCCGCCGAGCAGCGGTCCGGCGACGGAGGCGAGTCCGAAGGCGGCCCCGATCAGGCCCATGTGGCGGCCGCGCTGCCGGGGCGGCACGATGTCCGCGATGATCGCCTGGACGCCGATCATGAGACCGCCCGCGCCGACGCCCTGCACCGCGCGGAAGGCGATCAGCTGGTCCATGGTCTGCGCCCGGCCCGCGAGCGCGGAACCGGCGACGAAGACGACGATCGCGAACTGGAAGACGCCCTTGCGGCCGAGGAGATCACCGAGCTTGCCGTAGATCGGCAGACCGACCGTGGCGGTGAGGAGGTAGGCGGTGATCGCCCAGGACATACGGTCCAGGCCGTGCAGCTCACCGACGATCTTCGGGAGCGCCGTGGCGACGATCATCTGCTCAAGGGCGGCCAGGAGCAGGGCCGGCATGAGCGCGAAGAAGACCAGCCGCACCCGGCGGGGGCTCGGCCCGGTGTCCGGCTCCGGCGGTGGTGCGGGAGTGCCGGGAGGCGCCACCGCCGGTTCGTCCTGCGCCAGAGTGATCCCGCCCACTCACCGCTCCCCTCGTCGCGCTGCCGCACCATTCCCGCGTAAAAGCGACAACTTCGAGCAAGCGCGACGAGTTACGGCACAGGAGCGAGCCGTACGGAGATCACCCGAACCGGTGAGGGGGGCAACGCCCCCCGGATGTCCGGGCCTTGAGGCGGGTTACTTCTCGACCTCGGCGGCGAGCCTGGTGAGCATCGCGTCGTAGATCCGGCCGAGGCCCTTGGGCGCGAAAGTCTTCTCGAAGAAGCCGCCGATGCCGCCGGCGCCGGTCCAGGTGGTGGTCACCACGACCCGGGACGTGCCCTCGCCGGCCGGGGTGACGCGCCAGGTGGTGACCATGGAGGAGTTGCGGTCCTTCTCCACCAGCTCGCCGTCGGTGGGCTCGGTGACCTCCAGGAGGCAGTCGCGCACGCGCTTGCTGGTGGCCTGGAGCTTCCAGTGGACGAGAGTGCCCTCGCCGTCGCCGCCCTCCCGGACCTCGTACTCGCTGAACTGCTCGGGCAGCAGCTTCGCGCGGGTGCCGCTGTAGTCGGCGAGGGCGTCGAACACCGTCTCCGCGTCCGCCGCGACGATCCGCTCCGTAGTGGCCTCGACCTGCGCCATCGCTTTCCTCCAGGACCTGGTTGCTCGGGGGTCGGGGCAAGCCAACCACCCCGCCGCCCGGCCCCCCAAATCGGGGTGCCCCAACCCGGTCGAACGCGTTCGGAAAACGACCTCGCACGATCAAGGGAACATGTGTTCTATTCTGTGGTCAGTGCTACCGAGGAGGCGTCATGCGCTGGGAGAACCTCACCGTGGACTCCGAACACAGCCGGGCCGATGCCGCGCTGTTCGGCGCGGACGCGGTGGTCACACGGACCTTCGACACGCCGGAGTTCCGCGGGATCACCTTCCACGAGATCCGGGCCCGCTCGATCATCAACCGGGTCCCGGCGGTCTCGCGGATGTCGTTCCAGTGGACGGTCAACCCCTACCGGGGCTGTTCGCACGCGTGCGTGTACTGCTTCGCGCGCAAGACGCACAGCTACCTCGACCTCGACACGGGCCTCGGCTTCGACAGCCAGATCGTGGTCAAGACCAACGCGCCGGAGCTGCTGCGGCGGCAGCTCGGCTCGCGCCGCTGGCAGGGCGAGCACATCGCCATGGGCACCAACGTCGACTGCTACCAGCGCGCCGAGGGCCGCTACCGGCTGATGCCGGGCATCATCGCGGCACTGCGCGATCACGCGAACCCCTTCTCGATCCTGACCAAGGGCACGCTCGTCCTGCGCGACCTGGAGCTGATCAAGCAGGCGGCACAGGTGACCGACGTCGGCATCTCCGTGTCGGTCGGCTTCACCGACCAGGAGCTCTGGCGCACCGTCGAGCCGGGCACGCCCGCGCCCGAGCGGCGCCTGGAGGTGGTGCGCACCCTGGGCAAACACGGCATCGGCTGCGGGGTGCTGATGGCGCCGGTGATCCCGTTCCTGAGCGACACGCCCGCCCAGCTCCGGGCCACCGTGCGGTCGATCGCGGCGTCCGGCGCCACCTCCGTGACGCCGCTGGTGCTGCACCTGCGGCCCGGCGCCCGCGAGTGGTTCATGTCCTGGCTAGAACAGCACCATCCGCACCTGGTCGCCCGCTACGAGCGGATGTACGCGGAGGGCTCCTACGCCCCCAAGTGGTACCAGCGCCAGATCACCCGTCAGGTGCACGAACTGGCCGAGGAGTACGGCATCGGGCCCACGCGCGCGGGGACGCGGCGCACGATCCGGCCGGCCGAACCGGCAGCCGAGGAGCCGCCGGTGACGGGTCCGACGCAACTCACCCTCCTCTAGAGAGGGTGCGACACCCTTCGGGGAGGCCCCCTGCGCCCGTGGGCGAGCATTCGAGCGCATATGAAGATCCAATCGGGTCATGAGCTTGACGGAATGAGTTCTTCTGGGACCGGCTTCCGGGACGATGCGGCGAGGACGGTGACCCTCGCGGTCCGACATCCCGCCGTCCTGGGAGGACTCCATGAAGAAACGCGCAGCCGCGCTGTGCGGCGCCGCCGTCGTCATGGCCGGGACCTTCACGGCCGTTCCCGCCGAGGCGAGCGCACCCCGTACCGCGAACACGACCACGCAGACCGCGAAGCTCACCTGGAAGAGCTGCGCCACCGAGGGCTACCCGACGCTCCAGTGCGCCTCCCTGAAGGTGCCGCTCGACCACCGCAAGCCGCACGGGGAGAAGATCACCCTCGCCCTGTCCCGCGTCCCGCACACCGCCCGGACCCACCAGGGCCCCCTGCTGGTCAACCCCGGCGGTCCCGGAGGCAGCGGCCTGAGGCTCGCCGGGTTCGTCGCGTCGTCGCTGCCCGCGAAGGTCGCGGCCCAGTACGACGTCATCGGCTTCGACCCGCGCGGCGTGGGAGCGAGCAGGCCCGCACTGGACTGCAGGCCGGACCACTTCGGCCCGGTCCGCCCGAACTCGCTGCCCGCGACACCCGCGCTCGAGAAGGCCAACCTCGAGCGCGCCAAGTCCTTCGCCGCCGCCTGCGGCAAGAAGTACGGGCACCTCCTGCCGTACATCAACACCACCAGCGCCGTTCGCGACATGGACGCCATCCGGCGGGCCCTGGGCGCGAAGAAGATCAACTACTTGGGCTACTCGTACGGCACCTACCTGGGAGCGGTCTACGCCCGCTTCTTCCCCGAGCGGGTCCGGCGCCTGGTCCTGGATTCCGTCGTCGACCCGACCGACGTCTGGCACGAGGCCAACCTCAACCAGGACGTGGCCTTCAACGACCGCCACCGCGCCTTCCTGGCCTGGGTCGCCAAGCACGACGCCACGTACGGCCTCGGCACCGACCCGGAGAGGATCGAGGCCAGGTGGTACGCGATGCGCGCGGCCCTGGCCGAGAAGCCCGCGGGCGGCACGGTCGGCGCCTCGGAGCTGGAGGACACCTTCATCCCGGGCGGTTACTACAACGGCTACTGGCCGCGCCTGGCCGAGGCGTTCGCGGCGTACGCGCACGACAAGGACCCCGGGCCCCTGGTCGAGGCGTACGAGAACCTCGGCGCGGTGGACGCCTCCGGCGACAACGGCTACAGCGTCTACACCTCGGTGCAGTGCCGGGACGCCGACTGGCCGCGCGACTGGCGGCAGTGGCGCGAGGACAACTGGGCGGTGTACGCGAAGGCGCCGTTCATGACCTGGAACAACGCCTGGTACAACGCGCCGTGTGCGTTCTGGCCGGCCGGCTCGCTGCGTCCGGTGAACGTCGCCAACGGTGAACTCCCGCCGGCCCTGCTGTTCCAGGCGACCGGTGACGCGGCCACCCCGTACGAGGGCGGCGTCACCATGCATCGGCTGCTGGCCCGTTCCAGCCTGGTGGTCGAGGAGGGCGGCGGCAACCACGGCATCACGCTGAGCGGCAACGCCTGCCTGGACGAGCACCTGGCGGCGTACCTCACGGACGGCACCGTGCCGCGCGGCCACGGCCGGGCGGACGCGGTGTGCGAGGCGCTGCCCGACCCGAAGCCCGCGGGGGCCGCGGCATCCACTGCCAGGAGGAGGGCCTCGGCCTCCTCGAACGGCTCGACGCTGCACGGCCTGCTCGGCTTCCGCCACTAAGCGGCTGACGATCCGTCAGGGGCGGGCCGTCGTCAGTCCCATGGTCCACCATGGACCCATGAGTGAGCTGACGAGGATCCCCGCCCCCGACGGCGTCGCGGCGGCGCCCCAGTACAGCCATGTCGTCCTGGGCACCGGCCGGTTCGTGGCGATCGCCGGCCAGCTGGCGCTCGACGAGCGTGGCGGGCTGGTCGGCGAGGGCGACGCGGCCGCGCAGGCGCGCCAGGTCTTCGAGAACCTCCGGCGCTGCCTGGCCGCCGCCGGCGCGACCTTCGACGACGTCGTCAAACTCACCTACTTCGTCACGGACATGGCGCACATGCCGGCCCTCCGCGCGGCCCGCGCCGAGCACATACCCGACGACCGGCTGCCGGCCGCTTCGGCGGTACAGGTCGCCGCGCTGGTCCGGCCGGAGTTCCTGATGGAAGTAGAGGCGTTCGCCGTGGTCGCGTCTTGAGCCGCATCCGGATACGGGAGATGACGCTCGCCGACTGCGACGGCGTCGCGGAGATCCGCGTCCGCGGCTGGCAGCGCGCCTACCGGGGCATGTTGCCGCAGTCGTACCTGGACGGACTCGGCGTCCGGGAGGACGCCGAGCGTCGTCGCGCCCACCTGTCGCGGGGCGACGGCAGCGTGGTGAACCTGGTGGCCGAGGACCACCACGGCGACCTTGTCGGCTGGGCCTGCCACGGACCGTACCGGGAGGGCGAAGTCCGCACCGGGGGCGCCGAGTTGTACGCCCTCTACGCACATCCCGACCGGATCGGGCAGGGTGTGGGCCGGGCGCTGCTCACGGAGTCCGTCGCGCGCTGCTCCGCCGCGGGCCACGGCCGTCTCCTGCTGTGGGTGCTCAAGGAGAACGTCCGGGCCCGCCGCTTCTACGAACGGGCCGGCTTCGGCGCGGACGGCGCGGAGGAGCCCTTCGAGGTGGAGGGTGTCGTGGTGCCGGAGGTCCGGTACGCGAGGACGCTTCCCGGCTGACACGGCACACCCCAAGCGCCTGGCAGGCGCCTGGAAGACGCCGGGGAGACGCCCACGCAGCATCGGCGTGCCGGGAGACGCCCCGGCCTGTGCGGCAGGTAGCGACGGCTCGCCCGCCGCGCTCACCTCTGCCGGGGAATCCGCCCGAGCGCCCGCACCGCCGCCTCCGCCAGCACCGGATGTGCGAGCGCCTCGTTCAGCACGGGCCGGGCGCGGGCGTCGCCCAGCGTGCCGAGCCCGTCCACGCAGGCGAGGGCCACGCGGCGGTACGGATCGTGCGGGCGCAGGCGCCGCTGGAGCGTGGTGATCAGCGCGGGAACCGCCTCCGGCGCGCGCAACTCGACCAGCAGCCGCACCGGGTGCAGGGCGTAGGCGACCCGCAGTTCGTTGGTGGCCAGGGCGGCCGCCGCCCGGGCGGTCCGGGGATCGCCGAGCCGGGCCAGGGCGTAGGCGGCGGAGGCGCAGCGCGGCGGGTCACGGTGGTTGAGCAGCAGCACCAGGGCCTCGAAGGCCCGCCGGTCCCGCGCGAGCCCCAGCCGGAACGCGGCCAGCTCCCTCGCCCACAGCTGCCGGCCGGGTTCGGTCAGCACCGCCGCCAGGGCGTCGAGGTCGTCGGTCGCCACGAGTCGCTCGAAGGCGGGCGGCGCCCCCGACTCCTGCCGTAAGCGCTCCGTGAGTGATCGCAACTCTTCGTCCATGACTCAGAGGTTAGGGGCGCCACGAGCCGCGCGGGACGTACATCACAAAGACGGGGGCTGGCGCGCTCGTTACCCGCCAGTTAAGCTCAGACGAGCGAGTTACCCACTCGTTTTTCCTCGTGGCGGTCTGGTGACGCGGCCGTCGCGAGAGCAGTCGGTTCGGTGCCTCAGGTACCGCAGTACGACTCGGCCCCGGGACAGGGCCGGTCGGACCCGCCGTCTCCCCGGGCGTGTGCACGCCCGTGGCGCGGCACCGGGCGTGTGCGCTTCGCGGCCCGGCCAACACCCGCACTTCATCACGCACCCGGTGCGCCCGTGGTCCGGCTTCCGCCGGGCCGCCCTCGGCGCACCCGGAGCGCGTTCCCCGTCGTCACCCTCATCCTGGAGTCCCGCGATGGCCACTCCCCTGCCCGACCCGTCCCAGTCCCCGTTGCAGACCATCGCCGTCGTCGGCCTCGGCACGATGGGCACCGGCATCGCCGAGGTCCTCGCCAAGGCCGGCCGCACGGTCGTCGGCATCGACATCAGCGAGGCCCAGGCCGCGAAGTGCGTCGCCGCCCTGGAGGCCTCCACCGCCCGCGGCGTGCAGCGCGGGCGGCTGACCGAGCAGGAGCGTGCCGAGATCCTCGGCCGCGTCCGCACCTCCGCCGACCTGACCTCCGCGGCCGACGCCGACCTGGTCATCGAGGTGGCCCCGGAGTCCTACGAGGTCAAGCACCAGATCTTCCGTGAGCTGGACGGGATCGTGCGCCCCGAGACGATCCTGGCGACCGGCACCAACGCCCTGTCCGTGACCCGTCTGGCCGCCGACTCCTCCCGCCCCGAGCGGGTGCTGGGCCTGCACTTCTTCAACCCGGCGCCGGCCATGAAGCTGGTCGAGGTGGTCTCCTCGGTGCTGACCGCGCCGGCCGCCGTCACGGCGGTCACCGGTCTCGCGCTCGACCTCGGCAAGGAGCCCGTCGCGGTCGGCGACCGCCCCGGATTCGTCGCGGACGGCCTGCTGTTCGGCTACCTCAACCAGGCGGCCGCGATGTACGAGGCGAAGTACGCCTCCCGCGAGGACATCGACGCCGCGATGCGGCTCGGCTGCGGGCTGCCCATGGGCCCGCTGGCGCTGCTCGACCTGATCGGCGTGGACACCGCGCGCACGGTCCTGGAGGCCATGTACGCCGCCTCCCGCGACCGGCTGCACGCCCCGGCCCCGATCCTCAAGCAGCTGAGCGAGGCGGGCCTGACCGGCCGCAAGGCGGGGCGCGGCTTCTACACGTACGAGGCGCCGGGCAGCGGCACCGTCGTGCGGGACGCGCTGACGCCGCCGGAGGGCGGCGACCCGGGCCCCGGCCGGGAGATCCGCTCGGTCGGTGTCGCGGGCTCGGGCACCATGGCCTCCGGCATCGCCGAGGTCTTCGCCAAGGCCGGCTACGAGGTGGTCATCGCCGCCCGCAGCGAGGAGAAGGCACAGACCGCGAAGGCCCGGATCGGCAAGTCCCTGACCCGCTCGGTCGACAAGGGCCGGATGACCGCCGAGGCGGCCGCCGAGACCCTGGACCGCATCACCGCCACGGGCACCTACGACGACTTCGCCGACGTGGACCTGGCCCTCGAGGCGGTCGCCGAGGACCTGGAGGTCAAGCGGCAGCTGTTCGCGGCCCTGGACAAGGTCTGCAAGCCGGGGGCGATCCTGGCCACCACCACCTCGTCGCTTCCGGTCGTCGCCTGTGCCCGGGCCACCTCCCGCCCGCAGGACGTCATCGGGATGCACTTCTTCAACCCGGCCCCGGCCATGAAGCTGGTCGAGGTCGTCCGGACGGTGCTGACCGCCGACGACGTCCACGCCACGGTCCGCCAGGTGTGCGCGCGGATCCGCAAGCACCCGGTCGACTGCGGCGACCGGGCCGGTTTCATCGTGAACGCGCTGCTGTTCCCGTACCTGAACAACGCGATCAAGATGGTGCAGGAGCACTACGCGACGCTCGACGACATCGACGCGGCGATGAAGCTGGGCGGCGGTTACCCGATGGGCCCCTTCGAGCTGCTGGACGTCGTCGGTCTCGACGTCTCGCTCGCCATCGAGAAGGTCCTGCACCGCGAGTTCCGCGACCCGGGGCTCGCTCCGGCGCCGCTGCTGGAGCACCTGGTGGCCGCGGGCTGCCTCGGCCGCAAGACCGGCCGTGGCTTCCGCGAATATGCCAAGCGCTGAGCGTCCCGGCGACTGGTTCCGGTCCGGCGCGGAGTGGGGCGGCCTGCTCGGCCCGGACCGGTTCCACCCGGCCGGCCGGGCCGCCCCTCCCCCGCCCTCCTGCGATGGGGGGGAACCAGGTCACGCGCACCGAGCTGCGCACATGCAGTACGTTCAGGGCATGCCCCAGCCCGCCAAGTCCTCACGTACACCCGCCGCGACCGACGCGCCGGAGAGTGCCGCCGGTTCTCGCGCCGCCGCCCAGCGGCTCAAGATGCGCCGGGAACTGGCGGCCGCCGCGATGGAACTGTTCGCGACGAAGGGGTACGAGGCGACCACCGTCGACGAGATCGCGGCCCAGGCCGGTGTCGCCCGCCGCACCTTCTTCCGCCACTTCCGCTCCAAGGAAGAGGCGATCTTCCCCGACCACGACGACACCCTGATCCGCGCCGAGGCGGTCCTCAACGCCGCGCCCGCCCATGAGCATCCCCTCGACACGGTGTGCCGCGGCATCAAGGAAGTCATGCGGATGTACGCGGCCCGGCCGGAGATCTCGGTCGCCCGCTACAAGCTGACGCGCGAGGTACCCACCCTGCGCGAGGCGGAGATCGCGTCGGTGGCCCGCTACGAGCGGCTGTTCACCCGCTACCTCCTCGGCCACTTCGACGAGCGCGCGCACGCCGACGACGCCAACGACGACCCGCTGCTGGCGGAGGTCGCCGCGTCCGCGGTCGTCACCGCCCACAACCACGTCCTGCGGCGCTGGCTGAGGGCCGGCGCGCAGGGGGACGTGGAGGCGCAGCTGGACCACGCCTTCGCGATCGTGCGCAAGACCTTCGGCTCGGGCATCGGTGCCGGGCGCTCCACGGAACCGCAGCCGGCCGTCGCCACGGCCTCGGCGCAGGGTGAGGTGCTGGTGACGGTCGCCCGCACCGACGCCCCCCTCGACGAGGTCATGCGGACCATCGAGCAGGCCCTCAAGGAGCGCTGAGCGACCCTTCAGGCGTGTGATGACGGCCACCCCACGGGGTGGCCGTTTTGGCATGTCAGGGGCCGTTTTGCAGGCCCTCGGAGGGCCCGTTCGATCGATCATCGCTCATGTGTTACGTAAAGATTTCATCTGAGAGCAAGTTCTGGCACTCAGTGCCTTGCGGGGTGACACGCGGTGTCATACGTTGAAGGAGTCCGGACGACGTCCCGGCAGGCCCACCCGCCTGCACGCCCGGACGCCTGCGTCACAGGCAACCTCCCGCGCCACCATGCGCTGCCGAACAGCACCACCGCCGAACCGACGGCACCCCCTCAACCCTCAGCAGCACCGACGTAACCATCGGCGCCCCTCCCTCAGGGCGCTCACCGCCGGAGGCAACACCGTGACCGTGAAGGACATCCTGGCCGCGATCCAGTCGCCCGACTCCACGTCGGAGGACTTCGCCGCCCTCCCGCTCCCCGAGTCGTACCGCGCGATCACCGTGCACAAGGACGAGACGGAGATGTTCGCCGGGCTCGCCACGCGCGACAAGGACCCCCGCAAGTCGATCCACCTGGACGAGGTGCCGCTGCCCGAGCTCGGCCCGGGCGAGGCGCTGGTGGCCGTCATGGCCTCGTCGGTCAACTACAACTCGGTGTGGACGTCGATCTTCGAGCCGCTGTCGACGTTCGGCTTCCTGGAGCGCTACGGCCGCACCAACGAGCTGGCCAAGCGCCACGACCTGCCGTACCACATCATCGGCTCCGACCTCGCGGGCGTCGTCCTGCGCACCGGCCCGGGCGTCAACGCCTGGCGCCCCGGTGACGAGGTCGTCGCGCACTGTCTGTCCGTCGAGCTGGAGTCCAGCGACGGCCACAACGACACGATGCTCGACCCGGAGCAGCGCATCTGGGGCTTCGAGACCAACTTCGGCGGCCTCGCCGAGATCGCCCTGGTCAAGTCCAACCAGCTGATGCCCAAGCCCGACCACCTCAGCTGGGAGGAGGCCGCCGCCCCCGGTCTGGTCAACTCCACCGCCTACCGCCAGCTGGTCTCCCGCAACGGCGCCGGCATGAAGCAGGGCGACAACGTCCTGATCTGGGGCGCGAGCGGCGGACTCGGCTCCTACGCCACCCAGTTCGCGCTGGCCGGCGGCGCCAACCCGATCTGTGTCGTCTCCAGCGACCAGAAGGCGGACATCTGCCGCTCGATGGGCGCCGAGGCGATCATCGACCGCAACGCCGAGGGCTACAAGTTCTGGAAGGACGAGAACACCCAGGACCCCAAGGAGTGGAAGCGCTTCGGCAAGCGCATCCGCGAGCTCACCGGCGGCGAGGACATCGACATCGTCTTCGAGCACCCCGGCCGCGAGACCTTCGGCGCGTCCGTCTACGTCACCCGCAAGGGCGGCACCATCACCACCTGCGCCTCCACCTCGGGCTACATGCACGAGTACGACAACCGCTACCTGTGGATGTCCCTGAAGCGCATCATCGGCTCCCACTTCGCCAACTACCGCGAGGCCTGGGAGGCCAACCGCCTCATCGCCAAGGGCAAGATCCACCCGACCCTGTCCAAGGTGTACTCCCTCGAGGACACCGGCCAGGCCGCCTACGACGTGCACCGCAACCTGCACCAGGGCAAGGTCGGCGTGCTGTGCATGTCCCCCGAGGAGGGCCTGGGCGTGCGCGACCACGAAAAGCGCGCCCGGCACATCGACGCCATCAACCGCTTCCGCAACATCTGAGACGTACGGGGGCACAGATGACTGAGCGTCAGAAGGACCGGCCGTGGCTCATGCGCACGTACGCCGGTCACTCCACGGCCGAGGCGTCCAACGAGCTGTACCGGCGCAACCTCGCCAAGGGCCAGACGGGTCTGTCGGTGGCGTTCGACCTGCCGACGCAGACCGGCTACGACTCCGACCACATCCTCGCCCGCGGCGAGGTGGGCCGGGTCGGCGTGCCCATCGCGCACGTCGGTGACATGCGCCGGCTGTTCCAGGACATCCCCCTGGAGCAGATGAACACCTCGATGACCATCAACGCCACGGCCATGTGGCTGCTGGCGCTCTACCAGGTCGTCGCCGAGGAGCAGGGTGCCGACATCACCAAGCTCCAGGGCACGACCCAGAACGACATCGTCAAGGAGTACCTCTCCCGCGGCACGCACGTCTTCCCGCCGGGGCCGAGCCTGCGCCTGACGACGGACATGATCGCGTACACGGTCTCCCACATGCCGAAGTGGAACCCCATCAACATCTGCAGCTACCACCTGCAGGAGGCGGGCGCCACACCGGTCCAGGAGATCGCGTACGCGATGTCCACCGCGATCGCCGTCCTCGACGCCGTGCGCGACTCCGGCCAGGTGCCGCAGGACCGCATGGGCGACGTCGTGGCCCGCATCTCCTTCTTCGTCAACGCGGGCGTCCGCTTCGTCGAGGAGATGTGCAAGATGCGGGCGTTCGGCCGCATCTGGGACCGCATCACCCGCGAGCGGTACGGCATCGAGAACCCTAAGCAGCGCCGCTTCCGCTACGGCGTCCAGGTCAACTCCCTGGGCCTGACGGAGGCGCAGCCGGAGAACAACGTCCAGCGGATCGTGCTGGAGATGCTGGCCGTCACCCTCTCCAAGGACGCCCGCGCGCGTGCCGTGCAGCTGCCCGCCTGGAACGAGGCCCTGGGCCTGCCCCGGCCGTGGGACCAGCAGTGGTCGCTGCGCATCCAGCAGGTGCTGGCCTACGAGAGCGACCTGCTGGAGTACGAGGACATCTTCGAGGGCTCGAAGGTGATCGAGGCGAAGGTGGACCGGCTGGTCGAGGAGGCGTTCGCCGAGATCGACCGCATCCAGGAGATGGGCGGCGCGATGGCGGCCGTCGAGTCCGGCTACCTGAAGTCGCAGCTGGTCGCCTCGCACGCCGAGCGGCGGGGCCGGATCGAGTCCGGCCAGGAGAAGATCATCGGCGTCAACATCTTCGAGGGCACCGAGCCCAACCCGCTGACCGCCGACCTGGACACCGCGATCCAGACGGTGGACCCGGCGGTCGAGGCCCGTGTCATCGCCGGGCTCCAGCAGTGGCGTGACAGCCGCTACCAGCCGCCCTTCAACCACCCGCGGCCCTGCAAGGCCCTGGAGCGGCTGAAGGAGGCCGCGCGCGGCAACGAGAACCTCATGGAGGCCACCCTGGAGTGCGCGCGCGCCGGGGCGACGACCGGCGAGTGGGCCGGGGCCCTGCGCGAGGTGTTCGGCGAGTTCCGGGCGCCCACGGGCGTCTCCTCGGCGCCGGTGGCCGTCCCCGTCGAGGAGGGCAGCGCGCTCGCCCTGGTCCGCCGCAAGGTCGAGCTCACGGCCAAGGACCTGAACGTGGGCAAGCTGCGCTTCCTGGTCGGCAAGCCGGGCCTGGACGGCCACTCCAACGGCGCCGAGCAGATCGCGGTGCGCGCGCGGGACGCCGGCTTCGAGGTGGTCTACCAGGGCATCCGGCTGACGCCCGAGCAGATCGTGGACGCGGCCCTCGCCGAGGACGTGCACGCGGTCGGCCTGTCGATCCTGTCCGGATCGCACGCCCAGCTGGTCCCGGACGTCCTCGAACGGCTGCGTGTGGCCGGTGCCACAGACATCCCGGTGATCGCCGGTGGCATCATCCCGAACGGTGATGCCGAGCAGCTCAGGGCAGCCGGAGTGGCCGCGGTCTTCACCCCGAAGGACTTCGACATCACCGGAATCATCGGCCGCATCGTCGATGAGATCCGGAAAGCGAACAAGCTCGACCCCCTGGAGGTCCCCGTATGACGACCGTCAACCGCCTTCGCCCGCGGCGTTCCTGTCTGGCGGTGCCGGGCTCGAACCCGCGCTTCCTGGAGAAGGCCCAGGGCCTCCCGGCGGACCAGGTCTTCCTCGACCTGGAGGACGCCTGCGCCCCGCTGGCCAAGCCCGAGGCGCGGCACACCATCGTCAAGTTCCTCAACGAGGGCGACTGGACGGGCAAGACGCGGGTGGTGCGCGTCAACGACTGGACGACCGAGTGGACGTACCGCGATGTCGTGACCGTCGTCGAGGGCGCCGGCCAGAACCTCGACTGCATCATGCTGCCGAAGGTCCAGGACGCCCAGCAGATCGTCGCCCTGGACCTGCTCCTGACGCAGATCGAGAAGACCATGGGCTTCGAGGTCGGCAAGATCGGCATCGAGGCGCAGATCGAAAACGCGCAGGGCCTGAACAACGTCAACGAGATCGCGACGGCCTCCCAGCGCGTCGAGACGATCATTTTCGGCCCGGCCGACTTCATGGCGTCCATCAACATGAAGTCGCTGGTCGTGGGCGAGCAGCCGCCCGGCTACCCGGCGGACGCCTACCACTACATCCTGATGAAGATCCTGATGGCCGCCCGTGCCAACAACCTCCAGGCGATCGACGGCCCCTACCTGCAGATCCGCAACATCGACGGCTACCGCGAGGTCGCCCAGCGTGCCGCGGCCCTCGGTTTCGACGGCAAGTGGGTGCTGCACCCGGGCCAGGTCGAGGCGTCCAACGAGATCTTCTCGCCGTCGCAGGAGGACTACGACCACGCCGAGCTGATCCTGGACGCCTACGACTACTACACGTCCGAGGCCGGCGGCAAGAAGGGCTCGGCGATGCTCGGCGACGAGATGATCGACGAGGCCAGCCGCAAGATGGCCCTGGTCATCTCCGGCAAGGGCCGCGCCGCCGGCATGCAGCGCACGAGCAAGTTCGAGATCCCGGAGGCGTGACGGCGATGCAGTTCGGACGCACCTACGAGGAGTTCGAGGTCGGGGCGACGTACAAGCACTGGCCGGGGAAGACGGTCACGGAGTACGACGACCACCTCTTCTGTCTCCTCACCATGAACCACCACCCCCTCCACATGGACACGAACTATGCGGAGAAGACGACGGACTTCGGCAAGAACGTCGTGGTGGGCAACTACATCTACTCGCTGCTGCTCGGCATGTCCGTGCCGGACATCTCCGGCAAGGCCATCGCCAACCTGGAGATCGAGTCGCTGAAGCACGTGGCGCCGACCTTCCACGGCGACACGGTCTACGGCCAGACGACGGTGCTGGACAAGTGGCCGTCGAAGTCGAAGAACGACCGCGGAATCGTCTACGTCGAGACCAAGGGCTACAAGCAGGACGGCACGCTGGTCTGCGTGTTCCGCCGCAAGGTGATGGTGCCGACCGAGACGTACATCAAGGAGCGCGGCGGCGAGCAGCCCGGCCGCCCGGAGCTGCGAGAGCAGGAGAAGTAGTCATGGCGCGACTCGCCCAGACCGCCGGTCTGACCGACGTCCAGCAGGAGATCCTGTCCACCGTCCGCGACTTCGTGGACAAGGAGATCATCCCGGTCGCGACCGAGCTGGAGCACCGCGACGAGTACCCGCAGCAGATCGTCGACGGGCTGAAGGAGTTGGGCCTGTTCGGCCTGATGATCCCCGAGGAGTACGGGGGTCTGGGCGAGTCGCTCCTGACCTACGCGCTGTGCGTGGAGGAGATCGCCCGCGGGTGGATGTCGGTGTCCGGCATCATCAACACCCACTTCATCGTGGCGTACATGCTCAAGCAGCACGGCACGCAGGAGCAGAAGGACCACTTCCTGCCGCGGATGGCGGCGGGCGACATCCGGGGCGCGTTCTCGATGTCGGAGCCGGGCCTCGGCTCGGACGTGTCGGCGATCACGTCCAAGGCGGTGAAGGACGGCGAGGAGTACGTCCTGAACGGTCAGAAGATGTGGCTCACGAACGGCGGAACGTCGTCTCTGGTGGCCGTTCTGGTCAGAAGTGACGAAGGTCACCCCGAGGGCACGGCGCCCCACAAGTCGATGACCACCTTCCTGGTCGAGAAGGAGCCCGGTTTCGGCGAGGTGCGCCCCGGCCTCACGATCCCCGGCAAGATCGACAAGATGGGCTACAAGGGGGTCGACACCACCGAGCTCATCATGGATGGCCTGCGGATTCCCGCCGATCGTGTGCTCGGCGGGGTCACCGGCCGCGGTTTCTACCAGATGATGGACGGGGTCGAGGTCGGCCGGGTCAACGTGGCGGCCCGTGGTTGCGGCGTCGCGCAGCGTGCGTTCGAACTGGGCGTCCAGTACGCGCAGCAGCGTCACACCTTCGGCAAGCCGATCGCCCAGCACCAGGCGATCCAGTTCAAGCTGGCCGAGATGGCTACCAAGGTCGAGGCCGCGCATGCGATGATGGTGAACGCAGCACGCAAAAAGGACTCCGGGGAGCGAAACGACCTCGAGGCTGGGATGGCGAAATACCTCGCCTCCGAGTACTGCAAGGAGGTCGTCGAAGACTCCTTCCGGATCCACGGCGGCTACGGCTTCTCCAAGGAGTACGAGATCGAGCGCCTCTACCGCGAGGCTCCGATGCTGCTCATCGGTGAAGGTACCGCCGAGATCCAGAAAATGATCATCGGCAGGCGGCTGCTCGAAGAGTATCGATTCCAGGGCTAGATGTCCGGATACGGGGTGTTTTCTTGGAGAAGAAGATCACACCCCGTCAGCACCCTTCTGCCGCCGACTCGGCTGCCTGGCTTACCCAGTTCGGGCCCCGAGCCGCTACGATCGCCGGAAAGCCGCCGTCCCCCGTCAGAGTGCGGCATCATCCGCTACGAAGGTCATCCATGCCCCACAGCCAAACCTCTGCATCTCGCGACAGCCGGGCCGGCGTACGCCTCGCGCGCGGAGCATCGCCGTGGCTCCTTCCGACCGTCGCCACCGCAGCACTCAGCCTGGTCCGGGCGCGCCGTTCGGGCGCCGCCAAGGCCGTCGCCGTTCCCGCCACCGCGCTGGCGGCGGGGATGCTGTGGTTCTTCCGCGACCCCGAGCGCGAGATCACCCAGGGCCGGGTCATCTCGCCCGCCGACGGTGTGGTGCAGAGCATCATGCCGTGGAAGGACGGCCGCACCCGCGTCGCGATCTTCATGAGCCCGCTGAACGTCCACGTCAACCGCGCGCCGCTGGCCGGCACGGTGACGTCGGTCGAGCACATCCCCGGTGGCTTCGTTCCCGCCTTCAACAAGGAGAGCGAGAACAACGAGCGTGTCGTCTGGCACTTCGACACCGAGCTCGGCGACATCGAGATGATCCAGATCGCCGGCGCCGTCGCCCGCCGCATCGTTCCGTACCTGCCTCAGGGCACCAAGGTCGAGCAGGGCGAGCGGATCGGTCTGATCCGCTTCGGCTCGCGCGTCGACCTCTACCTGCCCGAGGGCGTGGAGGTCGCGGTCGAGGTGGGACAGAAGACCGTGGCTGGGGTGACTCGCATTGACCGTGATTGATCCTGATACCAAGGCCGGCTGGGTCCCGGAGGCCGACGAGGTGGACGAAGAAGAGGAGATGCCCCTCTCTCTTCGCCTGTCGATAGCGGACACGCTGACGCTCGGCAACGCCACGTGCGGCTTCATGGCGGTGTACTTCACCACCACCGGCATCCTGATCCCCGACCTCATGGGCAGCCAGGAGACCGGCATGGCGCGCAACAGCGCGGCCACCGCGGTCATCCTGATGCTGTGCGCGGCGGTCTTCGACCTGTTCGACGGCCTGGTGGCGCGCAAGCTGCGCTCCTCCCCCATGGGCGCCGAGCTGGACAACCTGTCCGACCTGATCAGCTTCGGCCTGGCACCGGCGTACTTCGTCCTCGTCTACGGCATGGTGGCCGACGGCGCGTACCAGCGGGTCGCGGCGGTCGGGGCGATCGTGGTGCTGCTGGCGGTGGTGCTACGGCTTGCGCGGTTCTCGTGCGTCACGGTCAAGGACGGCACCTTCCAGGGCATGCCGTCACCGTTCGGCGCACTGACGGTGGTGTCCATCGTGCTGCTGGAGCTGCCCTTCGTGGCGACGCTGCTGGCGATCCTGGGGACGGCGTGGCTGATGGTGAGCCGCGTGGAGTACCCGAAGCCGCGCGGCCGGCTCGCGGTGGCGATGCTGTCGTGGATCGTGGTGGGCATGGGCATGATGGCGGCCTGGGCGTTCGACGCCCCGAGCGGCCAGCTGCTGCTCCAGACGGGCTGTGCGCTCCAGCTGGTCATGGGGGCGGTGATCCCGCTGTTCGCGACGGCCCGGCGGGTGAACAACTTCCGCGACAACCGACGGGAAGCACGCGCGGCACAGCTGCCGTGACCTCGTCCCTCCGCTGACGGGTGTGGCCCGGGCCTCAAGGCCCGGGCCACACCCGTTCCGCGTTCAAGGGCGTCCTTCTGCTGCCCTTGACCGGTCAACTACCTCTGCTTGAGGCCGATTTGCCAGAAAAGTGCAGGAAGGGGAGGGTGGAAAGAGGGGGGTTTCAGACAGTTTCCCCCACTTCCCCCCTGGGAGGCGGCCATGCCCGCACCCATCCTCAAAGAGCACAACGTCACGCTGCAATCCCGGATCCCCGCCAACGTCGGCGACACGGTGACGCTGCCCGTACGGGAGTACGACGGCACCAAGCCGAACCATCCGCACCAGCCGGTGCTGATGCTGCACGGCAGAAGCGTGCCGGCGCTGGCGGGCTTCGATCTCGCGCCGGTGCCCGGCGGCCCCGCCACCCGGTACAGCTGGGCGCAGGAACTCGCGGACGACGGCTACGACGTCTTCATCATGGACCTCCAGGGCTCGGGCCGGTCGCCGCGCCCCAGGATGGACGATCCGTGCAACGCCAACCCGGCCCAGCAGCGGGTCCTCGTCCCCAACCCTCTCCAGGAGCCCTGCCCTCCCCCTCCCCCGTACCCGCACCAGCTGGGCAACTCGGAGAGCGAGTGGGCGGAACTGGACGCGGTGGTCCAGTACATCCGGGACCTGCCCGGCAGGAAGAAGCCGATCCGCTTCATCGGCTGGTCCCTGGGCGCGGCCATCATGGGTCCCTACACCCTCCAGAACCCCGGCAACGTCGAGAGCCTGCTCCTGCTCGCCCCGGTCTTCCCGCCCAAGGGGCGGTGGTCGGGCAAGCCCGAGGACCCCTTCGGACGCCCGCCCGAGGCGCAGACCCTGCCCCTGTCCCAACCGGCCGTCACCTTCGGTTTCCCCATGTTCGTCGGCACCAGGACGGGGTTCAGGACGGGGCTGGACGGCAACCCCGACCTGCGCGAGCCCGGCGTCGTGGAGCTCGCCTGGGAAGCCTGCATGCAGAGCGACCCCCTCGGCAGCAAGTGGGGCCCCGAGGTGGCCCCGGGTGAGTACGAGGGCATCCTGCGGTACCGGAACACCTACTGGTGGGGCTGGAACGACAAGACGGTGCCGCACGAGAACCCGGCCGGCACAGCCGTGCTCGGGGGACGGGTTCCCGTGCTCATCATCTACGGGGAACTCGACCGCGCCGCCAACAGCCCCGCGACCTTCCCCGACCCCACCCGCTTCTCCGTGCCGGACCTCTACGCGGCCGTCAAGGGATCCAACAAGCTGATGTTCTGCCTCGCCGGCGCCGGTCACTCGCTGGTGTGGGAGCTGACCGCGAAGACGGTGCACCACATGTCGAAGCAGTGGTTCAAGAACGGCGAGGTGGAGGGCCAGAGGACCGGCAGCTACTTCAGGGACTCGGACGGTGCGCTGACCCCCCTGCCGTGACGGCTCAGGTCAGGAAGTCCCGCGCGATCCGTTCCGCGACCCGTTCCAGGATCGGGCCCGCCTCGGCGATGCACTTCGCCACGTCCGGCTCCGCGTCCGTCAGGGGGTAGGCCCGGCGGAAGCCGGCGCGGCCCAGGACCTGGGGTGGCAGGGCGAGGCGGCCGCAGACGGCCACGACGTCCTTGTCCGCGGCGCGGGCCGCCGCGGCGACGCCCGCCGGGGCCTTGCCGTGCAGGGTCTGCTCGTCGAGGGAGCCCTCGCCGGTGATGACCAGGTCGGCGCGGTCCAGGGCGGGGGCGAAGCCCAGGACGTCGAGCATCACCTCGATGCCGGGGCGGAACCGGGCGCCCAGCAGCAGGGCGCCGTAGCCGATGCCGCCCGCCGCGCCCGCACCGGGCGAGGCCGCGTACTCGGCGGCCTTCGGTCCGGCCGGCCCCTCCAGCACCTTCGCGAAGTGCGCGAGGGCGGCGTCCAGGGCCTCCACGTCGTCCGGTGAGGCGCCCTTCTGCGGGCCGTAGACGGCGGGTGCGCCCTTCGGGCCGGTCAGCGGGTTGTCGACATCGCTCGCGAGGACCAGCTCGACCTCGGCGAGACGCGGGTCGAGTCCCGACAGGTCGGCGGTGACCAGCTCGGCGAGTCCGCCGCCGCCCGGGGGCACCGGCTCCCCGTGGGCGTCCAGGAACCGGGCGCCCAGCGCGGACAGCATCCCGGCGCCGCCGTCGGTGGTGGCACTGCCGCCGACCCCGAAGACGATCGTGCGGGCGCCCGCGTCCAGGGCGGCCCGCAGCAGCTCGCCGGAGCCGTACGTGGACGCCGTGAGCGGGGCGAAGACCCCGGCGGGAAGCCGTTGCAGCCCGCTCGCCTCGGCCATCTCCACGACCGCGGTGCCCTCGCGCAGCGCGAACGCCGCCGTGACCTCCTCGCCGAGGGGGCCGGCGACCCGTGCCTCCCGGCGTTCGAAGCCCGCCGCGACCGCCGCGGCCACGGTGCCGTCGCCGCCGTCGGCCACGGGCAGCGCCTCGACGTCGAGGTCCGGCAGGACCCGGCGCAGCCCGGCCGTGATCCGCTCGGCGACCTCCACGGCCGTCAGCGACCCCTTGAACTTGTCCGCGGCGACGAGCACTCGCTGTGTCCTGCGGGTGTCGCTCACTGCAGCTTCCGCCACTTGCTCTCCCCTTGCTCTCCGGGCCCTCACGCATGTCAAGGCCAGTCGCGCCGCTGTGACCTTAACCGGAGGACGCCCCGGTCGTCAGCACGTGCCCACCTCCTGGACGGGTGGTTCCCGCTCGCGAACGGGTGGATCGCGGGAAACGGGTAGACCGTAACCATGGCCCTTGCGCACACCGAGACGGACCTGGCCGACCGCGTCCTCGGCGGATGGACGGGGCGCGTCGCGGGCAACATGCTCGGCAAGCCCGTCGAACAGGGCGAGGTCTGGTCGCGCGACCGCATCGACCGCTACCTCAGACGGGCAGCCGCCCTCCCGCTGACCGACTACCTGCCCGAGCCCACCGGCGACGAGGCGACCGCGCTGCGCCCCGAGTGGCGCCAGTGCGTCCGTGGCCGCATCCACGGCAGCTGCCGCGACGACGACGTCGACTACGCGATCCTCGGCCTGGACCTGCTGGAGACGCACGGCTTCGGCTTCAGCACCGAGCAGGTCGGCGACCTGTGGCTGCTGCGGCTGCCGTATCTGCAGACGTTCACCGCCGAGCGGGCCGCCTACCGCAACCTCGCCACCGGGCTGAAGCCGCCGCTGACCGCGACGTACGACAACCCCTACCAGGAGTGGATCGGCGCCCTCATCCGCGCCGACATCTTCGGCTGGACCTGCCCGGGCGAGCCGCGCCGGGCCGCTTCCCTCGCCCGGCGCGACGCGGTGCTCTCGCACACCGGCAACGGGGTCTACGGGGCGATGTGGGCGGCGGCCCTGATCGCGGCGGCGTTCACGGCGCCCACGGTGCGCCAAGCCGTCGACGAGGCCCTGACCGTGATCCCGGCGAGCAGCCGGCTCGCCCGCACGGTGCGCCGGGTGGCCTCGCTGCACGACACCCGCATGCCGTGGGAGGACACGCTCACCACGGTCGCCGAGGAGACCGCGGGGATGGGCTGGATCCACACCGTGCCGAACGCGGCCGTCCTGACCGCTGGCCTGCTCTACGGTGACGGCGACTTCACACGCACCATCACCCTGACCGTCCGGGGCGGCCTGGACACCGACTCCAACGGCGCGACGGCGGGTTCGGTGGCCGGTGTGTTCGGCGGGGCGGGGGCCATCCCCGACCAGTGGAAGGCCCCGCTGGAGGACACGGTCCGCAGTGCGGTGTTCGGCTTCGACGGGGTGCGGATCAGCGAGCTGGCGAAGCGGACGCTGCGGCTGGCGCAGCCGGCCGCCCCGGGGGCCGGGGGATGAGCCGTGGCCCGGTGGTTACCCTGCACCGATGACGTCTTTCCCTGATTTCGCCGCCTACATCGCCTCCCTGCCCCGCGTGCTGGCCGGCGCCGCCGCGCTGTTCCGGGACGCCGAGGGCCGGGTGCTGCTGGTCGAGCCCAACTACCGGGAGGGCTGGGCGCTGCCCGGCGGCACCGTGGAGTCCGACGACGGCGAGACACCGCGGCAGGGCGCGCGGCGCGAGACGGCCGAGGAGATCGGTCTCGACCGTGAGCTCGGCCGGCTGCTGGCGGTGGACTGGGTGCAGGGCCCGGGCCGCCCGCCCCTGGTGGCGTACCTGTACGACGGCGGGGTGCTGAGCGAGGACGAGTTCAAGGCGATCCGCCTCCAGGAGGAGGAGCTGCTGTCCTGGCGGCTGGTCCCGCGCGAGGACCTGACCCGGTACCTGCCGGGCGCCCTCGGCGGCCGTGTCCTGGCGGCCCTCGACGTGCTGGCGGAGGGTGCGGGGACGGCGGAGCTGGAGAACGGGCGGCGGGTGCACTGACGGGGCCGGCCGCTCCCCCCTGCGCGGACCGGCGATATCCGCTCGCGGCCGTGCCGCGGCCCCGCCTACCCTCGGTGCCATGGCCAAGCCCCTCGTCGCCCTGCTCACCGGTGCCGGTATCAGCACCGACTCCGGGATTCCGGACTACCGCGGGCCCCAGGGGCTGTGGCGGCGGGATCCCGAGGCCGAGAAGCTCGTCACGTACGAGTACTACATGGGTGATCCGGAGATCCGCCGCCGGTCGTGGCGCATGCGGCTGGAGAACCACGCGCTGCGCCCCGAGCCCAACGCCGGGCACCGGGCGGTGGCGGAGCTGGAGCGGTCCGGGGTGCCGGTGCGGGTGATCACGCAGAACGTGGACGGGCTGCACCAGCTCGCCGGGATGCCCGACCGCAAGGTGCTCGAACTGCACGGCACGGCACGGCGTTTCGTGTGCACCGGCTGCCCTGCCCGCGGCCCGATGCCGGACGTGCTCGCCCGGGTCGAGGCCGGGGAGGGCGACCCGCCCTGCCGGGAGTGCGGCGGGATCCTGAAGCCGGCGACGGTGATGTTCGGCGAGCGGCTCGACCCTGTCGTGCTCGGCGAGGCGGCCGCCATCAGCAAGGCCTGCCAGGTGTTCATCGCGGTCGGCACCAGTCTCCAGGTCCAGCCCGCGGCGGGGCTGGCCGAAGTCGCCGCCGACCACGGCGCCCGCCTGATCATCGCCAACGCGGAACCGACCCCGTACGACGACCGGGCCGACGAGATCGTCCGCGACCCGATCGGCACGGCGCTGCCGAGGCTGCTGCGCCGCCTCACGGACGCGTCGAGTCCCGCAGGTCCGCCAGGCGCGTGAGCGCGGCACGCCCCCGGTCGCGCTCGGCTTCGGTGAGGTCCAGCGCCGCGGCCCGGGCCAGGGCGGTCGCGGTCGTCTCCTCGTCGCCTTGCCGCCGCGCGACGTCCGCGCGCAGGACGAGGAGCTGAAGCAGTTGCCTCCGGGGTCCGTGATGAGGAACTGCTGCACGCCGTACGCCATGTCCTTGAGCGGCCCGACGCGGGGCAGCCCCCGGGTGGGTTCCTGCCGTGCGCCGCCTTGAGCCCGGCGCGGAACGCCCCGTACAGGCCGTCGGCCTCGTCCAGAACCGAGGGGTCAGAACAGCGCGGCCCCGCGTTCGAAGTCCAGCAGCCGCCGCTTGCGCTCCAGTCCGCCCCCGTATCCGGTGAGGCCGCCGTTCGCGCCGATGACGCGGTGGCACGGGACGATGATGCCGATGGGGTTGCGGCCGTTGGCGAGGCCGACCGCGCGGGAGGCCGCGGGGGCGCCGAGGGCGTCGGCGAGCCGGCCGTAGGTGCGGGTCTCGCCGTAGGGGATGCGGCGCAGCTCGTCCCAGACGGCGCGCTGGAACGGGGTGCCGGTCAGACGCAGGGCGACGGTGAAGTCCTCGAGTTCCCCCGCGAAGTAGGCCTTCAGCTGCTGCTCCGCCTCGGCGAAGAGGGTGTCGTCGCGGGTGCCGAAGGTCTCCTCCGGCGGGCGGTGGCGCTGGTCGGTCATGTAGAGCCCGCACAGGACGCCGTCGTCGGCGACGAGGGTCAGGGGGCCGTACGGGCTGTCGGTCACGGTGTGCTGCTTCATCGGACGTCCCTATACCGGAAGGAAGTTGATCGGGTGGCTGTCGGTCGCCCAGAGGTACTGGACCGCGTAGGCCCGCCAGGGGCGCCAGGCCGCCGCCCGGGCGGTGAGCGCGGCCGGGGTGGAGGGCAGGCCCAGCTCCCGGGCGGCGCGGCGGATGCCGAGGTCGGTGGGGAGGAAGGCGTCGGGGTCGCCGAGGGCGCGCATGGCGATGACGTCGACCGTCCAGGGGCCGAAGCCGGGCAGGGCAAGGAGCTGGGCGCGGGTGCGCGGCCAGTCGCTCTCCACACCCAGGTGGAGAGCGCCGTCGGCGAGGCCACGGACCAGGGTGGTGAAGGTCGCCCGGCGGGTGCGCGGCATGGCGAGGGTCTGCGGGTCGAGCGCCGCGAGGGCCCCGGGGGCCGGGAAGAGGTGGGTGAGGCCGCCCTCGGGGTCCTCGATCGGTTCGCCGTGCGCCGCGACCAGGCGGGCCGCGTGGGTACGGGCGGCGGCGGTGGAGACCTGCTGGCCGAGCACCGCCCGGACGGCGAACTCGGCCTCGTCGACCGTGCGCGGCACGCGCCGGCCGGGCGCCTTGTCGACCAGGGGCGCCAGGACCGGGTCCGTGCGCAACTGGTCGTCGATGGCGACGGGATCGGCGTCCAGGTCGAGCAGGCGACGGCAGCGGCTGATGGCGACGGTCAGATCGCGCAGGTCGCTGAGGGTGAGGCGGCAGGCGATGTGGTCCGGGCCGGGGGTCAGCGCCACGATGCCGTGGCCGTACGGCAGGCGCAGGGTGCGGCGGTAGGAGCCGTCGCGCCACTCCTCCACTCCGGGTACGGCCGTCGCCGCCAGGTGGCCGAAGAGGTTGTCGGGGTTGAGCGGGGCGCGGAACGGCAGCCGCAGCGACAGCACACCGGGGGTGCTCGCGCCCTGCCGCTTCGGGGCGCGGGCGCGCAGCTCGCTCGGGGCCAGGGCGAAGACCTCACGGACCGTGTCGTTGAAGGTGCGGATCGAGGCGAATCCGGCGGCGAAGGCGATCTGCGCCATGGGCAGGGCGGTCGTCTCGATGAGCAGCCGGGCCGTCTGGGCGCGCTGGGCGCGGGCGAGCGCGAGGGGGCCCGCGCCGAGCTCGGCGAGGAGCTGCCGCTCGACCTGCCGGGTGCTGTAGCCGAGCCGGCCGGCGAGGCCGGGCACGCCCTCGCGGTCCACGACTCCGTCGGCGATCAGCCGCATGGCGCGGGCCACGAGGTCGGCACGCTGGTTCCACTCCGGCGAGCCGGGGCTGGTGTCGGGGCGGCAGCGCTTGCAGGCCCGGAACCCGGCCTGCTGACAGGCCGCCGCGCTCGGGTGGAAGACCATGTTCTCCGGCTTGGGCGGCACCACCGGACAGCTGGGACGGCAGTAGATGCCGGTGGTCAGGACGGCCGTGAAGAACCAGCCGTCGAACCGCGCGTCCTTGGACCGGACGGCGCGTACGCAGCGCTCGGTGTCGGTGTGCATCCCCATCTGCATGCGTCCAGCATCCGGCACCGGGCGGCGCGGGGCTGGCGAGAATCCGACATCGACGTGCCGGTGCCGCACCACCTCACCGGCACAGATGAAGATTCATTCATGTGTTCGTGCGAGCCCGGTACGATGACGTCATGGGTCATGGAGCCGTCACCCCCGCGCAGGACGCCGGCGAGCGCGTACGCCTGGACGCCGACAACGTCGCGAAGGTCGCCACCACGCTCCAGGCCCTGTCCACGCCCTCCCGGCTGCTGATCCTGGCGCGGCTGCGCGAAGGCCCGCTGCCGGCCACGGAGTTGGCCGCCGAGGTGGGAATGGAGCAGTCGGCCTGCTCGCACCAGCTGCGGCTGCTGCGCAATCTGGGCCTGGTCGTGGGTGAGCGGCGGGGCCGTTCGGTGGTCTACGCGTTGCACGACCACCATGTCGCCGAGCTGCTCGACCAGGCCGTCTTCCACGTGGAGCATCTGCGCCTGGGCATCAGCGACGCCGCCGACTGAGGCGACGCCGCTGAGCCCCCGGTCGTGCTATTCGGTGGCGGTCGGCCGGCGCGAGGCCTCCATCGCCTCGCTCACCCGCGTCAGCGGACGCAGCCGGTAGGTGTAGGCGTAGTCGCGGTTCGCGAACAGCTTGAACTCGTCGTGCGTGTGCGCTCCCCAGCTGTTGTCGCCGCCCACGCCCATCTGGCGGTGGTTGACCCGCAGGACCACCGCGTCCCGGGGGGTGAGCTGGTAGTCGTGGCGCGCCCCGACGGACAGGTCCTCGGGGGTGAAGCGCGATGCGTTCACCTCCAGCAGCGGCTCACCGGACACCAGCAGCCCGCGCCCCCTGCCGTCGGTCAGCGCGGCCCAGCGGACATCGGTCTTGTTGCCGTTCTCCTGGGGGCGCAGATAGGAGGTCCACTGCCCGGAGACGCTGCCGGAGTACAGGCCCACGTCGGTGGCGTTGTTGCGGTCCCACATGTTCTCCTCGGGGCCCCGGCCGTAGTAGTGCAGCCGGTCCAGGCTCCGCGGCAGGAACAGCAGATTGCCCACCTCCGGGATGTATGGCAGGTTCGCCGCGCCCGGGTGCAACGTGTTGTCGACCTTGATCTCCCCGTTGCCGAACACCGTGTACGTCGTGCTGTAGGTGGACTCGGTGCCGGTGGGCAGGGTGCCGGTGACGGTGATCTCCACGGCCCGGTCGTCCAGGGGCCGGACCCGTACGCCGGTCACCTTCCGCCTGGCTCCGGCGTCGCGCCACACCTGGTTGCGGGTGTGCTGGCCGTTGCCGCGGTCGTTGTCGGTGGGCGCCCGCCAGAAGTTGGGAACGGGGCCGGAGGTGATGAGCGGGGTGCCGCCCGCCTCGTACGAGGTGATGGTGCCGCTGCTCTTGTCGACGGTGACGGCGAAGCCCTTGCCCTTGACGGTGACCGTCTCGTCCCCGTCGGTGTGGCGCAGGGTGGGCACGCCGCGCAGCGGTGCGGGCTTCACGGCGGGGCTGTTCGCGTCGAGGGCGAGCTGCTGCTTGGCCACCTCGAAACCGGCCTTGGCCCACCGGGTGGCTTCCCTGGTGGTGAAGGAGAGCTGGAGGAAGTACTCCGTGCCGGGCTCGGGCCTGGCGGGCAGCCGCACCGGGATCTTGATGTCCTTGCTGCTCAGCGGTGCCACGTTCAGCTGGTCGCGGGTCAGCCGGCCGCGTTGGACGACCTCACCGTCGGCGACCAGGGACCAACGGCCGTCGAACTCACGGAGGTTGGTGAACAGGTACTCGTTGGTGAGGGTGACCGCGCCGGGACCGCCCGAGGTCGCAGTGGCGTTGATCGCCTGGTAGATCTGCTTGACCTCGGCGGACTTGCCGGTGAGGCCGCGGTCGGCGGTGACGATGCCGTCGCCGGAGAAGGCGCCGTCGTTGGGGTTGTCGCCCCAGTCGCCGCCGTAGGCGTAGAACGTCTTGTCGCGCGGGCGCTTCTCGGTGAAACCGGCGGTGGCGGCGTCGAACCAGAAGCGCACGCCCTCGTCGTCCGGCTTGCGGCTGTCCGAGGCCAGCTCGGCGGCGCTCAGCGCGCGGGCGTACACCCGGGCCCGGCGGATGGTGCCGCTGAACTCGCGGGTCGGGTTGTCGACGTCGGTGCCGAGGGACAGGGAGGCGGTGTTCACGCCGGGGCGCCTGGTCGTGGTCTTGCTGCCGCGCGCCTGGCCGTCGACGTACAGGGTGAGCGTGCCCGCGTCCGCGTCGAAGACGCCGGCGATGTGGTGCTCCTTGCCGGTCCAGTCCTCGGGCAGGGCCCAGCTCGCGGTGACCCACTGGCCGCCGCCGTGGATGAAGAACTCCAGGTTCCTGTCGCTCTGCTTGAGGGCGTACTGGGTGTCGCCCTTGGCGAGGATCGGCTGGTGGAAGCCGGTCACGCGCGGGGTGACCCAGGCCTCCAGCGTGAGGGAGCCGGTGAGGTCGAGGCGGGAGTCGCGGGCGAAGACGGTGCCGCCGGAGACGCCCTTGGCGCGGTCGAAGGTGCCGCTGGGGTTGATGACCTCGCCGTGGATCCCACCGGGCCCGGTCTCCGTGAGCAGCTTGCGCGTCGGCGTCGGCCAGGCCAGGGCCTGGTCGACGAAGTCCCAGATCCAGCCGCCCTGGAGGACGTCGTAGCGGCGGACGATGTCCCAGTACTTCTTGAAGTTGCCGCTGGAGTTCCCCATCGCGTGGGAGTACTCGATCATCACGTAAGGCCGGGTGTCGCCGGTGTCCTTGGCGCGCTGCTCGACGCGCTGCGGGCTGTCGTACATCTCGGAGCGGATGTCGCTGATGCCCGGGCGGTCGTCGCCCTCGTACTGGATGACACGGGTGGAGTCGTAGGAGCGGATCCAGTCGTGCATGGCGTTGAAGGTGGTGCCACCGCCCGCCTCGTTGCCGAGGGACCAGATGACCACGCTGGCGTGGTTCTTGTCGCGGTGGACCATGTTCTGGGCGCGGACCACGCACGCCTCGGTCCACTCGGGGTGGCCGCTGCCCGGGAACCTGTCGCGGATGCCGTGGGTTTCGAGGTTGGTCTCGTCGACGAGGTACAGGCCGTACTCATCGGCCAGTTCGAGCCACAGGGGGTTGTTGGGGTAGTGCGAGGTGCGGACGCTGTTGATGTTGAGCCGCTTGATGATCTCGATGTCCTGGACCATCTGCGCGCGGGTGAGCGCCGAGCCGGTGACGGGGTGCATCTCGTGCCGGTTGGTGCCGCGCAGGGAGACCGGCTTGCCGTTGATGCGCATCAGGCCGTCCTTGAGCGCGAACTCGCGGAAGCCGACCCGGTGCGAGAGCGTCTCGACCACCTTGCCCGCCGGGTCGCGCAGGCGGAGCACGGCGGTGTAGAGGTTCGGGTGCTCGGCCGACCAGAGTCTCGGCGCGGGGACGGCCCTGGACACCTCGACGGACGTCTCGTCGCCGTCCGGGACGTCGGCGGTCCCGTTCAGGGGCCGGGACCACACGGCGTGGCCGCGCTCGTCGTACAGCTGGGTCTCGACGGTGTAGCGGCCCCCGCCCTCACCGCCGTAGTCGCGCACCTGCGCGGTGACCTTGAGCTCGGCGGAGGTGTAGCCGTCGCCGAGCGGGGTGTCCAGGCGGAAGTCGCGCAGGTGCACGCTCGGCGTGGAGTACAGGTGGACCGAGCGGAAGATGCCGCTCAGCCGGATCATGTCCTGGTCCTCCAGCCACTCCGCGTCGGAGTAGCGGTACACCTCGACGGCGATCTGGTTGGTGCCCGGCTTGAGGTGCGGCGTGATGTCGTACTCGGCGGAGGTGTAGGAGTCCTCGTGGTAGCCCACCAGTTCGCCGTTGATCCACACGTAGTGGGCGGACTTGACGCCCTCGAAGTGCAGGAAGGTGCGCCGACCCTTCCAGCCGCGGGGCACGGTGAACGTACGGCGGTACTGGCCGACGGGGTTGTAGCGGGTCGGGGCGGCCGGCGGCTGGGCGTCCTCGCCGCCGCCGTTGGGGCCCCACCAGGGGTAGGTGATGTTGACGTAGATCGGGAAGTCGTAGCCGTGCAGCTGCCAGGCCGAGGGCACGGGGATGGTGTCCCAGCCGGAGTCGTCGACGTCCGTGCGGTAGAAGTCGGTGTCCCGGTCGTCGGGGCGGTCCACGTAGGCGAACTTCCACGTGCCGTCCAGGCTCAGGCGGTAGGGCGAGCGCTCACGGTCGCCTTTCAGCGCCTGTCCGAGATCCGCGTACGGCATGAGGGTGGTGTGCGGCGGCTCGGTGCCGATCCGGTACGTGGCCAGGCCGTCGTTCCACTCCGGCGGGGCGTCCGCCGCCGGGCGCCGGCCGGCCGCGTGCGCCGCGCCGGGCGCCCCGGCCAGGGCGAGCGCGCCGAGCACGGCGGCTCCGCCCTCCAGCAGTCGGCGGCGGCTGACGACCGGCCGGTCGGCGGGAGAGGGGTGGGTGTGCGGGTGCGGGTGCGGCATGACCGTGGCCTTCCTCGGTTCGACAGGGTGCTGCACGGACTGAGGGCATGTCAGATGCGATTCCCAACCGCCCATCCGTGATGGGTGTTTCTGTTGGTACGCGTGCAACTCACGGTGACGGAGCAACTGCTGAGCAGGCACACCCTAGAACTCGAACACAACCGAAGCAATGATCCCGTCGGACTTTGTGCGTTCCTGATGGTTACGCGGGGTCACACGGCCGGGCCCCGGCCGGATGCGGCCCGCGACAGGGGGCGGGACGGCCTGCTGGACAGTCGGCCGGACAGGCGGCTGGAGAGTCTGAGGGACAGTCGGCGGGGGTCCTGATCGGCGTCCCGTGCGGCGGCACCCCCGACCCACACCCGGCTCACCCTCTGCTCGCCCCCCGGCTCACCCTCTGCTCGTCCCCGACTCGCCGGGCCGGTTCCGGCGGCCCCGTCCGCCGCGGTGACCGGCCTCTCCGCGGCATCCGGTCCCCCACGGCACCGCTCCTCCCACCCCGCACGCCCACCCGCGGCTTTTTGTCATTTCGGCGCGACAGTGCTGCTGCTCCGACCGTAATGTGACCTCATCGGACAGCCCGCGCAACAGATCTTGGCGGTACCTTTTGCCGCGCCGGAAGAAGGAGCGGCTCGCATGAACGGGTATGCGACCTCGGACCCCGACGCCGTCACGGCCGCGCCCGGCGGACTGCTGGATCTGTTGAAGGTCGCGGCCGTGGTCCTGGACGCGGGCGGGCACATCGCGCTGTGGAGCCCCGAGATCGAACAGCTGCTCGGCTGGACCGCGCAGGAGGCCCTGCGGCAGCGCGCCGACACCCTCCTGGTCTCCCCCGCGAACCGCACCCGGGGCAGGGAACTGTTCGCCCAGGTCAGCACGGGTGCGCGATGGGCGGGAGTGTTCCCGCTGCGGCATCGCGACGGCACGGAACGTGCCGTGGAGTTCCGCACGATGCGCCTGCTCGACCCCGACGGGCAGCCCCACCTGCTGGGGCTCGCCACGGACGCCACGACCGTGCGGAAGGTGGAGCGGGACCTGGCTCTCTCGCACAGCCTCGTCAACCAGACCCCGCTCGGCATCGCCGTCTTCGACAACGACCTGCGCTGGGTCGGGGTCAACCCCGCGCTGGAGCGGATCAACGGCGTGCCCGAGGAGGCCGTGCTGGGGCGCCGGATCGGCGAGGTGCTGCCGGACCTGGACGTGCCGACCATCGAGGCCCGGATGCGGCACGTCCTGGAGACCGGCAGGCCGCTGCTCGACCAGCAGACCGTCGGCCGGACGGCGGCGGACGACCAGGACCGCGCCTACTCCGAGTCGTACCACCGCATCGAGGACACCGACGGCCGGGTGCTCGGACTGGCGATGGCCGTGCTGGACGTCACCGAGCGCCAGCAGGCCGCCGCCGAGGTCGCACAGGCCCGCCAGCACCTGTCGGTGATCGCCGACGCGGGGGTGAGGATCGGCACCACGCTCGACCTCCAGCAGACCGCCAGGGAACTGGCCGACGTGGTCGTGCCGCACCTCGCGGACCTGGCCGCCGTGGACGTGCTGGAGTCCGTCGTCGCCGGCGGCACCATCGTGCCCGTGTCGGGCGGCGCCCCGGCCGAGTTCCGGGCACTGGCCGTCGCGGCCGGCTACCCCACCGACGCCATCCACGCCGCCGACCCGGTGGGCGAGCTGGCCACGTACGGCTCGTCACGGATCATCACTCAGTGCGTCCGCCATGCCCGCCCGGTCCTGGTCGAGCACGTGGACGGCAGGATGCTGCGGCGTCTGGCGCGGGACGCGCGGGCCGCCCAGGCCCTGCACGAGGCCGGGGCCCACTCCTACCTGGCGCTGCCGCTGATGGCCCGCGGCAAGGTGCTCGGCACGCTGTCGCTGTTCCGCACGGTCAACGAGCGCCCCTTCGACGACCGGGACCGGGTGCTCGCCTCGGAACTCTCCGCCCGCGCCGCGATCTGCATGGACAACGCCCGCCTCTACGGCCGCGAACGCGGCACCGCCCTGACCCTCCAGCGCAGCCTGCTGCCCAGCACGCCCGCCGAGCGGGAGGGACTGGACATCGCCGCCCGCTACCGCCCGGCCCTCAGCGAGGTCGGCGGCGACTGGTACGACGTCCTGCCGCTGGGCCCGGGCCGCACCGGGCTGGTCGTGGGGGACGTCATGGGCAAGGGCGTGCAGGCCGCGGCGATCATGGGACAGCTGAGCACGGCGACCCGGGCTCTGGCCCGGCTGGATCTGCCGCCCGCCGAGCTGCTGCGGCACCTGGACGACATCGCCGGCTCCCTCGGGGACGCGATCGCCACCTGCGTGTACGCGGTGTGCGACCTGCGGCGCGGCACCTGTGAGCTGTCCAGCGCGGGGCATCTGCCGCCGGTGCTGGTCGGGGCGGACGGCGAGGCGCGGCTCATCGACGTACCGGGCGGTGTGCCGCTCGGGGTCGGCGGTGTGGAGTTCGGCACGGTGGAGGTGGACCTCGCCCCCGGCTCGCTGCTCGCCCTGTACACGGACGGGCTGGTGGAGAACCGCGTGGAGCCGATCGACGCCGGCATCGACACCCTGACCCGGCTGCTCCGGACGGCCGGGCCCAGCCTTCAGCGCGCGAGCGACAGTCTGCTCGGCGCGCTGAGTCCGGAACCGGACGACGATGTGGCCCTGCTGCTGGTCCGCACGCGGGCCTGAACAGCGACGGCTCAGGCATCACCCCTGCGGGGAGCGCACAGGGCCCAGATGATGAACGCGGACATCGCGATCATGACCACGGACCAGACCGGGTAGGCTGGCAGGGACAGGAAGTTGGCGATGATGACGAGTCCCGCGATGCCCACGCCGGTGGCACGCGCCCAGCCCGCCCCCTGGAACAGGCCCAGGCTGACGAGGACGGCGACCACGCCCAGGATGAGGTGGATCCAGCCCCAGCCGGTGAGATCGAACGCGAAGATGTAGTTCCGGGTCGAGACGAAGACCTCGTCCTCGGCGATCGCCGCGATGCCGCGGAAGACGGCCAGGATCCCGGCGATCATCAGCATGACGGCCGCGAAGACCATCATTCCGGTGGCCAGGCCGTGCCTCGCCGACGTGTGCCCGTGCGTGGGGTGAGTGGCGGTCATCTGCTGCCTCGTTTCTGCCGGGTCCGGCGCGGTCAGCGACCGGAGGTGGGGGTACCGGGGGCGGAGGCCCCCGAGGTTCCGGAGCCGCTCAGCACCAGCTCCTTGGCCCTGCGGAACTCCTCGTCCGTGATGTCACCGCGGGAGCGGATCTCGGACAGCCGGGCGAGCTCGTCGACGCTGCTGGGCCGGTCCTCGCCGCTCCGGGCGGTCTCCCTGATGTGGCTGTCGAAGGCCTGCTGCTGCGCGCGGGCCCGGTCCGTCTCCCGGCGGCCCATGTTCCGGCCGCGGGCGAGGACGTACACGAAGACGCCCAGGAAGGGCAGGACGACACAGAAGACCAGCCAGCCGGCCTTGGCCCCGCCGCTCAGGGAGTCGTCGCGGAAGATGTCGAGGATCACCCGGAAGAGCAGGACGAACCACATGATCCAGAGGAAGAACCACAGCATCGACCAGAAGGCGCTCAGCAGGGGGAAGTCGTACGCCAGGTAGGTCTGCGCACTCATGTCCGTCCTCCGATCCGGGGGCACGCCCGACGGCCGTCCCCGTCGATCCCAGCCTGCCGGGGGTCCGGGCCGGGCTGCCTCACCCGTGGCGGGTGATCCCCGCGCGGCGCCAGGGCGCTGGAGTGGTGGGGCAGGCCTTGTGGGGTGTCCGGGTGCCGGGCAGGACCGAGACCGAGAGTCACGCGATGGACCGACCAGCGAAGGTGCCGTACCGGCGGCGGCCGGGGCACCGGCGTGCGGCGGTCTCGGCCCTCGTGCGGACCCTCCTGATCGCGGCCGGGCTCGTCGCCGTCTACTACGTGCTGCCGCTGGACGGGCGCGCCACGAGCGGCGACTCGGTGGTGCTGGTCTGCGGTCTGCTGCTCGTGACCGTGGTCTTCTGGTGGGAGGTGCGGGCCATCGTGACCTCGTCCCACCCCCGGCTGAAGGCCGTCGAGGCCCTGGGGACGACGCTGGCGCTGTTCCTGCTGCTCTTCGCCGGCGCCTACTACCTGCTGGAGCACAACACCCCGGGCTCGTTCAGCGAGCCGCTGACCAAGACGGACTCCCTGTATTTCACGCTCACCACCTTCACCACCGTCGGCTACGGAGACATCGCGGCCCGGTCCCAGACGGGGCGGGTGCTGACGATGGTGCAGATGACCGGCGGGCTGCTGCTGGTGGGCGTGGCGGCACGGATCCTGGCGGGCGCGGTGCAGGCGGGACTGCGCCGGCAGGGCCGGGATCCCTCGGACGACTTCCCCTCGCGGCCGGAGCGCTGAGCCATGACCGAACCGAGCCCCTTCTCGACCTTCCTGTCACCGGCCGAACGGGCGGCCACGGGCCGGGACGCGCGCAAGCGCGTGCCGCGCTCGTCGCAGGCCGGGTTCGAGGCGGGCCCGGACCGGTTCGACCCGGTCGAGGTGGTGGAGCGCCAGTCGGCCACCCGCGTACCGGAGTTGGTGCCGCTGCGCTACGGCCGCATGCTCCAGTCGCCGTTCCGGTTCTACCGAGGCGCGGCGGCGATCATGGCGGCCGACCTCGGGGCCACCACCGACACCGGGCTGCGGGTACAGCTGTGCGGGGACGCCCATCTGCTGAACTTCCGGCTGCTGGCCTCGCCGGAGCGCCATCTGGTCTTCGACATCAACGACTTCGACGAGACGCTGGCCGGGCCCTTCGAGTGGGACGTCAAACGGCTCGCGGCCAGTTTCGCCATCGCCGGCCGGGCCAACGGCTTCTCGGCGGCACAGCAGAACAGCGCGGTGGAGACATGTGTCCGGACCTACCGGCGGCGGATGCGGGAGTTCGCCCGGATGCGCACGCTGGACATCTGGTACGCCCAGGACGACGCCGACCGCATGCGCGAACTGATGGCCGCGTCGCTGTCCAAGGAGGCCCGGCGACGCACCGCCCGGGCCACGGCGAGCGCCCGGACCCGCACCCATACGCAGGCCTACGAGAAGCTCACCCGGGCCACGGCCCAGGGGCGGCGGATCACACCGGACCCACCGCTGATCACCCCGTTGCGGGACCTGGTGACCGACAGCTCGCCGCACGGCCAGGAGCAGGAGCTGCGCGCCGTCCTGGACGGCTACGCCCGGTCCCTGTCCTCGGAGCGCCGGCATCTGCTGCGCCGCTACCGGCTGGTCGACATCGCCCGCAAGGTGGTCGGGGTCGGCAGCGTCGGCACCCGGTGCTGGATCGTGCTGCTCCTCGGCCGGGACGACGACGATCCGCTGCTGCTCCAGGCCAAGGAGGCCCAGGAGTCGGTGCTCGCCGCCCACAGCGGTGGTGGCCGCTGGGACAACCAGGGCCGGCGCGTTGTGGCGGGACAGCGGCTGATCCAGACGACCAGCGACATCCTGCTGGGCTGGACCCACGCGGTGGGGCTCGACGGGCACGAGCGGGACTTCTACGTACGGCAGTTGCGGGACTGGAAGGGCATCGCCCGGCCGGAGACCATGGACCCCGGCCTGCTCCGGCTGTTCGGGCAGCTGTGCGGCGCGAGCCTGGCGCGGGCCCACGCCCGCTCGGGCGATCCCGTCGCCATCGCGGCCTACCTGGGCCGCGGCGACCGCTTCGACCGCGCGCTCACCGCGTTCGCGCAGGCGTACGCCGATCAGAACGAGCGGGATTTCGAGGCCCTGGGCGCGGCGGTCCGCTCGGGCCGTATCTCCGCAGCGACGGAGTGACCGCCCGGCCCCCTCCGGCACGGGAGGGTGCGCGGGGCGGTGCTGTCTCCGTCTCCGTCTCCGTCTGCGTCGACCGGGGCCGGGCCGCTCGGCGCCCGACGGGCGGGACCGGGAGCGAGCCGCGCCGGGCCAGGCCGGCGGTTTCGGCGCAGGACAACCCACGGGCCCGCCTCCGGCGACGGCCGGCACAGCCGCTCGCGACGACCGTGCCTGAAGCAGGCGGACGGTCACCCGTGGGGGCGGTCACCGGCCCCGTGGGCGGCCAGGGCGGCACGGGCGGTCACCGTCGGTCCGGGCGGGCAGTTCTCCCCCGGGACGGGCTGCGCGGCCGGCCCCGGAGGACGCGGACGGCCACCCGTGCGGGCGGTCACCGGCCCCGTGGGCGGCCAAGGCGGCGCGGACGGTCACCGTCGGTCCGGCCAGGCAGTTCTTCCCCGGGACGGACCACCCCGCCGTCCCGGACCATGCGGACGGCCACCCGTGCGGGCGGTCACCGGTCCCGTGAGGGTCAGGGCGGCGCCGACGTCCACCGTCGGTCCGGCCAGGCAGTTCTCCCCCGAGACGGGCTGCGCGGCCAGCCCCGGAGCATGCGGACGGCCACCCGTGCGGGCGGTAGTCGGTCCCGTGAGGGTCAGGATGGCGCGGGCGGTCACCGTCGGCCCGGCCAGGCAGTTCTCCCCCGGGACTGGCCGCGCACGCGGGCAGCCACCCGTGCGGGCGGTTGCCGGTCCCGTGGGCGGCCAGGGCGGTGCGGGCGGTCACCGTCGGGCCGGCTGGGCGGTTCTTCCCGGAACGGGCCGCGGCCGACGGTGGCCGGGGCGAGGCGGGCAGTCCTGCCCGGGGCGGTGGGCGGGGAAGCAGAACCACCCGTGGCGGGCGATGCGGGGCGGGCGCGGGAGGGGTTCGCTGGGGTGCACGCACCTCGCCTACGGAGCCGTGCGGCCCTGCCCAGGCGGCTCGGAACGGGGGTATCGGCCATGTGCCGCTGGCTCGCCTACTCGGGCACTCCCGTGCTGCTCGACGACGTCCTCTACCGCCCGGAGCACTCCCTGATCGACCAGAGCCTGCACGCGCGGATGGGGGTGGAGACCACCAACGGCGACGGTTTCGGCGTGGGCTGGTACGCGTGGCACCTGCGCACCCCCGCCGTCATCCGGGACACCGGACCGGCCTGGAGCAACCGCAACCTGCGCGAGATCGCCGACCACGTCCGCTCGCCCCTGTTCTTCGCGCATGTGCGTGCCTCCACCGGCTCGGCCGTGCAGCAGACGAACTGCCATCCGTTCCGCCACGGGCGCTGGATGTGGATGCACAACGGGGCGATCGACGGGTTCCGCGCACTGCGCCGGGACCTGATGCTGGCCGTGGACCCGGGGCTGTTCCCGTCGCTGGAGGGCACGACGGACTCCGAGGTGATGTTCCACGTGGCGCTCACCTTCGGGCTGGACGGTGATCCGCCGGGCGCGGTGGCCCGGATGACGGGGCTGATCGAGCGGCTGGGCCGGGAGCACGGGGTGCCGCAGCCGCTGCAGATGACCGTCGCGGTCACCGACGGGGAGCGGGTGTGGTTCTTCCGGTACTCCAGCGCCGGCACGTCACGGTCGCTGTACTACAGCAGCAGGGTGGAGGACGTCCGGGCTCTCCACCCCGACCTGGGGTTCCTCAACCATCTCTCCGACGAGACGCGGCTGGTCGTGTCGGAGCCGCTGGGCGATCTCCCGGGCGTGTGGAACGCCGTACCGGAGAGCACGTACGGCGTCGTGCAGCCCGGCCGGTACCTGCTGCGGCACTTCGAGCCCGAGCCCGTCTGATCGCTGAGGTCCTCCGCCTCAGCGCAGGTGCGCGGCGAACGCCTCGTAGGCGGGCTGGTCGAAGAGGACGAACCTGACCTCCTCGACGGTGGTGTCCGCCGCCCGTACGGTCGCCAGCGCGATACGGGCGCCGTCGTCCATGGGCCAGCCGTAGACGCCGGTGGAGATCGCGGGGAAGGCGACGCTGCGGGCGCCGAGTTCGCCGGCGACGCGCAGCGACTCGCGGTAGCAGGAGGCGAGGAGGCCGGAGCGGTCCTCGCCGGTGCTGAACACCGGGCCGACGGTGTGGATGACCCAGCGGGCGTCGAGGTCGCCCGCGGTGGTGGCGACGGCCTGTCCGGTGGGCAGGCCCTTGCCGAGGTGCGCCGCGCGGAGCCTGCGGCAGTCCTCCAGGATGGCGGGGCCGCCGCGGCGGTGGATGGCCCCGTCGACCCCTCCCCCGCCCAGCAGTGAGGAGTTGGCGGCGTTGACGATCGCGTCGACGCTCTCGCGGGTGATGTCGCCCCGGACCAGTTCGATGGTGGTCATGTCTGCCTCAGTCGCTTCCATACGGCCTTGGCCGCGTTGTGCCCCGACATGCCGTGCACTCCAGGGCCCGGCGGGGTCGCCGACGAGCAGATGAACACGGCCGGATGAGGGGTGTGGTAGGGGAACAGGGTGGGCTTGGGGCGCAGCAGGAGCTGGAGGCCGGAGGCCGCGCCGGAGGCGATGTCCCCGCCGACGTAGTTGGCGTTGCGGGCGGCGAGTTCGGGCGGGCCGGCCGTGGCCCGGGCCAGGACGCGGTCGCGGAACCCCGGGGCGAAGCGCTCCAGTTGACGCTCGATGGTGTCGGTGAGGTCGCCGGTCCAGCCGTGCGGGACGTGCCCGTAGGCCCAGAAGACGTGCTTGCCGGCCGGGGCCCGGGTGGGGTCGACGACGCTCGGCTGCACCGTGATCAGGAACGGCTTGTCGGGGGCCCTGCACTCCCGGGACACCGCGCGCAGGGCGGCGCCGATCTCCGCGCTGTCCGCGCCGACCTGCACCGTGCCGGCGACGCGGGCCTCCTTCGCGGTCCACGGCACGGGGCCGTCCAGGGCGTAGTCGATTTTGAAGGCGCCCGGTCCGTAGCGGTAGTCGCCGTAGTGGTTGCCGAGGCCGGCGATGCGGGCCAGGGCGGTGGGCGAGGTGTCGAAGACGTACGCCCGGGCCGGTGGCAGGTCGTCGAGGCGCTTGACCTCGTAGTCGGTGTGGACGCTGCCGCCGAGGTCGCGCAGGTAGGCGGCGAGGGCGTCGGAGAGGGACTGGGAGCCGCCGCGGGCGACGGGCCAGCCGCGGGCGTGGGCCGCAAGGGCGAAGACCAGGCCGACGGCGCCGGTGCCGAGGCCGCCGAGGGGTGCCATGACGTGGGCGACGAGCCCGGAGAAGAGGGCCTTGGCCGGTTCGTCGCGGAAGCGGCGCATCAGCAGCGTCGACGGGGGCAGCCCGGTCAGGCCGAAGCGGGCGAGGGTGACCGGGTCGCGGGGCAGCGCGGTCAGCGGCAGGGACATGAAGTCCCGGGCGAGGGTGTCCCACTTGGGCAGGAACGGCGCGACGAGCTTGCGGTACGCGCCAGCGTCGCGCGGGCCGAAGGAGGCGGCCGTCTCACCGACCGTCCGGGCCAGCACGGCCGCCCTGCCGTCGGGGAAGGGATGCGCCATGGGCAGCTCGGCATGCAGCCACTCCAGGCCGTAGCGCTCGAGCGGCAGGGCGCGGAACGCCGGTGAGTTGACGGCGAGCGGATGGGCCGCGGAGCACGGGTCGTGCCGGAAGCCGGGGAGGGTGAGCTCCTCGGTGCGGGCCCCGCCGCCCACGGTGCCCTTGGCCTCGAAGACGGCGACGGAGAAGCCGCGGCGGGCCAGTTCCACGGCCGCGGTCAGTCCGTTCGGCCCCGCACCCACTACGACGGCATCGAGCATCGACTGCACTGTCGGACCCCTTCGTCAGCCGACGGCCACTGAGGATCAGGATAGGCCCGGGGACTGTCCGTCACCGGACGCGGGCTGTTTCGGCCGGGAAAGGCCGGTTTGCTCCGGCCGGAGACCTCGTCGGCGCACGCTGGGTGTCCGTTCGTGTGCGCCGGGCGACCGGCCGGGTGCTCAGGCACCGCCCGCGAGCAGGCCCGCCACCTTGCGGGCCGTGGCCGCGTCCCGGGCCGCGGTGAAGGGCAGGACATTGCCGCCCGTGATGCGGAACGGCTCGCCCGAGCGGGTCAGATGAGCGCCGCCCGCCTCTTCGACCAGGAGCAGACCGGCCGCGTGGTCCCAGGCGGCTTCCCACGAGAACGCGACCGCGTCCAACTCGCCGCGGGCGATGGCGAGATACTCCAGTCCGGCCGAGCCGCACGGGCGCGATTCCACTCCGTCGGTGCGCAGGCTGAGCAGGGCCTGCTTCTCCTGGTCCGTCGTGTAGTCCGGGTGGGAGGTGGCCACGCGCAGGTCGCGGCCGGGCTCCGGCACTCCGGCGAACAGCCGCTCCCCGTCGAGGTGGGCGCCCTTGCCCCGCTGGGCGGTGGCGAGCCGGTCACGGGCGGGCGCGTACGTCCAGGACGCGAGCAGGGTGCCGCCGCGTGCCAGCGCGACCAGGGTGCAGAACCCGGCCTCGCCGCGCACGAACTGCCGGGTCCCGTCGACCGGGTCGACGATCCAGACCGGGGCGTCGCCCTGGATCGCCTCGTAGGACGCGGGGTTGGCGTGGACCGCCTCCTCGCCGACCACGACCGAGCCGGGCAGCAGGGCCGTCAGCACCCCGGTCAGGTACAGCTCGGCCTTGCGGTCGGCGTCGGTCACCAGGTCGTGCGGGCCGCTCTTCTGGTCGACCTCGTGCGCGGCGAGCCGGCGCCAGCGCGGCATGATCTCGGTGGCGGCCGCCGTGCGGATCGCCTCTTCGACGTCGGGGGCGTGCTCTGCGAGAAACTCTTCGATGGTTTCGGTCATGTCGATCACATCTCCCATGACACCACGCGCCACTGACAGGGCGCCCCCGGCGGGTGCACTCCGGGTGGCATCGCGATGAACAGCCCTCCGCCCGGTCAGCGACCCACCGCGTATCCCTGCATCCCGCGCGGGTTCGCCGCCGCCGACAGCACGCCGGTCTCCGGGTCCCGTGCGACCACGCACAGCCGGCCCTCCGACCAGGGTCCGCCGACGGTCACGTCGTGGCCGCGGCGCCGCAGTTCCGCGACGACGGCCGGGTCGGTGCGGGACTCCACGGTCACGCTGCCGGGGCGCATGCCGCGCGGGTAGAAGGAGCCGGGAAAGCTGTCGTTGTGCCAGTTCGGGGCGTCGATCGCGCCCTGGAGGTCGAGGCCGCCGCGCACGGGCGGGCGCAGCGCGACCGCGAGGAAGAAGTGCAACTGCCACTGGTCCTGCTGGTCCCCGCCGGGCGTGCCGAACGCCATGACGGGCACGCCGTCGCGCAGGGCGATCGAGGGCGTCAGGGTGGTGCGGGGGCGGCGTCCGGGGGTCAGGGAGTTGGGCAGCCCCTCCTCCAGCCAGGTCATCTGGAGCCGGGTGCCGAGCGGGAAGCCGAGTTCGGGCACGACAGGGTTGGACTGGAGCCAGCCGCCGCTGGGGGTGGCCGAGACCATGTTGCCCCAGCGGTCGACGACGTCGAGGTGGCAGGTGTCGCCGCGGGTGGTCCCGTCGGCGAGGATCTCCGGCTCGCCCGGCACAGGGGACGCCGGGCTCTTGGCGACGGTCGGTTCGCCGACGCCCAGGGCGTCGAAGCCTTCCTGTGCGGCGGCCGCCACGCGCGCGTGCGCGCACAGCCTGGGCGTGCGTCCGCCGGGACTGCCGGGCCGCAGGTCGTTCTCGGCACGCTCGCCGACGAGGGCGCGGCGGGCGGTGTTGTACGCGTCGGACAGCAGGTCGTCGAGCGGCACGTGGGCGGCGTCCCCGTACCAGGCCTCCCGGTCGGCCATGGCGAGCTTGCAGTTCTCGACCAGGAGGTGGACGTGATCGGCCGAGCCGGGACGGGGCAGGTCGGGCGGGAGCAGGGCGAGTTGCTGGAGCAGGACGGGGCCCTGGCTCCACGGGCCGGGCTTGCACAGGGTCCAGCCGTTCCAGTCGTACGTCACCGGGGTCTCGTAGGTCGCGGACCAGCCGGCGAGATCGGCGGCCGTGAGGGTGCCGGTATGGCGCTCCCCGCTGGTGTCCCTGGTGGGGCGCCCGGCCTGCCGGACGAGGGCGTCGGCGATGAACCCGGTGCGCCACACCCGCCGGGCCGCCTCGATCCGCGCCTCCCGGTCACCCGCGCCGGCGGTCTCGGCGAGCAGCCGCTTCCAGGTGGCGGCGAGCGCGGGGTTGGCGAAGAGCTCGCCGGGGCGCGGCGCCTTGCCGCCGGGGAGGTAGACGTCCGCCGAGGAGGTCCACTCCGTCTCGAACAGCTCGCGCACGGTCTCGACGGTCTCGCCGACGCGCTCCACCGGCGCGTGGCCGTGCTCGGCGTAGCCGATGGCGTACTTCAGGACCTCGTCGAGGGACCTGGTGCCGTGGTCGCGCAGCAGCAGCATCCAGGCGTCGAACGCGCCGGGCACGGCCGCGGCGAGCGGGCCGGTGCCGGGGACGAGGTCGAGGCCGAGTCCCCGGTAGTGCGCGATAGTCGCTCCGGCCGGTGCGACGCCCTGGCCGCACAGCACCCGCACCTCCCCGCCGGCCGGTGCGAGCAGGATCGGCACCTCGCCGGCCGGGCCGTTGAGGTGCGGCTCGACGACGTGCAGCACGAAGGCGCCCGCCACGGCCGCGTCGTAGGCGTTGCCGCCGCCCTCCAGCACGGCCATCGCGGACTGCGAGGCGAGCCAGTGGGTGGAGGAGACCATGCCGAAGGTGCCCTGGAGGGTGGGGCGGGTCGTGAACATACGGCCTCTCACCTCGCTGTTTACGCGTTCCGGCCCGGACGACGGGCACTCAGGATGGACCCTGGGGAGAATCTGGGGAGTCTGCGCCAGGGACCTCCCCCTCCCGCTCCCCCAGAAGGCTATCGATCGCCCTGCGCCCCTTCTTCCCCGCCTCCGGCCTGAAGTGTTGTGACATCGCAGGTCGTCAGCGTGTAGCCAGGTGTTCAGGCACCTGGGCGCACCCCGAAAGCAACAACGACGAGTGGATCTCACACGCCAGGACAGGACGGCATCGCCGGCCAGGCACACCGGTCCAAGCCGCATCCTCGCTTTCCGGTCCCGGGAACGGTTGTGACTCCCGGCTCACGGCAGATTCCCTGCCGGCCGCCCATCCCTGTAATCAACTCCGTTTGTTTCATTGACATCTCACTCGAAATACCTACCGTTGGGAGCGCTCCCACTACAGCCTTGCAACCGGAAGGAGTCCCCCCACATGCGCAAACACAGTCCGTTAGCCGGACGTTTGTCGCCCCTCCGCCGGCCTCTCCAGGCGTTCGTCATGCTGTTCGCCGTGGTCGTCGGCGCACTCACCTGGTCGGCCCCCGCCCAGGCTCACGGCACCGTCGTCGGCCCCGCCACCCGCGCGTACCAGTGCTGGAAGACGTGGGGCAGCAACCACACGAACCCGGCCATGCAGACCCAAGACCCCATGTGTTGGCAGGCCTTCCAGGCCAACCCCGACACCATGTGGAACTGGATGAGCGCGCTCCGCGACGGCCTCGGTGGCCAGTTCCAGGCGCGGACCCCCGACGGGACGCTCTGCAGCAACAACCTCTCGAGGAACGCCAGCCTGAACAAGCCCGGACCGTGGAAGACCACCACCGTCGGCAACAACTTCTCGGTCCACCTGTACGACCAGGCGTCCCACGGTGCCGACTACTTCAAGGTCTACGTGAGCAAGCAGGGCTTCAACCCCAAGACGCAGACCCTGGGCTGGAGCAACCTCGACTTCATCACGCAGACCGGCCGCTTCGCCCCGGCGCAGAACATCACGTTCCCTGTCCAGACCTCCGGCTACACCGGACACCACATCCTGTTCGTGATCTGGCAGGCCTCGCACCTCGACCAAGCCTATATGTGGTGCAGTGACGTGAACTTCGGCTGAGCCGCGAAGCACGGACACGACATCGGCCTCGGCCGGGCGCCGGTAACCCGCCGTCCGGCCGACCGAGCCCCGTCGGGGCAGGGGCCCCATTTGGTCACCCTGCCCCGACGGGGCTTCCCGCGTTCCTCACGTGACTCTGTCGGGGATCTTGGATGGTCGGACTCAACTGCCGAGGACCGGCCGGACTTCGACCGGGGGGTCTCGATCTGGTCCAGGAAGGTCTGGAAGGCGGTTGACGGACTCGGCGAAGAGGGCTTCTCGTCACTGAGAAACCGTTTTCTCTCGCTGTAGGCGATCGGGACGCTGGACACGATCCTCTCTGTGGCGACACGTGGCCGCACCTGGCGGCAGCGAGGAATTGTCAAGACTTGTGGATGAGGAGTGGTTGCCTGCTGGCAGGCGAAGGGACTTGAGTCTCCAGTAGGGGGAGACGCAAAGGTGGGGGCATGGACGGCGACACGCTCTACTCGATCGGCGAACTCGCTCGACGGACCGGTCTCACAGTCAAGACCATTCGGTTCTACTCCGATCGCGGAATCGTGGCGCCGACGGACCGCAGCCCGGCCGGCTACCGCCTCTACAACATCGACGCCGTCGCACGCCTGGACCTCGTGCGGACCCTGCGCGAGCTGGGACTGGACCTTCCCACGATCCGCAAGGTCGTGGACCGCGAGCTCTCGCTTCCCGAGGTGGCCGCGGCGCACGCCGAAGCACTGGCAGTGCAGATCCGCGTCCTGCGCCTGCGGCGCGCGGTGCTGACAGCGGTGGCCGAGCGCGGGTCCACACCTGAGGAGACGGAACTCATGCACCGGCTGGCCCAGCTTTCCGAGGACGAACGCCGACGTCTGATCGGCGATTTCCTCGACGCCGTCTTCGGCGGTCTTGACGCCGCCCCCGCATTCGCGGGGGTCATGCGCTCGATGACCCCCGAGTTGCCCGACAACCCGGAGGCAGAGCAGGTCCAGGCGTGGGTGGAGTTGGCCGAAATATCCCTGGACCCGGATTTCCGCGCCAGGCTGCGGCGGATGGCCGAGGACCAGGCAGCCGAGCAGACCCGTAGCGACATGATGGGCCCGCGCCGCGACATTGCCGCAGCCGTCCGTGACCAGGCCGGCCCGGCCCTGACCGCCGGCATCGACCCGGCCTCGCCCCAGGCCGATCCGATCGTCGCGGCGTTCACGGCGCACTACGCGCACCTCCTCGGCCGCCCCGACGACGTCGAGCTTCGCCGTCGGCTGGCGACTCGGCTGGAGAGCGTGAACGACCCCCGCAGGGAGCGGTACCTCCAGCTGCTCGCAGTGGTCAACGGCTGGCCGGCCCCGGAGAGCCTGGCTCCAGTGTTCGACTGGTCCGTCCAGGCTCTGCGTGTCCGGACACATCAATGACGGGGCGGTCGCCAGGCGGCATGGGGCGGACGCGGCTGGCGTCGGGAGGAAACGCCGCCACATATGATCGGTTGATGAGTGCCCCGGTCGTACTTCAGGTGGCCGCGTCGCCGGTCTCTCCCGCTCTCGTTCTTCGCCCCTGGCGCATGGAGGACGTTGCCGCATTGGTCGAGGTGAGCCGGGATCCCGCACTGCGCCAGTGGGCGAACTCCGTCGTGGACAACGATGCCGACGGGGCACGCTGGGTGCAGGCTCAGCAGCAGGGCTGGGCAGTGGGGGACCGGTTCGGTTTCGCCGTCCTTGAGACACAACCCGGTTCAGTTCGCGAACAGTTGGTGGGCAACGTGGTCCTCAAAGAAGTCACCTCCGGCAAACCGGCGGCCGAAGTGGGCTACTGGACCGCGGCGCACGCTCGCGGGCGGGGAGTGGCCTCCCGCGCTCTGGAGGCACTCACCAGCTGGGCCTTCGACACCTTCGAAGCCGACGGGCTGGAGCGTCTCGAACTCCTGCACCAGGTGGACAACCTGGCATCGTGCCGGGTTGCACAGAAGAGCCGCTACGACTTCGACACCATCCTGCCCGCGGCACCGCCCTCCTTCCCCCGCGATGGCCACCTGCACATACGGCGCACGAGGGCCTGAGATCCTCCCGGCGTCTTGCTCGGTGACCTATCGATCAATCGCCCGGGAAGGTACGTCCTCCCGGGGCCGACCCACAGGATCTGAGCATTGCTCGGCGGCAGCTGCCGCCGGTGTTCGGCCCGAGCCGGCAGACAGTCTGTCGCCGGTTCGCTCAGTGGAGCCGGGACCGGGTCTGGGCCCGGCTCCACCGCGTGATCCCCGACGAACTCGGAGCGCTGGGCGAGCTGAACTGGTCGCGCTGCGCGATCGAATCCATCAGCCTGCGGGCCGCGACAGGGGGCCACTGACCGGACCGAATCCGACCGACCGCGGCAAACTGGGATCGAAGATCCACCTGATCACCGACCGGAACGGCTTGCCGCTGTCCTCGGGTATCTCCCGCGCGAACATGCACGACAGCCAGTGCATGGAACCGCTCGTGCGCGGCACCCCGCCCATCCGTTCCCCCGCGGTCCCCGGCGCCGACGGCCAGCCTGATCGTTGATCGCGTATTCGTGCTGATTACGGACGATTGCCCACGCTCAAGATCGTCTGTCCGTGCGCTCAGCGACGGACGCGGTAGCGGATGTGGGTGGCCTGCGGTGTGTCGATCACCTGGACGATCTCCAACTCAATCTCTGACGGCAACACGTCGAACAGTCGACGGCCACGCCCGAGAAGCACCGGGATCTGATGGATCTGCACCTCATCCAGCACCCCAGCCTCAAGCGCCCGCTGCGCCGTGTACGCGCCACGCACCTGCACGTCTTTGCCTCCGGCTGCGGCCTTGGCCTGTGCCATCGCGCTCTCGATCCCATCGGTCACATACGTCACCAGTGGGTAGCTCCAGCGGGCGGCCGGGCCGGGCGGGCGGTGGCTGGGCACGAAGATCGGGAGACCGCCGTGATCACCACCCCAGTGATCCATGAGCTCGGCAGTCCGCCGTCCCGCGAGCACCGCACCGGCCGCATTCCATTCGTCCTGAAATTGCGCAGCCGGCCCGGACGGCCGGCCGGACTCCGCGTCAGCGTCGGCCCACTTATGCAGCCGCTCGCCGTCGTCGCCGCCGAGGAAATCGTCGGTGTCGGCGACGTACCCGTCGACTGACACCGACATGTCGAGCACTGATCTAGACACTTCGGCCTCCTTTGGTCTTCCTCCAGGCTGGTTTCACTGCATGTAGACCTGGCGTGGCGGCAATACTCATCGGCCTGACAGACGACCCACTCCTTCATGACCCGCTCGGGGAAGACGGCGTCGAGCGCGCCGCCCGGCTCCACGCCCTGTTCGTCACACACGTACGCGTACTCCGCCGTGATCCTCTCGACCACCGACTCGGGGGTGCGCTCCTCCGCGTCGAGGAACCAGGATCTGTCCCCGGTGACCGGCGCGGACGAGGGAGATCGGCGTACGGAAGTTGAGCGAGGCGGGGTATCGCCTGACGGACCGGGAGCCGGAGCCGTCGGGTCCGGGGCCCCCTCCCCTTCGCTGCCCCCGCCCGGGCGACGTCGATCACAGTCGGCGGCGCGCCCGATGTCGTGCCCCCGGAAAACCGCAGGTCAACGCTCGAATGTCCTGTGGTTATGGATCTCCGTCATGTCAGGCATTGGACGCATGCCACGCAGCGTCACAGGGTGGAACGAACCCCGGTACCGACCTTGTGAGGAGTCATCATGGGCACAGAGAGGAGCACCGTCGACGGTGCCATCCGGACGAGCGCGCGCGGACACGCCGTCCTGAACAGTCCGCGTCTGAACCGGGGTACGGCCTTCACCCGGCGGGAGCGGCAGGAGCTCGGGCTGACCGGTCTGGTGCCGCCGCAGGTCCTGACGCAGGATCAGCAGGCCGCCCGCGCCTACGCACAGTTCCGGTCCCAGCCGGACGACCTCGCCAAGAACGTCTATCTGACGGCGCTGCGCGACCGCAACGAGGTGCTGTTCCACCGGCTCCTCGGCGACCACCTCTCCGAGATGCTGCCGATCGTCTACACCCCGACCGTGGGCACGGCGATCGAGCGCTACAGCTACGAGTACCGCCGCCCGCGCGGCGTGTACCTCTCGGTCGACGACCCCGAGTCCATCGAGAGCTCCCTGCGCGCCTCCGGGCTGGGCGCCGACGACGTCGACCTGATCGTGGCGACGGACGGCGAGGCGATCCTCGGCATCGGTGACTGGGGTGTGGGCGGCATCGACATCGCCGTCGGCAAGCTCGCCGTCTACACGGCCGCCGCGGGCGTGGACCCGTCCCGGACCCTGGCGGTGATGCTGGACGTCGGCACGGACCGGCAGGAACTGCTGGACGACCCGCTGTACCTGGGCAACCGGCACCCGCGCGTGGACCGGGACCGCTACGACGCGTTCGTCGACGCCTACGTCACCGCGGCCACGAAGCTGTTCCCCGACGCGCTGCTGCACTGGGAGGACTTCGGCTCGTCCAACGCCCGCCGGATCCTCGACCGCTACCGCGAGAAGACGCTCACGTTCAACGACGACATCCAGGGCACCGGCGCCGTCAATCTGGCCGCCGTGCTCTCCGGCGTGCGCGCCGGCGGTGCCGCACTGCGCGACCACCGGGTGGTGCTCTTCGGCGCCGGCACCGCCGGCATCGGGATCGCCGAGCAGCTCCGTGACGCGATGATCGCCGACGGACTCACGCCGCGGGAGGCCGCGGAGCGCATCTGGGCCGTGGACCGCCACGGCCTGCTGGCCGAGGGCCAGCAGGGGCTGCGGGACTTCCAGCTGCCCTACGCCCGCCGCCGCGCCGAGGTCGCCGACTGGCGGCACGACGAGGACCTCGGCGGGGTGCCGCTGGCCGAGGTCGTCGACCGGGTGCGTCCGAGTGTCCTGATCGGCACCTCGGGGCAGGGCGGCGCCTTCACCGAGGACATCGTCCGTGCCATGGCCGCGCACACCGACCGTCCGGTCATCCTGCCCCTGTCCAACCCCACGCGGCTGGCCGAGGCCGTCCCCGCCGACCTGCTCGCCTGGACCGGCGGCCGGGCCCTGATCGCCACCGGCAGTCCCTTCGAGCCGGTGGAGACGGACGGCGTCACCCATCACATCGGACAGGCCAACAACGCGCTGGTCTTCCCCGGGCTGGGTCTGGGCACGGCCGTCGCCCGGGCCGAGCGGATCACCGACGGCATGCTGGTGGCCGCGGCCCGCGCCATCGCTGACCAGACCGACCCCACGGCGCCGGGCGCGCCGATCCTGCCCCCGATCGACCGGCTGCGCGAGACCTCCGTGGCGGTGGCCGTGGCGGTGGCCCGCGCCGCGGCCGCCGACGGCGTCGCCCGGGAGAGCGCCGACGACACGATCGAGGAGCGGGTCCGCGCGGCCATGTGGCATCCGGTGTACCCGCCGATCGAGGCCGTCTGACGGACCTTCGCCCGGCTATCGCTCCTCCCCCGAGGGGGCGCCGACCGAAGCTCCCGGCTCTCTGACGTACCGTCACCGGCCCGCGCGGTCGCGCCCCCGCCTTGCTCCTAAGGATTGACGCAGTCATGTCTTTCGCCGAGATCTTCACCGTCGTGGTGCCGGTCTTCCTCCTCATCCTGGTCGGCTACGGCACCGGCCGCCGGGCGCTCTTCGACGCGGGCGGTGCCCAGGCACTGCGCGAGCTGACCATGCAACTCGCGCTGCCCGCCGCCCTGTTGCTGAGTATCTGGCAGACACCTCGGCACGTGCTGATCGAGCAACTGCCCCTGGTGGGCCTGCTGGCGTTCGGGTTCCTCGCCGTCTACGCCGTCCTGCTGGGCGTGCTGCGCCTCGCGGCCCGCCGGCCGCTGAGGCGGGCGGCCCTGTTCGCGCTCGCCTGCGTCCAGCCGCAGTACGCCTTCATGGGCACGTCCATCCTGGGAGGCCTGTTCGGGACCGCGCAGGCCGCGGTCCCGATCGCCGTCGCGGGCATCATCGTCAACGTCGTGCTCGACCCGGTCGTCCTGATCCTCCTCGGCATGCCGGACCACCCGGAGCGCCGGACGGTCACCGCCGGGGCGGCGGACCCCGCACGGCGGCCCGTCCTGGCCACCGTCGGCGGACGCGCGCCCGAGGCGGCCGTCCGGCCGGCCCTCGCCGGGTCCGGGGCACCGGACCCGCGCCCCTCCGTACCGCGCACCGTCGGGCACGCGCTGCGCGAACCGTTCTGCTGGGGCCCCGTCCTGGGCCTGGTGCTGTCCATCGCCGGGGTGGGCGTGCCGGAGATCGCCGATGCCACGCTGAGTCTGCTGGCGGGCGCCGCCTCGGCGACGGCCCTGCTGTACGTCGGCGTCTCCGTCGCCCGGATCGGCCGGCCCGCGCTGTCCCCCGCCGTGTGGGCCGTCTCGCTCACCAGCGTGGTCGTCCTGCCCCTGCTCGTCTACGGCACGGGGCTGCTTCTGGCCTCCGAGGCGGTCGCCGCCCAAGCCGCGCTGATCCTCGCGTTCCCCGTCTCGCCCGTCCCCCTGATGTTCGCCGCCCGGCACGGCTCGGCCGAGGACGTGCGGACCATCGGCTCCGCCGTCGTGGTGAGCCTGCTCCTCTCCTTCGTCACCCTGCCCCTGCTCATCGAGCTGGTCGGCTGACCTCGACGGGAGCACGGATGCCGGGGCCGCGCCTCGCACACTCCGCGCCCGCCGTCCGCCCGACCTCTGCGAAAGGACACGGCCTCATGACACCCGCCGCCGTCACGCGACCGGGCCGCCCGCGCCGCCCCTCGCGGCCGTGGTGGCCGCGCTCCGTTCTCGGCCGGCTGCCCGGATCCCTGCCGTTCGCCGCGGCGGCCCGGGGGGCCGTCGCGCTCGCGCTGCCCCTGCTCGCCGGGCTCGCCACCGGGTGGGTCGTGCTCTCGGCCATCGCCGCCATCGGCGCCCTGTGGGGGGTGAGCCAGGACGGCTCCGACCCGTACCGGGTCCGGGTACGGCGGCTGGGCTGGACCGGGGTGTCCAGTGCGCTCGGCCTGCTGGCCGGTGAAGTCGCCCTGCGCAGCGGGGAGTCCGTGGCCGTGGCGGGGTGCCTGGTGGCCGCCGCGCTCGTGGCGGGCGGTGTCGGCCTGCGCGGGCGGATCGCGTCCGTGTCGGGCATGCATCTGCTGCTCGGCGTCACGATCGGCAGCGGCATCCCCGTACCGGGGCCGTGGTGGCAGCCGCCGCTGGCGCTGCTGGCCGGTGTCGCGCTCGTCCTCGTGCTGTCCGCGGCGCCCTGGCTGTGGCGCCGGCACCACCTCGAACGGGACGCCGTACTGGCCGTGTACCGCAGCGCGGGCGAGGCCCTGGCCGCGGCGGGCACCGAGGCCGCCGAGGAGGCCCGCCTGCGCATGACGCTGGCCCTGAACCACGCCCACGAGGTGATGGCCCCCCACCTCGCCCCGCGCGGGCGGCGGCAGCGGGACGACACCGGGGACCTCGTCCGGGCGTTCCACCACGCCGTGCGGCTGGGCGAGGCCGTGACGGCGGTGGTGTGGGAGGGCCGCGCGCTGCCGCCCGCCCTGACTCGCATACCGCGGCACCTGGCCGGACGCCTGCTGCCGGGGCACCTCGCGGCCCCGGAGGACCGTGTGGCGCAGCCGGTACCGGCGACCGGCTCGCCGGGCAGGCGCGCCCTGGCCGAACTGGTCGCCGCCGTGGACGGTGAACCGGACGGGCCAGACCTTCAGTTGCGTCTTCCGGCGCACTCCGGGCCCGGACGGGCGGCCCGGGTGCGGTACGCCTTGCTGCTGGCCGGGTGCGTGCTCGCCGCCCATGTGCTCGCGGAGGTGCTGCACCGGCCTCGCGGCTACTGGCTGCCCATGACGGTGGCCTTCGTGTACAAGCCCGACTTCGGGCCGCTGTTCCCCCGGGCCCTGCACCGGTGCGTCGGCACGATCGTCGGGGTGGCCGCCATCGGGGCGGTGTCCGCGGCGGCCACCGGTACGTACGCCGTGGTGGGTGTCGTGGCCGTGTTCGGCGCGCTCATGGCCATCGGCGTGCGGCACCACTACGCGCTCGCCACGCTGGGCCTGACCGCCGTCGTGTTCGTGCTGCTGGACCTGCTGGGCGACCATCGTCCGCTGTACGGCGCGCGGGTGGTGGACACGGCGCTGGCGTCCGCGCTGGTGCTCGTCGCGCACTTCGCGGTGTGGCCGGACTCGGCCGCCCACCGCGCCGAGGCACAGACCGAGGCCGCCGTCGCCGCCGCGCGGCGCTACCGCGACGCCGCTTCGCAGGCGGGCCCGGTCCAGCGGCAGGCGCTGCGCCGCGCCGCCTACCACCAGCTGGCCGAGGCCCGCCGCACGGTCGCTCACGCCCGTCGGGAACCGGCCCGCCGCGGGCGGCCGCTGCCCGACTGGGAGAGCGCGATCACGGCGGCCGAACAGCTCTGCGACCAGGTGACGGGACACGTGGTCGCGGGTGCGGCGAGCCCGGCCCGGTAGCGGGTCCCGGCCGGGACGGCAGCCTCCGGCCCGGACGGCAGACACCGGCCCGACAGCAGGTCCCGACCCGGACGGCAGACACCGGCCCGACAGCAGGTCCCGACCCGGACGGCAGACACCGGCCCGACAGCGGGCCCCGACCCGGACGGCAGGCTCCGGCCCGCGCGCTGATGTGATCCACGCTGCCGTCGCCCGGGTCACCGACGACCCGTGACGGGGAAGAATGGCGGCATGGATCTTCAGGTGCTGCGTTCCTTCCAGTCCGTCGCGGAGGGGACGACGGTGACCGACGCCGCGACGGACGCCGGCATCACCCAGCCCGCCCTGTCCCGCGCCCTGGCCCGGCTGGAGGACGAGGTCGGCGCCGAGCTCCTCCAGCGCGTCGGGCGCGTGCTGCGCCTGACCCCGGCGGGCCGGGTGTTCAAGGAGTACGTCGACGGGGTGCTCGACAACTACGACCGGGGCCGGCGGGCCGTGGCCGAGATGGTCCACCCCGACGCGGGCGTGGTGTCGCTCGCCTTCCTGCACACCCTGGGCACCTGGCTGGTCCCCCGGCTCGTCACCGACTTCCGGCGGACCTTCCCGCAGGCGCAGTTCGAACTGCACCAGGACGGCGAGATGGGCCTGACACGGCACCTCCTCGAAGCGACCGCGGATCTGGTCATCACCAGCAGCGACCCCGGCCACCCCCTGATCACCTGGCGGCGCCTGCTGGTGGAACCGCTGCGGCTGGCCGTACCGTCCCGGCACCGGCTGGCCAAGCGCCGCCGGATCCGCCTGGCCGAGGTGGCCGAGGAGCGGTTCATCCTGCTCAAACAGGGATACGGGCTGCGCGACATCACCGCGGGGCTGTGCCGCGAGGCCGGCTTCGCGCCGGTCATCGCCTTCGAGGGCGAAGAGGTGGAGACCCTGCGCGGCCTGGTCGCCGCGGGCCTCGGGGTGTCCCTGATCCCGTCGTCGCCGGACACCACGGCGGCCTCCGATTCCCCGATCCGCTACCTGGAGATCACCGACGTACGGGGCGCCCGGGACATCGGCATCGCCTGGCTGAGCTCCCGCTCCGTGCCGCCGATCACCCGGCGCTTCCTCGACCACGCGCTGCGGGCGTCGGCCGGGGAGTGAATGTCCCTTCCTGTCATGGGAAGTTGAGGCATGTCCGGCCTTGTCCAGGGCGACACGGGCAGGTTTCACCGGGCGCAGCGCGACGGCGCCGACACGCACGGTGGTGCACGGAACATGGGAGGGAGACCGCACTTCCGCCGCACAGGGACGCATGTGACACTGTCGTCCCGTCCGCCGTGCGGACCCGTTCCGCACCGCCGTCCCCCACGAGAAGGGCGCCGTGCGTTCTCTACCCCTGCCCCTCGCCCTGACCGCCCGTCTGTCCCCGGTGGTGGTGCTCGCCTCGCTGGGCTGGGCCCTGTCGTCCGGTCCCCTCGCCGCGCCGCAGGCCGCCGGGCCCAAGCCGGCCGAGGAGAAGACCGAGACACGGTCCGCGTCGGCGCCGTCCAGGTCGACGGTGTCGAAGACGTACGCGGCCGCGCCCGCCCCGTGCGAGAGCGTCGCCAAGAAGACGATCGAGTCGCTGGTGCCGGGCGCCAAAACGGGCGGCAAGGAAATCCCGTCCACGGACACGAAACTGCGCCGCACCTGCTCCTGGAACGCGCTCAAGGGCTACGACTACCGCTGGCTCGACGTGTCCTACGAGATCATGGAGTCGGACGAGGCGGCCCGCGGTTCCTACGAGGTACACACCGGGAAGAAGAGCGGCGGCGGGGCCGTCCCCGGCCTGGGAGACAGTGCCTACTCCGTCGTGAACCTCACCACCGAGGACAAGCAGGAGACCCGCGAGGGCGTCGTGATCGCCCGCGCCGCCAACGCGCTGGTGACGGTCACCTACAACGGCAGCGACTTCGAGTCGAAGAAGGCGCCCGGCACGGACACCATCAACAAGGGCGCCATCAAGGCGGCGAAGGAAGCGGTGGCCGCGCTGGAGGCCGGCAAGGGCTGATCGCCGGCCTCCAGCGCCGGTCCGCGTCCATCAGACAGCCGTGCGGTCACGGCCTCGCAGGGCCATCAGCAGCAGGTACAGCACCATGGACGTCCCCAGGCCGACGGCCCAGCCGTAGTCGGCCAGATCGGCCAGCGCCGGGATCGGACGGCCGTCGATCAGCGGCTTGAAGTTCGCGCCGCCGACGGCGAGGACACCCCCGACCGCGAAGGCGACGACCGCCCGCCAGTTCCAGCCGCCCTCGTACCAGTACCGGCCGCCGGGCCGGTACAGGTCGGCGAGGTCGAGCCGGGAGCGGCGCAGGATCCAGTAGTCGGCGATGAGGATGCCCGCGACGGTGCCGAGCAGGCCGCCGACCAGGCCGAGCCAGGTGAAGATGTAGCCCTGTGGGTCGGAGTACAGCTTCCACGGGAAGATCAGCACGCCGAGGACGCAGGTGGCGAGGGCGCCTGCCCGGAAACTGATGCGCCGGGGCGCGATGTTGGAGAAGTCGAACGCCGGGGAGACCAGGTTGGCGGCCACGTTGACGGAGAGCGTCGCCACCAGGACGGTGACCAGGGCGAAGAGCAGGCCCACCGTGTTGTCGGTCTTGGCGGCGAGCTGTACCGGGTCCCAGATGGCCTCCCCGTAGACGGCCTGGGAGCCGGAGGTGACCATCACCGACAGGAACGCGAACAGGGTCATGGTGGTCGGCAGGCCGAGCGCCTGGCCCCGGGTCTGCGCCTTCTGGCTCCTGCCGTAGCGGGTGAAGTCGGGGATGTTCAGCGACAGGGTGGACCAGAAGCCGATCATGCCCATGAGGGCGGGCGCGAACAGCTTCCAGAAGTCGGCGCCCCAGCCCAGCTTCGACGGCTGGTCGAACAGCGGGCCGAAGCCACCCGCCTTGTCGCTCATCCACCACAGCATCACGAACGCGCCGACGAGCACGAAGGGCGCCGCCCAGTTCTCGAAGCGGCGGATCGTCTCCATGCCCCGGTAGATGATGACGACCTGCAACGCCCAGAAGATCGCGAACGACAACCACATGGTCCAGGCGTAGCCCCCGACCTTCGCGGCGTCCGTCCAGCCGGTGCCGACGAGCTTGCCGGCGAGGAAGTAGATGGCCTCGCCGCCGATCCAGGTCTGGATGCCGAACCAGCCGCACGCCACCAACGCCCGTACGACAGCGGGCAGGTTGGCGCCGCGGATGCCGAAGGAGGCCCGGGCGAAGACCGGGAAGGGTATGCCGTACTTGGGCCCGGCGTGCCCGGTGAGCAGCATCGGTATCAGCACGATGACGTTGGCCAGGGCGATGGTGAGCACCGCCTGCTTCCAGTCCATGCCGACGGCGATGAGCCCGGAGGCCAGGGTCCAGGAGGCCGTGTTGTGGGCCATGCCGACCCACAGCGCGGAGAAGTTGTACGTCGTCCAGGTGCGCTTGTCGACCGGGACCGGCAGCAGGTCCTCGTTGGCGTAGGGGCCGGTCGGCACGGGGGCGCCCGGGGCGATCTCCACCCGGCCGTCGGCGAGGGTGACTTGGGTGGTCGGCGGTGGGGCCGTGGGAGCGGTATCGGTCATGGGCCGGGCCAATCAGGGGAGGTGGGACGGGAAAGGCCGTGCGGTGACGCCGATGGGGGGTGCGCTCCGGGTGCGGCGGGGAGCGTCCTGGCCCCCTTCCCGAGCCGCCGGGAAGGGGGAGTTCACAGGGGGTGGGGCGGCGGAGGTCAGCCGTTGAGGGCCGGGATCACCCGCGATCCGTAGGCCTCGATCACGGCCTCCTGCGCGTCGTGCATGTCGTAGACGGCGAACTGGTCCACGCCGAGGGCGCGCAGTGCCTCCAGCTTCTCGATGTGCTTCTCGACCGGGCCGATGAGGCAGAACCGGTCGACGATCTCGTCGGGCACGAACTGGGTGTCCGGATTGCCGGCGCGGCCGTGGTGGGAGTAGTCGTAGCCCTCGCGGGCCTTGATGTAGTCGGTGAGTGCGTCGGGGACGGCGGCCGAGTGCTCGCCGTACTTGGAGACAAGGTCGGCGACGTGGTTGCCGACCATGCCGCCGAACCAGCGGCACTGCTCGCGCGCGTGAGCGAGCGCCTCGGGCGAGTCGTCCTCGGTGACGTAGGCCGGGGCGGCCACGCAGACGGTCACCTCGGCGGGGTCCCGGCCGGCCGCGACGGCCGCGTCCTTCACGGCCTTGACCATGTACTCGGTGAGATACAGATCGGCCAGCTGGAGGATGAACCCGTCGGCCTCCTCACCGGCCATCTTCAGGGCCTTGGGCCCGTAGGCGGCCATCCACACGGGCAGTTCGGCGTCCGGCTTGGTCCACGGGAACCGGACGACGGTGCCGCCGAGGTCGGCCTCCCGTCCGCTGCCGAGCTCCCTGATGACCTTCATGGCCTCGCTGATCCGGGCCAGGGTGTTGGGCTTGCGGCCGGCCACGCGCATCGCGGAGTCGCCGCGGCCGATGCCGCAGACCGTGCGGTTGCCGAACATGTCGTTGAGGGTGGCGAAGGTGGAGGCGGTGACCTCCCAGGTGCGGGTGCCCGGGTTGGTCACCATCGGGCCGACCTTCAGCTTCGTGGTGTTGGCCAGGATCTGGCTGTAGATCACGAACGGCTCCTGCCACAGCACGGCGGAGTCGAAGGTCCAGCCGTACGAGAAGCCGTTGCGTTCCGCCCGCTTCATCAGGCTGATCACCCGCGAGGCCGGCGGGTCGGTCTGCAGGACGAGTCCGAAGTCCATCTGCGCCACTCCTAGGTGAGGTACTGACAGGTGGATCGCGGGGTGAACACGCCGTGCCCGGCACGCCCGGTGTACTCCCGCTCGGTGATGACGGGTTCGCCGCGCGAGAGGACCGTCTCCACCCGGCCGGTGGTGCGTTTGCCCTCGTACGCCGAGTAGTCGACGTTCATGTGGTGCGTCTCGGCGGACATGACCTGCTCGGCGTGCGGGTCGTAGATGACGACGTCGGCGTCGGCGCCCGGCGCGATGGTGCCCTTCTTCGGGTAGAGGCCGAACATGCGGGCCGGGGTGGCGCAGGCGATCTCGATCCAGCGGCGGCGCGAGATGTGCCCGTCGACGACCGCCTGGTGGAGGAGGTCCATACGGTTCTCCACGCCGGGAAGGCCGTTGGGGATCTTGGAGAAGTCGCCGCGGCCGAGTTCCTTCTGGCCGGTGAAGCAGAAGGGGCAGTGGTCGGTGGAGACGACCTGGAGGTCGTTCGTGCGCAGGCCCCGCCACAGCGCGGCCTGGTGTTCCTTCGGCCGCAGGGGCGTGCTGCACACGTACTTGGCGCCCTCGAAGTCCGGCTCGGCGAGGTTGTCGGTGGACAGGAACAGGTATTGCGGGCAGGTCTCGCCGAACACGTTCAGTCCCTCGTCGCGGGCCCGGGCCAGCTCGGCGACCGCCTCCGTCGCCGAGACGTGCACGACGTACAGGGGCGCGCCGGCCACCTGCGCGAGTTTGATGGCGCGGTGGGTGGCCTCGGCCTCCAGCAGCGCCTTGCGGACCTCGCCGTGGTAGCGCGGGTCGGTCTCGCCGCGGGCGAGCGCCTGCTCGACCAGGACGTCGATGGCGATGCCGTTCTCGGCGTGCATCATGATCAGGCCGCCGTTGCCGGCGGAGCGCTGCATGGCGCGCAGGATCTGGCCGTCGTCGCTGTAGAAGACGCCCGGGTAGGCCATGAACTGCTTGAAGGAGGTGACGCCCTCCTCTACCAGGTGGTCCATCTCCTTGAGCGTGTGCTCGTTGACGTCGGAGACGATCATGTGGAAGCCGTAGTCGACGGCGCAGTTGCCGTCGGCCTTGGCGTGCCAGGTGTCGAGGCCCTGGCGCAGGGTGTGGCCGACGCTCTGCACGGCGAAGTCGATGATCGTCGTGGTGCCGCCCCAGGCGGCGGCGCGGGTGCCGGTCTCGAAGGTGTCGGAGGCGAAGGTGCCGCCGAAGGGCAGCTCCATGTGGGTGTGGGCGTCGACGCCGCCGGGGATGACGTACTTTCCGGTGGCGTCGATGGTCCGGTCCGCGGTGAAGGACTCCGCGGTCGGGGTGTGGGAGGTGGCGAGGGCGGCGATGCGGCCGTCCTCGATCAGGACGTCGGCGTGGATCTCGTCGGATGCGGTGATGACGAGGCCGCCGCGGATGACGGTTCGGGTGCTCATGATCTGTCGCTCCTCGCCGTGTGAACGTGCCGGTTGACTGTGGCTGCTCGGGCCCGCGCGGCGGTGGCCGCCCATCGCAAACGGCCCCGCGCCCCTGCCGTGGCGCTTACGGAGCCGTCAGTGGCCCGTACGCACCCGGCGCCCGGTCCCGGTAGAACTGCCAGCGGTCGCGGACCTCCCTGAGCTTGGCCATGTCGAGGTCCCTCACCACCAGTTCGGGCTCCTTGTCGCTCGCCACCTCGCCGACGAACTGGGCCTGAGGGTCCACGAAGTACGACGTGCCGTAGAAGTCGTTGTCGCCGTACTCCTCGACCCCGACCCGGTTGATCGCGCCGACGAAGTACTCGTTGGCCACGGCCGCCGCCGGCTGCTCCAGCTGCCAGAGGTAGCCGGACAGGCCGCGGGACGTCGCCGAGGGGTTGAAGACGATCTCGGCGCCCGCCAGGCCCAGCGCCCGCCAGCCCTCCGGGAAGTGGCGGTCGTAGCAGATGTAGACGCCGACCCGGCCGGCCTTCGTGTCGAAGACGGGCCAGCCGCTGTTGCCCGGGCGGAAGTAGAACTTCTCCCAGAATCCCCGCACTTGGGGGATGTGGGTCTTGCGGTACTTGCCGAGGTAGGAACCGTCCGCGTCGATCACGGCGGCGGTGTTGTAGAGGACGCCGGGCTGCTCCTCCTCGTACATCGGCAGCACCAGGACGATGCCCAGCTCCTTCGCCAGGGCCTGGAAGCGGCGCACGATCGGGCCCTCGGGGATCTGTTCGGCGTACTCGTAGAAGGCCGGGTCCTGGACCTGGCAGAAGTACGGCCCGTAGAACAGCTCCTGGAAGCAGAGGACTTGGGCGCCCTGCGCGGCGGCGTCGCGGGCCGCCTGCTCGTGGACCTGGATCATCGACTCCTTGTCGCCCGTCCAGGCGGTCTGGAAGACGGCGGCACGGATCACTCGGCTCATCGGGACCTCCGGTCGCTCGGTGTGCCGTGAGCCTAGGGAGGGCGAGAGGCGTCGTTGAGTTGCACCGTGTCACGTCCCGGGGCGTGCGGCGTGCCACCGTGTCACTCTGCCGTGGACCCATGTTTCACCGCCGTTTTCGCAGGTGGTCACGTGTTTCACTGGTGTTGCGCGTCATGCGCGAGGAGTGCGATGTGCACCGAGGCGGCCTGCTCGAAGTCGTCGAGGTCCACCCCGAGGCGGACCTGTATCGCCTCCAGTCGGCGGTAGAGGGCCGGCCGGGAGACGTGGTGGAGCTGGGCCGTGCGGGACTTGTTGCGACCGGTGGCGAGGTAGGTGCGCAGGACCGCCAGCAGGTCCTCGTCGGTCTCGCCGAGCAGGCCGTCCAGCTCCCGTTCCGCGAAGGACTGCACATGCGGGTCGTCGCGCAGCAGCCGTATGAGGCCCCGCAGATGGACGTCCTTCAGGCGCACGACCGGCGGCAGGGCGAGGACGGCGCAGGAGTCGGCCACGGCGTCCGCGACGTGCTGGGCCTCCCGCAGTCCGGTGGGTACGTCGTCCCAGCCCGCCCGGGGTTCGGCCGCCGCCACAACGGTGTGGTCCCGCCCGGACTCCGTGCGCAGCCGGGCCGCGAAGTGCGCGGCGAGGGCGCCCGCGTCCTGGTCCCTGGGCACGCTGAGCAGTACGGCCGTGGCCCCGTCGGGCAGTTCGGCGACCAGCCCGGGCAGGCCGAGCAGCCGCAGCAGCCGTTCGAGCCGGGCGGGGTCGGCGTCGCGCACGGCCAGCGGCACGAAGGTGCGCCGGTTGACGGGCAGCCCGGCCGCGCGCGCCCGGGGCAGCAGCTGCCGCGCCGGTACGACACCGCTGACCAGGTCGGTGAGCAGGCTCTGCGCGGACTGCTCCTCCCAGCTGCGGGCGGCGGCGCCGGCGAGCATGCGGTGCAGGACGAGTGCCTCGGCGGCACGGTCGGCCAGCAGCCGTCCGGTGGCGGTGTCGCCCCGGTAACCGCACAGCACGATCCGGCCCCAGCGCTCGCCGCGTCCGCCCAGTTCGGCGCGGATCCAGCCGTCGCCCTCGGTGCCTCCGGCCTGCCGCGCGATGCGCTCCCAGTCGCGCAGTACGTCGTCCACCGCGGGCCGCTCCCCCGCCGTGCCGAGGACGCGGTGGGCGAGGTTGGTGACGACGACCGGGCAGGCGCTGTGCCGGGCGACCTCGTCGAGCAGGCGTTGCAGCGGGGCGCCCGCGGTGATGAGGGCGGTGAGTTCGGTGCGCACGGCCTCGGAGAGGCTGACGGCGGCGAACTTGCGCCGCACGAGCCGGGACTGGACCTCCTCGGTCAGCTCGGCGAAGGGGAACGGCCGGTGCAGGACGACCATCGGCAGCCCGCACCGCTCGGCCGCCCTGCGCATCACGTCCGGCGCCGCCGGGAAGGCCCGGCCCAGTCCGAGGACGACGGCGGCGGCCTCCGCGCGGTGCAGGGAGCGGACGTATTCGGCCTGCTTGCCCTCGTCACCGGCGAGCAGCACGCCGGTGGTGAGGACCATCTCGCCGCCGCTGAGCATGACGCCGACATCGGCGGCCTCGGCGACGTGCACCCAGCGCACGGGCCGGTCGAGGTGGCTCGCACCGGCCACCACCTCGGGCTGCCCGGCGAGGACCCGCTCCAGCGTGAGGACCTGCCGGACCGACAGGGCCGGTTCCGGGGAATCCGAGGTGATGGTCATGGTGACGGGTCCCTTGTTCGGTCCACCGCTACGGGATGTGCGCTATGCGCGCTACTGGGGGCTCACTGCCCGATGCTCCGCAGAGCGTTCTCGAGGATCGCGGCGCCCTCCTCGGCCTCCGCGACGTTGAGGGACAGCGGCGGGGCCACGCGCAGGGCGCTGGTGTTGTGCCCGCCGCCCTTGCCGATCAGCAGACCGCCCTCGCGGGCCGCCTCCAAGACGGCAGCGGCGGCCTGCGGATCGGCTTCGTCGGTCCCGGGCCTGGTGATCTCGATGCCGATCATCAGCCCGCGGCCGCGTACCTCCCGGACGGCCGGGACCTGCGCGGCGACCGCCCGCAGCCGCTCGATGAGCAGACCGCCGACCCGCCGGGCGTTGCCCTGGAGGTCGTGTTCCAGCAGGTAGGTGAGGTTGGCGAGGCCGGCCGCCATGGTGATCTGGGTGCCGCCGAAGGTGGAGATGCTGTTGGAGTCCAGGCAGTTCATGATCTCGGAGCGGGCGACGACCCCGCCGATGGACATGCCGTTGCCGATGCCCTTGGCGAAGGTCATGAGGTCCGGCGGGCCGTTCTGCCCGTGGGCCTGCCAGCCCCAGAAGTGTTCGCCGGTGCGGCCCCAGCCGGTCTGGACCTCGTCGGCGATCCAGAGGATGCCACGCTCGTGCAGCACCTCCCGGAAGGCGGCGTACAGCCCGTCCGGCGGCGCGGTGAAGCCACCGACGCCCTGGACGGGTTCGGCGATCAGCGCGGCCGGCGGGCGGGTGTGTCCGAGCAGGTCCTTCAGGTCCTCGACGCAGGCCGCGATGAAGTCGTCGTCGCCGAGGGAGGCGAACGGGCCCCGGGTGCGCACGCCTCCGTGGACGTACAGCGTCTGGAGCGGGGAGAGGGAGGTCGGGGACCAGCCGCTGTTGCCGGTGATGCCCACGGAACTGAAGGAACGGCCGTGGTAGCTGTTGCGCATCGCCAGGACGGTGTTGCTGCGCCGGTACGTCGTGGCCAGCAGCAGGGCGGTGTCGTTGGCCTCGGTGCCGGAGGTGGTGAAGAACACCCGGGCGTCCGGGATGCCGCTCAACTGGGCGATACGCTCGGCGAGTTCGACCATCGGGCGGTTGAGGTAGAGGGTCGAGGAGTGGATGATCCGCCCGGCCTGCTCGCTCACCGCCTTGGTCACCTCGGGCAGCGCGTGCGCTGTCATGGTGGTGAGGATGCCGCCGAAGAAGTCGAGGTAGCGGTTGCCCTGGGCGTCCCAGACGTGGCGGCCCTCGCCATGGGTGATCTCGAGGGGCTCCTCGTAGTAGAGGGCGAGCCAGTCGGGGAGCACGGCCCGGTGGCGGCCCAGGAGGTCGTTGATCACGGCTGCACCAGTCCTTCGTAGGCGTCGGGGCGGCGGTCGCGGTAGAAGGCCCACGTCTGCCGCACTTCTTCGATCAGGTCGAGGTCGATGTCCCTGACCACGAGCTCCTCCTGGCTGTCGCTGGCGACGTCCCCCACGAACTGCCCGCGCGGGTCGACGAAGTAGCTGGTGCCGTAGAAGTCGTTGTCGCCGTACTCCTCCTGGCCGACGCGGTTGATCGCCGCGATGTAGTACCCGTTGGCCACGGCGGCAGCAGGCTGCTCCAGCCGCCACAGGTGGGACGACAGGCTCCGGTGCGTGGCGGAGGGGTTGTAGACCAGCTGGGCCCCGGCCAGGCCGAGCTGACGCCAGCCCTCCGGGAAGTGGCGGTCATAGCAGATGTACACGCCGACCCGGCCGGCCGCCGTGTCGAACACGGGCCAGCCGAGGTTGCCGGGCTTGAAGTAGAACTTCTCGCGGAAGCCCTTGAGCTGCGGGATGTGGTGCTTGCGGTACTTGCCGAGGTAGGTGCCGTCCGCGTCGATCACGGCCGCGGTGTTGTAGTAGAAGCCGGGCTGCTCCGCCTCGAACACCGGCGCGACGATCACCAGGCCGGTCTCGCGCGCGAGCGCCCGCATGCGCCGCACCGTGGGCCCGTCGGGGACGGGCTCGGCCCAGCGGTAGTGCTCGGGCTCCTCGACCTGACAGAAGTAGGGGCTGTTGAAGACCTCCTGGAAACCGATGATCTTCGCGCCCCGGCGGGCCGCCTCGCGGGCGTGCTCCTCGTGTTTCGCCACCATGGACTCGGTGTCGCCGGTCCAGGTGGCCTGGACCAGGGCGGCACGTACGACGTTGGCCATGAGCTGCTCCTTCGACGCGACGTCTGCGCCTCTACGCCCGTAGAAGCGGGCCGTAGAGCCACGAACGTAAGCCTCCGGCACGGGGTTGCCAAGACCATCGTCGCCAACCCGCTGGGCATTACGCGATTCGCACCCCTGCGGGTGAGTCGCCGGGAGCACGACGCCGCCCGTCACACGGCGAATCCGGCGACCCGCAGGGCGTGCACCAGATCCCAGCGGCGCTCCTGCGACACACCCCGGGCGGCCTCCAGCAGGAGCGGTACGAGCCGCCCCGGATCGGGTTCGGCGCTGCGGGCGGCCTCCTCGGGGGTGCGGGCTCTCACATACGCGTCGAGCAGCACACGGACCTCGCGGTCCCGCCCCTCGGCGACCAGCCCGAGGACGGCCCGTCCGAGCTCGGCCGGCGGCCGTGCGACCCCCTGCCGCAGCATCTGCCGCCCGTCCTCCGGCCGCCCCGCCGCGACCAGCGCGTCGGCAGCGGCGACCAGCCGTCCGGCGGGCAGCGCGGCGGCCTCCCACAGCAGGGTCTGCCAGTCGGCGTCCAGCCCGGCGAGGCGCAGCCGCTCCGCGAGCAGCGGAAAACGGCCCGGCTCCCACGAGGCGATCTCGGCCAGCAGCGCGTGCGCCTCCCCGCTGCGTCCCTCGCTGCGCAGCCTGGCCAGCACCTCCACGGTCCGCCCGACCTCGGCCGGATCGGCGTGCCCGGCCCTGTCGGCCTCCGGCGCGGGGCGCTCCACCGCCACCTCCTCGCCGACCCCGGCGAACCGCGCGCCGCGCGGGGTACGGCCGGTGGCTACGGGGGCCGTGACGGGCGGGGACGGCACGGCAGCGGGCACCTCGACGACGGGCACGGCCTCCTCATCGCCCATCCCCGCGAACCGGGCACCGCCGCGACGGCGTTTGCGGGGGTGAGGGGCACGGGGTGAGGGGGCCGGGGGCGCGGGGGTTGCGGGTTCGGGGGTTGGGGGTCCGGGGGCGGGTGGCGCCGGGGCAGGGGCGTGGAGGGCTGGTGGTGCGGTGGCAGAGGGCGCCGGGGCCGGTGGTGCGGTGGCAGGGGACGCCGGGGCGGGTGGTGCGACGGCAGGGGGCACCGGGGCCGGTGGTGCGGCGGCGGGGGGTTCGGGGGTCTGGGCGGTGAACGCGCTGGGGGTGGGTGCGGCCGGAACGCCCAGGGCGTCGTCGGCCGTACCGACCGCGAGGCCTTCCCCGGGCTTGCCAAGGCTCGCGGCCCACCGGGGAGCATGCCACCGGTCGACCGCGAGGCCTTCCCCGGGGCTGCCCGGGCTCGCGGCCCACCGGGGAGCATGCCACCGGGTCGAGGTGCCGAACGCCTCGGGCGCGCCGCCCGCGGCGTCTCCGGCAGCTCCACCCCGCGGCCCGTCACCGTCGCCCCACGCCCCGAACGGGGTCCCCCGCTCACGCCGGTCCACTTGATCCATCCGCGACCGGAGTTCCGCGCAGCGCGCGTCCGCGCGTTCGTGGTCGTCCTGGGCCCAGGCCAGGGCCACGCGGAGGGCGTCGGCCTGTTCGGGGGTCGTGGCCGAGGTCAGGTGGCGGGCCAGGGCGGCCCGGCGTTCCGCGGCGTACCGCTGTTCGCGGAGCATGGCGTCGAGGCGGTCGCCGAGGGCGTCGCGGCCCCCGGGCCGGGCGTCGTACGCGGTGAGCGCGGCGGCGTGCAGGGCGCGTGCGCGGTCCGTCTCCGGGCCGGTGCCCGCGGCGCCGTACGACCCGGCGAGGTCCTGAAGCAGTGCCTCGACCATGTCCCAGGGCGGCATCTCCCGCCCGTCGAGGCAGGCCCGCATGCCCTCCGGGTCGCGCTGCCAGAACACCGCGCACCAGCCGCCGGACGGATCGAGGCGCGCCAGCAGGCCGTCCAGGTACCTCGCGAACTCCCCGACTGCCGCCGGGAGTTGATCCGCCGCCATCGCCAACTCCCGTGAGACCGGAGCACTCCGTCCCGTAGGCAACACCAGTTGTGTTACGGACGTGCTACGGGGAGTTTTCACATGCGGCGCGGGGATCTCAGAGCGGCACCGGCACGCACCGCCCGACCAGTTCGTCCATCGACAGCCCGAGCACCGAGGCCAGCGCGGCCACCGTGAAGAAGGCCGGGGTCGGAGCCCGGCCGGTCTCGATCTTCCGGAGGGTCTCGGCGGAGATACCCGCGCTCGCGGCGATCTCCGCCATGCTCCGGGAACCTCGCGCCTCGCGCAGCAGCCGGCCGAGCCGCTCGCCGCGTTCGCGCTCTTCGGGGGTGAGAGGGGTGCGCACCATGACCCCATTCTAATACCGGTATAGTAATTGGCATGGTGGAGCTCAAGACAGACACGTCGATCGACGCGATGTACGAGGCGGGCCAGGTCGTCGCCCGCGCCCTGACGGCCGCGCGGGAGGCCGCCGGTGTGGGCGTCTCGCTGCTGGACCTGGACGAGGTGGCGCACGCGGTGCTGCGGGAGGCGGGCGCGACCTCACCCTTCCTCGGGTATCACCCCTCCTTCGCCCCGACCCCCTTCCCCGCCGTCCTGTGCGTCTCGGTCAACGACGCGATCGTGCACGGCGTCCCCGGCCGCTACCGTCTGCGCGACGGCGACCTCGTCTCCATCGACTTCGGCGCCGAACTGGGCGGCTGGGTCGGCGACTCGGCCCTCAGCTTCGTCGTGGGCACCCCGCGCGAGGCGGACCTCCGCCTGATCAGGACCGCCGAACAGGCCCTCGCGGCCGGCATCGAGGCCGCCGTCGTGGGCAACCGCATCGGCGACATCGCCCACGCGATCGGCACGGTGTGCCGGGGCGCCGGCTACGGCATCCCGGACGGCTTCGGCGGCCACGGCATCGGCCGCCGTATGCACGAGGACCCCGGGGTGCCGAACGAGGGCCGCCCGGGGCGCGGCATGCGGCTGCGACACGGCATGGTGCTGGCGATCGAGCCCATGGTCATCGCCGGTGGCACGGACGACTACCACGCGGCCCCCGACGGCTGGACCCTGAAGACGAACGACGGTTCCCGTGCCGCTCACGCCGAGCACACCGTGGCGATCACCGACTCGGGGCCGAGGATCCTGACGGCGCGCTGAACCCGGCCACGGGCCTCCCTTTCCTCCTGGTATGCCCTGAAGGTGCCTCTCGTCGACGATCGTGCGAAGGTGTTCTACGAACGCGCCCCAGGTGTAACCGGCTGCCACCCGGGTTACCCGACCCCGGCACGTCGACCAGCGAGGGCGTCCCCCGCCCGCGCGCCGGGGACGCCGGGAACGGAAAAGCCCATGAGCAGCGGCTTCACCAGCCCGGAGGGCTACGGCTCGGATCCCTTCGGAGAATTCCTCGCACGCTTCTTCGGCGGACCTCGTCCGGGTCCCCGGCAGATCGATCTGGGCCGGTTGCTGAGCCAGCCGGCCCGGGAGCTCGTCCGCGGCGCCGCCCAGTACGCCGCCGAGCACGGCAGCCGGGATCTCGACACCCAGCACCTGCTGCGGGCCGCGCTGGCCACCGAGCCCACCCGCACCCTGCTCAGCAAGGCCGGGGCGAACCCCGACTCGCTCGCGTCGCAGATCGACGACCGGTCGGGGCCGGCGCAGCACACCCCGGACGACGCCCCGCCGCCGACCGCGCTCTCCCTCACCCCGGCCGCCAAGCGTGCCCTGCTGGACGCGCACGACATGGCCCGGGCGCGCGGCTACGGCTACATCGGCCCGGAGCACGTGCTCAGCGCCCTGGCGTCGAACCCCGACTCGGCCGCCGGGCACATCCTGAACGCGGCCCGCTTCGCCCCCTCCGAACCGCCCGAGGCGCCGGAGGCCCCGCAGTCCGAGCGCCCGCGCCCCACCAACACGCCGACGCTCGACAAGTACGGCCGTGACCTCACCGAGCTGGCCCGGCAGGGCCGGATCGACCCGGTGATCGGCCGGGACGAGGAGATCGAGCAGACCGTCGAGGTCCTCTCCCGCCGCGGCAAGAACAACCCGGTGCTGATCGGCGACGCGGGCGTCGGCAAGACCGCCATCGTGGAGGGGCTGGCGCAGCGCATCTCCGAGGCGGACGTACCCGATGTGCTGATCGGGCGCCGCGTGGTCGCCCTGGACCTCACGGGCGTGGTCGCGGGCACCCGCTACCGGGGTGACTTCGAGGAGCGGATGAACAACATCGTGGGCGAGATCCGCGCCCACTCCGACCAGCTGATCATCTTCATCGACGAGCTGCACACGGTCGTGAGCGCCGGTTCCGGCGGCGAAGGCAGCTCGATGGACGCCGGGAACATCCTCAAGCCGGCCCTGGCCCGGGGTGAGCTGCACATCGTGGGCGCCACCACGCTGGAGGAGTACCGCCGCATCGAGAAGGACGCTGCGCTGGCCCGCCGCTTCCAGCCGATCATGGTGCCCGAGCCGACCGCCGCCGACGCGATCGAGATCCTGCGCGGTCTCCAGGACCGCTACGAGGCCCACCACCAGGTCCGCTACACCGACGAGGCCCTGGTCGCCGCCGTGGAGCTGTCGGACCGCTACCTCACCGAACGCCGGCTGCCCGACAAGGCGATCGACCTGATCGACCAGGCCGGTGCCCGGGTCCGGCTGCGCGCCCGCACCAAGGGCACGGACGTGCGGGCCCTGGAACGGGAGCTGGAGCAGCTGACCCGGGACAAGGACCAGGCCGTCGCGGACGAACAGTACGAGCAGGCCACCCAGTTGCGCGACCGGATCGCGGAGCTGAAGCAGCGCATCACCGACGCCGGCGGCGACGGCGAGGTCGACGAGGGTCAGGACCTAGTGGTCGGGGCCGAGGCGATCGCCGAGGTGGTGTCCCGGCAGACCGGCATCCCGGTCAGCAGCCTCACCCAGGAGGAGAAGGACCGCCTGCTGGGCCTTGAGCAGCATCTGCACGAGCGGGTGGTCGGCCAGGACGAGGCCGTCCGGGTCGTCTCGGACGCGGTGCTGCGCTCACGCGCCGGGCTCGCGGCCCCCGACCGCCCCATCGGCAGCTTCCTGTTCCTCGGCCCGACGGGTGTGGGCAAGACCGAGCTGGCCCGGGCGCTCGCCGAGGTCCTCTTCGGCAGCGAGGACCGCATGGTCCGACTCGACATGAGCGAGTATCAGGAGCGCCACACCGTGAGCCGGCTGGTCGGCGCCCCGCCCGGTTACGTCGGGCACGAGGAGGCGGGCCAGCTGACCGAGGTCGTGCGCCGTCACCCGTACTCGCTGCTCCTGCTGGACGAGGTGGAGAAGGCCCATCCGGACGTCTTCAACATCCTGCTCCAGGTCCTCGACGACGGGCGGCTGACCGACTCGCAGGGCCGCACCGTGGACTTCAGCAACACGGTGATCGTGATGACGAGCAACCTCGGTTCCGAGGCGATCACCCGCCGGGGCGCCACGACGGGCTTCGCCGCCGGTGGCGCCGACGCGGACGAGGAGGCCCGTCGCGAGCAGATCCTGCGCCCGCTGCGTGAGCACTTCCGCCCCGAGTTCCTCAACCGCATCGACGAGATCGTCGTCTTCCGCCAGCTCACCACGGAGCAGTTGCGCCGGATCACCGACCTGCTGCTGGACCGCACCCGGTCCCTGGTGCGGAGCAAGGGCGTCACGGTGACCTTCAGCGACCGGGCCGTGGAATGGCTGGCCGAACGCGGCTACCAGCCGGAGTACGGCGCCCGCCCGCTCCGCCGCACGATCCAGCGCGAGGTGGACAACGAGCTGTCACGGCTGCTGCTGGACGGCCGGGTGGAGAAGAACGGCCAAGTGAGGGTGGACGTGCAGGACGGTCGCCTCGCGTTCAGCACATCGCCCTGACGGGGCGCGGGGAACTGCGCCACCAGTCCCCCGCGCACCCGCGCCCGGCACTCAGCGCACAGGCCGCACCACCATCGCCGACCCTCCACCCCGCCGCACGGTCTCAGCGGCTGCCAGCCACTTGCCGCCGGGCAGCCGCTGCACCCCCGTGGCCGCGCCGATCTCCGGGTTGACCTTGAAGGAGTGCCCGATCGCCTCCAGTTGCTTCCTCAACGCGGCGTCGTCGTACAGCCCGGGCTCCAGCTCGGTCTGCGCGGCGTTGCGCTGGCTGGCCCGGGGCGCGGCGATCGCGTCGACCAGCGGCAGCCCACGGTCGACGAACCCGGTGAGCGTCTGGAGCACGGTCGTGATGATCGTCGCGCCGCCCGGCGACCCCAGTGCCACCACGGGCCTGTCGTGCCGGTCCAGCACGATCGTCGGCGAGATGGACGACCGCGGCCGCTTGCCCGGCCCCGGCAGGTTCGGGTCGTGCACGGCCGGGTTGGCCGGGCTGAAGGAGAAGTCCGTCAGCTCGTTGTTGAGGATGAAGCCCCGCCCGGGCACGGTGATCCCGCTGCCCCCGGTCTGCTCGATGGTGAGGGTGTAGGCGACGACGTTCCCCCACTTGTCGGCCACCGTCAGATGCGTGGTGCTGTCGCCCTCGTAGGTCGTGGGGGCCGCCGTGCCACCGGCGCCGCAGCGCGCGGGGTGGCGCGGGTCCCCGGGCGCCACCGGACTGGTGAGCACCGCGTCGTCCTTGATGAGGCACTCGCGCGAGTCGGCGAACCGCTGGGACAGCAGTTCCTTCGTCGGCACGTCCTCGAAGGCGGGGTCGCCGACCCACCGCCCCCGGTCGGCGAAGGCGATCCGGCTGGCCTCGATGAAGCGGTGCAGATAGCGGGCCTTGCTCGCCTTGGACAGGTCGGTCCGCTCCAGGATGTTGAGCGCCTCACCGACCGTCGTGCCACCGGAGGAGGACGGTGCCATGGAGTAGACGCCGAGGCCGCGGTACGAGGTCCTGGTGGGCGCCTGGAGCTTGGTGCGGTAGGCGGCCAGGTCCTTCGCGGTCAGGTCGCCGGGCCGGGCGTTCCAGCCCGAGGCGGGGTTCACCGGCGGCTTGTTGACGGTGTCGACGATGTCGCGGCCGAGGCGGCCGCGGTAGAGCGCGTCGACGCCCTTGCGTCCGAGCTCCGCGTAGGTGCGGGCGAGGTCGGGGTTCTTGAAGGTGGAGCCGACGACGGGGAGTCGGCCGCCCGGCAGGAACAGCTCGGCGGTGTCCGGGAAGTAGCGGAAGCGGGTCTCGTTGGACGCCGTCTGCGAGCGGAAGGTCTCGTCGACGGTGAACCCGTCGCGCGCCAGGCGCTCGGCCGGCTTCAGGACACTCGCGAGCCGCTTGCTGCCCCACCGGTCGAGCGCCGTCTGCCAGGTGGCGGGCGTGCCCGGGGTGCCGACGCTCAGGCCGCTGCTGACGGCGTCGGAGAAGGCGAGGGGCTTGCCGTTCTCGACGAAGAGGTTCTCGTCGGCGCTGAGCGGGGCGGTCTCGCGGCCGTCGATGGTGCGCACCGTGCGGGACTCGGCGTCGTAGTAGACGAAGTAGCCGCCCCCGCCGATGCCGGCGGAGTAGGGCTCGGTGACGCCGAGCGCGGCAGCCGTGGCGACGGCCGCGTCCACGGCGTTGCCACCCTTCTTGAGGACCTCGATCCCGGCCGCCGAGGCGTCGGGGTCGACGCTCGAGACGGCGCCGCCGTAGCCGACGGCCAGCGGGGACTTCTCACCGCCGGTGCTCTGCGCGGCGGGTGGCGGGGCCGCCGCTCCCACCGAGACCACCACGGCGGCCGAAACCGCCAGGACCGTCAGATTCCGTGCGACAGGGCGACGCATCCGCACCTCCAGTCAAAGGCCGTCCGCGCAGCTTAATTCATCGCCATGGCCGCGTCAGGCAGGCGTCGAACACCGGTGCGTCGGGCCCGCTAGCATGCGCGCCCATGAGTGACGACGTGCGCAACATCGTTCTGGGCGTGATCGCAGCAGGCATCAGCGCCACGCTCGGCTGGGTGGCCCGCACCTACCTGTGGAGGCGCAAACTGCGCAGGAAGCAGGCGTTCTTCGGGCTGCCGGACAACTCCGAGTCCCTGCTGGTGGTGAACCGGGGTGCCACCGGGCCCGAGTTCGCCGTGATGCGCTACGACGTGTTCGCGCTGCTCGAACTCGCCGCGCTGATCAAGGACTGCAAGGCCCACGCCCAGATACTCCCGCACGACACCGCACGCCAGGGCTTCGGGGAGCGCACCGAGTTCTGCGTGGGCGGCCCGGCGTCCAACCGCCGGATGGCGGCCCACCTGTCCTCTCTGCTGCCGGGTGTGCGGGTGAACGTCGACGCCGAACCGGGGCCGGACCGGGGCGCGTTCCAGGTGGGCGGCGAACGCTACCGCGTGGACAACGGCAGGCAGGAGTACGCCCTGCTCGCCCGCCTCACCGCGGACCGCAGCCGGAACAGCCGGCCGGTGTTCCTCTTCTGCGGCCAGACCTCGATCACCAACCAGGCCACCACGCGCTACCTCGCCCGCAACCACGAGAAGCTGACGCGCAAGTACGGCAACAACCCCTTCGTCCTGCTGCTCAAGGTGATCAACTCCCAGGCGTACGGCCCCGATGTCGTCGAACTGGTGGACGACGTGACACGAGCGGCGCAGACCCCCCTGCCCGCCGCGACGACGGCTCCACGCAATACACACCGTGCGTCCTGAAGTCCTCCACGGCTCAACAATCGTTACTGGCACGTAACTTACCGACGGGTTACCTCTGGTAAGCCGCCGACGTTACCGTTCGGTCACTTTGCACTGACACGAGTGAGGAGTGACCCGTGGGACCCCACCGCAAGGCCCTGCGCACCACCGCCGTAGGCGCCGTCTCGGCGACCCTGGTCGCCGGCACCGCCCTCGGGCTCGCCCCCACCGCCCAGGCGGCGCCGCACCCCGTCCGCTTCGTCGACATCACGGGCGACGGCGGCACCGTCCTCAAGGCCAACGTCGTCACCCCCGCCGGCGCCCGCGACGAGGACCGCTACCCGCTGCTCGTCATGCCCACCAGCTGGGGCCTTCCCCAGATCGAGTACCTGGCCCAGGCGCAGAAGCTCGCCGACTCCGGGTACGTCGTGGTCACCTACAACGTGCGCGGCTTCTGGCAGTCGGGCGGCGAGATCGAAGTGGCGGGCCCGCCGGACATCGCCGACGCCTCGAAGGTCATCGACTGGGCGCTCGCCCACACCCCCGCCGACGCCGGGCACATCGGCATGGCGGGCGTCTCCTACGGCGCGGGCATCAGCCTGCTCACCGCCGCGCACGACCGGCGGATCAAGGCCGTCGCCTCGCTCAGCGGCTGGGCCGACCTGATCGACTCGATCTACGGCGGACGCACCCAGCACGTCCAGGCGTCCGCCCTGCTGGACGGCGCGAGCCTGGTGACGGGCCGCCAGAGCCCGGAACTGCGGCAGACCTTCGACGACTTCTACCACTCCAACCTGGCGAAGGAACCGGAGCTCATCGCCTGGGGGAAGAAACGTTCCGCTGCGACCTACGTCGACCGGATCAACGACAACGGCGCGGCGATCATGCTGGCCAACGCCTGGGGCGACAGCGTCTTCCCGCCCAACCAGTACGCCGACTTCTACGAGAAGCTGACCGGCCCCAAGCGACTGGAGATGCGGCCGGGAGACCACGCCACCGCCGAGCTGACCGGCCTGTTCGGGCTGCCCAACGACGTATGGAAGGACACCGAGCGCTGGTTCGACCACTACCTGAGGGGCGAGGACAACGGGATCGACCGCGAGCAGCCCGTGCAGCTCAAGTCCCGTGCGGCGGGCGGCTACGAGGGCTACCCGGACTGGAAGTCGGCTGGAGCGGACGACCGGAAGATCGCCCTCGCCGGCTCGAAGACCATCCACGCGAACGTGAACTCGGGCGCGGACGGCGGAATCGTCTTGCTGTCCAGCATCCTCGACCAGGTGGCCCGGCTGCCCCCGATGGCCTCGATCCCGCTGCTCCCCCGCCGCTGGGCCGCCGTCTGGCAGTCGGAGAAGCACGCCTCGGCCCAACAGGTGCGCGGGACGGCCCGGTTGCACACGACCCTCACCGCGACCAAGGAGAGCGGCACCCTCGTCGCCTACCTGTACGACGTGGGGCCGCTCGGCCTCGGCAAGCTGGTCACCCACGCGCCGTACACCTTCCACGGGCGTACCCCCGGAAAGCCGTTCGGCGTGGACCTGGAGCTGTACTCCACGGCCTACGACGTCCCGGCCGGGCATCGCCTCGCCCTGGTCGTCGACACGGTCGACCCGCTCTACATCGAGCACAACCCGTCCGGCGCGCAGCTGACCTTCTCCTCGCCGGCGAACGACCCGTCGTACGTGTCGGTTCCGCTGCGCGAGCAGTGATCTCCGGCTGCCGCCGGACGGGCCTGGCCGATGTGAACCGCCGCCCCCATGGCCTTCGGGCCGTGGGGACCGCGCCCGGTGGGAATGCCCCGCGGACCGGACGGGCGGTCTGCTCACCCCCTGCGGGATCGGCGGCCTTCGGCGAAGTCCCCCTCTCCGACAGGGATGAAGAGCACATCGTAGTCGAGGTCCGATCCGATGAGCCGTCCGGTGCTCGCCCGTTCAGTGCTTGATGATCTTGGAGAGGAAGTCCTTGGCCCGGTCGCTGCTGGGGTTGGTGAAGAACTCGTCGGGGGTGCGGTCCTCGACGATCCGGCCGTCGGACATGAAGACGACACGGTTGGCGGCCGAGCGGGCGAAGCCCATCTCGTGCGTGACGACGATCATGGTCATGCCCTCGCGGGCGAGTTGCTTCATGACCTCGAGCACCTCGTTGATCATCTCCGGGTCGAGGGCCGAGGTCGGCTCGTCGAAGAGCATCGCCTTGGGCTCCATGGCCAGGGCGCGGGCGATCGCCACGCGCTGCTGCTGGCCCCCGGAGAGCTGCGCCGGGTACTTGTCCGCCTGGTCGGCGACGCCGACCCGGTCGAGAAGTTCCCGGGAGCGCTTGTCGGCGTCCTCCCTCTTGCGCCCGCGCACCTTGACCTGCCCCAGCGAGAGGTTCTGCAGGACGGTCTTGTGGGCGAAGAGGTTGAACGCCTGGAAGACCATGCCGACGTCGGCGCGCAGCCGGGCCAGGGGCTTGCCCTCCTCCGGCAGCTCCTGCCCGTCCAGGATGATCTGCCCGGACTCGATGGTCTCCAGGCGGTTGATCGCCCGGCAGAGGGTCGACTTGCCCGACCCGGACGGGCCGATGACCACGACCACCTCCCCCCGGCCGACGGTGAGGTTGATGTCCTGAAGGACATGCAGCTCCCCGAAGTGCTTGTTGACGTCACGCAGCTCGATCAGCGGATCGACGGCCATGCTCAGCCCTACTCACTCTCAGCTGTGTGGTGGTTGCCGCAACGTATCCAGGCAAGATCGCACTTGTGGGGCGACACGCACTTTTCGATCATTAGCCGTATTTACGTCGGACTTTGGGTCGGCGGGCGTCGTCATGGGGCTCACGACTCCGCGACTTCGGCGTACAGCTGCGACAGCTCGGGCACTCCGTTGACGGCCCACTCGTGCCCGGAGTCCACCACGTCGAACTCCCGGCCGGAGGCCAGCCGTACGACCGGTTGCCCGTCGGACCGGATCTCCCAAGCGGCTCCCGGCACGGTGCGCACGATGACGGAGCCGAGGTAGAGCCCGGCGTCGTTGCCGAGCCAGGGCAGCATCTCCTCGTCGTCCCGCCAGCGCGGTACGAGCTGGTCCAGGGCCTCCAGGGAGGCCGCCGAATCGTCCAGCCGGACACCCTCGCGGTACGCCTGGGAGCGGAGCAGTTCGCACTCGGCGAGGAGTTCCGCGATGCCCGCGGGGTCGGGGAACCCGACCTTCTGGCGCCGGTGGCCCAGGAAAGGGATGTTCATACGTCCAGCGTGTCATTCGTACCGCCGTACGCACCACAGGGCGCGCGGACCCGCCGATCCGGGGCGTGTTCAGGCCGGGTTCACGCGACGCGCGTTGACGGCTCACTCCCGTCTCCCTAACTTCACGGTGCGCTTCATGTCCCGGCGGTCGTTACCTCTTCGGTTGCGTCCCCGCGTCCGGTGTTGTCGCGTCGTGTGTCGCTGAGCGGGAGGAGTCGGCCGTGCGCCGATCTGTCCGGGAGGTCCTCGTCGTCCTGGCCCTGTGCGGGTCGCTGGTCCCGGCGGTCTCCGCACGGGCCGTGGAAGAGGGGCGGGCCGCGCCGGTGCCGCTGGAGCGGCTGTTCGACAATGTGGCCGTCAGCGAGGACGACCGGCCCGGTCGGGCCGACTTCGACGGGTCGGGAGCCTCCCTGTCGGCGCGGGACCTCACCGCCGCGGGCTGGACGCCGGGCCGTGCCCTGACAGTGCAGGGCGCCCGGCTGACCTGGCCGAAGCGGCGGCCCGGCGAGCCGGACAACGTCCGCGCCACCGGGCAGGACGTGCGGATCACGGGGCGCGGGGACGCCCTGGCCTTCCTGGTGGCGGGCACCGCCGGCACGGAGGTGGGCGGCCCGGGCACGGTCACGTACGCGAACGGCTCTCGCTCCGGGTACCGGCTGACCGCGCCCGACTGGCGCACCGGGCCGCTCGCGACCAAGGCGGTGGCCCTGCCGCACCTGAACACCCCGGGCGGCCAACTCACCGGGCCGGCCCGCCTCTACGTCGTGACGGTACCGCTGGTCCCGGGGCGCGCGGTGGCCTCCGTCCGGCTGCCGCGCGCGACCGGACTGCACGTCTTCGCGCTGTCGGTACGGACCGCCACGCGGGGCTGGACGGGCAGCTGGACGACGGCCACGGGCGGCTACACCGCCGTGGGCCCTTGGACGGACCGGACGCTGCGGCTCGTCGTGCACACGTCGGCCGGCGGGCCCCGGGTGCGGGTGCGGTTCGACAACACGTTCGCGGCGGCTCCGGTGCGGATCGGCAGCGCGACCGTCGCGGTGCAGGCGTCGGGCGCCACCGCGCGGGCCACACCGGTGGCGCTGGCCTTCGGCGGAGCGCCGGGCGTGACGATCCCGGCCGGGGGCCAGGCGTACACCGACCCGCTCGGATTCTCCGTCCCGGCGGACGCCGACCTGCTGGTGAGCTTCCATCTGCCCGGCACGGTGTCCGCGGCGCCGGTGCACGGGCTCGCCCAGCAGCGCTCCTACGTCAGCGAGCCCGGTGATCACGCGGCGGACGGCGCCGCCGGGGCCTACACCGCCACGATCACCCGCTGGCCGCTGCTGGCCGGGGTCGACGTGAGCGGCGGCCCCGGCTCGGTGGTGCTGCTCGGCGACTCGATCACCGACGGCGACAAGTCCACGGTGGACGCGAACCGGCGCTGGCCGGACGTCCTGGCCGGCCGGCTCCTGCGCCAGAGCACCGTCCCGCGCTACGGCGTGCTGAACCTGGGCGTCTCGGGCAACCGGGTGGGCAGCGACCGGTACCCCGGCGACGGGATCTCCACGGACACGGCGGGGGTGAGCGCCCTGCACCGCTTCGACCGGGACGTCCTCGCCCAGCCGTCGGCGCGTACCGCCGTCGTCTTCGAGGGCGTCAACGACCTGCGGTGGGGCGCTTCGGCGGAGCAGGTCGTCGCGGGGCTGCGGGAGCTCGGGGCGCGCGGGCACGCCCGGGGGCTGCGGATGCTCGCGGCGACGATCCTGCCCTGCGAGGGCGAGGCCCGGTGCACGGCCGCCGTCGACACCGAGCGCGTCGCGGTGAACGAGTGGATCCGCGGCAGCGGGGTCTTCGACGGGGTGCTCGACTTCGACGCCGTGGTCCGGGATCCGCAGCGGCCTGCGCGGATGCTCCCGGCGTACGACAGCGGGGACCACCTGCATCCGGGCGACGCGGGACTGGCGGCCCTGGCGGACTCGGTCGACCTGCGGCTGCTGCGGCCCTAGACCTCCAGGTCCACGACCACGGGCGCGTGGTCGGAGGCGCCCTTGCCCTTGCGCTCCTCGCGGTCCACATAGGCGTCGCTGACGGCCTTGGCGAAGGGCGCGTTCGCGTACACCAGGTCGATGCGCATGCCGCGGTTCTTCGGGAAGGCGAGCTGGCGGTAGTCCCAGTACGTGAACGGGTGGTCGTACTTCAGGGGCCGCGGGACCACGTCCGACAGGCCCGCCTCGCGCAGGGAGGTGAGGGCGGCGCGCTCGGCGGAGGTGACGTGGGTGGAGCCCTCGAAGAAGGCGGGGTCGAAGACGTCGTCGTCCGTCGGCGCCACGTTGTAGTCGCCCATCACCGCGAAGGGGCGGCTGCCCGCCGCGTCACCGGCGACGGCGGCCTTGAGGGCCTCGAACCACGCGAGCTTGTAGGCGTAGTGCGGGTGACCCACCTCACGTCCGTTCGGCACGTAGACCGACCAGACACGGAGCGGGCCGCAGGTCGCCGAGATGGCACGGGGCTCCACCGAGCCGTCGTACCCGGGGTCCCCGGGCAGGCCCTTGACGACGTCCTCCAGACCGACGCGGGACAGCACCGCCACGCCGTTCCAGCGGCCGGTCGCGTGGACCGCCGACTCGTAGCCCAGCTCGCGCAGTTGCTCCGCCGGGAACTGTTCCTCGGAGACCTTGGCCTCCTGGAGGCACAGCACGTCCGTGCCGCTGCTCTCCAGCCAGGCCAGGAGCCTCGGCAGGCGGGCGGTGATCGAGTTCACGTTCCAGGTCGCGATGCGCATGTCCCACAACCTACCCGGCGGGTACGACAACGCGGCCAGGTCCTTCGAGGGCCTCAGACCTCGGCGGAGTCGCCCGGCGTCAGGCGCAGGTGCTCGGAGCCGCCGAGCTGCCCGATCTGCCGGTCGTAGATCGGGCGGGCCAGGTCGGTGAGGAGGGCGTCGTGGACGTCGTAGGCGCGCTGCGGCTCGACCTCGCGCACGTAGTCGATGACCTCGGAGATCTTGCTCCAGGGCGCCATCACCGGGAGCAGCAGCGTCTCGACCGGCCTGCCGGGGACGGTGAGGGCGTCGCCGGGGTGGAAGACCCGGCCGCCGTCGACGAGGTAGCCGACGTTGGTGACGCGCGGGATGTCCGGGTGGATCACCGCGTGGAGCTCGCCGTGGACCTCGACGTCGAAGCCCGCGGCGCTGAAGGCGTCGCCGTGGCCGACGGTGTGGACACGGCCCGGGAAGGCGGCGGAGATCTTCTCCGCGACCGCCTCGAGGGTCCAGATCTCGGCGGCCGGGTTGTTCTCCATCGCGGCGCGCAGCCGGGACTCGTCGAAGTGGTCGGGGTGCTCGTGGGTGACGAGGATCGCGTCCGCGCCGAGCGCGGCGTCCTCCTCGCTGAAGGCGCCGGGGTCCAGGACGAGGGTCCGGCCGTCCTTCTCCAGGCGGACGCAGGCGTGCGACTTCTTCGTGAGCTTCATGGTCTCCATCCTGCCTCGGGACCGTGCGCGGCTCACTCCTGTGGCGTGGTCTCCTCCCGGATGACCTGCTGGGCCACCGTGAACGCGCTGTTCGCGGCCGGTACGCCGCAGTAGACGGCCGCCTGGAGCAGCACTTCCTTGATCTCGCCCGGGGTGAGGCCGTTGCGCAGGGCGGCTCTGGTGTGGAAGGCCAGTTCGTCGAGGTGCCCGCCGGCGACCAGGGCGGTCAGCGTGACGCAGCTGCGGGTGCGCCGGTCGAGGCCGGGGCGGTCCCAGATCTCCCCCCAGGCGTAGCGGGTGACGAACTCCTGGAAGTCCCCGGAGAACTCGTCGGCCTGCGCCAGCGCCCGGTCCACGTGCGCGTCGCCCAGCACCTCGCGGCGGACCTTGATCCCGGCGTCGTACGGGTCGGGCCGGGCCGGGGCCTGCTGCGGTACGGCGACCGGGGCGATCTCGGCGACGGGGCCGGCCTGCGGGGGCTGCGGCGGGGCGGGCGACAGCACCGGCTTGAGGGCGGCCGGGGGCAGGGCGTTCGGGCCTGTGGAGGTCTCGAAGACGGGCTGCCAGGCCGTGGAGAAGTGCCGCACCAGCAGGTCGGTGACGGCCGCGGGCTGCTCCACGGGGACCAGGTGGGAGGCGCCGGGCACGACGGCGAGGCGGGCGTCGGGGATGCCGGCGACCAGGGTGCGGGCCTCGGCGGGACCGGTGACCTGGTCGTCCGACCCCACCAGGACCAGGGTCGGCACGCCGACCCGGCCGAGCTCGGTGCGCACGTCGAACGAGGCGAGCGCCTCGCAGGAGGCGATGTAGCAGCCGGGGTCGGTGGTGCGCACCATCTGTACGGCCCACTCGGTGATCGCGGGCTGCGCGGCGGCGAACCCGCCGGTGAACCAGCGCTCGGGCGCCGTACGGGCGATCGGGTCGAGACCGTTCGTGCGGACGATCACGCCTCTCTGCCGGAACTCGTCGGCCGTGCCGAAGCGGGGCGAGGCCGCGATCAGGGCGAGCGACGCGAGCCGCTCCGGGTGGCGCAGGGCCAGCTCGATGCCGACGGCGCCGCCGAGCGCGCAGCCCGCGTAACCGAAGCGCTGCACGCCGAGCCCTTCGAGCGTGACCAGCAGCCGCGTGGTGAGTTCGGCGACCGACCCGGCCGGGTACGCGGGGGCGCCGCCGTGGCCCGGCAGGTCGAACCGGAACACGCGCCACTGTTTGGTCAGCTCCGGGACCTGGCGGTCCCACATGTGCCAGGTGGTACCCAGTGAGGGCCCCAGGATCAGGACGGGAGCCTCTTCTGGCCCGTCAAAGCGGTATTGCAGGGTGTTCGACGGTGTCTCACTCACGCCTCAGACCTTCTCACGCATCGCGGATGCCCCTACAACGGGGGATCGGGGGGTACCGTTCCGGCCGGGTGAGGACCTGGCGGGCGGCATATAGCTTGAGGCGTCGGATGGTCTCTCGTCAGGCTCGTTGGTGAGCAGCGGGGCTAGATGCGGTGGACTTGGAATCGCTGGTTGGTGCTGCCCGTGGCCGCCCACTGGCAGATGCGGGCTCCGTCGGCGGTGGAGGCCTCCCACACGTCCAGAGCGAGGCCGCTCTGTCGGTTGACCAGACTGATCACACCACCGCCGTGGTCGACTGTCCGCCACTGCTGGCCTGCGGCGTCGGTATCCGGCTGCTGGGTGATGTCGGCGCCGCCGCTGCCACTGGCGACGTGCAGGACCAGACCACTGTGCCCGACCCGAATCTTGTAGTGCCCGCCGTCGGAGGGCAGGAACGTGAAGTGCTGGTTGAGTCCGGCGGTGATCTGCCACTGGATCAGCCGCGCACCGGCGTCCGTGGACGCACCGCTGATGTCGGCGGCCTTGCCACTGTGCTGGGCCACCAGCCGACAGGCCACGCCGGTCTCCACCGGCCCTGACCTGAGTGCGGTCGCGCGGTAGGTGTTTCCGGCCCGGCCGGCGAACTCGATGAGATCGGCCTCGAGCCGTTTCGGCTGGACCGGCTCGCCGCTCGAATCATCCTTCAGCGTGAAGTCGCCGGCGAGGATCCGGCTGCGCACCCGGACGACGCCGGTCCGGTCGGGTGTGACGACGAACTCGGTCCCGCCGCTGCTCCACTCGGCGCCGACGGTGTATCCGCCGCGGCCGCGCAGTCCGCGCACGCGCCCGGTGGGCCAGGCGGCCGGCAGCGCCGGCAGCACGTGCAGTTCGCCGTTGTGGCTCTGCAACAGCATCTCCGCGATGCCCGAGGTGGCGCCGAAGTTGCCGTCGATCTGGAACGGTGGGTGCAGGTCGAACATGTTGGGCGCGAGCCGGTCCGTCCGCACCAGGTCCCGGAGCAGCTTGTGGGCCCGGGCGCCGTCCTCCAGCCGGGCCCAGAAGTTGATCTTCCACGCGAGGGACCATCCCGTCCCGTCGTCGCCGCGCAGCTCCAGCGTCCGCCGCGCGGCCTCGTGCAACTGGGGTGTCCCGCGCTTGGTGATCTGGTTGCTCGGATGCAGCCCGTACAGGTGGGAGACGTGCCGGTGAGTCCGCTCGGTCTCCACCCAGTCGGCCAGCCACTCCTGGACATTGCCCCTGGAACCGACCCGCGTCGGCGCCAGCCGGTCCCGGGCCGCCACTGCCTGAGCGCGGAAGGCGGCGTCCACGCCGAGGATCTCGCCGGCGCGGGCGACGCCGTTGAAAAGGTCGCGCAGGATCTGGTTGTCCATGGTGGGCCCCGCGCAGACGGTGGCGTTCGCGTGGTGAGCGAGCTCCGGAGAGTTGGACGGGTTGGTGACCAGGTGTCCGAGCGTCGGGTGGGCGACCAGGGTGTCGAGGAAGAACTGGGCGGCGCCCTTCAGGGCCGGATAGTTCGAGCGGAGGAAGTCGATGTCACCGGTGAACAGGTAGTGGTCCCAGATCAGGGTGGCCAGCCACGCGCCACCGGTCTGCCACATCCCCCACCGCGCTTCGTCGACCACCGAGGCGCCCCGCCACGCGTCGGTGTTGTGATGCGTCACCCAGCCGCCGGCGCCGTACTGCGCCTGGGCCACCCGGGCGCCGGTCACGGTCAGGTCGTCGATCATGTCGAAGACCGGGAGGAAGCACTCGGACAGGTTCGTCGTGTCGGCGGGCCAGTAGTTCATCGGCAGGTTGGCGTTGACGGTGAACTTCGAGTCCCAGGACGGAGCCATCTGGTCGTTCCAGATGCCCTGCAGGTTCGCCGGCTGGGTGCCCGGCCGCGAGGACGAGATGAGCAGATACCGGCCGAACTGGAACAACAAAGCGGAAAACTGTGGGTCGTTCACTTGCGCGTGCCGTGCGATCCGTACGTCGGTCGGCTGGTCGGCCGCCGCCGTACGTCCCAGATCGACCGACACCCGGTCGAACAGCTTTTGGTAGTCGGCGACATGCCGGCTGCGTAGTGGGTCGATGCCGACGTCGCGGGCAGCGTTGAGGTGGCTCCGCGCGATCCCCTGGTAGTCGCCGTCGACCTTCCTGAAGTTGACGTAGCTGGAGCCGATCGACACCAGCACCGTCACGCTGGTGGCGCCGGAGACCCGCAGCGTGCCGCCCGAGCTGCTGACCGTGCCGCCCGTCACGGCGGCGTTGGCCAGGGCGAGGAACCGGACCCGTCCGGCGATGCCCTCCATGGCGGCGGAGATGCCGTCGAGGGCGATCGTGGCCCCGTCCGGGCTGGACACCGTGGTCCGTTGCGGACTGTCGAAGGTGGAGGTGAAAGCGATGGAGTTGGCCCGGTCGGCCGTCAGCCGGACCACGATCACCTGGTCGGGTGCGCTGGCGAACACCTCACGCTGGTACCGCACGCCGTTCAGTACGTAGGTCGTGGTGGCCGTGGCGGTGGTGAGGTCGAGCGTCCGGTTGTACTGCGACGCACCGGTGGCGCTGCCGAAGGAGAACAGAAGGTTTCCGACCGGCTGGTAGGCCAGCTGTCCGGCCGGGCTGCCCAGCATCGTCTGATTGATCAGGTCCTGCGCCGGCCCCCACTGATCCGCGAAGACCCGCCGTCGGATCTCCGCGATGTTGGCCGCCCCGCGGGGGTTGGCGGAGTCGTACGGACCGCCGGCCCAGACGGTGTCCTCGTTGAGCTGCAGCCGTTCGGTGTCGACGTTGCCGAACACCATCGCGCCGAGGCGCCCGTTGCCGATCGGCAGCGCCCGCAGCCAGTCCGAGCCGGCCGGCTTGTCGTACCACAGGGCGAGGTCGTTCGCGGCCCGAACCTCCGGCGGCACGGCCGAGCCGTCCCTGGCAGCGGCCGTCCACCCACCCGGCACGATCCCTGCTCCAGCCGCCGCCCCGGCGGCGAGAAACCGTCTGCGTGTCACCTCGGACATGTCGTTCTCCCTTCACGGACTGGAACAGGTTGAAGCGCGGTCCGTCACTGCAGCCCTGCCCCCGTGGGCGCGAGGCGGGCCCCGGCGCGCAGGAAGTCCCGTGAGCGGCGGGACACCGCGGGGGCGGCAAGCGAGTGCCGGGGCAGCTCGACCGCGACCGGGCCCCGGCAGCCGACCGCTGCCGGCGCGGCCGGTACCGGGGGAGGTCGATCGCGCCGTCGCCGAAGTCCAGGTGCTCGCGCGTCCCTCGACGCGTGCCGTCGATCCGCACCTGGACCAGGGGCCGCGCCACGTCCCGACGCGGTCGGGTACCGGCAACGGCTCAAGGCAGCGGCCGGCGGTCACCGGCCACCCTGTCCGCCCAGTCGGGCGTCGCGTCGCGCGTCAGTGTTCTGGATCTGCCATCTCTGGTTGTCGCCGCCCCAGCACGACCACAGTTGCGTCTTGAGGCTGGCGGTGTTCACGTCGAGGCAGAGGCCGGAGTGAAGGCTGCGGATGGTGCCGTCGGTGCCCACCGTCCAACGCTGGTTGTCACCGCCGTTGCACGCCCACGTACCGACCACGGTGCCGTTCGTCGTCCCGCTGCTGTACGCGTCCAGGCACTTCTGGCCCCCGAGTGCGGTGATCTGTCCGCCTGCCGTCAAGGTCCACTGCTGGCCGACCGAGTTGGCGCAGGTGTACACCTGGACCTGGATGTTCGCCGTGGTCCCGCCGGGAATGTCCAGACAGCGCCCGGTGCCGGCGTTGCGCAGCAGGCCGGCCGGGGCCGGGACGTCGCCGTCCAGGCCCCAGCCGTACCGGAGGCGCTCGCGGCCGCTGGCACTGGGGGTGCTGAGGGTGAGGTCGGTACCGGTGCCGTGCAGTTTCTGCATGGCATACCAGTCGTCGCCCTGGCCGGCGCGTATCTTCCCGCCCAGCCCGGGCCAGTAGACGGAGCCGATCCGCAGTTCCCGGAGCACCGTGGTGGTGGCCCGGAAGTAGCGGACGAAGTTGTCGGTGCTGCCGGCGTCGTGGTAGTTGAGCCCGGTATCCATCGGCGCGCCGAACTCGTCGACGACAGTGCGGTCGGCGCAGGAGCCGATCGCGTTCCGCAGGTACGCCACCCACTGGTCGTAGGTCTTCGCGCCGCTGAAGAACGTGTAGTGGTGCAGCGACAGGAACGTCCCGTCAAGGCGGCGGTCGGCGCACATGGATTTGATGTCGGTGTTCAGGCCGGCACCGCTGACGAAGATGCGGTTCCGCGGAATCGACGGGCGGCTGCTGATCCAGTTGCTCACCACGTTCGCCCACTCGGCGGCGCTGTGCCCCGCGGGTTCGTTCATCGGCTCGAAGTGGACGAGGTTGTTGGTGCCGTACCGGGCAAGCACGGTGTTCCACATGGCGTCGAAGGCGCTGGGGTTGACGATGCGACCGTCGCGGGCGGCCACCCCGTCGTCCCAGTAGGAGAGGACGACCTTGAATCCTTTCGCGGTGGCCGCGTCTATCGCGCCCGTGTACGCGTTCCACCAACTCGTCCCGACGGTGTAGGTGTTGATCGGGAGCCGGACGGTGTTGGCGCCGAGGTTGTTCTCGAAGCCGGTGTAGACGGCGTTGGCTTTCGCCACGACCGTCTGGTAGCTGTCGGAGCCGCTCAACCCGTGAAGGACCAGCGGTCCACCGTGGAAGTTGTCACCGAGCCGGGCCCAGTTGACGCCGCGGAACGGGGCCGTGTCGGCGGCGGCCGTCGAGGCGTTCTGGTGCTCGACGACCGCGAGCGCGCTGAGAGCGGTGAGGATGCAGGCGAGCGCCCGGGCGAGGTAGCGCCTGGGACGGGTGTGGGGCATGGTCGTGCCTTCCCGGTGGCGGTTGGTCACGTCTGCGCTGTACAGGAGCTGTTGATGTCGGCCGCCCGGCGGCAGGTGGCCGAGCCGGCGCGGAGCTTGCCCTCACCGCGCCGGCCCCCTCCCAGATCGCTCGCAGCGAGCATGTCAGCGTCATGCCGCTGCTGTGGCGCCTGGAAAGCCTCGCTCCCCCGCTTCACCCGGATCTCCGGTCAGCGGGTGGAGTGGCCGCGCACACTCATGCCATTGACCCGGGTATGGCTGACGATCGCTTTTGGCGTCCGCTCACACAGGTCATGAATGGAGAACGTTACGCGTCGACGACCAAAAGATTGACAGATTGCCATGGTCCATTCAAGAGGGAGCCGTCGATAAATGTGAACCTGAGCTCTCGTGCAACTAACCGGAGAAGCGGGACTATTCACGGCACCCCTTTCATAACCTTTTCATGCATCCAATTGGAGTGACGGACGCGTGTAAATCGCGGAAGTTTTCGTTATCGGCGGCCGGCTTGAAGAGTCGCAGTCGCCGTAGTGCCGAATGCGCCGAGCCGCTCTCGGCCGACTCGGCTCCCACCACGACGGAATTCTCGGTCGCCCCGGCGAGCGCGGGTTTGTCGAGCACCGTGTCCGACCGCGCCAGAGGGACGGGGAGCAGCGTCAGGGCGACGATCAGCCGCTCAAGGGGCACCAGATCGCCGGCGGCCCGGCCGCAGTCCGTACAGGATCGCGTGTGCCTGGTGATGCGCTTACGCCACAGCGTGCTCGGTACGCCGTCCCAGCCCCCCAGCGCGGCGGCCAGCCGCGGGCACCGGGGACTGGCCTCCAGCGCGGCGACGAGTGACCGGCTCGCCTCCAGCTGGTTGCGCATCCTCTGAACGCGCACGCCCGCGTGAGCCACGCTCGTTCCCAGCGCCGCCGCGAGCTCCGACCTCGTCAGCCGGCCCGCGGTCTCCAGCCACCACAGCGACAGCAGGGCCCGGGCATCCGGACCGAGCCATCGACTGGCGCGTACGGTCTTTCGGCGATGACCGGACAGCTCGACGTGGATCAGGGCAAGGTTCTCGGCGTCGGCGTCCGGCGGGTCGGTCATCTCGTCGAGGGAGGCCGTCCGTTCGGCGTCCGCCTGCCGCCGGTGCAGATGGGTGCTGATCTGTCGTGTCGCGATCGTGGCCAGCCAGGGCCGGAAGCACTCCGGGGCGCGCAGCGTGCGCAGCTCGGGAAGTGCCCGGAGCATCGTCTCCTGCACCACGTCGTCGACGTCCGCAAGCTCACCCAGTGCCCTGCGCACGATCGCGTACACCAGCGGCAGGTACGTCGCGGCCAGGTCGTCGAGCGCTCGTGCATCACCGGCCTGTGCGGCGACGACCAAGCTCGTCTCGTCGGCTCGGCCGGCTCGCGTCACGAGTCCATACACGTTGTCCCGGGCAAGGCGGCGCCAGGTGCCGCGCTCGTCGGCGCCCTCGGGTTCGCGGGCACGATCGACTCGTGCGCGGTCGGCCGGTAACGCTGGGCGGTCCATCATCGCCCCGGCCCTCCGCCATCGAAGGCAGGAGCGATGCCGTCGACATGTCCCGGCGCCGGGGAGGCAGGCAACACCGTGGCCCCGGCCGGATCGTCGGCGAGTCTCCGGCCACCGGCCGGGATCCGGCCAAGGATCGCCTGGTTGCGCTGGGGGTCCGCGCGTAATGCCCCGGTATGCCCGGCGGCGTCGCAGCCCGATGCGATGGCGTTGCCGGTGACGCCGCGCCCGCCCCGCCCCTTCGCCGGGGCCGGCGCCTCGGCGACCCGGCACTCGGTCTCGAGGGTGCGGGCCCCGCGGTGGACAACCGCCTTCATCGATCCTCCCTCTCCATGGTGTCGAACGTCCCTTCCGCGGTGGATCGGCATGGTCCGGGGGTGACGGCGAGCAGCCGCCGGCCGGCCTGCTCCGGCCGTATGTGCGGTCCGTCGGGTGCGTGTGCCGTTCGCTGACGGGCCGCGGTCATCACCGTTTCGTCAATCCGGATGCCCAGGCCCGGCGTGTCGCCGAGCACGAAGGCGCCGTCCTCGACGTGCAGGTCCATCGCGACGCCGATCGGCGGCCGCAGGTCCTGCAGTTCGCTGACGAGGTGGTTGGGCACCGATGTCGCGGCGTGCAGCAGCGCGGCAGGCGTGTTGCCGATCGGGCTGACCGGCAGGTCGTAGGCGTGCGCCAGCGCGGCGACACGCAGGAAGTGGGTGACTCCCCAGACGGCGGCCGTCTGGACGATGTCGACGCCTCCCGCCGCGATCAGCGGGCGGAACTGCTCGAGGCCGGTGAGGTTCTCCCCACTGGCGACCGCCGTCCGTACGCCACGGCTGACAGCGGCCAGGCCGTCGGCGTCCCAGCGCCGGACCGGCTCCTCGATCCAGGTCAGGTCGAGTGTGCGTTCCAGCTCACCGACGTGGCGTACCGCCTGCTTGCGGCTCCAGGACTCGTTCGCGTCCAGCATGAGCCCTGGCCGGGTCCCGTGCGCGGCCTCGGTCAATACCTCGCGTACTAGCGACAGCCGGTGCCGGTCACGCTCGATGTCCAGGCCTCCCTTGAGCTTCGCCGCCCTCAGCCCGTGTTCGGCGTAGGTCTGGTAGGTGGCGACGAGTTCGTCGTCGGTGAGGCCGATGTCCAAGCCGGAGGCGTAGGCGTGGACCATGCGGTCGTTGCCGCCGAGCAACCGCCACAGCGGCTCACCCGCGGCCTGTGCCTTGATGTCCCACAACGCCGTGTCGAACGCCCCGATCGTGCCGAACACCACGCCGGCATGCCCGGCTTTGAAGGTGTGCCGCAGCATGCGGTCGTAGAGGGCGGTCACCGCGCGCGGGTCCTGGCCGTCGATGGCGGCGAAGATCACCTCGGCTTCCACGTGCGGTCCCAGGCCGACTCCGGTGATCCCCTCATCGGTCTCGACGACGACGACCGGCACGGGCACGACGCCGTCGACGTACACGCCGTTGGCGTCACCGACAGGCCGGCCCCATCGCTGAACCGTCGTCAGGGTCCTGTACCCGGTGATGCGCATGCGTCAGCCCTTCGTCGCGCCGGCCGTCACGCCGTCAGCGATCTGGCGCTGCAGGAACAGGTAGGTCACCAACACGGGTAGCCCGGCGATCAGGACACCGGCTGCGAAGGTGGGAATGTCGGCGGAGTACTGGCCGCGCAGTGAGGTGATGCCCACCATCAGGGTGCGATGGTCGGCCGACGGCATCATCAGCAGCGAGATGAGCACGTCGTTCCAGCAGAACAGCGCGTCGAGGATGCCCACCGACAGCAGGGCCGGAGCGCCCATCGGCAGCATGATGCGCCGGTAGACGCCGTACAGGGTGTTCCCGTCGATCCGTGCGGCGTCGACGAGCTCGGGGGGCACCGCTCGGTAGTAGCTCGTCATCAAGAAGACGGTGAACGGCAGGAACTGCGCCACGTAGGCGAGGATCAGCCCCGGATAGGTGTCGATGAGACCGCCGCCGGCCATGATCCTGGCCAGCGGCACCATGATCACCTGGAACGGGATGAACAGCGCCGCGAGGCAGACCAGATACAGCGCGGACGAGCCACGGAACCGCACCTGGGCCAGCGCGAACCCGGCCATGGACCCGATGAGCAGTAACAGCGCCACTGCGCAGGCCACCACGATCACGGAGTTGAGGAAGTACCGCCCCATGCCGACGCTGTTCCACGCGGTGCTGAGGTTGTCCCACCGGAGCGTGCTTGCCAGGGAGAACCGGTCGAGGATGTACTCCCGGCGGGACTTCATCGCGACGTTGGCGGTGAACAGCAGCGGGTAGATCGTCGCCAGGGCGAGGAGCGCCATCGGCACGGTGACCAGCCATCTGCTCGGTCCCGGACGAGACATCAGTCCTCCCTCCCCGCCCGGCGCAGCACGCTGACCTGCAGCAGGCCCACGACCAGCATGATGAGGAAGAGGACTGTGGACGCGGCCGACGCGAGCGCCGGGCGGCTCATCTGCCCCTGCTGGACCCAGATGTAGTACTCGGGCAGGTAGGTCGATCCTTCCGGGCCGCCACTGGTCATGACGTAGAGCAGCCCGAACATCGAGGTCAGCATCCCGACCATCGTGGTGACGACGACGAACTGGATGGTGCGGGAGAGACCCGGGAGGATCACGTGCCAGATCATTCGCGCGAGCGAGGCGCCGTCGACCCGGGCGGCGTCCAGAAGTGCGGGGTCCAGGGTCGCGAACCCGGCCAGGAACACCACCAGCGCCATCCCTGACGTCGCCCAGATGTGCACACCGACGACGGCGAAGATGGCCACGTCGGGGTCACCGAGCCAGTCCACCGGGCCGGCCCCCAAGCTGCCGAGCACGGCGTTCAGCGGACCGTCGAACGCCAGGAGCAGGTTGAAGATCGCGCCGACGATCACCGGTGAGAGCACAGCCGGGAAGAAGTAGACGCTCCGGAAGAAGGGGTGTCCTGGCACCCGCAGGTAGAGGAAGGTGGCGAGCAGCCCCGGGATCGCGACCGCGACCGGCAGCAGCAGCACCAGCAGTCCGACGTTGCGCAGCGCGGTGCGGAACAGCGGGTCGCCGAGGAGCTCCGCGTAGTTGTCGAGCCCCACCGTGGCGCCGTTGCGTTCACCGTCACCGGTGAAGGAGAAGTTGACACCCAATCCCAGGGGCCAGAGCCGGAGCACCACGATGATCAGGACAGCGGGGGCGACCAGGACGTAGGGGGCGAGACGTTCGGCGCGACGGCCGCCCCGGACGCGCGGAGATTTCGGCGCAGGGCCGCGGCCATCCACCGCCTCACCTGCGCGCGCCCCGTCGTTCCGCCGTGCTCGTGCTTGACCGGTGCGGACCGACGAACCCATGGGTGACATGGCCTCAGCCCGCCTGGTCGGACGCCGCCAGCTGCTTGACCGCCGCGTCGACCGTGACCGATCCGCTCAGCAGTTGCTGGGACAGCCGCCCCAGCAGGTCCACGGTCTTGGACGACAGGGCCACGTGCAGGGCGGGCTTGCCACGGTCGATCTCGGAGACGATGGTGGCGACGGCCGGGCCACCGCTCGAGACGTCCACGGTGCGGTCGGCCGCGATGGCACCCGCGTCGGCGTAGAACGACTTCAGTGCGTCGGTCGAGGTCAGGGAGCGCACCAGGTCGGCGGCGACCTCGGGGGCCTTGGTCCGCTTCGCGACGGCGTAGCCGATGCCGCCGTCGTAGGGAAGGCTCGGCGTGGCGCCGAGCGTGACGACCGGCGACTTCATGACGCCGACATCGCCGGCGTCGAGGAATTCGGCGAAGTCCTTCCAGTGCCCGACGTCCGACATCAACCCGATGACGTGGGCGGCCTTGTTGGACTGGAAGACCGCGAACGCGTCGTTGAACATCGCCGTCGAGTTCGCCCCGTCGTTGTTCAGGCCTTTGTCGTTGACCTCTTTCCAGAGCGAGAAGATCCGCTTGACCGCCGGCGAGGACCAGTTGCGCTCGCCGGCGATCCAGTCGTCGTACTCCGTGGGCGACAGGACGCCCGAGCCGAGCCCGGACAGGAAGAACTGGATACCGACGCCTTCCTTGTTGCCCTGCGCGAAGCACCTGGCACCGGTCGCCTTGGTGATGGTCCGGCAGTCGGCGACGAACTCGTTCCAGCTGGTGGCCGGCTGCTTTGGGTCCAGCCCTGCCTTCCGGTAGAGCGACTTGTTGTAGTAGATCGGGTGTCCTTGCAAGGTCACCGGAGCGGCATAGGTCTTGCTGTCCTTGGTAAAGGCCTCCCACCCGGCCAGCCGCTTCTTGTCGTCACGGACGTACTCGTCCAGCGGCAGAAGGGAGTCCGCGCGGTCACGGATCTGCCCGCCGCCGTTGAAGAGCATGACGTCCGGCCCCTTGCCGGCTTGGATGGCGGCCCCGAGCAGGGTGTAGTACTGCTCGAACGGCTGCGCGACGAACTCGACCGAAACGCCGGGATGCCGCTTGGCGAAGTCGGCCTTGGCCTTTTTGACGTAGGAGGACGCTGTGGCGTCGCCCGACTTCCAGTCCCAGACGACGAGCTTGCCCTTCGAACCACCGGAAGCCGAGTCCGGGTCGGAGGCGCTTCCGCAGCCGGCTAAGAGAACGAGCCCGGCAACCAGGGTCGCCGACCACAGTGTTCGCTGCTTCATTGCTGCCCCACTCTCCTGAGGTGGCCGGCTGTCCGGCAGTTGAGGTTGAGAAGGAACGCAACTCGTATGACTTATGTAACTCGTATGACGTATGACGTCAACCGGATGCCCTATAGTTGGCGCACATCCGTGGTAGGGCACTGGCCCCGGGGGGTGTCATGACGGCAGTACCGCAGTCATCCGCAGAGGCCTCCGAGGCCCCCGCCTGGAGCCGGCGCCCGGCGAACCTCGCCGCCGCGGTCACGGCTGAGCTGGTGGAGCGGATCGTCCGTGGAGTCCATCCGTCCGGTTCGCCGCTGCCCTCCGAGCCCGTGCTCTGCGAGACCTTCTCGGTCAGCCGCACCGTGGTACGCGAGGCGGTGAAGATACTTCAGGAGAAGGGGCTGGTGCAGGTCCGCCAGGGCGCCGGCACGATGGTCACCCCGCCGGCGATGTGGAACATGCTCGACGAGCTGGTCCTCGGCGCGACCATCGCCGAGGACGAGAGCCTGGCCATCCTCGATCACCTCGTCGCGACCCGCCGCGTGCTGGAGTCCGATATGGCCAACGTCGCCGCCCGCCTGGCGAACGCCGAGGTGATCGACCAGCTACGCAGTCTGGTGGAGCGGATGGATGAGCTCGTCGACGACCCCGCTTCGTACCAAGAGGTGGACCGGGCGTTCCACGACACCGTCATGCAGGCGTCGGGGAACCGCATCGGCCGTGCCGTGGTCCGTTCGCTGGAGCGCCAGGTCATCAACTCCGCCCGTTACATGGGCCGAACCGGCCGCGTCTTCTGCATCACGTCCAACCAGGGCCATCGGCGCGTCTACGAGCGGATAGCCGCTCACGACCCCAAGGGTGCGGCCGAGGCGATGTTCACCCACATCACCGAGGCGTGGGTGGTGCGCCGCAGCGGGCCTGGCGAGCCGACCCGGCTGCGGCGTTAGAGGCGACTGACGGGTCCGGCAGCTCGACGCCGCCGGCGTTCCGCTATCGCAGTGCCCACTGCTGGTTGGTGCCGCCGTTGCAGGACCAGAGGGTGATTTTGGTGCCGTTGGCGGTGCCGCCGGCGTTGGCGTCGAGGCACAGTCCGGACTGGACGCCGGTGATGGTGCCGTCGGTGTTGACGTTCCACTGCTGGTTGTTCTGGCCGTTGCAGTCCCAGATGACGACCGGCGTGCCGTTGGTGGTGCCGCGTCCGCTGGCGTCCAGGCACTTGCCGCCGGAGACGGTCAGTTGCTTGCCGGTGGTGTGGGTCCAGGTCTGGCCGGCCGCGCCGGTGCAGTCCGAGAGTTGGGTCTGGGTGCCGTTGGTGGTGGCGGAGCCGGGGACGGTCAGGCAGCGGCCGGACTGCGCGCCCACGATCTGCTGACCCGTGGGCGGCGGGGTGGTGCCCTGCGGTCCGGCGGACGCCATCACGTCCTGGGCGCCGGAAGGCCAGTTGCCGTTGGCGACCGTGACATTGCCGGAGACCACGTTGCCTCGGTCCCCGTTGGTGATGTTCGTGCTGCCGTTGGTCGACCAGTTGTTGGTGACGGTCCAGTTCCCCATGTTCTCGCCACCCCAGTAGTTGGCCGTCGCCCACGTACCGGTGTTCGAGAAGACATTGTTGGTGGCCGTGTAGTACTTCGAGCCCTCGTCGAAGTACACCCCGAAGTATCCGTTGGTCCGCAGGCAGTGGTTCCGGCTGATCAGCGCACTCGGGTTCCATCCGAGCGTGTAGATGCAGCCACCGTCGTTCATCTGCTGCATTACATCGTGGATGTAGTTGCCGATGAGCCGGTTGTTGGACGCGGTGGTCGGCGTCGTGTAGCGCGGCTGGTAGTTGTACAGGCCGCGGTTGGCATAGTGGTTGCTGCCGCCAGCGTCGTTGGCGCCCCAGCCGTACCCGATCGACATGCCGGAGTACGGCATGTTGTAGACCTCGTTCTGGGCGACGGTGCTGTTGGTGACGTACGTGGTCAGGACAGAGACGATGCCCCGGTAGTCCGCCCCGAGGTCATGGATGCGGTTGTTGCTGATCGTGATGTCCCTGTTGACCATGCGCTGGTCGCTGGGGTGGTGGGCGTCGGCGCGCACGCCGCCCACGAGGATGCCACCGGCTGAGCTCCGGGTGATCTCCGACCGGGTCACCGTGATGTCGCGGGCCCCCAGGCCGACGCCGCTGGCGTGCGCGCCCGCGTCGTTGCCGATACCGATGGCCGTCTGGCCCAGGTTGACGAACCGGGAGTCGCTGAAGGTGATGGTGTTGGCGGCGGAGATCTGCACGGCGGCCGGCATCTGCCGCCAGTGGGGCCGGGCGGCCTCGAACTGCGTGCAGCCGTTGTGGCAGGAGTCGAAGCCCGGCCAGCTCCAGTCGCCGGAGAGGTACGCGCCGGTCTGCTGGTCCGCGTAACCCTGGTTGCTGCTGGGGCCCAGCCAGCTCGTACCGGTGAAGGTGATCCCGCTGAACGTGATGTGGTGCGCCGGCTCGCCGTACGTGCCCCCGAGGTTCACCAGCGACTGCAGCGTCGGCAGTTCCACGCTGACGTTGCTCATGTTCTGCCCGGCCTGGGGTTTGTAGTACAGGGCTCCGGCCCTGGGGTTGAGGTACCACTCGCCGGGCGAGTCCAGGAACTCATGCGCGTTGGACAGGTAGAACGGACCGGCCCGGTGCGGCCGCATGAGGGTGTCGTAGCCGAAGTTGTTGTTGTTCCACGCCGGCTGCTGCATCGTGATGAAGTTCCCGCTGATGCTCTGCACCGGCGAGTACCGGTCGGTGAAGGAGTTGACGCTCTCCACCTCGATCCGGCTCTGGTCGGCCAGGTTGTTCAGATAGCTCAGCGCACCGCCCGAAAACCTCATTCCGGCGCTGGTGGCCGTGAAATCGGCCCTGTTCACCTGCGTGCGTGCCCGGGTGGCGACGGCGCCGTCGACATAGAGCTGCCGGGTGTCGAGACCGGTTGGCACGTCGGCCTTCCAGATGTTCTTGGCCGCGTCGGCCACCGACCAGCCGGTGACCGCCCGGGCACCGGTGATCACCGGACGCGCCGACGGGGCGGCCCGCCACACGACCGTGTGGCCGCCCGAGCCGGAGTCCTCCGCCGTCAGCCGCAAGGGTCGGTCCAGCCGGTACACACCGTCGGCCAACTGCACCACGATGTCGTCCGACATGGTGTCGTTGAGCGACCGCACCGCCGCCTGCGCGGCTGTCAGTGAGCACGGCTGCGCGCTGGAACAGTCGGTACCGGTGCCGGACGGTGAGACGTGCAACGTGAGGGGGGCTGCGGATGCGGGCGCGGGGAAGGCCATCACGGCGGTCGCGGTCAAACCGGCCGTCGCGGCTACGGCGAGAAGCCGCATTCGTATCGTGGGGGTCGTGAACACGTTTTCTCCTTGTGGGTTCCAGGACGGAAGGGGAGGACGGCACGTCCGGGCTGCTCGGCGTGCGGGGACGAGGGCTCGCAGAGGGGGCACGATGTTCGGGCGTGGGCGTTGCGCCCGGCTCGGCGCCGATCGCCGTACGGTCGGCGAGTCGTACGGCGGTCGGTGCACGGGCCGGTCGGACCGTGGTGCGGTTTCCCGTCGGCCGATGCGTATGACGTATGACGTCGTTCGGAAACCAAAGCCACCCCTGTCAACCGGTCGAGGGAGCGTTTTCCAGCCCCTGGAGGACGGTCCGGAGATAGGACAGCCCGTCACGGGCAAGGGCGTTCTGCGACGGGGCGAGCGGCCGCCAGATCGAGGCCGCGGTGGCGATGGCCTCGTTCTGCGCGGTGAACGACTCGATGCACACCGCGCCGCCGTAGCCGGTCGTGGCCAGACCGGCGAGGAAGCGTGGCCAGTCGAAGTGGTCGGCGCCCGGAGTGCCGCGGTCGGTGCCGCTGACCTGGACGTGCTTGAGATGGGGACCAGCCGTGACGAGCGCCCCGTAGGGGTCGGCCTCCTCGATGTTCATGTGATAGGTGTCGATCATGAGGCCGACGTTCGCGGGCAGGCCGTCGATCAGCTCCACCGCCTGCTCGACCGTGTTGACGACGCTCGTCTCATAGCGGTTGAGGGCCTCCACGCCGATGCTCACGCCCCGCTCCCCCGCGTAGTCGGCCACCGGCCGCAGGGCGCGGCGCACGTCCGCGTAACAGGCCGCGCGCTCCCCCGGTGACATGCGCCAGGTCCGCCCCACCGCGGCGTAGACCGGGCCGCCGACGCAGGGCGCGCCGACGGCCACCGCACTGTCCACACACGTTTTCAGGTACGCCACGGTGGAGGCGACGACCTCCGGCGGGGCGTTCGCGAGGTCACGTCCGGGCGAGGTGACCGCACAGACGCCGACCGCGCGCAGACCGTAGGCCGCCAGCAGGTCCCGGGTGCGGGCCGGGTCCCAGTCGCCGGGTCGCTCGATCGGCAGCTCGACCGCGTCGAAACCGAACGCGGCGATCCGCGGCACCAGCTCCGCCAGGGCGTCGTCGTCGACCGGCGAGGCCCAGACCCACGGGTTGACACCGATGGTGTACACCGGACTACTTCCAGCGCCGCGGATAACCGGGAAGGTCCGTGCAGCCGCACATCGCGTAGTGCAGCGGCGGCATGCCGGGGTCGACGTACTCGTCCAGGTTGTCCTGGGTGATGGTCGGCTGGGGCAGCTTCCACGGGTTCGGCACCCGCTCGCCGCCGAGGATCTTCAGCGCCGCGATGATCGGGGTGCGCCACTGGTAGGTCGGGTAGGTCGGGGCGATCGCCGTGAGCTTCTTGTCCTTCCACAGCTTCAGGAAGTCGAGCTGGTCCTCGCCGTTGATCGGCGGCACGGGCTTGCCGGCGTCCTCGAACGCCTCGACCGCCGCGCCCGCGACGGCCCCGGCGTCCATCCAGACGCCGTCGATCGTGCCGTACCGCTGGAGGTAGTCGTTGACGATCTTTTTCGTCCTGGCCGGGTCGCCGTCGGTGAACTCGACGCCGACGACGTCGACGCCCGCCTTGTCGAAGGCGACCTTCGCCGCGGACCAACGGGTCTCCAGCACGTCGACGCCGGGCAGGATGCGCAGCGCGAGCACCTTGCCGCCGCGCTTCATCCTCTCGGTGACGAACTCCGCCGCGACGTGGCCGAATCCGTAGCCGCCGATCGGGTTGATGAACGTCACCGGGCAGCTCGTGTCGACGCCGCGGTCGAAGACGATGACCGGCAGGCCCTTCCGGCAGGCGGCCTCCACGGCCGGGGTGAGCGTCGCCGTGGTGTTCGGCGAGACGATGAGCGCGTGGCAGCCCTTGCCGAGCAGGTCGTTGATGTCGGCGATCTGCTTCTGGTCCTTGCCTTCGGCATCGACGTGGACGAACTCGGAGATCCGGCCGCGGTGCGTGTCGACCTCGGCCTGCATGGTCTTGAAACCGACCTGGCGCCAGGGGTTGTTCAGCCCGGCGTTGGAGAAGCAGATCTTGTACGGTCCGGGCTTCTTGAACTTCGCGGTCTCCACCATCGCCGGGTTGAGCGCCTGCTCCCAGGGCTTGCCGGGCGGCCCGGTGGGCGCGGCGTCCAGGAGCGCGAGCTGCTTGTCGTAGTCGGCCCGCACGAAGAACTTCGACTGCTTCCCTGTGCCCGCCCCGGTGCCCGCGGAGGGCGAACCCGATGCGCCGGTGGTGGGCTCGTCGGTGGAGCAGCCGGCCAGCACCAGTAAGGCGCTCACGGCCAGCACCGTCATGGAATGCCTCACTGGATCCCCTTCATCTGGACGGGAGACGGAAGGACGCCGCCGCCACGGCGAGCAGAATGATCGCGCCCTGGACGGTCGGTTCGAGGGCGCCGGAGACGCCGTAGAAGTTCATGAGCGTGAAGAGCGTCTCGAGGGTCAGCGCGCCCAGCATCGCGCCGACGACCGAACCGCGGCCCCCGCCCAGAGCGACACCGCCGAGGACCGCCGCGGTGATCGCGCCGAACTCCAGGCCGGCACCGGCCTGGAACGACACTCCGCTGTACCCGCCGATCAGGACCGCCGCGAGTGTGGCGGCGAGTCCGCTGAGGACGAACGCCATGGTCTTGGCGCGCCACACGCGCACGCCGCTCAGCTCGGCGGTGCGCGGGTTGCCGCCGACGGCGACCAGGGTGCGGCCGAAGTCCGACCGCGTCAGCACCAACGCCGCAGCGGCCGCCGCCACCAGGACGACCAGGGCGTACGGTATCCGGCCCAGCGCGGGCACGTCCTCGAACGCCGACCGGCCGAGCCGGCGGAACTCCTCGGACAGGCCGCCCTTGGGGGCACCGTCGGACCACAGGTACACGGCACCGACGAGGATCAGGAACATCCCGAGGGTCGTGATGAACGACGGCACCCGCAGCCGCGTGGTGACGAGGCCGTTGACGAGGCCGACGGCGATGCCGAACGCGAACAGGAGCACGACGACAGGCCAGCCGGCCGACGGATCACCGTCGATCAGCCGGGCGGCGATGACCACCTGCGCGGTGACCAGAGAGCCGACGGACAGGTCCAACTCGCCGGAGACGATCACGAAGTACTGGCCGGCGGCGAGCAGGACGACCGGCGCGCAGCGGCCGAGGAACGACATCAGCGACGGCGGCGAGAGGAAGTCCGGTTGGCGGGCGGTCAGCAGCACCAGCAACACCGCCAGGATCACGACGATCGGTGCGAGACCGCCGGAGCGGAACTCAAGGAGCCGCAGTGGGCGCGCGATCCGCATGCTAGGACGCCTTTCGCATCGCCCGGCGGGCGTAGACGGCGACCGCCGCGATGATGATCACGCCACGGATCACCTGCTTGAAGAACGCGTCGACCTCGAGTTGGTTGAAGACGGCGTCGATGCTCGCGAGCAGCAGCACGCCGCCGACCGTGCCGGCAACGCTGCCGCGCCCGCCGGCCAGGGCGGTGCCGCCGAGCACCACCGCGGCGATCGACTCCAGGTCGTACAGTCCCTCGGTGCCCACTCTCGGTGCGCCGGCGCCGAGCCGACCGGCGAGGTAGACCCCGGCGAGGCCGGCGCACAGGGCGCACAGCACATGGGCGGTGACGAGGACCCGGCTGCCCCGCACGCCGGAGAGCCGGGCGACCTCCGGGTCACCGCCCACGGCGATCAGGTGGTGGCCGAAGCGGGTGCGCGCCAGCACGAACCAGGCCGCGGCGGCGACGGCGAGCAGCAGCAGGAACGACAGCGGCACCGGGCCGATGCGCTGGTACCCCAGGCCCTGCACGAGGGCGGGCGCGGTCTTGCCGGCCGGGCCGTCGTATCCGTTGTCGAGGTATCCCTTCAGCAGCAGTCCGACGCCGACGGTCGCGATGAAGGGGTTGATCCGCGCTGCGGTGACGAGCAGACCGTTGACGAGGCCGATCGCGGCGCTGACGGCGAGCGCCAGGCCGATCGCGGGCAGCATGGCACTGTCGTCACCGGCCATGGTCTCGGCGGCGACGAGGGTGCTCAGGCTGACCACGTACGCCACGGACAGGTCCAGCGAGCCCCCGACGACGACCAGCGTCTGGCCGACCGCGACGAGGCCCAGACCGGCGGCGACGTGCAGCAGGCTCACCGTCGTCGGCACGCTGAACAGCCGGCCGCCGTCGATCCTGACGATGAGCCAGCCGACCGCCAGGGTGAGGACCAGGGCGACGAACACGCCGGGCGGGGTCCGCCGGGCGGGCAGGGACAGCGCGCCGCTCATCCGGCCGCCTCCCGCGCGGTGCCGACCGCCAGGGCGACGACATCCTCCTCCGTCGCGCCGGCGGGCAGCTCGCCGGCGATCCGGCCGTCGCGCATGACGATGATCCGGTCGCTCATGCCGAGCAGCTCGGGCAGCTCGGACGAGACCATCAGCACGGCGGCACCGTCGCGGGCCAGCCGGCGGACGAGATCGTGGATCGCCGACTTGGCGCCCACGTCGATGCCCCGGGTCGGCTCGTCGAAGAGCAGGATCCCCGGGGCGAGCGCGAGCCACCTGGCCAGCACGACCTTCTGCTGGTTGCCCCCGGACAGGAAACGGATCTCCTGCTCCTCCCCCGCGGCGCGAAGATCGACGGCCGTGAGCAGCTCCCGGACCCGCGCGGTCCGCGCACCGCGGCCGAGCCGGCCCGGGCGGACGGCGCGGGCGGCCAGCAGCGCGTTGTCGAGCACCGATTGCCCGGCGACGATCCCCTCGCCCTTGCGGTCCTCGGAGACGTAGGCGATACCGGCCCGTATCGCGGCGCGGGGCGAGCGCAGCCGGACCGGCGCTCCGTCGACGGTCACCTGGCCGGTGCTGAACGGTGCGGCACCGAACAGGGCGCGGGCCAGCGCCGACCGGCCGGAACCCTGCAGGCCGCCGACACCGAGCACCTCGCCGGCGCGCACCCGCAGGTCGATGCCGCGCAGCTTCCGGTTGCCTCCGCCCCGGACACTCAGCCGCACCGGGCCCAGCTCCTGCGGCTGCGCCGGGCCGGGGTAGTAGCTCGACAGCTCGCGGCCGACCATGTGGCGCACCAGCTGATCGGCGCTGGTGTCCGCGGTGTCCAGGGTTGCCACCGCCCGGCCGTCCTTGAGCACCGTGATCCGGCTGGACAGGTCGAAGACCTCCTTGAGGCGGTGCGAGACGTACAGCACGGCTATCCCGTGCTCCTGCAACCGCCGTACGAGCGCGTAGAGCTGGCCGACTTCGTGGTCGGCGAGAGCCGCGGTGGGCTCGTCCATGATGAGCAGCCTCGCGTCGAGGGCGAGCGCCTTGACGATCTCGACCACCTGTTGCTGCGCCACGCCGAGTCGTCCCACGCGCGTGTCGGGCGGTAACGAGCCCTCCCCGATCGAGGTGAGGAGCCCCGTGGTGTGGCTGAGCATCGCCCTGCGGTCGACGAGCCCGCGGCGCAGGGGCTCGCGGCCCAGCCAGACGTTCTCCGCGACCGTACGCTCGGGCAGCAGGGTCAACTCCTGGTGGACGATGCCGATACCGGCCTGTTGGGCCTCACGCGGGCCGGGGAACGTCCGCGGTGCGCCGGCGAACTCGATCGTTCCCTCGTCGGGCTGGTGGACGCCGGACACCACCTTCATGAGCGTGGACTTGCCGGCGCCGTTCTCGCCGACGACCGCGTGCACCTCGCCCGGCCGGACCTGGAGGTCGACGCCGTCGAGGACCCGCACGCCGAGGAACGACTTGCCGATGCCTCGCAGAGCGAGCAGCGGCGACGGCAGCAGGCCAGACATCGTGGGACCCTCTACATTCGCGTCGTCAGCAGGATTGAGTCACCGGTAGCTGAGCTATCGTCGAATAGCCGCGAACTTTCTTTGCACGCGATGGCGACATCGCGGACCCGAGGGTAAATGCCTCGATGAGCGCCTGGCAATAGCACCGGACATCTCGGTGGCCCATTCGCCGTGCGAACTGCTCAATGCGGGACGGCGATTGGCCGGCGGCGGTTGATACGCAAAATGTGTTATCGAATCGGTCCTCCCACGGTCGCACGCCCAGCCGCGACGACTGATGCGCAAAATGTGTTATGGCATCGATCCGACGACAGTCGCGCGCCGAACCGGCGATGATTCATGCGCAAAATGTGTTATGGAATCGGCCGCACCCGAAGCATATTGACTGTTGCGATAGGCCGCTGCATGCTGTCCGGCAGATCACGGGAGACGGTCGCATCTGGTGTGACGCCCCCCTCTCTTCCGTAGGGACTTGACTGCCCGTCACGGCGGACGGGATGACGAGCTGACGGCACACGCGTGCCTACGACGCGCTCAGGCACTCCGGCGCATCGGAGGTGCGGCCGGCGTATGCCCGTGGTCATGCCATCGTTGCTCCGCCGAAATAGGAGACGGCATGCGTCGCATCATATTTGTCCTGGGGGCGATCGCGAGCGTGCTCCTGTCGCTCGTCATCGCGCCACCGGCGTCAGCGGCGCCGGCCTTCCGAGCCCTGGTCTTCACGAAGACGACCGGCTACCGGCACGATTCGATCCCTGCCGGCCTCGCGATGTTCCGGGAGCAGGCGGCGGCCAACAATTTCGAGTTGGTCCACAGCGAGGACTCGAGCGTTTTCACCCCGGCGAACCTCGCCACCTTCGACGTGCTCATCATGTTCCAGACCTCGGGAATGGTGTGGACCACGGCGGCCCAACGCCAGGCGGTGGAGGGCTACCTCGCCAGCGGCAAGGGCATCGTCGCGATCCACAACGCCACGGACATGGGCGTCGAGAACGAGTACCCGTGGTGGGACCAGACCATCAACGGCGGCGCGCACATGCCGGAGCACTCCCCCGGCGTGCTGTCCGGCACCGCCGTCGTCGCGGACAAGAAGCACCCGTCGACGGCCGGCCTGCCGGACCGCTGGAACCGCAGCGAGGAGTGGTACAACTTCGACCGCAACCCCCGCGGTGACGTCCACGTCCTGGTCACCGCGGACGAGCGCACGTACAACCCGGGCTCCCGCGCCATGGGGCCGGACCACCCCATCTCCTGGTGCCGCTCCACCGGCGGCGGCCGCGTGTGGGCCACCGCCATGGGGCACACCAGCGCGGCCTACAGCGAGACCCATTTCCGCAACCACGTCCTCGGGGGCGTCAAGTGGGCCGCCGGCAACGAGCCCGGCGACTGCGGTGGCACCGTGTGGAGCAACTTCGAGAAGCGCGCCCTCGACGACAACACCGCGGACCCGATGGCCCTCGCGGTCGCCCCGGACGGGCGGGTGCTGTACGTCCAGCGGGGCGGGCAGCTGAAGATCTTCAAACCGACCACGAACAAGACCGTGACGGCCGCCACGCTCAGCGTCTACACGGGCGGTGAGGACGGCCTCACCGGACTGGCGCTCGACCCCGACTTCGCCAAGAACGGTTACGTGTACCTGTACCACTCCCCGGCCGGAGTCCCGAACGACATCAACCGGGTCTCACGGTTCACGCTCACCGGCGACACCCTGAACATGTCGAGCCAGGTGACGATCATCGACATCCCCGCGACCCGGGACCGCACGTTCGCCGAACCCGGCCACACGGGCGGCTACATCGAGTTCGGCCCCGACAAGAACCTCTACATCGGCACCGGGGACGACGTCCCACCGAACCTCGACCCCAACTGGCAGGGCTACGCCCCGCTGGACTGGCGGCAGGGCAAGGCCAACCTCGACGCCGCCCGCACCGCCGGCAACACCAACGACCTGCGGGGCAAGCTCCTGCGCATCCGGCCGTCGGCCGACGGCGGCTACACCGTCCCGGCCGGCAACCTCTACCCGCAGGGCACGGCGCAGACCCGGCCGGAGATCTACGCGATGGGCTTCCGCAACCCGTTCCGCTTCTCGATCGACCCGGAGAACGGGTGGGTCTACCTCGCCGACTACGGCCCGGACCGGAACCCGCCGACCACCAACCGGGGCCCCGAAGGGCTCGTCGAGCTCAATGTCATCAAGACACCGGGCAACTACGGCTGGCCGTTCTGCCACGGCGACAACCAGGCCTACGCGCCCTACAACCCGAGCACCGGCGCCGTCGGCGCCAAGTTCAACTGCAACGCGCCGGTCAACAACTCGCCGAACAACACCGGCCTGACCAGCCTCAAGCCGATCGTCGCGCCGAACATGTGGTACGGCTACGGCGTCTCACCGAACTTCCCCGAACTCGGCTCCGGCGGCTCGGGACCGATGGGCGGACCGGTCTACCGCTACGACGCCGCGAACCCGTCCGAGACGAAGTTCCCGCCCTACTACGACGGGGTCCACTTCTTCTACGAATGGTCGCGCCACACCGTCAAGGAGGTCCACTTCGACTCCGCGACCGCGGTCACCCGGACCAACCCCTTCCTGCCCGGCGCCAAGTTCCTCAAGCCCATGGACATGGAGTTCGGGCCCGACGGCTCGCTGTACCTGCTCGAATGGGGCAACAACTTCTCCGGTGGCAACAACGACTCGGGTCTCTACCGCATCGACTACAACCACGGCGGACGGTCGCCGATCGCCAAGGCCACCGGAACGCCCACCAACGGGGACGCGCCACTGAACGTGCAGTTCAGCAGCGCGGGGTCCACGGACCCCGATCCCGGCAGCACGCTCACCTATCACTGGACGTTCGGTGACGGCACCACGTCCACGGCGGCCAACCCGTCCCACACCTACACCGCCAACGGCAACTACACCGCCCAGCTCAAGGTCACCGACAACACCGGCAGGACGGCCTTCGCCAACGTGCCGATCACCGTGGGCAACAGCGCACCGACCGTCACCCTCACGATTCCGACCAACGGCGGGATGCTGGACTTCGGCGACCGCGTCCCGTACAAGGTGTCCGTCTCGGACCCCGGCGGCGCGCCCGTCGACTGCGCCAAGGTGTTCGTCAACCCCGCCCTCGGCCACGACGACCACCAGCACGAGACCACGGACCATCCGGGGTGCTCGGGCACCATCGACACGTCGCTGCTGGGCGGGCACCCCGACGGCGCCAACCTGTACTACGTCCTCAACGCCCGCTACACCGACGACGGCGGCCCCGGCGGTGCGAACCCGCTCACCGGCTACGCCCAGGCGATCCTCCAGCCCAAGCACAAGCAGGCCGAGTTCTACACGGACCAGTCGGGTGTGCAGATCGTCGAGCAGGCCGGCGCGGAGAGCGGCAAACGGGTCGGCGACATCTCCGACGGCGACTGGATCGCGTTCAAACCGATGAGCCTGTCGGGCGTCTCGAGCGTGCGCTACCGCCTGTCGTCGCCGAGCGGCGGCGGATCGATCGAACTGCGCGCCGACTCCCCGACCGGCACGCTCCTGGCCACGACACCGGTGCCCGGCACCGGCGGCTGGAACACCTACCAGTCCACACCGGCGGTGAACACCGCCGATCTCTCCGGCTCGCACCCGCTCTACCTGGTGTTCAAGGGCACCTCGAACAACTGGTTCGACCTCGACTCGCTCACCTTCGGCGGCAACGGGGTCGGCGAACCGGGCAGCGGCGGCGGTGGCGGCGTCGCCGGCCGGACCTGGACGGTCGCGGCGCAGCACAGCGGAAAATTCATGGATGTCGGCGACGCCTCGACCGCTGACGGCGCCCAGATCGTCCAGTGGCCCGCCACCGGCGGCAACAACCAGAAGTGGCAGGCCGTCGACGCCGGTGGCGGCGCCGTCCATCTGAAGGCGGCGCACAGCGACAAGTGCCTCGCCGTCACGGGCGGGTCCACCACCCAGGGCGCGTTCCTTCAGCAGTCCACCTGCAACAACGGCAACCCGCAGAAGTTCCTCGTCACCCCGTCGACCACGGCGGGCGTGTACACGATGAAGAGCGTCCCCAGTGGACTGTGCGTCGACGTCAACGGCGGCTCGACGGCCGACGGCGCACGGCTCCTGCAATGGAGCTGCCACAGCGGCACCAACCAGCAGTGGCGGTTCACCGCCGTATAGCCCGTCCGGTGGATGCCCGGCGCGGTCGCGCGCCGGGCATCCCTTCCTACGACCAGGTGAGGAACCGCCATGGTGTTTCGAATACCTCGGCCCCGCCGGTACGGACGTCTGTCCGCGCTGGGCACCGCCCTGGCGCTTGTCGCCGTCGGCGCCACCGCGGTGGCGGCACCGATCGAGCCCGGGCAGAGCGCCCCCATCGTGGGCGCGCAGTCCGGTCGCTGTCTGACCGTCCCCGGCTCCGCCACCACCAACGGCACCCAGACCCAACTCTCGGACTGCACCGGCGCGGCCGGCCAGACCTGGACCCACACCGCAGGCAAACAACTGACCGTCCCCGGCAACAAGTGCCTCGACGCCAGCGGACGCGGCACCACCAACGGCACCCCGGTCGTCATCTGGGACTGCAACGGCCAGAACAACCAGCAGTGGAACGTCAACACCGACGGCACCATCACCGGCGTCCACTCCGGACTCTGCCTCGACGCCAACGCCGCCGGCACCGCCAACGGCACCAAAATCACCCTCTGGTCCTGCAACGGCGGCACCAACCAGCAGTGGAGCTCGCCGACCCCGCCGCCGGACCCGCCGGTGCCGGGTGGCGCGGGCACGTGCGACATCTACGCCTCGGGCGGCACCCCCTGCATCGCCGCCCACAGCACCGTACGAGCGCTCTACGGCACCTACGACGGCAACCTCTACCAGGTCCGGCGCTCGTCCGACAGCACGACCCGGAACATCGGCGTCCGGAGCGCGGGTGGCACCGCCGACGCGACGACGCAGGACTCGTTCTGCGCGGGGACCACCTGTGTCGTCACCGTCGTCTACGACCAGTCCGGACGCGGGAACGACCTGTGGTACCAGGGATCGAGTGTGGTTCCCGGATCCAGCCAGAGCCGCCCGGCGACCGCGACGTCGGAGTCGCTGGCGGTCGGCGGCAGCAAGGCCTACTCGCTCTACATCAACCCCGGCAACAGCTACTGGCGGGACGGCCACCTGACCGGCGTACCCACCGGCAGTGCCCCCGAAGGCATGTACATGGTGACCAGCGGCACCCATGTCAACGGCGGCTGCTGCTTCGACTACGGCAACAGTGAGACGACCCGAGCGGCCGACGCGGCCGGGGCGATGGACGCGATCAATTTCAGCACTCAGTGCTGGTTCGGCGGCTGCGCCGGCTCCGGCCCATGGGTCCAGGCCGATCTCGAATGGGGGCTCTACTCCGGTGGCAGTCAGACCTGGAACAGGAACCAGCGGGCCTTCACCAGCAAGTTCGTGACGGCGATGCTGAAGAACAACGGGACGAGCCGTTTCGCGCTCAAGGGCGGCAACGGCCAGACCGGAAGCCTGACCACGCTCTGGGACGGCGCGCTTCCGCCCGGCTACAGCCCCATGAAGAAGCAGGGCGCCATCATCCTCGGCAGCGGTGGTGACTGCTGCAAGCCCGGCGGCGGCGCGAACCTCAGCGCCGGCACCTTCTACGAGGGCGCGATGGTGTCCGGATACCCGTCCGACGCGACCGAGAACGCGGTACAGGCCAACATCGTCGCCGCCGGCTACCGCTGAGTCGCTCCATCCATGAAGGGAGAAACGTGATGCGACAAGGGAAGCATCGTCACCGATGGCGCGCGCCGATCGCCGTGGCCATCACGCTCTTACTCGCCGCGGCCGGCATCAGCGGCATCACGGGGACGTCCGCCGCCGCCGAGGCCCCCTCTCGCGCCGCGAGCGCCGGATGTGGCAAGCCCCCCACGCTGTCGAGTGGTCCGCGCTCGATTCAGAGCAGCGGCAAGACGCGGAACTACATCCTGCGGGTGCCCGCCAACTACGACAACAACCGCCCGTACCGACTGGTCTTCGGTTTCCACTGGAACGGCGGCACCGCAGGCGACGTCGACTCGGGAGGTACCAGCGGATACTCCTGGTCGTACTACGGCCTGCGGGCGATCTCGAACGACAGCGCGATCTTCGTCGCTCCCCAGGGCCTCGGGAACGGCTGGGCCAACTCCAACGGCGAGGATCTGACCTTCGTCGACGACATGATCAGGCAGATCGAAGCGGGCCTGTGTGTCGACACCAACCAGCGCTTCGCCGGGGGCTTCAGCTACGGAGGCGGCATGAGTTTCGCCCTCGCGTGCGCCCGGCCGACAGTGTTCCGCGCGGTCGCCGTCTACGCGGGCGGACAGTTGAGCGGGTGCAACGGCGGTACTCAGCCGGTCGCGTACATCGGACTGCACGGCTTGCGGGACCCGGTGCTCCCGATCGCCACAGGACGTTCGCTGCGGGACAGGTTCGTGCGGAACAACGGCTGCACCCTCCAGAATCCGCCGGAGCCGGCGCGGGGCAGCCTCACGCATGTCGTCACGACCTACTCGGGGTGCCGCGCCGGCTACCCCGTGGCCTGGGCCGCGTTCGACGCGGGCCATACGCCCAATCCTGTCGATGGTTCACCCGGCGACTACGAACCGGGTGAGAAGTCGTGGACCCGGGCGGTGGTGTGGAACTTCTTCACCCAGCTCGACGGCTCGCCGCCCACCCCGCCGACCCCGACGACGTTCCGGCTGCGCAACGAGGGTTCGGGCCGGTGCCTGGACGTCAACGGCGCGAACGCGGCCAACGGCACCCCGATGATCGTCTGGGACTGCCACAGCAACGCCAACCAGCAGTTCACCCAGAACGGTGCGACGCTGCGGGTGCTGGGCAAGTGCGTGCACGTCCCGGCCGACGCCGCCGCCGGCACGCGGGTGCAGATCCAGGACTGCGACGGTGGCGCGAACCAGCAGTGGGCCTTCAACGGCAACGGCACGATCCGCAACAGTCAGAACGGGCTGTGCCTGGATGTCAACGGCGCGAGCACCGCCAACGGCTCCGCGGTCATCGTGTGGAACTGCCATGACGGCGCCAACCAGCGCTGGACGCGAGCATAGGCACACGAGTGAAGGCGGTACGTGACATCACGTGCCGCCTTCACTTGCTCCCTGGCGAGCCCGGGCGCACCACTCCATCACCGTGGTCCTACCGATGACCGAGGAGCCCAGAAATGAGAAGGATCTTCATGGCGGTCGCCGCGGTGCTCGCCATCGCCGTGGCGTCGCTCGTCCGGCCGGCGGTCGCGGCGCCGGCAGCCGCGGCCACGCTCGTCGAGGTCACCGGCTTCGGCGCCAACCCGACGAACCTGCGCATGTACCTGTACGTGCCGGACCGCATGGCGGCGCGGCCGGCCGTCGTGGTCGCCTCGCACTACTGCGGGGGAAGCGGCCCGGCTTTCCACGCCGGAAGGCCGTACGCCTCGCTGGCGGACCGGTATGGCTACATCGTGATCTACCCGTCGGTGACGCGCGGCAGCAAGTGCTGGGACGTCGCCTCGCCACAGGCGCTGCGGCGCGGCGGAGGCAGTGACCCGGTCGGGATCATGTCGATGGTCGACTACGTGAAGCAGCGGTACCCCGTGGATCCCTCAAGGATCTTCGCCGTCGGTGAGTCGTCCGGGGCGATGATGACGAACGTCCTGCTCGGCCTCTATCCGGACGTGATCGCCGCGGGTGCCTCGATCGCCGGCGTGCCGTTCGCCTGCTTCGCCACGGCCAACGGCTCGGAGTGGAACACCGACTGCGCCCAGGGACGGATCACGAAGACCCCGCAGCAGTGGGGTGACCTGGTGCGGGGCGCCTACCCGGGGTACACCGGGGCGCGGCCCCGGATGCAGATCTGGCACGGCACCGACGACGACATCCTGCGGTACCCCAACTTCGGAGAGCAGGTCAAGCAGTGGACGAACGTGCACGGCCTCAGCCAGACGCCCGTGTTCACCGACTCGCCGAAGGCCGGCTACACCCGCACCCGCTACGGCGCTACGGGCGGCGCCGCGCCGGTCGAGGCGATCAGCCTGCAAGGCCGGGGGCACGGTCTGCCGGACGAGACCGCGGAGATCATCCGCTTCTTCGGCCTTGACACGACGCCGCCCACCACCCCACCGCCGCCCACGGGTCAGCAGATCGTGGGCGCGCAGTCCGGCCGCTGCCTGACCGTCCCCGGCGCCGCCACCACCAACGGCACCCAGACCCAACTCTCGGACTGCACCGGCGCGGCCGGCCAGACCTGGACCCACACCACCGGCAAACAACTGACCGTCCCCGGCAACAAGTGCCTCGACGCCAGCGGACGCGGCACCACCAACGGCACCCCGGTCGTCATCTGGGACTGCAACGGCCAGAACAACCAGCAGTGGAACGTCAACACCGACGGCACCATCACCGGCGTCCACTCCGGACTGTGCCTCGACGCCAACGCCGCCGGCACCGCCAACGGCACCAAAATCACCCTCTGGTCCTGCAACGGCGGCACCAACCAGCAGTGGAGCCGTCGTTGAGCGGCGGCGGCGTCCCTCTCCTTGCCTGAGAACCCGGAAGGGCCACCGACACAGGGGCGGGTGGCCCTTCCGGCGTGCCGCGTCAACTCAGGGCAGGGTCCACTTTTGGTTGGCTCCGCCGTTGCAGGACCACAGGTGCACGAGGGTGCCGTCCGAGGAGTTGGCGCCCGACACGTCCAGGCACTTGCCCGACTGCGGGTTCCGCAGCGACCCGTCAGCAGACGCCTGCCAGTTCTGGTTGGCGCCACCGTTGCAGGACCACAACTGGACCTTCGCCCCGTCGGCCGTGCCGTTACCGCTGACATCCAGGCACTTGCCCAGCGCCTTGACCGTGGACCCCGGCGTCACCGTCCACCGCTGCCCCGCCGAGCCCGTGCACGACGAGATCTGCACCGCCGTCCCGTCCGCCGATGCACCGCCACGGATATCCAGACACTTGCCCGCGAGCCCCACGACCGGACCCGCGCCGGGGGTGGGTGGCGGGCTGCCGCCCAGCTCCTTGATCCGGACGTTGCGGAACGACACCTCGTCCCCCGTGCCGTGATTCTGGATGCCGACGTGGCCGGCGAGCGAGCGGGCGGGGTCGGTGTCGGTGAAGTCATTGATCTTCGTGCCGTTGAGCCAGACCTGGAGCCGCTCGCCCTCCACGAGCAACTCGAAGGTGTTCCACTCGCCCGGTGGGTTGAGCGCCGCGTCCCGGGCAGCCGTGTCCGGGGCCTTCACGGCGTAGACCGACCCGGTCGTGCGGTCAGGCACGTCGGTGGCGTCGATCTGGACCTCGTAGCCGTTGTCCAGTGCCGACTGCGGGTCGCTCGACGGTGGAAAACCCACGATCACGCCGGAGTTGTCGTCGCCGGCCGTCTTCCAGTCCAGCTTCAGCGAGTAGTTGGTGAACTGCCGTGCGCTGTACCAGAGCATGCCCATGCCGCCGTAGGAGGCGAGGGTGGCGTCCGAGTTGGTGAAGCCACCCGGGCCGGCCTGCGACCAGCCGGTGGTCGAGCCGTTGTAGAGGGTCGTATAGCCGTTCTCGGGCCGGCAGTCGGCCTTGGTCCGGCCTGCCGCGTACCGGATGCCGCCGAGCAGGTGCGCCCGGAACGCCGGCTCCGCGTACGACGCCTGGCTGTGCCCGCCGCCGGTGTAGAAGGCCCGGCCCCCCGAGTGGGTCTTGCACCAGGTGTGCGGATGGTCGGCGCCCATCGAGCCGCCCGAGTACGACGACTCGTCCAGCGTGGTGAGCACGCGCGCGGTGGTACGGGGATTGGTCCGGAAGTTGTACCACTCGTCGGTGCGGGTCCATGTCTGCGGCAGGTGGGCGGTCGCCGCGTGCGCTCGCCCCTCCACCTTGACGTCGGCCCGCTGGACAGCGGGGTGCGAGGCGAAGTAGGCGCCGACCAGATCGCCGTAGAACGGCCAGTTGTACTCCGTGTCCGCGGCCGAGTGGACGCCGACGAAGCCGCCGCCTGAGCCGATGTACGACTGGAAAGCCGACTGCTGGGCGTCGTTCAGAACGTCGCCGGTGGTGTTGAGGAAGATCACCGCCTCGTAACGGCTCAGGTTGCCGGTGGTGAAGTGGTTGCCGTCCTCCGTGGCCGTCACCGTGAAACTGTTCGCGGCGCCGAGGTCGCGGATGGCCTGGATCCCTGCCGGGATCGAGTCGTGCCGGAATCCGGCCGTCTTGGAGAACACGAGGACGTCGTAGGACGGGTCCGCGGCACTGACGGGGCTGGGCTGCCCGAGGAGGGCCAGGGCGGCGAGTGTCGCGATCGCCCCACCAAGCAGGGTTCGGGGTTGTCTGCGCATGTCCGTCGCTCTCTTCCTGGTGAGAGATATCAGGGCAGGGTCCATTTCTGGTTGGCTCCGCCGTTGCAGGACCACAGGTGCACGAGGGTGCCGTCCGAGGAGTTGGCGCCCGACACGTCCAGGCACTTGCCCGACTGCGGGCTGCGCAGCGACCCGTCCGGGTTCGCCTGCCAGTTCTGGTTGGCACCACCGTGGCAGGACCACAACTGGACCTTCGTCCCGTCGGCCGTGCTGCTGCCGCTGACATCCAGGCACTTGCCCAGCGCCTTGACCGTGGACCCCGGCGTCACCGTCCACTGCTGCCTGGCCGAGCCCGTGCACGACGAGATCTGCACCGCCGTCCCGTCCGCCGAGCTGCCGTCACGGACATCCAGGCATTTGCCCGCGAGCCCCACGACCGGACCCGCGCCGGGTGTCGGGCCACCGCCGGGATTGAAGGTGAACGCGTCGACGTCGAAGAGGAATCCGGAGCCGCCGGTGAAGGTCAGGTAGAGCGTGGTGGTGCCGGCCGGCGCGCCGGAGATCGATCCGTTGACGGTGGTGAAGTTCGTCCACGAGCCGGTGACCGGGACGGTGGCGGAGCCGAGGACGGTGCCGGTCGGCGAGCCGGCCCGGACCTGCAACGTGCCGCCCGCGCCGGCTGACGACACCCGGGCGCTGAACGATGTGGCGTTGCTCAGCTTGTACGGCTCGAAGGCGATCCAGTCGCCGTTCTCGATGTCACCGACGGACTTGCCGCCCTCGGCGGTCGACTTGTCGTAGGTGGCGATGCCGGACGAGGTCTTGTAGTGCTCGGCCTGCCGGTGCTTCGGCTGAAGGATGTGCTGCGTGTGCGTGGTGAGCCCGGCTTTGTCGGTGTATTCGGCATCGAAGACCCCGAAGATGTTCGCCGCGTCGTCGTGCTCACCGTCGACCGGGATGGTGATCGTGCCGGAGCAACCGGTCTTCGAGGTGATCGGGTGGCCGTGGCTGTCGTGACCGACGATGTACGTCAGCTTGACCTTGGCGCAGTCGACCGTGCCGTCCTCCGGATCCGTCACGGTGATGTTGAACGGCACGGTGTCGCCGAAGGCGAAGATCTCGCCCGCGGCCGGGCTGTTGATGGTCACCGTCGGCGCGGTGTTGCCGACGGTGATCCGCACGTCGGCGGTACCGGTGGCACCCTGTTGGTCGCGCACGGTCAGCGTGGCCGTGTAGTCGCCGTTCGTGTCGTACGTCTTCGTCGGGTTGGCGGCGGTGGAGCTGGTGCCGTCACCGAAGCTCCACGCATAGGTCAGTGCCCCGCCGTCAGGGTCGGATGAGCCGGCCGAGGAGAACGTCACGGTCAACGGTGCCGCTCCGGAGGTCCGGTTGGCGCCGGCCATCGCCGTGGGCGCCCGGTTGCCGCTGCCGACGTGGTCGAAGCGGTAGAGGGCGGAGTACTGGTCGCCCTGGTACAGCCCGGCGCCGTAGTCCAGCACGTAGTAGGAGCCGTCCGGGCCGAACGCCGAGTCGATCACCTGCTTGCCGTTCCAGGGGAAGCTGTCGATGGTCCCCGGGGAGCCGTCGGCGTTGAGGTGGATCGGCTTGATCCAGCCGCGGCCGAACTCCGTGGCGAAGAACTGCCCGTCGAACGACTGCGGGAACTTCGTGGGCGAGCTGACGTTGGGGTCGTACCGGTACACCGGACCCGCCATCGGCGACTCCGAGCCGCTGCCGAACGCCGGCGGGCTGCCGGCCTCGCCGCCGTAGCGGATCCAGGCGGCCTTGGCGGGGGGCAGCGTGCTCAAACCGGTATTGCGGGGCGAGTTGTTCGTCGGTCCGCCCGAGCAGTTGTACTTGGCGCCTGCCGTATTGGTGGCGAAGTCCCACTCGGCGTACGTCTCGGAGCTGGTGTTCGTGCCGGTGCAGTAGGGCCAGCCGTAGAAGCCCGGGCCCGTGACGCGGTTGAACTCGACCTGGCCCTGCGGCCCGCGCGCCGTGGTGGCGCCGGCATCGGGGCCGTAGTCGCCGACGTAGACGATGCCGGTGGCCTTGTCCACGCTCATCCGGAACGGGTTGCGCAGGCCCATCGCGTAGATCTCCGGCCGGGTCCTTGCCGTGCCGGGCGGGAACAGGTTGCCTGCCGGGATCGAGTACGATCCGTTCTCGTTCACCTTGATGCGCAGGATCTTGCCGCGCAGGTCGTTGGTGTTGGCGGCGGAGCGCTGCGCGTCGAACGCCGGGTTGCGGTTGGTCCGCTCGTCGAGTGGGGAATATCCGGCGGACTCGAACGGGTTGGTGTCGTCGCCGGTGGACAGGTACAGGTTGCCCGCCGCGTCGAAGTCGATGTCTCCGCCGGCGTGGCAGCAGATGCCTCGGTCGGCCGGCACGTCGAGGATGTCCACTCTGCTGGACTGGTTGAGCGTGAAGTCGGCGTTGAGCGTGAACCGGGAGAGCCGGTTGACACCCTGCCACGCCGACCAGTTGCCGCCGGTGGTCGGGGCGTCGCCTCCTGGTGTGGACAGCGGCGGGGCGTAGTAGAGGTAGATGTGCCGGTTGGTGGCGAAACCCGGGTCGATGCCGATGCCCTGCAGGCCGTCCTCGTCGTGCGTGTACACGGGGATGGTGCCGATCACCTTGGTGGTGCCGCCCGCATCCGTGCGGCGCACGGTCCCGTTGCGAGCGGTGTGCAGCACCGACCGGTCGGCGAGTACGGCCAGCGACATCGGCTCACCGACCTCCGCCACCCCGCGGGCCAGTTGGACCTGCTGGAAGTCGGCGGGGTTGATCGGGTGCGCCGAGGCCGATGTCGCACTGGACAAGGCCGCGCTGAGAGCGGCCGCGACCAGGAGCAGAGCCGAACCGATGGCCGGCCAACGCGCGGCTGCGGCCCTCCCGATTATCATGAGCATGACAATGCACTCCCCTTCCTGAACAGGTGGCTGCCAGGCTTGGGGCGCGCGCTGCCGCGCCGATGCCGTAGCGGGATGTCGCCGCTTCGGCCCGCTGGGTGTGCTTCAGCAGGCCACTACGCCGAGCGGGGGCAACCGCTCGGAAACGTGAGAAGTCGATGGCTACCGCGCTGTCGGGTCACATCGACGACCGTGACGGTCCACCGACAAGGCTAGAAGACTTCAGCCCGACGTGTCCATACTTCCTTCCGGACCAGCCAGGCTTCTGTGGACCGGCTGCCTGGTGACCACCGGGAGCGGTGCGCACCAGGCCACTCCACCGGCCCGCCCCTCGCCGAGGAGGATGGATCAATGTCCGGCAACCACGCCGGACAGCTCGTTCGTGCTCTTCGGCAGGGTCACGGACGTGTCCTTCTTCCCCGACTCGATGTCGACGGCGTGCAGCTTGCGCTTGCCCGGCTCGGAGACGTACGCGGTGTGGTCGCGGAGGAAGAGGGGAGATACCGGCGTTGGCCCTCACCGCACTGGTCGGCCCGAACGGAAGCGGGAAGTCCACCCTGCTGGGAGTTCTGGCCGGAGTGATCCAGCCCCATCAGAAGGCTCCACCACGCCGGCGACCGGCCACCGGCGTTCGTCCCTCAGCGCGGCGCCGTCGGTGACGCGCTGCCCTTGACGGTCAGGCAGACGGTCGAGATGGGGCGCTGGGGTGAGCGCGGGCCATGGCGCCGGCTGACCCGGCAGGACCGCGCCATGGTGGAAACGGCCATGGAACGACCGGGCATCATGGACCTCGCGTCCCGCCAACTCGGAGAGCTGTCCGGCGGTCAGAGACAACGTGCCCTGATCGCCCAAGGGCTCACCCAGGAGTCGGATCTGCTGCTCCTGGACGAACCCACCACCGGACTCGATCCGGAGGCCAGGGAGCGGATCGCGGCGCTCCTGACGGAACTGGTCAGCGACGGGGTGACCGTCGTCCAGGCCACACACGACCTGGAAGCCGCCCGCTCGGCGGACACCTGCCTCCTGCTCCGCGACGGTCACCTGGTGGGACAGGGCGACCCCGAGCAGCTTCTCACCGCCTCGGCGCTCGCCCGAATGTGGGAGACGGCGTGAAACGGCCCGTCACAGCCCCTGGCGACGTTCCTCGCGTGGCACGGCCATGTGATGACGGAGCGCGGTCTCGCCGGCATCGCGGCCGGACACGGGAAAGCTTCTGGCGCGTGCTCGCGCCGCCGGGACCGATACTCTGAGTACCGGCGAGCGACGAGGAGTATCGGTGACCGTATGCGAGCCTGGAGACGGTGGTCCGACCGGTCCTCCTCCTGAGAACGGGCACGCCCGGGACAGGGCGATGAGTTTGGCGGGGACGCTGGCGGCGGCGGAGACCGCGGCGCCCGTGGAGTCGCTAGACGTAGTCGCACGCATGCTCAAGGATCACCTCGGGGCGCATTCGGTGTCGTTCCTGATCACCGATTTCACCGGCGGCTCGGTCGTACGGCTGGGGGCGGCGGGCAGCGTCGACACCGATGAACCCGCCCGGCGCATCACGCTGCGCGGCACCCTGTACGACGACGTGATCCGCACCCAGCGCCCGAGCATGGAGGACAAGGGCGAGGGCACGTTGGTGCGGATCGTCGCCCCGGTGACCAACCGCGGGGACGCCATCGGGCTCCTCGAACTGTTCCTGCCCGCGGCACCGGACGCGCAGGTGATGCGGGAGATCGGCGAGACCGCGCACGCCCTGGCCTACATCGTCATCGCGAACCGGTCCTACACCGACGTGTACCAGTGGGGCCGTCGTACCGTCCCGCTGAGCCTGGCCGCGGAGATCCAGCACCGGCTGCTGCCGTCGTCGCTGGCATGTGAGGCTGCGCAGTTCGCGGTGGCCGGAGCGCTGGAGCCGGCCGACCACGTCGGGGGTGACACCTTCGACTACGTGATCGACCGGGACACGGTCCAGCTCTCCGTCACCGACGCCATGGGCCACGACGTCGACGCCGCCCTGTTGGCCACCCTCCTGGTGGGCGCGCTGCGCCGGGCCCGACGGGCCGGCGCCGGTCTGGCCGAACAGGCCCGCCAGGCCGACCAGGCCATGCGCGAGCACGGCCGCCACGGCTACGTCACCGGTCAGCTTCTGCGGATCAGCCTGATCGACGGCGAGACCGAGTTCATCAACGCCGGGCATCCCTGGCCGCTGCGGATGCGGGACGGGCAGGTGCGGGAGATCACTCCGAAGATCGATATGCCGTTCGGCTTTCCTGCCCCTCACGGCTACCGGGTCCAGTCGCTGGACCTGCGGCCCGGGGACCGGCTGGTGATGCTGACCGACGGCATGCTGGAGCGCAACGCAGGCAGCCTCGATCTGTCCGACCTGATCGTGCGCACCCGCGCGCTGCATCCCCGCGAGGCCGCCCGCACCCTCATCGCGGCGATCGTCGACGCCAACCATGGTCACCTGCAGGACGACGCGACAGTCATGTGCCTGGACTGGCAGGGCGTCGGCCACTCCCGGCGTGACGCCGACACCGGTGCCGACCTCACCGACGCGTCCGCCCCGTCTCGGACGAGGTCAGTAGGCGCAGGGCATGCGGCACCCGAACCGGACGACGCTCGAAGCAACTGAGGTCAGGAAGTCCGGGCCGAGGCCGCACTCGCCTCCGCCTCGACAGCTCAGGGCCGCGCAGCAATGGCTGCGCGGCCCTGAGCCTGTGCACGCCCCGCTCAAGATCAGGCGCTTCGCCCGGTGGTCGGCAGAGTCCGCACGGGCGGTGCTCACCGGACGCGGCGTGGACGATCCCCGGGCAGGTCTGCGAGGTCAGACCAGGTTGATGTTCTCGGCCTGCGGACCCTTCTGGCCCTGGGTGACGTCGAACGTCACGGCCTGGCCCTCCTGGAGCTCACGAAAGCCGGTGGAGTTGATCGCGGAGTAGTGCGCGAAGACATCCGGGCCGCCGCCGTCCTGGGCGATGAAACCGAAACCCTTCTCCGCGTTGAACCACTTCACAATTCCCGTTGCCATGAGATGCCTTCCAGTCGATGAACGCCTCCCACTTCATGGGGAAGGCAGAGGTGATCGCCCTGGTCCCTGCGGCACAGCACAGCAAAACGCCCACACCAGAGGCGTGGGCAAGAGGGAATTCCGAACCACGACAGCTGACGCAGACGTTACACGCCCACACGCCGCGTCACCATAGGAAACGATCACGCCGCGGATTCGGTGGCGCGGCGGTATGCGGCGTTGAGGCGCTTCGCCGATGGCACGGAGGAACGAGGAACAACCAGGCGGCGGCTCGAGTAATCGCTTGCCGGAGCCGCACCGGGCAAGGAGCGCCGCGCCGCCGTCGTCGTTCGCCTGCCATGCGGGGTGATCGCTCGTCAGGACAGCCGTCATCGGATCACCTCACCGCGACCATCCCGGCACCCGCACCGGACCGGCCCGAGGACCGCGGCGGCTGCTCGCTCTCACATCCCCGGCGCTGCCCGGTCGGTGGCGGTGTCGATGAGGATCTGTTCAGCCTGCGTGACGTTGCCGGCGCGGGCGGCCTCGGCCATCGCGGCGCGCGCAGCTTCGGGCGTCGCGTGCGGCGGGACCACGAGCAGGGAGAAGAGGTCCTGCTCGCCACGGGTGATGAGGACGGTGTCGTCGCCGACCGGGAAGGAGTCGATGTGCACCACCCGGTCATCGATGACCAGCCTCGTCGGCAGTCCTTCCCAGGCGCCGGCGTCCAGGCCGACACGCATGACCGGCCCGAGGCACTCGGTCAGGGCTGCGACCAGGGCGGGGAGCTCCGTGGCGATGTCCCGGGACCGCGGCCACCACGCTCCGTCGAGAACACCCCGGCGGTCGTGCGTCGTCTCCAGCCGTAGGACAGCCGTCCCGGGTTTCAGGGCCTGGTGGACGGCGTCCGGCAGGAGCCTGGTCACGCGCGGGGAGCCGGAGTCGGACATCGCACTCGCCTGCCTTCCTGCCTGTAAGGAAAACGGAGTGACTTCCTTGCTTCACGGTACTCCGCGGCCCACACCGGCTCGCCAGCTCGCCGGTCACACCCGAAGGCCACGTCGCATGCCGGAGTAGAGTGAAAGATCGCCGCTCATCTGTGCCCGAACAACGAGGTCGCCATGCAGCCCACGGAAACACCCCCGGACGGGCACGCCGAGGTGCGTATCGTCGCGGAAACCCCCGAGGTCGCCCGTCGCGTCGCGGAGGTTCTCCGCCAGTGCTTCGCCGCCACCGAGCAGCGCAGCTATCCCGCGGACAGTCAGGGAGGGACCCGCCTCCAGCTCACCGTGGACACCACCCGCCCGGCAGAACCGGCACGGTCCTGGCTGGAGACGAGCCGCTCCTCGGAGGGCGACCGCCGAGGGAAGTGAGCCCACGTCCAGGAGCGGTCCGTTCGGCCTCTTCGGACCGCGACCGCCCTCGTGACGGTGGAACAGGCCGGCGGAAACGCGCGCGGCAATCCGGCGGGCAGGCGTGGGGAGTTCGGTGAGCAGGTCGTAGGAACGGGGCCACCACGCTCCGTCGATGGGCTGGGGCATACCGCCGGGGGGAGCCAGACGCAGGCGGAGGAGGGGACGGGAGGGAGGAGGGGGCTGCAGCGCGGTGGTCATGAAAGCTCCTGTCGACTGCCGTGCGGCGGAGGAGGTGAGTGACCGGTGTCAGGCGCGGCGGGCGGCCGCGCGGTCCGGAGTGGGCCCGCGCACGTCGTGCACCCAGCCGGGGCGTTGCACGAGGCGGACGACGACGACGGCGGAGGGGACGAGCCGGCCGCGGTCGACGCCGTGGTGGGCGCTGGTGGGGTCAGGTCGGCGTGGTGGAGCAGCCCGATACGCACACGTTCCGCCCACAGCAAGGCTGTTACGCCGTACAGCCACGTACCGCCGATGACCCAGCCCCTCGGGGGCGTAACGCTCCTGCGGCGTGCGGTCGTTGCGGAACAGTCAGCCGACGTGCGCGTGCAGCAGCCCACACAACTGGCCGCGCAGACGCGTGCCGCAGCGGTACGGGGAGTGCGGATCGCCAGGCCGTGCGGTGAAGGCGTGATGGCGGCGATGGGTGGCGGCCCAGCCGATGACGTCGCCTGGAAGCTCATCGAACCGGCCACCGCGAGCGCGATGCGCACGGGACGCACGGCCCGGTGGCCACCGTGGGTGAGGCCGCGGTGGAAGCCGACCGTGACGCCCGGACCCGTGATCGTGTGGAGGACGAAGGCGAGGACGATGTCGGCAAGAGCCGGCACGCTCCCAAACGAGGCAGGCCGGATCGCGGGGCCACCGCGTTGACACGGACCGTCGCCGGACGTTGACTGGTGGCACGGCACAGGGCCATGCCCCCCGACACACGGCGAAGCATTCCGCCCACCCGCCTCGCCAAGACCCCGCGGGAACCCACCTACGGGACAACAGCGCGGCCGGCCATGACCGTTGCACGGACGATCAGGAACAGAACACGGCGCAGACGATGAAGGGCAGGATCGCCCAAGAGCTCGGCCGGGGCACCCGCAACAGGCGACCGCAACACCGGGGCAGGATCGGCCGGGTCTCCGGGATCCTGAAACCGGCAGTCCAGAAGACCGAGAGCGCCTTCGGGCGGAACGGAAGCGGCACCCGATGATGTATGACCAGACACGCGCCCAGCAGCCCGCGGGCCAAACCAGGGGCCCCGCCGAACGGCGTCCCCAGGGCCCGGAGCCACTGCTCCCGTCGACGGAGAGGGACAAGATCGTCCTGCGCCTGCGGCACGCCCTCAACACCTTCGCCGACACTCCGCGCGAGGCGCTGGAAGAGGCCGAGAGCGCCTACGACGAAGCCACTGCCCAGCTCGTGAACGCCCTCGCGGAACGGCGGCGCCTCCTGCGCGCCGGGTGGCAGGACCAGGCCCCCGGAACACAGTCCGACGAACTCCGGCACGCGCTGAGGCAGTACCGGGAGATCACCCAGCGACTGCTCCAGCTCTAGGGGGCCGCGTACTCCGCGCTGTGGCGGAGCGCGGAGTAGTGTGGACGGTACCGAGGGCATTTCGCACACCGGCTTCCACGCCGGGTCGTCCCCGGCGAAAGATGAAACCCGGGTCGCCGCAGAGGCGGCCCGGAGACGGGTCCGCATCATGTCGGCGACCTTGTACCCCACCCTGCCGCACCCCGAGCCCGTCGCAGCCCCCGCCGCGCGTCTCGCGCTGAAGACCGACGGCACCTCCCGCGGACTCCTGGACGGTGCCTGGTGGCCCCGTTCCCGTGATCTGCTGAGCGAACTGCC
>NZ_JBWKCH010000002.1:803686-1000235 GCF_056436585.1 Streptomyces sp. NPDC043685 | reverse complement strand
TGCTCGTTCGACATGATCTGCAGACCAGGCCGGGCGAGCTCGGCGCGCATGAGCAGCGCCATCACGCCGCCGATGACGAAGAACGCGAACGACGTCGCCAGGTACAGCGTGCCGATCGTCTTGTGGTCGGTCGTCGTCAGCCACTTGATGACGACGCTGCCGCGGTTCTGGCGCCTGACCGGCAACTCGTCCTCGTAGTGGGACCCTGCTGCCGCGGCACCCTGGGGTTCGTTGAGGATGCTCACAGGTTGTTCGTCTCCCGGTTCTTCTCGTGGCTCGTCTGCGCGATGCCGGCAGGAACGTAACCGTTCTGCTGCTTGTCCACGAGGTCCTTGAGGTGCTGCTCGTAGCGCTCGGGGGAGACGACCTTCACGTTGAACAGCATCCGAGAGTGGTCGACGCCGCAGAGCTCGGCGCACTTGCCGAGGAAGGTGCCCTGCTTGTTGGGGGTCACCTCGAAGGCGTTGGTGTGGCCCGGGATGACGTCCTGCTTCATGAGGAACGGCACCACCCAGAAGGAGTGGATGACGTCACGCGAGGTCAGGACGAAGCGGACCGTCTTGCCCTCCGGGAGCCAGAGCGTCGGGCCCGGGTTGTTGGTCTGCGGGTTCCGCGTACCGGGGGTGCCGCAGTCGTGGACACCGCCGGCGTTGGCCGGGAAGTCCTTCTTGAAGCGGTCCGGGATCGCGTCCAGGTCCTTCGAGGTCTTGGCGTCCCCGGTGGAACCGGCGACCGGCTCGATGTAGTTGAAGCACCAGCTCCACTGGAAGCCGACCACGTTGACCGTGACGTCGGGCTTCTTCTTGAGGCTGAGCAGCTCGGACTCGTCACGGGCGGTGAAGTAGAACAGCACCGAGACGATGATGAGCGGGACCACGGTGTACAGCGCCTCGATGGGCATGTTGTACCGGGTCTGCGGAGGTACCTCGACCTTGGTGCGGCTGCGCCGGTGGAAGAAAGCACTCCACAGGATCAGACCCCACACCAGCACGCCGACGGCGAGCGCAGCCGCCCAGGACCCCTGCCACAGGGAGAGGATCCGCGGAGCCTCTTCCGTGGTCGGGGTGGGCATACCAAGGCGGGGGAAGTCTTCCCAGTTGTACGAGCAACCGGTGGCTGTCGCCAAGACCAGGCCCGCGGTCAGTGCCTGCAGCAGCTTCCGCCGCATCGGGCGCCGCGGCGAGCGGTCGGAGCCGTTGGGACTCACGTAGCGCCTTCCCGAGAGTCTCGCCCGCGCGGATCGGCTGCGGCCTGGCCTTCTCGCTGGTCGGTCGCGGCCCTGCGTCGGGCAGGGGTTTGGATGTTTATGCGGACCAAACCCTAGCCGACGCCCTCCGGGGGTTCTCGGGGAGGGGTGCCTACTCACTCGGGTGGTTCGCTGAATTGGCGGCTGCGGGTGGTTTGCGGCTGTTCGCGCAGTTCCCCGCGCCCCTGAGGTCCGCCGTCGCCCCGGACGTTCTAGCGTTGCGGTGTGGGTTACTTCGACGCTGCTTCCGCCGCTCCGCTCCATCCGATCGCCCGGCAGGCCCTGCTGGCCGCCCTGGACGAGGGGTGGGCGGATCCGGCGCGTCTGTACAGGGAGGGGCGGCGGGCCCGGGTGCTGCTGGACGCGGCGCGGGAGGCCGCCGCCGAGGCGGTGGGGTGCCGACCGGACGAGCTGATCTTCACCTCGTCCGGAACCCGTGCCGTGCACACGGGGATTGCCGGGGCGCTGGCCGGGCGGAGGCGCATCGGACGTCACCTGATCGTGTCAGCGGTCGAACACTCCTCTGTACTGCATTCGGCGGAGCTCCTGGAGGCGGCCGGGGGGAGCGTCACCCAGGTCGCGGTGGACCGCGCCGGGTCGGTGGATCCGGCGGCCTACCGCGACGCCCTGCGCGAGGACACCGCGCTGGCGTGTCTGCAGTCCGCCAACCACGAGGTCGGGACCGAACAGCCCGTCGCGGCGGTGGCCGAGGTGTGCCGGGCGGCCGGAGTGCCGTTGCTGGTGGACGCGGCGCAGTCGCTGGGGTGGGGGCCGGTGGACGGTGACTGGTCGCTGCTCACGGCCAGTGCGCACAAGTGGGGCGGGCCGCCCGGGGTCGGGCTGCTCGCCGTGCGCAAGGGGGTGCGCTTCGCGCCCCAAGGGCCGTCGGACGAGCGCGAGTCGGGCCGGGCGCCCGGTTTCGAGAACATCCCGGCGATCGTGGCGGCGGCCGCGTCGCTGCGGGCCGTGCGCGCGGAGGCGGCCGAGGAGGCCGCGCGCCTGCGGGAACTGACGGACCGGATCCGGGCCCGGGTGCCGCGGCTGGTCCCGGACGTCGAGGTGGTGGGCCATCCGGTGCGCCGGCTGCCCGGGGTCGTCACCTTCTCCTGCCTCTACGTCGACGGTGAGGCGCTCCTGCATGAGCTGGACCGCGAGGACTTCTCCGTTTCGTCCGGGTCGTCCTGCACGAGCAGCACGCTGACGCCCAGCCATGTGCTGCGGGCGATGGGTGTGCTGAGTGAGGGGAATGTGCGGGTCTCGCTGCCGCCGGGAGCGGCCGAGGAGGAGGTGGAGAGGTTCCTGGAGGTGCTTCCCGGGGCGGTGGCGGCGGTGCGGGAGAAGCTGGGGGCGCCGGTTTCGCGGACGGTGGTGCGGGAGGCCGACGTGCTGGTCGTGGACTCCCTGGGCAAGAGGTGCCCGATCCCGGTCATCGAACTCGCCAAGGTCATCGGTGACGTGCCGGTGGGCGGCCTGGTCCGGGTCCTGTCGGACGACGAGGCGGCCCGGCTGGACATCCCGGCGTGGTGCGAGATGCGCGACCAGGAGTACATGGGCGAGGAGCCGGCGGACCGGGGAACGGCGTACGTGATCCGCCGGGCGAGCTGAGTCACGCAGAGGCGCGGGGGATGTGCGACCAGCCCCCACGCACCCGCGGCCGGCGACGGTCAGGCCAGATGCCCCCGGACCTCTTCGGCGGCCTCGTCCCCGTACGCCTTGGTGAACCGCTCCATGAAGTGCCCGCGCCGCAGCTGGTACTCCTGCGTCCCGACCGTCTCGATGACGAGGGTCGCCAGCATGCACCCGACCTGCGCGGCGCGCTCCAGGGAGACGCCCCAGGCCAGGCCGGAGAGGAACCCGGCACGGAAGGCGTCGCCGACGCCGGTGGGGTCGGCCTTGCGCTCCTCGTCCGGCGTGCCGACCTCGATCGGGTCCTCGCCGGCCCGCTCGATGCGCACGCCGCGTGCGCCGAGGGTGGTCACGCGGTGGCCGACCCGGGACAGGATCTCCGCGTCGCTCCAGCCGGTCTTGTTCTCGATGAGGCCCTTCTCGTACTCGTTGGAGAAGAGGTACGTCGCCCCGTCCAGCAGGATGCGGATCTCCTCGCCGTCCATGCGGGCGATCTGCTGGGAGAAGTCGGCGGCGAACGGGATGCTCCGGGAGCGGCACTCCTCGGTGTGGCGGAGCATCGCCTCCGGGTCGTCCGCGCCGATGGAGACCAGGTCGAGACCGCCGACCCGGTCGGCGACGGTCTTCAGCTCGATGAGACGGGCCTCGCTCATGGCGCCGGTGTAGAAGGAGCCGATCTGGTTGTGGTCGGCGTCGGTGGTGCACACGAAGCGGGCGGTGTGCAGCGTGTCGGAGATGCGGACGGAGTCGGTGTCGACGCCGTGCCGCTCCAGCCAGGCCCGGTACTCGTCGAAGTCCGCGCCCGCGGCGCCGACCAGGATCGGCCGGGTGCCGAGCTGTCCCATGCCGAACGCGATGTTCGCGGCGACGCCGCCACGGCGGACGTCGAGCCGGTCGACCAGGAACGACAGCGAGACCGTGTGCAGCTGGTCCGCTACGAGCTGGTCGGCGAAGCGGCCGGGGAAGGTCATGAGGTGGTCGGTGGCGATGGAGCCGGAGACTGCGATGCGCACGGCGTGGACTCTCCTGAGGGAGGCGGACCTTGACGGTTCACGCTACCGGGTGGGCGGGTCGGCTCTGAAGGCAGCGAAACTACCCGATAGTAGATCTTTCTCCGTGAGCTCGACCGTGCATACGGTGCGGCTATGACGAACCTCAAGGTCCACATGCCCGTTCCGGTCGATCTGGAAGGCGACCTGGCGTCGCTGCCGGGGGACGGGGCCCGGATGGCTCCGCACTGGGCGGTCCCCGACCGGGCGGCCTCGCGGCCGGTGTCCCCGGCCCTCATCCACGGCGTGTCGGTTCCCCCGGCGTCGGCACGGCTGCTCGACGCCATGGAGGACTACGGCGACTGAACGGCGCATTCGCGGGAACCGTGTGCTCCCCCGCTGCGTCCCATCGCTGTCCCCCGTAAAGGGGAGGCGGGATACGACCCACCAGCGGGCCCGTAGGTGACGGGCCGGGTCCCATGGGACAGCTGTGCAGCCGAAGGAGCGATGCGGTGAACACCGAGCGACCCGACAACGACGACGTCAGGGAAGCGGACGGCGCCGCCGCCGACGCCCAGAAGGCCGAGAAGCCGGGTACGGCGGACGCCGGACCCTCCGTGCGGCCCGGGGCGTCGGCGACAGCCGAGACGTCACCGGGTCCCACCGAGCGCGACGGGGCTGCCGCCGGTTCTGCCGAGACTGCCGGTTCTGCGGAGACCGCGGGTTCTGCCGAGACACCCGGTTCCGCCGGGGCCGCCGAGAATGCCGGTCCTGCCGGGGCCGCCGGTTCTGCCGAGGCTGCCGAGGCCGCCGGTTCTGCCGAGGCTGCCGAATCCACGGATGCCGAAGATGCGGCGGACACGGCAGAGGTGGCGGACGCGGCGGAGGCCTCAGATGACACGCCGGAGGCCCCCGAGTCCTCCGAGGCCCCGACGGACGGGAAGCGGACCGCCGCAGGGGAGGCGGCTGGGGACGGTGAAACGGCGGCCCGGGTGATCCCGGAACCCGGCACGACGCAGGCACCCCCGCAGACGGCCGTGCCCGAAGCCGGGCAGGGTGGTGGCCGGCCGGTCGCGACGGGCGAGGACCGGCAGGCCGATGCCGAAGCGGCCCCCGGGCGCGAAGCCGCCGGCGTCACGGAGGCGCACTCCGCCTCCGTCTCCACCCCGGCACCCGAGAACGACCTGCCCCGCCCTGACGAGGACCTGGTCGGTCACGGCGGCGGCCGTCCCCGTACGCCCGCGATCATCGCCTCCGTCGCCGCCGCCGTGCTGCTGATCGGCGGGGGCGGGGCCTGGCTCGCCTCCAACGCGTCCGGTGGCACGGGCGGCGGCACGACGTCCGGTGCGCCCGGCGGGGACGGCACTCCCCCGCCGCTCGTGCTCGACGGGTACTCCGAGTCCACGCCGGACGACGGCAACGGCATCGCACCCGGCGAGCCCAACCCCTACGGCGCCACCTATCGCGTCGACGGCCCGCTGCCGAAGGGCCCCGGCACGGCACCGGTGTACCGGGCGCGGGGCGAGGTCACCGCGGCGGACGTGGCCCGGCTGGCGAAGGCCCTCGGGGTGGAGGGATCGCCGGTGGCCCAGGGCGAGGCCTGGAAGATCGGGGGCCAGGACGGGTCCGGGCCGAGCCTCCAGGTGAACAAGCAGGCGCCGGGGTCCTGGACGTTCAGCCGGTACGCCCCGGGCACCGACAACTGCAAGGGCACCGCCACCTGCGCCTCCCCGCAGTCCGGAGGCACACCGGTGAGCGAGGACGTGGCCGAGAAGGCCGCCGAGCCCGTGCTGAAGGCGGTGGGTCAGGACGACGCGAAGCGCGACGCGAGCCAGGTCCTGGGCGCCCAGCGGGTGGTGAACGCCGATCCCGAGGTCGGCGGACTGCCCACGCACGGCTGGACGACAGGGATCACGGTCGGCCCGGACGGCGAGGTCGTCGGGGGCAGCGGTCTGCTGAAGACGCCGGTGAAGGGCGACACCTACCCCGTGGTCAGTGCCGGCAAGGCGCTGGAGCTGATGAACGGGCAGCCGAAGAAGGACCACCGGATGGGCATCGGCGGCTGCGCGAGCCCCGTACCGCTGAAGGACAAACTGGAGCAGCCCTGCGAACAGCAGGCGAGCGGCACTCCCGCGCAGGACACGGTCACGGTCCGGGACGCGGTGTTCGGGCTGGCCGCGCATGTCGTGGACGGACGGCAGGCGCTGGTGCCGTCCTGGCTGTTCGAGGTGACGGCGCCGGGCGCGAAGGACCCGTTCACCGTGACGTACCCGGCGGTGGAGCCCGAGTTCCTGGCCTCACCCGAGCCGACCGGGACGAGTGACCGGCCGACGTCGGCTCCCGGCCCGCGCGAGGTGCAGGTGGACGGCTACCTCGCCGAGGGTGCGGAGCTCACGGTGACGTTCACGGGCGGGGTGTGCGCCGACTACGACGTGAAGGCGAGCGAGAAGGGCGACGAGGTGACGGTATCGGTGACGTCGGTCCCGTGGCCGGACAAGGTCTGCGTCATGATCGCCAAGCAGTTCCAGAAGACGGTGCGGCTGGACGAGCCGCTCGGTGACCGCGCCGTCGTGAACTCCGACGGCAAGGCGGTCCCGCTGGCGAAGGACGGCGCGCGGCTGCCCGTTCCTCCGACGCGGGAGCGGTAGGCGGCAGGCGGCGGTACAGCGCGAAGGCGGCGGCCCCTTGGAGGGGCCGCCGCCTTCGTCGTGTCCGCGGCCGCCGGTGGCGGCTCGGCCGGCTCAGCTGAAGGAGTCGCCGCAGGCGCAGGAGCCCGTCGCGTTCGGGTTGTCGATCGTGAAGCCCTGCTTCTCGATGGTGTCCACGAAGTCGATCGTGGCACCGCCCAGGTACGGGGCGCTCATGCGGTCGGTGACCACCTTCACACCGCCGAAGTCCTTCTCGACGTCGCCGTCGAGAGCGCGCTCGTCGAAGAAGAGCTGGTAACGCAGGCCGGAGCAGCCGCCGGGCTGGACGGCGACCCGCAGCGCGAGGTCCTCGCGGCCTTCCTGGTCGAGCAGCGCCTTGACCTTGGACGCGGCGGCGTCGGTCAGGATGATGCCGTCGGTGACGGTGCTGGTCTCGTCCGATACGGACATCTACATCTCTCCCGGGTTGTACGGAGACTGCTTGCCGACGGTTCCAACCGGCGGGGCCTCGGATTCATTCCGGGGCCGGGCGCTCGATCTCGGCTCCTTTTCATGCTCGCACACGCACCCGGAACCGGAAAACGGCTCTTTCCGGGTGCTGACGGGAATGAACGGCGGCCCACCGGGATTCACGTCACACCGACGCTATGGCCATCGTCAAAGTGACGTGAAGCGGTTATGATAGATAGCGTCAAATCGACGAAAAGTCGCAGAAACAGAAAGGGTGCGTGTCGTGACCACCGCCCAGACCCAGGACCTCGACGTACAGCCGACGCCCCTCGCCCTGCTGCTCCTCGGCCGTGAGGCCGACCCGAGGAGCGAGCGCGGCGTGGAGTGCCCCGGCGACCTGCCCTCGCCGTCCGACCCGGACCTGGTGGAGCGCGCCCGCAAGGCGAAGGAGAAGCTCGGGGACAAGGTCTTCGTGCTCGGCCACCACTACCAGCGCGACGAGGTCATCCAGTTCGCCGATGTGACGGGTGACTCGTTCAAGCTGGCCCGCGACGCGGCCGCCCGCCCCGAGGCCGAGTACATCGTGTTCTGCGGCGTGCACTTCATGGCGGAGTCCGCGGACATCCTGACGTCCGACGACCAGAAGGTCGTGCTGCCCGACCTCGCCGCCGGCTGCTCGATGGCCGACATGGCGACGGCCGAGCAGGTCGCCGAGTGCTGGGACGTGCTGACCGAGGCCGGGATAGCCGAGCAGGTCGTGCCCGTCTCGTACATGAACTCCTCCGCCGACATCAAGGCGTTCACGGGCAAGCACGGCGGCACCATCTGCACCTCCTCCAACGCCAAGCGCGCCCTGGACTGGGCCTTCGAGCAGGGCGAGAAGGTGCTCTTCCTGCCCGACCAGCACCTCGGCCGCAACACCGCGGTGCGGGACATGGGCATGTCCCTGGAGGACTGCGTCCTCTACAACCCGCACAAGCCGAACGGCGGCCTGACCGCCGACGAGCTGCGCGCGGCGAAGATGATCCTGTGGCGCGGCCACTGCTCGGTGCACGGCCGCTTCAGCCTGGACTCGGTGAACGACGTGCGCGAGCGGATCCCCGGCGTGAACGTCCTGGTGCACCCCGAGTGCCGGCACGAGGTCGTGGCCGCGGCCGACTACGTCGGTTCGACGGAGTACATCATCAAGGCCCTGGAGGCCGCGCCGGCCGGTTCCAAGTGGGCCATCGGCACGGAGCTGAACCTGGTCCGCCGCCTGGCGAACCGTTTCGCGCCGGAGGGCAAGGAGATCGTCTTCCTGGACAAGACGGTCTGCTTCTGCTCGACCATGAACCGCATCGACCTGCCGCACCTGGTCTGGGCGCTGGAGTCGCTGGCCGAGGGCAAGCTGGTCAACCGGATCGAGGTCGACAAGGAGACCGAGGCGTTCGCGAAGCTGGCGCTGGAGCGGATGCTGGCGCTGCCGTAACCCGCCCCCTGCCCGTCGTCACCCCGAGCGTGGTTTCCGCTCGGGGTGCGCGGGGTCGAGGCTGAAGACGGTGCCGCCGGGGGTGGTCGCGACCAGGGCGCCTTCCAGGAGCCGCACCCGGGTGGCGCCCCAGTCGGTGGCGTTGCTCTGGGCCCTCGGCTGCGTCTCCCACAGCAGCGTGCCCTTCCTCGCGTCGAGCGCTCCGACGCGGCCGCTGGCACTGGCGAGGTACACGGCCCGGCTCCGCGCGTCGTAGGTCGCCTCGCCCGGCTGTTCCAGGCTGGTGGGGGTCTGCCACAGGGGCTTGCCCGTGCGGGCCGACACGGCGGTGACCCGTCCGCTGGCGGTGGCGAACCACAGGGTGCCCTCCGCCAGTGTCACCTTGCCCTCGTACTCCTCGGCCAGTTTCGTCGTGCTCTGAGCCCCGGTGCCGGGGTCCACCAGCCGGATTGCCGCATACGGCGCGTCCTCCCCCATGAGGATGTTCCCGTCCTCGTCCTGAGTCGGGTCCAGGAACAGGAGCCGGCCGTCGAAGGCGCCGAGCAGCTCGGCCCCGATCGGTACGCTCAGCCGGCGCGCCGGGCCGTCGGCCGGGTGCAGTTCCATGACGAGACCGTCCTCCCCTCCCTCCTCTGGGCCGCATTGCAGGTACAGCCTCCGGGCGGCCTCCGTGATCCCGCAGGCGTGCTTCGCGGGCAGCCGTTCCGTCCAGCGCGCGGCGCCGGTGCGGACCGAGCGGGCCGTCATCGAAGTGCCGTCGCCCTCCGGAACCACGACGATGTCGCCGGAGAAGGCCACCTCCGCCCACTCGTCGTTCACCGCGCGGTCCCAGAGCCGGTCGCCGGTCCCGGTGTCGAACGCGAAGACCCGGGTCGTCCCTTCGCCAGGGGGCTCCTGCCGCACCAGGACGGCGTCGTCCCGGACGCCCAGGATCACGAACCTGGAGAGGTCCTCGCCGGTGACGGACGCCGCCGGGCCGGCACGCCAGACGGTGTCGCCCGTCTTCCCGTCCAGGCGGACGGGGAGGATACCGGCACCCGCGCAGTAGACGGCCCCCTCGTACGTCTGGCACTCCGGCCCGCCCCGCAGCCCGTCGGGCTGCGGCTGCTGCGCCTTGCGCACACCGCGCCCGGCCGTCTCGTACACGGTCGTCTGCCAGGGTTTCCAGCCGGCCGGCGGCGCCGTCCAGCGGGAGTTCGCGGACGGTGATCCGCCCTGCCGGTCCGCGCTCTGCGCCCAGCCGGGGCCGAGCGTCAGATAGGCCGTCAGGCCGAGGACGGCGGCCCCGACGGTGCCCGTCGCGGCGAGCAGCGGGCGGACGCGGCGGCGGAGGCGGACAGGGTCCGGCGGGTCCGTCACGGTCGTGGGGTGGGCGGGCTCCACGGCCGGGAGCCTGTCCGCGCGCAGGGGCATGGTGGCCGGGTCGCCCTCCGCCGGCTCGGGCAGGACGGCCGCCAACTCCCGGGCCAGTTCGTCGAGTCCGGGCCGGTCCGCGGGCTCCTTGGACAGGCAGCGTCCCAGCAGCCCGCGCAGCGGCGCGCCGACGCCGTCCAGCACGGGTTCGTCGTGCACCACCCGGTACGCCGTCAGATAGGGGCTGTCCGCGTCGAAGGGACCGCGCCCGGTGACGGCGTACACCAGCAGTGCCCCGAGTGAGAAGACGTCCGACGCCGGGCCGACCGCGCGGGCGTCGACGAGCTGTTCGGGGGACATGAAGGGCGGGGTGCCGATCATCTGGCCGGTCTCGGTCAGCGTCTGGTGGTTCTCCGCCGCGCGGGAGATGCCGAAGTCGATGACGCGCGGGCCGTCTTCGGCCAGCAGGACGTTGGCCGGCTTCAGGTCCCGGTGCACCACTCCTGCCCGGTGGATGTCGCGCAGGGCCTCCACCAGGCCCAGGGCCAGCCCGCGCAGTTCGGCGTCCGGCAGGGCCCCCCGGTCGCGGATCCGCCGGGCGAGCGAGGGCCCGGGCACGTACTGGGTGGCCATCCAGGGCCGGGCCGCCTCGGGGTCCGCGTCCAGGACCGGTGCCGTGAAGGCTCCGCTGACCTTGCGGACCGCCGCGATCTCCTGCCGGAACCGCGCCCGGAAGACGGCGTCCGCGGCGTACTGGGCGTGCACGACCTTGATGGCCACGTCACGGCCCGAACGCGCCCTGGCCCGGTAAACGACGCCCATGCCCCCGGCCCCGAGCCGGTCGAGCAGCCGGTAGCCGCCGACCGACTTCGGGTCGTCGCTGTGCAGCGGCACGCCCGAATCCCCTTCCCCCGTAGAGTCGTTCGAGGCCACAGGATACGTAACGGGACAAGGCGCCGGCCGGGCACCGGCCGTGGAGGTCCGGTGCCCGGCCGGGTCAAGCCGTCACACGCCCGCGTGCTCCGGCTCCGCCGTGTCCGTCCGCTGGGCCGGGAGGCCCTTCTTCGCCGCGCGCTTGTCCGCCCGTCGCTCCTTGCGGAGCTCGACCATCGCGTACAGCGTCGGGACCAGCAGCAGGGTGAGCAGCGTCGACGTCACCAGACCGCCGATCACGACCACGGCCAGCGGCTGGGCGATGAAGCCGCCCTCGCCGGTGATGCCGAGGGCCATGGGCAGCAGGGCGAAGATCGTCGCCAGGGCCGTCATGAGGATCGGGCGCAGCCGGTGCCGGCCGCCCTCGATCACGGCCTCCACGACGCCGTGGCCCTGCTTGCGGTACTGGTTGATCAGGTCGATCAGCACGATCGCGTTGGTCACCACGATGCCGATCAGCATCAGCATGCCGATCATCGCCGGGACGCCCATCGGGGTGCCGGTGGCGAGCAGCAGGCCGATCGCGCCGGTGGCGGCGAACGGGATGGAGACCAGCAGGATCAGCGGCTGCACCAGGGACTTGAAGGTGCCGACCAGCAGCATGAAGACGATCGCGATGGCCGCGAGCATCGCCAGGCCCAGGTTGGCGAACGCCTCGTCCTGGTCCTCGGAGACACCACCGATGGACGCGGTGGCGCCGTCCGGGAGCTTCAGCGCGCTGATCTTCGACTGGAGCTGGGTGCTGACCGCGCCGGTGTTGTCGCCGGTGGGCTTCGCGGTGATGGTGGCGGCGCGCTGACCGTCGATGCGGGTCATCGAGACCGGGCCGTCGACCAGCTTCACCGTGGCGATGTCGCCGAGCTTCACCTTGCCGCCCAGACGCAGGTCCTGAAGCTGCTTCAGGGTCGTGGCGGGCTTCGCCGAGCGGATGACGACATCGCGCTCGGTGTCGTCCAGGACCGCCTTGGCCGCGGTGGTGCCGCGCACGGCCTGGGCGACGGCGGCGCCGAGGGTCTGGTCGTCGAACCCGGCCGCTGCCGCCTTGTCGTTGGCCTTGACCGAGACGCGCGGCACGCTGGTCGCCAGGTCGCTGGAGACGTCCGTGACGTCGTCGAGGGAGGCGACCGCCTTGCGGACCTGCTCGGACGCCGTGCGCAGCACACCGGCGTCGGCGGCCTTCACCACGACGCTCAGGTCCTGGGCGCCGAAGCCGTCCCCGGCGGTGAGGGTGGTGGTGCCGATGCCCTTCAGGCCGGCGAGACCCTTCTCGATGCGGTCCTGGACGTCCTCGTAGGACGCCGAGTCCTCCAGCATCACCTGGTACGAGGCCTGGTTGCTGTCCGTGCCGCCGCCGAAGGCGGCCATGAAGCCGGACGAGCCGACGGTGACCTGGTAGTCCTTCACGCCTTCGATGCCGGCGAGCAGCTTCTCGACCTTCTTCGCCTGAGCGTCGGTCGCGGCCAGGCTGGTGCCGGGCTTCAGCTCCTGCTTGACGGTGAGGACCTCCTGCTCGCCCTGGTCGAAGAAGTTCGTCTTCAGCAGCGGGGCCATGCCGAACGTGCCGACCAGGACGACGACGGCGATGGCCACGCTGGTGAGGCGGCGGCGGGTCGCGAAGCGCAGGACCGGGACGTAGACGCGCTGGAGGCGGCTCCTGGCCTCCTTCTCCTCCGCGATCCGGCGGGCCTCGTCCGCGTCCTCGGGGGTGCCCTTCGGGGGCCGCAGGAACCAGTACGACAGCACCGGCACGACCGTCAGGGAGACGAGCAGGGACGCCAGCAGGGCGGCCGTCACGGTGAGGCTGAACGAGCCGAACAGCTCACCCACCATGCCGCCGACCAGGCCGATCGGCAGGAACACCGCGACCGTGGTGAGCGTCGAGGAGGTCACCGCGCCGGCGACCTCGCGGACGGCGGTGAGGATGGCCGAGTGGCGCTCCTCGCCGTAGCCGAGGTGGCGCTTGATGTTCTCCAGGACCACGATCGAGTCGTCGACGACCCGGCCGATGGCGATGGTCAGGGCGCCCAGCGTCAGGACGTTCAGCGACAGGTCGCGTGTCCACAGCACGATCAGGGCGAGGACCACGGACAGCGGGATGGACACCGCGGTCACGAGGGTCGAGCGGATCGACGCCAGGAAGACGAGGATCACCAGGACGGCGAAGAGCAGGCCGAGCGCGCCCTCGGTGGTCAGGCCCTTGATGGACTTCGACACGGCCGGGCCCTGGTCGCTGACGACCGTGAGCGTCGCGCCGGAGCCGAGGTCCTCGCGCAGCTCGGGGAGCTTGTCCTGGACGGCGTCGGAGATGGCGACGGCACTGCCGTCGCGGTCCATGGTCACGGCGACGGCGAGGCTGGGCCTGCCGTCGGTGCGCGTGATGGAGTCGGCCGGGGCCTCCTGCTGCTTCACCGTGGCGACGTCGCCGAGCCGCACCGGCTTGCCCTTGCCGGGCTCGCCCGTGACCCTCAGGTCCCGGATCTGCTCGACCGAGGTGAAGCCGCCGCCGACCTGGACCGTGCGGTTGGCGCCGGCCTCGTCGAAGGACCCGGCCGGGACGGTCGCGCCGCCCGCCCTCAGGGCCTCGCCGAGGGACTGCGCGGTCAGACCGGCCCCGGCCAGCTTCGCGTCGTCGGGTGTGACGGTGACCTGGACGTCCCGCACGCCGTCGACGGTGACCTGACCGACGCCGTCGATGCCCTTCAGGTCCGGTACGACGGTCTTGTCGATCTGGTCGGCCAGGGCCTGCTGGTCCCGGCCGGAGGTGACGGCGAGCACGACGGTCGGGATGTCGTCCGTGGAACCGGCGACGACCTGCGGGTCGACGTCGTCCGGCAGCTGGACACGGGCCCGGTTGACGGCCTGCTGGACGTCGGCGACCAGCTGTTCGGTGCCGCTGCCGTAGTCGAAGGACGCCATGATCACGGCGTTGCCCTCGCTGGCGGTGGAGGTGACGCCGCTGATGCCGTCGACGGCTTCGAGGCTGTCCTCGATGGGTTCGACGACCTGCTTCTCGACCACGTCCGGGGACGCGCCCTGGTACGGCGCCAGCACGGACACCATGGGCAGTTCGATGGTGGGCAGCAACTGCTGCTTGAGCTGGGGTATCGCGATCGCCCCGAAGACGAGCGCGATGATCGACATCAGCCCGATCAAGGCCCGTTGCGCGAGGCTGAACCTGGACAGCCAGGACATGGGTGAGGATCTCTCTTCTGTTGAGCGGCAGAAGCGGCAGCGAACGCACGGACGAGCGCCCGCCCCTACACCCTGGGCCATGGGGGGAGGGGGTTCCGTAGGCCCCAGGTCCACATGTTCCCGCGGCGTGTACTCCGGCCGCAGTACACCCGGGCCGGGCTACTCCACCCTTGGACGGACCAGGCCGGACTCGTACGCGGTGACCACGAGCTGGGCGCGGTCCCGGGCGCCCAGCTTGGCCATGGCCCGGTTGACGTGCGTCTTCACCGTCAGCGGGCTGACTTCGAGACGCTCGGCGATCTCGTCGTTGGAGTGCCCGCCCGCGACCTGGACGAGCACCTCGCGCTCCCGGACGGTGAGCGAGTCGAGCCGTTCACCGCGGGCCGGGTCGCGGTCGCCGTCGGCCGGATCGTCCGTGGCGAGGAACCGGGCGATCAGGCCCGTGGTGGCCGCCGGGGAGAGCAGGGCCTGGCCACCGGCCGCGATGCGGATGGCGTTCAGCAGCTCCTCGGGCTCGGATCCCTTGCCGAGGAAGCCGGAGGCACCGGCGCGCAGCGACTGCACGACGTAGTCGTCGACCTCGAACGTCGTCAGGATGACGACCCGGACGTCGGCGAGCTCGGGGTCGGCGCTGATCATGCGGGTCGCGGCCAGACCGTCGGTACCGGGCATGCGGATGTCCATGAGCACGACGTCGGGGCGTTGCTCCGTGGCCAGGCGGACCGCTTCCGCGCCGTCGGAGGCCTCGCCGACCACCTCCATGTCGGGCTCGGAGTCGACGAGCACACGAAAGGCGCTGCGCAGGAGCGCCTGGTCGTCGGCGAGCAGGACACGGATGGTCATACGGGGTCCTCCCCGGTGGGTGTGCGGTTCTTGACCGGCAGGATGGCATGGACGCGGAAGCCGCCGCCGTAGCGGGGACCGGTGGTGAGGGTGCCGCGCAGGGCGGTGACGCGCTCGCGCATGCCGAGCAGTCCGTGGCCGCCGCCGTCGCCGTCCTCGGTCTCGTTCTCGCCGCTGCCGTCGTCGAGCACGGTGATCTCGATGTTCGGCCCGACCCGGACGACGCTGACCTCCGCCCTGGCGTGCGGCCCGGCGTGCTTCTGCACGTTGGTGAGGGCCTCCTGGATGATCCGGTAGGCGGCGAGGTCGACGGCGGCGGGGAGGGCGGTGCCCTGGTCGGCGCGGGCGACCTCGATGTGCAGGCCCGCGCTGCGGAAGGTGCCGGTGAGTTCGTCGAGGCGGTCCAGCCCCGGGGCGGGTTCGGTGGGGGCCTCGGGGTCGCCGGACTGCCGGAGCAGGCCGACGGTGGCACGGAGTTCGTTGAGCGCGGAGCGGCTGGCCTCGCGGACGTGCCCGAGGGCCTCCTTGGCCTGGTCGGGCCGCTTGTCCATGACATGCGCGGCGACCCCGGCCTGGACGTTGACCAGGGCGATGTGGTGGGCGACGACGTCGTGCAGGTCCCGGGCGATGCGCAGGCGTTCCTCGGCTACCCGCCGGCGGGCCTCCTCCTCCCGGGTGCGCTCGGCGCGTTCGGCGCGCTCCCGGATGGCCTGGACGAAGGCGCGGCGGCTGCGCACGGCGTCGCCCGCGGTGGCGCCGATGCCGGTCCAGGCGAAGATGCCGAGGTTCTCCTGGGCGTACCAGGGCAGCGGTCCGGCGGCCATGGCGGCGCCTGTCAGCACGGTCATGGTGAGCAGACCGACCCGCCAGGTGGTGGGGCGGTCGGTGGTGGAGGCGACGGTGTAGAGGGCGATCACGGCGGACATGGCGACGGGGGTGCGGGGATCGCCGGTGACGGACTCGACGACCGACAGGGTGCCGGTGAGGGCGAGGACCGTCATGGGGGCGCGGCGGCGGAAGACCAGGGCCACGGCGCCGAGGGTCATGAGGAGCAGGCTGAGTGGGTCGGGGGTGCGCAGGGCCCAGCTGACGCTGTCGCGGTGCCGTGGTTCCACGAACGAACCGGCGACCATGCAGAGGAGGACGGCCGCGGCCAGGACGGCGTCCATGGCCAGGGGATGCGCCTTGGCCCGGCATCGGGCCCGCGCGAGGGTGCTCACGGGGGTTCACGGTAGCCGGGCCGGGGGCTGTGCCCCCAGCCCCCTGCCGGTCCGCCCATGGGTGCCCGCGCTCAGCCGGGGATCAGACCGTCGTCGCTCAGGAGCTCCCTGACCTCCTCCAGCGTCGCGTCCGGGGAGGGCAGGATCAGGTCCGACGGCTCCAGGGAGTCGTCGGGGACCGTTTCGCCCAGGTCGCGGACCCGGGCCAGGAGGGCCTGGAGGGTGCGGCGGAAACCGGGGCCGTCGCCCTTCTCCATCTCCGCCAGGAGTTCGTCGTCCAGCTCGTCTAGCTCGGCGAGGTGGCCGTCGGCCAGCACCACCTGGCCCTCCCCCATGATCCGTACGATCATGTCGCCCTCCTAGGCGTGGACCCCTACTGCTTGTCGAAGCGCGGTGTGTCCTGCGGCTGCTGCGCGGACTGCTGCTGGCTCGTGCCACCTTCGATGGCCTGCTGCCCACCACTGGGGCCGCCGGCCAGCTCGGCCTTCATCCGCTGCAGTTCCAGCTCTACATCCGTACCACCGGAGAGCCGGTCCAGCTCGGCCTGGATGTCGTCCTTGTGCATGCCGGAGGGGTCGTCGAGGGCGCCGGAGGCGAGCAGTTCGTCGATCGCGCCGGCGCGTGCCTGGAGCTGGGCCGTCTTGTCCTCGGCACGCTGAATGGCCAGGCCTACGTCGCCCATCTCCTCGGAGATGCCGGAGAAGGCCTCGCCGATCCGGGTCTGCGCCTGGGCCGCGGTGTACGTCGCCTTGATCGTCTCCTTCTTGGTGCGGAAGGCGTCGACCTTGGCCTGGAGCCGCTGGGCCGCGAGGGTGAGCTTCTCCTCCTCGCCCTGGAGCGTCGCGTGCTGGGTCTCCAGGTCCGTCACCTGCTGCTGGAGCGCCGCCCTGCGGGAGAGCGCCTCGCGGGCCAGGTCCTCACGGCCCAGAGCGAGCGCTTTGCGGCCCTGGTCCTCCAGCTTGCCCGACTGCGACTGCAACTGGTTCAGCTGCAGCTCCAGGCGCTTGCGGCTGGTCGCCACGTCGGCGACGCCGCGCCGGACCTTCTGGAGCAGCTCCAGCTGCTTCTGGTACGAGTAATCGAGGGTCTCGCGCGGGTCCTCGGCCCGGTCAAGGGCCTTGTTCGCCTTCGCGCGGAAGATCATCCCCATACGCTTCATGACACCGCTCATGGGCTTCGCGCGCCCCCTTCTGACCGACTCCGGCAGCTGCTCCTGCGACAGAACCCACAGTACGGGCCCTGCATCCATTACCGCACTGTTCGGGGACGGATGCGCTCATCCCCAAGGACGACTGCGTGCGCTCCCGCTCCGGCGTAGGGAGTAGGTGGTCCCCGGGGTCACCGGAGCCGTGCATCCCGGGAAACATCCGGAGGCGTACGCAACGTCCCCTCTGTCCCCTTACTGACGACTGGTGTTGCCGGATCGTTCCCCACGGGAGTGGGGTCCATGCCCAAAAGCCCTTACCCTTGGGTTTTGTGTTCCGTAGTCGTGCGAAGGATGAGAAGGCCCAGGCCGCCGACAAGGCGCCGGTGAACTTCTCCAAGCAGCCCCGCGACCCGCAGGCCCCCAAGGGTCGCCCCACGCCCAAGCGCAGCCAGGCGCAGAGCCAGCGGCGCAGCGTGGCCAACACGTCGATGACGCGCAAGGAGGCCGCCAAGCGCCAGCGCGAGGAGCGCCGTGCCGCGCTCGAGCGGCAGCGTCAGGCGCTGGCGAGCGGCGACGAACGGTACCTCCCCGCGCGTGACAAGGGGCCGATCCGCCGGCTCGCGCGCGACTTCATCGACTCGCGCTTCAACATCGCGGAGTTCTTCCTGCCGATGGCCGTGGTCATCCTCGTGCTGAGCATGGTGCGGGTGGCCGCGCTGCAGAACATCGCGCTGCTGCTGTGGCTCGTGGTGATCGTGCTGATCGTGCTCGACTCGTTCGTCACGGCCTTCCGCCTGAAGAAGCAGCTGAACGAGCGCTTCCCGGGTGAGAACAAGCGCGGTGCCATCGCCTACGCCCTGATGCGCTCTCTCCAGATGCGCCGGCTCCGGCTGCCGAAGCCGCAGGTCAAGCGTGGAGAGCGGCCCTGACCACGACGCCGTTCTCCGGGGGTGCGGCGGATGCCTGGCTGGACAGGCTGGGCGGGCTGCGCGATGTCGTCCGGCAGGAGTTGGTGGCCCGCCAGCTGGACGAGCAGATAGTCGGCCGGTTCCCGGTCGGACAGCGCCTGCGGGTGCTCGACGTGGGGATGGGCCAGGGCACGCAGGCGCTGCGGCTGGCCCGGGCCGGGCACCAGGTGACCGGTCTGGAGCAGGACTCGACGATGATCGCCGCGGCCCGGGAGACCCTCGCCGGGGAGCCGGAGGGCATCCGGGAGCGGATGCGCATCATCGAGGGCGACGGCCGGGACACCGGTGTGCACTTCCTGCCCGGCAGCTTCGACGTGGTGCTGTGCCACGGCGTCCTGATGTACGTCGAGGAGCCGGACCCGCTGCTGGCGGGTCTCGCCCGGATGCTCGCGCCGGGAGGGCTGCTGTCCCTGCTCGTGCGCAACGGGGACGCCCTGGCGTTCCGGCCGGGCCTGTCCGGTGACTGGCCCGGGGCGCTGACCGCCTTCGACACGGTCGCCTACCGCAACCGCCTGGGGCTCGACGTACGAGCCGACCGGCTGAAGGACCTGACGTCGACGCTGGCGGGGATCGGGGCGCCGCTGCACGCCTGGTACGGGGTACGGGTGTTCACCGACACGGCGGCGGACGGCGCGCGGATCCCGGCGGACGTTCAGACGCTGCTCGCGGTGGAGGAGAAGGCCGGGCGGACGGATCCGTACCGCGGGGTGGCCGCGCTGCTGCACCTGTGCGGTGTGCGCGGCTGACGCGCGCGAGAAACGGGAAGGGGGCGGGCGGGAGCCGTCCGGCCCCCGCCCGCCCCCGGGCTCACGCCTCGGCGGCGTGCAGGCTCATCGGCCCGTAGATCTCCGTGGCGTCCTCGAACAGCCGCACCTGGTCGGCACCACCCTCGTGGAGGGCCTTCCAGTGCTCCCCGATCCAGGACTCGGCGTCCCCCTGGGTGGGGAACTCCTCCGGCGGCACCGCGGGCTGGACCTCCGTCCCGTCGGTCTTCTCGAACCTCCACGTCCATGCCGCCATGTACGCCTCCCATGTGTGAGCACACTGCACAGCGAAAGCCGGATCGTGGTCCGGCTCCCGTCCAAGAGCCTATGCGTTCCCCCGGGTTCGGCGTTATAGGCCCCGCGGGGTGCGGGCGATCGCTCGCGCGCGGGCCGCGGCGGGCCGGGGCGCGCGGTTTTCCCGCGCCCCTTCGGGGCGTCTGAGCAACGCATGTCCCATGCTCACGGGTGAGAATCGGGGCGTGGAACTCACTCTGCTCGGCACCGGTGCCCCGGCGGGACTCCCCCGCCCCGACTGTCCCTGCGCGGCCTGCGCGGCCGCCCTCGGTCCGGACGCGCGGGCGGCCACCGCGCTGCTCCTGGACGGGGCCGTGCTGCTCGATCTGACGCCGGGCGCGGCGTTCGCGGCGGCGCGGGCGGGCCGGTCCCTGACCGGTGTCCGTCAGGTGCTGCTGTCGCATCCGCACGACGGGCCGCCGGTCGAGGTGCCCGCGGGGCTGCCGCAGCCCGGGCGGGTGCCGGACGGGCGGGAGTTGACGCTGCTGACGGGGCACCGGGTGCGGGCGGTGGCGCTGGACGCTCCGGGCACGGGCTACGCGGTGACCGGGCCGGAGGGGCAGCGGCTGCTGTATCTGCCGCCGGGCGGGGCCCCGGCGGGTCTCGAGGAACCGGCCGAGTCGTACGACATGGTGCTCGCGGACGTCGTGGGGCGGCCGGACGCGCTGGCGAAGCTGCGGGCGGTAGGGGCGGTCGGGCCGACGACCGATGTGGTCGCCGTCCATCTGGACCACGACGTGCCGCCCGGCCGTGAGCTCGGGCGGCGGCTCGCGGCGGCCGGGGCGCGGGCCGTGCCGGACGGGGTGACGCTGGTCGTGGGGGCGTACGAGGACGTGCCGGACGTGCCGCGGCGGACGTTGGTGCTGGGCGGGGCGCGGTCGGGCAAGTCGGTGGAGGCCGAGCGCAGGCTGGAGGCCTTCCCTGACGTGCTGTACGTGGCGACGGGCGGCTCGCGCAACGGGGACACGGAGTGGTCCGCGCGGGTGGCGGCGCACCGGGTCCGGCGGCCGGGGTCGTGGCAGACGGTCGAGACCTGCGATCTGGTGCCGCTGCTGGAGGCGGAGGGGCCGCCGTTGCTGATCGACTGTCTGTCGCTGTGGCTGACCGACGCGATGGACTCCGCCGGGGCGTGGGACGACGCGGTGTGGGCGGAGCGGGGGGAGAAGGTGCTGCGGGAGCGGGTGCGCGAGCTCACGGAGGCGGTGCGGGCCACCCGGCGGACGGTGGTCGCCGTGTCGAACGAGGTGGGGTCGGGGATCGTGCCGTCGACGGCGTCGGGGCGGCGCTACCGCGATGAGCTCGGGCGGCTGAACGCGGGGTTCGCGGACGAGTGCGAGCACGTCCTGCTGGTGGTGGCGGGGCAGGCCGTGCCGCTGCGGGGCTGACAGCGGCCACGGCCGGGCCCGGGCGACCGGGCCTAGGGGGCCTAGGGGGCCTTGCGGGCGATCACCCGGTAGGTGTTGGCCAGGCGGGTGCGGCGGGCCAGCGGGGCCAGGAGCTGGTCCGCGACCGCCGCCAGGGCCACCAGCGGGACGCCCGCGCGCAGCAGGGCCGTACGGGCGTGCCGTCGGGCCGGGGGCGGGGGGATCGCCCGCCAGGGGGTGTCCGGGGCCGGCAGGGCGTGGGAGAGGGCCAGGGACAGGGCGCCCGCGAGGTCGTGGGGGACGTGGACCGGGCGGTGGTCGAGCGTCAGGATCGTGCAGCCGGCCGCCTCCAGTTCCGCCCGGAGGTTGGCCGGGGGGACGAGGTGCAGGTGGCGGGGCTGGTCGTGGGCGAGCCACCAGCGGCCCAGGAGGGCGGCGAAGAGGCTGCGGGGGTCGAGGGTCTCCAGCAGCAGATGGCCGCCGGGGCGCAGGACGGACAGGGCCGCGTGCAGTTCCGCTCGCGGGTCCGGGGTGCCCTCCAGGTGGTGGAGCATGCTGACCACGTCGTAGCGGGCGCGCAGGGGGGCGGCGATCCGAGGGTCCGTCAGGCGGCCGACGTGGGCCTCCTCGACGCGGTCGGCCGAGCGGGCGCGGACCACGCGCGGGGTGGGGTCCAGGCCGTCGAAGGCGGTGTACGGGAAGAACCGCCGGGCTGTGGCCGGGAAGCGAGCGTGGCCCGTCCCGACGTCGAGCCAGCTCTCCGGTTCGCCCAGGCGCAGCATCGCGCGGGCCGCCGAGCGGTGGCGGCGCGGGCTCGCGCGCAGGGCGAGGAGGCCGTCGCTCGCCGGGTCCCGGGGCGCCCCGCGCACGCTCCGGTGGTAGAGCGCCAGGCCCTCCACGGTGAGGCGGGGGTTCTGGAAGGTGTGGCCGCAGTCGCGGCAGGCGTCGACGGTGAAGCTGCCGGGCTTGTACTGCCGCAGGTCACCGGTGCGCAGCCGGTTGCGCAGCCGGGTGGAGCCGCACCAGGGGCAGTCCTGCCTGCGCGGTTCGTGGACCGGCGTGGTCGCTGGGGGCAGGGGGGATGCGGAGGGGGCGGGGTGGGCGGGCATGGGCGGCTCCCGGGCGCGGCGGCGTACGGCGGGGACGTACGGCGGGGGTCGTCGGACGAAGAGCGGTCACGTACGACAATCCACTGCAAAACGGAACGTATGGGATGCCGATCCCGGGTGCAACGACGTCGTCGTGACGGAGTGGTGATGTGGCGCCCTGCTGTTCGACCGGGGCCGGTACTGTTCGGCGAATGAGCTCGCTTAATCTCGACGACTTCACCGATCTGATCGAGCGTCCGGACGGCGGGGTCCGCCGTGACGCCGAGGCGCGCCGGGAGCGGCAGATCGTGCCGCCCGGATCGCTGGGCCGCCTCGACGAACTGGGTGAGTGGCTGGCGGCGGCGCAGTCCGCCGTGCCGGTGCGGCCGGTCGAGCGGCCCCGGGTGGTGCTCTTCGCCGGTGACCACGGCATCGCCGGGCTCGGCGTCTCGGCCCGCCCGGCGGGCGGCGCCGGGGAGTTGGTGCGCGAGGTCCTGGAGGGCGGCCGGCCCGTGTCGGTGCTGGCCCGGCGGCTGGGCGTGCCGGTGCGGGTGGTGGACATGGCCCTGGACTGCGACCCCGAGTCGCTGCCGGAGGACGTCGTACGGCACCGGGTGCGGCGCGGCAGCGGGCGGATCGACATCGAGGACGCGCTGTCCGTCGAGGAGGCCGAGGCGGCCTTCCGGGCCGGGGTCGCGGTGGCCGACGAGGAGGCCGACTCGGGCACGGACCTGGTGGTGCTCGGCGATGTGAGCGTCGGCGGGACCACGGTGGCGGGCGTGCTGGTCGCCGCGCTGTGCGGGGTCGACGCGTCGGTCGTCACGGGCCGGGGCGGGCTGGCGATCGACGACCTGGCGTGGATGCGCAAGTGCGCGGCGATCCGGGACGCGCTGCGCCGGGCGCGGCCGGTCCTCGGGGACCAGTTGCAGCTGCTGGCGACGGTGGGCGGTGCCGACTTCGCGGCGATGACCGGCTTCCTCCTGCAGAGCGCGGTGCGCAAGCTGCCGGTGGTGCTGGACGGGGTCGTGACGGCCGCCTGCGCGCTGGTCGGGCAGCGGATCGCGTTCCGGGCGCCGGACTGGTGGCTGGCCGCGCACGACAGCGGGGAGCCCGGACAGGCCAAGGCGCTGGACCGGATGGCCCTGGAGCCGCTGCTGACCCACGGGGTGACCGTCGGCGAGGGTGCGGGCGGGCTGCTGGCGCTGCCGCTCGTGCAGGCGGCGGCCGCGCTGGCGGCGGAGCTGCCGGAGAAGCCCAAGGAGTCCGAGGAGCCGGCCGGGCCGGAGGCCTCCGAGGAGCCGGAGGAGCCCGCCGGGCGGTAGCGCCGCCGAGATCCAGGTCACTCACGCCTGGCTCAACTTCGTCCCGTTCCGGTCGGTCTTGGAACGTGGTGTCGGTTTGACTGAGTCGCAGACACCCTCAGACGTATCCACGCACGGACGAGGACGACCGCCGGATGACCACGCTCGCCCGCTGGGCCCGCGCCGAATGGGGTGCGCTGTACGCGGCGGTGCGCGGGCCGCTGGCCGAGCGGCGGTGGCGGGCGGTGCCGATGGCGGTCACGGCCGCGTGCCTGACGGCCGTGCTGCACCTCGTGCACCAGCAGTCGTGGGGCTTTCAGCTCGTGCGGGACCTCGGCGGGGTGCGGGCCGGGGACCCGGTGTGGTCGGCGCTGCTGCGGACGCCTTTGTCACTGTTCGTGCCCGCCCTGGATCTGCCGGTGTGGGGCGCGCTCGCGCAGATCCTGCTGGTCTTCGGCGTCGCGGAGCTGTGCCTGGGCTGGTGGCGGGCCCTCGCCCTCGCCTATGCGGCCACGCTCGCTGGCACGCTGTACGCGCGCCTGGGCATCTGGCTCGGCCCGGACTCCCCGCTCGGTCTGCCGGCCTCCGACCGGTGGGTGGTGGACACCGGGCCGTCGGCGGCGGTGGTGGGCCTGGCCGTCTTCCTGGGGTGGCGCCTGCGCGCGTACGTCACGGCCTCGGTGGTGATCGCGGCGATGGTGGTCGAGGTGGTGCTCAAGGAGAACCTCGCGGGCAAGGAGCACCTGGCCGCGATCGTGGCGGTGCTGGCGCTGTGCGCGGCCGGCGAGCTGCGTCAGCGGCGTTCGAGGGACCGGGCCGGTTCGGGGTCGGGCGCGCCGCCGATCCAGTCCTGAACCGCGCGCGAGGGGGCCGCCCAGCGGCGGTCGTGGTGGTAGGAGCGCAGGGCGGACTTGGCCCGGGCGCGGGGCCGGTTGCGGTAGAACCGCTTGGCCCACGGCGAGGTGGGGCGGGCCAGCCGTACGGCGCCGACCAGGGCGACGAGAGGGATGATCACGCCCACGACCGCGAGGCGGACCTTGCCCTTGAACAGGGCGATGAGGGCGAACCCGAAGTTCACCAGGATGTTCACGAGGACGACGGCGCGGTTCTGCTGCTGGTCCTCGTCGAGGTCGTCGACGCCCAGCGGGGAGAAGCCGATCAGGAGCAGGCCGACGAGGGAGGCGGTGAGGACCACCATCTCCACGCTCTTGCGGCCGTCCGGGGTCCAGTAGACGTCGGCGAGATGCAGGACCAGGGCGAACTCGTCCAGGACCAGGCCCGCGCCGATGCCGAAGAACACCGCGGCCAGGCACGAGCCGAAGCCGTGCCGGCCGCCGGCGACCGCGCCGAAGCCGCCGATGATCGTCAGGATGACCCCGGGGACCACGTGGTGGACATGGACGCCGCCGCTGCTGACGTTGCCGAAGGGGCCTCTGCCGGCCCGGATGAGGCGGGTGATGGTCCGGGTGATCAGGAAGGTCAGCACGAAGGCGACGAGAGCGAGAAGGAGCGGCAGCTTGCCGGGTTCGATGATGTTCCGCTCAAGCCATCCCATATGCGAACTTTATCCCCGGGTGCCGTTCGCGCTCTCCTGACCGGCGGGTAGCCTGCGCCGGTGCCCAGAACCTCGCCCCTCCACGGCCTCCGCTTCGCCTTCGGCACCCTCACGGTGATCCCCGTCCGGGTGACCCGCTGGGACCGGGAGGCGGCGCGCGGCGGCATGCTGTGCGCGCCGCTGGCCGGGCTGGCGGTGGGCGCCGCGTCCGCCCTGCTCGGACTGGTGCTGCTGTTCCTCGGCGCGGGGGCGCCGCTCGCCGCCGTCGCGAGCGTCGCGGTGCCCGCCGCGCTCACCCGGGGGCTGCATCTGGACGGGCTCGCGGACACCGCCGACGGCCTGGGCAGCGCGAAGCCCGCCGAGGACGCGCTGCGGATCATGAAGCAGTCGGACATCGGCCCGTTCGGGGTCATCACCCTCGTCCTCGCCCTGCTCGCGCAGGTCGCCGCGCTCGCCCAGGCCTACGACGCCTCCTGGGCCCGGGGCGCGTGCGCCGCCGTCGTCTCCGCGACGTGCGCCCGGCTTGCCCTGACCCTGGCGGCGCGGGCCGGGGTGCCGGCCGCCCGGCCGGAAGGACTGGGGGCGGCGGTCGCCGGTGTGGTGCCGCCGCGGGGCGCGGTGGTCGCGGCCGTGGCCGTCGCGGGGGCCGCGGCGGGGGCCGGTGCCCTCCTCGGGCCGTACGGCGTGGTCCGCGGCGTGCTCGCGGTCGTCCTCTCCCTGGCCGCCGCCGAGGCGCTGCTACGCCACTGCACCCGCCGCTTCGGCGGGGTCACCGGGGATGTCTTCGGCGGCCTGGCGGAGACGGCGGCGACCACCGCGCTGGTCGTTCTGTCACTGGGCTGAAACGATCTCCTCGTCCCCCTCCTGCCCGGGCCGCTCAGCCGCTAGCTTCCTGCCCGACACACACGTGATCGGGGGATGTACATGCCGAAGCTGCGCCGTGCCCTGGCCTGGCTCGTCGATTTCGCGCTGGTGGTGACGCTCGCCTCGGCGCTCGCCGTGCTCACCTTCCACCGGGTCTCGGCGCTCGTCACCGACGTGCCCGAGCTGGCCACCCGCGGCGGCCTGGACCTGCTGACCTCGCGCGGTGACGTGCTCGACGCCTCCCAGGACCTGGGGCTGACGCTGTGGGACAAGTCCGTGCTGTACGTCGAGCAGGCCTTCGGGCTGCTGGTGCTGACGGTGTTCCTCTACCAGTGGGCGTGCCTGGCCGTCGCCGGGCGCACCATCGGCAAGGCCCTGGCCGGGCTGAAGGTCACCCCGACCGCGCCGCGCAGGATGCGGGCGGCCCGGCGGGCCGCGGTCACCACCGCCGTGGACGTCGCCGTGTACGCCGTGGCGTGCGTGCTGCTGGTCGAGGGGCAGGTCGTGCTGTCGGTGCTGGTGTGGGCGGTCGCGGTGGTGCTGTTCCTGCTGAACGCGCTGCCGGTCCTCTCCCCCGGCCGCCGGTCCCTCGCCGACCGGATCGCGGGCACGGCGGTGACCGGGATCGGGCTCAGCAGGCCCGTCGCCACGCCCCTAGTTCGTACTTCTTGAGCAGCGAACTGAGCCTCAGCCGACGCGAGTCGGCGCAGAAGCGGCCGGTGGGCACCTCGTACTCGACGTGGAAGACGGCCTTGCCCGCGGCGACGAACGGCTTGAGGGCGGCGCACTCGCCGTACTGGGCGCACTGTTCGTTGACCGCGAAGTCGAAGTCCCCGACCAGTTCCGGGATCTGGTCCAGGTCGTTCTTCAGGCCGACGGCCAGCCCCCGGTCGTGGGCGAGGCGGGCGACGAGGCGGTTGTAGCGGAGCTGGTCGGTGGCCGTGAGCGGGAAGCCGGTGTCGTTGCGGTAGCCGTCCATGTTGTCGGGCTCCACCGCGTCGAAGCCCTTGTCCCGGCACATGTCGATCCGGGCCGCCATGAGCGGCTCCAGCACGTCGGTGCGGCGGATGTCGAGCCAGCGCTCGCCCTTCCAGCCGTTGCCGCGGCCCAGGACCGACGCGGGGAAGTCACCGGCGTCCGGGCGGAACTCCTCCCAGGCGCCGGTGGACAGGTAGCAGATGACCTTGCGGCCCTCGCGGTGCAGCCGGCCGACGGTGTCCTCGGAGTGGTCGAAGCCGTCGATGTCGTAGACGGGCACGTCGACGGAGGTGTCCAGGCGGCCGCTGAGCTGCCACTGCCAGGCGGTGCCGGGGCGGGGTCGCCAGCGGGGGCCGGGCTTGTCGTCGGGGGGCGGGGTGCAGCCCGCGAGCAGCAGGACGAGCAGGGCAGTGAGCAACAGCGGGCGTCTCACGGGGCGTTCTCCAGGGTGTGCGGTAGTGTGCCCCACGGATGATCTCCGGTTCCGGGCACCGCGCAGTACACCGCCGCGCCCCGCGCCCGGGCCAGGGTCTCCGGGTCGGCGCCGCGGGGCACGTCGTGGACGAGGTGGCACAGCCGTACGTCCGGGCCGCCGGGCCGGGGCTGCGGGGGCAGGGCGCGGTACGTGTCCCAGGTGCCCTCGAAGGTGACGAGGAGGTCGGCGATGCGGGCGTAGCAGGGGTGGGGTGTCGTGCCGTGGTTGAGGACGAGGGTGCCGCAGCCGACGCCCCAGGCGGCGACCGCCAGCCGCTGGTAGTGCTCGAACGGCTCGGGCCCGGACGGGACCTGGTCGAGGAAGGCGCCGTCCGCGCGGTACCAGTCGCGGTGCCGGGCGAGGTCGCGGACGACGTCACCGGCGGGCCGGCGGCCGTAGTCGGTGTCGGCGTACCCGAGGACCCGCACGCCCGCGGCCCGCAGCCGGCCGGCCACCTCGGCGAAGGCCGCGTCGGGGCGGTCGCCGGGGCCGTCGGCCGGGTTGAGGACGACCCCGTAGAGGCGGGGTGCCGCCGCCACGATCGCGTCCCACTCGGCGGGGCGGACGGACGGGTGCTCGTAGTAGGGGACCAGAAGAGTGCTCATCGGTGGGCGGTTGCCCTTCCCAGCAGGGTGCACACCAGGGCGGTCTGCGCGACGGCGGCGGCGCCGTACACGGCGGTCGCGCTCAGGTGCGGATCGCCGGTGCGGGTGACCAGCAGCAGCGTCTGGACGAGGGCCGCGGCGCAGCACACCGCCGTCGCGCCGGTCACCGCGCCGGACGACTGGAGCAGCAGGCCCGTCCACAGGACCACACCCAGCAGGAGCAGCCCGGCCGTCCGGAAGCCGCCCGGGGCCGGAGCGTGCGGCCACAGGGCGCAGGCGGCGAGGCTCAGCGCGAGCAGGACGAGGAGGTAGCCGGCCAGACACCGCAGGACCGTCAGGACGGTGCCGCGCCGGAAGGCCCGGGCGGTGCCGCTGGAGCGCAGCCCGGCGAGGCTGTGGCCGCGGAAGCGGTACAGCAGCCACTCGGCGGGGCCCATGCTGAGGGTGAGCGCCACGGCGGCGGGCGCGGCGATCGCACCGGCCGTCTCACCGGCGAGGACGTCACCGAGGTCCGCGTGCAGCACGAGGACGCCGGTGGCGAGCCCGAACAGCGCGTACGGCACGGAACCCGTGAGCCGGGGCGCGGCGGGGCGGCGCCGGGCGGGCGGGCGGCCGAACGCGCCGAAGGGGAGGAGGGCGGCGAGGCCGGCGCTCCAGCCGTGCCCGTCCTTGAGGGCGGGTGCCACCTCGCGCAGGGCGAGCACGGTCACCGCCGCCAGGCCGGCCACGAGCAGGGCCACGCTCACGGCCTCGGGCAGTGCGGCGGCCGGGGACAGGACCGCGCCCAGCGCCATCGGCGCGAGGGCGGCCGGCAGCAGTCGCTCGCGGCCCATCACCAGCACCACCGTCGCCGCGGCCAGGTAGCAGGACTGCCCGGCGGCGAAGGCGATCACGGCCGGGGAGGCGCTGCCCGCGCACGAGAGGGCGACCAGGGAGCCGAGCAGCGCGCCCGCCGGGGCGCCGAGCAGCAGGGTCCGCCGGGCTGCGGGCCGGTCGCCCAGCCCCAGCCAGACGTAGGCCCGGTGGGCGAGGCCCTGGTTCCACGTCCAGCCGCACAGGGCGCCGGCCAGGAGGGGGATCGTGCCCGCGGGGAGGCCGAAGTCGCCGGGGCCGGCGAGCAGCGGGGCCCCGAGGACGTAGGCGAGACCGGGCAGGGCGAAGACGACGCCGCGCAGCAGACAGCCGAGCAGGCCGGCACGCCACGGGCCGGGGGGCGGGGCGTCGGGCTCGGGGTAGCGGCGCTCGACGCGTTCGTAGAGGGTCTCGGCGAGCGCGAAGGAGTTCTTCAGGCCGTACCGCTCGCGTATCTGGTCGTCGGAGAGGCCGTCGGACTCCAGCAGGGCGGCTATCTCGTCCGGGTGGACGGCCGCCGCGGTGAAGTCCTCCAGCCGGTCGGCGAGTTCGTCGACCGGGTCGGGCCGGGCCCAGCTGGGGGTGCGCTGCCGGGGGATGCCGGGGAGGGTGCCGGGGCGGGGCCCCGGGGGTGTCCGCACGCTCTCGCTCACCAGCCGGTCCCTTCCCCGGACTCCGTCCCGGGGGACCCCGGGGCGGAGGTGGACGCGTACCAGGGGTCGCGCAGTTCCAGGGTCCAGTCGTCGACGGTCTCCAGTGTGGGTTCGTACACCTCGTCGTCGCCCGCGAGTTCCTTGTAGATGGTGCGGAAGGCGTCCACCGAGCGGCGCAGGGTGAACCGGTCGATGACGCGCTGACGGGACAACTCGCCCAGGCGCACCCGCCGTTGATCGTCCTTCAGCAGGGTCAGCGCGGCGGCGGCCATCTTCTCCGGCTCGCGCGGGGGCACCACCAGGCCCGTGTCGCCGACCGCCTCGCGCACCCCGCCGACGTCCGTCGACACCGTGGTCCGGCCGCAGGACATGGCCTCGATGATGGAGAACGGGAAGCCCTCGGAGATCGACGACAGCATGACCAGGTGGCCGGCCGCGTAGGCCCGCCAGACCTCGCTGACGCGGCCCTCGAAGGTCAGCCCGTCGGTGACGCCCAGTTCGGCGGCGAGTTTCTCCAGCCTGGTGCGGTAGGCCTCGCCGCCGGGCGGGACCGGACCGAAGAGCCTCAGCCGGGTCGCCGGGATCTCCGCGCGCACCGTCGCGTAGGCCCGGATCAGGGTCTCCAGGTCCTTGATGGGGTCGACCCGGCCGCACCAGGACAGGGTCGGCACCTCCGGCTCGGGGCCGGCGTGCGGGAAGGCGGCCGGGTCGACGCCGTTGTAGACCGTGCGGATCTTGTCGGCGTCGGCGCCGCCGCGCTCCTCCCAGCGGCGGTTGTACCGGTTGCACGGGGTGATCAGGTCGGCGGCGCGGTAGCCCTGGGAGTTCAGCTCGCGGTAGAAGCCCAGCATGAACGCCTTCACGGGCCAGCGCTGGGCGCCCTGGCGGTAGCCGAGGTAGCGCTCGCGCAGGTAGATGCCGTGCTCGGTGAGCAGGAACGGCACCCCGTCCAGGTGCCGGGCGGCGAGCGCGGGCAGGGTCGCGAGGCCGCTGCTGACGGCGTGGGCGACGGTGCCCTCGGTGTCCTCGGGTATGCGGAAGCCGAGCGGGCGCAGGGCGTGCTCCAGCAGGTCGGTGGCGGTCAGCGCGTCGTGCACGGTCGGGTGGGCGGGGGCCGTCGGCAGGTGCGGCATGGTCCAGATCCACATCAGCGACCGCAGCGCGGACTCGGTGCGCAGCGCGGCCGGCAGCAGCCCGTCCCGGGCGAGTGCGGCCAGCTCGTTCAGGGACTCGCCGAAGTCGGCGTGCGAGCCGGGGTCGAGGAAGGAGAGCAGGAACCGCTCGTAGGTCTCGGTGAACCGGCGGCGGGCCCTGCCGTACGGAGGCCTGCCGCGGCCCGGGCGCGGACCCCAGGTGGGGATCGAGGTGTGCGCCTGGACGTTGGGCGGCAGCTCCCAGGTGACGGGTTCGCGGCCGCTGCCGGTGAGCGAGACGATGTGGAAGCCGACCTCCGGCATGCCCTTGACGAGCTGGTCGCACCAGGTGCTGACGCCGCCGTGGACGTGTGGGTAGGTGCCTTCCGTGAGCATGGTGACATGACGGCCTGTACGCCTCATGCGGTGTTTCCCCCTGGGTGCGGACGGCGGGCGGGGAACTGCTGCCGGATCCCGGGCGCGGGTCCGTCGTGGCTGGTCGCGCAGTTCCCCGCGCCCCTTTAGGGCAGCTTCAAGGTGAGGGCCGACTGGAGGGCGGCCGGGGTCGTCCAGGCCGAGCGGGCTCCGGCGTACGGGGTGCCGAAGGCGCTGGTGCCGACCAGGAGTTGCTTCTTGGTGCCCTCGGGGGCGGTGACCGGGATCTGGGTGCCCGACGGGGCGGTGACCGTGACCGTGTTCCCGATGCGGTACGCCGTGACGCGGTTGTCCGCCAGGGCCGTCTGCCAGGCGGCGCGGCGCTGCACCTCGGTGCCGATGGCGCTCTGCCGGGGGTTCTCCAGCGGGGTGCTGTCCGTGAACAGCGCCCGGTAGTCGGCGAGCACCTTCTCCATGACCGGGTAGAGCAGCCGGTCCTCGGCCAGGTTGGACTGGTGCGCGTAGTGCGGCCGGGGATCGCCCGCCAGGACGTGCCCGAGGGCGGTGCGCGCCTCCTGCGGGACGATGTGCCCGGTGTAGCCGGTGGTGACGTCGAGCGGCTCGTCCAGGCATGTCGAGGTGGGGTTGTCCTCGCAGACGCCGCTGCCGCCGTCGGCGCGCGAGGTGTAGATCCAGTTGTACTCGTCGGCCATCTCGGCCGCCGTGCCCACGTTGTAGTACACGTTCATCGGGTGGCGCGGGACGGTCAGGGCGCCGCCGACCGGCCGCTGTTCGGGCTCGCGGGAGTTGTCCGAGGCGATCCACTTGACGCCGGTGTCGGCGAGGGCGCCGGCCAGGTTCGGGTTGTCGTCGGGCTGCTGGGGCAGGGTCCTCAGGCCCGAGTGCTCCCCGGTGACCAGCTCCGTGCGGTCGATCGGCAGGCCCTTGCCCACGGCCCAGGTGTGGTTGTCGCGGATCTGCGCGGCGATCTCGGCGCGGCTCATGTACGCGGTCGAGCCGTCGGCCTTCCCGGCGCAGCTCCACGGCACGCGGGAGGTGTCCTGGACACAGCCCAGGAACGGGTGTGTGTAGGTGTGGTTGACCCAGCGGTACTGCGCCTTGTCCGCGAGCAGCCGGGCGGCGAGGGCGTCGGTGCCGCCGTGTTCGGTCTTCCACTCCTCGCCCGAGCCGGCGTTGAAGACCATGTCCATGGTGAAGCCGTGCTCGCGCTGCCACTGGGCGGCGTGGGCGGCGTCGTCGGCGGTCATGCGGATCGGCGCGGTGCTCTCGCCGTCGCCGCCCGCGCAGTCGAAGTCGCCCGGGGTGCAGTTGTGTTCGGTGTCCCAGCGGCTGTCGGGGGCGAACACGTCGTCGACGTGCACCGCGAAGGAGTTGCGGGTCCGGCCCAGGTGCACGCCCTGGGTGAGCCACTCGACGATGCCGCGGGCCAGCAGCCGGAACTGCTGCTGGTTGTTGTTGTAGGCGAACGTCACCACGAGTTCGCGGCGGCCGTCGTGGGCGTACTCGCCGACCAGGCTGCCCCGGCCGGTGCCGCCGGGCACCGGGAGGTCGACGTAGCTGGTGTAGCCGCTGCGGGGCCGTGCGACGTAGCCGTAACTCTCCTGCACGGCCGGGGCGTTGTCCTCGAAGCGGAACGCGCCGTCGAGGTAGCCGAACGGGCCGGTCTTCCCGGCCACGGTGACGGTCGCCTCGCGCCCGTCAAGAGTGCCCGCCCAGCCACCCTCGCTGGTGTAGTCGAGGCCGACCGCCGGGTGCGCCCAGGTGTAGGCGTCGACCTGCGGGATGCCGTAGGTGCGCTCGTAGGTCTCCAGCGCGGTCTGCTCGGCGGAGCCCGCGCCGAACGGGGTCTCGTCGGGCAGCACGACGCCCTGGTACTTGGCGCGGGGCCGGCCGTTCACGGTGTCGCTCAGGAACGCCGCCGTGATCTCCGGCCGGCCGGAGTCGTTCAGGTCGACGGTCGTGTACGGGATGCCCGTGCTCCTCAGCTGGGCGGTGACGGCCCTGACCGGGCTGTCTCCGTCGTCCACCACCAGCACCCTCAGATCGACGCGGGGTTCCCCGGCGGCCGCCGCCCCGGGCGCCGTGAACCCGGCCGTGATCATGCCGGCGGCCGTCATCGCCGCGGCCGTGTTCCGCCATCTGCGCGCACGCTGCGCCATGGTTCCTCCCCCAGAGCGGTGAGCAGGGCGCTCACCGGATCGCGATGAGTGTGACCCGGTTCACCGGTGTGAGGGATCAAGAAATGGCCACTACGCCACCGACGGGTGAACGCCCGCAGGAATGAGCGAACGGGGCCACGCGCGTAGTCTCGACGTCGAGTGTTCGACGCACCGGGGAAGGCCCCGTGGATACCGGACCCCGAGGTCGGAATAGGGTCGGCTGTCGGGCCCGGTCGACCCACACCGTTCGACCCCAGCAACTTCACATCGGAAGCGAGATTTCACCACCGTGACTGCTCTCACTCTCAGCACCGCCGCGGCGTCCGGTCTGCGGGCCGACGCGATCGTGATCGGTGTCGCCAAGGGTGCCAACGGGCCGGTCGTCGCACCGGGCGCCGAGGCCGTGGACAAGGCATACGACGGCAGGCTCGCCGGCATTCTGGAGACGCTCGGCGCCTCCGGCGGCGAGGGCGAGGTGACGAAGCTGCCGGCGCCGTCCGGCTTCAAGGCACCGCTCGTCCTGGCGGTCGGCCTGGGCGCGGCCCCGGAGAAGGACGCCGCATACGACTCCGAGGCCCTGCGCAAGGCCGCCGGTGTCGCCGCCCGCGCCCTGGCCGGCTCCAAGAAGGCCGCCTTCGCGCTGCCGCTGGCCGACGCCGCCGCCGTGGGCGCGCTCGGGGAGGGCGCGCTGCTCGGCGCGTACTCCTTCGACACCTACAAGGCCAACGGCCAGGACCCCAAGGCCAAGAACGGCAAGGCGCCCCTGGCCGAGGTCACCCTGCTCGGCGGCAAGCCCCGCGACAAGGCGTACAAGGCCGCGGTCGAGCGTGCCGTGGCCGTGTCCGAGGAGCTCAACCGCTCCCGCGACCTGGTCAACACCCCGCCGAACGACCTCAACCCCGAGTCGTTCGCCGCGATCGCCCAGGCCGCGGCCAAGGAGCACGGCATCAAGGTGCAGGTGCTCGACGAGAAGGCGCTGGTCAAGGGCGGCTACGGCGGCATCCTCGGCGTCGGGGCGGGCTCGGCGTCCGGTCCGCGCCTGGTCAAGCTGTCGTACACCTCCTCCAAGGCCAAGAAGCACCTCGCCTTCATCGGCAAGGGCATCACCTACGACTCGGGCGGCATCTCGCTGAAGCCGGCCGGTCACAACGAGACGATGAAGTGCGACATGGCCGGTGCGGCCGCCGTGTTCGCGGCGGTCGTCGCCGCCGCGCGTCTCGGCCTGGAGGTCAACGTCACCGGCTGGCTCGCCCTGGCCGAGAACATGCCCTCCGGTTCCGCGACCCGTCCGGGTGACGTGCTGCGGATGTACAGCGGCAAGACCGTGGAGGTGCTCAACACCGACGCCGAGGGCCGCCTGGTGCTGGCCGACGCGCTGTGGGCGGCGTCGCAGGAGAAGCCGGACGCGATCGTGGACGTGGCGACGCTGACCGGGGCGATGGTGCTGGCGCTGGGCAACCGGACGTTCGGGATCATGGGCAACGACGACGCGTTCCGCGCGGCGCTGTGCGAGGCCGCCGAGGAGGTCGGCGAGCCGGCGTGGCCGATGCCGCTGCCGGAGCACCTGCGCAAGGGGATGGACTCGCCCACGGCCGACATCGCGAACATGGGCGAGCGGATGGGCGGCGGACTGGTCGCCGGCCTGTTCCTGCGCGAGTTCGTGGGCGAGGGCATCACCTGGGCGCACCTGGACATCGCCGGGCCGGCCTTCAACGACGGCGGGCCGTTCGGGTACACGCCGAAGGGTGGCACGGGGACGGCCGTGCGGACGCTGGTCCGGCTGGCGGAGCTGACGGCTGCGGGCGACCTTGGCTGAGTTCGCCTCCTAGCTCGGTCTCGCCGGTTGTGCGGCGAGTGCGGGGGCGTGGGGCTGTTCGCGCAGTTCCCCGCGCCCCTTGGGCGCTGCCCTTCGGGCATCGCCGGGGTGGCTCATCTGAACGTGGGGTGTCTCACACCGCAGCCCGGCGTCTCCTTGTGTGCTGACAAGTGCGAAGATGGGGCTCGGCAGGACAGGGCCCCACCGAAGGGCCGAAGAACGAGCGGCCGGACACCAGCCGCCTGCCGGTCGTCGACGACCGGCTCACGGCGCACATGCATGGAGGACGTGACGTGGCGAACGACGCCAGCACCGTTTTCGACCTAGTGATCCTCGGCGGTGGCAGCGGTGGTTACGCCGCGGCCCTGCGCGGGGCGCAGCTGGGCCTGGACGTCGCCCTGATCGAGAAGGACAAGGTCGGCGGCACCTGCCTGCACCGGGGATGCATCCCCACCAAGGCCCTGCTGCACGCGGGCGAGATCGCCGACCAGGCGCGCGAGAGCGAGCAGTTCGGTGTGAAGGCCTCCTTCGAGGGCATCGACATCGCCGGTGTCCACAAGTACAAGGACGGCGTGATCGCCGGTCTGTACAAGGGCCTGCAGGGTCTGGTCGCCTCCCGCAAGGTGACCTACATCGAGGGTGAGGGCCGGCTGTCCTCCCCCACCTCCGTCGACGTCAACGGCCGCCGTGTCGAGGGCCGCCACGTCCTGCTCGCGACCGGCTCCGTGCCGAAGTCGCTGCCGGGCCTGGAGATCGACGGCAACCGGATCATCTCCTCGGACCACGCCCTCGTCCTGGACCGCGTGCCGAAGTCCGCGATCATCCTGGGCGGCGGCGTCATCGGCGTCGAGTTCGCCTCCGCGTGGAAGTCCTTCGGCACCGAGGTCACGATCGTCGAGGGCCTGAAGCACCTCGTCCCGGTCGAGGACGAGAACTCCTCCAAGCTGCTGGAGCGCGCGTTCCGCAAGCGCGGCATCAAGTTCAACCTGGGCACCTTCTTCGAGAAGGCCGAGTACACCCAGGACGGCGTCAAGGTCACCCTCGCCGACGGCAAGGAGTTCGAGGCCGAGGTCCTGCTGGTCGCCATCGGCCGCGGCCCGGTCTCCCAGGGCCTGGGCTACGAGGAGCAGGGCGTCGCGATGGACCGCGGCTACGTCCTGGTCGACGAGTACATGCGCACCAACGTGCCGACCATCTCCGCCGTCGGTGACCTGGTCCCGACCCTCCAGCTCGCGCACGTCGGCTTCGCCGAGGGCATCCTGGTGGCGGAGCGTCTGGCCGGTCTGAAGACCGTCCCGATCGACTACGACGGTGTCCCGCGGGTGACGTACTGCCACCCCGAGGTCGCCTCCGTGGGCATCACCGAGGCCAAGGCCAAGGAGATCTACGGCGCGGACAAGGTCGTCGCTCTGAAGTACAACCTCGCGGGCAACGGCAGGAGCAAGATCCTGGGCACCGCGGGCGAGATCAAGCTCGTCCAGGTCAAGGACGGTGCCGTCGTCGGCGTCCACATGGTCGGCGACCGCATGGGCGAGCAGGTCGGCGAAGCCCAGCTGATCTACAACTGGGAGGCGCTGCCCGCCGAGGTCGCGCAGCTCATCCACGCCCACCCGACCCAGAGCGAGGCGCTCGGCGAGGCCCACCTGGCCCTGGCCGGCAAGCCCCTCCACGCGCACGACTGACCCCTCGGTCGACGAACGCGACGACACAGACTTCCGCACTTTCCGTAAGGAGCAACCGAAACCATGGCGGTTTCCGTAACCCTTCCGGCGCTCGGCGAGAGCGTCACCGAGGGCACCGTCACCCGCTGGCTGAAGGCCGAGGGTGAGCGCGTCGAGGCCGACGAGCCGCTGCTCGAGGTCTCCACCGACAAGGTCGACACCGAGATCCCCTCCCCCGCCTCCGGCGTGCTGTCCTCCATCAAGGTCGCCGAGGACGAGACCGTCGAGGTCGGCGCCGAGCTGGCGCTGATCGACGACGGCAGCGGCGCCCCCGCAGCCGAGCAGGCCCCGCAGGCCGAGCAGGTCGCCGAGCCCGCCCCGGAGCCGGCCCCGGCCGCCCCCTCCACCGAGCAGGCCGCCCCGGCGCCCGCTCCCACCGCCGACGCCGCCGCCGGCGGCGGCTCCGCCGAGGGCACGGACGTCGTCCTGCCCGCGCTCGGCGAGTCCGTCACCGAGGGCACCGTCACCCGCTGGCTGAAGTCGGTCGGCGACACGGTCGAGGCCGACGAGCCGCTGCTGGAGGTGTCGACGGACAAGGTCGACACCGAGATCCCCGCCCCGGCCTCCGGCACGCTGCTGGAGATCGTGGTGGGCGAGGACGAGACCGCCGAGGTCGGCGCCAAGCTCGCCGTCATCGGTGAGGCGGGTGCCGCCCCGGCCGCCGCCCCCGCGCAGGAGGCCCCGGCCGCCCCGGCGCAGCCCGAGCCCGCCCAGGCCCCGGCCCCGCAGCAGGCCGCCCCGGCCCAGCAGGCTCCGGCTCCGCAGGCACCGGCCCCGGCGGCTCCGGCCCCGCAGGCTCCGTCTGCTCCCGCCCCGCAGCAGCAGACCACCCCGGCCCCCGACCCGGTCCCGGCCGCTCCGGCGCCCGCCCCGGCTCCGGCCCAGGCCCCGGCCGCTCCGGCCGCCGCCAAGCCGGCCGACGACGGCGCGTACGTCACCCCGCTGGTGCGCAAGCTCGCCGCCGAGCAGGGCGTCGACCTGGCCGCCGTCAAGGGCACCGGCGTCGGCGGCCGGATCCGCAAGCAGGACGTCGTCGCCGCCGCCCAGGCCGCGAAGAGCGCCGCCGCCGCCCCGGCCCCCGCCGCTGCCGCCCCGTCGGCCGCGAAGAAGGCCCCGGCGCTGGAGGCGTCCCCGCTGCGCGGCCAGACCATCAAGATGCCGCGGATCCGCAAGGTCATCGGCGACAACATGGTCAAGGCCCTGCACGAGCAGGCCCAGCTGTCCTCGGTCGTCGAGGTCGACGTCACCCGTCTGATGAAGCTGCGCGCCCGTGCCAAGGACGCGTTCGCGGCTCGTGAGGGCGTCAAGCTCTCCCCGATGCCGTTCTTCGTCAAGGCCGCGGCCCAGGCGCTGAAGGCGCACGCGCCGATCAACGCCAGGATCAACGAGGCCGAGGGGACCATCACCTACTTCGACACCGAGAACATCGGTATCGCGGTGGACTCCGAGAAGGGCCTGATGACCCCGGTCATCAAGAACGCCGGTGACCTCAACCTCGCCGGTATCGCCAAGGCCACGGCCGACCTGGCGGGCAAGGTCCGCGCCAGCAAGATCACCCCGGACGAGCTGTCCGGTGCGACCTTCACCATCTCCAACACCGGGTCGCGCGGTGCGCTCTTCGACACGATCATCGTGCCGCCGGGCCAGGTCGCGATCCTCGGCATCGGCGCGACGGTCAAGCGTCCCGCCGTGATCGAGACGGAGGACGGTCCCGTCATCGGCGTCCGCGACATGACGTACCTGACGCTGTCCTACGACCACCGCCTGGTGGACGGCGCCGACGCCGCCCGCTACCTGACGGCGGTCAAGGCGATCCTGGAGGCCGGCGAGTTCGAGGTCGAGCTCGGCCTCTGACCTGCGGTTCCACGGCTGATCGGTGCCCCGTCCGGATCTCCGGACGGGGCACCGTGCTACCCAAGGGGCGCGGGGAACCGCGCGAGGAGCCACGAACGGCCCGCAGCCGCCCGCGCACCGTCCGGCCCGAGCCCACACGCGCCGCACACACCATGTGCGCCTCGTCTCACCTGCGCGACAGCCCCCACGTCGGCTCCACCCGCGGAGCGAACCGGCCGTATTGTCTAAGCGTCGATCCCGACCGAGGAGCCCTCATGACCGCGCCCGTCGTCCACTCGCTGCGCGAACAGATCCGCGAGCACATCCTGGAAGGGATCATCAGCGGACGCTGGCAGCCGGGCGAGCGGATCGTCGAGCGCCGGATCGCCACCGAGCTGGAGGTCAGCCAGACCCCGGTCCGCGAGGCCCTGCGCGAACTGGAGTCCCTGCGCCTGATCGAGTCCGCCCCGAACAAGGGCGTGCGCGTGCGGAACCTGACGGCCGCCGACCTGGAGGAGAGCTACCCGGTCCGGGCCGGTCTCGAGGCCATCGCCGCGGAACTGGCCGCCCAGGGCCTCGCGTCGGACTGCTCGGCACTGGAGCCGCACGTCAGTGCCCTGTACGAGGCCGACCGCGTCTCCGATGGCACGGCCCAGGTCCGGCACACCGTCGCCTTCCACCGCGAGCTGGTCCGGGCCGCCGACAACTCCGTCCTGCTGCACACCTGGGAGGGCCTGGGCATCGAGGTGTTCACGGCCCTGTCGATCCGCTGGCTGGGCACGCAGCAGCAGTCGTACGCGGAGGAGCACGAGGAGCTCGTCGCCGCGTTCAAGCGCCGTGACCCCCGGATCGCCGAGCTCGTGAAGGCGCACGTCCTGGGCTGCGCGCCCCGGGCGTGACACCCGAGCGCACCATCGCTCAAACGCCTCCGACCTGCGAGAACCGTTCGAAAACGGGTCACCCCGTGCCACTGCGGGAGGCACCGCGTGCCTACTTTCTCGTGATCAAGAGGTTTTACGCCTCAACCCTTTGATCGATCATCGATCAGAGAGTTACAGTCGCCGACGGGCTTCCACCCGAGCCCCGCGCCCTGTCCTGCCAAAGACCAAGGGCACCCCCGAACCCTTACCGATGAGGGAACCCCCTTCGACTGAGGAAGGCGGCGACATGACCGACCCCAACGCCATCCAGCCGAGCGAGCTCGACCAGCTCCCCGACCGGGACCCGGAGGAGACCGCCGAATGGCAGGCCTCCCTGGACGCGGTCACCAAGGCTGCCGGGCCGCACCGTGCCGCATACCTGATGCGCCGCACGCTGGAGCGCGCCGAGGGCGCCGGCATCGCGCTGCCGAAGCTCCTCGAGACCGACTACGTCAACTCCATCCCCACCGCCGCCGAGCCGGACGTGCCCGGTGACGAGGCGATGGAGCAGCGGATCACCGCGTGGAACCGCTGGAACGCGGCCGCGATGGTGACCCGGGGCAGCAAGTACGGCGTCGGCGGCCACATCGCCACCTTCGCCTCCGCCGCCTGGCTCTACGAGACCGGCTTCAACCACTTCTTCAAGGGCAAAGAGGCCGACGGCTCCGGCGACCAGCTCTACATCCAGGGCCACGCCTCCCCCGGCATCTACGCCCGCGCGTTCCTCGACGGCCGTCTGAACGAGGAGCAGCTGGACAACTTCCGCCGGGAGACGGGCGGCAACGGCCTGCCCTCCTACCCGCACCCGCGCCGCCTGCCCTGGCTGTGGGAGTTCCCGACCGTCTCCATGGGCCTCGGCCCGCTGTCGGCGATCTACCAGGCGCGCTTCAACCGCTATCTGACCAACCGCGGCATCAAGGACACCTCCGCCTCGCACGTGTGGGCGTTCCTCGGCGACGGCGAGATGGACGAGCCCGAGTCGACGGCGGCCCTGGCGCTGGCGGCCCGTGAGGAGCTGGACAACCTCACGTTCGTCATCAACTGCAACCTCCAGCGCCTCGACGGCCCGGTCCGCGCCAACTTCAAGATCGTGCAGGAGCTGGAGGCCCAGTTCCGCGGCGCCGGCTGGAACGTCGTCAAGACGCTGTGGGGCACGGCCTGGGACGAGCTGTTCCAGCTCGACACCACCGGCGCGCTGGTACGCCGCCTGCGCCAGGTACCCGACGCGCAGATCCAGACGTACCAGACCCGCGACGCGGCCTACATCCGCCAGGACTTCTTCGGCGCCGACCCGGCGCTCGTGGAGATGGCGAAGCTGCTGAGCGACGACAAGATCCTCGAGTGCTTCCACCTCTCGCGCGGTGGTCACGAGTCCCGCAAGGTGTTCGCCGCGTACAAGGCGGCCGTCGAGCACAAGGGCGCGCCGACCGTGATCCTGGCCCAGACGGTCAAGGGCCACACCCTCGGCGAGGGTTTCGCGTCGAAGAACGCCAACCACCAGATGAAGAAGCTCTCGGTGGACGAGTTCAAGAACATGCGCGACCTGCTGGAGCTGCCGATCAAGGACAGCGACTTCGTCGACGGCGTGGTGCCCTACGGCCACCCGGGCGCCGACTCCCCCGAGGTCCGCTACCTCCAGGAGCGCCGTGCCGCCCTCGGCGGTCCGGCCCCGGCCCGGCGCGTGCACCCGGTCGCCCCGCTGCCCGCCCCGGCCGAGAAGGCGTTCGCCTCCTTCGACAAGGGCTCCGGCTCGCAGAACGTGGCGACGACGATGGCGTTCGTCCGCCTGGTCAAGGACCTGGTCCGCGACAAGGAGACCGGCAAGCGCTGGGTGCCGATCGTCCCGGACGAGGCGCGCACCTTCGGCATGGAGTCGCTGTTCCCCTCGCTCGGCATCTACTCGCCGAAGGGCCAGACGTACGAGCCGGTCGACCGCGACCAGCTGATGTACTACAAGGAGGCCAAGAACGGCCAGATCCTCAACGAGGGGATCACCGAGGCCGGTTCGATGGCCGACTTCATCGCCGCTTCGACGTCGTACGCGACGCACGGCGAGGCGATGATCCCGTTCTACATCTTCTACTCGATGTTCGGCTGGCAGCGCACGGCCGACCAGATGTGGCAGCTCGGCGACCAGCTCGGCCGCGGCTTCCTCGTCGGCGCCACGGCGGGCCGTACGACGCTGACCGGTGAGGGCCTGCAGCACGCCGACGGCCACTCCCCCGTCATCGCCGCGACCAACCCGGCGGCGCTGACGTACGACCCGGCGTTCGCCTACGAGGTCGCGGTCATCGTCAAGGACGGTCTGCGCCGGATGTACGGCGAGGCGGCCCCGGGCGAGGACCAGAACGTCTTCTACTACCTGACGGTCTACAACGAGCCGCTGCCGCAGCCCGCGAAGCCGGCCGTGCAGGGCATCGACGAGGGCATCGTCAAGGGCCTGTACCGCTTCAACACGGCCGAGTCGGCGGGCATCACGCCCCCGGCCGACGCCCCGCGGATCCAGCTGCTCGGCTCCGGTACGGCGATCCACTGGGCGCTCAAGGCGCAGCGGCTGCTCGCCGAGGAGTGGGGCGTGGCGGCCGACGTGTGGTCGGCGACCTCCTGGAGCGAGCTGCGCCGGGACGCCCTGGAGGCGGACGAGGCGCTGCTGCGCGGCGAGGAGCGGGTGCCGTTCGTGCGGCAGGCGCTCCAGGGGGCCGAGGGCCCGGTGCTGGCGGTCTCCGACTACATGCGCCAGGTCCCGGACCAGATCGCGCAGTGGGTCGAGCAGGACTGGTCCTCGCTGGGCGCCGACGGCTTCGGCCTGTCGGACACCCGTGAGGCGGCCCGCCGCCACTTCGGTGTGGACGCCGAGTCGATCGTCGTCGCCGCCCTGGCCCAGCTGGCCAGGCGCGGTGAGGTCAAGGCGGCGTCCGTGAAGGAAGCGCGCGAGAAGTACGGTCTGTAAGGACCGCCGACCGGCAGGCCCCCGCCACGGCGGGGGCCTGCTGCATGATGTGCTGCATGCGTGCTGCCCGGCTGATCAAGATGGTGCTGCTGCTCCAGTCCCGGCCCTCCATGACGGCCGCCGAGCTCGCCCGGGAGCTGGAGGTGTCGGAGCGCACGGTGACCCGGGACGCGCAGGCGCTGTCGGAGGCGGGCGTGCCGGTGTACGCGGACCGGGGCCGGGCCGGTGGGTACCGCCTGGTCGGGGGGTACCGGACGCGGCTGACCGGGCTGCACCGCGGCGAGGCCGAGGCGCTGTTCCTGTCCGGGGTGCCCGGGGCGCTGCGCGAGATGGGCCTGGAGGACGCGGCCTCGGCGGCGCGGCTGAAGGTGTCGGCGGCGCTGCTGCCCTCCTTGCGGGACGCCTCCCGGACGGCCGCCCAGCGGTTCCATCTGGACGCGCCGAACTGGTTCAGGGAGCCCAGGACGCCCGCGCTGCTGCCGGCCGTCGCCGACGCGGTGTGGGACGACCGGCGGATCAGGGCGCGCTACCGGCGCGGGGAGGACGAGGTCGTCCGCGTGCTGGAGCCGTACGGGCTCGTGCTGAAGGCGGGCGTGTGGTACCTGTGCGCCCGGGTGGCCGGGTCCGAGTCCTTCCGGGTGTACCGGATCGACCGGTTCACGGCGGTGGACGCGGAGGCCGAGCGCTTCGAGCGGGAGCCGGACTTCGACCTGCCCGCGTTCTGGGAGGAGCGGGCGGAGCAGTTCGCGCGGTCCCTCCTGCGGGCGCGGGTCGTGGTGCGGCTGTCCCCCGACGGAGTACGGGCCCTGCCGTACGCCCTGGACTCTTTCATCGCCCGGGAGGCGCTGGCGGACGCGGAGGATGCGGACGGCGACGGCTGGGTGACCGTGCCCCTGCCGGTGGAGTCCGAGGAGGTCGCGCACGCGCAGCTGGCGGCGCTGGGCCCGGAGGTGGAGGTGCTGGCGCCGGAGAGCCTGCGTGAGCGGTTCGCGGCGGACGCGGCGCGGCTGGCCCGGCTGTACCGGCCCCGGGACGGCGCATAACGATCCCGCGCACTCCGGGTGCGCCCCTGTGTCCCAGGGCCGATGCTTGTCCCGTGATGGACGAGACGGAGTTCTGGGAGCTGGTGGACGAGGCCCGGGAGGCCGCCGAGGGTGACCCGGAGGAGCAGGCCGACCTGCTCGTGGACCGGCTCGCCCAGCTGGACCCGGACTCCGTCCTGGACTTCGCCCGGCACTTCGAGTCCCGCTACAACCGCGCCTACCGCTGGGACCTGTGGGGGGCGGCGTGGGTGCTGCTCGGCGGGGCGAGCGACGACGCCTTCGACTTCTTCCGGTGCTGGCTGATCGGCCAGGGCCGGGAGGTGTTCGAGGGCGCCGTGCACGACCCGGACGCCCTCGCCGAGCTGCTGGACGACTTCGACGAGGAGATCGACGGCGACGGCGAGGAACTGGGCTACGCGGCGGACGAGGCCTACGAGCAGCTCACCGGCGTGGTCGCGCCCGATCTGGAGATCGCGCCACCGCCTGCCGAGCCCGAGGGCACGCCCCTCGACTTCGAGAACGAGGGGCTGCTCGCCGAGCGCTACCCCCGGCTGTGGCGGCGCTTCGGGGGCTGATCGGACGGCCCTGGGGCGGCTCGGTCCGGACGCCGGGTACGGGTGCGTCCGGTCGGTCCGCACGGTGTGGTGCATCGGGGCCGCGTGGGCCTGGCCGAGGGCGGAGGCGGTGATTGCGACGACCGCAGGGGGCCGGGACCTCAGGACGCCGCGCGTTCGCTGTGGCCTTGCCGTGGACCGTCCGGCCGGCCCTGGAGACGGGCGGCGAGCTGTCTGATCTCGGGCAGGCGGGCGTGCAGGGCGGCGCCCGGGCAGCTGGTCATGTAGCCGTCGTTGTGGCCGGCGAGGGCGGGCAGCCGGGCGGTGGTGCCGGCCGCGTACCGGCTGAGGCCGTTGCTGGAGACCAGACGGACGTCCGAGCGCGGGTCGGTGCCGGTCAGACCCAGCTTCCAGGCGGCCAGGGCGGCGATCGCGCGGATCATGGGCCGGGGGACGGGCACGCCCTCGGTGAAGGTGCCGAGGGCGGCGACGCCGGTGGTGCGATGGTTGAAGCCCTGGGTGTGGGCACCGGTGACGGCACGCTCCACGCCTCCGGCGCGGCCCTCGTAGACGGTGCCGCAGCGGTCGACGACGAAGTTGTAGCCGATGTCGTCCCAGTCGCGGCCGCCGGTCTGGCCGGTGTACAGGTCCCGGATGATGCGGGGGGCGTCGGTGCAGTCGTAGCCGTTGGGCGAGTCGGTGTGGTGGACGAAGACCGCGGCGACCCGGTCGTCGTAGCGGGGGCGGGGCTGGGCGCGGCCGGCGTCGCCGAGCCAGCGTGCCCGGGGCACGATGGGCGGGCGGGGAGCGGTGTGGGGCGTGTCGGCGGCCCGGGCGGGCGCGGCGCCCGCGCCGGTCCCGGCGGCGTTCTCGACGCCGTGGGCGCACAGCACCAGCGCCGCGACGGCGGCGACGCCCGGCACGCAGCCGAGCACCACCCGGGCCGCGCGGGGCAGGCCGGTCGTGCCGCCGGGTGTCCCGGCGGCGGGATGCCCGCGTGCGCCCCGCCGTCTTCGCAAGACACGCATGGTCCCACTGTCGGCCTGTTCCGGTCCGTCCGCGATGTGTGATGTGCCACCCGGTGGAACCATCGTCACGGTCCGCGACGTTTCTCCGAGTGCACGCCCGGCGTGGCCGATTCCGATCATCCGCGGGCGTGTGACTGATCACCGGGCCCTCCCCCCGCGTATTAAGGGGTTCCGAGAGAAAGGCGGCGTGCGTGGACCTGCTCGACATCCTGCTGTTGCTGGTCGTCCTGGCCTACGCGGCGTCCGGGTACCGGCGCGGCCTGGTGGCCGGCTGTGTGTCGCTGGCGGGCTTCGTGGGCGGCGCGGTCGTCGGGGTGTGGATCCTGCCCTGGGTCATGGACCTGGTGGAGCCGGGGACGACGCGGGCGACGGTGGCGGCGGTGTTCACGGTGCTGCTCCCGGCGGTCGTGGGGCACGAGCTGGCCGGGCGCCTCGCGCTGCGGCTGCGGCGGGAGCTGGACCGGGGGCCGCTCAGAGTGGCGGACGGGATCGGCGGGGCCGTGGCCAACGCGGTGGCCGTGCTGATCGTGGCGTGGGTGGCCGCGAGCGTCCTGGGCGTGTCCTCGTCACCGCTGGTCACCTCGGCGATCCGGGACTCACGACTGCTCGACGCGGTGCAGCGGACGATGCCGGACACGACCCCGGCCTGGTTCTCGGGGGCCACGTCGGCGCTGACGCAGGCGGGCTTCCCGCAGGTCTTCAACCCCTTCGAGAACGAGTCGACGGCCGAGGTCGCGAGGCCCACCGGCGACAGTGTCACGGCGGCGGCCACCGAGGCGGCCAAGCGGAGCACGGTGAAGGTGGAGGGCGTCACCGGCACGCAGGGCCGTGAGGGCAGCGGGTTCGTGTACGCGCGCGAGCACGTGATGACCAACGCGCACGTGGTGGCCGGCATCGACGAGCCGACCGTGCAGATCGGCGGGGTCGGCCGGACGTACGAGGCGCGGGTGGTGCTCTTCGACCCGCAGAAGGACGTGGCCGTGCTGTACGTGCCGGGGCTCCGGGCGCCCGTGCTGCGGTTCGACGACGACGCCGACCGCGGTGACTCCGCGGTCGTCGCGGGTTATCCGCAGGACGGCGACCTGGACCTCCAGGCGGCGACGGTCGCGAACCGGGTGCGGGCGACGGGCCAGAACATCTACAACGACGGGACGGCCGTCCGTGAGATCTACTCGATCCGCTCCACCGTCCGCCCCGGCAACTCCGGCGGCCCGCTGCTCACCACGGACGGCCGGGTGTTCGGCGTGGTCTTCGCCCGCTCCACCTCGGACGCCGAGACGGGCTACGTCCTGACGGCGGACGAGGTCGCCTCCGACGCGCGCGGCGCCGCGGACGCGACGGCGCCGGTGGACACCGGCGATCCGGTCACGTCGTAGGGCCGGCTCACAGCGAGCGCCCCATGAGCACGTCGTCGACGTACGCCCCGTCGAGCAGGAACTCCTCCGGCAGGATCCCCTCGACGGCGAACCCCTGGGCCTCGTAGAGCGCCCGGGCCGGGGTGTTGTGCCCGAGCACCCGCAGGGTGATGCGGCGGGCACCGCGCCGGCGGGCCTCGTCGACGGCGGCCCCGACCAGCGCCCGCCCCACCCCGCGGCCCCGCGCCTCCTCGGCGACGGCCAGTCCCTGGATCTGGCGCACGTGCCGGTTCGACTCCAGCGGAGTGGGGAAACCGAGGAGGACATAGCCCACGAGACGGTCGCCGAGTTCGGCCACCAGACAGTCCTCGGGGGCGTGCCGCTCGCTGAAGAAGGGGGCGTACGGCGGCTGCGGTGCGGGCGTCACCGCGTGCAGGGGCGACCAGGAGAGCCGGTCGAGCAGGGCCAGCTCGCCGTCGTCCTCGGGCCGGGCGGCGCGGATGCGCGGTGCGGGGAGCTCGGGCATGGGCGTCACCCTACGGCGAGTGGATCGAGAGCTTGCAGGGGTTTTACGGAGCCGCGCGGCAGGATGGGTTCATGGAAAAGATCGCGGTGGCGGGTGCCTCCGGCCTCATCGGCGGCGCCCTGGTGCGTTCCCTGACCGCCGACGGTCACGAGGTGGTGCGCCTGGTGCGTGGCACGCCCCGGGCGGCCGGAGAGGTCCGCTGGGACCCCGAGGGCGGGCGCGTGGACGCGGCCGGGCTCGCCGGGTGTCACGCGGTGGTGAACCTGGCGGGAGCCGGAGTCGGCGGCCGGCGCTGGACGGAGGCCTACAAACAACGGATCCGCGACAGCCGGGTGAAGGGCACGGCGGCCCTCGCCGAGGCGGTCGCCTCGCTGGAGGGCGAGGACCGGCCGCGGGTCTTCGTGAACGGCAGCGCCATCGGCTACTACGGGGAGACCGGCGAGCGGACGGTCGACGAGAGCGCGCCCCCCGGCCGGGGGTTCCTGCCCGAGCTGTGCGTGGAGTGGGAGGCGGCCGCCGCACCCGCCCGGGAGGCCGGTGTGCGCACGGTGTTCACCCGGACCGGGCTGGTCGTCTCCCGTGAGGGCGGGGCCTGGCAGCGGCTGTTCCCGCTGTTCCGCGCGGGGATGGGCGGCCGGATGGGCGACGGACGGCAGTACTGGTCGTACATCGCGCTGCACGACGAGGTCGCCGCGATCCGCCATCTCATCGACACCGACGGCCTGTCGGGGCCGTTCAACGTCACCGCCCCGAACCCCCTGACGAACCGTGAGATCACGGCGGCGATGGGACGCGTGCTGCGCCGTCCGACACCGTTCGCGGTGCCGGCGTCCGTCCTGCGCGGTGTGCTCGGCGAGATGGCCGGGGACGTCCTCGGCAGCGCCCGGGTGCTGCCGACGCGGCTGCTGGAGTCCGGCTTCCGGTTCGCGTTCCCGGAGATCGAGGGGGCGATCCGGGCGGCGCTCTGACGGCCCGCACCGCACGGGAACGGGCCGGCGGGGTGCGGACCGGCCGCCTGTCCGAGATCCGACCGGCACGTCCCGGACAGCTTCTCGACCCGCGCACGAGCCTCCTGCGACCACTTCATGCCCACCAGGCGTCCGTATGCGACCACCGTGCGACCGTGCCCTGCTCATGCGCGACTCCCGCTGACCGATCACGGCCCTACCCTCGACCAGAACTCGCGTATCCCTGCGGCCTGTTGAGGGCATGACGTCTCCAGCGCCCGCGCAACCTCGAGGAGGGGCACGTGTCTGAGCCCGCGTACCAGGCGGACGTGGTCGTCGTGGGGGCCGGGGTCGCCGGACTCTCGGCCGCGCACCGACTCACCAGCGCAGGAGTGACGACCATGGTCCTGGAGGCCGCCCACGGGGTCGGCGGCCGGATGGCGACGGAGAAGGTCGACGGCTTCCGGCTCGACAGGATCGGCCAGTTGCTGTCGACGGCGTATCCGGAACTACGGCGGACGCCGGGTCTCGGCGATCTGGTGCTGCGGCCCTTCGCGCCCGGCGTCCTGCTGCACGGCGACGGACGCCATCACCGCGCCGGTGTCCAGCCGGGCGCAGGGGGCGCACGGGGCGCACTGCACGCGGTACGCGCGCTGGCGAGTGCTCCCCGGCCGCCGTCCGCGCCGCGTCCGCCTCGGCGGCCGGTGGCCGTGCCGGGCCGGCAGGTCTCCGTTCCGCGGAGCCGGTCCGGTGCTCCGCTGGGCACGGCCGTCGACCAGGCCCGGCTGGGTGCCGCCCTCACCCGGCTGGCGGGCACCCCGGCCGAACGGCTGCTGGCCCGTCCCGAGTTGCCCGCCGGACAGGCCCTGGCGGCGCGCGGTCTGCCCGCCCGCACGATCGACGGTTTCCTGCGTCCGCTGCTCGCCGCTCTGCTGTGCGACCCGGGCCTGACGACGTCCAGCCGGTGCGCGGACCTCGCGCTGCACTCCTTCGCACGGGGCCGGCTGTGCCTGCCGGAGGGCGGGGCCGAGGCCCTGCCGGAGCTGCTGGCCCGCAGGCTGCCGCCGGGCAGCGTGCACACGGGCGTGCGCGTCACCTCCGTCTCGACGACGTCGGTGACCACCGCCGAGCACGGGGTGATCCGGTGCCGGGCGGTCCTGGTGGCCACGGGCGCGCGCGCCGCCGCCGGGCTGCTGCCCGGGCTGCGGGTCCCGGACTTCCATCCGGTGACGGTGGTGCACCACACGACCGACGAGCCCCCGGGGACGGGCGTGTCGCTGCTGCTCGACGCGGACCTCGGCGGGCCGGTCGCGCACACGGCGGTGGTCAGTGACGTCGATCCGTCCCGGGCTCCCGCGGGGCGGGCCCTGGTGTCCTCGACGGTGCTCGGGCGGCTTCCCGGGAATGTCGACACCGAGGTGCGGATGCATCTGGCGCGGCTGTACGGGATGTCGACGGCCCGGTGGGAGACGCTGGCCGTGCACCGGACGCCGGAGGCGGTGCCCGCGATGCGGCCGCCGCATGATCTGCGGCGGCCGGTGCGGCTGCTCGCGGGCCTGTACGTGTGCGGGGATCACCGGGACACCAGCACGGTCCAGGGCGCTCTGCACTCCGGGCATCGGGCGTCGGCGGCGATCCTGGCGGACCTGGGGGCGGGGCGGTCTCTGCATGTCGCCGAGCCCGTGCCGACGGTGCCCAGGGCCGCGTAGGTGATCTGGCGGATGCGGGCGCGTGGGGGCTGGCCGCGCGGTTCCCCGCGCCCCTCGGAACCTCACCCCAAGGCCGACACCCTGTCCCGGTACGTCCGCACCGGCGCCGCGTCCTTGTAGGGCTCCAGGCGGCGCTCGAAGTCGCGCACGTACTCCACCGCCCGCACCGAGCGCATCTCGGCAGCCTGGCCCGCCGCCTCCGCGGCCAGTTGGCAGGCCTGGTCGAGTTCGCCGAGGCCCAGGCGGGCGGTGGCGAGGACGATCCGGCAGAAGAGGCGGCTGCGGGCGTAGGAGGGGGCCCGCAGCTGGAGTGAGCGTTCCGCGTGCTGGGCGGCGGCGCGGAACTGCTGGAGGTCGCGGTGGCAGTGCCCGAACTCGTCGGCGAGCTGGGCCTCGTCGAAGAACTTCGCCCAGTGCGGTACGTCGTCGCCGGGCCGTGCCGTCTCCAGGGCCCGCTCGGCGCGGACCAGGGCCGCGGTGCAGGCCCGGACCTCGCCGAGCACCCCGTGCCCGCGCGCCTCGGAGGCGTGCAGCAGGGCCTGGACGACGGGCGGGCCGGAGGTGCCGACGCCCTGCTGGGCCACGCGGGCGAGCTGGACGGCCTCCCGGCCGTGCCCGAGGTAGACGGCCTGCCGGCTCATGGTGACCAGCACATAGGCCCCGTACGCCCGGTCCCCGGCCGCCTGGGCGAGCCGCAGCGCCTGCACGAAGTAGCGCTGGGCGAGACCGTGCGCGGCGATGTCGTACGAGGTCCAGCCCGCGAGGCGGGTCAGGTCGGCGGCGGCGGCGAAGAGGCGGCGGCCGGTCTGCTCGCCGTACGTGCCGCGCAGCATGGGCTCGCACTCGTGCTCCAGGTAGCGCACGAGGGCCTGGCGGGCGTGGCCGCCGCCGTAGGCGTCGTCGAGGGTGCGGAACAGCTCGCCGACCGAGCGCAGGGCGGCGATGTCACCGGCGGTGACCTTCTGGCCCGGTCCGCGCTCGGCCTGGCCGCGCTGACGGGGCAGGGGCGGCACGCCCGGCTCGGCCGAGGGGCGCAGGGCGGGGCGGCCCTGCGCGGGGATGCGGGCGGGGGCCGGCTCTCCCCGGGCGACCTTCTCGTCGGCCCGGCCGATCAGCCAGTCCCGGCTGGGCACGACGAGCCCGGCCGGAGTGAAGGCGATCTTGCGCAGCTCGGCGTGGCTGCCGGAGTCCTTGCGCCACAGCCCGCTGACGATGTCGACGGCCTCCTCGGGGGTGGCGGCGAACTCCAGCCCCGCGTAGACGGGGGCGCAGGCGTCCAGGCCGAGGTCCTGGGCGGTGAGGCGGCGGCCCAGGCGCCGGGTGAAGACCTCGGCGATCAGGGCGGGCGTGGTACCCCTGGGCTGCTGACCGCGCAGCCACCGGGTGACGGAGGTCTTGTCGTATCTCAGGTCGAGCCCGTGTTCGAGACCGAGCTGGTCCACGCGACGGGCGAGTCCCGCGTTGGAGAACCCCGCTTCTGCGATGAGCGCGGCGAGCTGTCGGTTGGGGGTGCGCTGCGCGGGTCGTTCCGTCATGGTGCGGTGCGGTCTCCTGCCTTCCGGGTTGGTGATGTGCCGGATTGCCTGTGAGCAGGCCTTTTGGCTTGCTGAACGGCGCGAATGTAGCGGAGAGTAAGCACCCCATCACACCTTTTCACGGACATTCATCCGATCGTGTGAGGATTGCCCCCGGGACTGACGCGTGAGGGCCGGACGTACAGTGGCTTGGGCGCGTTATGTGCCTGACACACCCGTCCGAGGGAGGCGCTTGCCGTGAGTGAGTTGCGGTTCGTCCGCATGGGGTTCGGTGACCAGGCCGTCGAGTACCAGGAGGCGTGGGACGAGCAGCGCCGGGTGCACGCGGCGCGCTTCGCCGACGAGATCCCCGACACCGTACTGCTCCTGGAGCACCCTCCGGTCTACACGGCCGGGCGGCGTACGGCGGACAGCGAGCGGCCCCTCGACGGCACGCCGGTCATCGACGTGGACCGCGGCGGCAAGATCACCTGGCACGGCCCCGGCCAGCTGGTGGGCTACCCGATCCAGAAGCTCCCGCGCCCGGTGGACGTCGTGGCGCACGTACGCCGCCTCGAGGAGGCCCTGATCCGGGTCTGCGCGGAGTTCGGCCTGGAGACGAGCCGGGTCGAGGGCCGCAGCGGCGTGTGGGTCCTGGGCGACCCGGTCGAACAGCGCCCCGCGCTCGGGGGGCTGTCGCTGGACTTCGACCCCCGGCTGCACGACGAGGAGTTCGACCCGCGCATGAACGGCCCGGAGTACGCGCCGTCCAACGCGGGCCAGCGCCGGGAGGACCGCAAGATCGCCGCGATCGGCATCCGGGTGGCCAAGGGCGTGACCATGCACGGCTTCGCGCTCAACGTGAACCCCGACAACAAGTGGTTCGACCGGATCATCCCCTGCGGCATCCGCGACGCGGGCGTCGCCTCCCTGGCCGGCGAGCTGGGCCGGGACGTGACGATCGAGGAGGTCCTGCCGGTGGTCGAACGGCATCTGCGGGACGTCCTGGAGAACGCCGAGCTGAAGCCGCGGGAGATCGAGAAGACCCCGGCGGCATAAATCGGCCCGTGGCGGAGCTGGAGGGGTAGCCACCCGCACAGGCTTTCAAATCAACGGGCGTACCCTTGAGGACGCCGAAGAATCAATCGCTAGGGAGCCGGTCGTGTCCGCAGTCGCACCCGACGGACGCAAGATGCTGCGCCTGGAGGTCCGCAACAGCCAGACCCCCATCGAGCGCAAGCCCGAGTGGATCAAGACCCGGGCGAAAATGGGCCCCGAGTACACCGCGATGCAGAAGCTCGTGAAGAGCGAGGGCCTGCACACGGTCTGCCAGGAAGCCGGCTGCCCCAACATCTACGAGTGCTGGGAGGACCGCGAGGCGACCTTCCTCATCGGCGGCGACCAGTGCACCCGGCGCTGCGACTTCTGCCAGATCGACACCGGCAAGCCCGAGGCGCTCGACCGCGACGAGCCCCGCCGCGTCGGCGAGTCCGTGGTCACCATGGACCTGAACTACGCCACCATCACCGGCGTCGCCCGCGACGACCTGGAGGACGGCGGCGCCTGGCTGTACGCCGAGACCGTGCGCCAGATCCACGGGCAGACGGCGGACCGCGCGGACGGCCGCACGAAGGTCGAGCTGCTGGCCCCCGACTTCAACGCGATCCCGGAGCAGCTGGAGGAGGTCTTCTCCTCCCGGCCCGAGGTCTTCGCCCACAACGTCGAGACGGTCCCGCGGATCTTCAAGCGCATCCGCCCCGGCTTCCGCTACGAGCGCTCCCTGAAGGTGATCACCGAGGCCCGCGACTACGGGCTGGTCACCAAGTCGAACCTCATCCTCGGTATGGGCGAGACCCGCGAGGAGGTCAGCGACGCCCTGAAGCAGCTGCACGACGCGGGCTGCGAGCTGGTCACCATCACCCAGTACCTGCGCCCCTCCGTGCGTCACCACCCGGTGGAGCGCTGGGTCAAGCCGCAGGAGTTCGTGGAGCTGAAGGACGAGGCCGAGCAGATCGGCTTCTCCGGTGTGATGTCCGGGCCGCTGGTGCGCTCCTCGTACCGCGCCGGGCGCCTCTACCAGATGGCCATGGAGAAGCGCGACGGGCACGTCGCGGCCCAGGCCGTCTGACGGGGCGTCACCACTCCTTCCCCGTACGGGTGCGGACAAGCGTGTGAATTCGCGCACAAGAGACTACCCGCCGGTAGCGGCCGATTCGACGCGGTCCTGACCGTCCTCGCAGATGAGGGCACATGTCAGGACCGCGTCGGCGTTCCACCACTCCCCGTCGGCCCTTCATGGGTGTTTGACCGGCCGGACACGCCCTGGTAACACCAAACAGTGACGCTGAACTCACAGCACGTACACCCGCACCGAGGGGGGACCTCACCCATGCAGGCCGCGCCGCCCGTCCGCGCCACCGCGATCCCGTCGTTCACGACCGCCCTGCGCGCCGTCGAGTCGCTGCTGATGAGCAGCGGTCAGCGCACCGCCCGCCGCAACGCCTGGACCTCCGTGCTGGAGGACCGCCGTCGCGCCAAGGACCGGGTCGAGGCGCAGCGCGTCATCGAGCAGTCCCTGGCCGTCCGCCCCTGACTCCCGGCCCTCCCCAGGGCGCCCGCGGGCACTGCCGTCGTCGGCGCTTGTGGGGCCACGTAGACTTCGTGGCATGGCGAGGAAGGAACCTGCAGCGGACGCTGCGAACCCCGGGCGACTGAAGCAGATCGCTCTGACCTACAAGATGACCCGCAAGGCCGACAAGAAGATCGGTCTTGTACTCGCGGCAGTCGGAATCGTCACCCTCGGTGTCTTCCTCGCGATCGGTTTCTTGATCGGTCACCCCATCTATCTCGGCATCCTGGGCCTCCTGCTCGCCTTCCTCGCGACGGCGATCGTGTTCGGGCGCCGGGCCGAGCGGGCCGCCTTCGGGCAGATGGAAGGCCAGCCCGGTGCCGCGGCCGCGGTGCTCGACAACATCGGCCGGGGGTGGACGACGACCCCCGCGGTGGCGATGAACCGCAACCAGGACGTGGTGCACCGTGCGGTCGGCAAAGCGGGCATCGTGCTGGTCGCCGAGGGCAACCCGAACCGGGTGAAGACCCTCCTGGCCGCCGAGAAGCGGAAGATGAACCGCATCGTCGCGGACGTCCCGGTGCACGACCTGGTCGTGGGCACGGGCGAGGGCCAGGTCGAGCTGAAGAAGCTGCGCACGACCATGCTGAAGCTCCCGCGCGTGCTGACCGGACCGCAGGTGACGGCCACCAACGACCGGCTGCGTGCGCTCGGTGACCTGATGAGCAACATGCCGCTGCCGAAGGGGCCGATGCCCAAGGGCATGCGCATGCCGAAGGGCCGCTGACTCCGCAATCCCGACATGAAGGAGGGGCGCCCGACGTGATCCGGGCGCCCCTCCTTCATGCCGTACGGGTCTGTCGGGCGGGTCAGATGCGGACCTCGACCGTGCCCGCCAGCCGGTCGTGCAGCCCGCGCCCGTCGCGGTCCCAGATCAGGGCCGGAATCGCGAGGAACAGCAGGACCGTGCGCAGGGCGGCGCGCCAGGGACTGATCCGGCCGGTGGCGAGGGCGAGCACCCGAAGGCCGAACAGGCGCTTGCCCGGGGTGAAGCCGACCGTGCCGAGCGTGAGGACCATCAGCGCGAACATGATGAGCGGCGCCCAGACCTGGGCCGCCTGGTTGTAGCTGTGCGTGATGAGACCGTATGCGATCACGAGGCACAGGCCCCAGTCGACGGCGAGGGCGCCGAGCCGCCGGCCCGGGCGGGCGATCGAACCGGGCCCTTCCTCGGGCAGACCGAGCTGCTCGCCCCGGTATCCGAAGTCGACACCGGCCTCTTCCGCTGCCGCGCGGGGGCCGGAGAGCCACGATCCGAGTGCTTGCCTGTTGTCCACCCGTCCACGGTACTGCGCCCGTATATGACCAGGGCGCGGCGGGGTGTGTCCGGGCTACGGTGGAGGGTGAGCCGGTTAACTTGTGCGAAACAAATGGGTCACGCCCGAGAAATCACCCGTCCCTAGGGTCGAGGTCAGCGTGTGCCACCCGCACTGGCCGCACGAACGAACTACCACCCCGGCGGGACGGTCGGGAGTAGGAGGAGCTGGATGTTCCAGAACGCCGACGAGGCCAAGAAGTTCATCGCGGACGAGGACGTCAAGTTCATCGACGTCCGCTTCTGCGACCTCCCGGGCGTGATGCAGCACTTCACGGTGCCTGCGGAGGCGTTCGACGCCGACGAGGAGCTGGCCTTCGACGGCTCCTCGATCCGGGGTTTCCAGGCCATTCACGAGTCCGACATGGCGCTGCGCGCGGACCTCTCGACCGCCCGGGTCGACCCGTTCCGCCGTGACAAGACGCTGAACATCAACTTCTTCATCCACGACCCGATCACGGGCGAGCAGTACTCCCGTGACCCGCGCAACGTGGCGAAGAAGGCCGAGGCCTACCTCGCGTCGACCGGTATCGCCGACACCGCGTACTTCGGTCCCGAGGCCGAGTTCTACGTCTTCGACTCCGTCCGCTTCGCGACCAGCGCGAACGAGTCCTTCTACCACATCGACTCCGAGGCGGGTGCCTGGAACACCGGTGCCCTGGAGGACAACCGTGGTTACAAGGTCCGCTACAAGGGCGGCTACTTCCCGGTCCCGCCGGTCGACCACTTCGCCGACCTGCGCGCCGAGATCTCCCTGGAGCTGAACAGGGCCGGCCTCCAGGTCGAGCGCCAGCACCACGAGGTGGGCACCGCCGGCCAGGCCGAGATCAACTACAAGTTCAACACGCTGCTCGCCGCGGCCGACGACCTCCAGCTCTTCAAGTACATCGTGAAGAACGTGGCCTGGCGCAACGGCAAGACCGCGACCTTCATGCCGAAGCCGATCTTCGGTGACAACGGCTCGGGCATGCACGTCCACCAGTCGCTGTGGACCGGCGGCCAGCCGCTCTTCTACGACGAGGCCGGTTACGCGGGCCTGTCGGACACCGCCCGCTACTACATCGGCGGCATCCTCAAGCACGCCCCGTCGCTGCTGGCCTTCACCAACCCGACGGTGAACTCGTACCACCGCCTGGTGCCGGGCTTCGAGGCGCCGGTCAACCTGGTGTACTCGCAGCGCAACCGCTCCGCCGCGATGCGTATCCCGATCACGGGCTCGAACCCGAAGGCCAAGCGCGTCGAGTTCCGCGCGCCCGACGCCTCCGGCAACCCGTACCTGGCCTTCTCGGCGCTGCTGCTCGCGGGCCTGGACGGCATCAAGAACAAGATCGAGCCGGCCGAGCCGATCGACAAGGACCTCTACGAGCTGGCTCCCGAGGAGCACGCGAACGTGGCGCAGGTCCCGACCTCCCTCGGCGCGGTCCTGGACCGCCTGGAGGCCGACCACGAGTTCCTGCTCCAGGGCGACGTGTTCACCCCGGACCTGATCGAGACGTGGATCGACTTCAAGCGCGCCAACGAGATCGCGCCGCTCCAGCTGCGTCCGCACCCGCACGAGTTCGAGCTGTACTTCGACGTGTAAGAAGCGGGGTTCGGGTGTCATGGGCCCAGGCCCGTGAGCACAGTCCGATCCGACGCAGCGCACGAGGGCCGCTATCCCGATCACGGGGTGGCGGCCCTCGCCGGTCCCGCGGCCGTCCGGGCAGGGCCGGTCGGGCAGGGCGGTCGGGCACGGCCGTCCGGGCAGGGCCGGTCGGGACGGCACAATTCACCTATGAGCACGCCGAGTTCCGCCCCGGGCCCGACCCGGCAGAGTTCCGCCGCGCCACCGGACCCGGGGCCCGCGGGCCCGGCCGGGCTCCCCTTCAACCGCCACGTCCACGTCGTCGTCACGGTCCTGGACCGCCCCGAGGAGGTGGACCTGCTCCAGCAGGTGTGCGAGGCGATGGGGTGGCCCGTCCGCGAGCCGTTGGCCGGCGAGACCGCGGTGACCACGGACGCGGGCTGGACGCTGCGCACGATAGAGGTGCGCATCCGCGGAGTTCGCGAGACAGCGGTCGAGCAGGCGGTGTCCACCCTGGACACGCTGGCCCAGAACGCCGAGCTGTCCCTGTACTGCCGCGATGCCACCCTCGTCGAGCGCGTGCACCGGCCGCAGATCGAATGGCATCTGCGGGGCAGGCGCACCACGGTGCGCCACCGCATCCGGCACACCCTCCACATGGCCGCCCGGACCGGTGATCACGATCCGCACGCGGGCACGGTCCGGCTGATCCGGGTACCGACCGAACTCGACGAATCCCGGCCGCGCCGACTGGCCCGTACCCGGCGCGCCGCTCGGGCCGAGTTCGCCCACCATGCGATGCCGCTGCGACGGCTGGACCCGGACCTGCACGAGGTCGGCAGGCCTTCGGCGTCCCGGGGCGGGCACGTGCTGGCCACACTGGCCTTCGTCTTCGCCGCGACCGTCATCAGCCTGCTCGGCGCCGGGCTCTGGCCGGCGGTCGGTGCGGACAGCCCCCGGGTCGGTGCCCCGCTCATCGTCCTGACCGGGAGCTACCTGTTGGGCGGAACGCTTCTGGCGGTGCGGCGCACCCCCACGCATCGTGCCCTCCCGTGGCTCGTCCCCCTGGCCGTCCCCCTCGCCCTTCCCTTGGTGCCCTGGCTCGGGACGCTGGTCCAGCGGGCGTACCTGTCCCCCTTCGGGCTGCGTCCCGCTCCCACAAGCGACGGGCTGGGTGCCGTCCAGGCAGGGCTGTGGGTGCTGTGTGTGTTCGTCGCCGGAGCCCTGCTGCCCGTGGCGTACCTGGGGTGGACACGATTCGTGGCCCCCTCCCTGCGCGTACGGGGCCCGTGGCTGTCCTGGGCTCCGGCGATGAGCGCGGGCATGGGGCTGGGCCTGCTGTTCAGCCTGCTCATCCTCCACACGGCGGCGAGCAGCGGCACCGAGCACCGCGCGCTCGCTGCGGCGGGCCGGGACGTCCCGGAGTACTTCGGCGTGCGTGCCGAGTACGCCTGCGTGGAGCCGATCTCCCGTGAGGTCCCGTACTACGGGGCTCCGCCTCCCCCCGGCAGGCCCGTGGTGATCTTCGGGCAGAGCGGCGACCGGGTCGACTTCTGGAACCCCACCGCCCGGCAGCGGACCAGCATCCGCCTGGAGGACGCCCGCATCAGGATCGTGCCGCACAGCCACTCGGCGTGCACGGGGGGTGCCCGGTAGCGCGCTCGGGCGGGTCGATACCGGGGACTCCGGCTTCACAGACGGGGCGTGCAGGCGGGATCATTGACGGTGACACTGTTGTTCGAGAGAGGGAACGGGGATGTCCGAGCGGGACGAGAACGAGCGCGAGTTCGACCTCAGATGGGCGGACGCGGCCGAGCACAAGGAGCCCTCCGCCCGGGCCCGTATGCTCGCCGCGCGCTGGAAGCACAACCCTCCCGGGCCCGTGCCGTTCCGTGCCGACCCGGACTACGTGTCCTCCCGCCGCAGCCGCTCCTCCTGGATCTCGACCGCCGTGGTGCTGGGCTGCGTGGCGGCGGTGATCGTGCTGCTGGGGTACGCCGACTTCCGCGCGCCGTACTAGGCGTGGACGAGGACATCCGGGGTGGGGAAGCGGCCGCGGCGCGGCTGGTACGGGGGGCGCCGCTCGGCGAAGTGATCGACCTCGCCGATCCGGCCGCCTGGACCGGGCTCGACGTGGGGGTGCGGGCGTGGGGCCCGGTACCGGTTCGGGGACCTGCCGGACACGGCGTGGGGTCGGCACGGAGCGTGGCTGCTAGCGTCCGCCGATGTGAGTGACAGCGTGTACGTGGGCAACGCCGGTGCGGACGCCGCCCTGGACCGGGGATGGATCCTCGGGCATTTCAAGGACGCCGCAGATCCGCGGCACAGCGAGGCCGTGGAGATCAAGTGGGGTGTGCATCCTCGCGGGGACGAGCGGGCCGAGTGGGTCAGGGGCGAGGAGCGGACCGCGCTGCTGGTGCTCGTCAGCGGGCGTTTCCGTGTCGAACTCCCCGGGCGCAGTGTGCTGCTGGAGCGACAGGGTGACTACGTCGTGTGGGGGCGCGGTGTCGATCACTCGTGGGTCGCGGAGGAGGAGTCGGTCGTGCTGACGGTGCGGTGGCCGTCCGTGCCGGGGTACGCGGTGGCCGGGGGCGGCTGACGGGCTTTGCCGGTCCTGGAGACGGTCACGACCCGTTCATGGGGAGCACCGGGTGCACACTGGCTGTGGGACGAGTGCGTGACTGCGGGGTGATGCAGATGCACAGCCGCTTCCGGGCCGACCGGCGGTTGACCACCCGTATGGGGGTGACGCTGTTCCTGCTCGGGTTGCTGTACGTGGGGTTCGTCGCCGCGTTGATCGTGCTGCTGAAGTCGTGGGTGCTGGTCGTGGTGGTCGCGGCGGCGCTGCTCGGCGCGCAGTACTGGTTCTCCGACCGGGTCGCGCTGTACGCGATGCGCGGACGGGTCGTGGAGCGGGAGGAGTATCCCGAGCTGCACGCGGTGATCGACCGGCTGTGCGCCCTGGCCGACATGCCCAAGCCGGTGGTGGCGGTGTCGGTTATGGACATGCCGAACGCGTTCGCGACCGGGCGGAGCCCCGACCACGCGGTGGTCTGTGTGACGACCGGGCTGCTGCGGCGGCTGGAGCCGGCCGAGCTGGAGGGTGTGCTCGCGCACGAGGTGTCGCACGTGGCGCACAAGGACGTCGCCGTGATCACCGTCGCGTCGTTCCTGGGGGTGATCGCGGGGCTGGTCGTGCGGTTCGCCTTGTACTCGCAGCTGTTCGGCTCGGGCCGCAGGGACCAGAACACCGCCGCCGTCTTCGCCGCGGTGATGGGCGTGTCGGCGGCCGTGTACGCGATCAGCTTCCTGCTGATCCGGGCCCTGTCCCGCTACCGGGAACTGGCGGCGGACCGGGCGGCCGCCCAGCTCACCGGCCGGCCCTCGGCGCTGGCCTCCGCGCTCACCAAGGTCTCGGGCGACATCGCCCGCATCCCGGCCAGGGACCTGCGCACCGCACAGGCCTTCAACGCCTTCTACTTCACGCCGGCACTGGGCCGCGAGCCCGGCATCGCGCGGCTCTTCTCGACCCACCCGAGCCTGGAGCAGCGGCTCGACCAACTGGGCCGGATCTCCGCCGAACTCGGCGAGGCGGCGGCACCCGGAGGGGTGTGATCGACGCATGGGGCTGCTGGACATCCTGCTCGGCCGGACGAAACCGGTCGTGGCGGATCTCGACCGGCTCTTCGCGCTGCCCTCTGCGGCCGTGACGCTGGAGGCCGCCGCGGGCTTCACCCCGACCGGGCGGGGCGCGGTCTGCTTCGCCACCGTCGAGGGCGCTGCCTTCGAGCAGTCCCACCGCGAGGTGCAGGCCCTGCTGGACGCCGACACCGACCGCGACGGCCCGCCGGTGGAGTTGCGGCTGGACGAGTACGGCTACTCCTGGCTGGTCTCGCGCCGGACCCCCGGTCAGCTCGCCGCGCTCGTGAACGACCTGCACGCCGTGAACAGCCAGATGGAGGTCAACGGCTTTGGCCCCCAACTGCTGTGCTCCCTGGCCGGGTTCGAGGACCCCGCCGGCCGGCGGCTCGCGCTGGTCTACCTCTACAAGCGCGGCACGTTCTATCCGTTCGCGCCCCTGCCGGACGGCACGCAGCGGCGCGACAACGCACTCGAACTCCAGGTGCGGGCCGCGCTCGCCGGTGATCTGCGCATCGAGCAGGATCTGAGCCGCTGGTTCCCGGTGTGGGGAGCCCCGGGTCTGTGAACGCCCGCGGGGGCGGCGGGCCGCGTGAGTCAATGGCCGCATGAGTGAGCCGGTTCCCTTCACCCACACCGTCGGCGGCGAACGACTCGATGGGCTGTCCGCCGGAGCCGGCCTGCCGGCCCGGGCCACGGTCGTGCTGCTGCACGGGGCGGGCAACGGCTGCAAGGAGCGGCTGGTGCCGCTGCTTGTGGAGTTCGCCGCGCACAGCTGTCATGCTCTCGCCTTCGACTTCTCGGGGCACGGGGAGAGCACCGGCCTGTTGCGGGAGCTGAGTCTGCGCCGCCGCTTCGAGCAGGCCGTGTCCGTGATCGACGCCCACGCCCGCGGGGACGGGCCGCTGGTCCTGGTGGGGTTCAGCATGAGCGGCCAGACCGTGGCCGACCTCGTCCGGCACTACGGGGACCGGGTGGCGGCCCTCGGGCTGTGCGCGCCGGCGGTGTACGCGGCCGAGGCGTGGGACGTGCCGTTCGGCACGGGGGACGGACGGTTCAGCGAGATCATCCGCGGGCCGGGGAGCTGGCGCACGGCCCCCGCGTTCGACGTCCTGCGGGCCTACGAGGGGCGGGCGGTGCTCGCGGTGCCGGGGACGGACGAGGTCATCCCGCCCGCCGTGACGCAGGCCCTGTCGCAGGCGCTGGCCCGGCGCGCGCAGTTCACCCACTGGGAACTCCCCGAGGCGGAACACCGGTTGGGCCTGTGGTTCCGCGACCACCCAGGTGACCGGCGGGCGTTCGTCACCGCCGTCCTGACCGGACTGGGCGAGGGGGGCTGGACGGCGACGCGCGCGTGGGTGGCCGGGCAGCTCCCGGCGGGCCGTACGGTGGCCGCCTCGTCCTTCCTGGCCGGTGGCTGGAGCGCCCAGATGCGGCGGCTCACCCTCGACGACGGCACCCGGCTGGCGCTGCGGACTTTCGTGCAGCCGTTCTTCCGGCGGCACGCGCCCGGGCTGTTGGCCCGCGAGGCGGGGGTCCTCGCGCTGCTGGCCGGGCAGGAGGGTGTGCCGGCCGCCGAGCTGATCGGCGTCGACGCGACCGGCGAGCACTGCGACCATCCGTCCCTGCTGATGTCCGTGCTGCCGGGGCGGGTCCGGGTCGACGAGGAGGAACTCGACGCGCGGGTGGACCTGCTGGCGGACCAGCTGGCCCTCATCCACCGGGTCGTTCCCCGGGAGCGTCCGCGTGCGTACCAGGCGTGGACGTCTCCGGCGACGGTCCCGCCGGGCTGGGAGCGGGCGGTGGACGTCATCCGGCGTGAGCCCCCGCCGTACGAGGGCTGTTTCCTGCACCGGGACTTCCACCCCGGGAACGTGCTGTTCACCGGTTCGGGCGCCGGGCTGCGGGTCAGTGGTGTCGTCGACTGGGTGGAGACCTCGTGGGGGCCCGCCGACCTGGACGTCGCCCACTGCTCCACGGCACTGGCGCTGCTGCACGGACCCGAGTACGGCCTCGGTTTCCGGGAGCGCTACGAGGCCCGGGGCGGGCGCCGCCTGGCCGACGGCCCGGAGCATCTGTACTGGCGGCTGCTCGACGCCCTGGCCTACGTCCCCGACGGGGCGCGGTTGGCAGAGCCGTGGCGGGAGCTGGGCCGGGCCGATCTGACGCCGGAGGTGCTGGCCGGACGGCTGGAGGCATATGTGGCGGGGCTGCTGGAGCGGTACTCCTGAGGCGTTCGGTGAGGTGAATGTCAGTGGCGTCCGCGATGATGCGGTCCGGTCGGGGCATGCGACGAACGGAGGCCGGCATGGGTGCGCAGCGGTACATCGACGTGGCCGAACGGCGGGCCCGGCTCGCGCTGCGGCAGCGGCTCGCGCGGCAGGCCCGGGCGGGGACGCCCGAGGAGGTGGCCGACGCTCTGGTCGCGCTGCACGGCACGGACCCGGCGACGGTGTACCTGGCCGTGGGCGCCCGGCTCGCCGACCCCGCCGGGACCGTCGGGGAGACGAGCCGGGCCCTGTACGAGGACCGTTCCCTGGTGCGGATGCACGGCATGCGGCACACGGTGTTCGTGTTCCCGACCGAGCTGACCGCCGTCGTGCACGCCTCGACGGGGCTGGCCGTCGCCGCCCGGGAGAGGGCCTCGCTGCTCAAGCACATGGCGGCGGCGGGCGCGCCGGACGCGGCCTGGCTGAAGGAGGTCGAGGAGTCGGCGCTGGCGGCGCTCGCCCGGCGCGGGCAGGCGACCGCGGCCGAACTCGCCGAGGACGAACCGCGGTTGCGGGAGCAGTTCGTGTACGCGGCCGGGAAGAGCTACGAAGGGGTGCACACGGTCTCGACCCGGCTGCTGAGGGTGCTGGGCGTCGAGGGGAAGGTCGTGCGCGGCCGACCGCTCGGCTCCTGGACGTCCAGCAAGTTCCGCTGGGCCGTGGCGCCCGAGCATGCCGAGCTGGACACGGCCGGTGCGCAGGCGGAGCTGCTGCGGCGGTGGCTCACCGCGTGCGGTCCGGCGACCGAGGCCGACCTGAAGTGGTGGACGGGGTGGCGCGTGACCGAGGTCCGCAGGGCCCTGGCCGCGATCGGCGCGGAGCCGGTGTCGCTGGACGAGGGCACGGGGTACGTGGCCGAGGGCGACGCGGGCCCGGTGGCCTCCCCCGACGAGCCCTGGGCCGCGCTGCTGCCCGGCCTCGACCCGACGGCCATGGGGTGGCAGCAGCGCGACTGGTATCTCGCCCCCGGGCTGCGGCCCCGGTTGTTCGACGGCAGCGGCAACGTCGGGCCGACGGTGTGGTGGAACGGACGGGTGATCGGCGGCTGGGCCCAGCGGCCCGACGGGGAGATCACCTGGCGGATCCTCGACGAGGAGGGCGTCGGCCGGGAGGCCCGCGCGGCGATCGGGGCGGAGGCGGAGCGGCTCACCGGATGGCTGGGGACGACGAGGGTCACACCGCGCTTCCGCACACCGCTGGAGAAGGAACTCGCGGCGGGCTGAGGAGCGGCCCCCTGGAGACCCTCCTTAGGTCTTCCTCCCCCGGTCCGTGACGTACGCCCCCGCCCGCGCCGCCGTCACCGCCGCCCCGGCGGCCCGGTCGGCCAGGGCCTCGTCCAGCCGGACCCCGCTGATCAGCAGGTGGTAGTAGAGCGGGGCGGAGACCGCCCGGACCACCTCGTGCGCGTCGGTGCCCTCGGGCACCTCGCCCCGCTCGACGGCCTGCCGGACGCAGGGTGCCCATTCCCGGACGCGGACGTCGTAGAAGCGGTGCAGGGCCGCGGCCGTCTTCACATCACCCGTGGCGGCGGCGATCAGGGCCTTGAACAGCGGCGCCTGCCGGGGATCCGTCAGCGTGCGCAGCACCAGGCGGGCGTTGGCCGTCAGGTCGCCGAGCAGCGAGCCGGTCTCGGTGCGCGGCGCCGACTGCTCGGCCATGTCCTCCAGGAGGTCCGCGACCAGGCCGGTCACCGTCCCCCAGCGGCGGTAGACGGTCGTCTTGCCCACCCCGGCGCGGCGCGCGACGTCGGCCAGGTCCAGGCCGGTGAAGCCCTGCTCGGTCAGGGCGTCCTCGGCCGCCCGCAGGACGGACTCCCGCACGCGCGCCGTGCGTCCCCCGGGCCGGACGGTCCCCGGGTCTCCTCCATCAGGCATAACGGCACTCCTGTTCCATTAGCGGCTCCACCCTGCTACCTTAGTGACTGCTAACGGAACTACAGGCCCGTTAAGGCGGGTGACTCCCGAAAGGGGCCCGACATGGAATACAGACGGCTGGGCGCGTCCGGACTGATGGTCCCCGCGCTGAGCTTCGGAGCCGGCACCTTCGGCGGGCGGGGCCCGCTCTTCGGCGCGTGGGGCACGACCGACGCCCAGGAGGCACGCAGGCTGGTGGACATCTGCCTGGACGCGGGGATCACGATGTTCGACACCGCCGACGTCTACTCCGCCGGCGCGTCCGAGGAGGTGCTCGGACAGGCGATCAAGGGCCGCCGGGACCAGGTGATCGTCTCCACCAAGACGAGCCTGCCGACGGGTGACGGACCGGGCGACGCGGGTTCCTCCCGCTCCCGCCTGATCCGCGCCTGCGAGGACGCCCTGCGCCGCCTCGGCACGGACCACATCGACCTCTTCCAGCTCCACGCCTTCGACGCCGGCACACCGGTGGAGGAGGTGCTGGCCGCACTCGACTCACTGGTCCGGGCGGGCAAGGTGCGCTACACCGGCGTCTCCAACTTCTCCGGCTGGCAGGTGATGAAGTCCCTCGCGGCCGCGGAACGGCACGGCCACCCGCGTTATGTGGCCCACCAGGTGTACTACTCCCTCGTCGGCCGCGACTACGAGTGGGAACTGATGCCGCTCGCCCTCGACCAGGGCCTCGGCGCGATCGTCTGGAGCCCGCTGGGCTGGGGGCGGCTCACCGGCAAGGTCCGCCGCGGCGCCCCGATCCCGCCCGGCAGCCGGCTGCACCGCACCGCCGACTACGGCCCGCCCGTCTGCGACGAGCACCTCTACGACGTCGTCGACGTACTGGAGGAGATCGCGCGGGAGACGGGCAGGGCGGTCCCGCAGATCGCTCTCAACTGGCTGCTCCGGCGGCCGACCGTCTCCTCCGTCCTCATCGGCGCCCGGGACGAGCGGCAACTGCGCCAGAACCTCGGCGCCGTCGGCTGGAGCCTCACCCCCGAGCAGGTGGCCAGACTCGACGCGGCGAGCCACCGCCCGGCGCCGTACCCCTACTTCCCCTACGAGCGGCAGGAGGGCTTCGCCCGTCTGAACCCGCCGGTGTTCCCGCCGCCCGGCCGGGCGGCATGAGCGAGCGCCGGGCACCCCGCGACCATCCGCGGGGCACCCGGCGCTCGGACCGGTGTGGTTCAGCGGGCGTAGCGCATGAGCGCCCGCACCATGTGGCAGGTCGTGTCCGACGGCGGGTGGACGCCGATCAGTTCCGCCGCGTCGCGGATCGTCTCGTCGCGGGCCTGGTTCGGCATGTAGACGCCCGAGTCGAGCAGGGCGATGGCCAGGCGCATCGCCTTGAGGCGGCGGTTGTGCGTCACGTACCACTCGCGCGGCCGGCCCGGCGGCAACGGCCGCTTCTCCACGGGCGCATAAGGCAGGTCGAGCAGGACGGGGCGCTTCGCGGTGGACTGGGTGGGCAACGGCTTCGACTTCAGGGCGGCAGCGGGCACAGGCATCCTCCTGTCGCGGTCGGGCGGCTCACCGAAGACGTCGGCATCCCCGGCGCCACCCTCGAACACTGCTTACAGTCTACCGCCGGGCACTGACAACGGGGAGTCCGCCGAGTCCGCCAAAAGACCAGGTGAGCACGGGAATTGGCGCCACGTCACGGCAGCTCCGAGAGGGGCGCGAGGGGCGCCAGAAAATCGAACAAGGCGGTCGGCGCGTACCGTGTACACATGGAGATCTGGATCAATCCCGCGTGTTCGAAGTGCCGCAGCGCCCTGACGCTGCTCGACGCCGAGGGCGCCGACTACACCGTCCGCCGCTACCTGGAGGACGTGCCGAGCGAGGACGAGATCCGCGGCGTGCTCGATCGCCTCGGTCTCGAACCCTGGGACATCACCCGCACCCAGGAGGCCGACGCCAAGGAGCTCGGGCTCAAGGAGTGGCCGCGCGAGGCGAGTTCGCGCGACCGCTGGATCTCGGCACTGGCCGAGCACCCGAAGCTGATCCAGCGCCCGATCATCACCGCGGACGACGGCACGGCGGTGGTGGGCCGGACCGACGAGGCCGTGCGGGACGCCCTGGCGCGCTGACCGGCCGCCGGACCCGTGTGGCGCAGGTCACTCGAGTGACTTCCACACCCGCTGAGTAGCCTCGTTCGGTATCTCGTACATAGCGGCGTACGCTCCCCTACCTCTTTCAGGAGGCGCGCATGTCGCGCAGGAGAACGCTCGGCACGAAGAAGAAGCTCGCACTGCTGGTGAGCGCGGCGACGGTGGCGGGAGGCGGGGCCTTCGTCATGGCGAGCACGTCGAACGCCGCACCGACCCCCAAGTCGGCGTCGGAATCGACGGTCTGCCTGGGTCTCGCCACCGCCCTGGGCAACAACCAGAAGTTCATCGCCGACCAGCGGGCTGCCCCGGACGCGCAGTCCGAGGCACGGATCGCCAACCGCGAGGCGGTCGTCGCGGAGATCAAGCGGAAGCAGGAGGCGTCGGGGTGCGCCGTCGGGGAGTCGGCTCAGGACTCCCAGACCGCGCAGCCGTCGCAGCCCGCCCCTCCGGCCCAGCCGCCCGCAGCTTCGGCCCGGCCGTCGCAGCCCGCCGCGTCCGCTCCCGCGGGAAACACCGGCGGCGGCGCCGCTGCCGGACAGCAGGTGTGCAACGGCTCGACCGTCACCCTGTCCGGCGAGGGCGGTGCGCCCGCCGCGTCCAGCAACCAGTTCCCGGCCGGCACCAAGCTGAAGGTCACCAACCTGGACAACAACAAGTCCACGACGGTGGAGGTCACTTCGGTCTCCGGCAGCTGTGCGCTGCTGAACAACGCCGCCTTCGAACAGGTCCGTGAGCCCGGCAAGTTCTTGATCCGCCGGGCCCTGATCGAGAAGGTGGGGTGAGGCCGTACGACCGACTGAACGGATGAGGCGGCGGCCACCCCCTCGGCCGCCCCTCGTACGTGTCCCCGGTCCTGCCGCCCCCGGCCGGGGGCGGCAGGACCGGCGCGTCCGGGCCCCGCGGCGCCCGTCACCGGCTCGACGGAGGGGAGCCGGTGAGGGGCGCCGGTGAAGGGCGCCGGTGAGGGGCGCCGGTGAGGGGCGCCGCTCCGGCGGGACGCCCTCTCCGCGGTGAAGTACGGCACAGCGCCGCCAGGTAACACGGGGTTCACATGCGAGCAATGGCCGGGTAATCGCCTGTTGCCAGGCTGCCGGGCAGCAGACGCGGCGCACCGGTGCCGCAGCGCCGCAGCACCCGCGATACGCGCCCAGACACACCCCCGAAGGATGTGGCCCGTGACCTTCAAGGCTGAGTACATCTGGATCGACGGCACCGAGCCGACGGCCAAACTGCGTTCCAAGACCAAGATCATCACGGGTGCACCCGCCGGTCTGGACGCGCTGCCGATCTGGGGCTTCGACGGGTCTTCCACCAACCAGGCCGAGGGGCACTCCTCGGACTGCGTCCTCAAGCCGGTCTTCAGCTGCCCGGACCCGATCCGCGGCGGCGACGACGTCCTGGTGCTGTGCGAGGTCCTGAACATCGACCTCACCCCGCACCCCACCAACACCCGGGCCGCGCTGGCCGAGGTGGCGGAGCGCTTCGCGGCGCAGGAGCCGGTCTTCGGCATCGAGCAGGAGTACACGTTCTTCAAGGACGGCTACCCGCTCGGCTTCCCCAAGGGCGGCTTCCCGGCGCCCCAGGGCGGCTACTACTGCGGTGTCGGCGCGGACGAGATCTTCGGCCGTGACGTCGTCGAGGCCCACCTCGACAACTGCCTGAAGGCGGGCCTCGGCCTGTCCGGCATCAACGCCGAGGTCATGCCCGGCCAGTGGGAGTTCCAGGTCGGCCCGCTGTCCCCGCTGGAGGTCTCCGACCAGCTGTGGGTGGCCCGCTGGCTGCTCTACCGCACCGCCGAGGACTTCGACGTCGCCGCCACCCTCGACCCCAAGCCGGTCAAGGGCGACTGGAACGGTGCCGGCGCGCACACCAACTTCTCCACCAAGGCGATGCGCGAGGGCTACGACGCGATCATCACCGCGTGCGAGTCGCTCGGCGAGGGCTCCAAGCCGCTCGACCACGTCAAGAACTACGGCGCCGGCATCGACGACCGCCTGACCGGTCTGCACGAGACCGCCCCGTGGAACGAGTACTCCTACGGTGTCTCCAACCGCGGCGCCTCGGTCCGCATCCCGTGGCAGGTCGAGAAGGACGGCAAGGGCTACATCGAGGACCGCCGCCCGAACGCCAACGTCGACCCCTACGTGGTGACCCGGCTGATCGTGGACACCTGCTGCTCGGCGCTGGAGAAGGCCGGCCAGGTCTGATCCCCACGCCTTCCCGGAAGGGGCGCCTGCCGTCTTGGCAGGCGCCCCTTCCGCGTACGCACTGTCCTTCTTCCTCCGGCAGGCGGACGGGCGGTACCCGTTCGCGATGATGGACCGGGCGAGCGAACTCGGCCCCGCGGCCGCGCCGTTGCTGCCGTTCATCGAGCCGTCCCTGACCGGCGACGGCTCCTCCCTCGCCGCGCTGGCGGTCTGGCGCATCACGGGCCGGACCGAGGACACCGTGGGCCGCCGGCCCGGCGGGCACTGAAGGGGGAGCGGTTCTACGGCGGCGGCCCCACCCCGTGGAGACGCTCGGCGAGGCGCGGCACCGGATCGTCCACGACCTCATGTCCGGTGACGGCCCGCACCCGGACGACGTCGTCCGCAGCGCCGTGCGCGGCCTGCTGGAGACCGCCCGGATCGTGGAGTGAGGCCGGCTGACCGCCGGAAAACGTCCAAGCAGTGAGAGGACCCTGCTGTGACGGGCGTGTGTCTGCTTCAATGGGCCCATGGCCAGCCACCAGAAGCTCACCGCGACGGGTCGCCATGACCTCGAGCCCTTCTGGCCGTCCCGCCAGGACCACGACTTCGACCGGGTGTGTTGCCGCGCGATGAACGCGCCGGCCCTCTGAAGCCGTACACCCCGGCCCTCGGCCAGCGCGCACCGCGTACGTCCCTCGGCGAGCCCGCCCACGCATCGCGGCCGTCGAACTCCCCGACGAACTCCTCGCGCGAAAGAGCTGACCTCTCATGGCGATCACTCGTTCTCTGTCCACCGCCGCTCCCCTCGCCCCCTCCGTGGCCCCGAGTCCACGGCACCGGCTGCGTGCCGTCGACCGGGACGAGGTGGTGACCGTCGCGGACCTGCTGCCGCCCGGTGCCACCTGGATGCCGGCCCCGCAGCACGCCCTGCCCGTCCTGCCGGGCCGCCCGGCGATGGTCGGCTACCTGGTGCTCGTCCCGGCCGACCAGCAGCCGCCGTTCCCGGTGGCGGTGCCGGAGCGGCCGGGGCCCGCCGGCCCGGACACCGCCACCGAGCCGGGCGGCGATCCGCTGATCCGGGTCGACACCGTGCAGCGCACCGCCCGGGTGGACGGCCGGCCGCTCGACCTCACCTACCTGGAGTTCGAACTGCTGGCCCACCTGGTGGCGCACCCGGGCCGGGTGCACACCCGCGACCAGCTGGTCGGCACGGTGTGGGGCTACGGGCACGTGGGAGACGGCCGTACGGTCGACGTGCACATCGCCCGCCTGCGCCGCAAGCTGGGGGCCGAGCACCGCGACACGATCCGCACCGTGCGCCGCGTGGGCTACAAGTACGTGCCCCCGACGGCACGTTGAGGCGCCCCGGCACGGCTGTGCCGCGCGGCGTCTGCTGACAGCAGATCCCCGTTCCCTCTCCTCGTCCCACCGGGCAGAGTCACCGGCATGAGGCTTCTGATGCTGGGCGGTACGGAGTTCGTGGGGCGGGCCGTCGTGGAGGCGGCGCTGGGGCGGGGCTGGGAGGTGACCGTCTTCCACCGGGGGCGGCACGAGGCGCCGCCGGGTGCGCGGTCGCTGCTCGGCGACCGCACCGCGCCCGGCGGCCTGGCCGCCCTCGCCGACGAGCCGGGCGAGTGGGACGTCGTCGTCGACACCTGGTCGGCGGCGCCGAGCGCGGTGCGGGACACGGCGCGGCTGCTGCGGGGCCGCGCCGGCCGGTACGTGTACGTGTCGAGCTGCTCGGTGTACGCGTGGGCCCCGCCCGCCGGGTACGACGAGGACGCGCCCCTGGTCGAGGGGGCGTCGGCCGACGCGGAGCAGACCGACTACGCCCGGGACAAGAGGGGCGGCGAGCTGGCCGTGCTGGACGCCTTCGGCGCGGACCGGTCGGTGCTCGTCCGGGCCGGGCTGATCCTCGGCCCGTACGAGAACGTCGGCCGGCTGCCGTGGTGGCTGACCCGGATGGCCCGCGGCGGCCCCGTCCTGGCGCCGGGGCCGCGGGACCTCCCCCTGCAGTACGTCGACGTCCGGGACCTGTCGCAGTGGCTCCTCGGCGCGGCGGAGCAGGAGCTGAGCGGGCCGTACAACCTGATCAGTCCGCAGGGGCACGCCACGACGGGGACGTTCCTCGACGCGTGCGCGCGGGTCACGGGCGGTGCGGCCGAACTGCGCTGGACCGAACCCGGGGTGATCCTGGAGGCGGGCATCGAGCCGTGGACGGAGTTGCCGGTGTGGGTGCCGCCGGGCAGCGACCTGCACGACGCCCTGCACAGCGCGGACGTCTCCCGGGCGGTTGGGACCGGCCTGGTCTGCCGGCCCGTCGGGGAGACCGTGGCCGACACCTGGCAGTGGCTGCGCGGCCTCGGCGGTGTCGCGCCCCAGCGCCCCGACCGGACGCGCAAGGGCCTGGACCCGGAGGTGGAGGCGAAGGTCCTCGCGGCCGGAACCGGCGCGTGAACACCGCGCGTTCGCCCCTCGGGTGTACGTAGCACCACCCCCGGGCCGGGTGCCCGGCCCCGTGACCCGGCACGTCCGCTCGGCGAGACTGACGCCATGACCATGGACACGAAGAACGGCACCGGGCGGACGACAGGGCGGGGCATCGGGCTCGCGGCGGTGCGGGGGCTGGCGCTGGCCCTCGTCTCCCTGCCGGGGGCGGTGCTGTGCTTGTGCCTGTCCCTGGTCTCGATCGCGCTCATCCCCATCGGGGTCGGCATCGTCACCACGCCCTACGTGCTGACGGGGGTGCGGGCGTTCGCCGACGCGCGGCGGCTGCTCGCGGCGGAGTGGGGCGGGGTGCGGATCCCACCGGCGTACCGGCCGCTGCCCGAGGACGCCAACCCCTGGGCGCGCACCTTCGGGATGCTCCGCGACCCGGCGACCTGGCGGGACCTGCGGTGGCTGCCGGTCGACATGACCGCTGGGTTCGTCACCGCGCTGCTGCCGGCGGTGCTGCTCCTCTATCCGCTGGAGGGGTTCGCCCTCGCGCTCGGGCTGTGGCGGGTCTTCCCCGACGGGTACTGGTACGGCTTCGTGCCGGTCACCGACCAGACGTCCGCGTTCGGTGCGGCCGCCCTGGGTCTGGTGCTGCTGTTCCTCGCGCACTTCCTCACCCCGCGCCTGCTGGGCGTCCACTTCCGGCTCACCCGGGCCGTGCTCGGCAGCGACCAGGGGGAACTGGCCGAGCGGGTACGGGTGCTGACCGAGACGCGGCGCGACGCCGTCGACACCTCCGCCGCCGAACTGCGGCGCATCGAGCGGGATCTGCACGACGGGGCCCAGGCCCGGCTGGTCGCCGTCGGCATGGACCTCGGCACCATCGAGGCGCTCCTCGACAAGGACCCGGCCCAGGCCAGGAAGCTGATCGCGCAGGCCCGTAAGTCCTCGGTGGAGGCTCTGACGGAACTGCGCGAGCTGGTGCGGGGCATCCATCCGCCGGTCCTGGCCGAACGCGGCCTGGGAGACGCCGTGCGGGCGCTGGCGCTGCGGCTGCCGGTGGCCACCGAGGTGAGCGTGGACCTGCCCGGGCGGGCCGAGGCGCCGGTGGAGTCGGCCGCGTACTTCGCGGTGAGCGAGGTGCTCACCAACGCCGTGAAGCACTCGGGCGCCGACCGGATCTGGGTCGACCTGCACCGGGCGGACGGCATGCTGCGGGCGACCGTCACGGACAACGGCAAGGGCGGCGCGGTGATCGGAGCCGGTTCGGGGCTGGCCGGGGTCGAGCGGCGACTGGGTACATTCGACGGCGTCCTGGCCGTCAGCAGCCCCGCGGGCGGCCCCACCATGGTCACCATGGAGATCCCTTGCGCGTAGTCCTGGCCGAAGACCTCTTCCTGCTGCGCGACGGCCTGGTCCGGCTGCTCCAGGCGCACGGCTTCGAGATCGTGGCGGCCGTCGAGTCCGGTCCCGAACTGGCCGCCGCGCTGGCCGAGCTGGACCCGGACGTCGCCGTGGTCGACGTCCGCCTGCCGCCCACGCACACCGACGAGGGCCTGCAGTGCGCGCTCGACGCCCGCCGCGCGCGGCCCGGGCTGCCGGTGCTGGTGCTCTCCCAGCACGTGGAGCAGCTGTACGCGCGTGAGCTGCTCGCCGACGGCAGCGGCGGGGTCGGCTATCTGCTGAAGGACCGGGTCTTCGACGCCGAGCAGTTCGTGGACGCCGTACGGCGGGTCGCCGCCGGGGGCACGGCGATGGACCCGCAGGTCATCCAGCAGCTTCTGGCCCGCCGTTCGGGCGACGACCGGCCGCTGGCGCGGCTGACGCCCCGGGAGCGGGAGGTGCTGGAGCTGATGGCGCAGGGCCGGTCCAACGCGGCGATCGCCGGGAAACTGGTCGTGACGGAACGGGCGATCGCCAAACACACCGCGAACATCTTCGGCAAACTGGGCCTTGAGGTCTCGGACGACGACAACCGCCGCGTGCTGGCGGTTCTCGCGTATCTCGACCACGGCCGGTGAAACCGGACCCGTCTTCTCACCCCCTGTGGACGATCCGCAACTCCCGGTGCGCCAGCGGCTGTTGAGAACACAGAGTCCTCACGAATCTCGCATCAATTTCCGGTACCCCTGAACACCCGTGGGACGCACTGCGTATGGAAGGGAGCCGCTTCACTCCTGTCGGGCGCCTCGATGCCCCCGAAAAAGGAAGTCAGAGGAGTTCCATGGGACGCAACACAAGAAAACGCCGTACGCCGCTGGCCACCAAGGCCATTGCCGCATCGGCGGCCCTAGCGCTCGGTGGGGGCGGGCTGATCTGGGCAAACTTCTACGCCTCGGCGCACGAGGAGAACTCGGCGAACCAGACGAAGTCCGCGGGCGCGCAGATCGCCACGATCCAGTGCCCGGACGTCGGACAGAAGCTGACCGATGTGCCGGACGGCGCCCGCCAGGGGGTGGACAAGGAGCTGGCCAACCTCGACAAGCAGATCAGCGAGGCGTACACCCGGCTCGCCTCCACGCGCCAGGCCCAGGCCGGTGACGCCGGCTTCGTCAACAACGCCATCCTCGGCCCGCTGAAGTCGAAGCGGGTCGCGGCCATCGACCGGATCGGCATCAACATCCGGCGGGTGGGCGGGCAGGCCCCGGGCAACCTGGAGCAGCTCGCCGAGTGCAAGGGCATGGCGGCCGACATCAACACCAACGACGGCCAGGCCGGAGGCGGTCAGAACAACGACGGCCAGAACAACGGCGGTCAGAACGACGGCGGTCAGGACCAGGGTCAGGACAACGGCGGCCAGGACAACGGGCAGGGCCAGGGCGGCAACGGCGGGCAGGCCGGCAACGGCCCGGTGGCGGACGACTTCATCAAGATCGAGGACGTCCAGCCTAACTCCCGCAACCTGCCGAACGGTCTCGCGGCGAACGGCGACGGCGGTTCCACGGGGTCGTTCACCACGATCTGTGGCACCAACCAGAACGAGAACCGCAACTCGGACAACGTGATCGTGGCGCCGGGTGTCTCCAACGGCGCGAAGCACCAGCACGACTACGTCGGCAACCAGAGCAACAACGCCTTCGCGAGCGACGAGGACCTGGCGAACGCCGACACGTCCTGCCAGAACCAGGGCGACAAGTCGTCGTACTTCTGGCCGGTCATCCGCCTCCAGGACGGTTCGCAGGACATCGACCAGGGCAAGCCCGGCGGCGGCCAGGACGGCAACGTCGGCAAGATCGTCGAGCCGGCCGAGGCCCAGCTGAAGTTCGTCGGCAACCGCACCAGCGACGTCGTCGCCATGCCGAAGGCCCTGCGCATCATCACCGGTGACGCCAAGTCCTTCACCAACGGCCTGAACAACGCCAACACCGCATGGAGCTGCACCGGCTTCGAGGACCGGCAGGTGACGGACAAGTACCCGATCTGCCCCGAGGGCAGCTCCGTGGTGCGCACGTCCAACTTCCAGAGCTGCTGGGACGGCCAGAACATCGACAGCGCCAACCACCGCACCCACGTGGACTTCGTGGAGGCGGACGGCACCTGCTCGAACGGCTTCAAGGCCATCCCCCAGCTCCAGGTCCGGCTGGTCTACGACATCCCGGCGCCGCAGATCGACAACGGGCAGCTGCAGGGCGCCTTCGCGGTGGACTCCTTCCCGGAGCAGCTGCACAAGGCGATCACCGACCACAACGACTTCATCAACTTCTTCGACGAGAACGTGATGAACAAGATGGTCCAGTGCATCAACGACGGCCAGGACTGCAAGTAGCCCTGACCAGGTGACGCGGAAGGCCGGCGGTGGGAATTCCCACCGCCGGCCTTCCGCCGTCGTGGCCCGCGCGTTCAGCCGTGGTGGCCGCTGCCGCCGTCGTGCCCGCCGCTGTTGTGGCTGCCGCCGGGGTTCATGTGCTCGGAGCCCTCTTCCATGGTCCCGCCGAGGGCGCCCTGGAGCGCCGTGACCGTCTTCTGCTGACCGACGGCGACCCACTTGCGGCCGACGAGGTAGTAGCCGCCGTAGTCCTTGGCGCTGTTCAGCCACTCGCGCTGGCCGCGGTCGGTGGCGAAGGTGGCGAGGACGTACTTCTCCTTGCCCTTCTCGCACAGGGCCTGGCGGATGGTGTCCGCGTCGGTCTGCATGTTCGGCTTGCAGTCGGCCTCGGCCGCGATGTGCTCCAGGCTGCCGCTCACCTCCTTCGGAACGGCCGCCTCGTCCTTGTCGCCGGATCCGCCGCAGCCGGTCAGCGCCAGTATCGCCACCGCGCCGCTCAGCGCGAGCATCGGTCGGGTCACCCTCATCTGTTCCTCCGGTCCTTGTCACGGCACGGTCCTTGTCACGGCACGATCCGGACGCATGCCGCACGGAGCCCCGGCAGAGGCTCTCGCCCTCGATACGGCTGCGGAGCCCGCCGTGCTCAACATTCCGCTGCCCGGGTGTGCACTCCTGTGCGAGGGTGGGCCCGTGGATCAGGACTGGGAAGAGCGTATGGCCGCCCTGTGGGACCGTTTCGACGACTACGCCGAGACGGAGGAGGGCGGGGCACGCTTCCGCTCCGACGTCGACGCGCTCGTCGCCGAGCTGCCGGAGGGCAGCCCGCTCGGCCTGTTCGAACAGGGCTGCGCCTGGGACTCCACAGGTGACTCCGACAAGGCGGTCCCCCTGTACCGGGAAGCGCTGGAGAAGGGCCTCGCCGACATCAGCCCCGACAAGGCCCGCCAGACGAAGATCCAGCTGGCCAGCTCCCTGCGGAACACCGGCCGGGCCGAGGAGGGCGTCGCCCTGCTGACGCCCGAGCTCCTCGCCCCGTCCGACGAACTGGACGACGCCGTACGGGCGTTCCTCGCGCTGTGCCTGTCGGATCTCGGCCGTGACCGGGAGGCCCTGGCGCTGGTCCTGGGTGCCCTGGCCCCGCACCTGCCGCGCTACCAGCGGTCCACGGCGAACTACGCCCGGCTGCTCGTGGAACCCGGGGCCCACCCGGGGGCGTGACGCTCCGCAGCCAGGTGACCATCCAACGATTCGCTCGTTCTGCTGAACGTGCAGTCACAGGATGTCGCCCAGCGCCCCGCACCCTCCTCCGTGGCCGGCCCGGTCGTCGACGTCGAGCAGGCCGAGGCCGCGCTCGTCGAGCACTACCCGCGGCTCGTCCGGCTGGCCTACCTGGTGCTGCCACCCGGGACGGGCCGCAGCCGCCGCGTCCTGACCGCGCACGCGCTCACCCAGCGGGCACTCCCCCGCAGCCGCACCCCGGCCCCGGTGATCCCGGCCCAGAACGGGGGTGCCCCCTTCTCGGGCGAAGCCGAGAGCCTGGGGGACGGCCGGCACCGCGACCCGGGGTACGCCCTGGTCCGTCTCCAGGTGCTGCGCACGGCGCTGGAGGCGGGGCTGCCGCTCACGGCGAAGGCGTGGCCCAAGAGGGCCCAGCTGCCGCCGCTGCTGCCGCACGTGTGGGGCCTGAAACTGTTCCCGCGCTCCGGTGGCGCCGACGAACTCGCCCTGGACCAGCGGCTGTCCACCCTGTCGGGCCCGGCCCGGGCCGCGTACGCGCTGCGCGGCCTGGAGCGGCTCACGGACGCCGAGGTGTGCGAGGTCCTCGCGGCGGCGGGCGTCGCGGACCCGGAGGGCGCGGTGCTGGAGGCCGACGGGATCCCCGCCCGGTACGGGCTGCTCGACTCCCCCGAGTTCGATCCCTGCTCGCTCCAGGCCCGCCCCACCGACCTGATGCGCCGCCGCCAGCACCTGAAGGCCGCCCTGGCCGCCGGTGCCGCCCTGCTGGTGTGCGGGGCGCTGCTCGGGCTGCCCGGTGAGGGCTGGGGCCCCGAGGGCGCCGCGGCGCCCCCGTACGCGCGCAACCCCGCCGCGCAGGCCGCCCTGGACCCGGCGAAGCTGACCCGGGTCCCGCCCACCGCGTGGCGCGGCTCGGACCGCGTCGACTTCTCCGTCTGGCCGGCCCGCGGCGACCGCACCGGCGACCGGGCCCTGCTGCGCCGCGCCCTGGCCGTGTGGGCCCGCCCCGGCGAGACGGTCCAGGTGTCGGCGACGCCCGGCACGCTCTCCGGCGGCCCGGCCGGACCGCCCCAGCTGCTGTACGCGGGGACGGTCGACGCGGCACGCGTGGTGATCCTCTACGACGGTCTGCGCATCGCCCGGTACGCCGAGCCGAAGGACGGCACGCAGGGCGCCGCCCTCGACTTCGCACGGGTCGACGGGGCCGGCCGGGCCGAGGCGGGCGCGGTGGTCCTCGGCCGCTCCGACGGCAACGTCCGCTATCTGCTGGCCCCCTGGGTGAAGAAGGCCGGGGAGCGGGACCTGATGAAGCCGGGCTCCGGCGCGATGGACCTCACGCTCACCGGGGGTGTGACCGCGCCGCTGGCCAGCCCTGCCCTGCGCTCGGGTCCCTGCACCTCGTGGAACGTGCTCCAGGTGGCCGACGGCGGCAGGACCCGGCTGCTGACCGACCTCGGTGAACTGGTCCCGGCCCGGCTCACCACCGGACGGCCGGGCTCCCCCGGCGAGGTGTCCGGCGCCGCCGCGCTGCACACCTGGCAGCCGTTCGCCTGCTCGCTGGGCACGGTGCGCTCGGCGGGGGTACGCCAAGTCAACGCCTGGGCGTTCAACGAGCAGCCGCTGCCCGACGCGAGCGGCACCGCGGCGTGGGTGTGCACCCGGGCCGAGACCTGGCGGGGCGGCGGGCCGCGGGTGCTGGCGCAGTTCCACACGCCCGGCGGTGCGTACGGGGCGGTGGCGGCGAAGGCCGAGAACGTCCCGGCGTGCGGGGAGCGTGACCCGCATGTGCTGGCCGGCGTGCTGTGGAAGTCGAAGGGCGGGGACTGGTACCTGCTGGCCGCCGGCAGCCGGGAGACGGCGTCGATCCGGGCGACGGGCGGGGTGGACGGGTCCGCGCGGAGCAGTCTGCTGACCGTGCCGGCCGAGCAGGGAGCGCAGGCTCAGCTCAAGGGGACCCTGAAGGACGGGCGTTCGCTGCGCGGGCTGCGCTGAGGGGCTCCTCCCGTGCCCGCCCGAGGGCCCCGGAGGCAGCTCCGCGATCGATCCGGCCCGTTCGAGGCCGGAATCGATCGGTAAGGTGTTCGTATGACTACCGGGGTTCGCCGCAGAATGGGAGTCGAGGAACGGCGGCAGCAGTTGATCGGCGTCGCCCTCGAACTGTTCAGCCGCCGCTCACCCGACGAGGTCTCCATCGACGAGATAGCGTCGGCCGCGGGCATCTCACGCCCGCTGGTCTACCACTACTTCCCCGGCAAACTCAGCCTGTACGAGGCGGCGTTGCAGCGGGCCTCGGACGATCTGGCGGGCCGGTTCGTGGAGCCGCACGAGGGTCCGCTGGGGGCGCGGCTGCTGCGGGTGATGCGCCGCTACTTCGATTTCGTGGACGAGCACGGGCCCGGTTTCTCCGCCCTCATGCGCGGCGGCCCGGCGGTCGGCTCTTCGACGACCAACGCGCTCGTCGACTCCGTGCGGCAGGCCGCGTATGTCCAGATCCTTTCGCACCTGGGCGTGACCGATCCGCCCGCGCGCCTCGAACTGGTCGTCCGTTCCTGGATCTCGCTCGCCGAGTCGACGGCCCTGATCTGGCTGGACGGCCGGCGCATCCCGCGCGAGGAGCTGGAGCCCCAGCTCGTCAACGACTTCGCGGCGCTCGCCGCGGTGAGCGCCGCCTACGACGAGGAGATGGCCGCGCTGCTGCGCGAGGTGATGAAGGACGAGCCGGCCGACGGCCCGTTCGCGCTGCTGGCCGGCCGGCTCATCGCCCTGGCGAGCTGAGCGGGCTCAGCTCTCGAACTTCGCGTACGACGGGTCCAGGTCACGGACCTCGGCGGAGGCGTGCAGAGCGCGCCCCTCGGGCTGCTTCAGATAGGTCCCCAGCAGCTCCAGCGCGGCCTGGGTGAGCCGCGCCTTGGTCTCCTCGGTGCGGCCGGCGAGCAGCGCGATGTGGATGTGCACATGAGCGTGCCCCTCGGCCTCGGGCCCGACGACGATGTCCTCGGTCGGGCGGAACCGGCTCTTGCAGGCCGGCGGCTTGGCGGCCGCGATCTCGACGGTGGCCTCGTGCAGCGCCTTGGCGAATCCGGGCCGGTCGAATCCGTCCGCGAGGTCGGCGGAATAGTCGACGGTGATCTGCGGCATCAGCACTCCTGTTCCCAGTCGGTGGGCTCACCCTAGCCGCAGCGGGGGCGGGCCGCCGGTCGCGGTCCGCCCCCGCTGACCGGGTGCGTTAGCCCGCGGTCCGGGTGAAGACCGCGACCGTGCGCGCCGGCACGGTGAACGTGCCGGAGGCCCGCGCGTAGGCGGAGGACTTCACGGTGGCGTCGGCGCCCGCCGCCTGCACCGGGTGCAGCCGGTAGCCGGTCCCGGCGAGTGCGGGGACGGTCTGCTCCTGCCGCTCGGGGGTGGCGTTGAAGACGACGACGAGGTCACCGAGCCGCATGGTGATCACGCCGGGCGTCTCGTCCTCGCCGGACAGCGGGAAGGAGAGCCGGGACTGCACCCGCTCGGCCGTGCCGAGGGAGAAGTCCTTCTCGGTGCTGCGGATCCGCAGCAGGTCGCGGTACGCGGCCGAGGTGCCCTCGATCTGCTCGCAGCCCACGGCGACCTTGGTCAGCAGCGGTGTGGCGTACGGCCACTTGCCGGCGTTGTCGGCCGCCATGGGCAGTCCGCGCCCGAACCCGTTGCCGTCCTCGCACCTCCAGTGGACGGCGTTGAACCAGTCGCCGCTGTCGTAGGAGTTGCGGTCCAGGGACTTGGAGCGCAGCAGGTCGGTGCCCGCCTGGGAGAGGGCCGGGCCCTGCGAGAGGGTGGCCGTCGCCATCGCGAGGACCTGCATCCGGGCCCGGTCGGACGCGCTCGTCGCGGCGGGCAGCTTGAAGGCGAGCGCGTCGAACAGGGACTCGTTGTCGTGGGCGTCGGCGTAGGCGAGGGCGTCGCCCGGGGCGTCGGCGTATCCGGCGGGGGCGCCGTTGTAGTCGACCTCGGAGCCCTTGACCTCCGTGCCACCGGTGCCGGTGAACCGGTAACCGGCGAGGTTGCCGGTCAGACCGACCTTGATGAGGTCCTGGTAGTGCAGCAGGCGGGCCTTCTGCTCGGCCTCGGTGCCGTTGTTCTTCGAGGAGTTGGGGTCGGTGTACAGACCGGAGGCGAAGCCCTGGACGCCGGGGTCCTCGTCGAAGGGGCCGCCGCCGCGCACCGCGTCACGGGCCCGGTCGGAGAAGGTGGCGATGCCGGTGCCGGCCATGTTCTTCTGCGTGGCCTGGACGAACCGGGCGTCGTCGGCGACCTCGCCGAAGTTCCAGCCCTCGCCGTACAGGATGATCTTCTTACCGTCGACGCCGTCCCGGTCGAGGGTCAGCGCGTCGAGGGCCTTCCTGACGGCCAGGATGTTGGCCTTCGGGTGGTGGCCCATGAGGTCGAAGCGGAAACCGTCGACCTTGTACTCCTTGGCCCAGGTGACGATCGAGTCCACGACGAGCTTGCCCATCATGGCGTTCTCGGTGGCGGTGTTGGCGCAGCAGGTGCTGTTCGCGACCGAGCCGTCGGCGAGGAGCCGCTGGTAGTAGCCGGGCACGATCCGGTCCAGGACGGAGGTGTCCGCCTGGCCGCTCGCGGCGGTGTGGTTGTAGACGACGTCCATGACGACCCGCAGTCCGTCGTCGTTGAGGGCCTTGACCATCCTGCGGAACTCGACCGTGCGGGCGGTGCCGTCCGGGTCGGTGGCGTAGGAGCCCTCGGGGACCGTGTAGTGGTACGGGTCGTAGCCCCAGTTGTAGGCGTCCTTCGCGGCGATCTTGCCGACGCACTCCTGCTGCTTGTCGGAGTCGGCCGGGAAGGATGCCAGGTCGCAGCCGGGCGTCGCCTGGTCGGCCTTGCGCTCCGGGATGGTGGCGATGTCGAAGGCGGGCAGCAGGTGGACGTAGGAGGTGCCCGCCTCGGCCAGCTCGCGCAGGTGCCTGCTGCCGTCGCTCGCCTTGTCGGTGAAGGCGAGGTAGGTGCCGGGGTGCTTCGCCGTGCGGTCCTCGACGGAGAAGTCCCGGATGTGCAGCTCCTGGATCTGGGCGTCCCGCAGGGGCACGGCCCTGGGCTTGGTGTACGACGACCAGCCGGACGGCTTCAGCGCCTTGTCGTCCAGGTCGGCGACCAGGCTGCGCTTCGAGTCGGTGGTGAGGGCGACGGAGTAGGGGTCGGTGACCTTGTTGGTGACGACCTTGCGGACGCCGGGCGCCCAGACCTTCACGACGTAGCGGTAGGGCTTGCCCTTCCAGGACGCGGGGCCGGTGACGGACCAGACGCCGGTGGCGGAGTCGCGGCGCATGGCGACGGCCTTGCCGTCGAGTTCCAGGGCGACGGACTGCGCGGTCGGCGCCCACACGGACAGGGTGGGGCGGCCCTTGGCGAACGTCGGTCCGAGGGCGGCCTTGGTGGCGCCGGGGTACAGGTCGTCGAGGACGCCGGCGATCTGGACGCCGGTGGCCGCGAGCACGGCTCCGTTGGCCGCTCGCTGGGTGGCGACGACCTGGCCGCGCAGGGCCTCGCGGACCCGGTCGCGGTCGCGGGGGTCGACGGTCCAGGCGTCGTACTCCTTCAGGTGCGGGAACTTCGCCTTCTGGGCGTCGGTCAGCTCCCCCTTCGCCAGGCGCAGCCACTGGGCGTCGCCGGTCAGGGCGCCGTCCTCGGCCTTGATCGAGCCGTCGCGGGAGTACAGCAGCTGGGTGGAGGCGGCGGCGTCGGAGCCGTTCCAGGCGAGGGTGTTCCGGTCGATCCAGATCGCCTTGGAGGTGGTCGGGTCCAGGGCGGCGGCAGAGCCCGCGGGCTGCGGGAGCAGGTACTTCTCCTGGCCGTTCACCAGCCACACCTCGTGGCCGTTCGCCTTGAGGTCGAGCGACTGGTCGGTGGGCAGGTCCTTCTCGTCGCCCTTGTGGAGGATGTAGCTGAGGCTGGTGGCTCCGTCGGTGAGCGGTACCTCGAAGACTGCGCCATAGGTATCAGTCTCGACCGGCTTGAGGGGGTTCGACCAGTCGGTCGGGTTCGCGGCTCCGGTCCAGACGTGCAGGCCCCAGCCGTCGTAGTTCCCGTCGGCCCGGTGGTAGTGCAGGACGGCCTTGCTCTTGTCGGGCGCCGGATATGCGGGGCGCTCGGTGGTGACGGTGTCCTTGCCCTGCTCGATCCAGATCTCGCCGGTCTTGGTGACGTCGATCGTGCGGTCGGTGGAGACGTCCTTGGTGCCGTCCTTGTCGATGACGAGGAAGCCGACGTTCGAGGCGCCGGGCTTGAGCTTGACCCAGGCGAAGGCGCCATAGGCGTCCCGGCCGGTGAACGGGTGGCTCTTGGGCCACTCGGTGGCCTCGCCCTCGGCGAGGTCGCCCCAGGCGTACAGGCCCCAGTCGGCGTAGTCGCCGTCCGCGCGCTTGTAGTGGACGATCGCGTAGTCGCGGGAGGAGGCGGTGGGCGGTTCGGGGGCGGGCGGGGTGCCGGTGGTGGAGGTGGCCAGCGCGCTCGCGGTGTGTCCGGCCGAGTCGATGACGACGGCCTTGTAGCGCAGGGCCGTACCCGGTGCCACGTCCTTGCCGAGGGTGTGGGTGACCTTGTAGGGGGCGTGGTCGGCGGAGCCGAGGACCCGCCACTTCCCGTTGCCGGTCTGCGCGGCGAAGACGACCCGGTTGAGCTGTCCCCCGTCGACGTCGGCGGTGACCTCGACGGTGCCGGTGGCGCCGGCGGCCGGGGCCTTCAGGGTGAGGGTCGGTGCGGTGGCGGGCTTCGCGAGCTTTCCGGCCGCCTTGAGGACGATCGCCGAACCGGCCGGGACCGTCACGGTGAGCTTCTTGCCGCCGTCGCTGGTCAGGGTCGCGTCGGTGCCGTGGATGCCGCGGAAGGTCATGCCGGCCGAGCCGGTCGCGAAGGTCGCGGTCTTCTTCTCGGCGGCGTTGTTGAAGGCGACGACGTACTCGGTGCCGGCCTTGGCGTCCGTGCGGGAGAAGGCGTAGACGCCCGGGCCGTCGGCCGCGTACCGCTCCTGCTGGACGCCGTCGGTGAGCGCCGGGTTGGCCTTGCGGAGCTCGGCGAGGGCGCTGATCTGCCGGTACAGGGGCGCCTTGGTGTCGTAGGCGTCCTCGGCGTGGGTGCGGTCGGTGCCGATCAGGTCGTCGTCGAGGTAGTCGGAGGTGCGCGAGGCGAACATGGTCTGCCGGGCGTCCTTGTCGCCGCCCGGGCCGGTGAAGCCCTGCTCGTCGCCGTAGTAGACGACGGGGTTGCCGCGGCTGAGGAACATCAGCTCGTTGGCGAGCTTGTCCTTGGCGAGGATCTCGGCGTCCGTGGCCTTGGGGTTGTCCTGCTTCAGGAACGACCCGATGCGGCCCATGTCGTGGTTGCCGAGGAAGGTGACCTGCTCGTAGGCGTTGGCCTTGCCGGTCGTGTACTTGTAGTCGTCGCCGAAGACGCCGGCGAGCTTGCGGGCGCTGCCGCCCTGCGAGGCGTACTGGCGGGCCGCCTCCTGGAAGGGGAAGTCGAGGGTGGCGTCGAGCCGGCCCTGGGTGACGTAGGGCGCGGTGACGTTCGTGTCGGCCGAGTAGACCTCGCCGAACATGAAGAAGTCGTCCCGGCCGCGCTTCGCGGCGTAGGCGTCCAGGGCGGTGGCCCACTGCGTCCAGAACTCCATGTCGACGTGCTTCACGGTGTCGATCCGGAAGCCGTCGACGTCGAAGTCCCGCACCCAGCGCTGGTAGATCTTCTCCATGCCGCTGACGACCTCGGGCCGCTCGGTCCACAGGTCGTCGAGCCCGGAGAAGTCGCCGTGGGTGGAGCTCTCACCGGCGAAGGTGGAGTCGCCGCGGTTGTGGTACATCGTCGGGTCGTTGAGCCACGACGGGACCTTGTTCTTCCTGGTGACGACCGGGGTACGCGGGAAGGAGTCCCGGTCGACCTCCGGGAAGCCGTGCCGCCCGTCGGCGTAGTCGGCGTCGTCGAAGGGCACGCCGTCCTTCGTCAGGTAGGGGAAGGCGCCCTTGGAGAGGTAGTCGTAGGACTTCTCCTCGTAGTCGACGACGTCGGCGGTGTGGTTGGTGATGACGTCGAAGAAGACCTTCATGCCCTTGGCGTGGGCCTTGTCGATGAGGGTCTCGAGGTCCTGATTGGTGCCGAAGTGCGGGTCGACCTGGGTGAAGTCGGTGATCCAGTAACCGTGGTAACCGGCCGAGGCTCCCCCAGTGCTAAACGCCTGGGAGGTACCCCCAGTCCCGGTGCCCTGCACGGGCTGGTTCTTGAAGATCGGGGCCATCCACAGGGCGGTGGTGCCGAGGCCCTTGATGTAGTCGAGCCTCTTGGTCAGGCCCTTGAGGTCGCCGCCCTGGTAGAAGCCCTTGTCGGTGGGGTCGTAGCCGGTCGACAGGCGTGAACCGGTCAGGCCGCCCTTGTCGTTGCGCCGGTCGCCGTTGGCGAACCGGTCCGGCAGGACGAAGTAGAACTGCTCCCGGGTGGCGTCGTGCCGGGCGGGCTGGGCGGCCAGCGCCGCGTCGGAGGGAGGCGCCGGAGGGGTGGCGGCCCCGGCGGCGAGCGGCTGGACGAGTGTGGCGGCCAGCGCGGCGGCGGTGACCGCGGCGACCCGTCCGGCACGGGCGGTTCGGCGCCTGGACGGCACCGGCCATCTCGGTATCACAGATGGGCTCCTAGCGATTGCGGCTCTCTCGGGTCCGACCCCGCGCGACCGTATCGCCGCCGAAACGCTTACAGCAAGAGTCTTGAAAGCATTGGAAAGAACTTTCAACCACCGCGGCGGGTCCGGCGGCCCCGGCCGCCACGGGTCGTGCCGCCGGGGCCGCTTCACACCGTCGGGAGACGGCGCTAACAGCTCGACTTGCCCGCGTGGACCGCCAGGGCCGTGTGCGCGCCCAGGGTGGCCGTGAGCCGGCCGCTCGCGTCGACCGTCACCGGCGTGTTGTTCTGCACGTCGCAGTACGTCCCGGCGGGCAGCGAGGTCTGGTACGTCCGGGTCAGGGAGCCGGACTCGTGGTTGATGGCCACGAAGCCCTTGCCGCCGCGGCCGAAGGCGATGGCGTCACCGCCGTTGTCCCACCAGTCGGTGACGGCCTGGCCGCGGGTGGCGTTGCGGAAGGCGACCATGGACTTGATCTCCGGCCAGTCGTGCTGGCACTTCCAGCCGTCCTGCCAGCAGGCGTCGACCCGGCCCCCGTTCGGCGGCCCGGCGTCGTGGTCGGTGAACTCGTAGCCGGAGTTGACGTCGGGGGCGCCGTAGGGCCAGGCCAGCATGAAGACGTTGGCCAGGGTGTAGGTGGCGCCGTCCTTGTAGCTGAGGGTGGAGCCGTTGCGCTCGGTGTCGTGGTTGTCGACGAAGACACCGGAGACACCGCTGTTCATGTAGCCCCAGCCCTCGCCGTAGTTCTTCAGGTAGGCGAGGTTCTCGTTGGTGAAGACCCGCTTGAGGTCGTAGGCGTAGCGGAACTCCTGGACGTCTCCGTTACTCGTGTATTCAGTGGGCTGGACGGCCTCGCCGGCGCCGAATATGACCTCCTGCTTCCAGTACACCGACGGGTTGCTCAGCCGGGACTTGATGTTCGCGAGGTCGGCGGTGTCGATGTGCTTGGCCGCGTCGACGCGGAAGCCGTCGACGCCGAGGGAGAGCAGGTCGTTCAGGTACCCGGCGATCGCGCCGCGGACGTAGTTCTCGCCCGTGTCCAGGTCGGCCAGGCCGACCAGTTCGCAGTGCTGGACGTTCCAGCGGTCCTGGTAGGTGCTGATCCGGCTCGTGCAGTCGTCGAAGTCGAACGACGAGTACAGGCCGGGGTAGGCGTACTTGCTGTACGAGGAGCCGCCGGTGCCGGTGCCGTCGCCCGCCGCCATGTGGTTGATGACGGTGTCCACGACGACCTTCACACCGGCCGCGTGGCAGGTGTTCACCATGTTCCGGAACGCCGTGCGGTCGCCGAGCCGGCCGGCGATCTTGTAGCTGACCGGCTGGTACGAGGTCCACCACTGCGGTCCCTGTATGTGCTCGGCGGGCGGCGAGACCTGGACGTAGCCGTAGCCGGCGGGCCCGAGGGTGGTGGTGCACTCGCGGGCGACCGAGGCGAAGTTCCACTCGAAGAGGACGGCGGTGACGTCCTTGGTGCCAGGTGGGGAGGCCTGCGCACCAGTCGGGTTCATGACAACCACAGCCGCGGCGAGCGCCACGGCGGAGGCGAGGAATCTGCGTGCCATGCGGGGTTTCCTTCTTCGTTGAAGGTTCTTGCAGCAAGGTTCAGAAACCTTGCGGTGACGCAGATGGTAAAGGCCCGCCGCCCGAAAGGGCAGCGGGCCGTACGAAATTCAAAGGAAAAATCAGGCGCGGGCCTGTGCGGTGGCGGTGGTCCACCACACCGTCGTGTCGGCCGGCACCTTGGTCTCGTCGTCGACCTCGACGATCTCGCCGCTCGCCAGCAGCACCCGGCCGTACGCGGGCATCGCCACCGACTCGCCGGTGGTGTTGGCGACACACACGAACTCTCCGCGCCGGAAGGCCAGCACGCCCTCGGGCGCCCGCAGCCACTGAACGGACGTGCCCGCGCCGAGGTCCGCCTGCTCGCGGCGCACCGCGAGCGCGGCACGGTACAGCTCCAGCGTCGAGCCGGGCTCGCCCGACTGCGCCTCGACACTCAGCTCGCCCCAGCCCTCGGGCTGCGGCAGCCAGCTTCCGCCGTCACCGAAGCCGTACGACGAGCCCGTCCGGGTCCACGGGATCGGCACCCGGCAGCCGTCGCGGAAGCCGTCCTGGCCCGCGCCCCGGAAGTACGCCGGGTCCTGGCGCACCTCGTCGGGCAGGTCGACGACGTCGGGCAGGCCGAGCTCCTCGCCCTGGTAGATGTAGGCCGAGCCGGGCAGCGCGAGCATCAGCAGGGTCGCGGCCCGGGCCCGGCGCAGGCCCAGTTCCCGGTCGCCGGCCAGGCGGATCTGGGTGCCGAGGCCTGGCGGGTTGGCGAAGCGGGTGGCGTGCCGGGTGACGTCGTGGTTGGACAGCACCCAGGTGGCCGGGGCGCCGACCGGGCGCATGGCCTCCAGGGTGCGGTCGATGACCTCGCGCATCTGAGCGGCGTCCCAGTGGGTGCTCAGGTACTGGAAGTTGAAGGCCTGGTGCAGCTCGTCGGGACGGACATAGTTGGCGGTGCGCTCGATGGTCGGGGTCCAGGCCTCCGCCACGAAGATCCTCTCCCCCGCGTACTCGTCGAGGATCAGCCGCCACTGCCGGTAGATCTCGTGCACGCCGTCCTGGTCGAAGAACGGCATGACATCGTTGCCCAGCAGCTTCACCTGATCGTGGGATCCAAGGTCGGGCAGGCCGTCCGCCTTCACCAGGCCGTGCGCCACGTCGATCCGGAAGCCGTCGACGCCCATGTCCAGCCAGAAGCGCAGGATGGAGCGGAACTCGTCGCCGACCGCGGGGTGGGTCCAGTTGAAGTCGGGCTGCTCGGGGGCGAAGAGGTGCAGGTACCACTCGCCGGGCGTGCCGTCGGGCTCGGTGACCCGGGTCCAGGCCGGACCGCCGAAGATCGACTCCCAGTCGTTGGGCGGCAGTTCGCCCGTCTCGCCCTTGCCGGGGCGGAAGTGGTAGCGCTCCCGCAGCGGGGAGCCGGGGCCCTCGGCGACGGCCCGCTTGAACCACTCGTGCTGGTCCGAGGAGTGGTTGGGCACGAGGTCGACGATGATGCGCAGATCCAGCCGGTGGGCGTCGCGGATCAGCGCGTCGGCGTCCAGGAGGTTGCCGAACATGGGGTCGACGGCCCGGTAGTCGGCCACGTCGTAGCCGGCGTCGGCCTGCGGCGAGGCGTAGAAGGGGCTGAGCCACACGGCGTCCACGCCGAGGTCGCGCAGGTACGGCAGACGGGTGCGGACACCCTCCAGGTCGCCCATGCCGTCACCGTTGCTGTCGGCGAAGCTGCGCGGGTACACCTGGTAGATCACCGCGTCACGCCACCAGTCGCGGCGCTTGGCGACGGCCACGGCGGACGCGGCGGTGGGGGCAGGTGCGGCTGAGTGCTGGCTCATGTCGTCCTTGATGCGTAACGAGGTTGTGGTCATGGAGACGTGGGGTGGTGACGAGGCGGCCGCGGTACAGCGGGGTCGGATGGGCACCGCGGCCGCCCCGGGCTTGTGACGTGCCGTCGGGCAGCGCCCCGGGGGGCACCGGTCACCCCTTCGTGCCACCGGCGGTGAGCCCGGTCACCAGGTTCTTCTGCACGAGGTAGAAGAAGACGGCGGCCGGTATCGCGATCAGTACGGCCGTCGCGGCCATCAGATTGCGCTGTGCGTCGTGCTCGCTGACGAACGTCTGCAGACCGACGGCGAAGGTGTACTTGTCGTCGCTGAGCATGAACGTCGAGGCGAACGCGACCTCACCGAAGGCCGTGAGGAAGCTGTAGAACGCCGCGACCGCGAGTCCCGGCTTGGCGAGCGGCAGGATCAGCCGCGCGAACGTGCCGAAGGGGGTCAGCCCGTCGACGCGCCCGGCCTCGTCGATCTCGAACGGGATGGTGTCGAAATAGCCCTTCATCAGCCAGGCGCAGTACGGCACGATCGTGGTGCAGTTGACAAGGATGAGACCAAGGTAGCTGTCGATGAGCTGGAGATCCGACAGGATCTGGTACATCGGCACGATCAGTACCGCGATGGGGAACATCTGGGTGACGAGCAGCACCCACATCAGCTTGCGGTAGCCGGGGAAGCGCATCCGGGAGACGGCGTAGCCGGTGGACGCGGCGACGACGACGCCGATGAGCGTGGTGCCCAGCACGACGACCAGTGTGCTCTTCAGCCAGTCGAAGAAGCTGGTGTCCTGAAGGACGAACGCGTAGTTGTCGAGCGTCATCTTGCCCCAGATGCGCCCGGGGTGGAGGTAGTCGTCCTTGTCCGGTCCGAGGGACAGGAAGAACAGCCAGGCGACCGGGAAGAGCGCGGCCAGGCTGGCGACGATCAGCACGGCGTGCGAGGCGAGGGCGGCCGCGCGGCTCTGCTCGCCACGCCGGCGCGTGCGGGCGGGGGCGTTCGCGGGGCGCCGCCCGGTCGCCGGGGCGGAGTTCTCGACGGTGGTCGTACTCATTTCGGACTCCTGCCTCAGATCGCGAGCTGCTGCTCGTTGCGGTTCAGCCAGCGGCGGTAGAAGGAGGTGAAGACGATCAGGATCGACAGCAGCAGGATCCCGTAGGCGGCGGACTGCGCGTAGTCGCGCGGCTGCTGTCCGAAGCCCAGCTGGTAGGCCCAGGTCACGAGGATCTGCGCGTCGGGGGCGGTGTTGCCGAACAGCAGGAAGATGATGGCGAACTGGTTGAACGTCCAGATGACGCCGAGCAGGACGACCGTGGTGCTGACGGACCTGAGGCCGGGCAGGGTGACGTAGCGGAAGCGCTGCCAGGCGCCCGCGCCGTCCATCTCCGAGGCCTCGTACAGGCTCGCGTCGATGGACTGCAGGCCGCCGAGGAGCGAGACCATCATGAACGGCACACCGCACCAGGTGTTGACCATGATCACGGCGAACCGCTGCCAGAAGGTGTCCTCCAGCCACGACGGTGTCGGCAGGTGCAGGAAGTCCAGGCCGCTGTTGATGATGCCGCCGTCGGCGAGCATGAACCGCCACCCGAAGACGGTGACGAACGTGGGCACCGCCCAGGGCAGCACGAGGATCATGCGGTAGAGGGTGCGGCCACGCAGCTTCTGGTTGAGCAGCAGGGCCAGGCCCAGGCCGATGCCGTAGTGCAGGGCGACACAGGCGGCCGTCCAGAAGACCGTCCACAGGAAGTGCGACCAGAAGCGGTCGTATGAGGTCGGGCCCCACAGGATGTCGGCGTAGTTGTCCAGGCCGATGAACTTGTAGGTGGCGTCGATCTCGTTGACGCCGATCGTACGGGCGGTGTTCAGGCTGGTGGCGTCGGTGAGGGTGAGGTACAGGCCGTACCCCAGCGGGTACAGCACCAGGACCCCGAGGACGACCGCCACCGGGGCGATCATCGCGTAGGCGTACCAGTGCTTGGTGAGTCCGTTCCTCAGCCGCTGCACCGGTCCGGGCCGTGGTTCCCGCTCACCGCGCCGCTTGCCGGTCGCTCGGTCGATGGCGACTGTCATGGTTCGACACCTTCTGCAAGTTCAAGGAGTTCAGGGGGCTGCCCGGGCACAGGCGCGGGCCGGTGGCCGCCGGGTCCCCTCCCCCATGACAGGGGGACCCGGCGGCCACGCGGCGGTCACTTGCTGTAGTCCGGCACCAGCTTGGCGATGGCGGTCTCGGCGTCGCCGAGGCCCTTGTCGAGGGACTCCTTGCCACCGGCGATCTCGATGAGCTCGTCGTCGAGCGGGCCCCACAGGGAGCTGTACTCCGGCAGCGCCGGGCGCGGCTGGGCGGAGGACAGCACGCCCTGGTAACCGGCGATGCCCGGGTCGGCCTTGACCTTCGCGGTGTAGGCGTCCTCGCGCGTGGGGAGGGTGGAGTTCTTCAGCGCGATGGTCTCCTGGGCCTTGGCCGAGGTCATGAACTTCACGAACTTCAGCGAGGCCTCCTGGTGGGCCTTGTCCGAGCCCGCGTACACCGAGAGGTTGTGGCCGCCGGTCGGGGCGCCGGCCTTGCCGCTGGAGCCGGCCGGGACGGTGGCGATGCCGAGGTTGTTCTTGTCCTTGAAGGCCGAGCCCTTGTAGAAGTTCGTGATCTCCCACGGACCCTGGACGATCGAGGCGACCTTGCCGCTGACGAACGCCTCCTGGATGTGGGCGTAGGCGTCGGCGGTGGTGTCGGCCTTGTGCAGGCCCTTGCCCTTGAACAGGCTCTGCCAGGTGCCGTAGGCCTTCTTGGCCTGGGGCGAGGTGACGGTGATCTTCTTGGCGTCGACGTCGACGGTGTCGGTGCCCTCGCCGTAGAGGAAGGTCTGGGCGTAGTAGGCCTGGGTGGAGCCCCAGTAGCCGTCGACGCCGGTCTTCGCCTTGATGGTGGCGGCGGCCTTCTTCAGGTCGTCCCAGGTCTTGGGGGCCTCGACGCCGGCCTTCTTGTACAGGGCCTTGTTGTAGACGAGGGCGAGGGTGTCCGTGGTGAAGGGGACGCCGTAGGTCTTGCCCTCGTACTTGGCCTGCTCGATCAGGCTGGGCTGGAACTTGCCCTGCTCGGCGAGGGCCTCGGTGCCGTCCAGCGGCGCGAAGAAACCCTTCTTGGCGAAGGCGGGGGTCCAGCCGACCTCGGAGCGCAGCACGTCCGGGGCGCCCTTGGAACCGGCGGCGGTGTCGAACTTGTTCTGCGCCTGGTCGAAGGGGACGTTGACGTACTTGACCTTGATGCCCTTGTTGGCGGCCTCGAACTCCTTGACCAGGGCCTGGTACGTCGGCGCCTCGTTGGTCGCGTTGGAGGTGTCCCACCAGGTGATGGTGACCGGGCCGCCGGCCTCGTCGCCGCTGTCGCTTCCGTTGCAGGCCGTCGCCGCCAGGGCGAGGGACGCCACCAGCGCGGTGGCCGCTATGCCACGCCGCATGAGTTCTCCTTGAGGGTGAAGCCCGTTCGTGCTGCCGACTGCGCCGTTGGCGGCCGGGCGTCGGTGAGATTAGCCGCGCTGCAACACCTTGCGAAAGACCTTGCAGCAAAAAGTTGCAAGAGGTGCGGATGGTTACTCCGCCGTGACCTCGTCTCGACCACCCCGAAGCCCGGACTTACCGCTGTTCGGCAGGGAGTCGGACAGCTGTGCAAGACTCTGCAAGCACTTGCCATCCGTGTCCGCCGGGGGAATCATCCGTTGCGGATCGGACGCCGACCACGACTTTCGAGGGACCGCGATGACCAAGCCACCCGCAGTGGGCCGTGCGACGGCGCGCATCAGGCGTCCCGTCGGTGTGCAAGGAGAACCCCGGCCGCTACAGTCCGGTGCTGTGACCACACGGCTTGCGGACATCGCGTTGCAGGCGGGGGTGAGCGAGGCGACCGTCAGCCGCGTCCTCAACGGGAAGCCGGGCGTCGCCGCCACCACCCGCCAGTCCGTGCTGGCCGCCCTCGACGTCCTCGGCTACGAACGTCCGGTGCGGCTGCGCCAGCGCAGCGAGGGCCTGGTCGGCCTGATCACCCCGGAGCTGGAGAACCCGATCTTCCCGGCCCTGGCGCAGGTCATCGGCCAGGCGCTGACGCGGCAGGGCTACACGCCGGTGCTGGCCACGCAGACGCCGGGCGGCTCGACCGAGGACGAACTGACCGAGATGCTCGTCGACCGCGGCGTCGCCGGCATCATCTACGTCTCCGGACTGCACGCCGACACCACCGCCGACATGCAGCGCTACGACCGGCTGCGCGCCCAGGGCGTGCCCTACGTACTGGTCGACGGTTTCTCGCCGAAGGTGCAGGCGCCGTTCATCTCCCCCGACGACCGCGCGGCGATGAGCCTGGCGGTCACGCACCTGGTGTCGCTGGGGCACACCCGGATCGGTCTGGCCCTCGGGCCCAAGCGGTTCGTGCCGGTGCAGCGCAAGATCGAGGGGTTCGTGCGCTGCGTGCAGGACCAGTTGGGCCTGAGCGCCGAGACCGTCGAGACGGAACTGGTGCAGCACTCGCTGTACACCCTGGAGGGCGGCCAGGCCGCGGCCACGGCCCTGATCGGGCGGAACTGCACGGCCGTGGTGTGCGCGAGCGACATGATGGCGCTGGGCGCGATCCGGGCGGCCCGGCAGCTCGGTCTGGACGTGCCCAAGGACATCTCCGTGGTCGGCTTCGACGACTCCCCGTTGATCGCCTTCACCGACCCGCCCCTGACCACGATCCGCAAGCCGGTCCCGGCGATGGGCCAGGCGGCGGTGCGCACGCTGCTGGAGGAGATCGGCGGGACGCCCGCGCCGCACAGCGAGTTCGTGTTCATGCCGGAGCTGGTGGTGCGCGGTTCGACGGCTTCGGCCCCCGGGGAACGCGGTCGCTCCTGAGCCCTGCGGCCTGATCTCGCCGTAGGACATGCGGCCCGCACGGGGCCGCGGGATGATCGGTGGGTAAGTCCTTTTCTGGCAGACTTTGCGCCTATGGGTGAAACGACCGTAACGAAGCCGGAGAGCCTGGAAGCGGCCCTCCCGGACCCCGTTGCGGCCGATCCGGGGCGCGGCACGCTGCGCCGGCTGCGCGCCCCGCGCCGGCCCCGGTTCTGGTTCGAGATCCTGCTGATCGCGGTGAGTTACTGGACGTACTCGCTCGTCCGCAACGCCGTGCCCGAGCAGAAGGCCGAGGCGCTGCGCAACGCCGACTTCATCTGGCGGATCGAGGACCATCTCGGCATCGCCGTCGAGCAGTCGGTCAACCACGCCGTGAACGCGGTGCCTTGGCTCATCGTCGGGATGAACTACTACTACGCGACACTCCACTTCATCGTCACGCTGGGTGTCCTGGTGTGGCTGTACCGTCGCCATCCCGGCCGTTACGCGGCGACCCGCCTGGCACTGTTCGCGACCACGGCCGTCGCCCTGGCCGGTTACTACCTGTACCCCCTGGCGCCCCCGCGGCTGATGAACGGCGGCGGCTTCATCGACACGGTCATGGTCCACCAGACCTGGGGTTCGATGGCGTCAGGCGACCTCAAGCACATGTCCAACCAGTACGCCGCGATGCCGTCGATGCACATCGGCTGGTCCGTGTGGTGCGGGCTGACGGTCTTCGCCCTGGCCACCGTCCCCTGGGCGCGGGTGCTGGGCCTGCTGTACCCGGCGCTGACGCTGGTGGTCATCGTCGCCACGGCCAACCACTTCTGGCTGGACGCGGTCGGCGGTGTGCTGTGCCTGACCTTCGGCTTTACGGTGGCCCGCCTCTGGTACGGCAGGCAGCCGTACGCGCTGCCGCGGGGCGTGCCGGTGTGGGGGCCGAGGGATGCCGGGTCGCGACCGAGGTCGGGCGCGCGGGCGGACTGAGGCCGGTCGGCCGCAGAGGCCCGGCGCGCGGGCTGAGCGAGACCGGCCGACGCCGAGGCCCTGCGCGAGACCGAAGAAGCCGGTCCGCCGCAGAAGCCCCACGCGCAGGCCGGGTGAGGCCGGGAACCGCACCAGGGCCCGGTGCGCAGGCCGGTGAGGCCGGGTCGGCGCCGAGGCCCGGTGCGCAGGCCGGGTGAGGCCGGTCGGCCGCAAGAGGCCCGACGCGCGGGCTGAGCGAGACCAACCGACGCCGAGACCCTGCGCGAGACCGAAGAAGCCGGTCCGCCGCAGCAGCCCGACGCGCAGGCCGGGTAGGGCCGGTCGACGCCGGGGCCCGGTGCGGACCGGGCCGGTGTCAGCGGTCGGCGGCGCCGTAGAACAGTTCGTCCACCACACCGCGCGCCCGGCGCGCCGTCCGCCGGTACGCGTCGAGCATGTCGCCCGCGTGGCCCGGGCCGTATCCCAGGTACCTGCCCACGGCCGACAGTTCCCGGGGCTCCGTCGGGAAGGTGTCGCCGGCCCGGCCGCGTACCAGCATCACCGCGTTGCGGACGCGGGTCGCCAGGACCCAGGCCTCGTCGAGGATCGCCGCGTCCTCGTCCGACATGAGTCCGGCCGCGCGGGCGGCGGCCAGCGCCTCCCGGGTGCGGGTGGTGCGCAGGCCCGGCTGTGTCGAGCCGTGCCGCAGCTGCATGAGCTGCACGGTCCACTCCACGTCGGACAGGCCGCCGGGCCCGAGCTTGGCGTGCAGCTTGGGGTCGGCGCCGCGCGGCAGCCGTTCGGACTCCATCCGGGCCTTCAGCCGCCGGATCTCGCGGACGGCCTCGTCCGTGAGCCCGTCCGCCGGGTAGCGCAGCGGGTCGATCAGCTCGATGAAGCGGCGTCCCAGCTCCTCGTCGCCGGCGACGGGCTCGGCCCGCAGCAGCGCGTGCGACTCCCAGGTCAGGGCCCACCGGCGGTAGTACGCCTCGTACGACTTGAGGGTGCGGACCATCGGGCCGGACTTGCCCTCCGGGCGCAGGTCGGCGTCGATGAGCAGGGGCGGGTCGGCGCTGGGGATCTGAAGCAGGCGGCGCATCTCGGAGACGACCTTGTTGGCCGCCTGGGAGGCTTCCCGCTCGTCGACGCCGTCGCGCGGTTCGTGCACGAACAGGACGTCCGCGTCGGAGCCGTAGCCCAGCTCGTGGCCGCCGAACCGGCCCATGCCGATGATCGCGAACCGGGTGGGCAGCTCGTCGCCCCAGCCGTCGCGCACGACCGCGCGGAGCGTGCCGGCCAGGGTCGCGGCGGTCAGGTCCGACACCGCGCCGCCGACCCGGTCCACCAGGGCGCCCTGGTCGGCCTCGGCGGGCTGCTCCTCGGTGCCGTAGGAGCCGACGATGTCGGCGGCGGCCGTGCGGAACAGCTCGCGGCGGCGCACCCCGCGGGCCGCCGTGACCGCCTGGGCGGCGCCGTCGGCCCGGCGCACGGCGGCGAGTATCTCCTGCTCCAGATGGGCGCGCGGCCGGGGTTCCAGGCCGCCGCCGTCCCCGTCGCCGAGCAGCGCGACCGCCTCCGGGGCGCGCATCAGCAGGTCGGGCGCCAGGCGGCCGGCGGACAGCACCCGGGCGAGGTTCTGCGCGGCGGCGCCCTCGTCGCGCAGCAGCCGCAGGTACCAGGGGGTCTTGCCGAGCGCGTCCGAGACCTTGCGGAAGCCCAGCAGGCCCGCGTCCGGGTCGGCGGAGTCGGCGAACCAGCCGAGGAGCACCGGCAGCAGGGTGCGCTGGATGGCCGCCTTGCGGGTGACGCCGGAGGCCAGGGCCTCCAGGTGCCGCAGGGCGGAGGCCGGGTCGGCGTAGCCCAGGGCGACCATGCGCTCCCGGGCCGCCTCGGTGCTCAGCCGGGCCTCGCCGGTGGCGAGCTGGGCGACGGCGTCCAGCAGCGGCCGGTAGAAGAGCTTCTCGTGCAGACGGCGTACGACGGTGGCGTGCCGCCGCCACTCGCGGTGCAGGTCGGCGACGGGGTCCTTGCGCAGGCCGAGGGAGCGGCCGATGCGGCGCAGCTCGGCCTCGTCCTGCGGGACGAGGTGGGTGCGGCGCAGCCGGAACAGCTGGATGCGGTGCTCCATGGAGCGCAGGAAGCGGTAGGCCTCGTCGAGCTGGGCCGCGTCGGACCGGCCGACGTAGCCGCCGGCGGCGAGCGCCTCCAGCGCGTCCAGGGTCGTGCCGCTGCGCAGGGAGGTGTCGGCACGGCCGTGCACCAGCTGGAGCAGCTGCACGGCGAACTCGACGTCCCTGAGGCCGCCGGGGCCGAGCTTCAGCTGGCGGTCGACCTCGGCGGCGGGGATGTTCTCCACGACCCGGCGGCGCATCTTCTGCACGTCGGGCACGAAGTTCTCGCGTTCGGCGGCCTTCCACACCAGGGGCTGGACGGCGTCGACGTACTCCGCGCCGAGGTCGAGGTCGCCGGCCACCGGGCGGGCCTTGAGCAGCGCCTGGAACTCCCAGGTTTTGGCCCAGCGCTGGTAGTAGGCGAGGTGGCTGGAGAGGGTCCGCACGAGGGGGCCGTTGCGGCCCTCGGGCCGCAGGTTGGCGTCCACGGGCCAGATGGAGCCCTCGACCGTGGTCTCGGAGCAGATCCGCATCATGTGCGAGGCGAGCCGGGTGGCGGCGCGCAGGGCCTTGGTCTCGTCGGTGCCCTCGGTGGCCTCCCCCACGAAGATGACGTCCACGTCCGAGACGTAGTTCAGCTCGTGGCCGCCGCACTTGCCCATCGCGATGACCGCGAGCCGGCACAGGGCGGCGTCCTCGGGGGCGGCCGCCTCGGCGATCCCGAGGGCGGCGCGCAGGGTTGCGGTGGCGAGGTCGGCGAGCTCGGCGGCCGACTCGGCGACGCCGGTGGTGCCGCAGACGTCCCGGGCGGCGATGGACAGCAGGCAGCGCCGGTAGGCGACGCGCAGGGAGACCGGGTCGGTGGCCTGCGCCAGACCGGCCTCGAACTCGGCCACCCCGGGGTGCAGGTCGTACGCCTCGTACATGACGAGCGCCTGCCAGTCGTCCGGGTGCCGGGCGAGGTGGTCGGCGAGGGCGGTGGACGCGCCGAGGACGCCGAGGAGGCGGTCGCGCAGCGGCTTGGACGAGATCAGCGTGTCGAGCAGCTCCCGGCGGGCGCCGGGGCTCTGCTGGGCCTCCAGCAGCCGGACCAGTCCGAGCAGCGCGAGGTCGGGGTCGGCGGTGGCGCCCAGCGCCTCCAGCAGCACCGGGTCGTCGCGCAGCGGCGCGAGCTCCGGGCTGTCCAGAAGCCGCTCGGCGGCGGAGGCGTCGGTGAAGCCGTGCCGCAGCAGTCGTGTGAAGGTACTGCTCCTGCGCCCCGGCGCCGCCGTCATCCGGGCCTCCTTCGCACTGTTCCTCGGACGTCCATCGGATCAAGGCCGTACGGCTTTGAGCCTAACCGCACGGGCCCGGACGAGCGCCGCCGAGTTCGCCTGGCGGACGGGGCGCGGGAGGCACATGTGGCCACCGGGGCAGGCCGCGACGGCGGGCGGGGTACGACGGTTTCGGGAGCCGCGGGAGACGCACGAGGCCATTTCCGTCACGACGCGGGCCGGGCGCCGGTCCACTCGGTGGCGCCGCACGGCGTTTTCGGCTTCGGTGAACAGGAGCCGTTCAGCCGGTTCGCAACCGGACGAGGTGGCGGTTCCCATGAGGCCGGACGAAGGAGTCACGCCGTGGACATCACGCTCGAAGTCATCCCGCTGCCCGTGTCCGACATCGACCGCGCCCGGGACTTCTACCGGGACAAGGTCGGCTTCCATGTCGACATCGACCAGGAGGTCATGCCCGGGATGCGGATCGTCCAGCTGACCCCTCCGGGCTCCGGCTGTTCGATCGCCCTGGGCGAGTCGATCTGGCGGATGACCCCGGGCCCCACCCCGGCCCCGGGCTCGTACCAGGGCCTGCAACTGTGCGTCGCCGACATCAAGGCCGCCCACGCGGAGCTGGTGGCGCGCGGCCTGGACGTCTCGGAACCGGTCCAGTACTCCCCCGACGACGGTGCCACGTTCATGCACTTCCGGGACCCGGACGGCAACGGCTGGGCGGTGCAGGAGTACCGGCGCAGGGCGACGGAGCCGCTGCACCAGCTGCTGGCGGACCTGAAGCGGCGCCGGGCCTGACCAACCGGTCAGGAATCGAGAAGCGGGACGGCCGGGGCGCGCATAGCGTCGTCGTCATGACTTCCATCGCATCCGTCACGCTCGAGGTGGCCGACCGCGCGGCCGCCGACCGCTTCTACTCCACCGCCTTCGGTCTGGACGACCGGCTGCGCCTGGCCGCGTCGGACGCGCCGAGCACCGGCTTCCGCGGGTTCACGCTGTCGCTCGTGGTCGCCCAGCCGGCCGATGTGGACGCCCTCCTGGACGCGGCCGTGCGGGCCGGCGCGACGACGCTGAAGCCCGCCGCCAAGTCGCTCTGGGGCTACGGGGGCGTCGTCCAGGCCCCGGACGGGACGATCTGGCAGCTGGCGTCGTCGTCGAAGAAGAACACCGGCCCGGCGACCGGGCGGGTCGACGAGTTCGTCCTGCTGCTGGGCGTCGAGGACGTGAAGAGCAGCAAGACGTTCTACGTCGAGCACGGTCTGGCCGTGGGCAAGAGCTTCGGCGGCAAGTACGTCGAGTTCGCCACGGGGCCGGTCAAACTGGCCCTGTACAAGCGCCACGGCCTCGCCAAGCTCGTCGGCGTCTCCCCCGACGGCACCGGCTCCCACCGCCTCACCATCGGCAGCGACACACAGCCGTTCACCGACCCGGACGGCTTCGCCTGGACGACGGCTTCGGAGAACGCGTCGGTGTGAGCGCGGCGGGGGGTCCGCCGAGGATGGTCCGGGCGAGCCAGGGCCAGGTGAACGACTGAGGCCGGCGGTCCGATGCCCTCCGGCCTCATTCGCTACATCAGCGGGCAGCCCCTACAGCGCCGGCAGATTCTTCCGCAGCTCGAACGCCGTGACCTCGGACCGGTACTCCTCCCACTCCTGCCGCTTGTTGCGCAGGAAGAAGTCGAAGACGTGCTCGCCGAGCGTCTCGGCGACCAGGTCGCTGCGTTCCATCAGGGTCAGGGCCTCGCCCAGGTTCTGCGGCAGCGGCTCGATGCCCATCGCGCGGCGCTCCGCGTCGGACAGGGCCCAGACGTCGTCCTCGGCGCCCGGCGGGAGTTCGTAGCCCTCCTCGATGCCCTTGAGGCCGGCGGCCAGCAGCACCGCGTAGGCCAGGTAGGGGTTCGCGCCGGAGTCGAGGGAGCGGACCTCGACGCGGGCCGAGCCCGTCTTGCCGGGCTTGTACATGGGCACGCGGACCAGCGCCGAGCGGTTGTTGTGGCCCCAGCAGATGTACGAGGGCGCCTCGCCGCCCGCACCCGCGGTGCGCTCGGCGCCGCCCCAGATGCGCTTGTAGGAGTTGACCCACTGGTTGGTGACCGCGGAGATGTCCGCCGCGTGCCGCAGCAGGCCCGCGATGAAGGAGCGGCCCACCTTGGAGAGCTGGTACTCCGAGCCCGACTCGTAGAAGGCGTTGCGGTCGCCCTCGAAGAGGGAGAGGTGGGTGTGCATGCCGGAGCCCGGGTGCTCGGAGAACGGCTTCGGCATGAACGTGGCGTGCACGCCCTGCTCCAGCGCCACCTGCTTCATCACGAGGCGGAACGTCATGACGTTGTCGGCCGTGGACAGCGCGTCGGCGTAGCGGAGGTCGATCTCCTGCTGGCCGGGCGCGCCCTCGTGGTGGGAGAACTCCACCGAGATGCCCATCGACTCCAGCATGGTGATCGCCTGGCGGCGGAAGTCCATGCCGACGTTGGTGGGGGTGTGGTCGAAGTAGCCGGAGTTGTCGGCCGGAGTGGGACGGGAGCCGTCCAGCGGGCGGTCCTTCAGCAGGAAGAACTCGATCTCCGGGTGCGTGTAGAAGGTGAAGCCCAGGTCGCTCGCGCGGGCCAGGGCACGCTTCAGCACGTAGCGCGGGTCGGCGAAGGACGGGGAGCCGTCCGGCATGAGGATGTCGCAGAACATGCGGGCCGTGCCCGGGGCCTCCGCACGCCAGGGCAGGATCTGGAAGGTCGACGGGTCCGGCTTGGCGATCATGTCGGACTCGTAGACCCGGGCGAAGCCCTCGATCGCGGAGCCGTCGAAGCCGATTCCCTCGTCGAAGGCCTGCTCCAGCTCGGCCGGGGCCACGGCGACGGACTTGAGGAAGCCCAGCACGTCCGTGAACCACAGCCGTACGAACCGGATGTCGCGCTCCTCCAAGGTCCGGAGCACGAACTCCTGCTGCTTGTCCATCTTCCGCTTCCCCATCCTTGCTGGTCAGGCCGCCTGTTCCGTACCACGGGAGGCGGTCGGGCACCTGAGCATCCCACCACACCACCATTTCGTACGCGTTGCGGACCATGATCGCCCGGCCGGCCCGGGGTCGAACGCCTCGCGCACGGCAGTGAACCGCTCCTGCGCCCATAGTGCCTGCTCGCACCGGCATCCGTAACGGCCGGTTCCTCTCGGTGCGCCTCCTTAGAATTTGCATCTTATGTGCAACTTTACGTAGCGTGCCCGCAATCCAGCCCTGGGGAGCCCTGATGCTGACCGGCCGGCGGTGGGTGGAGCGGGCCGGGCCCGACGGGAAACGCCTCGACACCGGCCGGGGTGATCGGGGACGCTTCGCGCGATGACGAAAATCGACGACACACCGCCCGCGTGGGACGAACGCACCCAGCTCACCACATTCCTCGACTACACCCGGGAAACCGCCCGCGCCAAGTGCGACGGCGTCTCGGCGGAGAACGCCCGCAAGGCGCTCCTGCCGGGCTCACCGCTGATGACCATGAGCGGAGTGATCAACCACCTGCGTTGGGTGGAGTACTACTGGTTCCAGGTGATCTTCCTCGGCGAGGAGGACCTGGCCCCCATGACGGACGAGGACCCCGACCGCGAGATGCGTATCGCCGTCGACTTCCCGCTCCCGCAGTTGCTTGACGAGTACGCCGGTCAGAGCGCCCGCTACCGTGAACTGGTCGCCGGGAACGACCTGGACAAGCGGGCCGAGCGAACCATCCGCGACGGCCTCCACGTCGACTTGCGCTGGATCCTCCTCCACCTCACCGAGGAGACGGCCCGCCACAACGGCCACCTGGACATCCTGCGCGAGATGCTCGATGGCACGACCGGCACTTGATTCGGCGGAGATCACGGGGCGGAGCCGCATCGCGGAGCGGACCCGGTGTGATCAGCAGGGCCCGCCGGACAGCCCCGGGTCCTCATGGGCATCGTCGACGGCGCCCCGCGTGATCCCCAGCAGCAGCACCCCGGTCGGCTCCGCCACGATGTCCTGCACGGTGACCAGGTCCAGCGAGGCGAAGAAGGCCTCCTGGGCCCGGCGCAGGGCGCCGCGCAGGCGGCAGGCGGAGTTGAGGGGGCAGGGGGTGGGGCCCTCGCAGTCGACGACGTCTCCGCCGCCCTCGAAGGCGCGGACCACGGCGCCCACCGAGGCCGTGCGGCCCCGCTCGGTGAGGGTGAGGCCGCCGCCCCGGCCGCGGCGGGCGGCGAGCAGGCCCATGTGCTGGAGCTCGGCGACGACCTTCGCCAGGTGGGTGTAGGGCACGTTCATGCCCTCCGCGACGTCCCGGGTCGTCGGGCTCGACCCGCTCGCGACGGCGAGCCGCATCAGGACCCGCAGGGCGAGGTCGGTGGAGCGCAGCAGGCGCATGCGGGCAGCGTAGGTAATGGGAATCCGGGGTTCAAATCATCCGGGGAGGGCCGCCCCGGCCCGGGAAGCTGTCGCCCCGCTGTCGGTGCCGTATCGATTCGGCCCATTCCGGCGGCTGCCCTACGGGGCGCCCCGCCTCCCCCCTTACGATCAGCTCACCCGACCGTCACTTTCCCCCCGAAGGACACCTCATGGGCTCCGCCAACAAGACCGGCACGGACCGCAAGGCGCGCATAGAGGAGATGCGGCGTGCCGAGCAGGCCCGTGAGCGCCGCAACCGGATCCTCACCATCGCGGCCAGTGTGGTGGTCGTCGCCGGTCTCGTCGTCGGCGGCGTCGTGCTCGTACGGTCCCAGGACGACGGCAAGGGCGGTGACGCCGCGGCGGCGAGCGACACCTCGGGCAAGGGCAGGTTCGTGACGGGCAAGGACGGCGTGAAGACCTGGAAGGGGAAGCTGGCCCGCAACCACGTCACCAAGGCCGTGAAGTACGCCTCCGAGCCTCCGGTCGGCGGCGACCACAACCCGGTCTGGATGAACTGCAACGGCGACGTCTACACCGAGAAGATCAACAACACCAACGCCGTGCACTCGCTGGAGCACGGCGCGGTGTGGGTGACGTACAACGCCGACGCGAAGAAGGCGGACGTCGAGGCGCTCGCGGCGAAGGTGAAGAAGACGCCGTACACGCTGATGAGCCCGATGGACGACCAGAAGGACCCGATCATGCTGTCGGCCTGGGGGCACCAGCGCACGGTGACCGGCGCGAGCGACCCGAACGTGGACGCGTTCTTCGAGAAGTTCGTGCAGGGCAAGCAGACCCCCGAGCCCGGCGCCGCCTGCACGAACGGCCTGTCCAAGTGAGGCAGGTCGGCCTGATCGCCGGGGCCGCGGCGGCGGCGCTCGTCGCGGCCGGCGCGATCACCTACGCGGTCGCCGGGGACGACGGCGGCAGCGTGACCCCCTCCGCCGAGTCCGCCGACGCCGGGTTCGCGCGGGACATGGCGGTGCACCACCAGCAGGCCGTGGAGATGTCGTACATCGTGCGCGACCGCACCAAGGACGAGGAGGTGCGGCGCCTCGCGTACGACATCGCGCAGACGCAGGCCAACCAGCGCGGCATGATGCTCGGCTGGCTCGACCTGTGGGGGCTGCCCAAGGTGTCCTCCGAGCCGCCGATGACCTGGATGGACATGGGCGGCATGGCCTCCGGCAAGGACGGCGCGCTGATGCCGGGCATGGCGGCCAACTCCGAGATGAAGAAGCTCGGTGAACTCAGCGGGAAACAGGCGGAGATCTTCTACCTCCAGCTGATGACGGACCATCACCGGGGTGGTGTCCATATGGCGCAGGGCTGTGTGGACCGGTGCACGGTCGGGGTGGAGAAGCGGCTCGCCCAGGGCATGGTGGACGCGCAGCGGTCGGAGATCTCCCTGATGGCCGACATGCTCAAGGAGCGGGGCGCGGCGCCGCGCCCGTAGAGGGTGGGCGCGTAAGCCTCAAATCGCCCTCAGTGGCGGCCTCTTGGGCTCCTCTTGGTCTGCATGGGGTTCTTCTTGGCCTGCGTAGGGCGCTTCTTGGGTTGTGCCATTCCCTGGCATGAAGGGTTCGTCGCGAGAGTGGCGATCGTCGAGTGATCCACTCGCGACGAACCGCACAGGGGGTTCCATTGAGATCCAACCGCGCCACGGCGCGCGCCGGGGTGAGCATGGCAGTGACTTTGCCGATGCTCGCCGGTGCGCTGGCGCTCGGCATACCCGCGGCACACGCCGCCGACCACCCGGTCCGCGACCTGCTGGCCGGCACCCGGCCCGCCTGGGCCACGCCCAAGGCGGACAAGGGCGCCACCTCCGACGGTGCCCGGGTCTCGGCCCGGGTCTACCTCGCCGGCAAGGACGCCGCGGGCCTCGCCGCCTACGCCAAGGCCGTCTCCGACCCGAACTCGGCGTCGTACGGCAGGTATCTGACGGCCAAGCAGGCGCGGGCCCGCTTCGGTGCCACCGCGGCCCAGGTGGCGGCCGTGAAGTCCTGGCTGACGGCGGCCGGCCTGAAGGTCACCGGCGTCACGCGGCACTACGTCTCGGTCACCGGTGACGTGGCCGCCGCCGAGAAGGCCTTCGGCACGCAGCTGCACAACTTCGCCAAGGGCGCGAAGACCTACCGCGCGCCGGCGAGCACCGCCTCCGTGCCGCAGGGCCTGGCCGACGCCGTCCTGACCGTGACCGGGCTGGACAACGCGCCGCACATGGCCACGCACGACGACCAACTGCCGCCGCCGGACACCGTGTTCCGCAACGCCGGGCCGTTCTCCTCGTACTACGGCTCGAACACCGCGAGCACGCTCCCGGACGCGTACGGCGAGAAGATCCCGTACGCCGTGAAGGGCTACACGGGCAAGCAGCTGCGGGCCGCCTACGGCGCGGGCAAGCGCACCGGCAAGGGCGTCCGGGTCGCCATCACGGACGCGTACGCCTCCCCGACGATCGCCTACGACGCCGGCACCTACGCCAAGCGCAACGGCGACGCGGCGTGGAAGACGGGCCAGCTGCACCAGGTGCTGTCCGAGAAGTACACGAACACCGAGGACTGCTCGGCGTCCGGCTGGTACGGCGAGGAGACCCTGGACGTCGAGGCCGTGCACGCGGTCGCCCCGGCCGCGGACGTCACCTACGTCGGCGCCGCCTCCTGCATGGACGGCGATCTGCTCGACGCGCTCGGCACGGTCGTCGACCACCACCTGGCCGACATCGTCTCCAACTCCTGGGGCGAGATCGAGGCCGTGCAGACGCCGGACCTCGCCGCCGCCTACGACCAGGTCTTCCAGCTGGGCGCGGTCGAGGGCATCGGCTTCTACTTCTCCTCGGGCGACGACGGCGACGAGGTCGCGAGCTCCGGGACGAAGCAGGTCGACTCCCCGGCCAACTCGGCGTGGGTCACCGCCGTCGGCGGCACCTCGCTGGCCGTCGGCAAGAACGACACGTACCTGTGGGAGACCGGCTGGGGCACCGACAAGGCGACGCTGTCGGCCGACGGCAAGAGCTGGACCGACTTCCCCGGCGCCTTCACCTCCGGCGCGGGCGGCGGCACCAGCAGGACCGTCGCCGAGCCCGACTACCAGCGGGGTGTCGTGCCGGACACGCTGGCGAAGGCCGACAGCGCGAACGGCAACCGGGTCGTCCCGGACATCGCGGCGATCGCCGACCCGAACACCGGCTTCCTGGTCGGCCAGACGCAGAGCTCGCCGGACGGGAAGAAGCAGGCGTACGGCGAGTACCGCATCGGCGGCACCTCGCTCGCCGCGCCGACCATCGCGGCCGTCCAGGCCCTGGCCCAGGAGGCCCGCGGCAAGGCGATCGGCTTCGCCAACCCGGCGATCTACGCGAAGTACGGCTCGAAGGTGTACCACGACGTCACCGACAACCCGACGGGCAAGGGGCTCGCCGTGGCACGGGTCGACTTCCACAACGGCTACGACGCCACGGACGGTCTCGACACGTCCGTGCGCAGCCTCGGCAAGGACAGCTCGCTCGAAGCCGTGAAGGGCTACGACGACGTCACCGGCGTGGGCTCGCCCGCGAACGGCTACGTGGAGTCGTACCGGCGGCACTGACCTCCGCACGGGGACGGGGTGGTGTGGGATGACCCACACCACCCCATTGTGTCGCACTGACGATTACACTGGGCGGCGTGCCTCAACTACGTCTCGCCCTGAACCAGATCGACGCCGGCGTGGGCGACCTCGCCGGTAACACCGAGTCGATCGTCCGCTGGACCCGGCACTCCGCCGAACAGGGGGCGCATCTCGTGGCGTTCCCCGAGATGGTGCTGACCGGGTATCCCGTCGAGGACCTGGCGCTCAGGTCGTCCTTCGTGGAGGCCTCCCGCGCGGCGCTGCGCGCTCTCGCCGCGCGCCTGGCCGAGGAGGGCTTCGGGCAGCTGCCGGTGATCGTCGGCTACCTCGACCGCAGCGCCACCGCCCAGCCGAAGTACGGCCAGCCGGCCGGCGCGCCGCAGAACGCGGGCGCGGTGCTGTACGGCGGTGAGGTGGTCCTGAACTTCGCCAAGCACCACCTGCCGAACTACGGCGTGTTCGACGAGTTCCGCTACTTCGTGCCCGGCGACAGCATGCCGATCCTGCGGGTGCACGGCGTGGATGTCGCCCTGGCCATCTGCGAGGACCTCTGGCAGGACGGCGGACGCGTCCCCGCCGCCCGTTCGGCGCAGGCTGGCCTGCTGGTCTCGATCAACGCCTCCCCCTATGAGCGCAACAAGGACGACACGCGCCTCGAGCTGGTCCGCAAGCGGGCCCAGGAGGCCGGCTGCACCACGGCGTACCTGGCCATGATCGGCGGTCAGGACGAGCTGGTGTTCGACGGCGACTCGATCGTGGTCGACAAGGACGGCGAGGTCGTGGCCCGGGCGCCGCAGTTCTCCGAGGGCTGCGTGGTGCTGGACCTCCAGCTGCCGGCGGCGTCGGCGAACGCGCCGACGGGCGTGGTGGACGACGGTCTGCGCATCGACCGGGTCGTCCTCTCGGAGGAGCCGCTCGCCCCGTACGAGCCGGAGCTCACGGGCGGCTACGCGGACCGTCTGGACGACGACGAGGAGGTCTACTCGGCCCTCGTCGTGGGCCTGCGGGCGTACGTCGCGAAGAACGGTTTCACGTCGGTCCTGATCGGCCTGTCGGGCGGCATCGACTCGGCGCTGGTCGCGGCGATCGCCTGCGACGCGGTCGGCGCGCAGAACGTGTACGGCGTGTCGATGCCGTCGAAGTACTCCTCGGACCACTCCAAGGACGACGCGGCCGAACTGGCCCGCCGCACGGGGCTGAACTACCGCACGGTCGCGATCGAGCCGATGTTCGACGCCTACATGGGCTCGCTGGGCCTGTCGGGTCTGGCGGAGGAGAACCTCCAGTCGCGTCTGCGCGGCACGCTGCTGATGGCCCTGTCCAACCAGGAGGGCCACATCGTCCTCGCCCCCGGCAACAAGTCGGAGCTGGCGGTCGGCTACTCGACGCTCTACGGCGACTCGGTCGGGGCGTACGGGCCCATCAAGGACGTCTACAAGACGTCGGTCTTCCGCCTCGCCGAGTGGCGCAACCGGGCCGCCCGGGAACGCGGCCAGACCCCGCCGATCCCGGAGAACTCGATCACCAAGCCGCCGAGCGCGGAGCTGCGCCCGGGCCAGGTGGACACGGACTCGCTGCCGGACTACCCGGTGCTGGACGCGATCCTGGAGCTGTACGTCGACCGGGACCGGGGTGCGGACGAGATCGTGGCGGCCGGGTTCGACGCCGGGCTGGTCGCGAAGACGCTGCGGATGGTCGACGTGGCCGAGTACAAGCGGCGCCAGTACCCGCCGGGCACGAAGATCTCCCCGAAGGGCTTCGGCAAGGACCGGCGTCTGCCCATCACGAACGGGTGGCGGGAGTCGCTCTGAGGGAGCCGTACCGGGAGGCTTGACAGGCGAGTGAAGACTCCGGCCGAGCGTGAAGCACGAGCTCGGCATCTCGCGCCCGGCGGTCTCCCGGCACCTCGCGGTGCTGGAGGCCGCCGGGCTCGTCGGGACGAGGCGGGAGGGCCGCTCCACGTTCCACGACCTGAACACGGCCCCGCTGCGTCACCTCACCGAGAGACGGCTCGGACGCGAGGCACCCGGACCCGAGGAGAGCACCTCATGAAGATCCATCTCACCAGCGTCTTCGTCGACGACCAGGCCAAGGCACTCCGCTTCTACACCGAGGTCCTGGGCTTCGTGAAGAAGCACGACGTCCCCGTGGGCGGGACGGACCGGTGGCTGACCGTCGTCTCCCCCGAGGACCCCCACGGCACGGAACTGCTGCTGGAGCCCGCCGGTCACCCGGCCGTCAAGCCCTACCGCGACGCTCTCGCCGCCGACGGCATCCCGCTCGCCCAGTTCGCCGTCGCCGACGTCCGGGCCGAGTACGAGCGGCTGAGCGGCCTCGGCGTCCGCTTCACCCAGGAGCCCGTGGAGATGGGCCCCGTCACCACGGCCGTCCTCGACGACACCTGCGGCAATCTGATCCAGATCGCGACCCTGCCGCAGGAGTAGGCGGGCGGTCCTCGATGTCCTCGGCACGGTGGTCGACGGCCCCGGTGGCCTTCGACCGGCCGTACGGGAAGCGGCTGCCCGACGCGGCGGCCGCCGACGAGTCCGTCGCCCCAGGACAGCGGTAGCGGGACCGCGTCGGGCGGACCTGGACGCGTCCGAAGTCCTGATCACACCCACCGCTTCGGCGATCGTCGCGGCCCGGCGCGGGGCGCCCCGGTAGACGAAACGGCAGCACGCGGGACCTGATCCCACGGGCTGCCGCGGTGCCGGGAGCGGTCAGTGGCGCACCGCTTCCGCCTCCTTGGGGACATGGCCGGCCACGATCCGCTCGCGTCCGGCGACCGGGGCCCGGCGCCGGTCCACCGCGTAGGCCAGCGACGCCACGACCAGGCCGAGGACGGCCAGGGCCACACCGGCCAGGGCCGGGGAGGTGACGCCGAAGCCCGCGGCGAGGGCGAGCCCGCCGATCCAGGCGCCGCCGGCGTTGGCCAGGTTGAAGGCGGCCTGGTTGGCCGAGGAGGCCAGGGACGGGGCCGAGGAGGCCTTCTCCATGACCATCAGCTGGAGCGGGGAACCGGTGGCGAAGGCCGCCATGCCGAGCAGGACCACGGCCACGGCGGCCGTGACCTCGGTGCGCATCAGCAGCGGGAACAGCGCCAGCACGGTCACCAGCGAGACGAGTCCGCCGAACAGCGTGCCCCGCAGCGAGTGGTCGGCCAGACGGCCGCCCAGCAGGTTGCCGGCGGTCGCGCCGACGCCGAACAGCGCCAGCAGCAGGGTGACGCTGGCGTCGGCGTAACCGGCGGCGTCCGTCAGCATCGGCGTGATGTAGCTGTAGGCCGCGAAGAGGGCGCCGAAGCCCGCGACGGTCGTGCCCAGCGACAGCCAGACCGGCAGGGAGCGCAGGGCGGCGAGTTCGCCGCGCAGGCCCTGGGCGGTGGTGTGCTCGTGGTCGTGCGGGATGAGGAACGCGAGGGCGGCGATCGCCGCCAGGCCGATGGCGCTGACGCCGAGGAAGGTCGCCCTCCAGCCGAGGTGCTGGCCCATGAGGGTGGCGACCGGCACGCCCACGACGTTCGCGACCGTCAGGCCGAGGAACATCAGGGAGACCGAGCGCGCCCTGCGTTCGGGGGCGACCATGTTCGTCGCGACGACGGCGCCCACGCCGAAGAAGGCGCCGTGCGGCAGTCCGCTCAGGAAGCGGGCGGCCAGCAGCCAGCCGTTGTCGGGCGCGAGGGCCGACAGGGCGTTGCCCACCACGAACAGTCCCATCAGGCCGATCAGGACCGTGCGGCGGGACATCTTCGCGGTGACCGCGGCCAGCAGCGGGGCGCCGATGACGACGCCCAGCGCGTACGCCGACACCAGATGGCCGGCGCTGGGTATCGAGATGTTCAGGTCGTCCGCGACGTCGGGCAGCAGACCCATCATCACGAACTCGGTCGTACCGATGCCGAAGGCGCCCACGGCGAGGGCGAGCAGGGCCAGGGGCATGAAGGAGCCTTTCGAGACTTGCTTGGAGATCCGTACGCGTATGTTCAAGTACGGAACAAAGTCTCGCAGGCGCACTATTCCGCGAGGTGACGCCTGGGTGGCGGTTTTCTGACGGAAGAGCCCTGACCAGGGGTTTTCAGGACCCGCTTGTGGCAACCCTCACACGGGCCGCGACCGGCAGATGGTCGCTGCCCGTCTGCGGGAGGGTCCACGAGCTCTCCGGCTTCAGGCCCCGGACCATGATCTGGTCGATGCGCGCCATCGGGAACGACGCTGGCCAGCTGAAGCCGAACCCGTTACCGGCCGCGCCCTGGGTGGAGCGCATCTGGGACGTGACGGCGTTGAGGGCGCGGTCGTTCATGGTGCCGTTCAGGTCGCCGAGCAGGACGACGTTCCTCAACGGCTCGTGGGCGATGGCCTCGCCGAGGTAGTCGGCGCTCCGGTCGCGCTGCCGGGCGGTGAAACCGGCCTCCATCTTCACGCGCACGGACGGCAGATGGGCGACGTAGACCGCCACCTGCCCGGCCGGGGCGGTCACGGTGGCGCGCATCGCGCGGGTCCAGCCCATGTCGATGTCGACGTCCCGCACGCCGGTCAGCGGGTACTTGCTCCACACGCCGACCGTGCCCTGCACCGAGTGGTAGCGGTAGGTCGACGCCAGCGCCTTCTCGTACGTCGGGACCGCGGCCGGCGTCAGTTCCTCCAGGGCCAGCACGTCCGCGCCGGAGGCGGCCACGTCGCGGGCCGTGCCGGAGGGGTCCGGGTTGTCGGCGTTGACGTTGTGGGTGACCACCGTGAGGTCGCCGCCCGGCGCGGTCTTGTCGCTGACCTGGCCGCCGAAGAGGTTCAGCCAGACCACGGACGGCAGCAGCACCGCGATCAGCGCGGTCGCCGACCTGCGCACCAGGGCGAGGACGAACAGCAGGGCGACGGGGATCCCCAGCCAGGGCAGGAACGTCTCGATGAGGCTGCCCAGGTTGCCGATCGTGTTCGGGATGCGGGAGTGCAGGACCATGACCAGGGCCAGCAGCACCGCGCATCCCGCCAGGAACAGACCGCGCCGCCAGATCCGCGGGTCACCGCGCCAGGGGCTCGCCAGCCGGTCGAACAGGCGCCGAAGCCGGGTTCCCCGGTGCTCGGGCCCCGAGCCGCCGTTGTCCGTCTCCGTCATGTACGCCTGCTGCGCCATACCGTCGCCTCACTGCCTGCCGTGCACACACCATCGCCCCCGTGTCCTTACGACCCTAGGGGATGATCCGTTCCGTTCCCGCCGTCCCTCGACGGCCGTACGGGGGCGATGACGTTCGAGTCCCCGTGGCGAGTTCCGCTCATGCCCGCCGAAAGCGCCGTCTGTGACGAAACGCGCACACTAGGGCTCGTGGGAGAGCGAACTGACGGACGGTGAGCTGTCGGGGCGCAGCCCTTCGAGCAGGGTGTCGACTATCTGCTCGGCGAGGTCGTCGGGGAGGTCGGCGTCCGGGCGCAGCACGGCACGCACGAGCATCGGGCCGACGAACAGGTCGTTCAGCAGTTCGAGGTCGAGGTCGGCGCGCACCTCGCCGTTGCGCTGGCCGCGGCTCAGCACCTCCAGGCCGAGCCGGCGGCGCGGGGCCACGACGGTGGCGTGGTACGCCGCCCAGAGCTTCGGACTGCTCTTCATCTGGGCCTGGACGCTGTGCAGGATCGCCGAGGAGCGGTTGGCCAGGCCCCGCCGGCGCACCTGCTCCAGCAGCACCACCAGGTCGTCGCGCAGGGAGGTGCCGGGGAGCGGCGGGTCCGGCGGTTCTGCGGTGCGCACGACGTCGACGAAGAGTTCCTCCTTGCCGCTCCAGCGGCGGTAGATGGTGGCCTTCCCGACACCGGCGGTGCGGGCGATGCGCTCGATGGACAACTCCGCGAGGGGGACGCCCTCCTCCAGGAGTGCCATCACGCCCTCGATGATGGCGCGTTCGACGGCCTCGCTTCTGGGACGCCCCCTCCCGGGACCGTCGTGCGGGGGGTGCCGTTCGGCGAGGCTCACGTCGCTGCGTCCTTTCCTGACCGGGTGCAGACACTTGCTGCACGGACGGTGAATTCTCCCGCAGGCCTACGACCGGGTGGGCGCCAACTCCTGTTCCCCCTCGGCTCCCTCGGGTGCCGGCGGCCTGCCCGGCAGGAACAGCGCCACGACGACCGCTCCGACCAGGGCGACGCCCGCACCCCACAGGGCGGTGATGTGCATCGCGTGCAGGAAGGCGTCGTAGGCCGGGGTGATCAGGGACTCGCCCCGGGGGCCGAGCCCGGCCGCGACGCCGAGGGTGGCCTCGATGGACTCCCCGGCGGTGTGCCGCAGGCCCGGCGGGAGCGCGCCGAGCTTGTCCTCGATGCCCGTGCGGTAGGCCGTGGACAGCACCGAGCCGAGGACGGCGATGCCCAGGGCGCCGCCGACCTGCCGGAAGGTGTTGCTGAGGGCGGAGGCGGAACCGGCCTTCTCGCGGGGCAGGGCCTGCATGATGACGACGCTGACCGGCGTCATGATGTGCGCCATGCCGGCGCCCATCAGGAAGAAGATCACTTCCAGGATCCAGATGGGCGTGTCCGCGTCCAGGGTGGCGAAGGCGGCCAGCATGGCGGCGATGACGAGCAGGCCGGCCGTGGTGGTGACCCGGTTGCCGAAGCGGTCGACCACCAGCCGGGCGCGGGGCGCGAAGATCAGCTGTGAGGCGGCCAGCGGCAGCATCAGCAGACCGGTCTGCAGCGGCGAGTAGCCGCGCACGCTCTGCGTGTAGAAGACGGAGAAGAAGGTCACGCCCATCAGGGCGAAGAAGACCAGCGCGACGGCGGCGATGGCGGCCGAGAAGACCTTGTTGCGGAAGTAGGTGACGTCTATCGACGGGTGGTCGCTGCGCTTTTCGAAGATGACGAACACGACGAGCACGACGAGACCGGCGCCGATGGACGACAGCACGGTGGGGTCGGTGAAGTCGGCGAGCTGGCCGCCCTCGATGATGCCGTAGACGAGCAGGACCAGGCCGACCACGGACAGCACCACGCCGACGGGGTCGAGGCGGCCCGGGTTCGGGTCGCGCGAGTCGGGGACCAGCCAGGCCATCAGCGCGAGCGTGAGCACCACGATCGGCACGTTGATGAGGAAGACCGAGCCCCACCAGAAGTGGTCCAGCAGCACACCGCCGGTGATCGGGCCGATGGCGACGGCCAGGCCGACGCCGCCCGCCCAGATGCCGATGGCCTTCGGCTGCTCCTCGCGCTCGAAGACGTGCATCAGGACGGCGAGGGTGGCGGGCATGACGAACGCGGCGCCCAGTCCCATCACCGCGCGGAAGCCGATCAGCTCGCCGGGCGAGCCGGAGAACGCGGCGAACGCGGAACCGAGGCCGAACACGGCGAGCCCGCCGAGCAGCACCTTCTTGCGCCCCAGCCGGTCGCCGAGCAGTCCGGCGGTGAACAGCAGGCCCGCGAAGACGAGGGTGTAGGCGTTGATCGCCCACTCCAGCTCGCTCTGCGTGGCGCCCAGGCCGGTCGGGGCGGGGGTGGAGATCGTCTTGATGGCGACGTTCAGGATCGAGTTGTCGAGCACGACGATCAGCAGGCTCAGCATCAGCACGCCGAGGATCGCCCAGCGGCGCCGGTGCACCGCTTCCGGTACGCGGGGGCCGGTGGGGGCGGCCGGTTCGGCAGGTTTAGTCATGCGGACGAGCCTAGAACCCTTCCGATACGAGACCGTCTCGTATCGGAACACTCTTACCCGGCTCTTACGTACCCGCCACACGGGGCCCGGGGCGGAAATGGGGCCGGGGTGGAACTCACAGGGCCTCCCCTAGCCCTCGTTGACACGAGGTGCCACCATGGACGTGGTCCGGGGACGCCGTCAGGGCGCCTCGAGATGACGTGTTAGGAGCCGTGCAATGACGCAGCTTCCGGCTGCCCAGACTGCTCAGAAGAAGTCCTCCGACGGCGGCAAGGCGCTGTACGGGGGCAAGGGCACCCGCCGTATCACCGTGCGCGACATCGCCGCCGCCAAGGAGCGCGGCGAGAAGTGGCCGATGCTCACCGCGTACGACGCGATGACCGCGTCCGTCTTCGACGAGGCCGGCATCCCGGTGATGCTGGTCGGCGACTCGGCGGGCAACTGCCACCTCGGGTACGAGACGACCGTGCCCGTCACCCTCGACGAGATGACGATGCTGTCGGCGGCGGTCGTGCGGGGCACCTCGCGCGCCCTGATCGTCGGCGACCTGCCCTTCGGCTCCTACCAGGAGGGCCCGGTGCAGGCGCTGCGCTCGGCGACCCGGCTGGTGAAGGAGGCGGGCGTACAGGCCGTGAAGCTGGAGGGGGGCGAGCGGTCGCACGAGCAGATCCGGCTGCTCGTCGAGTCCGGCATCCCGGTCATGGCGCACATCGGGCTGACCCCCCAGTCGGTCAACGCGATGGGCTACCGCGTGCAGGGGCGCGGCGAGGAGGCGGCCCAGCAGCTGCTGCGGGACGCGAAGGCCGTGCAGGACGCGGGCGCCTTCGCGGTGGTGCTGGAGCTGGTCCCGGCGGAGCTGGCCGCCGAGGTGACACGGGTGCTGCACATCCCGACGGTCGGGATCGGGGCGGGCCCCGAGACCGACGCGCAGGTGCTGGTGTGGACGGACATGCTCGGCCTGACCGGCGGGCGGGTGCCGAAGTTCGTGAAGCAGTACGCCAACCTGCGTGAGGTCATGGGCGACGCGGTGAAGGCGTTCGCGGACGAGGTCGTCGGCGGAACGTTCCCGCTGGAGGAGCACTCCGTCCACTAGAGCGCACAGAGCCACAGCGGTACCACGGACAGCCCGTCGGCCTTCCCCCAGTCGACGGGCTGTCCCCTTCCCCGGGGCCGCCGACAGAGGCTGTCGGCGGCTTGTCGGTGATCTGTCGGTGGGCGCTGAGAGCGTCTGTCTCATGACGCGAATCGACACACGAACCGGCGGCGCCGCTGCGACCGTGCGGGGGCTGGTGAAGCACTACGGGGAGACCAAGGCTCTGGACGGGGTCGACCTGGAGGTGCGAGAGGGCACCGTGATGGGGGTGCTCGGGCCGAACGGGGCCGGGAAGACCACCCTCGTGCGGATCCTGTCCACGCTGCTCGCGCCCGACTCGGGGCAGGCCACCGTGGCCGGGTACGACGCCGTACGGCAGCCGCGCCATCTGCGGCGCGTGATAGGACTCACCGGGCAGTACGCCTCCGTCGACGAGAAGCTCCCCGGCTGGGAGAACCTCTACATGATCGGGCGGCTGCTGGACCTGCCCCGCAAGGAGGCACGCGCGCGTGCCGACGAACTGCTGGAGCGGTTCTCGCTGACCGAGGCCGCCAAGCGGCCCGCGAGCACCTACTCCGGCGGTATGCGGCGACGGCTCGACCTGGCCGCCTCGATGATCGGGCGGCCCGCCGTGCTGTTCCTCGACGAACCCACCACCGGCCTCGACCCGCGCACCCGCAACGAGGTCTGGGACGAGGTGAAGGCGATGGTCGGCGAGGGCGTGACCGTGCTGCTGACCACGCAGTACATGGAGGAGGCCGAGCAGCTCGCCTCCGAGCTGACCGTCGTGGACAAGGGCAAGGTCGTCGCCGGCGGGGGCATCGAGGAGCTCAAGGCCAGGGTCGGCGGGCGGACCCTGCGGATCCGGCCGGCCGACGTCACGCACCTGCGGCCGCTCGCCGCGCACCTGGACGACCTCGGCATCACCGGCCTCGCGACCACCACCGTGGACACCGAGGCCGGCACCCTGCTCGTGCCGGTGCTCAGCGACGAGCAGCTGACCGCCGTGGTCGGCGCCGTCACGGCGCGGGGCGTCACGCTCGCCGCCGTCACCACCGAACTGCCCAGCCTGGACGAGGTGTTCCTGTCCCTCACCGGCCACCGTGCCAGTGCCCCGCAGGACACCGTGCTCACCGAGGACCGCGAGGAGGTCGCCGTATGAGCGCCGCCACCCTGACCACCCCGGCGACGGCCGACGCCCGCATCACGCTGCGCGGGCACGTTCGGCACACCAGTGCCCTCGTCCGCCGCAATCTGCTGTGGATCCGCCAGGACCCGGAGTCGATGGCCGACGCGCTGCTGATGCCGGTCATCTTCACCCTGCTGTTCGTGTTCGTGTTCGGCGGCTCGATCGGGCAGGCGCTCGGCGGCGGGCAGGAACGGTACGTGCAGTACGTCATCCCCGGCATGATCGCGATGATGAGCATGACGCTCTCCCAGGGCGTCGGCACCGGCTTCAGCCAGGACTTCAACTCCGGTGTCATGGACCGCTTCCGGTCCCTGCCCATCGGACGCGGCTCGGTGCTGTTCGCGAAGATCTCGGTGGAGCTGCTGCGGATGCTGTTCGCGACCGCCGTGCTGATGATCGTCGCCGTCGCGGTCGGATTCGACATCACCAACTGGCCCGGGCTGTTCGCGACCGTGGCCCTGTCCACGGCCTTCGCCTCGTCGATCATGTGGGTGTTCCTCACCCTGGGCGTGATCATGAAGAGCGCGCAGTCCGTGCAGGCGATGGGCTTCCTGGTGCTGTTCCCGCTCCAGTTCGGCTCGTCGATCTTCGCGCCGCCCACCTCGATGCCGGGCTGGCTCCAGGCCTTCACCGACTACAACCCGCTGTCCACGCTCGCCGACGCCTCGCGCGGGCTGATGGTGGGCGGGCCGGTCGCGCACGACCTGTGGGTGACGCTGGGCTGGTCGGTGGCGATCACGGCCGTGATGGCACCCGTCGCGATCCACAAGTTCCGCACCAAGAACTGACGCACGGGCGATCCGCGTCAGAGCAGGGCGACGGCCTCTTCCAGGGAGAGGCCGTCGCCCTGCGCGTACGCGGCCTCGTACGCCGCGTCGCCGAGCGAGGCCCGGGCCTGGCGCTCGGCCCGCTCACGGGTCACCCGCTCCTGGAGCTGGGCGACGTGACCGGCCGGCAGCAGGGCGTCGAAGGCGCCAAGGCAGCGGGCCGCGTCCGCGGCGCGCCGCCCGCCGTCGAGACCGGCCAGGGCCCAGGCGCCGACGATCAGGTATCCCGAGCGCATGTGGGGCGTGATGGCCGTGGCCAGCGGGTCACCGGCCCGCTCCAGTGCCTTGCGGATCAGGTGCAGGCACTCCTCGTGCCGTCCCTCCGCGGCGTCCAGCCAGGCCTCCGCGCCGAGGATGTACGCGTCGAAGACGATGAAGTGGGCGATACGGAAGTCCTGGCGCAGCCGCCGCAGGTGCTCGCGCGCCTCCGCGACCCGGCCCGTCATGCCCAGCCGGGCGGCGAGGAACAGCCGCGCGGCGGGCATCGCCTCGCTGTGCGAGTCCGCGCGCTGCGCGATCACCTCGCGCAGCAGCCGCTCACCGCGTTCGTCCTCGCCGGCCTCCAGCAGGGCGCTGCCCAGGCGGGCGGTGAGGACGGCTGCCTGGGCGCGGGCGCCCAGGTGCTCGGCGTGGGCGATGGCCGCCTCGTAGTCGGCTGCGGCCAGGGCGTGTCGACCCTTTCGTTCATGGGCCTCGGCGCGGGCGGACAGGGCCTCGGCGGTGCCCCAGGCGTCGCCCAGGCGCCGGTAGATCTCCAGCGACTCGTCGGCGTCCCGCGCGGCGTCGCCGGCCCAGTCGGTGCGATTGGCCAGGAAGTTGGCCCGCATCTGCAGGCCGGAGGCCAGTTCCCAGTCGAAGCCGGGTGTCCGGCGGCAGGTGTCGATGGACGCGTCGATGATGACGCGCAGCCGGTCCATGTCGCCGGTCAGCATCACGGCGAAGAACCAGAGCAGGCCGGGCAGGCGGCAGTTCTGCGGCAGGCCCGGCTCGTAGGTCCGGGCGATGATCCGCAGCTTGCGCTGGGACCGGCCGTTCTGCCAGGCCTCCAGTTCGGTGTCCATGCACGCGAGATGGGCCAGGTGGATGCCGCGCCGGGCCTCCCACAGGATCTCGCCGGTCATCGGGGGCGGGGCGTCGGTGCAGCGCGGCCACACCGCGGCGGCGGGGCGGACGGGCTCGTCGAAGGGGTCCGGGCCCAGCGCCATGATCTCGCGGCACCAGTTGCGGGCCTCGATGCGCAGGTCGCGCATCTGCCAGTACCAGACGAGGGACAGCGCCAGGCACAGCGCTTCCTGCTCGTCGCGCGCGGTGACGGCGTGGCGCAGGGCCGTCCGCAGGTTGTCGTACTCCCGCTCCAGCCGGTGGATGGCGGCGAGCTGGCCGGGGCCGCGCAGCAACGGGTCGGTGACGCGGGCGAGTTCACGGAAGTAGGTCAGGTGGGCCCGCTCGGCCTCGGCGCGCTGCCCGGACTCGTCCAGCCGTTCGGCGGCGTACTCGGCGACGGTCTCCAGCAGCCGGTAGCGCATCTCCCCGTCGGCGGGCCCGTCGGGTGGGGCGGCCACGACCAGGGAGCGGTCGACGAGGGAGCCGAGCGCTTCCAGGGCGGCCGGTCCGCACACGGCCTCGGCGGCGGGCAGGTCGCAGCCGCCGGCGAACACCGACAGCCGCCGCAGGACGTCCCGTTCGTCCTCGTCGAGCAGGTCCCAGGACCAGTCGACGACGGCCCTGAGGGTCTGCTGGCGGGGCAGGACCGTGCGACTGCCGGAGGTGAGCAGGCGGAAGCGGTCGTCGAGCCGGTCGGCGATCTGGCGGGGTGTGAGCATCCGCAGCCGGGCGGCGGCCAGTTCGATGGCCAGCGGCAGGCCGTCGAGGCGCCGGCAGATCTCGGCGCACGCCTCCGGGTCGTCCTCGGTCCGGAATCCGGGCCGGGCCGCGGCGCCCCGGTCGGCGAGCAGCCGCAGCGCGACCGGCTCGGGCAGCGGCTCCACCGGGCGCAGCAACTCCCCCGGGACACCGAGCGGTTCCCGGCTGGTGGCAAGGACGGTGAGGTCCGGACAGCGTGCCAGCAGTTCCTCGGTGAGCCGGGCGGCGGCCTCGGCGACGTGCTCGCAGTTGTCGAGGATCAGCAGCATGCGCGGCCGGGAGCAGTGCTCGGCGAGCCGCTCGACGGGGTCGTCGAGCCGGTCGGCCACGGCCGCCCGGATGCCCTCGGCGCCCGCTCCGTACAGCACGGTTTCGCGGGCGCCGACGGCGGTGAGCACGGCCTCGGGGACGGCGGCCGGGTCGTCGACCGGGGCGAGTTCGGCGAGCCACACGCCGCCCGGCATGGAGTGCCGTACGGCCTCGGCGGCCTCCTGCGACAGCCGCGTCTTCCCGGCGCCGCCGGGCCCGAGCAGGGTGACCAGCCGGGCCGCCGCGAGATCCCCGCGGATGGTCTCGATGTCGGTTTCCCGGCCGATGAAGGAGGTGAGGCGGGCCCGCAGATTCCCCACGGCCCCGCCCGGTTCCCCGGGGGCGGGCACGGGGGTGTCCCCGAGGCGGAGCAACTCCGCGTGTAAACCGCGCAGTTCCGGCCCCGGGTCGGCGCCGAGACGGTCGGCGAGCAGGCGCCGCACCTCCTCGTAGGCGTCCAGTGCCTCCGCCGTACGGCCGGCGTCGCGCAGGGCCCGCAGGCGCAGGGCCTGAAGGGGCTCGTCCAGGGGGTGGCCGTCGCACAGCGCGGTCAGTTCCGGCAGGGACTGCTCCGCCCGGCCGAGAGCGAGGGCGGCGGTGTGGCGGGCGCGCAGCGCGTCCAGGCGGCGGGTGTCCCGGCGGGCCGCCTCCGCGGTGCGGTCGGGCAGGTCGGCGAGGGCGGGGCCGCGCCACAGGGCGAGGGCGTCGTCCAGGAGCGCGGCGGCCTTGGCGGGGTCGCCGTCGGCCAGCGCCCGCAGGCCCTCTCCGGTCAGCCGCTCGAACCGGTGCAGGTCGACGTCGTCGGGCGCGGCCGCGAGCCGGTATCCGCCCTCGGCGGAGGCGATCGCGTCCGGCCCGAGCGCCCGCCGCAACCGCCCGACCAGCGCCTGCAACGCCCCCGGCGCGTCGGCGGGCGGCTCCCCGCCCCACACCTCGTCGACGAGGATCGCCACGGGCACGGTGCGCCCCGCGCGCAGCGCGAGCACGGTCAGCAACGCGCGCAACCGCGCCCCACCGACCGCAACGGCGGTCCCGTCGGTGCGGAGAGCCTGCGTGGTGCCGAGGATGCGGTAGTGCACGGGCTCATTGTCTCCGGTGTCACGGGGCCGGGTCACGGCGGTTGGCGGCGCGGCGGGCGTTCAGGGCCGCCGGGGGGGGCAGGGACGGGCAGTCCCGGAGGACGGGCAGGGGCGGCGGAAAGGGGGGGCGGTTGCCGCCCCGCCCGGAACGCGCCGCCGGACGCCGGCGGGGCGGCGAGCCGTGCGGGCCGCGTGGCCGGGCACGGCGGCGCGGACCCGGGGTGGGCGGCGGTCTGGGGAGTGGAGGTGCGTCACGCGCCTTCGCGTCCGTCACGGGCCTTCGTTCGCCCCGCCCCGTGCCACGGGCCTCGAACCCGTCGGCCACCCGGCGGGGTCCGGCCGGCCGCGTCTCCTCGGCGTGCTGAGGCTGTCCAGGAGGGCCGCCAGGTCCGCTGCCGAGATGTCCCGGGTCTCGGCGCCGGGCTCCGCGTCCTGGTGGGCGATGCCCCGCATCTCGCGAATCGCGTGGGAGAGCCGGGAGTCCGTGCCCGGCACGTCCAGGGCCACCAGCAACCCCGACTCGCGGGACAGCCGGCCCCGCCCGTCCGCCGCCCGCTCCCCCTCGGTCTCGGTGAACCACTTCGGGCACCGGCCGACCGCCCGCAGCCGCCGCTGCCCGGGCACCGGCTCGTAGGAGCGCGATCCCGGCTCCGTCTCGGCCCAGGTCTGGGTCACGACCTGCACGGCCCGTACCCGTCCGCCGGCCTCGGGCCACTTCGCGCCGTGCCGTTCGACGGACAGCAGCCCGGCCGCCCGGGTCCGTCCTCCCGGCTCCGGGCGCCGGTCCGCGTCCGCGTCGGGGTCCGCCGCCAGGGCCACGGGCAGGCCCGTCTCCTCCCGGACCATCCGGACGCCGCCCACGTGCTCCACGGGCCCGGCGATCCACGTGAGCTGGTCGTGCCAGCCACCGCCCAGCACGGTCCGCGGGTCCACGAGCAGCAGCGGCCAGCTCACCTCGTCCCCCACCGAGAACGGCGTACCGCAGCACTCCATCTGCCAGTCCTCGTAGTACACGTGCCAGAGCCCCATGCCCCCACCCTCCCCGGAACCGACCGCCCGCGCGAGACGTTTTTCACCTGCGCCCAGTACTGTCGGGCCGTCCCACCCCGTGTCGATGAGTGCAGGGAGCCCCATGACCACCGCCACCACCCACCACAGCGAGCGGCGGATCAGTCCCGTGTTCGTCGGGATCGTCGCCGTCACGGCGGTCACGGGATGGGCGACCTGGACCGGCTTCGCCGAGCAGCCCGGCGTCGCCGTGTTCCTGTTCGTGACGGCCGCCTGGATCGTCTCGCTGTGCCTGCACGAGTACGCGCACGCCCGCACCGCCCTGCACAGCGGCGACATCTCGATCGGCGCCAAGGGCTATCTGACCCTCAACCCGCTGAAGTACACGCACGCGCTGCTCAGCATCGTGCTCCCGGTGATCTTCGTGATCATGGGCGGCATCGGACTGCCCGGCGGCGCCGTGTTCATCGAGCGGGGGCGGATCCACGGGCGCTGGAAGCACAGCCTGATCTCGGCGGCGGGCCCGCTGACGAACGTGCTGTTCGCCGTCGTCTGCACCGCCCCGTTCTGGCTGGACGCGCTGGACGGCGTGCCGAACGACTTCCGGTTCGCGCTGGCCTTCCTCGCGCTGCTCCAGGTGACGGCGGCGCTGCTGAACTTCCTGCCGGTGCCGGGCCTGGACGGCTACGGGGTGATCGAGCCCTGGCTGTCGTACGGCATCCGGCGCCAGGTGGAGCCGTTCGCGCCGTTCGGCCTGCTGTTCGTGTTCGCGCTGCTGTGGCTGCCGGCGGTCAACGGCGTGTTCTTCGACGTGATCGACACGATCCTGAAGGCCCTCGGGATCAGCGACTTCGAGACGTACTGCGGCCAGGAGCTGTACCGCTTCTGGCAGGGCTCGAACGAGTTCTGCTCGGCGGCCCCCTGACCGGTCAGCCGTTGAGGGACTTCTGCTGCTTGGCGCGCTTGACGTAGTACCAGCACATGTTGGACGACAGGCCCGCCAGCAGCACCCACACGATGCCCAGGAAGCTCCCCCGCGTGAAGGAGACGACGGCGGCGGCCACGGCGAGGACGCAGACGATCAGGGCGTAGAGGGCAAGGCGGGGCATGGCGGTCGGCTCCTGTCGGGGGACACTTCTGGCGCGGCTGGTACCACTGCTGCCGTCCAGTGTCCCCCACGGGCCTCACCGGCTCACACGTCGGTGACGCGCAGCCCCGCGTGCGCCTTGTAGCGGCGGTTGACGGAGATCAGGTTCGCCACCAGCGACTCCACCTGGTGGGCGTTGCGCAACCGCCCGGCGAAGATGCCGCGCATGCCGGGGATGCGGCCGGCCAGGGCCTGCACGATCTCGACGTCCGCCCGCTCCTCCCCGAGCACCATCACGTCGGTGTCGATCTCGTCGATCTCCGGGTCCTGGAGCAGCACGGCCGACAGGTGGTGGAAGGCGGCCGTGACCCGGGAGTCCGGCAGCAGGGCGGCGGCCTGCTCGGCGGCGCTGCCCTCCTCGGGCTTGAGGGCGTAGGCGCCCTTCTTGTCGAAGCCGAGCGGGTTGACGCAGTCGACGACGAGCTTGCCGGCCAGTTCCTCGCGCAGCGACTCCAGGGTCTTGCCGTGGCCGTCCCACGGCACGGCGACGATCACGATGTCGCTGCGGCGCGCCGTCTCCGCGTTGTCGGCGCCCTCGACGCCGTGGCCGAGTTCCTCGGCTGCGGCCCGGGCGCGGTCGGCGGCCCGCGAGCCGATGATCACCTTCTGGCCGGCCTTGGCGAGCCGGTAGGCCAGGCCCTTGCCCTGCGGCCCGGTCCCGCCGAGCACCCCGACCACGAGTCCGGAGACGTCGGGCAGGTCCCAGGGGTCCTTGGCGGGCGCCTTCTGGGCGTTGGCGGTGGCAGCACTGTCGGTAGAGGTCATGGCCCCGACTCTACGACCGCGCCGCCGCCCTCCACGGCTCAGGTCAGCTCCGTCACGGGCACCCGGCGGAAGGTGATCGTCTCGTAGGCGCCGAAGTCGCCGGTCTCGTACAGCAGGCCCACGGTGTCCGCGTCGATCCGCACGAGATCCGAGTAGGCGGCGGGCAGGCCGTCCACCGTGTACGCCGGACGCCAGGTGGTGCCCCCGTCGGTGGAGGCCCGGATCGTCATCAGGGCGCGGAAGCCCGGGTCGGCGGGGCCGGAGTACAGCAGCAGGTCGGGGTCGCGCAGCTGGAGGACGGCGGCCTCGCAGACGGGGGCGGTGAGTCCGGCCTGCGGGCGGAAGGGCTTCACCAGGGTCTGCCCGCCGTCGGCCGAGTGGGCGTCGGCGCGGGTGCCGGGAGAGGGCGAGTCGTTGCGGGTGTTGAAGTAGACGCGGCCGTCGGGGAGTTCGGCGGCGGTGGTCTCGTTGGCGTTGATGTAGCCGTCGGTGTCGTCGTCGACGTAGCCGATCCGCCAGGTGGCGCCGGAGTCGTCGCTGAGCAGGCAGTGGCCGCCGTTGTACCGGGCCTCGGTGCCGTTGTCCGTGCCGGTGGGCGGCAGGGAGTGGTTGGCGGGGACGACGATCCTGCCGGTGCTCAGCCGGATCGCGTGGCCGGGGGTGGTGGCGTACCAGCGCCACTCGGGCCGCTTGGCGTCCCGGGTGATCTCCCTCGGCGCGGACCAGGTGCGGCCCTCGTCGTCGCTGTGCCGCACCCAGACGCGGCGTCCCTCCGCCGCGCTCACCTTGCCGCGCCGGATGGCGTCCTCGGTGGCGGAGGCCGCGTTGCGCACGTGCACCAGCAGGACACGGCCGGAGCCGAGCACGACCGGGGCCGGGTTTCCGGCCAGGGCGTCGCCGTTGCGCGCGGCAACCTGGAGCGGCCCCCAGGTGCGGCCGCCGTCCGTGGAGCGTTTCAGGACGACGTCGATGTCGCCGAAGTCGTCGCGGGAGCCGACCCGGCCCTCGCAGAAGGCGAGCAGGTCACCGGTGCGGGTGGCGACGACGGCGGGGATACGGAAACTCGCGTATCCCTCCTGCCCGGCGCGGAAGGGGACGCTGGTCTGGGTCATCGGCGGGTTCCTCCGGTCGTTCGACGGCGGTACGGATGACCGGTCGGCCTACCCAGGCCGGGCGAATGCGGGGTGAACGTCACGTCACGGGTGACCGGCCGGGGCAGGATGCGGTGCCATGGATGCGGTACGGGTGGCACTGCTGCGGGAGGTCCTCGCCGGGACGGAGTGGCTGGGGGCCACACGGCGGTTCGCCGGGGCGTTGCGCGGTTCGGTGGTGTCGCACGGGGGCGGGCTGCTGCTCGTCGGCACCCCGGAGTACGAGCCGTGGCATCTGGCCGCGCACCTGGTGGACGAGGCCGCCTGGTCGGGCACGCCCGAGCTGGCCCCGACGCTGGTGCGGCACGCCGCCCGCCCCTCGGACCCGGCGCACCTGGCGGTCGGCCTGGGCCGGCTGGAGGCGGCCCGTCGGGGCGAGACCCTGCTGGTGGTCGCGCCCGGGAGTCCCGCCGCGCCGCTCCTGGAGCGGGTCTCCGACGCCCGCCGTGCCGGTGCGACGGTGTTGTCCCTCGGCCCGGACCGGGGCGAGCTGCCGTCCGTGGCGCACGAGACCCTGGCCGTTCCCGACGGCTCGGAACTGGACCTCGACACGGTGCAGCACCTGGTCAGCGCGGCGGCCGGGGAGAACGCGCTGCCGACTCCGCGCGGGCGACGCCGCCTGCGGGACCGGGTGGCACGGCTGGCGGAACACCTGACGGCACCGCCACCGGCCCGCTGGTGAGAGTGCGGTCGTCCCTCAGGGCCGGGCGCGCCTGACGTCAGGAACGCCCGGTGCCGCGACTGCCGCGGCACCGGGCGCCGGTGGGATCAGCGCGCGTCGTCCCCGCCGCCCGCCGGGGCGTCGTGCCACTTGGGGTCGTTCTCCCACTGGAGGTTGCGCTCACGGGCGGTCGCCATCGCGTGTTCGGCCTCCGTGCGGGAGGCGTACGGCCCGAACCGGTCCTTGTTGGGGCACTCCGGCCCCTCCTCGACCTTCTTGTGCTCCAGGCAGTAGTACCACTCACCCGGCTTGCCGACCGTGCGCTTCTTGAACAGGGCCATGACCAGCTCCTCTCGCCATCGTCATGTTCCCCCATGGCCGCTGGTTAGACTCGCTGGCATGTCTGGCCAGTCGCTGCTCGTCCCGGGGGAGCTGTCCCCCCTCCGTTCCGTGCCCGGAAACATCCGCCGCCCCGAGTACGTCGGCAAGCCCGCGCCGACGCCGTACACCGGACCGGAGGTGCAGACGCCCGAGACGATCGAGGCGATGCGCGTGGCCGGCCGGATCGCGGCCCGGGCCATGGCGGAGGCCGCGAAGCTGATCGCCCCCGGGGTGACCACGGACGAGCTGGACAAGGTCGCGCACGAGTACATGTGCGACCACGGCGCCTACCCCTCGACGCTGGGCTACCGCGGCTTCCCGAAGTCGCTGTGCACCAGCGTCAACGAGGTCATCTGCCACGGCATCCCGGACTCGACGGTGCTGCGCGACGGCGACATCGTCAACCTCGACGTGACGGCGTACATCGGTGGTGTGCACGGCGACAACAACGCCACCTACCTGGTGGGTGACGTCGACGAGGAGTCGCGGCTGCTGGTGGAGCGGACCCGCGAGTCGCTGGCGCGGGCGATCAAGGCGGTCAAGCCGGGCCGGCAGATCAACATCATCGGCCGGGTCATCGAGTCGTACGCCAAGCGCTTCGGCTACGGCGTGGTCCGGGACTTCACCGGGCACGGCATCAACACGTCGTTCCACTCGGGCCTGATCATCCCGCACTACGACAGCCCGCACGCCACGACGGTCATCCAGCCCGGCATGACGTTCACGATCGAACCGATGCTGACGCTGGGGACGCACGAGTACGACATGTGGGACGACGGCTGGACGGTCGTCACGAAGGACCGCAAGCGGACGGCCCAGTTCGAGCACACCCTGGTGGTGACCGACACGGGCGCGGAGATCCTCACACTGCCGTAACCCCACCGCCCGCCGCACCTCCCACGGCCCGTCCTCTTTCCGAGGGCGGGCCGTTCGTCCGACCGCGAGGTTTTTACCGACAGCCCGTCGGGAAAAGTCCGCCCATGGAATCCTTCTCCTCGCTCCTTCGGACCGCCTCCCGCGAGCACCACGAGGAGGTGCGGGGCTCGGCCTTCATCAGCGACCTGCTGGGACACCGCCTGGGGGTCGACGCGTTCGCGCGCTACACGGAACAGCTGTGGTTCGTCTACGGCGCCCTGGAGTCCGGCGCCCGGCAACTGGCCGGGGACCCGGTGGCCGGTCCCTTCGTCCGCCCGGAGCTGTTCCGCCTGACGGCGCTGGAGCGGGACCTGGAGCATCTGCGCGGGCCCGGGTGGCGCGCGACGGCGGACGCGCTGCCGGCCACGCTGGAGTACGCGGAGCGGATCACCGCCTGCGCCCTCGCCTGGCCCGCCGGATACATCGCCCACCACTACACCCGCTACCTCGGCGACCTCTCCGGCGGGCAGATCATCCGCGACACGGCCGAGAAGACGTGGGGCTTCGCGAAGAAGGGCGACGGGGTCCGCTTCTACGTCTTCGAGGACATCCCCAACCCGGCCGCCTTCAAGCGGGCTTACTGCGCGCTGCTGGACGCGGTGCCCGCCGACGAGCTGGAGCGGCAGCGGATCGTGGCGGAGTGCAAGCGGGCGTACGAGCTGAACAACGGGCTGTTCGAGGCGCTGGGCGAGGAGTTCCCCCTGACGGCGTGAGAAACGGGCGGGGCCCCCTCGCGCACGGCGAGGGGGCCCCGGTCCCGGCTCGGGAGTCGGCCGGACGGGTGCGCTCAGATGTCGAACGGACCGTTGTGGCAGACGGCCCCGCCCCACTCGATCTCGGCGGTCTCGGCCTCGAGCTCACCGAAGTACGGGCTGCACGCCACGTGGTGGTCGTTGCGGTACTCCGGGCCGTCGTCGTTGGCGGAGGCCGTCACCGCACCGGCGGCGGACAGGGAGGCGGTGAGGGCGACGACGGCCAGAGCGGATCGAATGCGCATGAGATTCCTCTCGCGGTGGTGCTTGGTCACGCCCAGAGGTCCCCGTTCACCGCGGTGCGCACACGCTGTTCCACCCGTACGGACGCGGTCCACCCGGGTCAGCGTTCGAGGCGGACCCGCCCGCCGACCTCGGTCCAGCCACCCGGCTGGGGCGCGGTCAGGATCTGGGAACCCGCACCCTGGGTGATGTTGAGGGCCCGGCCCAGCCGGTCGGTGAGCAGCAGGGCAGCGGCCCCGGTCGCCTCGTCCTCGTCGATGCCGTCACCCCGGCCGGGGAAGGCGCGGGCCCGGATCCGCCCGGCGGACTCGTCCTCCCACGCCCAGGCGTACACCCACTCCCCGGGCGGCGGTACGGCCAGGCCGTCGACCTCGGCGGCACTGCCGTACCGGCGCAGCGTCCGCTCCGGCACCCACTCCGCCCGTGCCTCGATCCAGCAGAACTCCCCGTCCTGCCGGGCCCCGGCCACCCCCGCCGGTGTGACCAGCTCGGGCACGTCGAGCAGCCATGCCGCCCCCACGCAGGGGTGCCCGGCGAAGGGCAGTCGCAGCGTGGGGGTGTAGATGTCGATCACGCCGCGCTCGGGGTCGTCGACGAACACGGTCTCGCTGAAGCCGACCTTGGCGGCGAACGCCTGCCGCTCGTCCCGCCCGGGCATCACGGACCCTTCACGCACGACCCCGAGCTCGTTGCCGTACCCACCGTTCGGCCCACAGAAGACGCGCAGCACGTCGTAATCAGTCACGGGGGCATTCTCGCCGGTCAGGGGGCGCGTCGTCGGCGTGGGGCCCGTGATGCGACCTTTGACCGTCCCTTGACCCAATCATTGCGGCGATTTTGAGCCACTTAGGTCATCCTTATGTGCGCTGTCTTAGGTGAGCCTCACCTACTTCCCTCCTGGAGCCTTCATGCGACCCGCCCGTCCCGCTTCCGTCGTCATCGCCGCCGCGGCGGCCCTGGCCGCCGTCACCGGCTGCACCGAGAAGAGCGACGCGAAGGACGGCGACCACGTGATCAACGTGACGGCGACGGACGACAAGTGCGAGGTGTCGAAGAAGGAGTTCCCGGCCGGGCACGTCGAGCTGGCCGTCGAGAACAAGGGCTCCAAGGTCACCGAGGTCTACGTCCTCTTCCCGGACGACCGGGTGGTCACCGAGCGGGAGAACATAGGCCCCGGCACCAAGCAGCGCGTCACGGCCGAGGTGAAGGCCGGCGAGTACCAGATCGCCTGCAAGCCCGGCATGAAGGGCGACGGCATCCGCCAGGCCGTCAAGGCCACCGGCGGCAAGGCCGTCCAGCGCGACCCCCGCCTGGACAAGGCCGTCGCCGCGTACCGGGCCTACGCGCAGCAGCAGGCCGACGAGACGCTGCCGAAGGCCGAGGCGTTCGCCAAGGCCGTCAAGGACGGTGACCTGGAGGCGGCGAAGAAGGCCTACGCCCCCTCCCGCATCGGCTGGGAGCGCACCGAGCCGGTCGCCGAGTCGTTCGGCGACATCGACCCCAAGGTCGACTTCCGCGAGGACGGCCTGGACGACGACCAGGACCCGGCCACCGACTGGACCGGCTGGCACCGCCTGGAGAAGGCCCTCTGGCAGGACAAGAAGATCGGCGACCGCGAGAAGGACCTCGCCGACCTGCTGATCAAGGACCTGAAGGACTGGCAGAACCGGGTCGGCAAGGCCGAGATCACCCCCACCTCGATGGCCAACGGCGCCAAGGAACTCCTCGACGAGGTCGCCACCGGCAAGGTCACCGGCGAGGAGGAGCGCTACTCGCACACCGACCTGGTCGACTTCAAGGCCAACGTCGAGGGCGCGCAGAAGTCGTACGACCTGCTGAAGCCGGTCGCCAAGGAGAACGACGCCGCTCTCGTCACCGAACTCGACGAGCAGTTCGCGGCCCTGGACAAGCTGCTCGACCAGTACCGCCCGAACCCGACGTCGTACGACTTCACCTCCTACGACAAGGTGGGCAAGGCCGACCGCAAGGAGCTCTCCGACGCGGTCAACGCCCTGGCGGAGCCGCTGTCGAAGCTCGCCGCGGCCGTGGTGAAGTAGCGATGACGGACACCAACTCCCCCTCCCCCAGCCGCCGTTCCCTGCTCGGCTGGGGCGGCGCGGGCCTGGCACTCGGCGCCGCCGCGGCAGGCGGAGCGGTGGCGATGGCCCGCACCGAGGACGACACCGAACCGGCCGGGTCGGCGGTCGCCTTCCACGGCCCGCACCAGGCGGGCATCGCCACCCCGGTGCAGGACCGCCTGCACTTCGCCGCGTTCGACGTGACGACCGACGACCGGGACGCCTTCGTCCAGCTGCTGAAGGACTGGACGGCGGCCGCCCGGCGCATGACGGCCGGACACCCCGTCGGCGAGGGCGCGTTCGGCGGCCTGGCCGAGGCGCCCCCGGACGACACCGGCGAGGCGCTCGGCCTGAAGCCCTCGCGCCTGACCCTGACGATCGGCTTCGGCCCGTCCCTGTTCGAGAAGTTCGACCTCGCGGACCGCCGCCCGGAGGCCCTGGTCGACCTGCCGAAGTTCGCGGGCGACAACCTCGACAAGAACCGCAGCGGCGGCGACCTGTGCGTCCAGGCCTGCGCCGACGACCCCCAGGTCGCGGTGCACGCCGTCCGCAACCTGGCCCGCATCGGCTTCGGCAAGGTCGTCATCCGCTGGTCGCAGCTCGGCTTCGGCAAGACGTCCTCGACGACGCCCGAGGCGCAGACGCCGCGCAACCTGATGGGCTTCAAGGACGGCACCCGCAACATCGCCGGCACGGAGACGGACCGCCTGAAGAAGTTCGTCTGGGTGGACGAGAAGGACGACCCGGCGTGGATGCGGGGCGGCTCCTACCTCGTGGCCCGCCGCATCCGCATGCACATCGAGACCTGGGACCGCACCTCGCTCCAGGAGCAGGAGGACATCTTCGGCCGCGACAAGGGCGAGGGCGCCCCGGTCGGCAAGGCCAAGGAGCGCGACGAGCCGTTCCTGAAGGCGATGAAACCCGACGCGCACGTCCGGCTGGCGCACCCCGACAGCAACCACGGGGCGACGATCCTGCGCCGCGGCTACTCCTTCACCGACGGCACCGACGGCCTCGGCCGCCTGGACGCGGGCCTGTTCTTCCTGGCCTACCAGCGCGACGTCCGCAAGGGCTTCATCCCGATCCAGCGCAGCCTGGCCGCGGACGCGCTCAACGAGTACATCCAGCACGTGGGTTCGGCGATCTTCGCCGTCCCGCCGGGCGTCCGCGACAAGGACGACTGGTGGGGCCGGACGCTGTTCTCGAAGGAGGCCTGAGCCGGTGTTCTCCAACTACCTCATCGGTCTGCGCGAGGGCCTGGAGGCCAGCCTCGTCGTCTGCATCCTCATCGCCTACCTGGTCAAGACCGGGCGCCGGGACGCCCTGAAGCCGATCTGGGCCGGCATAGCCGTCGCGATCGCCCTCGCGTTCGGCTTCGGCTGCGCCCTCGAATTCGGGTCCCAGGAGCTGACGTTCCAGGCGCAGGAGGCGCTCGGCGGCTCGCTGTCGATCCTCGCGGTCGCCCTGGTGACGTGGATGGTGTTCTGGATGCGCCGCACGGCCCGGCACCTGAAGTCGGAACTGCACGGCCGGCTCGACGCCGCCCTCGCGATGGGCACCGGCGCGCTGGTCGCCACGGCGTTCCTCGCCGTGGGCCGGGAGGGCCTGGAGACGGCCCTGTTCGTCTGGGCGTCGGTGCACGCGGCGAGCGACGGCACGCCGCGTCCGCTGCTCGGCGTCGCCCTGGGCCTCCTCACGGCGGTCCTGCTGGGCTGGCTGTTCTACCGGGGCGCGCTGCGCATCAACCTGGCGAAGTTCTTCACGTGGACCGGCGGCATGCTGGTGGTCGTCGCGGCCGGTGTCCTCGCCTACGGCTTCCACGACCTTCAGGAGGCCGACTTCCTGCCCGGCCTCACCGACAAGGCCTTCGACATCTCGGGCACGATCCCCCCGGACAGCTGGTACGGCACGCTCCTGAAGGGCGTCTTCAACTTCCAGCCCGACCCCACCACGCTCCAAGTAGCGGTCTGGCTTCTGTACTTGATCCCGACCCTGGCCCTGTTCCTCGCCCCGGCCCGGATCACGACACCAACTCCGGTGCGCGACAAGGCCTGAGCCCACCCCACCCCCGGCCCGACCGCCGGAGGCACCCGGTAGGGTTCGCCTCCGGAAAGGGGAAGGTGAAGGTACCCGATGAGCAGGGATCGCGACCCTCGTACGCTCCGCAGGCCCGCCCGGAGCGCCCTCATAGCGACCTCGGTGACCGCTTTGTCGCTGACGGCCAGTGGATGTGTCGTCGTGCACGGCGAACGGGAGATCCTCCCGTCCACCACCCGCGCCGAAGCCGCCGAGGCCCTCCAGGAGTTCACGACCGCGTACAACGAGGCCGACAAGGCCTACGACGGCACCCTGGACGCCGACCACACCACCGGCGCCCTCGCCGACATCGACTCGGCCCGCCTGAAGGCCGGGAAGGCGAACAACCCGGCCGGCAACCCGAACCACACCCCGCTGAAGCTGACCGACGCGAAGTTCACCATCCCCAAGAAGGCCGGCTGGCCCCGCTGGTTCGTCGCCGACGCGGCCGGCAACAAGGGCGGCGACGCCCGCTGGCTGCTGGTGTTCACCCGCAGCGGCCTCGACGACCCGTTCCAGGTGGCGTACCTGACGCTCGTCGCCCCGGGCAAGGTCCCGCGGTTCAAGAAGGACGCCGACGGCTGGGCCGAGGCCGTCCCCGCCGATTCGGCCGGCCTGGCCGTGGGCCCCGCCGACCTGAGCCGGTCCTACGCGACGTACCTGAAGAGCGGCGGAGCGGCCTTCGCGGACGGCGCCCACACCAGCCAGTGGCGTGCCCTGCGCAAGAAGAACTCCAAGAAGCCGGGCATGGTCACCCAGTACATCGACGATCCGCTGACGAACGGCGACTACGCGCCGCTGGCGCTGCGCACGGCGGACGGCGGGGCGCTGGTGTTCTTCACCACGCGCCACTACGAGAAGCAGACCGCGTACGCGGGCACCTCCGTCCCCGCGCCCGGCAAGGACGTCCTGGCCCTGACGAAGGGCGAGATCAAGCAGTCCCTCACGATGGAGTTCGTCTCCAACGAGGTGGCGCTGGACCCCAAGGGCCAGGGCAAGGTGACGATCCTGGGCCGCATCCAGGGCCTCACCGCGGCGGAGGGCTCGTAGCCCGAGGGCCCTGCGACGCCGGCATGATCCAAACGACCGGCTCTAGTGCCGTCGTGCGGGCCAGGCGCCGGCGGCGTGGTCGGTGTCCTCGTCGGCGTACCGTCCACCGACCTCCGTGAGCACCTCGAGCAGGCTCAGCGGATCCGGCAGCGGGTGCTCGGGCCCGCGGACCCAGCGCACCGCCCGGTCCTCACCGGGCAGCCGCGCCGGCGGTACCAGGACGTAGGAGCCCCGGCAGTGCCAGCGCAGCCCGGGGTGCTCGTCCGCCGTCTCGGGGTGGCAGTCCAGTTCGCAGGGCCACCACTCGTCCTCGTCCTCGGGCGTACCGCGCGTGAGGGTGAAGAAGAGCAGGCGCCCGTCGTCGCTCTCGGCGACCGGTCCGACCTCGATCCCGGCGGCGAGCAGCCGCTCCAACGCGTCGCGACCGGCATCGAGGGGCACGTCGAGGACGTCGTGCACCATGCCGGTCGCGGTGATGAAGTTGGCCTGCGGCTGATGGCGGGCCCAGCGCTCGATCTGGCCGCGGTCGGTGGTGGACTGCGTCTGCCAGGCGAAGGACACCGGGTGCCGGGCGGGAGTGGGACAGCCGACCCGGTCGCAGGAGCAGCGGTAGCCGGAGGGGTGGGCGGCGGGAGCGAGAGGCAGTCCCGCGTCGGCGGCGGCGAGCAGCAGGGCCTCACGGCCGCCGTCCCCGGCGGTTTCCTTCGGCCGGCGCCCGGCGCGCAGCCACTGGGTGAGTTTGCCCTGCAGGCCGGTCCGGCCGCCGAACTCCGCGCTCATCTATCCCCTCGCCTCGCCGTCGTGCGCAACAGCATGCCTCATGGTCCCATCTTCCCGCGCACCGGGGGGCCAGTGCCCACATCCAGGACAGGAGGGACGCAACGTACACCGGGCGTCCGATGGGAGGAGAACCGGCGATCACCGCTCCGGGCATGATCGGGTGTCATTGCCCGCTTTGCCATGACATGGCGCCCTACCGTGGTCGGCATGGTCACAAGGATCGCGCTGACGGGTCTGGCCTCCGTGGCTTCCGTGGTCTCGCTGACCCTCACCGGACCCGGCGGCCGCGCCCCGGCCCCGCTGGAGTGGGGCACGGGCCCGCTGACCGTGGCGGCCCTGCCCCGGATCACGTACGTCGCGCACCGCGGCGGTGCCCGTGAGGTGCCGGAGAACAGCATGGCCGGGCTGGCCGCCGCCTACGCGCGCGGGACGGCGCAGGTGCTGGACTTCGACACACGGCTGCTGCGCGACGGCACGCCGGTGGTGTTCCACGACGAGACCCTGAACCGCACCACGTACCTGGGCGGCGCGGTGCGCGCGCTGGACGCCCGGGAATGGCAGGGCGTACGGCTGCGCCCCAAGGACCGGCTGCCCGGGAGCTGGCGGCCGGAGCGGCCGCCGACGGTCGCCGAGGTGCTGGATCGTTTCGGCGGGCGGGTCGTGCTGATGCTGGAGGCGAAGGACCCGCGCGGCCTGGACCGGCTGGCCGAGCTGATCCGGGCCCGGGGCCTGACCCGTTCGGTCTTCGTGAACTCCAACGACCCCGAGGTGGCCCGGCGCGTCCACCGCCTCGGACTGCTCTCGCAGGTGTGGCGCTCGGCGGAGCAGCTGCGCACGGACCGCCCCGAGCGCTGGCGGTCGTTCGTGGACCTGCTGGACGTGGACCACCGGGCCCGCGACGAGGATCTGGTGCGGGCGGTGAACTCGGGGATCGCGCGGGTGTGGGCGCACACCGTGGTGACGGACGCCCAGCGGGACCGGGTGCTGGCGCTGGGCTGCGGCGGCGTGATCACGGACGCGCCGGGGCGCCTGGCCCGGGCGGCTCAGCGCGGGGCCAGGCCGTGAAGGGCGTAGTCGACGAGGGTGTCGGTGTACTCGTGGGAGATCGGGCCGGTGTGCTGGAGCCAGCGCTGGGCGAGCGGGGAGACGAAGAACTCCAGGGCGATGCGCGGGTCGATCCCGGGCCGCACCTGCCCGGCGTCCTGTGCGGCGCGCAGCCGGGCGATGTAGAGGTCGAGTGAGGGCTGCATCAGCTTGGCCACGAGCTCGCGTCCGAGCTGCTCGTTGACGACGCCCTCGGCGGCCAGCGCGCGCATGGGCGCCTCGAACCTCGGGTCGCGCAGTTCGTCGACCGTGGCCCGCAGGACGGTCTTGAGGTCGGCGGCGAGGTCGCCGGTGTCCGGGAAGGCGTACGGCGCCGGCCCGGCCTCCCCGTCGAACTGGCCGGCCAGGTCGAGGAAGGCCTCCATCAGGACGTCCGCCTTGGACGACCACCAGCGGTAGATCGTCTGCTTGCCGACACCGGCGCGGGCGGCGATGCCCTCGATGGTGATCTTCGGGTAGCCGACCTCGACGACGAGCGCGAGGGCGGCGTCGTAGATGGCGCGGCGGGACTTCTCGCTGCGCCGGGTGGAGTCGGGGGCGGGCTTGCCGGGGGCGGCGTGCTGGGCGGACTTCTGGGCGGCCATGGCTCGAATCTATCAGGTTGACAAGACGCAGCGTCTCGCGCACAGTGGAGCGACATGCACGAGACGAACCGTCTCGTCGCGCAACGGTCCCAGGGAAGGAGTCCGAGATGACCCGAGGCGGAGCCGGAAACATGCTGGGGGTCGGCGGATCGCGCCAGAACCTCAGCCGCAGGGCGCTGCGCGGCGGCGGCCGGGGCGACCGGATCGGCGGTGGTCTCGACCCGCAGGCCCAGAAGCGCGAACTGCTGCGCAAACTCCAGGAGAAACGGCAGCGGCGGGGAGCACAGGAGGAGGGCACGGCCGGCGAGGTGTCATGAGCCTCCCCCGCGCGAGGGAGAGCGCACCCCCGCGCGCGGGATCCTCCCGGGTGGTCCGGCGGATGTACTGAGGCGGTCGCGCCACGCGACCGGCGGACACCCGCCCCACGGACACCCGGGAGGACTCGGCTCATGACCGCATGGACCAGGCGACGGTTGCTCACCTCGGCGGCCACGGCCGTCCCGGCCGCGCGTCTCGTCGGCACCGCGGCGACACCCGCACGTGCGGCGGCCGGGGCACCCCGCCCCGGGGGCCTCGACGTGGCCGACGCCCTGCGAGCGCTGCCCGGACTGCGCCTGATCGAGGAGCGGCAGGACGCCGAACCGGGATACCGGCACTTCGTCCTGGGCCTGCGCCAGCCGGTCGACCACACCGACCCCGCCGCCGGCACCTTCGAGCAGCGCCTCACCCTGCTCCACACCGCCGCCGACCGCCCCACCGTGCTGTTCAGCACGGGCTACCAGGCGGTCCTCACCCCCCGTCGGACGGAAGCGGCGGTCCTGCTCGGCGCCAACCAACTCCAGGTCGAACACCGCTATTTCGGCGCCTCACGCCCCGCCGACCCCGGCTACGCCCACCTCACGATCCGCCAGGCGGCCGACGACCACCACCGCGTCGTACGGCTCTTCCGCCGGCTCTACCCCGGCGCCTGGATCTCCACCGGCGGCAGCAAGGGCGGCATGGCGACCGTCTACCACCGCCGTTTCCACCCCCATGACGTAGCGGGCACGGTGGTCCACTCGGCCCCGAACAACGTCGACGACCGCGACGACTGCGCGTACCTGCGGTTCCTGGAGACGGTGGGCACCCCCGCCGCCCGGGAGGCCCTGAAGGCGGCCCAGCGGGCGATCCTGCTGCGCCGGGCCGAACTGGCCGCCCGCTACCAGGCCTGGGCGGACGCCACCGGCGACACCTTCCGGCTCGTCGGCGGCGCCGACAAGGCCCTCGAAATCGCCGTGCTGCGCGCGCCGTTCATGTTCTGGCAGCGCGGCACCCCGGCCGACGTCGCCGCGATCCCCGGCCCCGGGGCGACGCCCGAGGAGCTGTACACCTGGCTGGACGACACGGCGGGTCTGGCCCTGTACGCCGACACGACCGCCCGGCACTACATCCCGTACTGGTACCAGATCGGCACCCAGCTCGGGTACGGCGGCTTCCCCACCACCCACCTCGCCGACCTGCTCCGCCATCCGGGCGCCGCCGAGCCGCGCAGTTTCGTCCCCCGGGACATCCCCTTGCGTTTCGACCGGGACGCGATGCCCGACATCGACCGCTGGGTCCGGCGGCGCGGCAGCCGGCTGCTGTTCGTCAACGGCACCCAGGACCCGGCCGTCGCCGAGCACTTCCGCCCCGGCGGGCCGGACTCACGGCTGCTGTGGGCACCGGGCGGGAATCACGGTGCCGGCATCGCGGACCTGTCCCCCGCCGACCGGGCGGCGGCGGAGGACGCGCTGGTCCGCTGGGCGGGTCAGGAGTACTTCACGCACACGTTGGGCACGTAGCCCACGGTGCCGCGGTAGTTGACCTTGCGCCAGTAGTGGTAGCTGTCTATCCCGCAGGTGTTCCTGTACGAACCGCCGTCGACGCCCTTGATGTCGCAGCCCTTGGTGCCCTTGTACCAGAGGCGCAGGCTGGTGGACCTGGTGCTGGCCGACTTGCGGACGTGAACGGTCGACAGGGCCGTGAGGCTCTTGCACTGCGCCGTGGCCGCGACGGTGGACATGTCGTCGCGGCCGACGGCCGCCGTGCCGGACGCGCTCGGCACGAACCCGGCCAGGGCCAGGGCCGCCACCGCCAGCGGAGCGATCAGCAGTTTCTTCAAAGGGTCCTCCCGTTTCAGTGGTACGCGTTGCTCACGCCCGAGGGCGCGAAATGATCTTATGCGTACCTGACAGAAGCTCAGGAGGGCGGCCAGGCGTCTCCCCAGTCGGCGTCCCGTGCGGCCTTGTACAGGTCGCCGTGGCGTTTGGTGACGGTGGCGCGGCGCAGGGACGGTTCGCTCTCGCACAGGTCCAGGAGGACCTGGCCCTTGCGGATCTGGGGGCGCCGGACGACCCGGGAGGGAGCCGGTTCGACGGGGAAGCGGGCGGCGGCGACGTAGGCGAACTTCTCGTCCTCGTAGGCCAGGGAGCCGCCCTTGACCTGGCGGTGCAGGGAGGAGCGGCTGACCCGGGCGGAGAAGTGGCACCAGTCCGTGCCGGGGGCGATGGGGCAGGCGGCGCTGTGCGGGCAGGGGGCGGCGATGCGGAAACCGGCGGTGATCAGCCGGTCGCGAGCCTCGATGAGACGGGCGTACCCGTCGGGGGTGCCGGGTTCGACGATCACGACGGCCTGTGCGGCGGCCGCGGCCGCGTCGACGAGGGCGGTGCGGTCGGGGGCCGTCAGCTCGTTGAGGACGTAGGAGACGGTGACGAGGTCCGTGCTGTCCAGGGTGAGGGCGGCCCCGATCCGGGAACGCTGCCAGCGGACGTCCCTCAGCTCCGGGTTGGCCGCGGCGATCTCGCGCCCGAGGGCGAGCGCGGGCTCGGCCCAGTCGAGGACGGTGACGGGCCGCCGACCGCCCCAGACCGCGTTCACGGCCCAGGCCGCGGCGCCCGTGCCCCCGCCGAGGTCGGTGTGCCCACCGGGCGCCCACTCGGGCGCGGCGTCCGCGAGGGCCTCCAGCGCGGAGCGCACCGCCTCGAAGGTCGCGGGCATCCGGTAGGCGGCGTAGGCGGCGACGTCGGCCCGGTCCCGGAGGATGGGGGCGTCGGTCGGGGTGGCCCCCCGGTAGCTGGCGATCAGCCGCTCGACCGCCTGCGCGGCCTGCCGGGGCGGCAGCCCGTCGAGCAGACCGGCGAGGGCGGCACGGAGGTTTTCGGCCGGGGGTGCGGGGGCGTTCACCCGGTGATTCTACGAGGCGCCCCAGGGCACACGCGGCGCTCACTCGGGGCGGAGCCCACCGGGGCCTCCGGCCGGGGGCCGTGGACGCCTCCGGCTCGCCCTTACCGGAGGGTCACCGCACCGCCCGCGCCACCCGTGACGCCGCCGCGGCCCTCGGGGCGCTGTCCGGGCGGCGGCGGCGCGGGTGGACGGCGTTGGTGAGGAGGACCAGGAACGTGTCCGTGGCGGGGTCGAGGACCAGGGACGTGCCCGTGAAGCCCGTGTGGCCCGCCGCGCCGCGGCCCGCCAGGTCGCCCATGAACCACGGCTGGTCGAGGGAGAAGCCGAGGCCCGGCGGCGTGAAGAGCAGCTCGACGAAGTCGGGGCCGAGGATGCGGGCGGGGCCGTGGGAGCCGCCGGCGAGCAGGGTGCGGCAGAACACCGCGAGGTCCCGGCCGGTGGAGAACAGACCCGCGTGCCCGGCCACCCCGCCCAGCGCCCAGGCGTTCTCGTCGTGCACCTCGCCCCGCAGCATCCCCCGGTCGGCCTTGGCCCAGGGCCGCCGCTGGTCCTCCGTCGCAGCCGCGCCCGGGCAGGGCCCGAAGTCCGTCGCCGTCATGCCCAGCGGCCGGGTGATGCCGTCGTGGACGAGGACGTCGAGGGTGCGTCCGGTGATCCGTTCCAGGACGTACTGGAGGAGCAGCATGTTCAGGTCGGAGTAGCGGTACGTGCCCGGCACCCCGACCGGCGCCTCCGCCTGGAGCACAGCCAGCCGCGCCGCGTCGTCGGCGCAGTCGTGGAGCGGGAGTTCGGGCCGCAGCCCGGAGGTGTGCGTGAGCAGCTGCCGTACGGTGATGCCGTGCCGGGCGGCGGCCGTGAAGTCGGGCAGGTACGCCCCGACCTTCGCGTCGATGCCGAGCGTGCCCCGCTCGATCTGCTGCACGGCGGCCACCGAGGTGAACAGCTTGGTGAGGGACGCCAGGTCGAAGGGTGTGCCGACGGTCATCGGGACCCGGTCCTCGGGGGGCAGCTCCACCCCGGCGTCGGTTTCGGGGTCGTAGGCCGCGTAGCGCACGGCCCAGCCGGCCGCCTCCTCGACGGCGATCACGGGGCCGCGTCCGACGACCAGGACGGCGCCCGGTGCCCAGGGGCGCTGCCCGGTGGTGAGGACGTTGACCTCGCGGACGAGGTGCCGCAGTTCCGCCGGGTCGAGTCCGGCCCGCTCCGGCGTGCCGTGGCGCAGTCTTGGTGCGCTCAGCTGACTGCTCCCTCCGCGCTCGGGCGGTCGCTCTCCGTCTTCCAGGGTCGGCACATTCCCATGAAGCAGCCCAGTGCCACCAGTGCGGCGGCCAGTTGGACGACGGCCATCGGGAGGGCGGTGTCCTCCCCGGCGACCCCGACGAGCGGGGAGGCGATCGCGCCGATGAGGAAGGAGGACGTGCCGAGCAGGGCCGACGCGGAGCCGGCTGCGTGCTTGGTGCGCATCAGGGCGAGAGCCTGGGTGTTGGGCAGGGTGATGCCCATCGCGGACATCAGCACGAACAGCGCGACGGCGACGGGCGCGAGGCCGACCTCGCCGAAGACGCCGAGGGACATCAGCAGCAGCGCGGTCGCGGCGGCGATGACGATCGTGAGGGCGATCCCGAGGACGCGGTCGAGGCTGACCCGGCCGACCAGGACCTTGCCGTTGATCTGGCCGACGACGACCAGTCCGACCGAGTTGACGCCGAACAGCAGGCTGAAGGTCTGCGGGGAGGCGCCGTAGATCTCCTGGACGACGAACGGGGAGGCCGAGATGTAGGCGAAGAGGGCGGCGAAGGCGAATCCGCCGGTGAGCATGTAGCCGGTGAAGGGCCGGTCGGCGAGCAGGGTACGCATCGAGCGCAGGGCCTCGCCGACGCCGCCGCTGTGCCGCTCGGCGGGCGCGAGGGTCTCGGGCAGCCGCGCCCAGACCAGGGCCCCGATGGCCACGCCGACGACGGTGAGGACGGCGAACACGCCCCGCCAGTCCGTGACCCGCAGCACCTGCCCGCCGATCAGCGGCGCGACGATCGGGGCGACCCCGGAGATCAGCATGAGGGTGGAGAAGAAGCGGGCCATGGCCATGCCGTCGTAGAGGTCGCGCACGACCGCCCGGGCGATGACGATCGCGGCGGCACCCGCGAGGCCCTGCGCCAGTCGGAAGGCGACCAGCAGCTCGACGGTCGGGGCGAGCGCGCACAGCACGGTGGCGGCCACGAACACGGCGAGTCCGGCGAGCAGCGGCCGGCGGCGCCCCCACCGGTCGCTCATCGGCCCGACCACGAGCTGCCCGACGGCCATGCCGGCCAGACACGCGGTGAGCGTCAGCTGGACAGTCGCGGCCGGCGCGTGCAGGGAACGGGTGACCTCCGGCAGGGACGGGAGGTACATGTCCATCGCCAGCGGAGGCACGGCGGTCAGGCTCCCGAGGAGGAAGGTGACCAGGAGCCCGGTGCGGCGGTGCGGTGTGCGGTCGGGCCGCCGCGTGCCGGCCGCGGCCCCCTGCGCGGTGTTCGATATGGACGCCCCACCCTCGGGCATGAGTCCCTCCCTCGACAAGTCGATCGCCACCTATGCTCTCAGCTCGTACGGATTGCTCGTACGACTGCTCGTACGGCTCGTGCGGACTGCTCGTACGGAATGGCCGTACGGCTCGTACGGAATGCCCGTACGGCTCGTACGGAATGCTCAGGGTCACGAGGTGGAGGCGGGGCGCGATGACGACGGCGGACACGGTGCGGTGGGGGATCCTGGCGACCGGCGGGATAGCGGGCGCGTTCACCGCTGACCTGATCGACCTGCCGGACGCGGAGGTCGTGGCGGTGGCGTCACGGTCGGAGGCGTCGGCGAAGACGTTCGCGGAGCGGTTCGGGATCCCCCGGGCGTACGGCGACTGGAACGCGCTCGCGCAGGACGAGGACATCGATGTCGTCTACGTCGCCACCCCGCACACGGCGCACCGGGCCGCCGCCGGGCTGTGTCTCGCGGCCGGGCGGCACGTGCTGTGCGAGAAGCCCTTCACGCTGAACCTGCGCGAGGCCGGGGAACTCGTCGCGCTGGCGCGGGAGCACGGGCGCTTCCTGATGGAGGCGATGTGGATGTACTGCAACCCGCTGGTGCGGCGGCTGAAGGCGCTGGTCGACGACGGTGTCATCGGCGAGGTGCGCAGCGTCCAGGCCGACTTCGGGCTGGCCGGCCCGTTCCCGCCCTCGCACCGGCTGCGCAACCCGGAGCTGGGCGGCGGCGCGCTGCTCGACCTGGGCGTGTACCCGGTGTCGTTCGCGCAGCTGCTGCTCGGGGAGCCGTCGGACATCGCGGCCCGGGCGGTGCTGTCGGAGGAGGGCGTCGACCTCCAGACGGCGGCGGTGCTCTCCTTCGACAGCGGTGCGCTCGGCTCGGTGCACTGCTCCATCGTGGGCGGTACGGCGACCTCCGCCTCGGTCACCGGCTCGAAGGGCCGCATCGACATCCCGCACGGGTTCTTCTTCCCGGACCGTTTCGTCCTGCACCGGGACGGGCGCGACGCCGAGGAGTTCACGGCCGACCCGGCGGACGGGCCGCGCAACAGCATGCGTCACGAGGCGCTCGAGGTGATGCGGGCGCTGCGGGCCGGTGAGACCGAGTCCCCGCTGGTGCCGCTGGACGGCACGCTCGCCGTGATGCGGACGCTCGACACGATCCGCGACCGCGTCGGCGTGCGCTACCCGGGCGAGACCCCGGACGAGGAACCCACGGCGGAGCTCACTCCGGTCTGAGCCCTGCTCCGGCAGGGCGCGCGGGGGCGGCTCCCGTACGCTGCGGGCCCATGAATGCCAAGGGAAATGCGATCGCGGTGGTGACCGGGGCGGGTTCCGGCATCGGCCGGGCGGTCGCCGTGGAACTGCTGCGTACGGGCTGGTCGGTGGCGCTCGCGGGCCGGCGTGTGGAGACCCTGGAGGAGACGGCGGCCCTGGCTTCCGGTGGCGCCGACGGGGTGGCCCACGCCGGGGAGGCTCTCACCGTGCCGACGGACGTCTCCCGCCCCGAGGACGTGAGCGCCCTCTTCGCCGCCACCGTCGAGCGCTTCGGCCGGGTCGACCTGCTGTTCAACAACGCGGGGACGTTCGGTCCCGGCGGTGTGCCGGTCGAGGACCTGCCCTACGAGGCCTGGCGGCACGTGGTGGACACCAACCTCAACGGGGCGTTCCTGTGCGCGCAGGCGGCGTACCGGCAGATGAAGGAGCAGGACCCGCAGGGCGGGCGGATCATCAACAACGGCTCGATCTCCGCGCACACCCCGCGCCCGCGCTCGGTGGCCTACACGGCGACCAAGCACGCCCTGACGGGCCTGACGAAGTCCCTCTCCCTGGACGGGCGTCCGTACCGGATCGCCGTCGGGCAGATCGACATCGGCAACGCGGCCACCGACATGACGTCCCGTATGCAGACGGGAGCGCTCCAGGCAAACGGGGAAGTCGCCCCGGAACCGGTGATGGACGTCGCGGACGTGGCCCGCACGGTGCGGCACATGGCGGAGCTGCCGCTGGAGGCGAACGTGCAGTTCGCGACCGTACTGGCGACGGCGATGCCGTACGTCGGACGCGGCTGAGCGCGCGACGGGATCGTCAAGTCGTCAACCTGCACAACCGGAATAGAATCGTCCGCCCCATTGCGGCCGGTGGGCACCTTATGCTCAACTCTCCTACACGAAAGCTTCACAGTTGGAGCAGAGAGCTTCCGTCAGCCACATCGAGGGGGGAGGCGGCAGTCGTTCCACCGCACCGGGTGGGGGTGGACTTCGCGAGGAGAGCGGAGTACGCACCGGTGCGTGTGGAACGGCTGCCGCACAGTCCGTCGAAGCGGAATCCACGCGCCTGGGTGCGGGCACGTCCTCGGCCCGGCCGAGGACCGGCAGGGTCACCGCCCGAGCAGCCGGTCCACCTCGGCCAGTTGCGCGCCGGTCAGCGCCCCCTTCTCCAGCGCCCCCGCGTTCTCCCGCGCCTGGGCGACCGACCGGAAGCCGGGGATGGGAACGGTGCGCGGGCTGCGCGCCCACAGCCAGGCCAGGGCGCCCTGGGCGAGCGTGCGGCCCTCGCTGGTGAGGACGTCCCGGAGGGCGTCGACGCGGGCGAGCCACTGTGGATCGGCTCCGGCGCCGTCGCGGAAACCCCGCTGCCAGGCCGGGGGCCTGCCGCGGATGTCCCCGGCCTCCAACGGCTGCCCGTCGGCCGCATGCCACTGTCCGCCGATCGCCCAGCAGCCGAAACCGAGGGCGCTCACCTCGATGCCGCCGCGTCCCAGCGGCCGTGTGGTCTCCATGCCGTCGCAGGCCAGGAGTTGTAGCGCACACGAGGACAAGCCCCTGGAGGGGGCTGTGGTCAGGCCTGCCCGGTCTCGAAGCGCGTGATCCGGCCGTCGTCGTCCACGGTGAAGCTCCACCGGGTGCGCATCTCGCCCCAGGTGTCGTTGCTGTAGCGGGCGATGAGGCAACGGCCGCCGTTGGACTCGTTGTCGACTTCCATGTGGCCGTGGGAGGAGAAGATCTCCCGGTCCACCCAGTCGGCGAGGTCCCGGTCGGAACCGTCGTCCGTCATGGTCGCGCCCGGTGCGAGGAGCTTCATGAAGCTCTCGCGGTCGTGGTTGTTCACGGCGGCCACGAAGGCCCGGACGGCCGGATCGCTCAGGCGCGTGGTCTGGATCGTCATGCCGCCAGCCTCGTACCGGCCACGGTTCCACGCCACCGCTGCCACCCGAACGGCGTCCAGGGCGGGTCGGCGAGAGGTGAGGGGTGCGACGGTGGAAGCGCGAAGAGGTGCGTTCCTCTGTTCCTGCTGCCTGCTCCGGGAGACGACGTGAGGCGTGACGACCGACGTGATCTGGGCCTTCTGCTGCTCCGGCTGGGAGCCGGCGGTGTGCTGGCGGCCCACGGCGCGCAGAAGCTGTTCGGCTGGTTCGGCGGACACGGCATCGAGGGCACCGGCCAGTTCATGGAGTCCGTCGGCTACGCGCCCGGCAAGGCCAGCGCGACGGCGGCGGGCCTCGCGGAGACGGGCGGCGGCACGCTGCTGGCCCTGGGCCTGGCCACCCCGGCGGCGGGCGCGGCGGCGGCCGGCGCGATGGCCGGAGCGGCGGCGGTGCACGCCCCGAACGGCTTCTTCAACCAGGGCGGCGGCTACGAGTACGCGGCGACGCTGGGCCTGACGGCCGCGGGCCTGGCCATCACCGGCCCGGGCCGCCTCTCCCTCGACCACCTGCTCGGCCACGCGGTCAACCGCGGCTGGATGATCCCGGCGGCCTTCGCGGCGACGGCGGCGGGCACGGCGGCGGTGGTGGGGGCGCGGGCACGGCGGCTGCGGAAGGCGCGGGAGGGGGAGCAGGAGGCGTTGTTCGAGGAGGAGTACATCGAGTAGGGGGCGGGCGGGCTCGGGGCGCTGGAGCTCTTGTAGATCGCCAGGCTGGTCCGCTGTCGTGGTCGGGTCGTAGCGTGCCTGGGTGCGCTACTTGGTGGAACCCTTCATCATCGGGGCCTTGAGGCGGGGCCGTTCGGTTGAGCAGTTCCTCGGGCCGGTCGGCTCGCCCGAGCGCCCCGGGGTGAGGTATGCCGAGGTCCGGGCGGCGAGAACCTCGTACGAGGTCTACGTCCATGCCGTCGAGGATGTCGGGCACGAGAACTTCCTGGACCTGGGCGAGTTCCCGCCGTTCGATCAGGACGCCGAGGAAGAGGCCTTCGGCCGACTCCTGGGCACGGCTGAGGCCCCGCAGGACGCGCTGATTCTTGCCGAGGAGCGCACGGGGGCTGTGCGCGGGCGATGGACCAACCAGGGTGTCGTGCAGGACGAGTACCGCGACTTCGTCCGGGCCGGCCGCCCGTCCGGCAGGTCTCCGGACGGGCATCCGTGGCCCGACCCGCGCACCGGCCCATGATGATCTGATCGGTGATGCGGAGGATGCTTCGAGCCGGAGCCGGTCGGGGTCGTCTCACTGTCAGACCCTCGTGCCAGGCTGCGTCCATGAGCGACCGGACACCACCCGCACCCGATCCCGGACCCGACCTGTGGGCCACCGTCGACGCGTTGACGCAATGGCTCGACACCAACCGCCCCGTCGAGGGCCGCGAGGGCTTGCTCCTGCGCATCCTGAAACTCTCGGAGGAGGTCGGCGAGGTCTCCGAGGCGGTGATCGGAGCGACGGGGCAGAACCCGCGCAAGGGCGTCACGCATACGTGGGAGGACGTGGAAGCGGAGTTGTGCGATGTCGTCATCACGGCGTTGGTGGCGTTGCGGACGCTTACGCCGGAGGCTCGGGGGGTGTTCGAGGGGCATCTGGAGCGGGTGCGGGAGAGGTCGGTGGCGTCAGCGAAGTGACTGTCCTGTCCAGCCGGGAGCGTGAAAGTGCGCACACTCCACGCAGCCGAGGCCATCGCGATCGACGCCTTCCCCCCCCCCGGGCATGAGCGAGCCTGACGCGTGCGCGGGGACACCACGGCGTCCAAAAACGATCTGCGCCAACTGCCCCATGCATTAACGTGGATGCCCGCTACGCACCTTCCCGGAGCGTACGCCGACGGTGTTCCTGGTGCCGGTCCTCGGCGATGAGCGACGAGTGGTCTCCGCCGCGTTCCACACGCGGTGTGACTGCGGATGCCCGGTAGGGCGATCCCTGCCATTCCCAGCTCACGCTCAGGAGTGGAGACCGATGAACCCCGTGGAGTACAAGCTTGCACGTCGTGACCGGATTCGTCAGATTCTGGTCGACGTCACGGTGGGAGTCATCACCAATCTGCTGGTGACGGCCCTTGCCGTGGTAGCGCGTCTGGTCTTCTGACCGGCAGGTGGCGGGCCCGGGAGCCCGCCACCCCACCTACCGGCCCACCGCCTCAGAAGAGGAACATCTCTCCGGGCGGAGTGTCCTTCTTCTGTCGCTTCCTGCGGCGGCGCCGCCCTCGGGCGGGACGGGGCAGATGCGGCTGTCGCGCCTGCTCCGGCAGGTTCTCCCAGGTGGGGCGCAGACCGTGGATCTGGACGTCGCCGACGAGCCCCTTCAGATACTCCCTGGTCTCCTCGTCCGTGGAGTAGAGCACGGTCGCCCGGCTCGCCCGGGTCATCAGCACGTGGTACGCGTGCCGGACGAGGCGGGCGAACTCGTCGTCGTCCACGCTCTTCGGCTTCACCTTGGGATCGAAGGACCCGGGGACGGCCACCCGCTTGACGCCCGCCTCCTTGTCGACCCTCTCCTTGCCCCGACGGAACACCCAGCGATCGCCCCGGCGCACCATGTCCTCACCCATGATCACGCCGCACCAGTCCCACTCCAGGCCCTGCGCGGTGTACACACAGCCGATCTGGCCGAGGCCGTTCTCGTGCACGGACCAGATCTTGGACGGCGGGACGGTCTTGTTCTCGCAGAAGGAGTCGCTGTCCGCGTTCCACGGCCGGTGCCAGTCACCGATCCGGACGTCGGGCTCAAGTCGCTTCTCCTTGCCCAGGGGCTTCGTCCAGGGCCAGCAGTATCCGGCGACCATGCGCGCGGATGCTCCCGCCCCCGCCTCGGAACGGATGATCCGCTCGAGTTCCTCCGGGCTGTCCACGACCTCGACGTGCATCAGGCCGTCCGGGGTCCACGGCTCCGGTTGCGCGTCGGACACCCCCAGCGCGCCGCGCACCCAGCGGATGTAGGCGTCGCTGCCACCGCACCGGAACTGTTCCCGCAGGCTGCACCGGACCAGTTGGGCGTCGTAGCGCCGTGCCGCGTCCTCAACGAGAGCGGCGGTGCCGACCTCCTGCGGGCGCACGGACTGCCCCTCGTCGAGGAAGAACACCGTCAGCCGGGAGGCGTCGAGCAATTCGTCCACCTGAGGCTTGGTGCCCCAGTCCTCGGGTTTCCAGAAGCGGTTGGTGGAGCGGTCACGCAGGCGGTGAGCCTCGTCGCAGATCAGTACGTCCAGCGGCGGGTCGGGCGGGGTGACGAAGTTGCTGAAGTAGGTGAACGTCTCCTTGAACTCCCGGTCGCCGTAACCGACATGCTCCTGAAGAGCACCGTTGAACGCCCGGCTGCCGCTCGCGTACTTGACCGTGCGTCCATCGGCCTCCAGCTCGGCTTTGAGCTGGAGGCCGATGGCGCTCTTGCCCGTGCCGGCACCGCCCGTGACCAGGAACACCACCCGGCGCTCGTCGGGGATGATCGCGGGTCGCTGGGGGTCGGGAAGCACCTTGGCGGCGGTGTCGAGTATCTGGTCCGCGACCTTCTTCTGGCGGCCGCGCAGAGTGAAGACCGTGTCCTCGCCGCTGGAGCGGATCATGGCGTCGAGCAACGGGGTGTTGCGCAGGCCCATGCTTCGTAGGAGGATTTCGGCCGCCGAGTCAGCACCGTCGGGGGTGAAGCTGCTCCGCAGGTCCGACAGCAGTTGGGCGCGGCGGTCCTTCGTGTAGACACGGGCATAGGAACCGGTCGGCGCGTCCACGCCGACCAGGGGGAGCGCCGACGCGTCCGTGGCATTGTGCAGATAGGCGAAGCCGCCGCACTCGTAGTCCAGTCCGTGCAGCGGTCCTCGGTCACTCGTGAACGCCTCGTAGTACTCGCGTAGTTGCAACGCCGGGTGCTTCTTCTTCCCCATACCGGGGACATGCACCAGCTCCGCGGTGGCTCGCTCCACCCGGGTCACCGTCGACCAGCGCTTGAGCTCGACGAGTTGGACGGACAGCCCGTTCTCTTCGGGGTGGTGGCCCACGAGGACGACGTCGATGAGGCGCGGGTCCCCGGAGCGGTCCGTCTCGTCGAGCGTGGCCGCGCACTCGACGACCATCTCGACGTTTCCACGGTCGGCGGCGACCAGGTCCTCGGCGAGATGCACCAGGCTCTCTGCCCAGGCGGAACGTTCCGTCAACGAGGCCTCGGTGCTGAGGAAGTGCTTCCATCTGGCGGCGAGGTGGGGGACCATACGGCGTCTCGAGTTCAGGTTCAGCAGATCCCGCGCTGCCAGTTTCAGCAGGAGCATGGACACGAGGTGGATCCCCCAGGGCACGAGTGACTCGTGCGGGTGGGGGCGTGTCCACGTGGGAAGCCCGTCGGGCCGCAATGACGCCTGTGATCTTAGGGAGGTGACGTCCCGTCCCGACGCATGTGCCACAGCGGTCGGCCGGAAGCACGGGCATCATGGCCGGATCTCACGCGCTCACCGCCGCAGGGAGGGCTCCTCGGTCACGGCAGGCCGTGGCTCCGGCCGGCCGGACACCAGTTCCCGCAGCTTTTCTCGCGTCTCCGGATCGGTCGAGTACACGATCGTGCCGACCATCCCCCGCGTCAGCAGCACCTTGTAGGTGTTCCGGATGAGACGGTCCACATCGGTGTCCGATGTGGACTTCTTGAACACCGGGTCCTTGGACGCGGTGCGGTCGGTCACCCAGCGATCAGTCCGCCAGACCAGGTCCGGGCCGATGATGACGCCGGACCAGTCGTACTCGAACCCCTGCGCGGTGTAGACGCAGCCGATCTGCCCGAAGCCCGCGGGGTCGGTGGCCCACAGCGCGGACGGGGGTGCGCCGGAGACCGATCGGTCCCCGCGCAGGTTCCAAGGCCTGGCCCAACTCCCGATGACGACGTCGGGAGGCAGTGGATCACCGGGCTTGGGCTCGGGGGACCACCGCCAGCAGTAGCCGGCGGACATCCGGGCACCGTACTTCTCGGCGCGGCGGGCGTGGAGGAACGCCTCCAGTTCCTCAGGACTGTCCGCTACCAGCAACTGCATGCGGTCGTCGGGCTCCCACATGACCGGCCCCCCGGGCTCGAGACCAAGGAGCCGGACCACCCAGCGCAGGTAGGCGTCACTGCCTCCGCAGCGGAACTGGCTGTCCAGGGGGACGACATGGCAGTCGATGCCCCGTCTGGCCGCGGCCTCACGGATCTCGTCCACGGTGCCCATCTCACCGGGACGCACCACTTGGTGCTCGTCGAGGAAGAAGACCGGTACATGGGCGACGTCGATGAGTTCGTCGATCTGTGCCCTGCCGGTCCGCAGTGCCGCGCGGGTGTAGCGGTTGGCGGACGTCTCCCGGATGCGGTGCGCCTCGTCACAGATCAGGGCACCCAAGCTGTTCTTCTCGGCGGTCATGAAGCTGTTGAAGTACTTGAAGAGATCCTGGACCTCCCGTTTCCGGGAACCGGCAACCTTGCGCATCGTCTTGGTGAACGACTGCGAGCCGGTCGCGTGGACCGCGGCCACGCCTCTCCGGTAGAGCTCGCCGAGCAGTTGGAGCGCGATCACGCTCTTCCCGGTGCCGGGGCCGCCGGTGACGATGACGACCTCCTTGTGGTCGGCGCGCTTCGCTCGCTCCACCGCGTTGAGCACCGTGCGGTAGGCGACCTGCTGCTCGTCGAGGAGGACGAACTGCTGCCGCTCCCGCACTTCCTGAGCAGCCACGGACATCAGCTGCTTCGAGGGCACGGTGGCACCTGCGAGCAACTCGTCCGCCGGACCGGCACCGGAATGCTTGTCGCTCAACTTCGACCGGAGGTACTCCAGGAACGCCCCGCGGCGCTCCCCCGTGAAGAGCCGCCCCTGCCCGTCACGCTCGATCTCCCGCAGCCCCGCCACCCCGAACTCGGTGGCGTTGTGCAGGAATGCCACTCCGTGGATCCGCTCGCCGTGCTCGGCCACCGCGCCGTTGAAGTTGACCAGGTAGTCGCAGTACCGCCGCACCTGCTCGATCGGATTGAGCACGGGATGCGCGTAGGCGTCGACATGGCACAGGGTGGGGTCGTCCTCGTGCGGAGCCGCCTGGCTCCACTGCTTCAGCTCCACCACCACGTAGGACGGCTCCCGCGTGATCGGGTGCAGGCCGGCGAGGACCACGTCGGCACGCTTGCTGTTCAGCGGTAGCGCGTACTCCAGCATGACCTCGACGTCGCCCAGGCCGGCGTCGTTCAGCGCGGCCGTCAGAAGCGGGATGCTGCGCTCCCAGGACCGCGCCTCCGAGGCTCCGGGCCGATAGCCGTGCATGTGAACGAACTTGTCGGTGAGGTGCAGGAACAGCGAACCGTCGAGTGCCATGACGGCGACCGATTTCGCGGACGCGCGGAACAGCAAGAACTTCCCCCAGGCAGCACGAAGAGACTCGTGCGGGTGGGGGCATGTCCTTCGAGACTCCACCGGAGTGGAGCGGAAGCCCGTCGGGCCGCGTTGACGATCTCTTCGAGGGTACCTGGCGGTGACCGCTGTGACGGCAGCGGACGCCGTGCCCGGTCTCCCCCACTCATGGGGAGTGAGCACCACCCGCCGGCGGGTCAGGCACGCTGCGCGGGCATCAGGCCACCGGCACCAGGTGCAGTGGGCGGCAGACGAGCCGAGCTGTACGCCGGGTTCTGTTCCCCGGGACCTCGCGGTCGTCGGGGCGACGGCCATCCATCTAGGACCGGTGTTGCCACCGGCCTCGTGCGGTCTACCCGCGGACTCGGGCGGGCAGCCCTCGATCGTCCGCGCAGAGACACCGAGGTGTCTCCTCTTGACCTTGCTCCGGGTGGGGTTTACCTAGCTGCCCAGGTCACCCTGGGCACTGGTGGTCTCTTACACCACCGTTTCACCCTTACCGAGGACCGAGGTCCCCGGCGGTCTGCTTTCTGTGGCACTGTCCCGCGGGTCACCCCGGGTGGCCGTTAGCCACCACCCTGCCCTGTGGAGCCCGGACGTTCCTCGGGAAGCTCCCCGTCAGGGGGACTCCACGCGGCCGTCCGCCCGGCTCGTCTGCCGTGTGGACCATGGTACCCGGGGGACGTCACGCTTGGGTCCCGCGGCCGTCGCCAGGACCGAGCCCGCCAGGATCAGGGTGAAGGCGACACCGATGCCGAGGGTCAGCCGCTCGCCCAGGAAGAGGGCGCCCGCGGCGACCGCCACCGCCGGGTTGACGTACGTGATCACGCCGGCCCGGGTCGGGCCGACCTCCTTGATCAGCTCCAGGAAGGCCACGAACGCGATCGCGGTGCAGACGACGCCCAGGCCGGCGAGGGCGGCCAGGACCTCGCCCGACGGCACGGTGGCGGGCCTGGTCAGGTAGGCGGCGGGGGCGTAGACGACGGCTGCCAGCGTGAGGCAGGGGGTGATCAACTGGAGGGTCGGGACGTCCTTGAGGTACCGGGCCGCTATAAGCGGGGCCGTGGCATAGCCGACGACCGTCACCAGCACCTCGGCCATCGACAGGGCGTCGCCGCCGGTGAGGTGCGGCAGGGTCAGGACGGTGACGCCCGCGAGGCCGAGGGCGAGTCCGGTGGCCCGGCGGGCACCCACCCGCTCCTGCGCACCGAAGAAGCGGGCCAGCAGGACGGCGACGATCGGGACGCCCGCGATGAGGAGACCGGCGGTGGAGCTGGACAGGTGGCGCTCGGCGTCGGTCAGGGTCCACCAGGGGCCGATGATCTCGATGACGGCGAAGGCCAGCATCGGCTTCCAGTGCGTCCGGACGGTACGGCCGAGACCGCCCTGGCGGAGTGCGAACGGGAGCAGGAGCGCGGCACCGAGGGCGCAGCGCGCGAACACCACCATGGAGGGGGACAGGTCGTCCACCGCCACCTTGATCATCAGGTAGGGGACACCCCAGACCACTCCCATCAGGGAGAACAGGAACCAGCCGCGTGCAGTCATGCGAGGAGTCTCGGCCCTCTCACCGCGCCGCGTCTTGAACGCTGTTGCGGTACGCCGCCGGGGTCACCCCCAGTACGCGGCGGAACCAGCGCGTCAGGTGCGCCTGGTCGGCGAAGCCGACGAGGGCCGCGACCTCGGCGGGGCGCAGCCCGGCTTCCAGCAGGCCCCGGGCCCGGGCCACCCGGTGCTGGGCGAGCCAGGCGTACGGCGGTACGCCCATGGTCGTGCGGAAGGCGCGCAGCAGTTGGTAGCGGGACAGGCCGAGGTCGGTGGCCAGGGCGGCCAGGGACGGGGGGTCCAGCAGCTCGTCCGCCAGGCGGTCGCGTACGGTCCTGGCGATGCCGGCGGCCCCGGGCACGATGTCGCAGGTCGCGCGGGCCGTGGAGTGGCGGCGGGCCAGGGCCGTGAGCAGCCACGGCAGCCGGGACTCGGCTTCCAGCGGGTCGGGGCAGGCGCTGATGTCGGTGTGGGCGGCGCGCAGGGCCGCCGCCAGTTCCGGGTCGTGCAGGACGGGGTCTGTGAAGTGCGGGAGGCCGCCGCCGAGGGTGCCGTCGGTGAGGAGGGACGGTTCGGCGTAGAAGGCCTGGTAGGCGTAGCCGTCGCAGGCGGCCGGGCCGCCGGTGTGCATCTCGCCGGGTTCCAGGACGACGATCGAGCCGGGGTGGGAGTGGATGTGCCCGCCCCGGTAGGCGATGACCTCCGACCCTCCGACGGTGACGCCGATGGTGAACTCGTCGTGTGCGTGGGGCGCGTAGACGTGCTGATCGAAGTGGGCGGTGAGGAGGTCGAGCGGCGGGCCGGCGCGTCCCAGGCGGGCTCTGGTCCAGCTGGTCTGTTCTCGTCTCCCCATGTCATACCCCCACCCACAGGGGATCAGAGGAGGTCGGCCGTGTCCAGCTCGAAGGCGAAGGGGTCCGGAAGCGCGATGGTCTTGCCGAAGGGGCGGGCGCAGTGCTCGCGGTAGTCGTCGTCCTTGGGCTCGCTGAACACCGTGACCTGAGCGGTGTCCCGGTCGACGAGCAGGTAGAGCGGGATGCCCGCGCGGGCGTAGCAGCGGCGTTTGGCCTCGCGGTCGGCCTGCGGCTTGGTGGAGGTCACCTCCATCACCAAGGCGACGCCGTCGCAGGGCATCCAGGAGCCGACCCCGCCGAACAAGTCCCGCTCGACGGGGCCGAAGGTGACGTCCGGAACCAAGTGGTTCTTGGGGCAGGAGCCCCCGCTCCTCATCTTCAGCCCCTTGTTTCCCGAGAAGTCCATGTCGGTCCGTGAGCGCCTGATCACTTGCCTCACGATCCTGCTGATGTACTTCTCGTGATCCCCGTCCGGCGGCGGCGTCACAACGATCTCCCCCTCGATCAGCTCGGCCCGGAAACCCTCCGGGGTGTCCAGGGCGAGAAAGCCCTCCAGCAGGACGTCTTCCTGCGAGAGCGGCTCGTGGGCCATGGCAGTCATGTCACGCCCCTCCTTCTGTCGCCCGCCAGACTGGGACATCGGCTGATCACCTGTCCGTGAGATGGGGATCCCTTCCCTCGATCGTGGCACACGATCACCGTCCTCGTCAGAAGGCCGGACGGCTCGCTTGACCCTGCCGCAGCGTCAACGTCTTCACTGGTGGCATGCGGATCGGAGAACTCGCCGCGGCCGTCGGCGTCACCACGCGGGCCGTGCGGCACTACCACCATCTGGGGCTGCTGCCCGAGCCGGAGCGGCGGGCCAACGGGTATCGGGAGTACGCGCTGCGGCACGCCGTCGTGCTGGCGCGGATCCGGCGGCTGACCGAGCTGGGGCTGGGGCTCGCGGAGGTCCGGGACGTGCTCGCGGACGACGCCGGGAAGGACCTGGTCGAGGTGCCCACCGAGCTGGACGAGGATCTGGCGCGGCAGGAGGAGGCGTTGCGGGAGCGGCGGGCGCGGCTGCGGACGCTGCTGGACGCGGAGGGCGGCGTGCCCGCCGAGGGGCCGGTGTCGCCCGAGCTGGCCGCGCTATTCGCCGGGTCCGCGCAGTTGTCGGATTCGCCGATGGCCGCCAAGGACCGCGAGGTCTTCGCCTTCCTGGAGACGGCCATGCCGGCCGGGGACCGGGAGCGGCTGGTGTCGTCGGTGGGTGAGGTGCTGGGGAATCCTGAGGCCGTGGCCCGGGCCGGTGAGGCGTACGCGCTGCTGGACGCGCTCGTCGACGCCGGGCCGGACGATCCGCGCGTCGCCGAGGCGGCCCGGGCGCTCGCCGGCTGCGTCCCGCCGGGGCTGTTGCCGCAGGCCGGGGAGCTCGACCGGGACGACGGGTTCCTGCGCGCGTTCTTCGACGATCTCGCCCCGGCACAGGCCGAGGCGGTCCGCCGCGCGCTGCGGATCCTCGTCGAGGAGCGGCGATGAGGGTGGGGCGGCTGCTGGTGGGGCACGAGATGCGGTTGTTCGCGAGTCTCGTCCTGTGGGTGGCGCGGCGTACGCACGGGGCGGGCCGTGGGCTCGCTTTCGGGTACGCGCGCGGGCAGGGGGCGATGATGGCCGGGTTCGCGTTCGTGTGCCTGGTCGAGACGGTCGCGCTGTCCGTGCTGTTGCGTCACTGGCCCGTCGTGCACGCGACGTTCCTCTTCCTGGACGTGTACACGATCGTCTTCGTCGTCGCGCTGCACGCCTCGTCCGTCGTACGCCCGCATGTGCTGGACGTGGAACGCGGTTCGCTGCGGATACGGCGGTACGTCCATGTCGACCTGTGCGTGCCGCTGGAGCGGATCGCCTCGGTGCGGCGTGAGCTGCGGATGACGCACGCGCGGGCCGAGGGCGAGCTGGACGTGGAGGTCGGCTCGCAGACCACCGTCACGCTCGAACTGACCGAACCGGTCACGCACGTCACCTTCCTCGGGCGGCGCCGCGCGGTACGGCTCGTGCGCTTCCACGCCGACGACCCCGACAGCCTGGTCCGCGCGCTGGGCCGGGCGCGCGGCTGAGCTCCCCGGACGCCCCCGTACGCTGTCGGCGGAGTTCGATCGAAGGAGTACGCGTGCTTGTCCTGCTGCCGCCGTCCGAAGGAAAGGCCTCGTCCGGTCGTGGTGCGCCGCTGAAGCCGGAGTCACTGTCCCTGCCGGGTCTCGCCGAGGCCCGGGAGGCCGTGCTCGCCGAGCTGGTCGAGCTGTGCTCGGGCGACGAGGACAAGGCCCGTGAGGTGCTGGGGCTGAGCGAGGGGCTGCGGGGGGAGGTCGCGAAGAACGCGGAGCTGCGGACGGCGGGGGCGCGACCGGCCGGGGAGATCTACACCGGCGTGCTCTACGACGCCCTCGCCCTCTCGTCCCTCGACACGGCCGCCAAGCGGCGTGCCGGGCGGTCGCTGCTGGTGTTCTCCGGGCTGTGGGGCGCGGTGCGGGTGACGGACCGGATTCCGTCCTACCGGTGTTCGATGGGGGTCAAGCTGCCGGGGCTCGGGGCGCTGGGCGCGCACTGGCGTACGCCGATGGCGTCGGTGCTGCCCGAGGTGGCCGGGGACGGGTTGGTGCTGGATCTGCGGTCCGCCGCCTACGCCGCCGCCTGGAAGCCGAAGGGCGAGGTCGCGGGACGGACGGCGGCCGTGCGGGTGCTGCACGCGCCGACGCGGAAGGTCGTCAGCCACTTCAACAAGGCCACGAAGGGGCGGATCGTACGGAGCCTGCTGACCTCCGGGGCCGACCCGAAGGGGCCGGCCGAGCTGGTGGAGGCGCTCCGGGATCTCGGCTACGTCGTGGAGGCGCAGGCTCCGGCGAAGTCGGGGCAGGCGTGGTCGCTGGACGTGCTGGTGGACGAGGTGCACTAGTCCGCGAGGGCGCGTTGCGCTGTGCGCAATGACCTTTGCGCACCCTGCGCGCCGACGGCAGGATGACGCCATGGTCTCCTCCCCCCTGCCCGCCTCCGTGCTGGACCTCGCGCCCGTCGTGCCCGTCGTCGTCATCGAGGAGGCCGGTGACGCCGTGCCGCTCGCGCGGGCGCTGGTGGCGGGCGGGCTGCCCGCGATCGAGGTGACCTTGCGGACGCCCGCGGCCCTTGGGGCGATCCGGGAGATCGCCCGGGAGGTGCCCGGGGCGGTGGTCGGGGCCGGGACGGTGGTCCGGTCCGAGCAGGTCACGCAGGCTGTGGCCGCGGGCTCCCGCTTCCTGGTCAGTCCCGGCTGGACGGACGGGCTGCTGGAGGCGATGCGGGCGTCCGGGGTGCCGTTCCTGCCGGGAGTGTCGACCGCTTCGGAGGTCGTGACGCTGCTGGAGCGCGGGGTGCGGGAGATGAAGTTCTTCCCGGCGCAGGCCGCGGGCGGTACGGCGTATCTGAGCTCGCTTTCGGGACCGCTCCCCCAGGCCCGTTTCTGCCCCACGGGTGGGATCGGCCCGGCCACCGCCCCGGACTATCTGGCCCTGCCCAACGTCGGCTGTGTGGGCGGGAGCTGGATGCTGCCGCGGGACGCCGTCGCCGCCCGCGACTGGGGCCGCGTCGAGGCGCTGGCCCGGGAGGCGGCGGCGCTCAGCGCAGGTGGGACGTGTCGTTGAGGAGACGGACGCTGGCGTTGCCGTCCGCGTAGTAGGCGACCACCGACAGGGACGCGGCCGACAGCTCCATGCGGAACAGGGACTCCGGCGGGGCGCCCAGGGCGAGCCGTACGAGTGTCTTGATCGGGGTCACGTGCGTGACGAGCAGGACCGTGCGGCCCGCGTGGGCCGCGACCAGCTTGTCGCGGGTGGCGGCGAGCCGGACGGCCGTCGCCGCGAAGCTCTCGCCGCCGCCGGTGGGCCGGGCGTCCGGAGAGGCCAGCCAGGCGTCGAGGTCCTCGGGGTGGCGCTCGCGCACCTCGGCGAAGGTGAGTCCCTCCCAGGCGCCGAAGTCGGTCTCGCGCAGCCCGTCGTCGATGCTCACGTCGAGTCCGAGCCGGGCGGCGACAATCCCGGCGGTCTCCCGCGTCCGGGCGAGCGGCGACGACACGACGGCCTGGATCGTGCCCCGCCGGGCCAGCATCGCGGCGGCTCGCTCGGCCTGCTCGCGCCCCGTGTCGGAGAGGGACGGGTCGCTCCCACCGCTCCCGGAGAACCGCTTCTGCGGCGTCAACGGCGTCTCACCGTGCCGCAGCAGCACGAAGGTGGCGGGGGCACCCATGTCGGCGGGCGCCCAGCCGGGGGCGGCCACGGCTTGGGCGGCGCGGGTGTCGGCCCGGGCGGCGTCGTCGGCGGTTCCGGGAACCTCCGAGAGCTCGGCGGCGGCTCCAGAGCCTTCAGAGACCCCGGCTGCGTCCTCGACCGCCCTGTCCAGCTCCGCCGTCGACGTCGCCTCCGACCACTGCTCGCCCCTGGCCCCCGCGTCCATCGCCTCGTTGGCCAGCCGGTCCGCGTGCTTGTTCTGCTCCCTCGGCATCCACTCGTACGTGACCCGCCCGGGTGGGAAGACCCGGGCCGCCTGTGCCGCCAGGGGCTTCATGTCGGGGTGCTTGATCTTCCAGCGGCCCGACATCTGCTCGATGACGAGCTTGGAGTCCATCCGGACGTGGACCGTCGCGGCCGGGTCCAGTTCACGGGCGGCGCGCAGGCCGGCGAGGAGACCGCTGTACTCGGCGACGTTGTTCGTGGCGACGCCGAGGTACGCGGCGGTCTCCCGCAGGGTCTCCCCCGTCGCCGCGTCACTGACCACGGCCCCGTACCCCGCGGGCCCCGGGTTGCCCCGTGACCCGCCGTCGGCCTCGACGATGAACTCCCGCACGGCAAGGGCCTCCCGGGACCTAGAGGCCGGACTCGGACGTGCGCACCAGGATGCGGCGGCAGTTCTCGCAGCGGATCACGGTGTCGGGCGCCGCCTTGCGGATCTCGGCCAGCTCGGTGATGGCGAGCTCCTGCCGGCAGCCCTGGCAGCTGCGCGCGTACAGCTTCGCCGCGCCGACACCGCCCTGCTGCTCGCGCAGCTTGTCGTAGAGCTTCAGCAGGTCGGCGGGGATCGAACCGGCGACGACCTCGCGCTCCTTGGTGACCGTGGCGACCTCGCCGTCGATCTGCTCGAAGGCCGTGTCACGGCGCGAGGTCGCGTCGTCGATCTTCGACTGGACGCTGGCCACGCGCTCGGTCAGCTCGGCGACCCGCTCCTGCGCGGACTCCCGGCGCTCCATGACCTCCAGCACCACGTCCTCCAGGTCGCCCTGCCGCTTGGCGAGGGAGGCGATCTCGCGCTGGAGGTTCTCCAGGTCCTTGGGCGAGGTGACGGCACCCGAGTCCAGGCGCTGCTGGTCGCGGGTGGCGCGCTGGCGCACCTGGTCCACGTCCTGCTCGGCCTTGGTCTGCTCGCGGGCGGTGTCGCTCTCCTCGGTCTGCGCGGCCACGAGCAGGTCGCGCAGCTGGGTGTGGTCCTTGCTCAGCGACTCGATCTCGGCGTGCTCCGGCAGCGACCTGCGCTTGTGCGCCAGCTGCTGGAGGCGGACGTCGAGGTCCTGGAGGTCGAGGAGTCGGATCTGGTCGGCGGGCGCGGCGTTCAGTTCGGGGCTCCAAGGGGATCAGAGGTGGCAGAGGCCGCGTGCGCGGTCCAGGGGTCGGTGACCGTCTTCGAGACGTGGACGCGCAGGTCCCATCCGTGCCGGTCGGAGATCTCGTCGAGCTGGCTCGCGGCCAGTTCGCACCAGGGCCACTCGGTGGCCCAGTGCGCCGCGTCGAGCAGCGCGAGGGGGCTGTGGGCGCGGGCCTCGGACACCGGGTGGTGACGCAGGTCCGCGGTGAGGAAGGCGTCGACCCCGGCGGCGCGGACGTGGTCGAAGAGGCTGTCGCCCGACCCGCCGCTGACGGCGACGGTGCGCACGAGCGCCTCGGGGTCGCCTGCGACGCGGATGCCCTGCGCGGTGGCGGGCAGCCGCTCGGCGGCGCGGGCGGCGAGCTCGCGGACGGTCAGCGGGTGGTCCAGGGCGCACACGCGGCCGAGGCCGCGGCGGCCCTCGGGGTCGGCCGGGTCCGGCACGAGGGGCCCGGTGACCCGCAGGTCCAGTGCGCCCGCGAGGGCGTCGGAGACACCCGGGTCGGCGGTGTCGGCGTTGGTGTGGGCGACGTGCAGCGCGATGTCGTTCTTGATGAGGGTGTGGACGACCCGGCCCTTGAAGTGCGTCGCCGCGACCGTCGTCGTGCCGCGCAGGTAGAGCGGGTGGTGGGTGACGAGCAGGTCGGCGCCCAGTTTCACCGCCTCGTCGACGATCTCCTGGACCGGGTCGACGGCGAACAGGACCCGGGTGACCTCCTGGTCCGGGTCGCCCACGACGGTGCCGACCGCGTCCCAGGACTCGGCCCGCTCGGCGGGCCACAGGGTCTCCAGCGCGGCGATGACTTCAGACAGACGGGGCACGGGAGCAAGGCTACCCGCCTGATCTGTGGCGTTGCACCGCCGCCGTCCGCTCCCGGCACCCGTCGCCCCGCTCAGCACATTCGCCCCCTTTTCCTCAGGCGAATCGTTCCTGGAACACCCTTATGTGTGAAGCCTGCGCCCGAGGAATTCCACGCCCGTGCGTGCGATACCTACGTTCGTCACTGGAGGTGACCGAACGATGACGGCCTGTGCGATCGAACCTTCGGCGGGACGCGAGGGCCCTGGGGGACACGAGGACTCCGCGGGACAGGAGTCCGCGGGGCACGAGGACGGGAGCGCGCCGGCAGGCTGCACGCTCAGCGCGGACGGTGCCTACGGCGCGCGTCTGGCGTCGGCCGGCGGCTCCTGGTTCCCGGAGCGCTGGACCCTGGACGGCCCCGAGCCGTACGCGGTGCCCCTGCCCCGCAACCAGCCCGAGGAGCCCGGCACCGAGGTGCAGCCGATGGGCGACGGGCGGGTCCTCATCCACCGGGTGGTGGCCGGGCGGCACGCCTTCGCGCTGCTGTACCCGACCGGGCCGGGCACGGGTGAGCTGCCGCTGGGCGCCGTCGAGTGCCCGGACCGGAACGCCCGGCTGCGCCTGCTGCCCCCCGCCCCGGGCGGCGTACGGGCCTACGCCCTCGCGGTGGGGCCGCGGTCGACGTCGGTGTGGCTGGTGGCGGGCGGCGCCTTCGGGCCCGAGCGGCTGGCCCAACTGCCCGGCCGCTGCTCGGGCGGGGTCTGGCTGGACCGGGCGGGCCGGCTGCTGGCACTCGACCGGGAGACGGAGGGCCGCACCAAGACCGTCGTGGTGGACCTGGACGGCGGCGGCGAGGTGTCGCCGCTGCTCCAGATCGCCGCCGAGAGCGACGACCGGCTGCTGCTGGCCGACCTCGACAGCGGACTGCTGATCGTCCGCTCGGACGCGCCCTCGCCGGGGCGGGCGAGGCTGGGCTGGGGCGTGCTGGGCAGCACACTGCCGGTGCGCTTCCCGGAGTGCCTGCGGCTGCGGGACTGCTCCGTCACGCCGTTCGCGATCCAGCCGGGGCAGGTGCTGACGCCGGAGAGCTGCGCGGTGGCGCTGCGGGTGGACGGGCCGACGGGCAGCTGGGTCGGCGTGTGGCGGCCGGCCGAGCGGCGGATGCACCATCTGCGGGCGCCCGAGGGGTGGCTGGCGGGCGCCGGCCTGTGGACGCCGGAGGGGGTGCTGCGGCTGCCGTACGCGACACAGGCCGTGCCCTGCGGGGTGGCCCGGCTGAGCCCGCCCCCGGCGGCGGAGCGCGAGCCCGGGGCGACCCCCGCCCCCGAGCCGGAACAGGAGCCTCCGGCCCCGGTCGCGGACCACCCCGGACAGCCCGCGACACCCTCGGCTCCCCGCCCTGTGCCCTTGCGGGAAGCGCCGTTGGGACGCCTTGTAACGAACTAGTGCCGGTTGGCGTGGCCGCCTGGATCCGGGGTCGGGGGAGCCGGTTAGACTCACCCGGCTGTAAAAAAGATCATGTTACGGGGTGAATTCCATCCGATGAGCGACGCCAGCACGAACCAGCCGCGCCATACCGACGTCCAGCAGTCCTCCACCGGCCCGGGCCGGCACCGTGGTGAGGTCTCCACGCGGGACGGCGAGACGGCTCCGCGCGGACGTCACCGCAAGCCGGTGACGGAGACCGAGCAGGTAGTGACTGCGGTCTGACGGGACGTCAGTCACCAGACGGCGAGCGGCCCTTCCCGCCACAAGCGGGGAGGGCCGCCCCGTGTCTTGTCACCGAGCGGGGAGGGCCGTTCTCAGTCCTGCCACCGAGCGGGGAGGGCCGCCCCGTGTCTTGTCACCCGCGCTTCAGACCCAGCACCTCCGCCGCCGCGAACGTCTCCCCGGCCGGCCGGTCCGCGTAGTACGGCCCGAGGACGGCCTCCAGCTCGTCGTACGTGAAGGTGTCCTGCTTGCTGTCGAACTTGGCGGCGATCCGCGGCCGTTCGACGACGGCGACCGTCCCGCCGTGCACCACGAGGAGCTGCCCGGTGACATGGGCGGCGGCGGGTGAGGCCAGGTAGCCGACGAGGGGGGCCACGTGCTCGGGGGCGAGCGGGTCGAGGCCGCCTCCCGAGGGCCGCTCGACGCCCGCGAAGACGTCCTCGGTCATCCGGGTGCGGGCGCGCGGGCAGATGGCGTTGGCCGTGACGCCGTATCTGCCCAGGGCGAGGGCGGTGGAGGTGGTGAGGCCGACGATGCCGCCCTTGGCCGCCGCGTAGTTGGGCTGCCCGGCGGAACCGGCGAGGAACGCCTCCGAGGACGTGTTCACGATCCGCCCGAACACGGGCTCCCCGGCCCGCTTGGACCGCTCACGCCAGTGCGCGGCGGCGAACCGGGTGGTGTTGAAGTGGCCCTTGAGGTGCACGCGGAGCACAGAGTCCCACTCCTCCTCGGACATCGAGAACACCATGCGGTCGCGCAGGATGCCGGCGTTGTTGACGAGGATGTCGAGCCGGCCGAACGCGTCGACCGCCGACTGGACGAGCGTGCGCGCCTGCGCGAAGTCGGAGACGTCACCGGTGTGCGCGAGGGCGGTCCCGCCGGCCGCGCGGATCTCGGCGGCGACCTCCTCGGCGGGCCCGGCCGAGGCCTCGCCCGTGCCGTCGCGGCCGGGCTGTCCGTAGTCGTTGACGACGACGGCGGCGCCGAGCCGGGCGAGTTCCAGCGCCTCGGCCCGGCCGAGCCCGCGGCCCGCGCCCGTGACGATCGCGGACAGTCCCTCCAGGGGCAGCGCCATGGCGTGGGCCCTCACATCTCGACGCAGGTGCGCAGGGCGGTCCCGGTGCGCATCTGATCCAAGGCCTCGTTGACGTCGGCGAGCGGGACCCGGTGGGTGATCAGGCCCGCGAGGTCGACCCGGCCCGCGCGCCACAGGGCGATGGTGCGTTCGTAGGAGCGCAGCACGTCTCCGCCGCCGTACAGGGAGGGCAGGATCCGCTTCTCGTCGAAGAACAGCTCGAACATGTTGAGCTGGAGGAAGTCGTCCATGGCTCCGGCGCCGACCACCACGAGGGTGCCGCCGCGCCGGGTGGTGTCGTAGGCGGTGCGTGCCGTGGCGGCCTTGCCGACGACCTCGAAGACGTGATCGAAGCCCTCGCCGGCGGTGATCCGCTGTGTGCAGTCGGGCAGTTCGTCGGGTGAGACGGCCCGGGTGGCGCCGAAGGCGAGCGCGGACTCGCGGCGCGCGGCGATCGGGTCGACGGCGACGATCTCGGCGGCGCCCCTGAGCCGGGCGCCCTGGATCACGGAGATGCCGACGCCCCCGCAGCCGATGACCGCCACCGACGAACCGGCTTCCAGGTCGGCGGTGTTGAGCGCGGCACCGAGGCCGGTCGTCACTCCGCAGCCGATGAGGGCGGCGATGTCGAAGGGCACGTCGTCGGGTATCGGCACCGCGCAGCCGGCGTCGACGACGACCTCCTCGCTGAAGGTGCCGGTGCCGGCGAAGCCGAAGACGTCCCCGCCGGGGCGTGTGAAGTTGGGTGTGCCGGCGTTCATGAACCCGGCCAGGCACAGCTCGGTCTGGCCGCGCTTGCAGGCGGGGCAGGCCCCGCACGCGGGCAGCCAGCACACCACGACCCGGTCGCCGGCCTTCAGACGGCTCACGCCCTCGCCGACCTCGATGATCTCCCCCGCTCCCTCGTGCCCGGGCACGAACGGCGCGGGCTGCGGCAGCACCCCGCTCATCGCGGACAGGTCCGAGTGGCACAGTCCCGTGGCGCGCACCCGGATCCGCACCTTGCCGGGTCCGAACCCCACCGCCTCGACGTCGTCGAGGACCTCCAGCTTGTCCTGGCCGATCTCGTGCAGTACGGCTGCGCGCATGGTGCGGGCTCCTTCGTACGGCGGTGTGGACTCAGGTGTGTTCGACGACGGTGTCGGCGAGGACGGGCGCGTCGTCCCGCTCCACGGCGCCGACGGCGACCCGGGTGGCCCCGGGCGTGTGCCACATGCGGATCCGCAGGGTCTCCCCCGGGTACACGACCCCGGCGAACCGGGTGGTGTACGAGCGCACCCGGGTCACGTCCCCGCCCAGGAGGGTGTCGACGACGGCCTTGAGCGTGATGCCGTAGGTGCACAGGCCGTGCAGGATGGGCCGTTCGAAGCCGGCGAGTTTGGCGAACTCCGGGTCGGCGTGCAGGGGGTTGTAGTCGCCGGAGAGGCGGTAGAGCAGGGCCTGGTCCTCGCGGGTCGGCCGCTCCACGGTCCGGCCGGGTTCCCCGGTGGGGGGTTCCAGGCGGGCCGAGGGGCCGCGGTCGCCGCCCCAGCCGCCCTCGCCGCGGATGAAGATCTGCGCGTCGTTGGTCCACAACGGGCCGCCCGCGTCGGTGACTTCGGTGCGCAGCACGAGGACGGCCGCGGTTCCCTTGTCGTAGACCGCGGCGATCCGGTTGACCGCGGTGGCGGTGCCCGCGGCCGGGAGGGGCCGGTGCAGGACGAGGCTCTGGCCGCCGTGCAGGACGCGGGCCAGGTCGACCTCGATGCCGGGCATGGACAGTCCGCCGGTCACGCCGGGCTTTCCGCCGCCGGCGACGGTGGCGAAGCTCGGCAGGACGTGCAGCCGGGACTCCAGGGTGTAGCGCAGTTCGTCGGGGTCGGTGGCGGGGCTGCCCGCGCCGATGCCGAGGTGGTAGAGCTGCACGTCCTTGTGGTCCCAGGCAAGCTCGCCGGTCCGGGGTTCGGCCGCGAGCGCCGTGGCTGCGTCGATGGGCATGAGGCTCCTGATCGCCGGAGGAAGGACCTCGGTACGGCCGTCCGCACCGTCGGCCGCACCGAGGCCGTCTGGCACCGAGACCGGAACACGCACCCGGGACCCGGACTGGAACGCGTTTCAGTCTCGCGCCCTCTGTATAGCCGAGGCCTCGGCACTTGTGAAGCCTCCTGACGCCGTGTCAGCTGCACAGGCCGCCGGAGGCCGGCAGGCCCCACCGCGGACGACGCCGGAGCTTCCGCCGGCGCGGGAGAGCCACCGCCCGCGGGGGGCGGGACGTTCCCGCGGCGAGGCGGACGTGTACGTTGGCCGGTGGTTCGCGCCACCACACGTCGAGAGCGCCGGCAACGGCTGGGGGAACGGGAGCACATGGGACGCGTCGCCGTCATCACCGCACCGAACATCGGGTACCGCAACACGGGCATGCTCACCGTGGACTTGGCGTTCGAGTCCCTGCGGCGGCGGATGGACACGGCGTTCGACGCCACCTGGTACACGCTGCACACGCCGGAGACCGTGCCGCTGCGCGACGGCGCGCGCGGCACCGGCTTCCCGTTCCGCTTCCACCCGCTGGCCGAGCACCTCGACACGCTCCGGGACCATGACGCGGTCGTCTTCTGGGGCGACTTCCTGCACACCCGGCACTACCTGGCGCAGGACGCGACGAACCGGCTGCTCGACTTCGGCTTCGCCGCGGACCGGGACGAGGCCCGGGACCAGCTGAACCGGGCCCTGCTGTTCGCGGACCAGCCGGACGAGGTCCTCGCCCGCACCCTCAGCTACGGCGGGACGATCCTGCACAACACGCAGTCCGACTACGAGGACAAGGAGTACGGCCCGCTGTTCTCCCGGCTGGTGCGGCACACCCACCGGATGTGGGTGCGCGATCCGCTCTCGGCGGCGAAGATCGCGCATCTGCGCCGGGACCGGACGACCGACCACTTCGGTTCGGACGCGGCGCTGCTGTCCCGCCCCGGCGACCTGGATCACCTCCCCAGGACGCCCTGGTCCCGGTCGGTCCCCGACGGCGGTGCGATCGGGGTCTTCCTCGGTGCCCGTACGCCGATCCCCGACTGGCTGCCGGGCTTCTGCCAGGGCCTGGCCGACCGCCTGGGCGCCCCGTTGGAGTGGCTGCCCTGGTTCGACCGGGACGTCCCCGCCGAGGTGAGCCACATCCGGGCCCGCCCGGGCAACCCCACCGTCGGCGACCTGGTCGGCGTCCTGCCCCGCTACCGGCTGGTCATCACCGACACGTACCACCTGGCCGTCAACGCGTGGGGCGCGGGCACCCCGGCGGTGTGTGTCGGCGCGCCCGAGCCGACGCCCAAGACGCACGACGACTATCTGACGCTGAGCGATGTGAAGAAGCACGTCTTCCACATGGCGTACGACGCGACGGACTTCTATCTGACCACCCGGCAGGGGCACGGGCAGGACCAGGAGCAGGACAGGATCGTCCGCCTCCTGGAGGGCGGCGGCGCCGAGGCCGTGGCGGCGCGCATCCGCGACCACGCCGACCATTCGGCGACGTCGTTCACGCGGACCCTGGCCTCGCTCCTGGAGACGCCCCGCCCCTGACCAGGGCCCCGTGGTCGGCCGCGTCCCTCACGGGGCCTGGGGGGCCGTCCGCGGCAGCCACACCCACATCAGCACCGCCCCGGCCGCGAGCACCCCGGCCCCCACCCGGAACGCCAGGGCATAACCCGCGGTCAGGGCCTGCAGGGTGCCGGCGCCCGCCGATTCGGACGCCGCGAGGGTGGACAGGACCGCCAGGCCCAGGGAACCGCCCATCGTGCGGGAGGTGTTGACGAGGCCGGAGACCAGGCCCGCCTCCTCGGGGGCGGCGCCGGACGTGGCCAGGGAGGCCAGGGGGGTCGCCGCCAGGCCCGCGCCGAGCATCATGAGGACGCCGGGGAAGAGGATGGCGGTGGCGTAGGAGCCGTCGGGGGTCATCGTGGACTGCCAGGCGAAGCCGGCCACGGCGACCAGGGTGCCCAGCGCGGCGACGTTGCGCGGGCCGACCGGCCGCATCAGGCGGGGCGCGAGCTTGGAGCCGAGGATGACGGCCAGGGAGCTCGGGACCAGGGCGAGGCCGGCCTCGATCGGGGTGTAGCCGAGGACGTTCTGCGCGTAGAGGGTCATGAAGAACCACATGCAGAACATCGCCGAGCCGCACAGGAACATGGAGACGTTCGCCGAGGAGACCGAGCGCACGCGCAGCAGGCCGAGCGGCATCAGGGGGCTCGCCGTGCGGGCCTCGACCGCCAGGAACGCCCCGAGCAGGGCCGCCCCGGCGAGCAGCGGCAGCAGCGTGGCCGGGGCCGTCCAGCCCGCCGCCTCCGTCTGGGAGATGCCGTAGGCCAGCGTGCCGAGGCCGGCCGTGACGAGCAGCGCGCCGGGCAGGTCGAGGCGGCGGCCGTCCCCGGCCCGGCCCTCGGTGAGGAACCAGGCGGCGGCACACAGCACCACGGCTCCGACGGGCACGTTGATCAGCAGGACCCAGCGCCAGGAGAGCGTCTCCACCAGCAGCCCGCCGACCAGGCCGCCCGCCGCGCCGCCGCCGGCCCCGACCGCCGTCCAGGTCCCGATGGCCCGGGCCCGGGCGGCGCCTTCGGGCAGCGAGGCCGTGAGGATCGTCAGGGTCGAGGGCGCCAGCACCGCCGCGCCCAGCCCCTGCACGGCCCGGGCCACGAGCAGGTGCCAGTCGTCCTGTGCCAGCCCGCCGGCCGCCGAGGCGAGGGTGAACAGGCCGAGCCCGACGAGGAACATCCGCTTGCGGCCGTAGAGGTCTCCGGCGCGTCCGCCGAGCAGCATGAACCCGGCGAAGGCGATGGCGTAGGCGTTCACCACCCATTGCAGGCCCTGCTCGCTCAGTCCGAGGCCGGTCCGCATCGACGGCAGCGCCACGTTGACGACGGACACGTCCAGCACGACGAGGAACTGCCCGGCGCAGGTGAGCGCCACGACGAGCCACATCGGGGGCACGCCGCGCGGACGCAGTCGGGACAGCCGGGATATGCGGGCGGTGGCGGCATCGGCGGATTCGAGCATGGGTGTCATGCTCTCAACCGCCTTGGGCCCCTTGCATCGGGATTTGGCCCCGCCGGGCCCTCGGTCCCGGGACCTAGGTCCGCTGCGGGGCTCCTGCCAGGGACTTCCGCAATCCCCCGGCAAGACCAAGGAAAGGTCAAGTTTTCGTTAGGGTGCCAAAGCAACGGAATAGTTGCCTGGACATACGAGGTTCAGAGTCCATGTAATCCGACGCTCCCCGGCCTGGAGGCCCTCCTCAATGACGCAGACGACGACAGACCGCCCCGCCGGCAGAGCGAGCGGGGCCGTGGTCCCGGTGCTCGCCTTCGCGGGCATCGTTGTCGCGGTGATGCAGACCCTGCTCGTCCCGGTGATCAAGGACCTGCCGCAGCTGCTGGACACCGCCCCCAGCAACGCCACCTGGGTCCTCACCTCGACCCTCCTGTCGGGCGCGGTGGCCACCCCGATCATGGGCCGCCTCGGCGACCTCTACGGCAAGCGGCGCATGCTGATCCTGAGCCTGGCCGTGATGGTCCTCGGCGCGCTGGTCAGCGCGCTCACCAGCGATCTGCTGCTGATGATCACCGGCCGTACGCTCCAGGGCTTCGCGATGGGCGCGATCCCGCTCGGCATCGGCCTGATGCGCGACATGCTGCCCCGCGAGAAGCTCGGCTCGGCGATGGCCCTGATGAGCTCCTCCATCGGCGTCGGCGGCGGCCTCGCCCTGCCCGCCGCCGCCCTGGTCGCCCAGCACAGCGACTGGCACGCCCTCTACTACGGCGCCGCCGGTCTCGGTGTGCTGGCGATCGCCCTCACCCTCCTCGTCGTACCGGAGTCCCCGATGCGCGCCGAGGGCAGCTTCGACCTGCCGGGCGCGCTCGGCCTGTCCGCCGGGCTGGTGCTGTTCCTGCTGCCGATCACCAAGGGCAGCGACTGGGGCTGGGCCTCGGGCACCACCCTCGGCCTGTTCGCCGCGTCGGCGGTCGTGCTCGTGCTGTGGGGCGTGATGGAGCTGCGCGTCAAGGCCCCGCTGGTCGACCTGCGCACCACGGCCCGGCCGGCCGTCCTGTTCACCAACCTCGCCTCGATCATGGTCGGCGTCTCCTTCTACGTCGTCTCGCTGGTCCTGCCGCAGCTGCTCCAGCTGCCGACGTCCACGGGCTACGGCCTCGGGCAGTCGATGGTCGTGGCGGGTCTGCTGGTCGCGCCGCTCGGCCTGACGATGATGTTCACCGCACCCGTCTACGCCCGGCTCTCCGCGAAGTACGGCCCCAAGTTCACCCTGATCCTCGGCCTGCTGATCATCGCGATCGGCTACGGCGCCGGCCTGGGCCTGATGAGCGCCGCCTGGCAGAGCCTGGTCATCTCGGTGCTGCTGGGCGCGGGCATCGGCCTCGCCTACTCCTCGCTGCCCGCGCTGATCGTGGGCGCGGTCCCGGCGTCGGAGACGGGCGCGGCGAACGGCCTGAACACCCTGATGCGCTCCATCGGCACCTCGGTGTCGAGCGCCGTGATCGGCATGGTGCTGGCGAACACCGCGGACAACGTCGGCGGCGTCGAGATCCCGACCATGCACGGCTTCCGGGTCTCCTTCCTGATCGCGACGGGCGCGGTGGCCGTGGGCCTCGTGCTGGCACTGTTCCTGCCCGGCCGGCGGCCGTCGAACAAGCCGCAGTTGCGCGCCGGTAGCGAGGAGGACGCGGTGCTGGAGCGCGCCGAGCAGGTGCTGCGCGGCTTCCGCGGCCGGGTACTGGGCGCCGACGGCTCCCCGGTCGCCCGCGCCAAGGTCACGCTGATCGACCGCCGGGGCCGCCAGGCCGGGGCGACGCTCACCGCCGAGGACGGCAGCTACGCGCTCTCCGTACCCGCCCAGGGCTCCTACGTCGTGGCCGCCCGCGCCACGGGCCACGGCCCGCTCGCCTCGTCCGCGACCCACGCGGGCGACGAGCGCCCGGTCGACCTGGACCTGTCGCTGCCGGGCGAGACGGTCTCCGCCTGACCCGCCGCCCCGTCGCGCTCCTCGCCGGTACCCCCTGTCGCCCCCGCGGCGGGGGGTACGGCACGATGGCGCCCTGACCGTCGTACGACCGAGAGGAACCCGATGCCCGCGGCCCCGAAGCCCGAGATCCTGGCCGCGTTCGAGGCGGCGAAGGGGTTCATGCCCACCGGCGAGGGCCTGGCGCTGTACGCGGCGGCCGTGGAGGCCGGGCGGCTCGGGCTGCCGCTGCTGGAGGTCGGCACCTACTGCGGCCGGTCCACGATCCTGCTCGCCGACGCGGCCCGCGAGGCCGGGATCAGCGCGCTCACCGTCGACCACCACCGCGGCAGCGAGGAGCAGCAGCCGGGCTGGGAGTACCACGACCCGGAGACGGTCGACCCCGAGATCGGCCTGATGGACACCCTGCCCACGTTCCGCCGCACGCTGCACCGGGCGGGCCTGGAGGAGCACGTGGTGGCGCTGGTCGGGCGCTCCCCGCGGATCGCCGCGTTCTGGCGGACGCCGCTGGGGCTGGTCTTCATCGACGGCGGCCACACCGACGAGCACGCCACGGCCGACTACGAGGGCTGGGCGCCGCACGTCGCCGAGGGCGGTCTGCTGCTCATCCACGACGTCTTCCCCGACCCGCGGGACGAGTTCACCGGCCAGGCCCCCTACCGGATCTACCTCCGCGCCCTCGCGTCGGGCGCGTTCACCGAGGTCTCGGCGACGGACTCGCTGCGGGTGCTGCGGCGGACGGGGCCGGGCATCTGACGCACCGGCACGCGCCGGGCGGCTGGGCGGGTGAACCGCGCCCCGTCCGCCCCTTCCCGGTCGGCCCACGGGCGGCGTGGCGAGTCGGAGCCCGGCCGCCGCTGACCGAGGATCCGGGCGCGTGGCACACACCTTCGCAGAGCTCGTGGAGAAGCAGCGCGCGGCGGACGAGGCGTACGCCCGCGTGCGTCAACTCCAGGACGCCTACGGGCCGCCCACCCAGACCAAGTGGAGCGACCAGCAGACCACCACCTGGGAGACGGCCTGGCGCGCCTGGCGCGATCTCGCCCGGGACGTCCAGGCGGCGGTGACCGGGTACGCGCAGCAGGAGGGCACACCGCGCCAGGAGGTGGAGGCGCGGGTGAAGGAGGCGGTACGGCACGGGGGCGGCGACGGGAACGGGGCGTAGCCGCCACCCGCCGGGCCGTCCTCGGGCCGCCGCCCCCGCGCACGGCCGCTAGGGTGGCTGGCGTGTCGTACGTAGGCCCGGACTTCGAACCTCCCCAGCCCCGCCGCCGTCGCGGCCCCCTGACCGTCGCGCTCGCCGCGCTGGTGCCGGGGGCGCTGCTCGGCTGGCTGGTGTACGAGATGGTGGGCGGCCCGGGGGACGACGGGGGTTCGGGGCGGGCGAGCGTGCGGTCCTCCCCACCCGCCGCGTCGAGCGCGCCCTCCGACGACGCCAAGGAGCTGCCGAGCGCCTCCCCGGAGCCCACGACCTCGCCCTCGGCCTCCGCGCCCGCCGCCTCCGGCCCGCTCAAGGGCAAGGTCGTCGTCATCGACCCGGGGCACAACGCGGGCAACTTCCGGCACGCCGCCGAGATCAACCGCAAGGTGGACATCGGGACGAACTCCAAGGAGTGCGACACCACGGGCACATCCACCAACGACGGTTACACCGAGGCGAAGTTCACCCTGGACGTGGCGCACCGGATGCGCGCGCTGCTGGAGAAGCAGGGCGCCACGGTGAAGCTGACGCAGGACGGCGACCGGCCGTTCGGGCCGTGCGTGGACGAGCGGGCCCGGATCGGCAACCGGGCGAAGGCCGACGCCGTGGTCTCGATCCACGCGGACGGCTCCGGCGCGGGCAACCGCGGCTTCCATGTGATCCTGCCCGGCGCGGTCCACGCGGGCGCCGCGGACACCCGGGCGATCGTCGGCCCCTCCCGGGATCTCGGCGAGCGCGTCGCGGGCCGCTTCGTGGCCGTCACCGGCAGCGCGCCCTCCAACTACGTCGGCGACGGCGGCGGTCTCGTCACGCGTAAGGACCTGGGCGGTCTCAATCTGTCAACGGTTCCCAAGGTGTTCATCGAGTGCGGCAACATGCGCGATAGCAAGGACGCGGCGTTGCTCACCAGCGGCGCCTGGCGACAGAAGGCGGCGCAAGGGATCTCTGAGGGAATCGTGAGTTTCCTGCGCGGGTAGTCCCGTACCGGCAGATCCCGGCGGACACCCTGACCGGGCGGACGATAGGGTCCTCCTTACGATGAGGGGCCACCCCCGCGCTTCACACCGAGTCCGGACGGCGGCATGGTGACAGCGACGCCTCTACCGACGATGAGACGACCTACGAAGGACCTGAAGTGAATATCCGCTCCCTCACTCGGGGCGACGGCGTGGTGATCGGAGCAGCGGTATTGCTGTTGATCGCGTCGTTCCTCGACCTCTACTCGTTCGACAATGTCCCCGACAGCGTCGACCTCCCCAGCCTGTGGGGCAGCGGCCCGGTCGTGTTCAGCGTCGTGCTGGCCGGGATCATCGGCGCGGCGCTCGTCGTCGTCGCGCGTGGTCTGCCGCAGGCCCCGAAGATCGCGGGGATCGAGCTCGGCCAGTTCGGTGCCGCCTTCACGGTGTTCGCCGCGTGGAGCGCGCTCGGCAACGTCTTCGACGTGCCCGGCGGCTACGACAACATCGAGGGAACCCGCGCCGACTTGGTCCCGAGCCCCGGCATCGGCGTGATCCTCGCCCTCGTCGCCACGCTGCTGATGGCCGCCGCCGCGATCGCCACCCCCCTCGTCCCGGCTCTCAAGGGCGCCCTCGTTCCGGCCCCGCGTCCGGCCGCCCCGCAGCCCTACGGCGCCCAGCCCCCCGGCGGCTACGGCTACCCGGGCGCGCAGCAGCCCGGTGGCTACGGCCAGCCGCAGCCGGGGCAGCCCTACGGCCAGCAGCAGCCCCAGCCCGCGCAGGCCCAGGCTCCGCAGCCGCCGGCCGGGGACTTCTCCCCGTTCTGGTTCGCGGTGCCGGTGCCGCGGCCGCTGTTCGCCGAGGACGGCTCGCCCACGCCGATCGCCGAACTCGCGCCGGGCACCTGGTACCTGGCCGTCGAGCAGCGCGGAGCGGCCCTGGTCGCCCAGACGCAGGACGGCCGCCGCGGCGTCCTCCAGGACACCTCGGGCATCCAGCGCGGCTGAGCCCGCACTCCTCGCGCACGGCCCCTCGCCCTTCCGGGCGGGGGGCCGTTGCCGTACAGTCGTCGCCCCCGTCAGCTGACACACCGTCAGGAGGCAGGCATGCGGCTCGGTCTCGCGCTCGGCTACTGGGGTCGCGGCCCCTCCCCCGGTCATCTGACCCTCGCGCGGGAGGCCGAGCGGCTCGGCTACGACTCGGTCTGGACGGCGGAGTCCTGGGGCTCGGACGCCTTCACCCCGCTCACCTGGATCGCGGCGCACACCTCCCGCATCCGCCTCGGCACGGCGGTCGCGCAGATGGCGGCCCGGTCACCGGCCACGAGCGCGATGCACGCCCTCACCCTGGACCATCTCTCCGGCGGCCGCGTGCTGCTGGGCCTCGGACTCTCCGGCCCGCAGGTCGTCGAGGGCTGGTACGGCCGCCCGTTCCCCGCCTCGCCGCTCACCGCCACCCGCGAGTACGTCGACGTCCTGCGGCAGGTGCTGCGCCGCGAGGGCCCCGTGGAACTGGCGGGCCGCTTCCACCCCCACCCCTACCGGGGCCCGGACGCCACCGGCCTCGGCAAGCCCCTCAAGCCGATCACGCACCCGCTCCGCGCCGGTCTGCCGATCCTGCTGGGCGCGGAGGGCCCGAAGAACGTCGCCCAGACGATCCGGATCGCCGACGGGTGGCTGCCGCTGTACTGGTCGCCGAGCCGTCCGGAGGTCTACGGCCCGGCCCTGGCCGAGCTGCCCGAGGGCTTCCTGGTCGCGCCGATGGCCCGGGCCCGGGTCTGCGACGACGTCGCCGAGGGCCTGCTGCCCGTCAAGGCGATGCTCGGCTTCTACATCGGCGGCATGGGCCACGCCGCCCGCAATTTCCACGCCGACCTGATGGCCCGCATGGGCTACGAGGCAGAGGCCCGCCGCATCCAGGAGCTGTTCCTCTCCGGCCGCAGGGAGGAGGCCGTGCTGGCCGTCCCCGACGCCTTCGCCGACGAGATCTCCTTGGTCGGTCCGCGTGAACGGATCGCCGAGCGACTGGAGGAGTGGCGCAAGGGCCCGGTGACCGACCTTTTGGTGCTCAGCCCCGACCCGCACACCCTGCGCGTTCTCGCCGAGTTGAACTCCTGAGCGATTCCCCGGGTTTCATCCAGAGTTCAAGGGCAATCCGGAAACCATGTCCCCTCGATATCGCAACGGTGCGAATCAGGCCGGCACGATCGTCGCGGTCGTGGCCGACATCATGGCCCTCATCCTGGGCCTGTGGATTGTGATGTACCTGCTGGAAGCCAACCCCGGCAACTCGTTCGTCCAGTTCATCCACGACGCGGCCCGCTGGCTCGCCGGCTGGTCGCACGACCTGTTCACGTTCGACGAGGCGTGGGCCCGCGTGGTCTGCGGCTACGGCCTGGCAGCGGTGGTGTACCTGTTCGTGGGCCACGCCATCGCCAACCGCGCCCACCGCCACTGAGACGCCTTCAGGGCCTCGCCTTCAGGGGGCGCGGGGAACTGCGCGATCAACCACGCACACCCCGCGCCCGCACAACCGGCGAACTCCCCGAGCTCCTAGGCGCAGCAGTCCGACTCGAGCCCGACGGGCAACTCCGCGCCACCGAACACCCGGCACGTCGCCTCGTGACCGCCCAGCGCGGCGACCGCCAGCAGCAACGACCCCGCGGTCCACGTGGTCAGCTCCCGCGGCCAGATCGCCTCGTCGTCGAAGACGTACCCGGTCCAGTACAGCCCGCTCTGCGGATCCCGCAGATGCTGGATCGACTGAAGGATCTCCAGCGCCCGGTCCGACTCCCCCATCGCCCAGAGCGCGAGCGCGAGTTCGGCCGACTCGCCTCCCGTGACCCACGGGTTGGGCACCACGCAGCGCACGCCCAGCCCGGGGACGACGAACCGGTCCCAGTCCTCCTCGATCCGGGCCTTGGCCTCCGCGCCGGTCAGCGCGCCGCCGAGCACCGGGTAGTACCAGTCCATCGAGTACCGGTTCTTGTCGAGGAACCGCTCGGGGTGGTGGCGTATGGCGTGCCGCAGCGCGCCCGCCGCCAACTCCCAGTCCGGTTGGGCCTCTTCGCGCTGCTCGGCGATGGCGAGAGCGCAGCGCAGCGCGTGGTGGACGGAGGAACTCCCCGTCAGCAGGGCGTCCGTCGTCGGGGTGCCGTCGTCGTCGCGGCGCCAGCCGATCTGCCCGCCGGGCTGCTGGAGGCGCAGCACGAACTCCACCGCCGCGTACACCGCCGGCCACATGCGGTCCAGGAACGCGTCGTCGCCGGTGGAGAGGTAGTGGTGCCAGACGCCGACGGCTATGTAGGCGACGAAGTTGGTCTCCCGGCCCCGGTCGGCGACCGCGTCGAACGCGCCGTCGGTGTAGGCCGCGTACCAGGAGCCGTCCTCGTTCTGGTGCCGGGCCAGCCACAGGTAGGCCCGCTCGGCGGCCTCGTGCTCGCCGGCCGCGTCCAGGGCCATGGCGGCCTCGACGTGGTCCCACGGGTCGAGGTGGTGCCCCCGGAACCAGGGGATCGCCCCGTCCTCGCGCTGCACGGCGAGAATGCCGGCGACGGTCGCGGCGGCCTCTCCCGCGGTGAGCACCCCGGGCAGGACCAGATGTTCCGTCCGGGACGTGGTCACCTGGCGTCCGCCCCGTTGTCGGCCAGACGCGGCAGGTGCGGCTTGGTCGCGTACGCCACGAAGCTCTTGCCGATCAGCGGGTTCAGCGCCTGCTCGGCGACCCGGGTGGCCAGCGGCTTCTTCATGATGTCCCAGACCAGCAGCTTGTGGTACGCGCGCACCGGCAGCGCCTTGTCGTTGTCGACGCCGAACGCGCACTTGAGCCACCAGTAGGGCGAGTGCAGGGCGTGGGCGTGGTGCGTGCCGTAGGGCTCCAGGCCGGCCTCGCGGATCTTCTCCAGCAGTTCGTCCGCCTTGTAGATGCGGATGTGGCCGCCCTCGACCTCGTGGTAGGCGTCGGAGAGGCTCCAGCAGACCTTCTCGGGGCCGTAGCGCGGGACGGTGACGGCGATGCGGCCGCCGGGCTTGAGCACCCGCACCATCTCGGCGAGGACGCCCTTGTCGTCCGGGATGTGCTCCATGACCTCGGAGATGATCACGACGTCGAAGGACTCGTCGGGGAAGGGCAGCGCGAGGGCGTCGCCCTCCATGGCCGTGGCGGTGGCGCCCTCGGGGGCCTCGCCGGCCTCCTTCATCGCCGCGAACCACTTCGCGACCTCGCGGATCTCCTCGGCGTTCTGGTCCAGCGCCACGACCTGAGCGCCGCGCCGGTAACACTCGAACGCGTGCCGCCCGGCACCGCAGCCGAGGTCCAGGACACGGTCACCCGGGGCGAGCGGGAACCGGGAGAAGTCGACGGTCAGCACGTGGCCCTGCTTTCGGAGTTGACGCCTTCTACATCTGCCGGAGCTGCGGTGACAGCACCCGCCGTGCCCGCGGGGGCGGGTACGGCACGGGTCGCGGGGGCCGGACGGCCGGCGGTCCGCTGCGGGGTGCGGGTCCCGGCCCGGTCGATGGCCTCGCGGTAGCGGGCCACCGTGCCCTGCGCCGCCCTGGCCCAGGTGAAGTTCCGCAGGACGCGTTCGCGGCCGGCCGCGCCGAGCCGTGCGCGCAGCCGCGCGTCGGCCAGCAGCCGGTTCAGGCCCGCGGCCAGCGCGCCCGCGTCGCCTGGCGGTACCGCCAGGCAGGTCTCGCCGTCGCGGCCGGCGACCTCGGGGATGGCGCCGCCGGTCGTGGCGAGCAGCGGTGTGCCGGTGGCCATGGCCTCCGCGGCCGGCAGCGAGAAGCCCTCGTAGAGCGACGGCACGCACGCGACCTGCGCCGAGCGCACGAGGTCGACGAGCTCCGCGTCGGAGATGCCCTTGACGAACTCGACGGCCCCGGCGAGCCCGTAGCGCTCCATCGCCTGGGCGACGGGCCCTTCGGCGGGCCGCTTGCCGACGACGACGAGATGGGCCGCGGGGTGCTCGGTCCGCACCTTGGCCAGCGCCTCGACGAGATGGACCAGGCCCTTGAGCGGCACGTCCGCGCTGGAGGTCGTCACGATCCGGCCCGGCACGACCGGCACCGACGGATCCGGCGAGAACAGGTCGGTGTCGGCGCCGATGTGGACCACGTGGATGCGGTCCTGCCGGACACCGAGGTGGTCGACGATCTCCTGCCGCGAGGTGCCGGAGACGGTGAGCACGGACGGCAGGCGCCGCGCGACGCGCTTCTGCATGCGGGTGAAGGCGTACCAGCGCCGCACCGAGTACCGCCGCTGCCATCCGTCCGCCGCGTCCAGCTCCAACTGCCGGTCGACGGTGATGGGGTGGTGGATGGTGGTCACCAGGGGGGCGCCGACATCGCCCAGCAGGCCGTAGCCGAGGGTCTGGTTGTCGTGCACGACGTCGAAGTCGCCGCGGCGGGCGCGCAGATGGCGGCGGGCGCGCAGGGAGAACGTCAGCGGTTCCGGGAAGCCGCCCGTCCACATCGTGGCGACTTCCAGCGCGTCGATCCAGTCGCGGTACTCGCCGCGACCCGGCGTGCGGAAGGGATCGGGCTGGCGGTACAGGTCGAGGCTGGGCAGCTCGGTGAGGCTCAGGCCCTCGTAGCCCTCGTCGAGGACGGGGTAGGGCTGGGAGCCGATGACCTCGACCCGGTGGCCGAGGCGGGCCAGTTCGCGCGAGAGGTGCCGGACGTAGACGCCCTGGCCGCCGCAGAACGGGTTCCCTTTATAGGTGAGGAGCGCGATGTCGAGCGGTCGCAAGCCGTCGGCGGCGGGGTCCTCCGGGGCCCCGGCCTTCCTGGCCTCAGCGGTCACTCCGAGCCCCCTTCTCCCTGCACTGTCCCGCGAGATTACGCCGGGACGCTAATCTAGAACAAGTTTCAGACTTGATCGTTCGGAGGCTCCGAATCTACCGGCAGGTAAGAGCGCTGTGACCAGTGGATCAGGTGATTCACGCCACGGCCGGTGCCGTGCCATGCTGTGTGATCACTCGTCCTCACGGACGGTCACGGAACGGGACCGACTCATGCCCGCGGAAGCCCAGGTGAGCGCCAAGGTGAACAAGCCGGCCAAGGTGGAAGCCGGAGCGGCGGCCCCCGGCGCCGCTCCTCTGACGGAGCGCCAGGAGGCCCGTCGGCGCCGCATCCTGCACGCGAGCGCGCAGCTGGCCAGCCGGGGCGGCTTCGACGCCGTGCAGATGCGGGAGGTCGCGGAGTCCTCGCAGGTGGCCCTGGGCACGCTGTACCGCTACTTCCCGTCCAAGATCCACCTTCTGGTCGCCACGATGCAGGACCAGCTGGAGCACATGCACGGCACCCTGCGCAAGAAGCCCCCGCAGGGCGAGACGGCCGCCGAGCGGGTCGCGGAGACCCTGATGCGGGCCTTCCGGGCGTTGCAGCGCGAGCCGCACCTGGCCGATGCCATGGTGCGCGCGCTGACCTTCGCCGACCGCAGCGTGAGTCCGGAGGTCGACCAGGTCTCCCGCCAGACGACGGCGATCATCCTGGACGCGATGGGCCAGGAGCACCCGACCCCGGAGCAGCTCTCGGCGGTCCGGGTCATCGAGCACACCTGGCACTCGGCGCTGATCACCTGGCTGTCGGGGCGGGCCTCGATCGCCCAGGTGAAGATCGACATCGAGACGGTGTGCCGGCTGATCGACCTGACGTCGCCGACCGGTCCCTGACCCGGGCACGGGAGGACCTACGAGACGGGTTCCCTTCGCCGGCATGGTCCGGATCAGGTGATGGGGGTCGCCTTCCGGCCGCCGGGTTTCGGCCCGGCGCCTTCCGGCCTCTCAGCCCTACCGTCGCAGTCGGCACCAGCGGAAGCCGAAGCCTCCTGCCGACGTCGGCCACTCCGGTCGGACTCCCTCACTCGCCTCGTAGGCCGATTTCCAGGATAGAACGCCCAAAGGGTATGAAAACCCCTCTCGCCATGATTTTTTCGGGCGCTATTCCTCCGGCGGGAACACCGCTTCCCCGCCGTCCCGCAGGGTGATCGTGATCGCCTCCGTGGGGCAGCACTCCGCCGCCTCCAGGACCCGCTCGTTGGCGTCCATGTCCGGGGTGAGCGGACGGGACCGGCGGGCGGTGTCCAGGCGGAAGCCGTCCGGCGCGTGGTGGAGGCACTGCGCGGAGCCGACGCACAGGGAGCGGTCGACCTCGATGTGCCAGCGGTCGCCCATGGCTAGGCCTGCGCCGGGAGGTGGATCATCTTGTGCTCCAGGTACGCGCCGTACCCCTCGGGCCCGAACTCCCGCCCCAGGCCCGAGTTCTTGTAGCCGCCGAACGGGCCGAGCATGTCCAGGCTGAAGGTGTTGACGGAGTAGGTGCCCGTGCGCACCTGCCGGGCGATGTCGATGCCGTGCTCGACGTCGGCGGTCCAGACGCTGCCGCTCAGGCCGTAGTCGGAGTCGTTGGCGATCTTCACGGCGTCGGACTCGTCGTCGTAGGGCAGCAGGCAGATCACCGGGCCGAAGATCTCCTCGCGGGCGATGCGCATGGAGTTGTCGACGTCGCCGAAGAGGGTGGGCTCGACGTACCAGCCGCGGTCGAGGCCGGCCGGGCGCCCGCCGCCGGTGAGGATCTTGGCGCCCTCCTCCTGCCCGATGCGGATGTAGTCGAGGTTGCGCTGCTGCTGGCGCCGGGCCACCAGCGGGCCCACCTGCGTGGCCGGGTCCAGCGGGTCGCCGACCGTGAGGGCGCCCGCCGCGGCGGCGAGGGCGTCGGCGAACTCCTCGTAGCGGGAGCGCGGCAGGAGGATGCGGGTCTGGGCGACGCAGGCCTGGCCGTTGTTCATCCAGGCCGCGGGGGCGATGCCCGCCACGGCCGTCTCGACGTCCGCGTCGGGCAGGACGACGGCCGCGGACTTGCCGCCCAGTTCGAGCGTGACCCGGGTGAGGTTGCGGGCGGCCACCTCCATCACGCGCTTGCCCGCCGCCACCGAGCCGGTGAAGGAGACCTTGTCGATCCCGCGGTGCCCGACCAGGTACTCGCTGACGTCCCGGTCGGCGGGCAGGATCGACAGCACGCCCTCAGGCAGCCCGGCCTCGCGGGCGATCTCGCCGAGCAGGTAGGCGTCGAGAGGGGACTCGGGCGAGGGCTTGAGCACGACCGTGCAGCCGGCGAGCAGGGCCGGGGCGAGCTTGGCGGCGGCCACGAACTGCGGGACGTTCCAGGGGACCACGGCCGCCACGACCCCGACCGGCTCGCGGCGCACGAGGATTTTGCCCAGGACGCCGTCACGCCGCTCCTCGTGGGTGAAGCCGCGGGCGACGGTGATCGCCGAGTCCCAGACCATCACCGCGCCGAGGGCCTGGGCGAGGACGCTCCAGGAGTAGGGCGAGCCGTTCTGGGCGGAGATCAGGCGGGCGATCTCGTCGTGCCGGGCGGCGACGGCGTCCTTGATCCGGCCGACGACCTCGATCCGCTCGTCGAGGCCCATGCGCGGCCAGGGCCCCTCGTCGAAGGCCCGCCGGGCCGCCGCCACGGCCCGGTCGACATCCGCCGTCGAGGCGTGCGGGACGCGCCCGATGACCTCCTCGGTGTGCGGCGAGATCACCTCGATGACGTCCTGGCCCAGGGGGTCGGTCAACTCCCCGCCGATGAACAGCTGTCCGTGTTCCACGAGCTCGGTCATGGCGTCTGCCTCCCGGGGGACGGCGCCCTTCCTGACGGGGCTTCAGAACTGATACCAGTTCTAGTTCAAGTAGTCCACGGACGGGACGAGAATCCTCTGATCATCGGTTCCTCGGTGATCAGGAGCGGACTCGGAACGCGTGCGCTTCTGGGCGCGGATTGCCGGACGCGGGCTCGACTCCACTCCGCATCAGGGCGGACACCAGCAACCGGTTGCGTCGCAGCACGGGGGCGGTGGCGGCGCGGGCACCTGGTAGGGATTGACAGAAGGAGACTCCGGAGCCGTGCATGTCGACACCAAAGTCAGCAGGAAGACAATCGCCGCCAGGAATTCGACGAAGATGATGAACTGGCGCATCTGCTCGCGGTCCTCCTCATGGACGGCACACAACTCGCTTTGTCCTGACGCCCTTTGGCCTGGACAGAAGCGACGATTGCCGCATGGCACGCTCAACATCGCTGGTGCGTGTGGGCGCTGGTCAGGTGTCTTCCTCCCGGCGCATCGCTGCGGCAGCCGAGGGAGCACGCTGTGCACGCTACGGACCGATGTCGCGGGGGGATACCAGTGATGTCCCTAGCGGTGCCGGGTTGCCGTATCGGCAGCGGTACCCCACTGCGCCTCACCACTTCCTGCGGTGTCCCTCATGAGGAATCGTGCGTGTCAACGGCCAGACGACTGACGAGTTGGACTCGGGACCGAACGCGCAGTTTGGCGTAGATGCGGCTGAGGTGGTACTCGACTGTCTTGGCGGACAGGAACAGCGTCGCGGCCACTTCGCGGTTGGTGTGACCCTTGGCGACGAGGACTGCGACCTGCGTCTCTCGCTCGGTCAGTGCGACAGGCTCATGACTACGACGAGTGGGGGTCTCGAATCCGGCCGCTCGAAGTTCCCGCTCGGTGATCCTCGTCCACGGATCCGCGCGGAGGCGCTCGAACACCCGTACGGCGGCAAGGAGGGGACGACGGGCGGCACCGCGCTTCCTCGCCCTCCGCAGGAATCGTCCGTACGCGAGGTCGGTACGGGCTTTCGCGAAGGGATCCGGCAGTAGCTCGTGATACCGCAAGGCCTCCATATAGGCGTCTTCGTCGGCGTGAAGGAGCCCTCGACACCGTGCGGTCACCGCGTGTCCCCACGAGGACGGCGCCCGCTGGACCTGGCCCATGAGTTCACATAGCGCCCCCTCGGCGCCGGAGGGGTCGTCTGCGGCCAGGCATGCTTCGATCAGGTCGGGCTGGTGCTGCAAGACGGCCGGTTCCCTGAGCCCCGAGGCGGCCACCTGCTGTTTCAGGTCATGGAGGCGGGCTGCGGCTTCGGAGTCCTTGCCGCTGCCCAGGTCGAGGAGACCGACTGCGGCTTCCATGTACGGCGTGACCAGATCCGCCCCCCGGCCCTCCACCAGTCCGCGAAACTGGCGGGCATGTTCGATGCACTCCGCGGTGCGCCCCTGAGCAGCCTCTATCCGGGCCGAAGTGGAGATTGCGTAGGCCCGCAGGACCGGCTGTCCCACCTCGGCGGCCAAGGCGGCCCCTTCGCCGGCCAGGGCATAGGCGTCGTCCCAGCAGCCGGTGCGCAGCTGTAGGTCGGCCAAGACGGTCAGGTAGGGGACGAGTCGCTCGGAGGCGCCGATCCTGCGTGCACACCGGATGGCTCGTTCCAGCAGCGTCCGTGCGGCGGGGAACCGCTCGAGCCACATGAGATCCATTGCGGAGAAGCTCGTCGTCTCGACTCCGATGGAGAGCGGGTCGGTCTCAGTGAGGAACTCTTCACAGGAGTCGAATACGGCGGCGGCCTCGCGGCGTTCGCCGGAGAGCATCATCGTGTGGGCCCGCATCAGGGCCACCGGTTGGTCGAACGATGCGGCCTCACCCTGGCGGGCGAATGCGCAAGCCCGGTCGGCGGTCACGCGCGCTTGGGCGATCCCGCCGCCCATGCATGCCGCACCCGCGGCGGCGACCAACAGCGGCACCGCATGCGCCGTCTCGAGTCCCTCGGCCATGTCTACCAACTGGTCGTGGACACGGCGCGGTGGCTGGCGCAGAAGCAGGATCTGACTGCGCAATCCGGTCGCCCCGGCGCATACCGTCGCGTCGTCGGTGGCGTTCGTCGCGGTCTCGGCCAGTGTCAATGCCTGATCGCCTTGGCCGGCGAGCTGTGCGACCTCGGCGGCTGCCAACAGGTAGCGCCCCCGGTCGACCGGGAGGGGCGAAAGATCGGCGGCACGCTCGTAGGCGCGGACTGCCGCGGGCAAAGCGCCCCGGCCGCGGGCCCTGGCCGCGGTGTCAGCAAGCGCCACCGCCGCGGTACGGTCCGCCGCGGCCGCCGCGGCGGCGAGATGCCAGCTGCGTTGTTCGCTGTCCACCGGGCCGGTTCGGTCAGCGAGCGCCCCGGCCAGGGCTCGGTGGGCCTCACGTCGCTGCTCGGCTCCGGCCATGTGGTAGGCGGCCGCGCGCAGCAAAGGGTGCACGAACGTCACCTTGCCGCCCGACCGGTCGATGACGTGCGCTGCCTCGAGTGCCTGCAGAACCTCGACGTTCAGGGCGAGTTGACGCAGCGCTGCCGTCAGCACCGCGGTCTCCTCGGTGTATGCGGCTGCCGCAACCGTCAGCGCGCGGCGACTGGCCTCCGGGAGGGTTGCCAGCCGGGCCGAAAAGGCGGCGGTCAGCCGCGGGCCCACCGGCAGAGGCCCGTCGAGTACCTGAGCGTCGGGCAGGGCGGACGCTGCTTCGAGGAGGGCCAGAGGGTTGCCTGCCGTCTCCCGGTAGAGCCGTTTGAAGGGTTCGCTGTCTGCGGGTACGTCAGCCACCCGTTGTACCAGCGCGGCGGCTGCCGCCGGCTCGAGACCGGTGAGTGGCACCGTCGGCAACCCGGCCGCGGTGAACGGGCAGTCCTCGCCGTCGCGTGCCGTGACCAGCACCGCCACCGCCTCGGCCTGTAAGCGCCGAAACGCGAAGAGCAGGGCCTTTGCGCTGGCCTCGTCCATCCAATGCGCGTCGTCCACGGCGACCAGGACAGGAGTTGTGGCTGCGGCATCCGTGAGCAGCGTCAGTGCGGCCGCCCCCAAGGTCAGCCCGTCCGGAGTGTGACCCTCCTCAAGTGACAGGGCGGTGCGCAGGGCGCGTGCCTGTGCCGAAGGCAGCCGATTGATCAGGTGCTCCACGGGACGCACCAGCTCACCGAGTCCGGCGAAGGCGAGTTCGGCTTCCATTTCGATGGCTGTGGCCCGCAGCACCACCATCCCCGCGGCCTCCGCCACCGCCTCCTCCAGCAGGGCGCTCTTTCCGATTCCCGGCTCGCCCTGCAACACGAGAACTCCGCTTCGCCCCCGTCGGGCATCCGCGACGAGTTGCCGCAGACGCGCCCGCTCCTCCGCGCGCGACAGCAGCCCCCGCCTTCCCCCCAGCGTCTCCACGACATCCCCCGAACAACAGACGACCGATCCCAGTGACGACGCCTCTACGCCGCGTGACGAGTGTGGCCGATCCCTAGGCGCGCCCGCAGGAACTAGGGAACATCCTGATTCGTGCTGCGCTCGGCCCTGGCACGGTGGTACGGCGGCCGCTCGTTGCCCGCGGGATGAGAGAAACGAGGGGATCTCGGATGAGGTACCGGTGCACCGGCCCATGGCCTGTCTCCGCCCATGGCCACCGGCCGATCCGTCAACGGCCTTCGCTCCTGCGGGGGTTGCCGGCGGCACGCTTGAGACCTCGAGCGGGTTCTCGGGAACCAGCAGCCACGTACCTGACGCCTTGACGCCCTGCGGGGCGCACAGCGGCAAAGGGCGGAGCGGGCGCTGCCACGCCGCGCTCCGGCGGCTCCTGTGACGACTCCCTCACGGGCACTGGCGGTCGTACGGTGGGCTCGCAGGCCGCCTGGGTGCACCGGGCCCTTCCGCAACGGCCCGATGCGCCGCGTCGCTCAGGTGACATGCGGCCGTCCGTCTGCCGACGGCATCGGGGACAGGGAGCGATCTCGGGGACACGGAAGCAGGGGGGCACGGGTCGCATGACGGAACTCCACAACCTGGCCACGCACTTCTTCGAGGTGCAGGCGCAGTACTGGCAGGCGGCTGACGCAGGGCGGCCGACCGGTGGGCTCTTTCAGCAACTGACCCTCCTCGGACGGCAGCTGCTTGCGGTGCTGGGCCGGCCCGGCGGTTCCACACCGGGCCCGGTCAAGGCGTCCGACATCGCGGGGATCCTGCTCGACGTCCACGGGCGCGAGCTGACCACCCACCCGTCCGGAGTCCGGACGTACCGGGAGGTCGAGGAGCTCTGGGCGGCGGCCGAGGAGTTCACGTCCCAGGCGACCCCGGACCAGCTCCGCAACTTCCTGGCGAGCAAAGCACAGTACGAACTTCAGGAGGGCCGGGCCGGCGAGGCCCTGGCTCTCGTGGACCAGGCCACCCGCCTGCCGGGCGGTCCTGCCCTCCCACCGCCCTCCCCTTACGGCGACCTGCGGGTGCTGCGCGCCGAGGTACTGCACCGGCTTCACGATCACGAGACCGTTCTGGAGGTGCTGGCGCCTTTGGAGACGGAGCTCGCCGCCCTCCTCCCTGGCGGGCCGATCGACGAGACCGACCCCGAAGCGATGCGCCTTCTCGCGGCCCACCTCGGCCGCGGCGGCGACGGACCGGCGACGGCCGCCCGGCTGCTTCAGGCATCCACCGTCTATGTGCGGCTGCTGGATGTGAAAGCGGGCGCGTTGCGGGACACGGGCCGGCCGGAAGCGGCCGAGCGGGCGTATGTGAGGTGCATGCCGCACTACACGGCGTCCGGTCTGACGGAAGTGGGACTGCTGCAATTGGCCCGTTGCGCGCTCGACCGCGATGCGGTGGCCGAGGCACACCGGCTGCTGGATTCGGCCGCTCCGTTGTTCGAGGGGGCCGACACCGGAGACCGGACGTCGATGCGGGCACATCTTCGGTTGGTGCGCGGCGCGGCGTACTGCCGCCTGCGTGCCGAGGCTGCCCGGCTGGGGAGCGGGGACGAATGGTGGAAGGAGTCGCTGCGCTGGTGCGACCGCGGTGAGCGCTGCACGGCAGACCATCCCGACGACCTTTTGGCGGCCGGCCTGCACGCCGAGCGCGCCCGGGCCCACCGCGCCACTGGGGACCATGCAGGTGCGGTGCGTGCTTATCGCCAGATGGCACTCGCTCTCGACCGGTTGCTGCGCGTGCCGCTGGGGCACCGCTTCGACACACTGCATCTGCGCTTCCACGAGCCGTTGTTCGAAGAGGCGCAGGCCTTCGCCGAGGAGACCGGCGATGCGCAGCTGTGTGCCGTCGTCACCGAGCTGCTCAAGGCCCGCGCATTCTCGGCACGGTTGTCCCTGCTTCGCTGGGAAGAGCGGCGCACGCAGGCCGCCCCGGCCGACACCACTGGGCGGGACGCACGGCACGGACCGGAGCACGGCGCGTTCACGGAACTGAGCCGGCGGCTCGCGAGCGCCCAGCGACACGGCGCCTCGAAGGAAGCCGATCGGTTGCGCATCGAGCGTGCCGAACTGCTCACCAAGATCCGCGCGATCGATCCTCGCTGGCGTCTGATCAGGGTCGATCCGCCCTTCGACCTCGACAGGCTCAGCCGCTTCCTGGCCGCCTACGGCACCGCCGCCACGGGCGGCAACCCCGGCCGGTGCGTGGCACTGAGCCTGTACGAGCGCCGCGACAGTGTCCTGGCCGTGCTGGCCACACCGGACGCCGAACTGCGCATGGGCACCCGCCGGTTGGACAAGAGGGTGCTGAGCGCGCTCGAGGCACATCAGCGCGAACTCCACAATGAGCCCGCGCCTCTGGATTTCTGGGGTCATCGCGGTATCGGCTTGGCCGACCTGATCCCTCCGGCCTTCGCCGACGAGATCGCCGACAGCGGCACCTGTCTGCTGGCTCCGCACGGACGCTTGCACACCCTGCCCTGGACGGTCGTCCGCCACCATGGCCATCACGTGATTCGCCGAACGGCCATCGGCATCGTCCCCAATCTGTCCTGTGTGCCACTCCTGGACCACCGCCCCGCCGGACCGGTCCGGGCCACACTGCTGGGCGTCACCCGACAGCCCAAGGGCAAGGAGCTGCCGGAAGCAGGGAAGGCGGTGCGCAGCCTGGCCGAGTACCTGGGAGCGCACCGGCTTCGCGAGGATCCAATCACCGGTCACCATGCCACCGTTGCGAGGCTACGGGACCTGCTGCACTCCGGGCCGCCCGACCGCGGCATCACGGACGTACTCCACATCGTCACCCACGGCCTGGCGGCCCCAGGGGCACCTTTCGACGCCGGGGTGCAGCTGACCGACGGCGAACTCGAAGCGGGCGAAGTCCTCATGAGCCGCATGTGCTTCCAAGAGGTGCTGCTCACCGCATGCAGCACCGGTCTGCGAGCCACGGCCGACGACAGCGGTGGGCATGGGGCACTCGCATCCCTGACGCCCCTCACACCACGCCCGCTCGAACTGGCCGGTGACGTCGCCAACGCGCTGGTTCACGCCTTCCACGAGGCGGGAGCGGCCTTTGTCCTGGCCAGCCCCTTCCCCATGCGGTCGAGGCTGGCGACTCACCACTGCGTCGAGTGGGTCGTCCACCGCTGTCGCGGCAGCGCCCCGCTGGAAGCCGCTCGACGGGCGGCGGTGGCACTGCTGGACGAGGACGACTCACCTGAGCAGACCGACAAGTGGGCCGGCATCACAGCCTATGGAGCACGGTGACCAGCCCTTGAAGGACGACGATGACGGACGACTACGAACAGGAAGGACGACGATGACGGACGAGACGGAGCCTCAGCCGACACCGCCCACGCTCTCCGCGGAAGAGGAGGCCAAGGCGATACGGAGCCGACTGGACAGGAACGCCGAAGCGGACGAAGACCGCCCCCTGGGCGGCATCAAGGGCCAGTACACACCCGCCGACCGCCGACCGGCACCGCCTTCTCCGCCGGTTCCACCAGCTCCCCCGACACCCCCAGCCGCCGAGTGACCCTTCATGCCCTCCAGCCTCGTGGGGCTCACAGCCCTGCTGTTCGCGGCCGTCCCCGGCTATCTCTACCTCATCCGCTACGAACGCCACGGCCTGCGTGAACGGCCGGGCGCCACAAGGGAAATCGCCGAGTTGTTCACGGTCGGCACCTTCGCGTCGCTTGCCACCGCGGCGGGCGTTCTCGCCCTCGCCGAGAACGTGCCGGGCCTCGCCACGCTCGACGGCGCCCTGTCCGGCGCCGCCTATGCCCGCTCGCATGCCTGGCACCTCGTCCGGTCCGGAGTCCTCATCCTCACCCTCAGCACCGTCACCTGCGTCGTGCTGGGGGAGCTGCGCGGCCGTCACAGCGGCGCGAGCAGTTGGTCCACCACGCCCGGCACCGTATGGGCCGAACTTCTCAAACCCCGGCGAGGGGAGGCCGACCCCGAGGTGCACGTGCTGATGGACGACGGCACGCTGGTGTACGGCAGTGGACACATGGTGTCCGACGAGCGGGACACCTCCTACCGTGATGTCGCCCTGCACCACCCCATCTCTGTCCGCAGACCCGGCGAGGACCACCCGCGACCCATCGACGCGGACTACATCATCATTCCCGGTGGCCACATTCGCCTCATCGAGATCACTGCGGTCGCCCTGAATCGTGTCCCGGATTGAATGGCACTCGGCATGCCGCCAAAACGCCGTGAACTCGGCGCTTTTCCAAGGGTCCACTGGTGCTGAGTTCCGGGTGCCGACTTCCTTGGTTCTCTCGCAGAGAAAGAGCTCGACGGTAACAGTGAGGACGAAATGACAACTGCGCAACGCGGCTTGCTGGGACAGCTGATCAAGGTGTTGAGCCTGCTGGCGCTCATGGTGGTGTATGTCGGCAGCCTCTGGGCCACGTACCGGCAGTTGGACGCCGAACCCGTCTTCGACGGAGCACTCGGTGTCCCCAGTTGGGGCCATGCGGCACTCGTCATGGGACTCATGGTGTGCGGCGGATTGGGCATCACGGCGGCCATCATCGACGGCCGGCAGGAATCCTCCTCTTGGCTTCTCACCATGACGGGCGTGGCGGCAGCGCTTGCATGGAGCCTGTGGGCCTCACTCAGCGAGGAAGACGACGTAGTAGGAATGCTCTTCGCCGCCCTCTCTCCCCTGATCAGCCTGTTGGCTCTCGTCGAACTGATGCGCCGATTCCGCACCCGGGCCGAGTAGGTGACGCCAGAAACGATCAAAGCCGCCCGCAGCCGGGCCGCGCCCGGGGGGCGACTTTTGTAACCAGTTCTAGTTACAGTGGGCCCTGGTCGTTGGGCGGAGGGCGGAGGGCGGAGGGCGGAGGGCGGAGGGCGGATGGAGAATAGCCGGACCGCGCCGGTACGGGACCACGGCGGAGGCGTCCACTCCCTGCGCGTCCCCATCCCGGACAACCCCCTCGGCCACACCCTGGTGTACGTCGTCGGCACCGACCGCGGCCCGGTGCTGATCGACACCGGCTGGGACGACCCGGAGTCCTTCGGCACCCTCGCGCGGGGCCTCACGGCGTGCGGTACCTCGGTCGCCGAGATCCACGGCGTGGTCGTCACCCACCACCACCCCGACCACCACGGCCTGTCCGGCCGGGTCCGGGAGGCGTCGGGCGCCTGGATCGCGATGCACGCGGCGGACACCGCGGTCGTACGGCGGACCCGTCAGGCCCGCCCCGAGCACTGGTTCTCCTACATCACCGCCAAGCTCGCCGCGGCCGGCGCGCCCGAGGAGCACATCGCGCCGCTGCGCCGGGCCGGGCCCCGCGCCCTGCCCGGGCTCTCCCCCGCCCTGCCCGACCGCGACATCGTCCCCGGCGAACTGCTGGCGCTGCCCGGCCGCCGCCTGCGCGCGATCTGGACCCCGGGGCACACACCGGGCCACGTCTGCCTCCACCTGGAGGAGACCCACCCCGCCCGGCTCCCGGGCCACGGGCGCCTGTTCTCCGGCGACCACCTGCTGCCCGGGATCACCCCGCACATCGGCCTCCACGAGGACCCGGAGAACCCGGGGGAGGTCACCGACCCCCTCGGCGACTACCTCGACTCCCTGGAACGCGTCGGACGCCTGGCCCCCGCCGAGGTCCTCCCGGCCCACCAGCACCCCTTCTCCGACGCGACCGCCCGCGTGGGCGAGCTCCTCACCCACCACGAGTCCCGCCTCACGGCCCTGCTGGCCCTCCTCGCCGAGCCCCTGACCCCCTGGCAGCTCGCCGAGCGCATGGAGTGGAACCGCCCCTGGCACGAGATCCCCCACGGCTCCCGCACCATCGCCGTGTCGGAGGCGGAGGCCCATCTGCGCCGGCTGGTGAAACTCGGCCGGGCGGAGGCGGAGGCGGGGAGCGAGCCGGTGAGGTACGTGGCGGTGTGAGGGCCGCTGCGCCGGACGGGCCCCTGCCGGGCCCCCTCGGGCCGCTGTTCACGCCCGGGTACAGTAAGCGGGTCGTCATCACACCGTACGGGGGGAAGCCGGTGCAATTCCGGCGCCGACCCTCCCCCGAGTTCTCGACTTCGCTCGAACCGGGGAGACCCCTTTCGTGAACCGCCCGCCGCGGCGGTGAGCCGGATCGCTTCGTACGGTCTCGTGACCGGCTCACGCGCCCGGCAGCCCGCCGGTGCGCGGCACCGTCGAGGTACACGGAGCCGAGCCGCCCGGGGGGTGCCCCGTGCTGTCCGGCTCCCCCACAGGGAGAGGCACCCGCCGATCATGAACGTCCGCCGCAGCGCCGCGGTCCTGGCCGCCGCCGCCGTGATCGGCGCCGCCGCCCCGGCCGCCGCCGACCCGTCCCCGTCGCCCTCCCAGGCGTTCCCCTCCGCCCTGTACGGCGGCACGGACCCCAAGTACGACGGTGTGTGGCGCCAGTCGCTCGCGTTGCTCGCGCAGGACACGGTGGGTGTGAAGCCGGCCGCGAAGTCCGTGGCATGGCTGGTGCGCCAGCAGTGCGCGGACGGCTCGTTCGCCTCCTACCGCCCCGACCCCACCACCGCCTGCGACGCCAGGACCATGCGCGACACCAACGCCACGGCCGCCGCCGTGCAGGCCCTCGCCGCGCTCGGCGGGCACGACGGCACCACCGGCAAGGCCGTCGGCTGGCTCAGGTCCGTCCAGAACAAGGACGGCGGCTGGGGCTACGCGCCCGGCGGCGCCAGCGACACCAACTCGACGTCGGTCGTCATCGGCGCGCTCAGCGCCGCCGGCGACAAGCCGGACCAGGTCGTGAAGGACGGCACGTCGCCCTACGACGCGCTGCTGAAGCTCGCCCTGTCCTGCGGCGGGAAGGGCGACGGCGCCTTCGCGTTCCAGCCGGACAAGAAGGGCGAGCTCGCCGCCAACGCGGACGCCACGGCGGCCGGTGTGCTCGGCGCCCTGGGCAAGGGCATGGTCGTCGAGCCCGGCAAGACGTCCGACGCGGACTGCGAGAAGGCCGGGACGCCGGAGCAGGCGGCGGCGAACGGCGCGGCCTACCTGAGCGCCGCCCTCGCCGAGGACGGCGACCACCTCATGTCCGCCCTGGCCGGCGCCGAGCCGCAGCCCGACTTCGGCAACACCGCCGACGCGGTCGTCGCGCTCGCCGCGCGGGGGAACACCGCGCAGGCGCGGAAGTCCGTGCGCTGGCTGGAGAAGAACTCCGCCTCCTGGGCCGCGCGCAGCGGTCCGGCCGCCTACGCGCAGCTCATCTTCGCCGCCCACGCGACGGGCACGAACCCGCGCGACTTCGGCGGCGCCGACCTCGTCGAGCAGCTCAACGCGACCGGCCCGGCCCCGCGGACGGCCGCGAAGGCCAAGGCCTCGGACGACGAGAAGGACTCGGGCTCCTTCTTCGGCGTCTGGTGGTACGTCGGCGTCTGCCTGGTCGCCGGGATCGGCATCGGGTTCCTGTTCACCGGCCGCAAGAAGCAGCGGCAGCCGTGATCCGGCGGGGCGTTCTCCTTCTTCTGGCCTCGCTCCTGCTGTGCGCGGGCACGGGCCCGGCCCAGGCCGCCGGTTACCGGTACTGGTCGTTCTGGGAGCGTGAGGGCGACCGCTGGGTCTACGCCACCCAGGGCCCGTCCGTGGCCCGCCCTTCGGACGGCGATGTCCAGGGCTTCCGCTTCGCGGTGAGCGAGGACTCCGCGGACGCCACCCGGCCGCGCGGCACGGCCGGCTTCGCAACGATCTGCGCCGAGACGCCCGCGCGGGACGGCCGCAAGCGGGTGGCCCTGGTCATCGACTTCGGCACCCCGTCGGACGCCCCCGAGGGCGAGAGGCCGCCCGCCGCCCGCACGGCCTGCGCCCGCGTCTCCCCCGACGCGACGACGGCCGAGGCCCTGGCGGCGGTGGCCGGGCCGCTGCGCTACGACACCAACGCCCTGTTGTGCGCGATCTCGGGCTACCCGGAGCGGGGCTGCGGTGAACAGGTCTCCCGGCGGCAGGGTCAGGAGCGCGAGCCGGCGGCCGGGGAGAAGTCCCCCTCGGACGGCGGCCCGTCCCTGGGTCTGGTCGCGGGCATCGCCGTGGTGGCGCTCCTGGGCGGGGCGGCGGTCTGGCAGGTACGACGGCGTGGCTAGCGGCACCCCGCGCGGCCACCGGGCGCAGCTGCACCCCGGCGCCTGGTGGCTGTGGTCCCTCTCCCTCGGCACCGCGGCCACCCGCACCACCAACCCGCTCCTCCTCGGCCTCCTCATCGCCGTCTCCGCCTATGTCGTGGCCACCCGCCGCCCCGACACCCCCTGGTCCCGCTCCTACGGCGCCTTCGTCAAACTCGCCCTCGCCGTGATCCTGGTCCGCCTGCTCTTCGCGATCGTGCTCGGCTCCCCCGTCCCGGGCACGCACACCCTCCTCGCCCTCCCGGAAGTGCCCCTCCCCGCCTGGGCGCAGGGCATCCGCCTCGGCGGCGAGGTCACCGCGGAGGCCCTCGCCTTCGCCCTGTACGACGGGCTGAGGCTGGCCACCCTCCTGATCTGCGTCGGCGCCGCGAACGCCCTCGCCAACCCCTCCCGCCTCCTCAAGTCCCTTCCCGGCGCCCTGTACGAGACGGGCGTCGCGGTCGTCGTCGCCCTCACCTTCGCCCCGCACCTCATCGCCGACGTCCAGCGCCTGCGCGCCGCCCGCCGTCTGCGCGGCCGTCCGGACAAGGGGGTCAAGGGGCTGCTGCACGTGGGACTGCCGGTCCTGGAGGGCGCGCTGGAGCGCTCCGTCTCGCTCGCCGCCGCGATGGACGCCCGCGGCTACGGCCGTACCGCGCAGGTCCCGCCCGCCGTGCGGCGCACCACCGCCGCCCTCACGCTCGGCGGCCTGCTCGGCGTCTGCGCGGGCACGTACGGCCTGCTCACGGCCGAAGGCGCCGCCTACGGTCTGCCCGTGCTCCTCGTGGGGCTCGCCGCCGCCCTCGCGGGTCTCAGGCTCGGCGGGCGCCGCTCGCCGCGCACCCGCTACCGCCCGGACCGCTGGGACGTGCGCGCCGGGCTGGTCGTCGCCTCCGGTGTCGCGGTCGCGGCCCTGCTCGCCCTCGCCGCGGCCCGCGATCCCGCGGCCCTGCACCCGGGCGTGGTCCCCCTGGTCGCACCCACGCTGCCCGTGTGGCCGGCAGCGGCCGTCCTGCTCGGCCTGCTGCCCGCGTTCGTCGCCCCCGATCCCAAGGAGCCGTCGTGATCCGCTTCGAGGACGTCTCGGTCACCTACGACGGGGCCGCCGAACCCACCGTCCGGGGCGTCGACTTCGAGGTCCCGGAGGGCGAACTGGTCCTGCTGGCCGGTCCGTCCGGTGTGGGCAAGTCCACCGTGCTGGGCGCGGTCAGCGGACTCGTCCCGCACTTCACGGGCGGCACCCTGCGCGGCCGGGTCACGGTCGCCGGCCGCGACACCCGCACGCACAAGCCGCGTGAACTGGCCGACGTGGTGGGCACGGTCGGGCAGGACCCGCTCGCGCACTTCGTCACCGACACCGTCGAGGACGAACTGGCCTACGGCATGGAGTCGCTGGGCCTCGCCCCGGACGTGATGCGGCGCCGTGTCGAGGAGACGCTCGATCTGCTCGGTCTCGCCGCTCTGCGCGACCGGCCGATCGCCACGCTCTCCGGCGGCCAGCAGCAGCGCGTCGCGATCGGCTCGGTCCTCACCCCGCACCCGAGCGTCCTCGTCCTGGACGAGCCGACCTCCGCACTGGACCCGGCCGCGGCCGAGGAGGTGCTGGCCGTCCTCCAGCGGCTCGTCCACGACCTGGGCACGACGGTCCTCATGGCCGAACACCGGCTGGAACGCGTCATCCAGTACGCCGACCGGGTCGTCCTGCTGCCGTCCCCGGGCGCACCCCCGGTCCTGGGCGACCCGGCCGAGGTGATGGCGGTGTCCCCGGTGTACCCACCGGTGGTGGGCCTGGGCCGCCTGGCGGGCTGGTCCCCCTTGCCGATGACGGTCCGCGACGCCAGGCGCAGGGCGGGGGATCTCAGGCAACAGCTGGAGTACGTCCCTCAGGGGCGCGGGGAACTGCGCGATCAACCACATGCGGCCCGCACCCGCGAACGCCCCGCACCACCCACCCCGGAAGGCGCCGCCCACATCCAGGCCCTCTCGGTCACCCGCGGCCGCATCCAAGCCCTGAGCCACATCGACCTCACCATCACCCCCGGCGAGACGATCGCCCTCATGGGCCGCAACGGCGCCGGAAAGTCCACCCTGCTCAACTCCCTGGTCGGCCTGGTCACCCCCAGCTCGGGAACCGTCCGCCTCGGCGAAGCCGTACCCCACCGCACCGCCCCGAAGGACCTCGTCCGCAAGGTCGGCCTGGTCCCGCAGGAACCCCGCGACCTGCTCTACGCCGACACCGTCGCCGCCGAGTGCGCCGCGGCCGACCAGGACGCGGGCGCGGACCCCGGCACCTGCCGGGCCCTGGTCGCCGAGCTGCTGCCGGGCGTCAGCGACGGCACCCACCCGCGGGACCTCTCGGAGGGCCAGCGGCTGGCTCTCGCCCTGGCCGTCGTGCTGACCGCCCGGCCGCCGCTGATCCTGCTGGACGAGCCGACCCGGGGCCTGGACTACGCGGCGAAGGAGCGCCTGGTCACGGTGTTGCGCGGCCTGGCCGGCCAGGGGCACGCCGTCGTCCTGGCCACGCACGACGTGGAGCTCGCGGCCGAGCTCGCCCACCGGGTGGTGCTGCTCGCGGAGGGTGAGGTGATCGCGGACGGCCCGACGGCCGGCATCGTGGTCTCCTCACCGTCGTTCGCCCCGCAGGTGACCAAGATCCTGGCCCCGCAGCAGTGGCTCACGGTTTCCCAGGTGCGCGCGGCCCTCGCCGACGGGGGCACCTCGTGAGCCCGCGGCGGCAGGCCCGGGCCGTCCGTCTCGGTCCCCGCTCCGTCGCCGCCCTGGTCCTGGTCAGCGCGGTGGGCGTGGCCGGCTTCGGCTGGCCCTTCCTCACCCCGCCCACCTCGCGCATCGGCGCGCACGCGCAGGACGCGCCCTGGCTCTTCGCCGGTGTGCTGGTGCTGCTCGTGGCGGTCGTGGCCGCGGCGATCTCGGAGTCGGGTCTGGGCCCCAAGGCGGTGGCGATGCTCGGTGTGCTGGCGGCGGCGGGGGCGGCGCTGCGGCCGATCGGTGCCGGCACGGCCGGTATCGAGCCGATGTTCTTCCTGATGGTGCTGAGCGGCCGGGTGCTCGGGCCGGGTTTCGGCTTCGTCCTCGGCTCGGTGACGATGTTCGCGTCCGCGCTGCTCACGGGCGGGGTCGGGCCGTGGCTGCCGTTCCAGATGCTGGCGATGGGCTGGTTCGCGATGGGCGCGGGCCTGCTGCCCGGCGCGGACCGGCTGCGCGGACGGGCCGAACTGGCGGTGCTCGCCGGGTACGGCTTCCTCGCCGCGTTCGCCTACGGCACGGTGATGAACATGGCGGGCTGGCCCTTCATGAGCGCCCTCGCCTCGAACGTGGCCTTCGACCCGCACGCCCCGGTCGCGGCGAACCTGGCCCGTTTCGTGGCGTACTGCGTCGCCACCTCGCTCGGCTGGGACCTGGGCCGGGCCGTCGTCACCGTCGTCCTGACGCTCACCGTCGGCCCCGCGGTGCTCAGGGCGCTGCGCAGGGCCACGCGCCGGGCTGCCTTCGAGACGCCGGTCACGTTCGACACGGCCGGCAGGTGAGGTCCCCCACGTGACCCGGGTCATGTACGAGGCGGGGCCGTAGGGACTAGGCCCGGTCACGGCTCCGGTCCTCCCGGCACGTGCGGCCATGGGTAGTACACGGGGTCGTTGCACGCGTCCGGTGCGGCTGTTTCCGTGGACGCGTGGACGACCACGACAAGGACCGCTACGGCGGCGCGTGCGGCGCCGGGGACTTCCGGCAGGCCGGCCACCGGTACTGAGCAGGCCCACCCCACAGACCGAAGGCGGCGGCCCCCTGATCCCCGGGGCCGTCGCCTTCGCCATGCCCAGCGGGCCTGTCAGCCGGTGCTCACCGGCAGTTCCTTCACCCCGTTGATCCACGCGGACCGCAGCCGGCGCGGATCCCCGGCCAGCCGCAGCCCGGGCATGGCGTCGGCGACGGCGTCGAAGATGAGGTTGATCTCCAGTACGGCGAGGGACTTGCCCAGGCAGTAGTGGGGACCGCCGCCGCCGAAACCGAGGTGCGGGTTGGGGTCGCGGGTGATGTCGAAGGTGTCCGGGTCGTCGAAGACCTCGGGGTCGTGGTTGGCCGAGGCGTAGAACAAACCGAGCCGGTCGCCCGCGCGGATGCGCTTGCCGCCGAGTTCGGTGTCCTGGGTGGCCGTGCGCTGGAAGGCGGCGACCGGGGTGGCCCAGCGCACGATCTCCTCCGCCGCCGTCCGCGGGCGGTCGCTCTTGTACAGCTCCCACTGGCCGGGGTGGGTGAGGAAGGCGTGCATGCCGTGGGTGATGGCGTTGCGGGTGGTCTCGTTGCCCGCGACGGCCAGCATCAGCACGAAGAAGCCGAACTCGTCGGAGCCGAGGTTGCCCTCGTCCTCCGCGGCGACGAGCTGGGTGACGATGTCGTGGGCCGGGCACCGCTTGCGGTCGGCGGCCATGTTCATCGCGTAGGCGATGATCTCCGTGGCGGACTCGGCGCCGATCTCCGCGGTGATGGCGTACTCGGGGTCGTCGTACGCGATCATCTTGTTGGACCAGTCGAAGATCTTGTCGCGGTCCTCCTGGGGGACGCCCATCAGCTCGGCGATGGCCTGGAGGGGCAGTTCGCAGGCGACCTGGGTGACGAAGTCGAACGGCCCGGTGCGCGCGCGGGCGGAGGCGACGATGGCGTGGGCCCGGTCGCGCAGGCGCTCCTCCAGGGCGCGGATCGCCCGCGGCGTGAACCCGCGCTGCACGATCTGCCGGACGCGGGTGTGCTCCGGCGGGTCCATGTTCAGCAGGATCAGCCGCTGCGCGTCGATGGCGTCGCGTTCGATCTGCTCGTTGAAGCGGATGATCGCCGTGTTGAGGTACGACGAGAACAACTCGGGGTGCGTGGAGACGTACTTGACGTCGGCGTGCCGGGTGACCGCCCAGTAGCCCTCGTCCTGGAAGCCGGCGAGACCGGCCGGCTGCGGCACCCAGCAGACCGGTTCGGCCCGGCGCAGCTCGGCGAACTCCGGCAGGGGCACGCGGTGGTGCAGCAGGTCGGGGTCGGTGAAGTCGAACCCCTCGGGCAGCGCGGGACAGGGCATGGGCGGCTCCCACCACTCGTACCGACTCATCGGTCTGACGGCCCATCAGCTGTGCGGAGTTGCGGTGACGGTAGTAACGGGTTCTACAAGTGGCAAGGGGCACGGGCCCGCCAATTGCCCGCACGACCCTTGCGGTCACCGAGCGGGCCTCAGCACACTGCATGCAGAACTAGAACGCGTACTAGTTCCGCTGAGCCTCCCGGAGAGGACCCGCACCCATGGCTGCCGAACCCGTGATCGTCGAAGCCGTACGCACCCCCATCGGCAAGCGCGGCGGCGCGCTCGCCCCGTTGCACCCCGCCTACCTCCTGGGCGAGACCTACCGCGAGCTCCTCGGCCGCACCGGCATTCCCGCCGACTGCGTCGAGCAGATCGTCGGCGGTACGGTCACGCACGCCGGGGAGCAGTCCATGAACCCCGCGCGCACGGCCTGGCTGACCATGGGACTGCCGTACGAGACGGCCGCGACGACCGTCGACGCGCAGTGCGGCTCCTCCCAGCAGGCCTCGCACATGGTGGCCAACATGGTCGCGGCCGGCGTGATCGACGTCGGCATCTCGTGCGGCGTGGAGTCGATGTCGCGGGTGCCGCTGGGGTCGGGCTCCAAGCACGGGCCGGGCAAGCCGTTCCCCGACGAGTGGAACGTGGACCTGCCGAACCAGTTCGAGGCGGCCGAGCGGATCGCCCGCCATCGTGGCCTGACCCGTGAGGACGTCGACGCGCTGGGCCTCGTCTCGCAGGAACGGGCCGCGCACGCCTGGGCGGAGGAGCGTTTCAAACGGGAGACGTTCGCGGTCCAGGTCCCCACGACCGAGGAGGAGCAGCACGCCGGGCAGGGCATGTGGCGCCTGGTCGACAAGGACGAGGGGCTGCGCGACACGACGGCGGAGGCGCTGGCCGCCCTGAAGCCGATCATGCCGACGGCGGTGCACACGGCGGGCAACTCGTCGCAGATCTCCGACGGGGCGGCGGCGATCATGTGGGCGTCGAAGAGGATGACCCGGGCGCTGAAGCTGCGCCCCCGGGCCCGGATCGTGGCCCAGGCGCTGGTCGGTTCCGATCCGCACTTCCACCTCGACGGCCCGATCGACGCGACGAACGCCGTGCTGGGCAAGGCCGGGATGTCGTTGAGGGACATCGACCTCGTGGAGATCAACGAGGCGTTCGCGTCCGTGGTGCTGAGCTGGGCGCGGGTCTTCGACCAGGACCTGGAGAAGGTGAACGTCAACGGCGGCGCCATCGCGCTCGGGCACCCGGTGGGAGCGACCGGGGCCCGGCTCATCACGACGGCGCTGCACGAACTGGAGCGCGCGGACAGGGAGTTCGCGCTGATCACGATGTGCGCGGGTGGCGGTCTGGCCACCGGCACGATCATTCAGCGGTTGTAGAAGCCCAGTTGACGAAGGTGGTGAAGGCGGCGGGGTCGAGGGTGAGCATCGGTCCCGCCGGGGTCTTGCTGTCGCGTATCGCGATGGTGGCAGGTGCTTCGGCGACCTCTACGCAACTGCCACCCTGATCGCCGCTGTAAGTGGACTTACGCCACTGGGTCCCCGCCGGGATCACAATGCTCGCCATAGCGTTCCTCCATCACACGCCGGATCAACTCCGCCGATTCCCTGAGGGAGAGCGCGGCGGCCTGCAGGTGATCGTAACGGAGCGAGCAGTCCTTGACGGTGTCCGGGTTTGCGGTCGGATGCCCGCTGCCGTACCCCTCGGTGTAGACGATGTCGGGATCGCCATGGAAGCGAAAGAGGTCGAATGAGCCTTGGAGTCCCGCGTGACCTCCAGATGAGAA
>NZ_JBWKCH010000002.1:0-803589 GCF_056436585.1 Streptomyces sp. NPDC043685 | reverse complement strand
CCCGGCCTCCCATCTCCTGGTAGAGGGCGGCTTCGCTGATGACTGCCCAGAAGACGGGTGGCTCGTTCTTCTCGAAGATGCGCTGACGTGCCAGGCGAGCGGAGATGCGGTCGTCGAGGTCGGTCCTGTCCAGCGCGCCCAGCACCGCACTTGCGTACGCCCTGGTCTGAAGGAGTCCGTGCACCAGGTGCGTGTGAAAGGTACACAGCGCGACTGCCCGCATCTCCAGCTCCGCCACCTGCTGGAACCAGGCCGGAAGCCGACTGCGCAGCACCAGTTCGACCAGCCGCGAGAACAAGCCGTCCGTCCCCAGCGCCGCATCCGCCCGCTCACTGAACTCCGGCGTCGGAACCTTGCGGGCCGTCTCGATCTGGCCCACCAGGGAGCCGGTGTAGTTGAGGATGTCCCCCAACTGCCGCTGCGTCAGTCCGGCGGCCTCCCGGCGCCTGCGCAACTCGAAGCCGTAGTAGTCGAGCGGGGACGCACCCGGGTCCAGGGCGTTGATATGGGTCACGGCAGAAGCCCCTCTCACGCAACTCAGCCCACAATGGGACTGGTTGTATCCGTTCCGTAGCCGAGGGTAGTCACCGCACGTCAGCCTCGTACCGTGAACGAATACATTCCCGCCCAGTACACGATGCGCCTCACCGTCGGCTCGCACGCCCCCCGGCACATCCGCCGTATCGTCCGCTCCTTCCTCGAAGAGTGGCGCATGCCCGAGCTGTCGGACGCCGTGGAGCTGGGCGTGACGGAGCTGCTCGCCAACGTCGTGCGGCACGTCCCGGACCGCCGCTGCGCCCTGCTGTTGCTGCGGCAGCGCACCGGCGTACGGGTGGAGGTCACGGACGGCAGTGACGAACTGCCGCGCACACCGGACTCGCTGGACACGGACGCCGAGAACGGGCGGGGGCTGCTCCTGCTCGACGCGATGGCCGACAAGTGGGGCGTGTCACTGTGGTCCGGGGGCGGGAAGACCGTGTGGTTCGAGTGCGGAACAGAGGGTCTCCGACGGTGCGGCCGGCCGCGGTGACGCCGAGAGGCCGCACAGACGTCCTCGACGTCGAGCAGGCCCCGTGCCGGGTCAGCGCGGGGTCCGCGCCGTGCACGCCCACGGCAGCCGGGAGATCAGCCAGCCGTCGCCCAGCGGGGCTCCCTCGGCGGTGAGCAGGATTCCCGAGCGGGCCCGTACGGCATCCGTCAGTGCCGTACCGCGCAGTGCCGGAGCCTCGGACAGTGCCTGCGCGAGTGCCGTGACGGCGGCTCTGACCCGGCGTGCCGCGCACATCTGGGGGTGGACGGCCCACACCTCACGGTCCGATGCCGCGTGGCGCAGCTGAGCGAAGGAGACCAGCCCGCAGTCCGTCGGGGTGAGGACGGGACCCGCGCCCTGTGCGTAGCGCGCGAACCGGTCCTGTGGTGCCAGCACCGCCAGCGCGCCGCCGGGGCCCGGCGCGAGCCCCGCCCGCCCGGCCTCCTCGCCGACCGCGAGCCCGAGCGCCGCCCAGCCGGGCTCCTCGTCCTGGGCGACGGCGAGCGCGTCCACCCCCAGGGCCAGTGCTCCATCGACGATCCGGCGGGCCAGCACGTCCCCGTCGGGTGCCCAGCTCAGTGCGGGCGCCCCGGCCCGTACGAAGGGCAGCAGACAGGGCAGCCCCGCGGCCTGGTACACCGGCAGGGCTCGGCGGGCCCGTTCGGCGTCGGCGTGCCCGACGACCGCCGCGTAACCGGCAGCGGCGACGGTACGGGCGACCTCCGGCGCCTCGTCGTACACATCCCACTCGGCGGCGTCCGGGCGGGCCGCTCTGACCCGTTCCAGATGTCCGAGAAGGGCCGCTCCCCAGTCCGTACGCGGACCGGTCAGCGGTGCGACGACGGCGACTCTCGGTCCGGCCATCGGCTCATCCCCAGATCAGCGAGTCGCTGCTCGCGGCCACGGCCTCGGTGCCGTTCGTCGTGATGCTCGGCGCGCCACCGAGGACGAGGGCCGTGGCGAGCACCGCGAGCAGGCCACGGAGCAGGTGAGAAGCAGCAGACATGAGGGTCCCCCTGATTTGTCGTCCGGAAGGTCGTCGTTTCGACGGTCGTCGCGTGTGTGGTCAGCGGCGAACGCCGGGGATCCAGCATGTTGCGGCGCGGCCGTTCGCGGCTATGGCGAGGGGAGTTCCGGGACCGGCCATGGCCAGGGGCGGACGACGGCCGGGGCACGGCGTGGGGCCTCTGGCTGTCCGTATAGCGGATGGCGGCTTTTCCGATGGACGGAACCGTTTCTAAGATCCCCGACGGAGCGTCAGGGGGACGGCGCTCGTGAATCAGCAGGGGGACGATTCCACATGGACGCACGCGCACGAGCACAGGAGCTCTACCGGCTCGCTCTCGACAACGCGGCCTGGCGCCCGGAGACTCTCACCGAGAACCGCGGCTGGAGCGGGACGGAACTCGCCGAGGCACTCAGGCTGCTCGGCGAACTCGGCCTGTTCGTACCGTCCTCGGACAACCGCAACGGCTGGACGGCGCTCACCCCGGACACCGCGCTGCGCAAGCTGCTCCTCGACGAGGAACAGCACACGAACGCCCTGCTGACCACTGTCCGGCAGACACGCTCCTCGCTCGCCCGGGTCCTGGCGGACTTCCAGCCGGTACACGCCCGTGACCTGGCCTCCGCGCAGATGGAGGTGGTGCATGGTGTGGCCAACGTGTCGGCGGTCCTGGAGGACGCCTCGCGGCGGGCGGAAGAGGAGGTCCTCTCGCTGCACCCCGGCCGCGCGCTGCCCGCCGGGATGGTCGAGGCGGGACTCGAACGCGACCGGATCGTGTTGGGCCGCGGCGTACAGATGCGTACGATCCATCTGAGCGCGGCGGCCGCCGCTCCGCACATGACGGCCTATCTGCGGCGGCTGAACGGCGCGGGCGCCCAGGTCCGCACCGCGCACACCCTGCCGCTGCGGCTGATCGTGGTGGACCACTCGCTGGCGATCGTGCCCGCGTCCCAGACATCCGACGGCGAGATCGCCGCCGTCGTGCTGCGCGGCGAGACGCTGGTCGGGGTGTTCCGGGGAATCTTCGAGCACTGCTGGGCCAGTGCCTCCGTGCTGACCGAGTCCGCGACCGACAGCCCCGAGGGCGACTGGCACCCGACCGGCCGCCACCGCGAGCTGGTGCGGATGCTCGGGGGCGGACTCACCGACGAGGCGATGGCCCGCAAGCTCGGGGTCTCCGAGCGCACGGTCCGCCGCCTGGTCTCCGAACTGACCGAACGGCTAGGAACGGCCAGCCGTTTCCAGGCCGGTGTCTGTGCCGTCCGGCTCGGCTGGCTGGACGACTGACGTCTGCCGCGCGGCGGCCGCGCTACGGCCCCATGCCGTGCCCGCGAGCACGAGGAGCGCGCCCAGCAGCCCCAGCCATCCGGGCCGGTCCCCGGCGAGTGCGATTCCGAAGACGGCGGCCCACACCGGCTCGGTGCCGAGCAGCAGGCTGACCCGGGAGGGCGATGTCCGGCGCACGGCCCACATCTGCACGAAGAACGCGAACAAGGTGCAGAACGCCGACAGGTAGAGCAGTCCGAGCCAGTCCCCGGTGTCGAACTCCGCCGCGGCCGCCCACGGGGTGCTGCCGGTCCCGGGCGCCGCGAACAACAGCGCGAACACCACGACCGAGCCGCCCAGTTGAACCGTGGTCATCGACAGCGCATCCGCACCCTGCACCGACCGCATGCGCGACATCGCCAGGACGTGCACGGTACGAGCCACGGCCGCGCCGAGCATCAGCAGATCACCGAGGGACGGTGCGCTGAACCCGGCGCCCTGGGTGAGGAGGAGAACGCCCAGCACCGAGAGCCCCGCGGCCGCGGCGAACGACCGGGAGGGCCGGGTGCCGGTGAGCCGGCTCTCCGCGAGCGGCGTGAAGATCATGGTGAGGCTGATGATGAGCCCGGCGTTGGTCGCAGAGGTGTGCACGACGCCGTACGTCTCCAGGAGGAAGATCCCGGACAGGATCAGCCCGAGGACGCCGGCGCCCCGTATCTGTGCCCCGTCGAGCGCCCGCAGCTTGCGCCACCCGGTGACGACCAGGACCGGCAGCACCACCCCGAACCGCAGGACGAGCACGGCCAGGACGGTCTGGGTCGTGGTGATGTCCTTGGCGGCGAGATAACTGGAGCCCCACACCACCGCGACCAGCAGGACGGGAAGATCGGTCAGCCAGGCGCGGCGGGCCGCGTTGACGGTCATGGGGACTCCTAGGGCGGCGGACGATGAGGTGAGGGGGCTGGAGCGGCGGCTCAGCGCGCGGTGTAGGCGATCACCAGGACGTCGCGGTGAGCGGCGAGTTCGGGGTCCACCGGTCGCACCGGGGTCACCGAGTGCAGCGTGCGGCGGTCGTCGCCCAGCAGCAGGTCCCCGGGCTCGGACAGAGTAACCGTGAGCAGGTGCTCACCCTCGTCGGAGTAGACGCCGCTCTCCCCGCCGGTGACATTGCTGCGGCCGATCAGCAGCGAGGTGATGAAGGTGACGCCGTCACGGTGCCGGCCCTCGGGCGCCGGCTGGCCCTGCTGGTCCGTGGAGGCGCTGATGCGGTACGGGTGCAGTTTCACGTTCCACGACGCGGTGCCGTCGACGGCGGTGAAGATCCGGCCGAGTTCGACGAGGACGGAACGCAGCAGCGGGTCACCGGCGAAGGACTCGGTCAGCGGGTCGAATACGCGCTCGACGCCGCCGTTGAGCGGATTGATGTCCGACTCCTGACGGTACGGCGTGTGCGGAAGCAGGGTGAGTTCGCCCTCGGCCGGGTCGAGCTCGAACTGTCCGTAGCGACGGAACCGGTATGTGCCTCCGTCGGCCATGTACGTGTCGAGGGTGAGCTCGTCCCAGTGGGCGGCGAAGCGCGCCCAGTCGGCGGAGCCGACACCGGCCAGCGCGGAGAGCTGCGCGGCGGACATCAGATGACCGCCGGGCCCGGCAAGGGCGTTGACGGCATCGACGGCGGCCGGGTGATGGATGGCGGCAGTGGTCATGACGTACTCCATGAGAGGAGAGAGGACGAGGGGATGAGGGGATGAGGGGATGAGGGGACGAGGCGGGAGGAGGAGATGAGGAGAGGGGCGGGAGGGAACACTCAGACGCTGGCGAGAACGGGCTCCGCCACAGGGGCGAACGGCGCCGACTCCGCGCTGATCGCCCGCTCCTCCCACTCCTCCCGGTCACGCAGGTACAGCGGTGATCCGACGGAGATGGAGCGCGTGTCGGCGCCACCGGTGCGCAGCCGCCAGGTCACGGACCCGGTGGTGCGGGCGGCGCAGGCGTCGATGAACACCTGGGCCGCGAGCCGCAGTTCGCCGAACCAGCGGCCTTCGAGGGCCTCCCGCGTCCAGACCTGTTCCAGATGCCGCTTCTCACGGATGAGTTCGGCGTCCAGGCAGGCGCTCTCGATGTGCCGGTAGCTGCTGAGCAGGAGCCAGGCGGCGGGCATCTCGCGGATTTCGAGGACCTTCTCGCCGTGATCGAGGTGCTCCAGGCCGGAGTAGCGGCCGAGTCCGTACGCGCCGACCCTCCGGTTGAGCCGCTCGACCAGTCCGGTCAGCGGCAGCGGTTCGCCGTCGAGCGCGACGGGCAGCCCGTGTTCGAAGGTGACGGTCAGGGTGTCGGTGTCACCGGGGCGGGCGGTCGGCCGGCTCCAGGTGTACATCTCTTCGGGGACCTCGTGGAACTCGGGGTCGTCGAGGATGCCCGACTCGAACTCGCGGCACCACAGATTGGAGTCGCCGCTGACGATCCGCCCGGCGAGCAGATCGATGCCGGCGGAGCGCAGTTCGACGAGCTTTTCGTCGCGAGTGACGGGATCCAGATCGTACGGGCTGCCGAACGCACCCTCGTAACCGAGCAGCCCCAGCGCCCCGTTGAGGCGGCGCAGGGTGTTCTGGGAGCGGTTGGCGGTGTGCAGCACGGCCTGCGCTCCGAGCGCACGGGCCAGTCCGACCGCACTGTGGGCGATCAGTGGGCGGCTCAGCGTGGAGCTGACGGGGTGGACACCGAGGTAGACGGCCTGAGCGGCGATCGCGGGAGCCACGTACCGATCGGCGAACTCGGCACGCCGGTCGAGGATGTGGATCGTCGCGCCGAGCGCTTCGGCCACCTGGCGTTTGTAGGTACTGGACTCGTCCTCGCCGATGTCGACGCTCACGGCGTGCACTTCTCGGATGCCCATCCGTCGCAGCCGCAGCAGCAGATACGAACTGTCGAGTCCGCCGCTGAACAGGGTCACGACGGGGCGGTCCGGGTCCAGGGAGCCGAGCTGCGAGAAGGAGCGTATGAGCGGGGAACGCATGGCCTTTTCAACCTCTGCACTGATCACAGGGGGAAAGACTTCCGTGCCGGGACGCACCCGACAACGGATTCCGGCGTCCGTGCCCGGCCATGACCGGTCCCGGAAACGACGCCGGGTGCCGGCCGGCCGCAACGGCCCCGGACGAGGAGTCCGGGGGGCCGAATGGAGTGCCCTCCCCGGAAGAAGCCCCTCAGGTGCGTCAGCCGACGGAACTGGTCGAGCGGCCGGTGCTCGGATCCGCCGCCCGGGACGCCCGGCGCACGGCGGTGGCCGCCCTGGGCCCGGACAGCAGGTACGTCAACGCGAAGCCGGCGGCGACCACCACCGCTCCCCCGGCCGCGTCGAGCACCCAGTGATTGGCCGTCGCGACGATCGAGGAGGCCGTGAACAGCGGATGCAGCAGGCCGAGCGCCTTCATCCACCACCGCCGCGCCAGGACGGCGATCACGATGCCGCACCACAGCGCCCAGCCGAAGTGCAGGGACGGCATGGCCGCGTACTGGTTGGTCAGGTGCGTGAGCGTGCCGTAGTCGGGCCGGGAGAAGTCCTGGGTGCCGTGCACGGTGTCGATGAAGCCGAGCCCCGGCATCAGGCGGGGCGGGGCGAGGGGGTACAGCCAGAAACCGGCCAGGGCCAGCAGGGTGGCGAAGCCGAGGGCGGAGCGGGCCCAGCGGTAGTCGCCGGGGCGGCGCAGGTAGAGGACCGCGAGGACGGTGAGCGGCACGACGAAGTGGAACGACGTGTAGTAGTGGTCGAGGAATTCCCGCAGCCAGTCGATCCTGGCGACGGTGTGGTTGACCCAGTGCTCGATGTCGAGGCGCAGGGCGCGCTCCAGGCGGTAGATCTGCGCGCCGTGCTCCTCGGCCTCGGCGCGCCCGGCCGAGTTGCTGCCGCCGGTGGCGGCGAGGCGGACCTCGGAGTAGGCGGCGTAGGTGACGCGGAGGAGGAGCAGTTCCAGGAGCAGGCTGGGCCGGGTGAGGGCCCGGCGCAGGAACGGCATCAGCGGCACGTGCCGGAAGCGGGCCGGGACGGCGGGGGCGTACGCGACCGGCAGCGGCGAGCGGTGGTACGGCGAGGCGCGGGGCAGGAACGGCACGGCCGTGGCGGCGGCGAGTGCGGTCAGCAGGACGGCGTTGTCGCGCAGTGGGCGGAGGGCGTCCATGTCCGGCAGCAGCATCGTGGCCGGGAGGGTCATGACCAGGACGACGGTGACCGGCCACACGTACCGGTGGGAGGCGCGTCTGCCGACCCGGCCGACGGCCGCGAGCAGCAGCCACAGCAGCTGGTGCTGCCAGGCCGTGGGCGAGACGACGAGCGCGGCGCAGCCGGTGATCGCGACGGCGAGCAGCAGCCGGCCGTCGCGGAAGCAGCGCACGGCCCGGCGCAGGGCCAGCACGGCGACGGCCGCGCCGAGCACCAGGAAGAGGGCGACCTCCGGGGGGCCGTTCAGGCCGAGCCGGAGCAGGGCGCCGTGCAGGGACTGGTTGGCGAGGGCGTCGGCGGGGCCGCCGAGGCCGACGCCCGCCATGTGGTGGACCCAGTAGCGGGAGGAGTCGTGCGGCATCACCGCCCCGGCCAGGCCGGTGCAGACGGTGAAGGTGACGCCGGTGCTGAGCGCGGCCCGCCTGCGGCCGGTGCACCACAGCAGGGGCGTGAACAGCAGCAGGGTGGGCTGGAGCGCCGCCGCGAGGCCGATGAGCAGGCCGCCGGCGCGCTGGCCGTGCGCGACGAAGCAGCCGAGCAGGACGAGCAGGACCGGGATGACGCTGGTCTGCCCGAGCCACAGGGTGGTGCGGACGGGCAGGGACAGCATGAGCAGGCTGATGGCGACGGGGGCGGCCAGCAGGGCGGTGCGGCGGCTGACCGGCCGGGGCAGGGCGCGGGCGGCGATCAGGCCGAGGGCGACGACGAGCAGCAGGGTGCCGAACGTCCAGCCCCAGCCGAGGGCCTGTTCGGCCGAACGGGTGAGGGGCTTGAGGACGAGGCCGCCGAAGGGGGTGCCCGTGAAGCGGGTGGAGTCGTAGAGCGAGCCGTTGACGTGCAGCACGCCGTCCGGGCCGACCCAGGTCTCCAGGTCCGTCAGCCGCTCACCGCGCGGGGTGGCGAGGACGAGGGCCGGCTGCCGGGCGGCGAGGAGGGCGGCGATCAGCCACAGGCCCAGGCGGATGACGCGCAGGCGCGTGCGGGCATCCCCGGCGGCCGTCGCTCCGAGGGCCTTCGCCGGTCGTCCGCTGTGATCCGCATTCGCCACGCCTTGTCGGCCTCCCACACCAGTTCATCCCATATATCTCGAATGTGGGAATTCTCCTGCGCACCCTATGGGGAGTGCGCGCCCTCGGGGAAGAAGGCGCGGCAACGGCGGATTCACCGCACCGTCACCTCGTGCGGAAGCGAGAAGGATCACATGAAGATCGGCGGGAACCGCCGTGTCCGGGGCAGAAGAACCAGCACAGCCACGGTTTACGTGCAGCGTGCAACGAACGGCATACCGCACGTGAGCGGAGCAAATCCGCCTATCGTCGCTTTTTCGGCCCGTACGACAGCGCCGCCGCGCGGGACCGCGTCCCTGTCCCCGTCGAAAGGTAGGCGAGCGAGTCTTGTCGACTGCCTCAGTCGTCGCCCCCGCGTCCCTCGGCAAGAGCCGCACCGCGAAGACCCCCGACCCCACCGTCACCGACCCCGCGCTGGTCAAGCGCGCCGTGAAGGCGGCCGCGCTCGGCAACGCGATGGAATGGTTCGACTTCGGCGTCTACAGCTACATCGCGGTCACCCTGGGCAAGGTCTTCTTCCCCTCCGGCAACCCCACCGCCCAGCTGCTGTCCACCTTCGGCGCCTTCGCCGCGGCCTTCCTGGTCCGCCCCCTCGGCGGCATGGTCTTCGGCCCGCTCGGCGACCGCGTCGGCCGCCAGAAGGTCCTCGCCCTCACCATGATCATGATGGCGGCGGGCACCTTCGCGATCGGCCTGATCCCGTCGTACGCGACGATCGGGGTCGGCGCGCCGATCCTGCTGCTGGTGGCCCGGCTCGTGCAGGGCTTCTCCACCGGCGGCGAGTACGCGGGCGCCTCCACGTTCATCGCCGAGTACTCCCCCGACAAGCGGCGCGGCTTCCTCGGCAGCTGGCTGGAGTTCGGCACGCTCGCCGGTTACATCGGCGGCGCGGGCCTGGTCACGATCATGACCACCCTGCTCTCCGCCGACGACCTGACCTCCTGGGGCTGGCGCATCCCGTTCCTGATCGCGGGCCCGATGGGCCTCATCGGCCTCTACCTGCGGCTGCGCCTGGAGGAGACCCCGGCGTTCGCGGCGGAGGCGGAGAAGGCCGAGAACAACCGTCCGAAGACGCCGCTGCGCGAGATGGTCACCGGCCAGTGGCGCGCGCTGCTGCTCTGCGTCGGCCTGGTGCTGGTCTTCAACGTCACCGACTACATGCTGCTGTCGTACATGCCGAGCTACCTGACCGGTCAGCTCCACTACGACGAGACGCACGGTCTGCTGGTGGTGCTCGGCGTGATGGCCGTGATGATGGTCGTCCAGCCGTTCGCCGGTGCGCTGACCGACCGCGTCGGCCGCCGCCCGGTGATCGCCGCCGGCTGCGCGGGCTTCCTGCTGCTGTCCGTCCCGGCCCTGCTGCTGATCCGCCAGGGCAGCCTGCTCGCCGTCGCGCTCGGCATGGGCGCTCTCGGAATGCTGCTGGTCTGCTTCACCTCGGCGATGCCCTCCGCGCTGCCGGCGCTGTTCCCGACGAAGGTCCGCTACGGCTCGCTGTCGATCGGCTTCAACGTCTCCGTGTCCCTGTTCGGCGGCACGACCCCGCTGGTGGTCACGGCCCTGATCGGCGCGACCGGGAACATGATGATGCCCGCGTACTACATGATGGGCGCGGCCGTGATCGGCGGTTTCGCGGTGTGGCGCATGGCGGAGTCGGCGGGGCGTCCGCTGCCCGGCTCGGCGCCCTCGGTAGCCGGCCGACACGCCGAGTGAAATCCCGCTGACAGCGACCCGCGCACCAACTATGTTCGTCAGCGCCAGTAGTTAGGGATGCTAACTATGCTGACGAAAGGTAGAGGCGCATGAGCGAGTCGCACGTCTGGGACGAGGTCGACGCCTACTTCACCGCCCACCTCGCCCCGGACGACGAAGCCCTGGCGGCCGCCCTGCGGGACAGCGACGCCGCCGGGCTTCCGCACATCAACGTCGCCGGGAACCAGGGCAAGCTGCTCCAGCTCCTCGCCCAGATCCAGGGCGCCCGGCACATCCTGGAGATCGGCACGCTCGGCGGCTACAGCACCATCTGGCTGGGCCGCGCCCTGCCCGCCGACGGGCGCCTGGTCTCCCTGGAGTACGACCCCCGGCACGCCGAGGTCGCCGTGCGCAACATCGCCCGCGCGGGCCTGGACAAGCTCGTCGAGGTCCGGGTGGGCCCGGCCCTGGAGTCGCTGCCCAAGCTGGCCGACGAGAACCCGCCGCCGTTCGACCTGGTCTTCATCGACGCCGACAAGGCCAACAACCCGCACTACGTGGAGTGGGCGGTCCGCCTCACCCGGACGGGCAGCCTGATCGTCCTCGACAACGTCGTACGCGGCGGCCGGGTCGTCGACGCGGACAGCACCGCGCCGGACGTGACGGGCACCCGCGGCGCGATCGAGCTGATCGCCGGCCATCCGAGGCTGAGCGGCACCGCGATCCAGACGGTCGGCATGAAGGGCTACGACGGATTCGCCCTGGCACGCGTGCTGGCGTGAGGCCCTGCCGTCACACGGTGCCAGGCCCCTCCGTCACAGGGGGTGAGGCCCTGCCGTCACGCCGTGTGCGGGCCCGTCCTCACGCCTCGTGGTAGAAGCCCACGTTGACGCTGCGCGGGGCCGTGCGGTCCTGGACGATGATCTCGCCGCTGCCGCCCCTGGGCAGCGGGACGGTGCCGCCGTAGGCCAGGGGCTGGACGTACTCCCCCATCGTCAGCCGCACCTCGGAGGACGGGTCGGGCTGGGAGCCGCGCAGCCAGGTGACCTGCCAGGTCCCCTCCGGCCCGCACAGGAACTCCAGGTGGACGCGGGAGACGAACAGCCAGTCGTCCGGCGTGCTCAGGCGGCACACCGATCTGTCGCGGCCCACCCGCAGCACCGCGCCCGGCTCGCTGGGCGCTTCGGCCATGAGCATCCCGGCCGTGGCGCCCGCCTCCGCCTCCGCGACGGTGGCCATGGTGAGTTCGAGCACGTGCGCTCCTTCTGAGACGTCCTGGGCGGGGCTGCCAGGCACTTGGCCCGCCGAATGATAGAACGCCAGGCCGCGCGGTGTCCGGCACAATGGCCTCATGACCGAGCGAAAGCCACCAGGCGTCGACTTCGAGTCGTGGGTCGACCGGCAGATCCGTGACGCGGAGGCGCGCGGGGAGTTCGACCGGCTGCCCGGAGCGGGCGAACCGCTCCCCCGCGACGTCGAGAGCACCTACGACGAACTGTGGTGGGTGAAGCGGAAGATGGCCCGCGAGGGCTTCTCCGTCCTCCCGCCGACGCTGGCGCTGCGCAAGGAGGCGGAGGACGCGCTCGAGGCCGCGCTCGCGGCCCCCTCGGAGCGGATCGTGCGGAAGATCATCGGCGAGATCAACGACAAGGTCCGCGAGATGATGTTCAAGCCGCCGCCCGGCCCCCCGCTGGGAAAGAAGCCGTACGACGTCGAGGACGTCGTACGGCAGTGGCGGGAGCGCCGGGCGGAGAGGTGACCGGAGCGGTCACCCCGGCTCACACGTGCAGCAGCCGTTCGGCCAGCTCGCGATAGTCCTTCAGGGCCAGCCGGAGCTGCTCGGTGTCGGCGGACGACGCGGAGCCGCCTTGGCCGCCCTCGACGGACTGCCAGGAGTGGCGCAGTGTGCGCCGGCGCTCGGTCACGGCCTCGGTGAAGCGGGCCGCTATCTCCTCCAGCACGTGGTCGGCCTCCTCGACGGCGGCCCGGGGCCCGTCGACGAACCCGGCGACGGCGTGCTGCAACCGCGAGCCCAGCTTGTCCGAATCGTCGGCTGCGAGGAGGTGGGCCCGGTTCTTGGCGGCGCCCACCTTGTCGGGGCCGGTGCCGTAGGAGTCACCACCGGGTGTGCCGGAGCCGTGCCGGCCCGTGCCGGGCACATCGGTGCCGTGCGTCACGGCGCGGTCGGCGTCGGTGCCGTGCGTCACGGCGCGGTCGGCGTCGGTGCCGTGCGTGGTTCCGCGGCCGGCGCCGGTGTCGTGTGTGACACCGCGATCCGTCGCGCCGCCGTGCGTCGTGACGTCGCGGTCCGTCTCCGGGCCTCGGGAGATGCCGGGTGCGGCCGGGCCGCGGCCGGTGCCCGGCGTGCTCTCGCCACGGGCGTCCGGGCCGGTCGGCGTGTGGTCGCCGGGCGGGCGGGTCATGTCGGTCATCTGCCTCAACTCTCCTTCGCCTGACGTCGGTTCATCGCCCACGGCATGTGTCCGCCGCGGGCCGGGGCCTTGCGTCCGCCGTTCAGCCCGGCACGCTCGTGCCCGTCGTGCCGGGTCTCCTCGTGACGTCCGGCGGTGTGGCCGCCGTCGTGGCGGGCCGGCTTCACCAGTTCCTCGAACAGGGCGCGGGCCGCCACCATGGCCTCCCGCATGTCTTCCGTACCCTGGCCGCCGTCACGGGCGTCCTCGGCGCGCAGATGCGCGGCGCGGTGCACGCGCCGGTAGCCGTCGACGTGGTGGGCGTGGTGCACGGACAGCGCGGCCAGCTGTTCCTCGTACTGCCCGCCGCCCGGGAAGCCCCGGACACCGGCGACTTCGGCGAGCAGCCGGTCCGCCTCGGCGACAGCATCGCGCGGCGAGTCGACGAACCGCTCCTGGGCGGCCGTCCAGCGCGCCTCGTACTGCTCGCGCTGCGCCGGCTCGAGCGACCGCAGGCTCAGGTCGCCGTGGCGCTGCACGCGCTCGGTCAGCTCGCGCTCGGCCGCTTTGGTGTCCCCGTCGTGCCGGGCGACGGCGCGGTCGTACTCGGGTCCGAAGCGCCGCTTCAGGTTCGGGCCACGCCGGGGCCCGCGGGCGCGCAGGGTCATGACGGCCGCGATGATGACGACGACCGCCGCGATCACGATCAGAGCAATGATCAGGCCAGTGGACATGGATGCCTTCCGGGTTCTCGGCCCAACCGGCTCTCCTCGCGAGCCGGTTCGTCCGTCGGGTTGCCCCAAAGCCCGCCCCCAAACGGCGCCCGGGCGCAACCGGGGCGCGCACCTGTGGCCGGAACTATTCCGTTGCGTGTCCGCCGGGGCGCCTGTGCACCATGCGGTTCATGACCTGGACCGTGACCCCGGAACCGTACGACTCCCCCGTCGCCGCCGCTCTCTGGCGGGCCTACTACACCGAGGTCAGCGACCGCTGGTACCTGCTGCACGAGGGGCGCCGGACCGACCCGGCCGAGCTGGAGCGGGAGATCGCCGCCCAGCCGGGTGCCGAACTCACGCCGCCACGGGGACGGTTGCTGATCGCCCGGTACGGCGGTGAGCCGGCCGGAAGCGCGGGCGTACGGCTCCTGGACGGCGCGGCCGCCGAGCTCACCCGGGTGTTCCTGCACGCGTCGATGCGCGGCCGCGGCGGCGCCCCGCTCCTGGTCGGGGCCGCCGAGGACGCCGCCCGCGCCCTGGGGGCCACCCGGATGATCCTCGACACCCGCCGCGATCTCGTCGAGGCCCGCGGCCTCTACGCCCGCCTCGGCTACCGGGAGACCGCGCCGCACAACGACGACCCCTACGCCGACCACTGGTTCAGCAAGGACCTGGCCTGACCTCAGAAGCCTTCCGCATTTCGAACGTGATCCGGCACACCAATCTGGCGCGTCGCCCCGGACGGCTCCGTCGTCGAGCTCGGGCCGACCTCACCGACGTACACCTGCCGGATCAGCCACCTCTCTGTCCGCCCGGGACGCGGCGCCCGAGCCGGGCCCGAACCCCCTGACGATCAGCCACCCGGCCAGCCCCAGCTCCCAGGCGAACACCGGGAGCGCGGCGGCCGACCCCGCCACGGAGAGCTGCGCGTAGGCCCCGAACATCACGGCGACGGCCGAGGCGCAGATCAGCGGTCCGCCGACCAGCCCGAGCACGGCGAGGAAGCGCGGCACGAGCCGTGCGCGGTACGCCAGGTAGGCAAGCAGGACGGTGTTCAGGCCGAGGGCGATGTTGGGCCCGAGCAGGAACGTCCAGTCGTGCACGGCCACCAGCGCGACGTCGGCGCCTTCCGCAGCCCCCGCGTCCCGCCGCAGGGTGACGAGCGCCAGGACGGAGACGATCCCGAGGGCGATGACGGCCGCCTCCAGCAGCCGCCCGAAGGCGTACCCGAGCGCGAGCCCCTCGCCGTGGCGCCGCAGAACGGGGAACAGCACCGCCCCGGTACCGGCCACCGCCACCACCAGCACCACCTCGCAGAGCACCCCGAGCAGCGCCCGCGTGTCGGCGCCCTGCGCGAGCCGGCCGTCCGCCGCTCCCAGCAGGGGGCGGTACAGAACGGCCCCGGCTATCGCGGCGGCCTCGGTCAGCAGGAACAGCGACCCGGCGGCCACCGCGGTTCTCCGGTCCGGACTCATCTTCTCGGTACTCCTCACTCGGGTGGTGTACGCCGTACACCTCGCGGCCAACATAGGTGTACGACGTACACTCGTCAAGGAGAGGGCACTGTCAGGAGGGAAAGGGCCGAACCGCAATGACCCGGCAAGAAGCCATACACACGCATCGGATTCCCCTGAACAGGGACCGTGTCCTGCGCGCCGCCGTCGCGCTCGCCGACGCCATCGGCATCGAGGCGCTCAGCATGCGCAGGCTCGCGCAGGAGCTGGACGTCGTGCCGATGGCCCTCTACAAACACGTGGCCAACAAGGAGGAGCTGCTCGACGGCATGGTCGACGCCGTGGTCGGCGAGATCGACCCGCCGGCCGCGGGCCCCGACTGGCAGAGCGTGGTCCGCGGGCGGATCCTCTCGGCCCGGCGGGTCCTGCTGCGCCACCCCTGGGCGGCCCGGGTCATCGAGTCGCGGACCGGCCCCACCCCGGCCGTGCTGTCGTACCTGGACTCGATGGCCGGGAGCTTCCGGGACGGCGGCCTCTCCGCCGACCTTACGCACCACGTCATGCACGCGATGGGCAGCCGCCTGCTCGGCTTCAGCCAGGAACTGTTCGACACCTCGGGCCCCCCCGGGCCGCCGGAGCCCGGGCTGGCGGCGCGCTACCCGCACATCGCGGAGCTGGCCGCGACGGCCGCACACGACGGGAGTGCCACGGTCGGTGGCTGCGACGACCAGTTCGAGTTCGAATTCGCCCTGGACCTCCTCCTGGACGGCTTCGAAAGCCTCCGCCGCGAAGGCTGGACGTCCGCGCGAAAGGCGTAGCGGCTGCGGGGGGAGGGGGGCTGATCTCGCGTCGAGGGGGAGGGAAGCCCAGCCGAGCCAAGGGTTCGGAAAGCGGATGGCGTCTCAGTCCAACTCCTGGCCTCAGGTCGGCTGCTCCGTGGAACGCGCGCTGTACGGCCGCTCGCGCCGCGATCCGCACAGTTCGCCGTTCATCTCCCGCACCAGGTCGGCCAGATCGGCCGGCCGGTCCGGTCCCCACCAGTCGCCGAGCAATTCGGCGAGCGACTCCTCGCGGGCCGCGGCCAGCCGGCCGGCGACCTCGCGTCCCTGCTCGGTCAGGACCATGTCGACGCCCCGGCGCACGGCGAGGCGGCGCTCCTCGGCCTGCCGCGCGGCCTCCATGACGACCGTCAGGGGCACGGGCATGGTGTCGGCGAGCACGGCCGGCTCCACCGAGCCGAAGCGCCGCATCCGCAGCAGCAGCCAGCTCGTCGCGGGCAGCAGGTCGTAGCCCGCCCGGGCGGTGATCCTCCGGTAGATCTCGCGGCGCCCCGCTCGGGTGCCCAGCACCGACAGCGCGCGGCACACCTCGTCGTGGGAGGACCGCTCGACGGGGTTGCTGGCCAGGGTCTCGGTGACGTCGGGCGCGGTGACCGAGGCGCGCAGCCGGTCCTCCTTGAGGAACCAGGCCAGCACGAACCCGAGGAGCGCGACCGGGGCGGCGTACAGGAAGACGTCCGTGATGGAGACGGCGTAGGCGTGCAGGGCCGGCGGGCGCAGGCCGGGTGGCAGGGCGGCGATGCCGCGCGGGTCGGCCTCCAGTGTGTCCACGGAGACACCGGCCGGCAGACGCGTGCCCGTGAAGGCGTCCGTGAGCCGGTCGCCGAGCCGCCCCGCGAAGACCGTGCCGAAGACGGCGACTCCGAACGAGGCGCCGATCGAGCGGAAGAACGTCGCACCGGAGGTGGCCACGCCCAGGTCCTCGTAGCCGACGGCGTTCTGCACGATGAGCACGAGGACCTGCATGACCAGGCCGAGCCCCAGCCCGAAGACGAAGAAGCAGCCGCTCAACTCGGCGGTGGAGCTGTGCTCGTCGAGCCGGTGCAGCAGGAGCAGCCCGAGCGTGGTGATGCCGGTGCCGGCGATCGGGAACACCTTCCAGCGCCCGGTGCGGCTGACGATCTGGCCGGAGGCGGTCGAGGCCAGCAGCAGCCCCAGCACCATCGGCAGCATGTGCACACCGGACATGGTCGGGCTGACGCCCTGCACGACCTGGAGGAAGGTCGGCAGGTAGGTCATGGCGCCGAACATCGCGAACCCGACGACGAAGCTGATCACGGCCGACAGGGTGAAGGTGCGCACCCGGAACAGCTTCAGCGGCAGCACGGGCTCGGCGGCCCGCCGTTCGACGGCCACGAAGGCGACGGCGAGGGCCACGCCCAGGACCGCCAGGCCGGCGATCCGCCAGGAACCCCACGGCCAGGTCGTCCCGCCGAGCGAGGCGACCAGCACCAGGCAGGTGGCGACGGCGGCGATGAGGAAGGTGCCGAGGTAGTCGATGACGTGCCGGCGTGCCGTGCGCGGGATGTGCAGGACGGTCGCGATCACGGCGAGCGCGACGACGCCGACCGGCAGGTTGACGTAGAACACCCAGCGCCAGCTCAGATGCTGGGTGAACAGCCCGCCCAGCAGCGGTCCGAGGACACTGGTCGCGCCGAAGACGGCACCGAACAGCCCCTGGTAGCGGCCGCGTTCACGCGGAGGCACCAGGTCGCCGACGATCGCCATCGACAGCACGATCAGCCCGCCGCCGCCGAGTCCCTGAAGGGCCCGGAACGCGATCAGCTGCCCCATGTCCTGGGCCGTGCCGCACAGCGCGGACCCGATCAGGAAGATCACGATCGCGGTCTGGAACAGCCTCTTGCGCCCGTACTGGTCGCCGAGCTTGCCCCACAGGGGGGTGGCGGCGGTGGCGGCCAGCAGATACGCGGTGACCACCCAGGACAGGTGATCGAGACCGCCGAGATCGCTGACGATGGTGGGCAGCGCGGTCGACACGATGGTCTGGTCCAGGGCGGCCAGCAGCATGCCGAGGAGCAGGGCACCGATGGAGACCATGACGTTCCCCGGCACCCGCTCCCGAGCCGCGGCGTTCTGGGGCGACAGTGTGGCGGCGTTCGCGTCCCCGGCCATATGACCTCCCGAGCTCCTGTGACATTTTCCATCGTGACCGCTGTGACCTGTTATGGCCCGCCGGGCCCTTTTGGAAGCCGTGGTTCCGGGGGCTCGTCGACCGCGCTGTGGAGAAGATCTGGATAATCTCTGGAGTTCGCGAGGGGAGGGAGGAACGCGTGGAACCGCTGAACGGCCACCCGTGCCCGGAGTGCGGCGCACCCGGACAGCGGGACAACACCCCCGCCTGCGCCTGCACCCACCGCGCCGCGGAGGCCCTGCGCGACGCCCGTACGGCCCAGGCAGCGGCGGCGGAGGACTTCGACCCCCTGCGGATCCGCCCGTACGTGGAGATCGACGGCGGCGCTCCCGGGGGCACGCCGGAGAACGGCCCGTCCCCGGCCCCCGGCTCGGCACAGGCATCCGCGCGGGACACAGGCCCGGCGGACGCGGCGCGCGCTCAGGGCGCCGGGCCCGCAGCGCAGGGCAGTGCGGCGGCGGCGCACGACAACGCCTCTCCGCCGCGCCGGGGCACTTCACAGACCCCCGCGGACGCCCCCGGTGAGCCGGGCGCCGTCACCGCCTCCCCGCACACCGGCGCTCCCGGGCGCGCCGCCCTTCCAGGTCTCCCCGCCGACGCCACCACGCCCCTGCCGCCGGTGGGCCCGGTGGACCCGGACGCGACCGCCGTGCTGCCCGCCGCCGCACCGGCCACCGCGGCGCTTCCGACGCCCCTGCCCCCTGCCGCGACCGAGCCGAGCGTCACGGACCTGCGGGTGTTCGACGGCGCCGGGGGCGCGGCCTCGGGTCCCGCGGAGGGCGGACGGTCCGGCAGACGCCGGCCGCGTCGGCGCGGCACCCTCCTGGTCGCCGCCGCCGGGGCGTGTGCCGCCGTCGTCGCCGCCGCCGGTTACGCGAGCGGGCTGTTCTCCTACGAGAGCCCGTCCCGGGACACCGCCCTGCCGGACGACATCCGGGCGAGTGTGCCGGACGCCCCGTCGAGCAGCGCGGCGTCCGCACCGGCGCGGGGCAGCGCGTCGGCGGCTCCGCCGGGACCGGCCGCCCCGGCCCCGTCGCCCTCCCGCAGCACGAGCCCGTCCGCCTCCCCGTCGCCGTCCGCGCCGAGCGCCTCGGCGAGTCCGTCCGGGTCGCCCTCCCCGTCGGCGCCGCGGACGTCCGCCCCCGCGACCGGCTCCGGTCAGACGCCCCCCGACAGCAGCCGCCAGAAGACCGGCCCCACCGTCCTGCGCCTGGGCGACCGCGGCCCGGAGGTCACCGAACTCCAGCTCCGGCTGCGCCAGTTGTACCTGTACGACGACGACACCGACGGCACCTTCGACGACCGGCTCGAGGAGGCGGTCCGCACCTACCAGTGGTCGCGCGGCATCCAGGTGGACGACCTCGGCGTCTACGACCGGGAGACCAGGGCGAAGCTGGAGTCGGAAACCCGGGAGCCGTGACCGGCCCGGTCGTGGGACGGTGACGCCGCGGTCCCTCAGGTGATCGTGCCCAACGGCGGCTCGAGTTCGGGCAGGTCAAGGATCGTCCGGCGCCTGCGAGAGGTCCCGCCCGGCCCGTGGCGCTGACGTCGTCCTCTGTGGCCCGGCGTCCCGGCAGCGGTGGGCGAAGTCCTGTCCGGGCTCGCCGTGCCGTGGGGCGGCGTCCGGTGCGACGGCGATATCGCCGCGGCACGCGAGATCGCCCGGGGCGGCCGGGTGCGCGGCACGGCCGCGTCCCGGGCCCGGATCGTGCACGAGGGCCTGAGCTACGACGTCGGGGTGGACACGACACACACCGATCCCCGGACTGCGCACGCACGCGCCATCGTCACCCACGTCACGCGGCCGCCGCCCGGGTGCGCCGGGAACGGACCGGGTCAGCCGTGGTTCACCCGATGTGCAGGCGGATCGTCCCGTCCGCCGCGGCCTCCACGCGCACCGCCGTCAGGTCCTCCACCACGACGTCCGGCTCGTGGAACGCGGCCCGGGGCCCGACTCCGACGACCGTCATCCCGGCGGCGCGCCCCGCCGCGATCCCCGCGCCGGAGTCCTCGAACACCACACACCGCGCGGGATCCACCCCGAGCTCGGCGGCGCCCTTGAGGAAGCCCTCGGGGTCGGGCTTGCTCGCCCCGACGGACTCGGCGGTCACCCGGACCTCGGGCGACTCCAGACCGGCCGCGGCCATCCGCGCCGTCGACAGCGGCACGTCCGCGGAGGTCACCAGCGCGTGCGGCAGCCCCCGCAGCGAGGCCAGGAACTCCGGCGCGCCGGGGATCGCGACGACACCGTCCGTGTCGGCCGTCTCCTCGGCGAGCATGCGCGCGTTGTCGGCGTGGTTCTGCTCCATCGGCCGGTCGGGCAGCAGCAGCGCCATGGAGGCGTAGCCCTGCCGGCCGTGGACGACCTTCATGACCTCGTCCCCGTCGAGTCCGTGGCGCTCGGCCCAGCGCCGCCAGACGCGTTCGACCGAGGCGTCGGAGTTGACGAGGGTGCCGTCCATGTCCAGCAGGAGGGCGCGGGCGGTGAGCACGGCGGTGGCCGTCATCGGCAGCTCCAAGGCTCGTGGCGCGTTCCAGCGCGGGAGAGGGCGGACGACGGATCGCGCCCGTCACGCCCCCGGGAGGGACAAGGCGGCCCCGCCCGCCGGTCAGGGAAAACGGGCGGAGGCCACTTTGTTCCCCCACGGTACAAAACAAGGCCGCCCTCGCGCCAGGGGACCCCCGCGAACGTTCACCCACTGTTCGCCTCGCCCGGCTCAGCCGGTCACGGCCTCCCAGAGGCTCCAGATCCCGAGCCCCAACATCACCAGCGCCGCGATCTGGGTGATCAGCCGCAGCGGCACCTTCTTCATCAGGGCCTTTCCGCCGACGATGCCGAGCCCGGCCACGGCCCACAGCGCGAGCACCGCGCCCAGGCCGACGGAGAGCGGGTCGTCGTAGCGGGCGGCCAGGTTCGCCGTCATGATCTGCGTGAGATCGCCGAACTCGGCGACGAGGATGAGCATGAAACCGGCGCCCGAGACCTTCCAGAACGACTGGTTCTCCGGCTTGCGGACCTCTTCCTCGTCCTCACCCTTCTTCAGCAGCAGCACCGCGGCACCGCCCAGGAAGAGCACGCCCGTGAGGGCCTGCACGATCTGCTGCGGCAGCAGCGTCAGCACACTGCCGGCCGCGACGGCGAGCGCGACGTGCAGGGCGAACGCGGCGGCGACCCCGGCGAAGACGTAGGAGGCGCGGTAGCGGGTGCCGAGGACGAGACCGGCGAGGGCGGTCTTGTCCGGCAGTTCTGCGAGGAAGACGACGCCGAAGACGACGGCCGTCACGGTCAGGCTGATCAAGGGTTCCTCAATCGGTCGGGGCCGCCCCACCGAGAGTGCTGCGCCTTCACACACGACACCTCGGCACGGCAGCACACTCGGCGCCCGCGCCTGAGGGCACGGGCGTGCACTGCTTTGCCGAAGGTCTCGCTGGCAGGTCCCTGGAAGAACCAGGACACCGGCCTCCGGGCGCCGGCTCAGACGAGCTGAGCAGTATGTCGACGGTCCGGCGAAGAGCTACTCCCCTTCTGCGCCGTCCATGGTACGCGACGCCTCCGGCGTGAGAACTTTCCGCCGAAGCCTTGTCATGTCATGGACGCGTCACTAACTTCTCACCGGGCGCACACCTGTGCGCAACACGGCACCGCGAGCATTCCCCTCGCTCGCAAGCCAACACCCCCCTCTCCTCAGGGAGTTCGCATGCCCAGGTTCTACGCGCGTCGACGGCTCAGCCTGGCCGCGGCCGCCACCGCGCTCATATCGGCCGCCACCCTGTTCAACGCCCCCACGGCCTCCGCCGCCCTGCCCACCCCCGTGAGCGGCGCCACCGCACGGTCCTACCTCGCCACGCTCACCGTGGCGGCCGAGAACCGCACCGGCTACAACCGCGACCTCTTCCCGCACTGGATCACCCAGTCCGGCACCTGCAACACCCGCGAGGTCGTCCTCAAGCGCGACGGCACCGACGTCCAGCAGGACTCCTCCTGCGCCGCGACCAGCGGCAGCTGGTACTCCCCCTACGACGGCGCCACCTGGACGGCCGCCTCCGACCTCGACATCGACCACCTGGTCCCGCTGGCCGAGGCCTGGGACTCGGGCGCCGGCTCCTGGACGACCTCCCGCCGCCAGTCGTTCGCCAACGACCTCACCCGCCCTCAGCTGATCGCGGTCACCGACAACGTCAACCAGGCCAAGGGCGACCAGGACCCGGCCACCTGGATGCCCTCCCGGACGGCGTACCGCTGCACCTACGTCCGCGCCTGGGTGCAGGTGAAGTACTACTACGGCCTCTCGGTCGACCCGGCCGAGAAGTCCGCGCTGACGAACCACCTCGCGAGCTGCTGACACGCTGATACGTGCCGGGACCTCCCCGCCGACCTCCGTCGTTCCGTACCGTACGGGGCGACGGAGAGGGGAACGACATGAGCACACTGCGCCTCGGACCGCTGCTGAGGTACACCGACGGCTCGTCCGCGACCGTGTGGGTCGAGACGAGTCGTCCGTGCTCCGCCGAGGTGCGCTGCGCCGACGGCGCCGGCGGCACCGCCCGCAGCTTCCAGATCGCGGGCCACCACTACGCGCTGGTCCCGGTGACCGGCCTCACCGCCGGTACGACCACCACCTACGAGGTGTTCCTCGACGGCACCCGGGTGTGGCCGCTGCCCGGCTCCCCCTTCCCGCCCTCGGCCATCCACGCGCCGGCTCCGGACGCCGACCTCCGCGTCGCCTTCGGCTCCTGCCGCTGGGCCTCTCCCCCGGCCGGCGGGGACGACCCCGTCGGCCCGGACGCCCTGGACGGCCTCGCCACCCGCCTCGCGGCCGACCCGGAGGGCGCGCGACCGCACGTCCTGCTGCTGCTCGGCGACCAGGTGTACGCCGACGAGACCTCCGACGCCACGCAACGCTGGCTGGCGGGCCGCCGCGACCTGAAGGAGGAACCGGGCAGCGGGGTCGCCAACTACGAGGAGTACACGCACCTCTACTACGAATCCTGGCTCGACCCGCGCATCCGCTGGCTGCTGTCCACCGTGCCCAGCTTCATGATCTTCGACGACCACGACGTCATCGACGACTGGAACACCTCCGCCGCCTGGCTCGCCGACATGCGCTCCACCGGCTGGTGGCAGGAGCGGCTGCTGAGCGGCCTGATGTCGTACTGGGTCCACCAGCACCTCGGGAACCTCTCCCTGGAGGAACTCGCGGCCGACCCGGTGTACGCGGCGGTCCGCGAGGCCGCCGACGGCACCGACGTGCTGCGCACCTTCGCGGCCCGGGCCGACGCCGACGCGGCCACGGTCCGCTGGAGTTACCGGCGTGACTTCGGGCGCGTCCGCCTGGTGATGGTCGACAGCCGGGCCGCCCGGGTCCTCGCCGAGGACGAGCGCGCGATGCTCGACCCGGGCGAGGAGGCCTGGCTGCGCGAGCAGGTGCGGGACACCCCGGAGTCCTACGACCACCTCCTCATCGGCACCTCGCTGCCCTGGCTGCTGCCGCATCTGGTGCATGACGCCGAGGGGTGGAACGCGGCGCTGTGCGGCGGTGAACGGGGCGCGCGCTGGGCCCGGTTCGGGGAGAAGGTGCGGCGCGCCGCCGACCTGGAGCACTGGTCGGCGTTCCCGGAGTCCTTCGCGGGGCTGGCGGAGCTGATCGCCGAGGCCGGCTCGGGGCGGCACGCGCCGGCGACGGTGTGCGTGCTGTCCGGGGACGTGCATCACGCCTACATCGCGGAGCCCTCGTGGCCGGGCCGGGACCCGGACGCCCGGGTGGTGCAGCTCGTCTGCTCCCCGGTCCACAACTCGGTCCCCCTGTCGATGCGCCTGGCATTCCGCATCGGCTGGAGTTCGATGGCCCGGGGCATCGGCCGCGGCCTGGCCCGGCACGGCCGCCTGCCGAAGCCGCCGGTCAGCTGGCGCAAGACCGGCGGCCCCTGGTTCGGCAACCAGCTCATGACGCTGACCATGCGCGGCCGTTCGGCCCGGCTGCGTCTGGAGCAGGCCGAGGCCCGGCGGGGAACGGGTCCCGGCCTGACGACGGTCCTGGACCGCGAACTCGCCCCATGAACCCGTCCGTTGCGCCATGATCTCCGCCGCTGCGCTCCGTGACGGCCGGTGATGCCGGTGGGGCGTCTCTTCGCGCCCTGTCGGCTGATGATTCGTCAAGAAGTTGGACACACAGGGCGGTTGCCCATGCGAAGTGCCGACAGAAGGCGTGCGCTCGGCGAGCGCCTCCGGAGCCCGGCCAGGGGTGAATTCGGTCACGCTTTCGGACGGGGATACGGCCGTGAAAGCGCTTCCACGTGCGGCTGAAGCGGAAAACACCCGGCCGTCAAGGGCAAAGCAGTGGCCAAATGTTGAACTTGCAAGCATCAATTAGGCGCACCTAACGTGGGTTACTCCGCGGTATCCGTCCCCGACCGGCCTCCCCAAGGCCGGCCAACCGAAGGAGAGACCCCCCACATGACCGCTCGCCTCAACGGCGCCCAGCCGTACGCGCTCGGACTGTTCCGGATCGTCATCGGCCTGCTCTTCGCCTGCCACGGCGCCGTCGCGCTCTTCGGCGTCCTCGGCGGCGTGGACGGCAAGGGCGGCACCGCCGCGACCGGCGCCTGGCCGAACTGGTACGCGGCCGTCATCGAGCTCGTCGGCGGCATCCTGGTGCTGCTGGGTCTCGGCACCCGCATCGCGGCGTTCATCTCCTCCGGCGCGATGGCCTACGCCTACTTCAAGGTCCACCAGCCCGAGGGCCTGTGGCCGATCGAGAACAACGGCGAGGGCGCGGCCATGTACTGCTGGGCCATGTTCCTGCTGATCTTCACCGGCTCCGGCGCGTTCGGCGTGGACCGGCTGCTGGCCAAGCGCACCTCGGCGCAGGAGCGGCACTCCACCGGCCAGACCCCGGTGGCGGCCTGAACCACCCGGCCGGACACACCGACGGCGGCGCTTTCCCCACGGGGGAGGCGCCGTTCCCGTCCGTAGCGGTATGAAGTGTCCGTAGCGGCGTGAGGGGTCTGGAGCGGCGTGAGGGATCGAGGAGCGGCGCGAAGTGCCCGAAACGGCATGAAGGAGAGCACCATGGGGCGAGTCGCGACGAGGTGAACACTCCGCACCGAACGTATGAGCCCCCCGTGAACCGCCCGTCACCTCCCAGGGCGTACGCTCTATGGCTGTCATGGCCACTCCTGCCGCTCCCCCCGCGCCATCGCGGCACGGTCTGGCCCACGGGGGATACACGGGGAGTCGCGGTGCTGGAGCAAGTGGGGCTGCTGGTCGCCGGCCCATGGATCTACGCGGCGGTGTCCCTGTCCGTCCTGCTCGACGTGTTCCTGCCCGTGCTGCCCAGCGGCGTTCTGGTGATCACGGCGGCCACGGCGGCGGCAGCGGGCACCGCGACCGATGTGCCCGACATCCTCGCCCTGACCCTCTGCGCGGCCACCGCCTCCGTCCTGGGCGACCTGGCGGCCTACCGCCTCGCCTGGCGCGGCGGCGCCCGGCTGGACCGGGCGATCTCCCGTTCCCGCCGTCTGACCGCGGCGCAGGAAAGCCTCGGAGCGGCCCTGGCTCGCGGCGGAGGCGCCCTGGTCGTCCTCGCCCGTTTCGCCCCCGCCGGCCGCTCGGTGGTCTCCCTCGGCGCGGGCGCCGCCCGCCGCCGCGCCCGCGACTTCCTGCCCTGGTCGGCCCTGGCCGGTCTCACCTGGGCCACGTACAGCGTCGCCCTCGGCTACTTCGGCGCGCACTGGCTGGGCGCGAGCTGGCTGGCGGCGGCGGTGTCGGTGGGGGCACTGTTCGGCGCGGGGGCGGGAGCGGCGTACGTGATGCGGCGCGAGCCGCGGACGTCGTAGCCCGAACCCTCCGACCCACCACCACGACCACTCCGAGACCGGGAAGCGGCTGAGACCTTGACCACCACAGCGCCGCGAGAAGCCTCGCGAACCCGACGGATCCTGCTCGCCGCGCGACGGAGCCCCCGGGCGACGCTGTGGATCACGGCGGGCGTGATCACTCTCGGGTTCCTCGTCGCGCTCCAGATCGTCGCGCACCGCCTCGGCGTACCGGGGCCGATCACCGCGCAGGTCCGCGAGGTGATCCACGCCCCCAAGTCCGGGTTCCTGCTGTACGCCAGCCTGGCGCTGACGATGGTGGTGCTCACCTGGCGGCAGCGGCTCATCGCCCTGGGTGCCGCCCTCGGCATCGACGTCGTGTTCCTGCTGGCGCGGTGGGCGACCGGCACCTACCCCGACGAGGGGCACCCGTTCGGCAACGGCGCGCTGTGGGTGATCCTGGGCTGTGCGGTGGTCGCCCTCACCCGCCGCACCGGTCCGGAACGCATTCTGATGCTGAAGGGCGTGGGGCTCGGACTGCTGCTGGTGACCGGCCGCAAGACCGGTGACACCTGGCTGCTGATCACGTCGAAGACCCGCCCGGTCACGCTCGACCCGTACGTCGCCATGGCCGATCACGCGCTGGGCAACCCGTCCTGGCTGGCGGGCCGGCTGCTCAGGGCGAGCGGCCCGGTCGGCGAGCACGCCCTCGACTACGTTTACGCCCAGCTCGCGGTGGCCGCGGTCTGCGTGGCGCTGTACCAGCTGCGCAACGTGGCGGCCGAACAGCGCTTCCCGCGCCACCACCTGGTGCGCACCTTCCTGCTGATCGGCCTGCTCGGACCGGCCTTCTACATGATCTACCCCGTGGTCGGGCCGATGTTCGCCTACGGCCCCGAGGGCGGGCACTGGGCGGCGGCGAACCTGTGGCCGGACACCCTGCCGCCGATCACCACCCCCTACGATCTGCCGTTCGACGAGATCACCCCGCGCAACTGCATGCCCAGCCTGCACACGGCGTGGGCCACCACGATCTTCATCCACTCCCGCAAGGGGCCGCGCGCACTGCGCCTGGCCGGCACGTTCTGGCTGATCGCCACCCTCGCCGCGACCCTGGGCTTCGGCTGGCACTACGGCGTGGACCTGATCGCGGGCGTGGTGTTCGCGTACACCGTCGAGGCGGGGCTGCGCACCTACGACCGCGGCTGGGACCGCGCGGGGACACAGCTGATCGCCTACGGGACAGTCGTCTTCGCGGCGCTGCTGGCGTCCTACCGCTTCCTGCCGCTGGAGATGGCCGCCCGTCCGTGGCTGTCCGGCCCCCTCCTGCTGCTGGCGATGGCCTCGGTCGTCTACGCCTACCGGCGGACCACCGGGCTGTGGGAGGCGAAGGCCGCGCCCGCGCCGCAGCCGGAACCGCAGCCCGAACCGGCAATCTGAGCCCCGGGCCCGGCCGGAAGGGCTTCAGCCGGCCTTGCGGGCCGCGGCCCCGCGGACCTCCAGCCCGTCCAGCAACTCGGCCGTGGCCTGCGCGACGGCCTCCACGGCGCGGTCGAACACCTCCTGGTTGTGGGCGGCGGGGGCGCGGAATCCCGACACCTTCCGCACGTACTGCAGGGCGGCAGCGCGCACGTCCTCCTCGGTGGCCTCTTCGGGCAGGGCGGGCGGACGCAGCGTCTTGATACTCCGGCACATGCCCCCAGTCTCACCCGTGCGGCCCCCGTACGGCAGCGGTTCCTGCCATGATCGCTGCCAGGCGGCCACCGACCCGGGGCCGACCGACGAGAGGAACACCTCGTGACGAACGCACTCAGCGTGGCCGTCCTGGGCCCCGGCGGTGTGGGCGGCCTGCTCGCCGCCCTGCTCGCCCGGGCCGGCCACCGCGTGATCTGCCTGTCCGGCGAACGGACCGCCGAAGCCCTGCGCACCGACGGCATCCAGGTCCGCAGCACCCTCTTCGGTGACTTCACGGCACGCGTCGAGGCCGGCACCGCCCTCCGGAAGCCGGTCGACGCCTGCCTGATCACCGTCAAGCACACCGCCCTGGACGCCGCTCTGGCGCGGGTCCCCGCCGCGGTGGCGGCCGACGGCCTGCTCGTGCCGTTCCTGAACGGTGTCGAACACCCGGCGGCCCTGCGCGCCCGCTACCGGTCCGACCGCGTGGCCCCGGCCGTCATCCGCGTCGAGTCGACCCGACTCGCGCCGGGCGTCATCGACCACGGCAGCCCCTTCGCGGAGATCGACCTGACCGGTACCGGCGTGCCCCGCCCGCGCCTCGACGCCCTCGCCGAGACCTTCGCCGCGGCCGGTCCGGCCACGCGCGTGCTGGAGGACGAGACGGCGGCCCTGTGGGCGAAGATGTCGTTCCTGGCACCCTTCGCCCTGCTGACCACCCGCTACCGTCTGCCTCTCGGTGACGTCCGCACCCGCCACCGCGAGGAGCTGGCGGCCCTGGTCGAGGAGACCGCCGCGATCAGCCGCGCGTGCGGCGGACCGGCCGACCCGGCCCAGGCGCTGGCCCGCTACGACGCCTTCCCGCCGTCGGCGAAGTCCTCGATGCAGCGTGACGCCGAGGCCGGCCGGCCCCTCGAACTGGACGCCATCGGCGGCGCGTTGCTGCGGGCGGCCGAGCGGCACGGGGTTCCGGCTCCGACGGTGGAGCGGGTGGTGAGCGAGCTACGCCCGTTCGCATGAACCACAGGAAGGAACTCGCCTGCTAAATTCGAACAGGCGTATCATTGGGTCGTGGCTACGACCTATGACTTTCCGAGTGACCTCCTGGCCGGTCAGGAGGAACTCCATCAGGTCCGGGCCGAGCTCTCGGCCCTGCTGAAGCGGCTTCCCTGGTCGGTGGAGCCGCTGGACGGGTTCAGTGACGACAACGGCTGGCGCAAGGTGGAGCGCCCGGCCTCCCCCGGCTGGAGCTCCGACGAACAGGCCGAGGTGGAAAAGCTCCGGCGGCGCGAGCACGAACTCGCGGTGTTCGTCAGCACCCACCGCTACTGGTCCGAACTCACCGGCCCCGAGCGGGTGGCGGCCCGCTCGGAGCTGAAGCACGCGCACGCGGTTCCGCCGCAGGGCAGCGGCGGAACCGCGTGACGCCTCACCCTCGGATCAGCTCTTGTCCCGGCTTCCGCCGTCGCCGAGGAGCCTGTTCATCTCGCCGATCTCGGCGCTCTGGCCGGTGATGATGTCACCGGCCATGGCCTTGGCGGGGGCGTAGCGGCCCTCGGCCCGCTCGGTGCGGGCCATCTGCACGGCGCCCTCGTGGTGCTCGACCATCAGGGTCAGGAACCGGACGTCGAAGGCCTTGCCCGTCAGCCGCTCCAGCGCGGCCATGTCCTGCTCGCCCATCATGCCGGGCATCCCGGAGTGTCCCGGGCCGGAGTGGTCCATGCCGCCTCCCGTGGACGCGGGGACTTTTTCGCCCCAGGTCTTCAGCCAGCCGGTCATGGTCCGGATCTCCGGGTCCTGCGCCTTCTCGATGCGGCCGGCGAGGTCCTTGACCGTCCCGGACGAGGCCCGGTCGCCGGCCAGCCGGGCCATCTCCAGGGCCTGCCGGTGGTGCGGGATCATGCCCTGCGCGAAGGTGACGTCCTGGGCGTTGTGGGCGCCGGTGGGGCTGTGGCTCGCGGCGTCGCCGTGGTGGGCACCCCCGGCGGCACGGTCGGCGCCGTCACCGCCGCAGGCGACGAGGACGACGGCCGAAACACCCACGGCCGCCACCAGGGCGGCGCGGCGCGCCAGGGTACGCATGCTGCTGCTCATGTGTGGACTCCTGCTTCTGCACTGTTGCGAGGAACGGTCGATCTACACGCGGCACCACGACGCGACCGGTCGGTGCCGGCCGGCGTGGTGCGTGGTGTCTAGATCCGCAGAAGTTGGAGTTCGGCGAGGGTAGGCGGGGCGCGGGCACCCTCCGTATCCGCGACCGCGTTCACCCGTACGGCGGTCTCCCGCGCACCCCCGGGCACCGGGTCGGCGACCGGCGGGGAGAGCACGGGCCCACCGCTCACGGCGCCCGAGGCACAGGTCGCGTCCGCGTGCTGCGCGTGCCCGTCGCCATGGTCTCCGCAGGGCATGACATGGGCCCGGTGCGGGTGGGCCGCGTCCGACTGCGGCGCGGGCGGGTGGTCCTGGAGGGCGTCCGCGTGCCGCACGGGCGGGTGAGCCGGGAGGGCGTCCGCATGCCGTGCGTGCGCCTGCCCGGGCAGGCCGCCACCGGGAGCCAGCCCGTGCATGCCCAGCAGACCCGCCAACAGCCCCAGGACGCACAGCACATGCCAACGCCGCACGGCGGGTCGCGGGCGGCGCTGCTCGGGGCTGTTCACGCGACCATCGTAGAGCCCGGCGCCGGTCGCGCCGCTGCCGGTCCGGGCTTCAAGGCGGTCCTGTTGCTCGCACCGAGCACGCTGAACGGCTTTGAGATCAGGGTGAACGGATGGCTGGGGTTGGCAGGGGCAGCGGTCACGGTGCGGGGTGTGATCGCGACCGGCTGCTTCACCTGCCGCGGGGGTCAGGCGGCGGCGTCGATCCAGACGGAACCGCTGACGGCGCAGATGCGGGAAGCCGAGCTGAGCCCCCCTCGGGGGGAGGGCCGGGGCGTTTCGTCATGCCCGGCCTACTTCACTCGGCGCCGCACCCCGGCCATCGCCTTGTCCCACGGGTATGCCTTCGGGTCGCCCTGCTTCGGCGGATGCGACTGGTACCCCTCCGGCCCGTCAAGCACGACAACGCCCTGCTCCCGCAATGCCGCCACCGACCGGGCAACAGCCGGCTGCGCGCCCTGCGCCTGGTTGAAGTAGGGCATCGCCACCACCGGCACGCCCATGTGGACCGCCTCCGACGGGATACCGATCGCGACCGTGTCGGAGATGCCGGCGCCCCACTTGTTCAGCGTCGTGCACGACATCGGCGCGACCAGCATGGCGTCGGCCTTCGGCAGCTGATCCCTTTCCCACGGCAGCTTGTACCGCGACCGCACCGGATGGCCGGTCAGCTCGACGAGCTCGTGCAGGCGCGGCTCCCACCACGTCGCCGCGGACGGGGTGAGGATCAGGCACACGTCCCACCCGTCGGCCTGGGCGGCGCGCACGCCTTCGTCGACGTACTGGGTAGGGCCCGCGGCGCAGGCGATCAGGTACAGCACCGGCTTCGTCATGCCCTCTCGTGTACCAGGAGCGGCCGGAGACCGCGGTCACCTTGGAGCATGCCGAGGGTGGGCAAACCGAGCGGCCTCCACGGCCGGTGAGGTGGGCGGACAGGCGGCGGGCCGCGGTCGTTGCACGACCTACCCGACGCTCGTCACCGGCGACGGTCTCCTCGGTCACGGCGCGGTCGCCCCCGTCGGGGCTCACCCAAGGTGATGAAGCACATGATCGTCGAGGTCGTGGATTCTCTGTGGACCTCGACCACAGGAGAGGCCCCCCAGGAACATCCCAGGAGGCCTCTGACCTGCTACTCGTACCGTGGGCGCGGACGGTTTCGAACCGCCGACATCCTGCTTGTAAGGCAGGCGCTCTACCCCTGAGCTACGCACCCGGCTCCCGGACGACACGCCCAGGACGAGTCGACAGCCTACATGGCCGGGGGCACGGTCGGGCAAACCCGTGGCGCGGGAACGCGGCGCCCGTACCTGGGGATAACCCCACCCCTGATCCGGGAGCGGCCCGGATCCCCCGGCGGGCCCGGAGTGCCTACGGTCGTAGAGCGCCCCAGAGCGCCCGTCGTCCGTCCAGGGGGAGATCGTCATGGCCAGCACCGCACCGCGCACCACCGGCACCACACGCACCGTCTCCGTCCGCGCCGCCGCCCTCACCGGTGCCGCCGTGGTGCTCGTCGCCGGTCTCAGCGCCTGCGGGGCGTCGGCCGCGGACGACACCGACCCCGACCACCGCTCCTTCGCCCTCGAGGGCCGCACGCTCACCGTCGACTCCGACGACTCCGCCCTGGAGATCGTCGCCGCCCGGAAGAACCCGTCGGGCAGGATCGGCGTCACCCGCTGGTTCGAGGGGTCGGTCGCCGTCGGTGACGACCCCGAGGTCACCTGGGACATGCGGGGCGACCGCCTGGTGCTGCGGATGAAGTGCTCCGGCATCGTCGCCGACTGCTCGGCCAAGCACCGCATCGAGGTGCCCCGCGGCATCACCGTCACGGTGCGGGACGGCGACGGCAGCGTGCGCGCCCGGGGCTTCAGGGACCCCCTGAGCATCCGCACCGGCGACGGCTCCGTCCGCGTCACCGACACCACCGGCCCCCTGGAACTGCGCACCGGCGACGGTTCCATCCGGGCCGACGTCTCCTCCCGCGACGTCCGCACCCACACCGGCGACGGCTCGGTCCGCCTCGACCTCGGCGTCGTGCCGGACCGCGTGGAGTCCCGCAGCGGCGACGGCTCCGTGACCATCGCGGTGCCCCGGGCCGCCTACCGCGTGACCACCCGGACCGGCGACGGCGGTGTCGATGTGTCGGTGCCCCGCGACGATGCCAGCTCCCACGTGGTGTCCGCCCACACCGGCGACGGCAAAGTGACGGTGCGAACGGCGAACTGACCGGGCCGTGTGTTCGTCCTTCACCGGTGGGAGAATGACACCGGGCAGGGTGGACCACAGCACGGGAGAGGGATGTGACGGCGACACCAACGCAGCCGTACTCGCCGTCGGAGCCGCGCGCCCCTCGTCCGCGCCGCCGCGTCCCCCGCGCCCGCGGAGCGCTCCGGGACACCCTCGCCCTCGCCGCACTGCCGCTGCTGGCCGCGCTGGTGCTGCCCGCCGCCTTCGCGGGCGGGGGCACCCGGCGCTGGTTCGGCGGAAGGGCCGAGAACCAGCGGGCCGAGGCCCAGGCCGCGAAGGACGCCGCCGCGGCCGCCTTCTACGAGCTGGACACCGCCCAGCGCGACCTGCGCATCTCGATCGAGACGATCACCGCGGTCGACGACTCCCCCGCCGCCCGGCGCGCGGTCGCCGACTTCGACGCCCTCGGCCGGCGCATCGACGAGGCCAGTCACCGCTACATCGAGGCCGTCGACGCCCACGACCTCGACCGCGACGACCTGGAGGCCTCCGCCGCCTCCCGTGCCCGCGGCGAGCTGACCGCCGCCAAGGAGGAACTGGACCGGGTCAAGCAGGAGCTCGACCGTTTCACCGACGGCCTCGGTCCCCTCCTCGGCAAGGCCGAGACGCAGCTGGCCCGCCTCGCCCCCGCGGTCGAACGCGCCCGCCAGGCGCTGCTCGCCGCCTCCAACGCCCTCGACGCCGTCCGCGCGTCGGGTCTGAAGGCGGACGACCTGGCCGCGCGGCTCGCCGCCCTGTCGCCGGAGCTCACCAAGCTGAACCAGGGCGCCGGACAGCACGGCGTGCCGCAGACCCTGGAGCGGGCCGAGCGGGTCACCCGTGAGGGCGAGGCGGTGCGGGTGGAGGCCGAGCGGCTGCCGGACCGCGCCGCCGAGATCGACCACCGGCTCGTCTCCCTGCGCACCCGCGCCCAGGCCCTCACCACCCGCTCCGAACAGGTCGAACCGACCCTGAGCGAACTGCGCCGCCGCTTCACCGCGGCCTGCTGGCAGGACCTCCAGCACGTCCCCGACGCCGCCGCCGAGAGCGTCAGGCAGGCCGAGACCCGGCTGGCCGAGGCCCGCGCCGCCCGAGCGGAGCAGCGCTGGGCCGACGCGTCGGCCCTGCTGTCGACCGTGCGGGCCCTGCTGAACAGCACCGACGAGGCCGTCTCGGCGGCCGGCGACCGGCTGCACCGGCTGAACGCCGTGCAGAAGGACCCGCAGCAGGAGATCGAACGCACCCGCTTCGCCATCCGCGACGCCCAGCGCCTGGCCATGGCCGGCCGCAACACCCCCGACCCGCGCCACGCCCGCCCCCTGGACGACGCCGTGGCCCGCCTGGACCGCGCCGTCGCCACCCTGGAGGGCCGCCACCCCGACTACTGGCACTTCCTCACGGAGGCGGAAGCGGTCCGCCGGGCCGTGGCCCACGTGGTCGGCGAGATCCGCGAGGAGCGAGGGGCCGGACACTGAGCCCGGCCCCCGCCCGTGCTCAGGTGCGGTAGGCGTAGTAGTACGCGTTCGGATACGACGCGACGAGGCTCGCCACCGACCTGCGGAGGGTGTTGTTGGAGTGGTAGGTCACGTACGGCACACCGCCGCTCTTGTACGTGACGATCATCGTGTGGTCCTTGGACCCGTCCCGGTCGAAGTCCATCTGGAGGACGTCACCGACCTCGAGCTGGAAGACGTTGGCGAGCGGCGTGGTCCGCTTGGAGTTCTGGGCGAACCAGGACCACTCGTTGACGCCGACGAAGGAGTCCGACTGGATGTCGGCGTTGCCGAACCACTTGGTGTAGTCGTACACGTAGCCGGGGGCGTGCTTCCAGCCGCCCGCCTTCAGCGACTGGCTGACGAAGTTGGTGCAGTCGCCGCCGGCGCCGTGACCGCTGAAGTCCGGGTAGTCCTTGTTGTAGACGTTCCAGTACTTCTCGGCATAGGCCGCCATGGCCTTGTAGTCGTACGTCGTGCCGGCCTTCGGGGCGGGGGCCGGGTTGCGGGTGGTCGCCGCGCGCGGGGCGTCCGGCGTGGTGTTGTCGGCGGCGGTGGTCGCCTTGACGGGGGCCGGCTTGGAGAGCGTGTTCACCGCGAGGCCGCCCTGGTCGGTGTCGCGGATGCCGGTGAGCCGCCAGTCGCCCTGCCGGTCGGCCTTGAAGGTCAGCTCGTGGCGGGCCTGGAATCCTGTGGTCTTCGGGGCGTTCCCACGGGCTCCGGCGTAGGTGAGGGTCGTGGTCTCGGTGACCTCCGCCTTGGCCGTGCGGCCCGTCACCCGCGTCGCGTCCAGCGTGACGGTGGTGCTGGCCTTGCCGTACGTCTCGCCGGCCTTCGCCAGCTTCTGCCGCCGCTGCCCCAGCTCGGACAGGGCGGCGTCCTCGGCGCGGGCCGTGCCGGAGGACAGGGCGACATCGCCGGAGAAGCCGTCGGTCAGCGGCTTGTCGGCGTCGGCCCGTCCGCCGTCGACCAGGGCGTTGGTGCGGTCGGTGAAGACGGCGTCCGCCAGCCGCTGGAAGGTGGCCTTGGTCCGCGCGTCCACCGTCGGGTCGTCGACGACGGCCGCGCCCGCGCTCCAGTTGGGCAGCAGGGCGACTCCGGCGACGACCGAGGCAGCCGCGGCCCCGACTATCGTGACGCGGCGGCGCGTTCCGCTCAATTTCCGTGATTTCACTGGTGTTTCCCCTCTTGCCCCGGCCAAAGGGTTGCCGGGGTACGAGATCTTCGCATGGAGTGTGTGGCTGCTGTGAAGGGTGTTGCGGCCGTTACTTTGGCGTGATCACTTCACGACCGTCGACCAGTCGGGCGACTGCGCCGGGTCCAGGCCGCGCAGCCGTTGCAGGGTCGCGGGCTTCTGCACGTCGAGCCAGTCGGCCAGTTCGCGGAAGGACACGCACTTGACGCCCTTCTTGGTGCAGATGTCCTTGACGACCCGGTCGACGGCCCGCATGTAGATGCCGCCGTTCCAGTCCTCGAAGTGGTTGCCGATGAACAGCGGAGCCCGGCTGCCGTAGTACACGCGGTTGAAGCCGGACATGTAGGAGGCGACGGTCTGCTCTTCCCACTCGGGGTAGTTCGCCGGGTCGCCCTCGGTCTCGCCGTCGGACTGGTTGTAGAGGAAGTTGAAGTCCATCGAGAGGCCCTGGTACTTGCCGCCCTCGTAGGGGAGCATCTGCAACGGGAAGTCCCAGATGCCGTTCTTCTTGGCGGGCCATATCTGGAAGTCGCCCGCGGAGCTGGCGTCGTAGCGCCACTTGTAGTCCTTCGCGGCCCTCAACAGGTTCTTCTGGCCCTCCAGGCAGGGCGCGCGGCCGCCCGTGACCTCTTTCCTGATGTCGAACGGCAGCGGGGCGACGTCCTGGAAGCCGGTGTTGGTCTTCCACTTCTCGGTGAAGGCGTAGAACTGGTCGATCTCGCTCTTCCACTCCGCGACGCTCCAGTCACCGCCGCCCTTCTTGCCGCAGAAGTGGCCGTTGAAGTGGGTGCCGATCTCGTTCCCGTCCCGCCACGCCTTGCCGAGCTGCTCCAGCGTGGTGCGGATGTGCTCGTCGGTGGCGAAACTGATCGCCGCCGACCCCTTGGCGTGCTGGGGCGGGGCGTAGAGGTGCTTCTTGCTCTTGGGCAGGAGGTAGATGCCCGTGAGGAAGAAGGTCATGTGGGCGTCGTACTCCTCGGCCAGTTCCCGGTAGTGCGAGAAGAGCCCGTCGTCGCCCTGCAGTGCGCCGTCCCAGGAGAAGACCACGAACTGGGGCGGCTTCTCGCCCGGTTTGAGCGGCACCGGCTTCAACTGCCCCCGTGGCGGGCCGGTGTAGGAGGTGGAGCCGTCCCCGAGGACCTTCGTCCTGCCGTCCCACCGGGGCTCCTGGTCCGGCTTCGCGGAGGCCTTCTTGTGAGCCCCCGAGGAGGCGGTCGGGGTGCTGGTGTCCGAACGGGTCAGCACCACGTAGCCGGCCACCAGGGACGCGACGACGAGGAGGGCCGCCAGGGCCAGCACCCCCGGCGGCACGGCGCGGCGGGGTGCGCGGGGTCGGCGGCGGCGGCCGGACGGCGATTTCATGCGCGGCTCATTCTGCGAGGGGGGAGGTGGCGGTGGTGGGGGGACGGCGCGGGGCCGGGCACGGGGATCAGCCGATACCGCGGGCACCGGACCAGATGCGGTACGGGACGCTGTCGTCGGGAGAGCCCGCGATCCCGTCCAGCGGCAGGGGTTCGAGGCTCTTGGTGAGGTCGATGCGGTAGGCCACCACGGCCGTCGACACGGAATTGGCCGTGCCGACGTACCAGGCGGCGGTGTCGTTCTGCGTGGTGCCGGCCTTCCCGGCCACCGCGGTGGCCGTGACCGCCCCCGGGCGGGCGGTGCGGAAGGCGTCCGTGAGGGCGGACTGGACGGCCTCGGCCACGCTCGCCTTCACCGCACGGCGGGCCGCGGGCTTCGTCAGCGCCACCTCGGAGCCATTGCGGGTGATGCGGGCCACCGAGTACGGCTCGACGTGCTTGCCGGCGGCGGCGAACGTGGCGTATCCGCTCGCCATGCGGATCGCGCTGGGGGTGGCACTGCCCAGGGACATCGCGGGCACCTGCGGGCCGAAGCTGGAGGAGAGCAGGCCCGCCCGCTGGGCGGTGTCCCGCACCCTGTCCAGGCCGGTGTCCATGCCGAGCTGCATGAACGGCGTGTTCACCGACAGGGCGAGCGCCCGGCCCAGAGCGATCCGCCCGTAGGACTTCCCGCCGTCGTTGCGGGAGGTGACCTGCTTGCCGGCACGGTCCCAGTAGGGGCCCTCGGGCGTCCGCACGGCGATGCCGTCGTCCCCGTCGTACAGCGTCTGCGGGGTGACCTCGGTCGCGGCGCCGTCACGGGTGCGGTGCACGCCGTGTTCCAGGGCCGCGGCGTAGACGAACGGCAGGAAGGCCGAACCGGCGGGCACGGTGGTCGCGTTCGACTCGTTGTAGCCCTGTTCACGGTGGTCAGGGCCGCCGTGGACGGCGAGGATGCGCCCGTCGGCGGCCACCGAGGAGGCGCCGAAGTGCAGGGCCTTCGCCTTCGCCGGGTCGTCCTTGCGCGCCCGCTTGCGGGCCTTGTCCACGGCGTCGGTGAGGGCGGTCTCCTGCTTGCGGTCGAAGGTCGTGTAGATCTGGTAGCCGCCCAGGTCGAACTCCCTGGCCGTCAGGTGCGCCGCCTTCTTGCCGTACTGGGCGGCCAGTTCCACGAGGTAGTCGCTCTGCTTGCCGGTGTCGTAACCGGGCGTCCGCTTCAACGGCTCGGGGAACTCCTTGTACCGGGCGCGCTCGGACTTCGACAGCGAGCCGGTGTCGACCATGCGGTCGAGGATCCAGGACCAGCGCTCCACCGCCCGGGCGTGGTTGGCCCGGCTCAGGGACGGGTCGTAGAGCCCGGCGCCCTTGAGGAGGGAGGCGAGGAAAGCGGCCTCGCCGGCGTCGAGTTCGCCGACGTCCTTGCCGTAGTAGGCCTGGGCGGCGCGCTGGATGCCGTAGGTGCCGCGGCCGAACCAGCTCGTGTTGAGGTAGCCCTCGAGGATGTCGTCCTTGCTCATCTCGTTGTCGAGCTTGAGGGCGAGCATCGCCTCGGTGAACTTGCGGCCGACGGACCGGTCCTGGTTGAGGTAGACGTTCTTGACGTACTGCTGGGTGATGGTGGAGCCGCCCTGGGTGTCGCCCTGGCCGACGGTGCGCCACAAGGCGCGGGTGAGGCCGCTGAAGGATATGCCGGGGTCGCTGTAGAAGCTCGCGTTCTCCGCCGCCAGCACCGCGCCGCGGACGTCCTCGGGTATGTCCTTCAGCGGCATCGCCTGCCGCCGCACCCAGCCGGTGCGGGCCATGGGCGTCCCGTCGGACCAGAAGTAGACGTTGTCCTGCTGGGTGGCGTAGGAGTTGAGGTTGTCCGGGATGTCGGTGGCGGCGTAGGCGGAACCCAGCAGGACGATGCTCATGCCGGTGAACGTCAGTACGGCACCGAGCCATTGCCGCCAGGAGGGCGCCCAGCGACGCCAGCCGGTGCGGTCGGGGTGCGGGTAACGGGGCCGCAGGCGGCGGGCCTCGGAGGCGACGCGCGCGGCGAGTCGCGCGGGCCCCGGGGCCGCGGCGGACAGCCGGGACAGGGGGGAGGGCCGAGGAGCCCTGCGCCGACGGCGCGACCGGCCGGGACCGCTTCCGTCCGCGGCCGCGCCGGAGGACGCGTTCGCCTTGTCGGTCGCGCCCGCCTCGACGATGCGCAACAGCACGGTCTCGTCCGCGTTCATGGCATCGGGGACCTTCAACTGCATGGTCTCGTCCGATTCCCGCTCAGCCTTGGACACGGCTGTCTCCCTCCCGCTCACCATGGTGCTCGCGCGGAAGGACATGGCTGCCGTGGTCGACGGCAGCGCGCCCTTTCGTCCCCCGCCTTCACGGCTTCTCGCGACGTTCGAAAGTTACCAGCGGCCTTTACAGGTCCTCCACACCGGTACGGCGACAGTGATCAAAGCGATTCCAGAAGGACGTCGCTTCCGCCGGCGCGGATTAACCTGTCCCCATGCCTCGCTACGAGTACCGCTGCCGGACCTGCGGCGACACGTTCGAACTCAGCCGTCCCATGGCCGAGTCCTCCGACCCCGCGGCCTGCCCATCGGGCCACGACGACACGGTGAAGCTCCTCTCCACGGTCGCGGTCGGCGGCTCCGCCTCCGCCCCGGCACCGGCGCCCCGCGCGGGCGGCGGTGGGGGCGGCTGCTGCGGAGGCGGTTGCTGCGGCTGACGCGGCTGCCGGGTTTCCTCAGGAACCCTTCAGCTTCGGTTTCCTAGCGTGGTGGCATGACAGCCATCGCAGCGGACGCCGGACCGCAGTGGGTCAACGACCTGATGGACGCGCTGGGCGCGCCGGGCGCCGGGCTCGCCATCGCCCTGGAGAACCTGTTCCCGCCGCTGCCCAGCGAGGTGATCCTGCCGCTGGCCGGGTTCGCCGCGAGCAGCGGCCGGATGGGGCTGCTCGCCGTCCTGCTGTGGACGACGGCCGGATCGGTCGTCGGCGCGCTCGCGCTCTACGGCGTCGGCGCGCTGCTCGGTCGTGACCGCACGGTGGCGATCGCGGCCCGGCTGCCGCTGGTGAAGGTCTCGGACATCGAGAAGACCGAGGCCTGGTTCCTGAGGCACGGCACCAAGGCCGTGTTCTTCGGCCGGATGATCCCGATCTTCCGCAGCCTGATCTCCGTGCCGGCCGGCGTCGAGCGCATGCGCCTGCCGGTGTTCCTGGGGCTGACCACCCTGGGCAGCGCGATCTGGAACACGGCGTTCGTGCTCGCGGGCTACTTCCTCGGAGCGAACTGGCACACCGTGTCCGACATCGTCTCCGCCTACTCGAAGGTGGTCCTGGCCGTGGTGGCGGTGGCGGTGGCGGCGTTCATCGCGGTACGGCTGCGGCGGCGCCCTGAAGGGGCACGGGACGGTGTCGATGTGCGGCTCCGCCGCGGGGCGCGAACGGCCACGACGGCGCCGTACCCGCACGACGACCAGGACACCCGAGTCCTCAGGCGCCCCGCACCGCCCCGAGAAACTCCCGCAGGATCCGCTCCCCTGCCAGAACGCCCCGCTCGGGAAGCGCCCTGATCGCGGGGGCCGTGAAGCCCGCGTCGGCCAGTTCCCCGTGGCCCGGGCGCCAGCCCCGGTCCGCCGCGAGCAGCAGATCGGCGTCGAGCAGGGAGTCACCGGCGGCAAGGGTGAGATCGGCCCCGGTCCGCCGCGCGACCTCCCGCATCGCCGCGCTCTTGGTGAGCGGCTTGGGAACGGCGTAGATCTTGCGGCCCTGGAGGGACACGGTCCAGCCGCGGTTCTCCGCCCACACCGCGAGTTCCTTCACCCAGTCCTCGTCGAGCAGTTCGCGTTCGACGACGAGGTAGGCGAACAGGTCGTCGGCGACGCGGTGCTTGCGCACCCACACCGGGTCCGCCGCCCTCAGCAGGTGCTCCTGCACCTCGGCCAGGGGCGCGCACTCGTCGGCCAGCCGAGCCGTCACCCGTGCGTGCCAGTCGGGGTCGGAGACCCCGTCCACCAGGAGGTGACCGCCGTTGGCGCAGATCGCGTACGTGGGCTCGGGCCCGGGCAGGTTGATGCGCTGGTACTGCTTGCGCGTCCGGGTCGTCGTCGGCACGAACACGGCCGCGTCGCCCAGGTCGGTCAGGAGCCCGGCCGCGGTCTCGGTCATGTACGACAGCGGCTTGCTCTCGTGCACCTCCACGCACAGCAGCCGGGGCGCCCGGGCGTCCGGCATGGTCAGGGCCAGGGCCGCCGAGGAGTAGATCAGCGTCCGGTCGAGGTCGCTGGCGACGATCACGCGCGTCACAGGGTCACCGCCTTGCCGTCGGCGCCGGTCGCGCCCCGGGTGTACTTGGGGTGGATCAGGCCGACGCAGGTGTAGGGCAGGGCGTCGACCTCCTCGACGGGCACGCCGCGCTGCTCGGCGAGCAGGCGGACGTGGTCGAGGTCGCTGCCCGCCCCGGCCCGCGCCAGGACCTTCCAGGGCACGCGGCGCAGCATCACCCGGGTCGTCTCGCCGACGCCAGGCTTGACGAGGTTGACGTCGTGGATGCCGTACTCCTCACTGATGCGCTCGACGGCGGCCCAGCCCTCCCAGGTGGGCGAGCGGTCGGCCGCGAGCAGTTCCTTGGCCTGGGCGCAGGCCGCCTCCGTGACCTCGGGGAAGCGGGCGGAGACGGCGTCCAGGAAGGCGACCGAGACGTCGGTCGCGGCGAGGTCGCGGTAGAACTTCGCGCCGTGGAAGTCGTCCGGGCCGACCAGGTCGGCGCGCAGCACGGTCCGTGAGATCAGCCCGGAGACGGTGGAGTTGAGGCAGGCCGAGGGGATGAGGAAGTCCTCGCGGGTGCCGTAGGTGCGCACGCAGGAGCCCGGGTCGGCCAGCACGGCGATCTCGGGGCTGAAGCCGCTGACGCCGTCGGTCTTCTCGAACTCCTCCAGGGCCTGGGCGAGTTCGCGGGTGATGGCGCCCTTGCCGGTCCAGCCGTCGACGAAGACGACGTCCCGGGGGTCGTGATGCCGGGCGAGCCAGCGCAGCGCGTTGGCGTCGATGCCCCGGCCGCGGACGATCGACACGGCGTAGTGCGGCAGGTCGAGGCCGTGGCGGTACCGGGCCCAGCGGCGCATGAGGATGCCGACGGGCGTGCCGGCGCGGGCCAGCGAGACCAGGACCGGCCGCGGCGACCGCTCGGCGAGGACCGTCTCGGTGACCACGCCGACCGCCTGGGCGATACGGGCCGACGAGGTCTTCAGGGCGGCGTGGAACAGCTCCTGGTACTGCTCGCTCGGCTGGTACTCCACGGGCAGCGACTCGGCGTAGTGGGCGCCGCCGCTCTGGATGGCCTCCTCGCGCTCCTCGGTCGGCGCCTCCAGCGTCACGTCCGAGAGGTCCTGGAGCAGCCAGCCGACCTCCTCGGGCGCGTACGAGGAGAAGGCGGGGCCGCGGAGGGGCTCGGGCAGCATGGAGGGCCTTTCGGGGGCAGGCGGGGCCTCGGGGGCGTACGACGGTATGACGGCGAGGAGGACGCGCGGCGTGTGCGCGGCGAGGCGGGCCAGCAGACCGTCGGGCGCGTGCAGTGCGGGGGTGTCACCGGCCGAGTCGACCACCGCGACGACGGCGTCGAAGCCGGCGCCGGCGACGTTGTAGACGTACCGCTCGCCGGGGCCGTCGGCGGGGTCGTCGTGGGCGGGGAAGGCGAGGCGGGTGCGTATCGCGTAGCCGGGGTCGTCGACGGCGAGGACGGGTGAGCGGGTGGTGGTGGAGAAGCGGACCTCGACGCCGGTGGTCCGCTCCAGCTCCCGGGCCAGCCTCAGCGGCGCGTACATCAGCTCCTCGAAGCCGAGGACGTGCACGCGGCGGGCGTGGTGAGGGAGAGCCTCGGCGATCCGGACCGCCATCGCGGGCAGGGCGGCTTCCAGCCGGGCGCGGTGGGCGGGGGTGAACCCGTGGCGTCCGCCGTCGGGCAGGCCGGCGGGCCAGTGCAGGTCCACGCGGGTGGCGTGGGCCTCGGTGCGGTCCTCGTCCGGCTGCGGGCCGGTGGGGGCTGTTCGCGCAGTTCCCCGCGCCCCTGCAAGGGGCGCGGGGAACTGCGCGAGCGACCACGACGGCGCCGCACTCTCCGCCTCGTGCCGGGCCACCAGCTCCTGCCCCTTCTCCAGCACCCCCTCCGGCAGCCGCACACGCCCCGAAGCCGCCGCCACGAGATCCACCCGCGCACCGATCTCCCGCGCGAACGCCTCCAGCCGCCCCGCGTCAGCGGGTGAGCGCATGTCGACCAGTGCCACCACGACGTACCTCCGCCGCGGATACCGCTGATGGAGATCGCGCACGGTGTTCAGCACCGTGTTCCCCGTGGAGAACTCGTCGTCGACCAGGACCAGCGGCCCGTCGCCGGCCAGCAGCGCGGGGTCCTCCGGCAGCAGCAGGTGGGAGGTCGCGTGGGAGTGGGACTCCTCGAAACCGCCGGCCGGGGTGAGCCCGGCGACCGGGCGGCGCGTGGAGTGCAGGCAGGGGGCGAGGCCCAGCCCGTCGGCGACACAGTGGCCGAGGCCGGTCGCGGTCTCGGCGTAGCCGAGGACGACGGCCCTGCGGGCCTCGTCATCGCCCAGCAGCTGCCGCACCCGGCGGCCGAGCTCCCAGCCGTGGCCGTACACGACGGACGGCGACTGCGGCACGTGCTTGCCCAGGACGTTCGACACGAGCAGGTGGGCCCGCTTGGGGTTGCGGCGCAGCGCCAGCCCCAGCAGGCCGGTCAGCCGGTCGTCGCCGACGAGCTCGACGCCGAGCCGCTCGGCGACCCAGTCGCCGGACCAGACGCCGTCGCCCGCGTCGCGCCCCTCGGGGTGCGTCCCCTCGTTCACTGCCTTCTCCATGAACCCTTCGAATCCTCAAAAGCCGTACGGTTCAGCCTGGCAGACCGGCGGCCAGCAGTTCGACGAAGCCGATGTCCTGGTTCGCCACCCCGAAGACCTCGGCACGCAGCAGGGTCCGCTCGGCCCAGGCCCGATGCGGTTTCACCTCGTTCATCTTGTTCGTGTAGGCCGACCTCAGCACGCCCCCGCCGCCGCGCTCGGGGCGCAGGATGTCCTCGGCGTCCGAGAACTCCTCGTGGCTGACGACCGACAGGGCGTGCACCGGCAGGACGTGCGAGGGATGGATGCAGGTCTTGCCCAGCAGACCGTTGGCCTGGTCCAGGGAGATCTCCCGCAGCAGGCCGTCCATGGCGTGCTCGATCAGCTTCTCGCGCAGCTCCGCGGCCTGCACCTCCAGGAAGGGGCTCTGCCGCAGCAGGGGCTTGAACATGCGCGCCTGGACCCGGAAGTACTCCCACACCGGCCCGGTCACGGTGAAGCCGGTCCCGTCGGCACGGCCCAGCATGTTCACCACGTCGGCGATGACGGAGGCGACGATCTGCACGTCGTAGGCCGTCATGTCGGGGCCCCTGCGCAGTCCGTAGGAGGAGCAGAAGTCCGTGACGCCCAGGCGCAGGGCGAGGACGCGGTCGCGGTACTTGTCGACCGCCCGGAAGATGCCCTCCAGGGTCTCCACGCGCGACTCGCGGTAAAGCAGCTCCGGGGACTCCAGCACGGGCATGGCGAAAAGACGACGGCCGCTTTCGGCCTCGGAGGTGGCCACGGCCTCGAGGAAGGGGATGCCGCGTTCCTCGGTGAACTTGGGCAGGACGAATCCGGACAGCAGCCGGACGGCGGGGCCGAGGCGGCGTACGAGGTCGGGTATCTGCTCGGGGGTGCGGACCCGGATGAAGAGCAGCGGCGGGTCGGCGTCCGGGAGGCCGTGCAGGGCCGTGAACTGCCGGACGAGGTTCTCCTCGCCCGGGCCGACGTCCGCGTCGTCGATGGAGTCCTCCAGGCACAGCACCATCGAGACCACACCCCGCCCGGCCTGCTTGAGGACGTCGTCGGCCAGGCGCGGCCGGGTGGCCGGGCTGTAGAGCGTGGCGCCCAGGGCCGCGGAGAGCAGGCGGGCCGGGGAGTCGGGGGTGAACGTGCACGGCTCGCGGTAGAAGAGACGCTTCCGCACCTCAGGGGCGATGTGCCCGAAATGACGCATGGAGCTCCCCCGTGGTGGTTTTACGGCCTGCGAATCGATGAAAGCTGGCCGGTAATAGTACGTAGAAGTCCATGTCGGAGGTTCCCGTCAGGCATGAATATCAGGTAACGCGGGCAAGCACAGCCAGGCCCGGCCATGACGACGGTAGTCCTCGACGGCCGTCGGCGCCGCTCGTGACCGTGGCCCCCCGCGTTGTCGTGAGCAGGACCGAGCAGGCAGGATGACCGCATGACGCACGCGATGCTGAAGGGGTCGAACGTCCCGCTGGAAGCCACCACGGTGCGCGCCGTGCTGCGCTGGACGCCTGGCCAGGGGGTTCCGGACGTCGACGCCTCCGCGCTGCTCCTGGGCCCCGACGGCCGTGTGCGCTCCGACGAGGACTTCGTCTTCTACAACCAGCCCCGGCACCCGGCCGGGAAGGTGTGGCGGCTCGGCAAGAAGCGGGACGCCGAGGGCCTGACCGACACGATCCAGACGGAGCTCACCGGTGTCGAGCCGGAAGTCAGCCGGATTCTGCTGGTCGCATCGGCGGACGGCGTGACGTTCGACCGCGTACAGGCGCTGCGCATCGCGCTGTACGACGCGGCGGGCAGCGACAGCGAGGCGCTGGCGTACTTCGACGTGAAGCCGGAGACGGGCCAGGAGACGGCCCTGATCTGCGGGGAGCTGTACCGGCGCGGGGATGCCTGGAAGTTCCGGGCGCTGGGCGAGGGCTACTCGAACGGGCTGAAGGGGCTCGCGACCGACTTCGGCATCTCGGTGGACGAGTCGGAGGCGGCCGAGGAGGGCGAGGAGGCGGCGACCATGACGGTGCCCGCGCCCGCCACCACCAACACGCCCGCGCAGCAGACGACCGCCGGTCCCGGGCAGCAGTCCTCCGAGGTCTCGGGGCCGCTGCCTCCGGAGCAGCCGGCCGGGGTGCCCTCGCAGCCCGCGTACGGGTATCCGCAGCAGCCGCCGTCGACGCCGCCCGCCTATGGCTATCCGCAGCCCACGGGCCGGCCCGTCGCCGGTTATCCGCAGGCACCGGCCACCGCGGGTGCCGCGGGGGCGCAGCCGGGCTACGGCTACCCGCCGCCGGTCACGACGGCCCAGGACCCGGACTTCCAGCTGCCTCCGCAGGGTCCGCAGTTCGTCGGACGGTAGGCGGACGGCGGCCCCGGCGCGCGTCGGGGCTCCGGGGTCAGCGGTCGACCTTGGTCTTGTAGCCCCGCCCCCACTGCAGTCCCCATCCGTAGAGCCGGTCGAGTTCGGCCTGGAAGCCGTAGACGAACTTCGCCTCGCGGCGGACGACGATCTCGTTCTTCACCTTCTCGATCATGACGACGGCGCAGGAGCGGGCCTGCGGCTGGCGTTCGTCGAGGTGGATCTCGACGCGGGGGCCGTTGCTCGGGTAGAGCGTGACGATGGCGTGGGCGCGGTCGAAGGCCGGTGTCTGGTCGTAGATGTAGACGAAGACCAGCAGCCGCTTGATGCTGTCGTGGTGGTCGAGGTTGATGTACATCGTCTCGCCGGACGCCGAGCCGAAGCGGTCGTCGCCGCTGAGCTTGACGTACGGCGGGGCGTTGACGTCACCGAAGTAGCCGCCGAGGGGCTGGACGACGCCCTTGCTGCCGTCCTGGAGCTCATAGAGGCAGCCGAGGTCGAGGTCGACGTTGACCATGCTCTGGCTGTGCCCGACGACCTCGGGGGGCTTGAGCGCCCGCAAGGGGTGGCGCAGCAGGCTCTCGCGCTGGGAGCCGCCGAAGTCGGAGGTGCGCATCCGCCAGCTGAGGTTGACGCGCAGATGGCCGGTGGCCGCCCCCTGCTTGGTGAGTGATATCTGTGACCGCCGCTTGGTCAGTTCGATCGCGTTGGTCGACGCGTCGCCCGAGTCGAACTGCGCGTCACCGCGCCTGAGTCCGTCGAACAGGCCCATTCCGCCCCCCACGTTCCCTTGGGGGCCGCGGGTCGTCACCGTACCCGCGGCCCTTGACGACCGACGGGGCGGCCGCCGAGGAGTCGCCTCGGTGGCCGCCCCGTCGAGAGCGTTCCTCACCCGGAGGGGTGTCACACCCCGGACGAGACCTCAGTCTTCTCGTCCGAGCCGGCTTTTCCCTCGGCCGCCGCGAGCGCCTTGTTGCGGCGGACGGAGGACCAGAAGGACGCGGCGATCAGGACGACGCCGATGAGGCCGGTGATGATCTCGTTGATCTGGTACTGGATGGTGATCAGCAGGAGCGCGGCGAGGGCGCCGATGGCGTAGTGCGCTCCGTGCTCCAGGTAGACGTAGTCGTCGAGGGTGCCCTGGCGGACCAGGTAGACCGTCAGCGACCGGACGTACATGGCGCCGATGCCGAGGCCGAGGGCCATCAGGACGATGTCGTTGGTGATGGCGAAGGCGCCGATCACGCCGTCGAACGAGAACGACGCGTCCAGGACCTCGAGGTAGAGGAACATGAAGAAGGCGGCCTTGCCGGCCAGCTGGACCGCGGAGCGGGGCTTGCCGCTGCGCTCGGCCTCTTCCTCCGCCTCGTGCTCGCGCTCCTCCTCCTCTTCGAGCTTGTCCTCGAAGTAGCCGGAGAGCCCGCCGACGATCATGTAGGTGATCAGACCGGCGATGCCGGCGAGCAGGACCGTCTCCGCCTTGTCGACGTGGGTGCCGCCGTGCTGGTGGGCGTGGGTGGCGACGGTCATCGCCGAGATCAGCAGGACGATCAGCGCGATGCAGACCGACAGCATGTCGACCTTGCCGAGCTTGGCCAGCGGGCGCTCCAGCCAGCCGAGCCACTTGATGTCCCGGTCCTCGAAGATGAAGTCCAGGAAGATCATCAGCAGGAACATGCCACCGAAGGCGGCGATCGACGGGTGGGCGTCGGTCACCAGCTGCTGGTAGCGGTCCTTGTCGTTCAGGGCGAGTTCGACGGCCTTGATCGGACCCAGCTGGGCGCTGATCGCGACGATCACGACAGGGAAGACCAGCCGCATGCCGAAGACGGCGATCAGGATGCCGACCGTGAGGAAGATCTTCTGCCAGAAGGCATTCATCTTCTTCAGGATTCCGGCGTTGACCACCGCGTTGTCGAAGGACAGCGAGATCTCGAGGACGGAGAGGATCGCGACGATGCCGAGCGCGGTCCACCCGCCGAACAAGACCGCCGCGACCAGGCCGAGCGCGGTGACCGCGAACGACCACCCGAAGGTTTTCAGAACCACTGGCTACCCAATCGTGTGTGTACGGGGCTCCCCCGCGCCGTACCCGGCTTTACGAACTTTTGAAGCCGAAGTCTAGTCGGGCCCCCTGCGCACCCCACTGGCCCCTGGATTTTGCTCATAACGCGTTATGAGACGTGGACCCCGAAGTCCAGCGCGATGCCCCGCAGTCCCGACGCGTACCCCTGTCCCACGGCCCTGAACTTCCACTCGCCCTGGTAGCGGTAGAGCTCCCCGAAGATCATCGCGGTCTCGGTGGAGGCGTCCTCGCTCAGGTCGTAGCGGGCGAGCTCCTGGCCGTCGGCCTGGTTCACCACCCGGATGAAGGCGTTGCTGACCTGGCCGAACGTCTGACCTCGCTCGTCGGCCATATGGATGGAGACGGGGAACACGATCTTGTCGCACTGCGGCGGCACCTTGGCGAGGTCGATCAGGAGCGACTCGTCGTCGCCGTCGCCCTCACCGGTGAGGTTGTCGCCGGTGTGCTCGACCGAGCCGTCCGGGCTCTTGAGCTGGTTGTAGAAGACGAACCACTCGTCCCCGAGCACGCGGCCGCCGCTGCACATCAGGGCGCTGGCGTCGAGGTCGAAGGGCGCTCCGGTGGTGGAGCGCGCGTCCCAGCCGAGCCCGACCATCACCTGAGTGAGGTTGGGTGCGGCCTTGGACAGGGAGACGTTGCCCCCCTTGGCGAGCGTGACGCCCATGATGCTGTCCCTCCCCTTGGGCCACAGGCCCGGTGATGTCACTGAGGTGGTCCTGCGCGTCCGGCGCCGCACGTAAACCGTGCGGCGCCGGACGAAAAGACCTCGGGGCCCTGTTCTCAGGGCCCCTCAGACCGGTTCAGACATTCACGCCGAAGTCCTGCGCGATGCCGCGCAGGCCCGAGGCGTAGCCCTGGCCGATGGCCCGGAACTTCCACTCCGCGCCGTGCCGGTACAGCTCGCCGAAGACCATGGCGGTCTCGGTGGAGGCGTCCTCGCTCAGGTCGTAGCGGGCGATCTCGGCCTCGCCGGCCTGGTTCACGACACGGATGAACGCGTTGCGCACCTGGCCGAAGGACTGCTGGCGGGTCTCGGCGTCGTAGATGGAGACCGGGAAGACGATCTTCTCGACGTCGGCCGGGACGGCGGCGAGGTTGACCTTGATCTGCTCGTCGTCGCCCTCGCCCTCACCGGTGATGTTGTCACCGGTGTGCTCGACGGAGCCGTCCGGGCTCTTGAGGTTGTTGAAGAAGATGAAGTGCTGGTCACTGGCGACCTTGCCGGAGCTGTTCAGCAGCAGCGCGCTGGCGTCCAGGTCGAAGTCCGTGCCGGTCGTGGTGCGGACGTCCCACCCCAGACCGACGATGACCGCGGTCAGGCCCGGCGCCTCCTTGCTCAGCGATACGTTGCCGCCCTTGCTGAGGCTGACTCCCACGAGTCCTCCATTGGTGTCCAGGGGCGGGATGCCCCGTTGTGCTCGGATGTCGGATCAACGAGTCGATCCTAGTGACGGGTTCCCGCCCCTCGCAGGCCCTGAAGCCGACAATTCAGCGGGTGTCGAGCACAGGCCGCCCGACCGGCGTCACAGGGAGTCGAGCGCCTTCACGTAGTCGTTCAGGTCGCGCGCGTCCGGCAGGCCGTTGACGACGGTCCACCGCACGACGCCCTCCTTGTCGATGACGAAGGTGCCGCGCACGGCGCAGCCCTTGTCCTCGTCGAAGACGCCGTAGGCCCGCGAGACGTTGCCGTGCGGCCAGAAGTCCGACAGCAGCGGGTACTCCAGGCCCTCCTGCTCGCCGAAGACGCGCAGGGTGTGGATGGAGTCGTTGGAGACGGCGAGCAGCTCGGTGTCGCGGTCGGAGAACTGCGGCAGGTTGTCGCGCAGCGCGCACAGCTCACCGGTGCATACGCCGGTGAAGGCGAAGGGGTAGAAGAGCAGCACCACGTTCTTGCGGCCCCGGAAGTCGGACAGCCGCACGGCCCGGCCGTGGTTGTCCTTGAGCTCGAAGTCGGGGGCCTTCTCGCCGACCTGGATCGCCATCGCGTGGGTGTCCCTTCTCGGTCTTCTCCGGTGGGGCCACCCTACGCAGGCGCGGGGGCAGGCCGAAGGGCGGGCCGGCAACGCCGGCCCGCCCGCCGTACGACTACCGCTTGGACTTGGCGGCCTTGGGTGTGGCCAGCCGGCTGCCGCTCCAGTCCTTGCCGACGCTGACGCTCTTGGAGGCCGTCAGTCCGGCGGTGGTGGCGGCTTCCGAGATGTCACTCGGCTCCACGTAGCCCGAACGGCCGGTCTTGGGGGTGAGGAGCAGGATGGCACCGCCCTCTTCGATGTACGTGGTGGCATCGACCAGCGCATCCGTCAGGTCGCCGTCGTCGTCACGGAACCACAGCACAACGGCGTCGGCCACGTCGTCGTAGTCCTCGTCCACCAGGTCGCTCTCGACGATGCCCTCGATGGCCTTGCGGAGCTCCTGGTCCACGTCGTCGTCGTAGCCGATCTCCTGGACCACCTGCCCGGGCTGGAACCCCAGCCTGGCGGCAGGGTTCGTCCGCTCCTCCGCGTGGTCCGCGGTCGCGCTCACGGGTTGCCTCCTGATCTTGTTTTGGGAATAACTCAGCCACGCGCGTGCGCGAAGCATTGGCCGTAGTCCACACGGGCGGGACGGATCGCGCAAGTACCCGGCCGTTCGGACCGCCGAAACGGTGACGATCCTGGCTGTGTCACCGCAACTTCAGGCACACCATCATGGCCCGAGGTGACGCACACCACACCTTTCTGCCCCGTTTGGGCGTTTGGGAATCGTCTGTGGGTACGAGACTCGAAGGTATTCGCCCCATACGTCACGGACTCGGGACGGAGTCGATCTTACGCTCGGGTTACCGCTCGGTAGAGATGACGATTCACGGCCCCGAGGTGGACCATGGGGAGCGGCGCAGCCCCCCAGCGACGACGCCCAGCGACGACAGCGAAACAGCGGCCTTCGCACGGCCCTCTGACAGGTAAGGAACAGCGTGGCTTCCGCATCCGATCGCAACCCGATCATCATTGGCGGCCTTCCGAGTCAGGTTCCTGACTTCGATCCCGAAGAGACACAGGAGTGGCTCGACTCCCTCGACGCCGCCGTCGACGAGCGCGGCCGGGAGCGCGCCCGTTACCTGATGCTGCGGCTGATCGAGCGGGCCCGCGAGAAGCGCGTGGCCGTGCCGGAGATGCGCAGCACGGACTACGTCAACACCATCCCCACCAAGAGCGAGCCGTTCTTCCCGGGCAACGAGGAGATCGAGCGCAGGATCCTCAACGCCACGCGCTGGAACGCGGCCGTGATGGTCTCCCGGGCCCAGCGCCCGGGCATCGGCGTCGGCGGCCACATCGCCACGTTCGCCTCCTCCGCCTCCCTCTACGACGTCGGCTTCAACCACTTCTTCCGCGGCAAGGACGAGGGCGACGGCGGCGACCAGGTCTTCTTCCAGGGCCACGCCTCCCCCGGCATCTACGCCCGCGCCTTCCTGCTGGACCGGCTCAGCGAGCAGCACCTGGACGGCTTCCGCCAGGAGAAGTCCAAGGCGCCCTACGCGCTGTCGTCGTACCCGCACCCGCGGTCCATGCCGGACTTCTGGGAGTTCCCGACGGTCTCGATGGGCCTCGGCCCGATCGGCGCGATCTACCAGGCGCGCATGAACCGCTACATGGAGGCGCGCGGGATCGCCGACACCTCCAAGTCGCAGGTCTGGGCGTTCCTCGGCGACGGCGAGATGGACGAGCCGGAGTCGCTGGGCCAGCTGTCCATCGCCGCCCGCGAGGGCCTGGACAACCTCACCTTCGTCGTCAACTGCAACCTCCAGCGCCTCGACGGCCCGGTGCGCGGCAACGGCAAGATCATCCAGGAGCTGGAGTCGATCTTCCGCGGTGCCGGCTGGAACGTGATCAAGCTGGTCTGGGACCGCAGCTGGGACCCGCTGCTCGCCCAGGACCGCGACGGCGTGCTGGTCAACCGGATGAACACCACGCCCGACGGGCAGTTCCAGACGTACGCCACGGAGACCGGCGCGTACATCCGCGACCACTTCTTCGGTGACGACCACCGGCTGCGCGCGATGGTCGAGGGCATGACCGACGACCAGATCCTGCACCTGGGGCGCGGCGGTCACGACCACCGCAAGATCTTCGCGGCCTACAAGGCGGCCGTGGAGCACAAGGGCCAGCCGACGGTGATCCTCGCCAAGACGATCAAGGGCTGGACGCTGGGCCCGAACTTCGAGGGCCGCAACGCCACGCACCAGATGAAGAAGCTGACGGTCGACGACCTCAAGCGCTTCCGCGACCGTCTGCACCTGCCGATCCCGGACAAGGAGCTGGAGTCCGGCGTGCCGCCGTACTACCACCCGGGCCGGGACTCGGAGGAGATCCAGTACATGCACGACCGCCGCAAGGGTCTGGGCGGTTACGTCCCCACCCGCGTGGTCCGCTCCAAGCCGCTGGCGCTGCCCGAGGACAAGACGTACGCGACGGTGAAGAAGGGCTCGGGCCAGCAGTCCATCGCGACCACGATGGCGTTCGTCCGGCTCCTCAAGGACCTCATGCGGGACAAGGAGATCGGCAAGCGGTTCGTGCTGATCGCGCCGGACGAGTACCGCACGTTCGGCATGGACTCGTTCTTCCCGAGCGCGAAGATCTACAACCCGCTGGGCCAGCAGTACGAGTCGGTCGACCGCGAGCTGCTGCTCGCCTACAAGGAGGCGCCGAACGGCCAGATGCTGCACGACGGCATCTCCGAGGCCGGCTGCACGGCGTCGCTGATCGCCGCGGGCTCGGCCTACGCCACGCACGGCGAGCCGCTCATCCCGGTCTACGTCTTCTACTCGATGTTCGGTTTCCAGCGCACCGGCGACCAGTTCTGGCAGATGGCCGACCAGCTGGCGCGCGGTTTCGTCCTGGGTGCGACCGCCGGCCGTACGACCCTGACCGGTGAGGGTCTCCAGCACGCGGACGGCCACTCGCAGCTGCTGGCCTCGACGAACCCGGGCTGTGTCGCCTACGACCCGGCGTTCGGCTTCGAGATCGCGCACATCGTGCAGGACGGCCTGCGCCGGATGTACGGCTCCTCCGAGGAGCACCCGCACGGCGAGGACGTCTTCTACTACCTGACCGTCTACAACGAGCCGATCCAGCACCCGGCCGAGCCCGCGAGCGTGGACGTCGACGGCATCCTCAAGGGCCTGTACCGGTTCAGCGAGGGCACCTCCGGCTCGATCCCGGCGCAGATCCTGGCCTCCGGTGTGGCGGTGCCCTGGGCGGTCGAGGCGCAGAAGCTCCTGGCCGAGGAGTGGAACGTCAAGGCGGACGTCTGGTCGGCGACCTCCTGGAACGAGCTGCGGCGCGACGCCGTGGACTGCGAGGAGCACAACCTGCTGCACCCCGAGGAGGAGCAGCGGGTGCCCTACGTGACGCGCAAGCTGGCGGACGCGCAGGGCCCGGTCGTGGCGGTGTCGGACTGGATGCGCTCGGTCCCGGACCAGATCGCGCGCTGGGTGCCGCAGACGTACCAGTCGCTCGGCGCGGACGGGTTCGGCTTCGCCGACACCCGGGGCGCGGCCCGCCGCTTCTTCCACATCGACGCCCAGTCGATCGTGGTGGCGGTGCTGACCGAGCTGGCCCGTGAGGGCAAGGTGGACCGCTCGGTGCTCAAGCAGGCCATCGACCGATACCAGCTGCTCGACGTGTCGGCGGCGGACCCGGGGGCCGCGGGCGGCGACGCATAACACGTCGAGCCCTGTCAAGGGGTGGTGCGCCTCACGGACACACCGTGGGCACACCACCCCTTCACGTTTCCTACGATGCGCCCATGCAGCAGCAGTCGGCCCAGCTCCGCTGGGAACATCGCACCCAGCGGCCCCTCTTCGGCCTGGCCCTGGCCTTCGCCGTCGCCTACGCCGTGCCGATCGTCCGGCCGGACGCGGGCCCGGACATCGTCCGGGTGTGCACGGCGATCGAGTGGGTGGTGTGGGGGGCCTTCGCCCTCGACTACGGCGTACGGCTGGCGCTCGCGCCGCACCGGCGGGCCTTCGTGCGGACGCACTGGCTCGACCTGGGCGCGGTGCTGCTGCCGATGCTCCAGCCGATGCGGCTGCTGCGGCTGGTGTCCACGCTGCTGCTCGTCGGGCAGCGGGCGCGGATGGCCTCGCAGATAAGGCTGACGACGTATGTCGTGGGTGCGGTGGTCGGGTTGCTGATGTTCGGCTCGCTGGCCGTGCTGTCGGTCGAACGGGACTCCCCCGACGGGAACATCAGGACGCTGGGCGACGCGGTGTGGTGGTCCTTCACGACGATGACGACCGTGGGGTACGGGGACCACGCGCCGACCACCGGGCTGGGACGGATGCTGGCGGTCGGGCTGATGCTGTCCGGGATCGCGCTGCTCGGTGTGGTGACGGCGAACATCGCCGCCTGGTTCATCGCGCGGTTCGAGAAGGACGACGTCGAGGAGAGGCGCCAGACCGAGGCGATACGGGAGCTGACGGAGGAAGTACGGGCGCTGCGCGGGGAGTTGGCTGAGCTCAAGGGGGACCGGGTGGAGTGACGAGAGGGCCCCCGGCCGAGCGGCCGGGGGCCCTTCTCATACTTCTCATCCGGGTCAGAACAGACCCGTGCCCATACCCGGTGTGGCCGCTCCGGACAGCCAGATGACGGCCAGGAGCGTGTCGATGGCGCCCAGGACCAGGGCGATCACGGCCGCGGTGGGGCGGGAGCCCGACCACGCGCGGCCCATGGCGAGCCAGCCGCAGACCATCGCGACGGGACCGAGGACGATCCCCAGCACGAAGAAGCCTGCAACGGCGCAGATGACTCCGATGAGTCCGAGCGTCGCGCGATCCGTCCCGGTCCGTGACCACGTCCGGCCACGTGAGCGGGGGTGCCTGCGCGTGCCGTGTCCGAAGCTCGCCATCATCAACTCCCGTAAACCCTCGGTCGGTTGGGGCTCGGTTCGGGTATGACATGGCGAGTACCCCGTCAGTGGGGTTCAATCCCGCTGCCTGCGCGCTGCCCCCCTCCGGCAGCGCGCCGCAGCGTCCGTCCTCCATGCCCTGCGGAGGACTTGACCCACTGTGACCTGCGGCGGGTGCCGGAGGGGAGGGTTCGACGGTGTGGTTCACCCTGATAGGCGAACGGGCCGTCGGGGAGCGTCAGATGTGCGCCGCGCCGGCGCCGGCCTCCGCGTTCTCACCGCGCTTGGTGAGGAACGCGACCAGTACGGCCACCACGGCGACCCCGGCCGCCACGAGCGAGGCCGCGCTCATGCCCGAGATGAACGTGTCGTGCGCGACGCCCGTGATCTTCGCGGCGATCGCGTCCGGCGTGCCCGGCGCCACCGGCGGGACGCCGACCTGGACCGCCTCGGAGGCCTGGTGCTCCTGCTCCGGGGTGAGCGGCGGCAGGCCCGCCTTCACCCAGTTGCCGGCCAGGTCGCTGTTGACCTTGGAGGCCATGACGGCACCCAGCACGGCCGTGCCGAGGCTGCCGCCGATCTGCATGGCGGCCTGCTGGAGACCGCCCGCGACGCCCGAGAGCTCCATCGGAGCGTTGCCGACGATGACCTCGGTCGCACCGACCATGACCGGCGCCAGGCCGAGGCCCAGCAGGGCGAACCAGAGCGACATGACGGCGCTGCCGGTGTCCGTCTCCAGCGTGGACATCCCGTACATGGCGATCGCGGTGAACGCCATGCCGCCCGCGAGCGGCACACGCGGGCCGAGCTTGGTGATCAGCGCGCCGGCCAGCGGCGAGCCGACGATCATCATGCCGGTGAGCGGCAGCAGGTGCAGACCCGCGTCGATCGGGCTCATGCCGTGCACGTTCTGGAGGTAGAACGTCACGAAGAACAGGCCGCCCATGAACGCGATGGCCATCAGGACCATCAGCACGACACCGGCGGACAGCGCCACGGAGCGGAACAGCGCGAGCGGGATCAGCGGCTCCCTCACCTTCGTCTCCCAGAAGGCGAAGAGCGCGAAGCACAGCACCGAGGCCCCGAGGAAGCCGAGCGTCTTCGGGTCGCCCCAGCCCCACTCGGACGGCGGGGCCTTGATGAGCGCCCACACCAGGCAGAACACGGCCGTCGACAGCAGGGCGATGCCCAGGAGGTCGAAGGAGCGCGGGGCGTTCTCCGCCCGGTGGTCGAGCAGGATCAGCACGCCGAGGACGACGGCGAGGACACCGACCGGCACGTTGATGAAGAACACCGACTGCCAGTTGACGTGCTCGACGAGCACACCGCCGAGGATCGGGCCGCCCGCGGTGGACGCGCCGATGACCATGCCCCAGATGCCGATGGCCATGTTCAGCTTCTCGGCCGGGAAGGTGGCGCGCAGCAGGCCGAGCGCGGCCGGCATCAGCAGCGCGCCGAACAGGCCCTGAAGGACGCGGAAGACGACGACGAACGCGATGCTGTCGGACAGGCCGATCGCGCCCGAGGCGGCGGCGAAGCCGACGACGCCGATGAGGAAGGTCTGCCGGTGACCGAAGCGGTCGCCGAGCTTGCCCGCGGTGATCAGGGAGACCGCGAGGGCGAGGAAGTAACCGTTGGTGATCCACTGGACCTCGGCGAACGTGGCGCCGAGGTCCTTCTGTATGGCCGGGTTGGCAATGGCCACGATGGTGCCGTCGAGGGCCACCATCATGACCCCCACAGCGACGGTGATGAGGGTGAGCCAGGGGTGCCCGCGCAGCCCCTTGGCCGGCGCCGCCCCCGACGGCGACGCCGGTTCCTTGCCCCCCGACCCCGTCGTGTCGATGGTGGTCTGACTAGTCATGCCGCGAGGCTAATGACAGCCACTGACAATTGACAAACCAATTCACTAGTCGGTCACTGACACGCCATCCCCGTATAGCCTGAACTGGGCAAACACTTCAGACGAGACGTGAGGCACCTCTTGAACCTGCGCGAACGCAAGAAGCGGCGCACCCGGGACGCCCTGCTGCGGGCCGCGCTGGAACTCTTCGCCACGCGCGGGTACGAGGAGACGACCGTCGACGACATCGCCGCCGCCGTGGACGTCTCGCAGCGCACCTTCTTCCGCTACTTCGCCGGGAAGGAGGAGACGGCGTTCTTCGTGCCGCGCCTCGCGGAGACGCTGGTCGTCGAGGCGCTGCGCAGGCGCCCGCCGGCCGAGGCGCCGCTGGAGGCGCTGCGCCGGGCCGTGCTGGAGAGCTGGGACGCGATCAACGAGGCCGTCGAGGAGCTCGTCCCGATCGACCTCCACATGCGGGTCTACCGGGTGATCGAGTCGACGCCCGCGCTGCTCGCCGCCCATCTGCGGCGCTCGGCGGAACTGGAGGAGCAGCTCGCGGGCATCATCGCCGAGCGCGAGGGTCTCGACGTGGACGCGGACCCCCGGCCCAGGATCGTGGTGGCGCTCTTCGGCGGGGTGATTCGTGTCACCGAGCGCCTGTGGTCCGCGGGGGACGACCTCAGCCTCGACGGCATGCGCGAACTCACCACGACATACCTGGATCAGGTGGGTCCCGCACTGGCGGGGAACTGGCGTGCGGAGCCGTCCCCCTGACTCTGTCACCGAAACGTGATCCCGGTCACTTGGTTAACGCGAGACCCTCTCGTTCTCCTAGTGTGTCCTTTCAGTGACTTCCTTCGACACCTCCCCGCAACTGAACGTCTGGCGCGCACTGCTCGCTCTGGCCGTCGTGTTCGTCATGCTGGCGACCACCGGCTGGACGGCCCTGCGCAACCAGCGGGGCGCCAGGCCGCTCCAGGCCTCGCTCTCCGCATGGGAGCACGGCCGGATCGGCGGGCACCGGCTGCCGGACCCGCGGTCCGAGCCGGCCGCGCTGAGCCGCTTCTTCACCTCGCTGACCGAGCAGGACCGTTCGACCCTGGTCCGCAAGTACTCGCTCGCGGTGGGCAACATGAACGGCGCTCCGGTGGAGCTGCGCTACCGCGCCAACCACCACGCGCTCGCCAAGGCGTTCAAGGTCGAGCGCGCCCGCATGCACGACAAGCGCCTCACCCCGGCCGGGCAGCAGGAGGCGGGCCGCCGGATGCACCGCTTCGAGGACCTCATGGAGAAGGGCCGCCACATCCTGGCCTTCGACCCGGAGGGCTCGGGCCGGGTGGCGGAGGTCTTCGGCGACCTGCGCCGGGCGGAGCGGGTCTCGGTCGTCGTCCCCGGCGTCGACACCGACCTGCTCACCTTCCAGCGCACCCAGCGGAAGTACTCGGCGCCCGTCGGCATGGCCAGGTCCCTGTACGCGGCCGAGCGGACGGTCAGCCCCTCGACGCGTACGGCCGTCATCGCCTGGGCCGACTACACCGCGCCCAGCGGAATCGGCATCGACTCGGCCACCGCGATGCGCGCCGAGGAGGGTGCCGTGCGGCTGAACGCGCTCGTGCGGGCGCTGCCGGGCCGCGCGCCGGTCTCGTTGTTCTGCCACAGCTACGGCTCCGTGGTGTGCGGGGTCGCGGCGCACGCGCTGCCGGGCCGGGTGTCCGACATCGCGGTGGCCGGCAGCCCGGGCATGCGCGTCGAGAAGGCCGCCCAACTGGGCACGGCCGCCCGGGTGTGGGCGATGCGGGACGCCGACGACTGGATCCAGGACGTGCCCTACCTGGAGGTCGGCGGTCTGGGCCACGGCGCCGACCCGGTGTCCTCCGGGTTCGGGGCGCGGGTGCTGTCCGCCGCGGGCGCGAAGGGTCACGCGGGCTACTTCGTGCCGGGCACGGCAAGCCTGTTCAATTTCGCAGAGATCGGTGTCGGCGCATACCGCTCGGTGCACTGCGCGCACGAAGAGGGCGTCTGCCGTACCGGTTTGTCCGGTACGGCCGCGGCCTGACGCGCGTAGAGGCGCAGGAATTGCGGTCTGCTCGGGAGGGGGACGGAGGAGCGCGTGCCGCATACGATGAGCCGCATGGGTGACGTACTGGCCGGATTTCATGCCGCCTGGGAGTTCGAGTCCGACTCCGTGCTCATCCGCTACGAACGGGGGATTCGAACACCCAAGCTCTTCCAGGCCCTCGGGGAACGCCGCGTGCCCCTGGAGGCGATCGCCGGAGTGACGCTGACACGCGGGAAACGCGGCACGGCCGTGCTGCGCCTCGAGCCGCGCCCCGGTGCCGACCCGTTGATGGAGGTGGCCGCCGGACAGCTGAAGGAGAGCGGCGACCCCTACCGGCTGGTGCTGCCCGCCGACCGGGAGGTCCTCGCGGAGTACTACGCCGACGAGCTGCGGAGCCTGCTGACGCGGTCCGGGCCGTCCGAGCGGTTCCTCGTGCCGCCCCCCGAGGGGCCGTTGTCGTTCAAGGCGTACGACGGCAAGGCGTCCTTCGACGGACGGACCGTGAACTTCCGGTGGTTCTGGACCGGGGCGTCGTCGGCGAAGTGGAAGTCCGGCGACCAGAGCTTCTCCGTCGGGGAGCTGAACGGGGTGGAGTGGCGGTCGCCGGAGGTGTTCGAAGGGCATCTGCGGCTCTTGCGGCGGGACGCGGAGACGCCCGGGGTGCAGGCCGACCAGGACCCCGCGGCGGTGGTGTTCGGGCTGGGGTACGGGCCGGTGCACGAGTCGCTGCCGTTCGCCGCGGCGGTACTGGCCGCGGTGCGGACGTCCGGCCCGGTGGCCGCCGTTCCCGCGCCGCGGCGTGATCCCGCGGACATCGCCGAGCGGATCCGGCATCTCGGGGAGCTGCATCAGGCCGGGCTGGTGACGGACGAGGAGTTCTCGGTCAAGAAGGCCGAGTTGCTGGCGGAGCTTTAGCGTCGGCGGGGTGCTGCGCGCCGGCGGGTGCGGGTCGAGGGTGGCCGGTCGCGCAGTTCCCCGCGCCCCTGAAGGGGCGCTTCGCTACTCCCGGCCCGCCGACGTGAAGGCCATGTCCGCGTAGCGGTCGCCCGCCACCTGGGCCGCGATGCCGTCCAGCAGGTCCAGCTGCTCGTCGGTCAGGACGATCCTGGTCGCCGCCGTGTTCTCCTCCACCCTGGCCGGCTTGCGGGTGCCGGGGATCGGGATGACCGGGAGGTCGTGGATCGTCGCCTGCTGCTGCACCCAGGCCAGGGCGATCTGACCGACGGTCGCGTCGTGGGCCTCGGCGACCGAGCGGATCAGCTCCAGCAGGGTCGCGTTCGCCATCGCGTTGTCGCCCGTGAAGCGGGGCTGCTGGCGGCGGAAGTCGCCCTCGCTCAGGTCCTGGTGGGCGTCGGTGAAGGAGCCGGTGAGGAAGCCCCGGCCCAGGGGCGAGTACGCGACGAGCGCCACGCCCAGCTCACGGGCCGCGGGGACGACGTGCGTCTCGATGTCGCGGCTGAACAGCGACCACTCCGACTGCACCGCGGCGATGGGGTGGACGGCGTGGGCGGCGCGCAGTTCACCGGCCGTGACCTCGCTCAGGCCGAGGTGCTTGACCTTGCCCTCGCGGACCAGCTCGGCCATCGTGCCGACGCTCTCCTCGATCGGCACGTTCACATCGCGCCGATGCATGTAGTAGAGGTCGATGGCGTCGACGTCCAGGCGCTTCAGGCTCGCCTCGACGGCCTGGCGGATGTAGGGCGGGTCGTTGCGCACGATCCGGCGCGTGGGGTCGTCCGGGGGGATCGAGAGGGCGAACTTGGTGGCGATGACGACCTCGTCGCGGTGGGCCTTGAAGAACGGCGACAGGAATCGCTCGTTCTCACCGGCGCCGTACGCGTCGGCCGTGTCGTAGAGGGTGACGCCGAGTTCGAGCGCCCGCTCCAGGGTGGCCCGGGACGCGTCCGCGTCCGCCGGGCCGTAGCCGAAGCTCATGCCCATGCAGCCCAGGCCCTGGACACTCACCTCCGGTCCCAGGTCGCCGAGCTTCGCCGTCGTGATCCTGCCGTCCGTCATCGGGACCTCTCCGACGCCAGGGCACGCCCGGCGTCCGCGTAGAAACTGATCTTCCGGTCGAGCACGGCGAGTGTGCCCCGGAGTTCGTCGATCCTGGCCAGGACGTCCTCGCGGGTCGTCTTCAGCAGCTCGAAGCGCTCGACATAGGTGTGGTCGCCCTCGCGCACCAGTTCCGCGTACCGGACCATGTCCGCGACCGGCATGCCCGTCAGGCGGAGCTTGCCGACGAGGTCGAGCCAGTCGAGGTCGCGGTTGGTGTACCGGCGCTGACCGGTGTGGGACCGGTCGATGTGCGGCATCAGACCGATGCGCTCGTACCAGCGCAGGGTGTGTGCCGTCAGGCCCGTGAAGGCGACGACCTCGCTGATCGTGTACTGGTCGTCGCCGTCCGGGCGCCGGTTCTGGTGTCGCGTCGGGCCGGCGCAGGTGTCGGTCCTGGTCGCCGTGGTCTCCATCACCGTCATGGCTCCCACGCTAGAACCTTGGAGTGCACTCCAAGCAAGCGCCGACGGTAAGAAATCGGCAGGACGATTCCTGCGCCACGTCATGATCGACGCGGTGTTCGTCTCCGACCCCTCCGTCGTCTGGCACGAGGGTTCCCTCCCCGCCCTCAGGGCCAAACTGGCGACCCCGAAGGGGACTTCGTGGCGTTCGTCGTCGACCACCCCGAGCGGCGGGGGCCCTGGCGCCCCTGGTCGCCGGGACGATCGACTACCGCATCGGCAAGCCGGGCGACCCGCACGGCAGGGTGGGCTTCGTCTTCAGCGTCGCCACCGACCCGGGCGCGCGGCGATGGGGGTACCCCCTGGGGTTCCGGCCCGGGCCCGACCCCTTGCCGGAGCTCACGCTCTGAGCGCATAGGCTCGACGGCATGTCGCTGAAGAGCCTCGCGCTGATCGAGAACTGGCCGGTTCCCACCGCTGCGGCGGGAGTCGTACGAGCGGACGGCACGGTCCTGGGCACCCACGGCCCGGCCGGGCAGCGCTTCCCGCTCGCGTCGGTGACCAAGCCGCTCGCGGCCTACGCGGTGCTCGTCGCGTACGAGGAGGGGGCCGTCGAGTTCGACGAGCCCGCGGGTCCCCCCGGTTCGACGGTCCGGCACCTGCTCGCGCACACCTCGGGCCTCGCCTTCGACGAGCACAGGGTCACGGCGCCGCCCGGGGAGCGCCGGCTGTACTCCAACGCCGGCTTCGAGCAGCTGGGCGACCATGTCGAGAAGGTCACCGACATCCCGTTCGGGGAGTACCTGCGGCAGGCCGTGCTGGAACCGCTCGGCATGACCTCGACGACGCTGGAGGGCTCTCCGGCCAAGGACGGGGTGTCGACGGTGGAGGACCTGCTGCGGTTCGCCGCCGAGGTGCAGGCGCCGCGGCTGCTGGACCCGCGTACGGTCGCCGAGGCCATGAGCGTGCACTTCCCGGGCACCAAGGGCGTCCTGCCGGGGTACGGCCACCAGAACCCCAACGACTGGGGGCTCGGGTTCGAGATCCGCGACTCCAAGTCGCCGCACTGGACGGGCTCCTCGTCCTCGCCCCGCACGTTCGGGCACTTCGGGCAGTCCGGTACGTTCCTGTGGATCGACCCGGACGCGGGCGCGGCCTGTGTCGCGCTGACGGACCGGGCGTTCGGGCCGTGGGCGAGCGAGGTGTGGCCGGCGTTCACGGACGCGGTACTGGCCGAGATCTAGGCCGTGTTCATCTCCCAGACCAGCAGCTCCGCCTCGGTCACACCCTCGGCCTCCAGGCCCTTGGCGCCGGTGATCCGGGCCGCGTCGCCCGGGTGCAGTTCCGCGCCGTCGAGGCGGACGTCCCCGCGGACGACGTGCACGTACGTGGACGCCCCGTCGGGCACCGCCGTCCGCTCCCCGGGCCCGAGACGCCGCGCGTGCAGCATCGCGCCGGCCTCCGGGAGCGCGTAGGGCGTGGAGTCGGCGATGCCGCGGACGACCTCGTAGAACGGGTCGCCGCCGGGCTCGAGCGGGGCCAGCCACATCTGGACGAAGGTCAGGGGCCCGGGGCCGCCGTTGCGCTCCACATGACGCACCCCGCCCGCCGAGCTGAGCCGCTGCACGTCGCCGTGCCGGACGACCGACTCGTGCCCGGTGGAGTCCCGGTGGGTCAGCTCGCCCTCCACCACCCACGTCACGATCTCGGTGTGGCTGTGCGGATGTTCGTCGAACCCGGCGCCGGGCGCCAGCCGCTCCTCGTTGCACGCGAGCACCGCGCCGAAGCGGAGGTTGTCCGGGTCGTAGTACGGCCCGAAGGAGAAGGCGTGCCACGACTCGATTCCGGCCGAGGGGTCGCCGCCCCGGTAGCGCTCACCCGCGCGCCGAATGTCCATCACGCGGTCCACCGTAGACCCGGCAGCCCACCTTCCCGTCCGGATAAGGCAGTCTTGTCCCCGTGCCCGAACCCGAAACCGCCAAGAACGACGCCGCAGCCCACCCCGTCCATCCGCACTCCGCGACGCTGAAGCGGCTGGAGAAGTCGTCCGGATCGCTCGCCGCGCAGGCCATCGCGCGGATGGACGAGACGCTGCCCTGGTACCGGGCCATGCCCCCGGAGAACCGTTCCTGGATCGGTCTGGTCGCGCAGGCGGGCATCGCCGCGTTCACCGAGTGGTTCCGGCGTCCCGACGCCCCGCAGGCCATCTCCACCGACGTGTTCGGCACCGCGCCGCGCGAGCTGACCCGGGCGATCACCCTGCGCCAGACCGTGGAGATGGTGCGCACCACCATCGAGGTCATGGAGAGCGCGATCGACGAGGTCGCGGCCCCCGGCGACGAGCGGGTGCTGCGCGAGGCACTGCTCGTCTACGCCCGGGAGATCGCCTTCGCCACGGCCCAGGTGTACGCGCAGGCCGCCGAGGCGCGCGGCGCGTGGGACGCCCGGCTGGAGTCCCTGGTCGTGAACGCCGTGCTCAGCGGCGAGGCCGACGAGGGCGCCGTGTCCCGGGCCGCCGCCCTGGGGTGGAACTCCCCCGAGCACGTGTGCGTGGTGCTCGGCACCGCGCCCGACGGCGACTCCGAACTGACCGTGGAGGCGATCCGGCGGGCCGCCCGGCATGCCAAGCTCCAGGTGCTCACCGGGGTGCTCGGCGACCGGCTGGTCGTCATCGCGGGCGGCAGCGACAACCCGCTGGCCGTCGCCAAGTCGCTGATCGGCCCGTTCGCCGCCGGCCCGGTCGTGGCCGGTCCCGTGGTGCCGGACCTGCTGGCCGCGACCCGGTCCGCGCAGGCCGCGGCGGCCGGGCTGAAGGCGTGTTCCGCCTGGCAGGACGCCCCGCGCCCGGTGCTGGCGGACGATCTGCTGCCGGAGCGGGCGATGGCCGGGGACCCCTCGGCCCGTGAGCAACTGGTGGAGGAGATCTACAGACCGCTGGAGGAGGCCGGGGCCGCGCTCCTGGAGACCCTCAGCGTCTATCTCGAACAGGCGAGCAGTCTGGAGGGCGCCGCCCGGATGCTGTTCGTCCATCCCAACACCGTCCGCTACCGGCTTCGACGTGTGACTGACGTCACCGGTTGGTCACCCTCCGATGTACGCTCTGCGTTCACGCTGCGGATCGCGCTGATCCTGGGGCGTCTGGTCGATGGAGATCTCCAGCCCTAAGGTTTTGTCGAGGCTCGACAAAACCCCCTCGTGTTCTTCGTCCCTGTCCCCACGGGCGGCCGTGCCCGTACCCAAGAGAGAGTGTGAGAGTGCTCGTACTCGTCGCTCCCGGCCAGGGCGCTCAGGCGCCCGGCTTCCTGACCCCCTGGCTCGAACTGCCCGGTGCCGCCGACCGCCTCGGTGCCTGGTCGGACGCCATCGGCCTGGACCTCGCCCACTACGGGACGCAGGCCGACGCCGACGCCATCCGAGACACCGCCGTGGCGCAGCCGCTGCTCGTCGCGGCCGGCCTGCTGTCCGCGGCGGCACTCGGTGACGTCACGCCCGGCGCGGTCGCCGGCCACAGTGTCGGTGAGATCACCGCGGCCGCCTACGCGGGCGTCCTCGACGACACCGCCGCGCTGACCCTCGTGCGCAAGCGCGGCCTGGCCATGGCCGAGGCCGCCGCGATCACCGAGACCGGCATGTCGGCGCTGCTCGGCGGAGACCCCGAGGTGAGCGTCGCGCACCTGGAGAAGCTCGGTCTGACGCCGGCGAACATGAACGGCGCCGGGCAGATCGTGGCCGCGGGCACCATGGAACAGCTCGCCGCGCTGAACGAGGACATGCCCGAGGGCGTGCGCAAGGTCGTCGCCCTGAAGGTCGCGGGCGCGTTCCACACGCACCACATGGGCCCGGCCGTCGAGAAGCTGGCCGAGGCCGCCAAGGAGCTCGTCCCCGCCGACCCCGAGGTCGCCTACGTCTCCAACAAGGACGGCAGGACGGTGACCACCGGCGCCGAGGTGCTGGAGCGGCTCGTCGGGCAGGTCGCCAACCCGGTCCGCTGGGACCTGTGCATGGAGACCTTCAAGGAACTCGGCGTCACGGCCCTGATCGAGGCCTGCCCCGGCGGCACGCTGACCGGTCTGGCCAAGCGCGCTCTGCCGGGTGTGAAGACCCTGGCGCTCAAGACCCCCGCCGACCTGGACGCTGCTCGCGAGCTCATCGCCGAGCACGCCTGACAAGGAGCCCGGAGCATGGCGAAGCTGAAGCCCAGCAAGGGCGCCCCGTACGCGCGCATCCTCGGCGTGGGCGGGTACCGGCCGACCCGGGTCGTGCCGAACGAGGTGATCCTGGAGACGATCGACTCCTCCGACGAGTGGATCCGCTCGCGCTCCGGTATCGAGACGCGGCACTGGGCCTCCGACGAGGAGACCGTCGCCCAGATGTCGATCGAAGCGTCGGGCAAGGCCATCGCGGACGCCGGGATCTCCGTCGAGCAGATCGGCGGCGTGATCGTCTCGACGGTCTCGCACTTCAAGCAGACCCCGGCCGTCGCCACCGAGATCGCCGACAAGCTCGGCACGAACAAGGCCGCCGCCTTCGACATCTCGGCGGGCTGCGCGGGCTTCGGCTACGGCCTGACCCTCGCCAAGGGCATGATCGTCGAGGGCTCGGCGCAGTACGTCCTGGTGATCGGCGTCGAGCGGCTGAGCGACCTGACGGACCTGGAGGACCGCGCGACGGCCTTCCTGTTCGGTGACGGCGCCGGCGCGGTCGTGGTCGGCCCGTCCGAGGAGCCCGCGATCGGCCCCACCGTGTGGGGTTCCGAGGGCGACAAGTCCGAGACCATCAAGCAGACCGTGCCGTGGACGGACTACCGCGACGGGACGGTCGCGAAGTTCCCCGCGATCACCCAGGAAGGCCAGGCGGTGTTCCGCTGGGCCGTGTTCGAGATGGCGAAGGTCGCCCAGCAGGCGCTGGACGCGGCCGGGATCACCGTGGACGACCTGGACGTCTTCATCCCGCACCAGGCCAACGTGCGGATCATCGACTCGATGGTGAAGACCCTGAAACTGCCGGAGCACGTCACGGTCGCGCGTGACATCCGCACCACCGGCAACACCTCGGCCGCCTCGATCCCGCTCGCGATGGAGCGGCTCCTGGCGACCGGCGAGGCGAAGAGCGGCGACACCGCGCTCGTCATCGGCTTCGGGGCGGGTCTCGTCTACGCCGCGACTGTCGTTACCCTCCCCTAGGCACTCCGTGCCGGATCATGCGGTCCGGGACGGTGCGTACCACCCGCCACACCTCTGGATATCTACGAAGGAGCGCCAACATGGCCGCCACTCAGGAAGAGATCGTCGCCGGTCTCGCCGAGATCGTGAACGAGATCGCCGGCATCCCGGTTGAGGACGTCCAGCTGGACAAGTCCTTCACCGACGACCTGGACGTCGACTCCCTGTCCATGGTCGAGGTCGTCGTCGCCGCCGAAGAGCGCTTCGACGTCAAGATCCCCGACGAGGACGTCAAGAACCTCAAGACCGTCGGCGACGCGACCGACTACATCCTCAAGCACCAGGGCTGATCGACCGATCACGCCCCTGGGCTGACTGCCCCGCCACCCGGCGGTGGCGCCGCTTAATCCTCGGATCCGTTGGAGAAAGAATTCCCGTGAACTCGACCAATCGCACCGTGGTCGTCACCGGTATCGGCGCAACCACACCGCTGGGTGGCGACGCAGCCTCTACCTGGGAGGGCCTGGTCGCCGGCAAGTCCGGCGTCAAGCCCCTTGAGCAGGAGTGGGCGGCCGAACAGGCCGTCAAGATCGCGGCCCCGGTGGCCGTGGAACCGACCGAGGTCATCCCCCGGCCGCAGGCCCGCCGGCTGGACCGCTCGGCGCAGTTCGCGCTGGTCGCGGCCCAGGAGGCCTGGAAGGACGCCGGTTTCGAGGCGAAGGCCGGCGAAGACCCGAACATCGACCCCGACCGGCTCGGCGCGGTCATCGCCTCCGGCATCGGCGGTGTGACGACCCTGCTCGACCAGTACGACGTGCTGAAGGAGAAGGGCGTTCGCCGCGTCTCCCCGCACACCGTGCCCATGCTGATGCCCAACGGCCCGTCGGCCAACGTGGGCCTGGCCGTGGGCGCCCGGGCGGGCGTGCACACGCCGGTCTCCGCCTGTGCCTCGGGCGCCGAGGCCATCGGCTACGCCATCGAGATGATCCGCACCGGCCGTGCCGACGTCGTCGTCGCGGGCGGCACGGAGGCGGCGATCCACCCGCTGCCCATCGCCGCGTTCGGCAACATGATGGCGATGTCCAAGAACAACGACGACCCGCAGGGCGCGTCGCGTCCCTACGACACCGCCCGTGACGGTTTCGTCCTCGGTGAGGGCGCCGGTGTCATCGTCCTGGAATCCGCCGAGCACGCCGCCAGGCGCGGCGCCCGGGTGTACGCCGAGGCGGTCGGGCAGGGCATCTCCGCCGACGCGCACGACATCGTGCAGCCGGAGCCGGAGGGGCGCGGCATCTCGCACGCCCTGCAGAACCTGCTGGACCGCACCGACCTGGACCCGGCGGAGATCGTGCACGTCAACGCGCACGCCACCTCCACGCCGGCCGGTGACATCGCCGAGCTGAAGGCGCTGCGGAAGGTGTTCGGCGACCACGCCGACCACTTCGCGGTGTCCGCGACGAAGTCGATGACCGGACACCTGCTGGGCGGTGCCGGTGGTGTGGAGACGGTGGCGACCGTGCTCGCGCTGTACCACCGGGTGGCTCCGCCGACGATCAACGTGGAGAACCTCGACCCCGAGGCCGAGGCGAACGCCGACGTCGTCCGGGGCGAGGCCAGGAAGCTGCCGGTCGAGGGCCGCATCGCCGCGCTGAACGACTCGTTCGGGTTCGGTGGGCACAACGTGGTGCTGGCGTTCCGGACGGTTTGATCCTGAGCGTTGAATGGCCCGAACTCCTTGGGTGGAGTTCGGGCCATTCGCCGTTTCCGTGACGTTGCGTGCCGTGCGCGGGCTCGTGGGGGTTGTTCGCGCAGTTCCCGCGCCCCTGAAGGCGCGCCCCTGAAGGCGTTTACACCACCTGGTGGAGCCAGCGGACCGGGGCGCCCTCGCCTGCGTAGCGGAAGGGTTCCAGTTCGTCGTCCCAGGGCTTGCCCAGGAGTTTGCTGAGCTCGGCCTCCAGGTCGGTCTCACCGCGCTGCGAGCGCTGGAGCGCCGCTCTGAGGCGGTCCTCGGGGATGAGGATGTCGCCGTGGATGCCGGTGACGGCGTGGTAGATGCCGAGGTCGGGGGTGCAGCTGTACCGCTCGCCCTCGGCGGAGGGGCAGGGTTCGGCGGTGACCTCGAAGCGGAGCAGGTGCCAGCCGCGCAGTGCGGAGGCGAGTTTGGACGCCGTGCCGGCCTGGCCCTGCCAGGAGAACTCCGAGCGCCAGGTGCCCGGTGCGGCGGGCTGGCGGATCCAGTCCAGGCTGACGCGTGTGCCGAGCACCCCGGCGACGGCCCACTCGACGTGCGGGCACAGCGCGCGCGGCGCGGAGTGCACGTACAGAACTCCACGTGTCGTCACCGGAACCTCCGGGCAGAGCGGGACATGGTGCAAACGGGCGGAACGGCTGTGACCGGGGGGTCACGCTGATGGCGAGGCTACCGTGCGGGGGCGCAAGGAGTGTGACGTACGGTCGGTCCAGGTGCCGGGAAACGCCCGCCATTCACCCAGGGGGACGCTTGTGCGGGTGTGAGCCGTTGCACCTGATCGGCCGGGAACCCTCGTGCGTTGTCATGGGGTGGGGAGACGGACACGGCGTGGCGAGGGGATGGACCAGGGATGCGGAAGCGAAGCCGTACCGCGCGGGGCGTTCTGGCCGTGGTCGCGGCGGCCGTGCTGGGTGTCGCCGGGTGTGATGCCGTGGGGGGTGATTCCGCCGCCCCGTCCGCGTCCGCGAAGCCGTCGCCCACGCCCACGCCCCTATGGGACCGCAGTCCTCGTTCCGTGGCCGCCGTCGGTGACTCCATCACCCGGGCGTTCGACGCCTGTGACGTGCTGTCGGACTGTCCTGAGGCGTCCTGGGCGACCGGGTCGAGCCGCGAGGTCGACTCGCTCGCCGTACGGCTGCTGGGCAGGGCGGGGGCCGCTCGGCGCAGTTGGAACTACGCCGTGACCGGGGCGCGCATGGCGGATCTGCCCGGGCAGATGGCGCGGGCGGTGCGGCGCAAACCGCAGCTGGTGGCGGTGATGGTCGGGGCGAACGACGCCTGCCGGTCCACGCCCGCGGCGATGACCCCGGTCTCCGCCTTCCGGGCCGACTTCGAGGATGCGCTGCGTGGTCTGCGCAAGGCCCTGCCCAAGGCGCAGGTGTTCGTGGCGAGTGTGCCGAACCTGAAGCGCCTGTGGTCCGAGGGCCGGGGCAGCCCGATGGGCAAGCAGGTGTGGAAGCTGGGCATCTGCCCGTCGATGCTGGGCGCCCCGGACGCCCTGGACCCGGCGGCGACCCTGCGGCGGGACACGGTGCACAAGAGGGTGGAGGACTACAACAAGGTCCTGGAGGAGGTCTGCGCCGAGGACGAGCGGTGCCGCTACGACGGGGGCGCGGTGTACGACTACCGCTTCGGCACGGCCCAGTTGAGCCGCTGGGACTACTTCCACCCCAGCGTGGACGGACAGGCCCGGCTGGCGGAGATCGCGTACCGCACGGTCACCGCGAGGAAGCCATGACCCGGGCTCTGTCCTAGAGTTCCGCACATGAACGAACTCTTCGGGACACTTTCCGACGGCACCCCGGTGCACCGCTGGACCCTGGAGCGCTCGGGCGTGCGGGTACGGGTGCTGTCGTACGGCGGGATCGTGCAGTCCGTGGAGGTGCCGGACCGGGAGGGCCGGGCCGGGGACGTGGTGCTGGGGTTCCCGGACCTCGACGGGTATCTCACCCACCCGGAGCCCTATCTCGGTGCCCTGGTCGGGCGGTACGCCAACCGGATCGCCGGTGGCCGCTTCACCCTGGACGGGCGGACGTACGCTCTGGAGCCGAACAACGGGCCGAACGCGCTGCACGGCGGGGTGCGGGGCTTCGACAAGCGGGTGTGGGAGGCGGAGCCGGTCACGCACGGGGTGCGGCTGACGCGGGTCAGCCCGCACGGCGAGGAGGGGTTCCCCGGCCGGCTGGAGGTCTCGGCGACGTACACGCTCGACGCGAGCGGGGCGCTGCGGATCGCCTACGAGGCGGTGACCGACGCGCCGACCGTGGTGAACCTGACCAACCACAGCTACTTCAACCTGGCCGGCTCCGGCGACGCGGGCGGCCATGAGCTGCGCCTGGCCGCCTCCCGGTACACGCCGGTCGACGAGCACCTCATCCCGGCCGGTGACCCGCGGGACGTGACCGGCACGCGCTTCGACTTCCGCGAGGCCCGCAAGACCGGCTCCGGCTACGACCACAACTTCGTGCTGGACAAGGGGGTGACGGCCGCTCCGGTGGAGGTCGCCGAACTGCACGACCCGGCGTCGGGGCGGGTGCTGACGGTGGCGACCACCGAGCCCGGCCTCCAGCTGTACACCGCCGACCACCTGAGCGGCCCCTTCGCGCCCGGCGAGGGCATCGCGCTGGAGACCCAGCACTTCCCCGATTCGCCGAACCGGCCGGACTTCCCGACGACCGTGCTGCGGCCGGGCGCGGTGTACCGCTCGGAGACGGTGTACGGGTTCGACGCCCGCTGAGGGGTCCGTGACAGACCACGAGCCCCGGTCCGGAGGTCAGGTCCCGGACCGGGGCTGCCTGGCGGGGAACGTGTCCCGGATCAGACGTTAATCGTCGCGGTGATCCTGCGGTCCGCGATCGAGCGTCCGACCTGGATCTCGTACGAACCCTTCACAAACGACCACGAGGCGTTCGTCTCGTCCCAGATCTCGAAGGCGCGGCGCGGTAGTTCGACGACCGCCTCGGCGCTGTCGCCCGGTGCGGCCTCGACGGTCGCGAAGCCGGCCAGCCAGCGGGCCGGGCGCGTGGGGTCGGGGTCGCCCGGGGCCAGGTAGAGCTGGACGACCTCGCGGCCGGGGCGGTCGCCGGTGTTGCGCAGACGGACCGTCGCGGTGACCGTCCCGGCGCTCTCCTCCATCTGGACGGAGTCGTAGGTCCAGTCGGTGTAGCCGAGGCCGTGGCCGAAGGGGTAGGCGGGGCTGCGGCCGTGCTTCTCCCAGGCGCGGTAGCCGATGAAGACGCCCTCGTCGTAGGGGAGTTCGCCGTTCTCCGGGACGACCCGGGTGACCGGGGCGTCGGCGAGGGTGCCCCAGGTGGTGGGCAGCCGCCCGCCGGGTTCGTGGGCTCCGGTGAGGACGTCCGCGAGGGCCGCGCCGCCCTCCTGGCCGGGGAACCAGGACAGGAGCACGGCGGCGACCTCGTCGCGCCACGGCAGTTCCACCGGGGAGCCTGAGTTGACGACCACGACGGTGCGGGGGTTGGCGGCGGCGACGGTGCGGACCAGGTCGTCCTGGCGGCCGGGCAGCCGCAGGTCGGTGCGGTCGAAGCCCTCGGACTCGACGCGGTCGGTGGTGGCGACCACGACGACGGCGGTGTCGGCGGCCCGGGCGGCCTCGGCGGCCTCGGCGATCAGCTCGTCGGCGTCGCGCTGCGGGTCCTGGTGGGCGAGGGTGAAGCCGATGCCCCACATGGGGTTGCCGTCCGGCGGCGGGACCGTATGGGTGAGAGAGACCTCGACCGGTTCGCCCGCGGTCAGTTCGGGCCGGGCGTGGGGCACCGGGGCGCCGGAGAAGGCCGCGAAGGGGTCGCCGTCCCCGGAGGGGCGCTGGACGCCGTCGAAGTACGTGGTGCCGTCGACGGTGAGCTTGAACGGGCCGAGCCCCTTGAAGCCGATGGTGTGCGTGCCGCTCTCGCGCGGGGTGAAGGTGCCGGTCAGTTCGACCGTGTGCAGGGCGTCCTCGGTGACGCCGTCGGGGAGGTCGGCGCTCGTCCACTGGATGTGGCCGCTGGAGGCAAAGCGGGTGCCGATGACCTGCCCGGTGGTGTCCCGGCAGACGGCGCGCAGCTCGAACCCCTTGTCGGCGACGGGGAGTTCGGTGTTGGGGTCGGCGCCGAGGGTGTAGCTGAGGGTGCCCTCGGGGAGGGCAGCGGTGAGGCCGTCGAGCGGGGAGACGACCCGGGCGGGGAAGACGGTGGCGGAGCCGCCGCCGAGGACGCGGGCGTCGCGGGCGGCGGCGCCGATCAGCGCGACCCGGCCGGGCCTCAGCGGCAGCACGCCGTCGTCGTTGCGGACCAGGACGAAGGAGCGGCGGGCGATCTCGCGCGCGAGTGCCTCGCCGTCCACGGGGGCGGGCGGGTCGGTGACGGCCGGTTCGGCGCCCTCCAGGACGCCGACCCGGGCGGCGAGGCGCAGCACGCGGCGGACGGCGTCGTCGACCAGTGCCTCGTCGGCCTCGCCGTCGCGGACGGCCCGGGCGAGGGCCTCGCCGTAGACGGTGCCGGGGCCGGGCATGGCGATGTCGAGGCCGCCGGTGAGGGCGCCGGTGGTGGAGCGGGCGGCGGTCCAGTCGGAGACGTTGACGCCGTCGAAGCCCCACTCGCCGCGCAGGACCTCGTTGACCAGGTGGTGGTGCTCGGTCATGGTCGGGCCGTTGACGGAGTTGTAGGCGGTCATGATGCCCCAGGGGTGGGCGTTCTCGACGATCGCCTCGAAGGGGGCCAGGTACAGCTCGCGCAGCGCGCGTTGGCCGACGAGGTTGTTCACGGTGAGGCGGTCGGTCTCGGCGTCGTTGGCGACGAAGTGCTTGACGGTGGTGCCGACGCCGCCGGACTGGACGCCGCGGACGTACTCGGTGCCGATCCGCCCGGTGAGGTAGGGGTCCTCGCTGTAGGCCTCGAAGTGACGGCCGCCGAGCGGGGAGCGGTGCAGGTTGACCGTGGGGGCGAGCAGCAGGTGGACGCCCTTGCGGCGGGCCTCCTGGGCCAGCAGCACCCCGGCCCGGTGGGCCAGTTCGGGGTCCCAGGTGGCGGCCAGCGCCGTCGGGGAGGGCAGGGCGACGGACGGGTCGTCGGCGCTCCAGCGCACTCCTCGGACGCCGATCGGGCCGTCCGACATGACCAGCGAGGCCAGTCCGGCCTCCTCGATCGCGGGCAGGCTCCACAGGTCCTGGCCGGCCAGCAGCCGCGTCTTGGCGTCCAGGTCGAGTGCGCCGAGGGCGGCCTCGACGGCGACCTCACGGGCCGCATCCTGCATCGCCTGTGTCGTCTCCGCCACGTCGGCCTCCTCGTCGATGTCGATGTCGATGTCGATGTCGTCATCCTGCCTCGGCAGCATGCGAAGGACTCGTGACCGCGACCACTGATCGAGCAACCCACACGGCGGGCGACCACCTCCGCGAGAGCGGCGGCGGTTCAGCCGCGAAGGAGGGCACGGCGCGCCGAGATCGTGCTGGTCGAGTACAACGCCATGCGTCCCGCCACGGGACTTCCTGACGCTGCTCGGCGAGGGCGATGGCTGACCCGTGGTCCGTCACCCGCCCGTCACCCATGGCGTGGACCCCACCCGTCACGCGATACTGCGCCCGTCCGGCACCGACCCCCCACCGCGACGGAAGGCCTGAACACCCTTGAACCGCATACGCGTTCGCCTCGGCGTCCTCGGGCTCGCCCTGCTGACCGGTCTCACCACCCCCCAGGCCGCGAGCGCCTCCCGGGCGGCGCCCGCCCCGACCGTGGAGGAGCAGCGGCTCGACCGGGCCGCCCCGCAGGAGATCCTGCGCCGTTCCGGATTCGACACCGTGGCCCCGCGGTTGGCCCGGGCCCTCGACTCGGCCCGCTCCTACCGGGAGGCCAGCCGGGTGGTGGCCCGCGAGGGTTCGTCGCTGTGGCGGCACGCGGTCGACCGGGCCCAGGGGCGCGGTCCGTCCGGCGGGGACCTGAGCCGGGACGACGACCGGCCGCTGTACTGGGCGCGGCTCGGCATGACGCGTGAAGTGCGCACGTGGGAGCCCGCGTTCGGTCTGACGGACGGGCAGCGGGCCGGGCTGCTGGACGCACTGGAGCGCAGCTCGCGCGGCCAGGACGCCATCCGGTATCCGCACGGCAAGGGCCTGAAGCGGATCCTGCTCACCGGCTTCGACCCGTTCACGCTGGACCGGGACATCCGTATCTCCAACCCGTCCGGCGCCACCGCGCTGGCCCTCGACGGCACGGTGATCGAGACGGCGGACGGACCGGCCCGGATCGAGACGGCCGTGTTCCCGGTGCGCTGGCGGGACTTCACCGACGGGACGGTGGAGCGGACCCTGCGGCCGCACCTGCCGCAGGCCGACCTGTTCACCACGGTGAGCCAGGGCCGGGTCGGGCGGTTCGACATCGAGCGGACCAACGGGGCCTGGCGGGGCGGCTTCGCGGACAACGACACCATCGGCCGCACCGAGACGGTGCCGGTGAGCGACCCGGCCTCACAGCCGCAGTGGACGGCGACCACGCTGCCGTACGCGGCGATCACCGCCGCGCCGACCGGCCGTTTCCCGGTGTACGACAACACGAGTGTCACCGAGATCCCGGCCGGCGGCACCGAGCCCGTCGTACGCCCCGAGGGGCCGACGCCCGGTTCGACCGCCCGTGCGGGCGGGGGCGGCGACTACCTGTCCAACGAGATCGCCTACCGGGCGACGCTGCTGCGGGACCGGCTGGGGCTGCACGGCACGCTGCCGGGCGGGCATGTGCACGCGCCGGTGCTCCAGTTCGGCGCCGGGAACACCACCGAGGTCACCGACCCGGAGTTCGTGCGGAACCGGCTGGACATCATCGCCCAGGTGAGGGCGATCCTGAGGGTGGCCGCGGAAGCGTCGTAGAGGCGCGGTCGCCCTTCTCGCCACCCTCCTGGATGTCCTCGCCGAGCAGATCACGCGCCATGAGGGTGGCGCCCGCGACCGCGCCCGGCATCAGGAACACCGCGACGACCGGCACCAGGAAGGCCACGGCGAGCGGGGTGCCGAAGCCCCAGACGAGGGTCTTGCGGGAGCGCAACAGGGTCAGGCGGGTGCGCAGTGCGACGCCGCGGCGCTGGAGGGCGACGGCGGTCAGTTCCTCCGTGAGGAAGAACCCGGTGACGAAGAACCCGAGCACCGGGACGACCGTCTGCCCGACCACCGGGATGAAGCCGCACCCGAACAGCAGCACACCCCACAGGGCGGCCCGCACCACGATGCGGAGGCTGTCGCGGGCGGAGATCCACAACTCGCGCCAGAGCGGCAGCTCCGACTCGGGGGCGTGCCCGTCCGGGGACACGTCCCGGTCGACCCGTTCGGAGAGGTTCTCGTAGAAGGGCTGCCCGATCAGCAGGGTCACCGCGGTGAACGTCACGACGGCCAGGAGCAGGGCGAGGGCGAACAGCACGACGGTCAGGAAGCCGCGGAAGAGCCCGGGCCACGGGCCGGACCAGTCGTCCGCGAAGGGCGTCGCCCAGCGCACGGCGTCCTCGCCCCACAGGGCCAGCGCGACCAGCACCGCCGCGTACAGCACGAGGGTGATCAGGCCCGGGAGCAGCCCGAAGCCGTAGCTCCTGCCGTGCCGGGCCACCCATCGCTGGCCCTTGAGGAGGTACCGGAAACCCGTCCCTAGATCGCGCATGGGGAAACCCTATCCGGGCCCCTGTCGCGCTCATGACGCGCTCCGGTCACACCGCTGTCACGGGTCCCCCGGGCCCGGCGAGACCCGTCCGTCGGAGCCGTCCGGGTCACCGGTGACACCAACGCACCCTTGTTGCCGTTGAGTCGAACCGGTACACCTCGCCGTACCGATCTCAGCAAGCCCCAGGAGGAGGTACGCGTGCGCACCACGAGAACCGTTCCTGCGAGACCCGCGCTGATCGTCGCCCTCGCCCTCGCCGCGGCGACGGCACCGCTGCTCGCCCCCGGCACCGCCGGCGCGGACCCGAAGCCCGTCACCCGCGAGGGCGGCGGCGCGGAGGACCGGGCGGCACGCGCTCCCGAGAGCGCGGCCCGGCGGGCCCTCGCCGCGCCGCGGGAGACCCCCGGCGCGACGGCCGACCGTGGTTACCCCCGCCGCCGGACCCTCTCCCCCGACCCGGTGAACCCCTCCGACACGTCCCTGAAGCTGGGCCTCACGCCGTACCACGCGATCGCGCCGCGGCTGAACGCCCTCCAGCGCCTCGGCGACCGGGTGAGCGTGGAGGTGACCGGCCGCTCCGCCGGCGGCCACCGCCTCTACCTCGTCACCGTCACCGCCCCGGAGACCACCCGGCAGGCCCGCGCCCAGGAGCGGATGCGCGAGCTGATCGGGAACGCGCCCGCCGCGGCGGCGAAGTCCCCCGGGATCAGGCGCGATTACAAGACTCCCGTCTTCGTCAACAGCAACATCCACGGCAACGAGTGGGAGGGCACGGACGCCTCCCTGAAGGTCATCGAGCAGCTCGCGACGGCCACGGACGCCAAGACCCGGGACCTTCTCGCGCACAGCCGCCTGTACTTCAACATCACGGCCAACCCGGACGGCCGGATCGCCGGAACCCGCGCCAACGCGAACGGCTTCGACCTGAACCGGGACTTCGTCACCGCCTCCCAGCCCGAGACCCGCGCGATGCGGCGGATCCAGCTCGGCAAGCAGCCGGCCGTCCTGCTCGACCTGCACGGCTACGTCAACGGCACCCTGATCGAGCCGACCACTCCCCCGCACGGCGAGAACTACGAGTACGACCTCTTCCTGAAGAACTCCTACGCCAACGCCCTCGGCATGGAGTCCGCGGTGAACGCCCTCGGCTACACGCCCGCCAAGGACGGCGTGGAACCGGCGCAGATCCCCTTCCGCGACCAGCAGGAGGGCTGGGACGACTGGCCGCCGATCTTCACCCCGCAGTACGCGGCCTTCCACGGCACCGTGGCGGCCCACACGGTGGAGATCCCGCTGGCGGTGAACAACAAGGAGTACGACGACCTGCCCGTGCCGGAGCTGCGGCGCCGTTCGGCGGTCAACACGGCCGTGGCGCGCGCGGCGATCCACGCGACCCTGGACCACGTCCGCGCGCACCGCGGCACCCTGATCGCCGACCAGATCGAGGTCTTCCGCCGTGGCGCGGCGGGCGCCCCGCAGGTGCCGGTGTCGCCGAAGACGGTCCCCGGCGTCCCGGGGATCGGTCCCGAGGACGTCTACACGACCACGTTCCCGCGCGCCTACGTCATCCCGCCAGGCGACGCCCGCACCCAGCGCTCGGCTCCGGCCGCCGCGCGCCTGGTCGACCACCTCCTGGCCAACGGCGTGCGGGTCACCCGTGCCACGCGCCCCTTCCGGCTCGCCGGACGGTCCCACCCCGAGGGCTCGTACGTCGTCGACATGCACCAGCCCAGGCGCGGCATGGCCAACGCGCTGCTGGCCGACGGCCGGGACATCAGCGACAAGGTGTCGGTGATGTACGACATCTCCGGCTGGAGCCTGGGCCGTCTGTGGGGCGCCACGGTCGAGCGGGTGCCGTCGGGCAGCCTGCGGGGGGCGCCCCTGCGCGCGATCGGCGAGGCCGCACCCGTCGCCCACGTGCCGGCGCACGGAAACCTCCGGCTGCGGCTGACCGACCCGCGCGAGGTCGCCGCCCTCAACTCCCTGCTCCGGCAGGGAGTTCCGGTCCGGCGGGCGGGGGACGGCAGCGTGATCGTCGCGGCGTCGGCCCGACGCGAGGCGCTCGGCGCCGCCCGCGCCCACGACGTGTCCTTCACGGCGACACGGCACACCGGGACGGCGCCGCTGCACCGCCTGCGTGTCGCCGCGGCCGTCACGCCGGGTGAGCTGTTCGCGCTGCGGGAGATGGGCTTCGAGGTCACTCCGGTCTCGACGGCCGTCCTGAACGCGGGCTTCGACTGGTCGGGCGCGGACGTGCTGTTCGTGTCCGCCGGGCTGGACCGCTCCGCCCTGACGGCCCCCGCCCGCCAGGCCCTGGACGCCTTCCTCGACGGACACGGCCTGGTCGGCCGGGGCGCGGCCGGAGCGGCCCTGAACGCGGCGGTGGGCCGGCTGGACGTCAAGGCGGTGGAGGGCAACGGGGACGCGAACGGCGTGGTGCGGGTGACGAACTCGGGGCCGCTCACGCGCGGTGCGCCCGCGCACGGCTTCGTCTACGCCCCGCTGTGGTTCACCGGTCCCGGCCCCGGCGTCCGCGTCGAGCAGTCGTACGCGACCGGGAATCCCCTGGTCTCCGGGCACTGGCGGCCGCTGCGCGACGGCACCGGCGGTCCGGCCGGAGCGGCCGGGCAGGCTTCGGTCGTCAGCGGAGGTCAGACGGTCCTGTTCGGCACCGAACCACTCTTCCGGGACCACCCCAAGGGAGAATTCCCGCACGTGGCGAGGGCATTGTTCACAGTGGCACACAGCGGTTCAGTTGAGGAGAGCGGATGACGCAGGAGATCCACGGCACCGTGGCGGACGGCTTCGAAGCGGTGCGCGAGGAGTTCGCCGCCTTCGTCGCCGCTGAACGAGCCGATTACGAGGGGCAGCTGTGCGCCTACGTCCACGGCCGGAAGGTCGTCGACCTGTGGGCGGGGACCGGCGCGGACGCCCTGTACGGCGTGTTCTCGTCCACCAAGGGCGCCGCCTATCTGGTCGTGGCCCTGCTCGTCCAGGACGGCACGCTCGAACTGGACCGCAAAGTGACGTACTACTGGCCGGAGTTCGCGGCCGAGGGCAAGGGAGCCCTGACGCTGCGGGACCTGCTGGCGCACCGGGCGGGCGTGATCGGCACGGACAGCGGCTTCACCCTCGCGGAGCTGGCCGACGACCGCCAGCTCGCCGAACGCCTGGCCGACCAGCGGCCGTTCTGGCGTCCGGGCACCGCCTTCGGCTATCACGCGCTGGTCGCCGGGGCCCTGGCCGGTGAGGTCGTCCGCCGCGCGACCGGGCGCACGCTCCAGGAGGTCTACCAGGAGCGGATCAGGAGCCCGTACGGACTGGACTTCCACCTGGGCCTGCCCGCTCCCGAGGAACCGCGCTTCCGCGGCACCCAGCCGATGGCCCCGACCCCGAAGCAGCAGGCCCTCCTCGACGCCGCGTCCTCGGGCCCCCACTCGCTCGCCTCGATCGCGTTCAACGGCAACGCGGCGGAGCCGACGGACCTCGTCGAGCTGCCGAACATGCCGCTGATCCGGGCGAAGGGCCCGGCGTCGGTGGGCGGGGTGGCGTCCGCGCGCGGGCTGGCGGGGATGTACGCGGCGGCGATCAGCGGGGTGGGCGAGCAGGCGCCGCTGCTGAAGCCGGACACGGTGGCGGAGTTCGGCCAGTTCCACTCCGCCGGGTACGACCTGGTGGCCCGGACCCACAAGTCGTTCGGGCTGGGCTTCCAGATGACGGCTGACACGTGGCACCCGTTCCTCGGGGCCGGGACGATCGGGCACAGCGGCGCGGGCGGCTCGCAGGCCTTCGCGGATCCGTGGAGCGGCCTCGCCTACGGCTACACGCGCCGCCGGTTCGCCTTCCCCGGCGGGGCGGCGCCGGAGAACGACCGTCTGGCGCGGGCGGTCCACACGGCGGCGCTGGCGCGCTGAGCCCGGGCACGGACGGAGGCCGCACCCCACGTCCAAGGGTGCGGCCTCCGTGTGTGCAACGACGGTCCTCAGACCAGCGTCACGGTGATGTCGCCGCGGGTCGCCTTCGAGTACGGGCACACCTCGTGCGCCTTCTCGATCAGCGAGCGGGCGGTGCCCCGGTCCACCTTCGGGATGTCGGCCGCTATCTCGACGATGATCCCGAAGCCGTCCCCGTTCTTGCCGAGACCGACCTTCGCGGTCACGGTCGAACCGGTGAGGTCGGCCCCCTCCTGGCGGGCGACGACACCGAGCGCCCCCTGGAAGCAGGCGCTGTAACCGGCGGCGAACAACTGCTCCGGGTTGGTGCCGGCGCCGCTCCCGCCCAGTTCCTTCGGCGGGTTGACGACGACGTCGAGTGTGCCGTCGTCGGTGGCGACCCGGCCGTCGCGCCCGTTCTCGGCGGTGGCGACGGCGGTGTACAGGACGTCGGACTGCTGGATCGGCATGCGGTTGTGTTCCTCAGGTCGTCCGCCGCGGCTCGCGCCCGGGCCGGGACGGATTCGGAAACAAGTTACCGCATGCCGGAATCCTGGGGGAAGGCGTCAGAGCTTGACGATCATCTTCCCGGTGTTGTCGCCGCGCAGCACGCCCAGGAACGCCTCGAGGTTGTTCTCGATGCCCTCGACGACGGTCTCGCGGTACTTCAGCTCGCCGGAGGCGACCCAGGGGGCGACCTCCTTCACGAACTGCGGCTGAAGGTCGTAGTGGTCCCCGACCAGGAAGCCCTGGATGCGGCCGCGGGTCTGGATGAGCCGGGCGAGGTTCTTCGGACCCGGGGCGGGCTCGGTGTTGTTGTAGACGGAGATCATGCCGCAGACGGCGATCCGGCCGCCCTCGTTGAGGGAGCCGATGGCCGCCTCCAGGTGGTCACCGCCGACGTTGTCGAAGTAGACGTCGATCCCGTCCGGGGCGGCGTCGCGCAGCTGCCGGGCGACGGGCCCGTCCTTGTAGTTGAAGGCGGCGTCGAAGCCGTACTCCTCCACGAGGAGCTTCACCTTCTCGTCCGAACCGGCGGAGCCGATGACCCGCGAGGCGCCCTTCAGCTTGGCGATCTGGCCGACCTGGCCGCCCACGGCGCCGGCGGCACCGGAGACGAAGACGGTGTCGCCCTCCTTGAAGGCGGCGGTCCGCAGCAGGCCCGCGTAGGCGGTGAGGCCGGTCATGCCCAGCACACCGAGGTACGCCGACAGCGGCGCGGCCTGCGCGTCCACCTTCACGGCGTTCTTCGCGTCGACGACCGCGTACTCGCGCCACCCGAAGAAGTGCAGCACGTGGTCCCCGACGGACAGGCCCTCGGCGTTCGAGGCCACGACCTCGCCGACGGCGCCGCCCTGCATGACCTTGCCGATCTCGAACGGGGCGACGTAGGACTTCGCGTCGCTCATCCGGCCGCGCATGTAGGGGTCCACGGAGAGGTACTTGTTCCGGACGAGGACCTGGCCCTCACCCGGCTGCGGGACCTCCACCTCGACGAAGGCGAAGTCCTCCGGCTTCGGCCATCCGACGGGACGGCTCGCCAGGTGCCACTCGCGGCTGACGGCGGGAAGGGTGGGGGTGTCGGTCATGATGCGCCTTACCTCACTGACTCGATGCGAATGTTTCAGTACCTGAAACAACCATGCTCCTGAAACTTTCAGGTTGTCAAATAACCGAGTACCCTGGAGGGCATGGCCTCCACCGTTCCGACGCCCCAAGACGTGACAAAGCGCCCTGATCCGCTGACCCTCGAGGTGGTCGAGCTGATCGGGGAGGTGGTGGCGCGGTTCCACGAGGACTACGAGTCGGCGGCCGCGGAACACGCCCTGACCGGCGCACAGGCACGGCTGCTCAGCCTGCTGTGCCTGGAACCGCTGCCCATGCGCAGGCTGGCCCAGCAGCTGAAATGCGAGCCGTCCAATGTGACGGGCATCGTGGACCGGCTGGAGGCGCGGGGACTGGTCGAGCGGCGGCCGGCTCCCGCGGACCGCAGGGTGAAGGTGGCGGCGGCCACGGAGGAGGGCCGGCGGGTGGCCCGCAGCCTGCGGGAGTCTTTGCGGTTCGCCCGGGAGCCCCTGGCCGGGCTCTCCGAGGGGGAACGGGTGGCACTGCGCGATGCGCTGCGACGAATGCTGGGCTGAGCCCCGCCCCGGCCGTTGACGGCCTCGCCCCCGGTCCGGGTGGAGGCCGACGGTCGCCGGGGGGCCGGGTCCGGCTCAGGTCTGCCACGGTCAGCGCGACGCGGACGGATTCGAGCCGCCCGTCGCCCCTTCGGTGAGGCACGGCCCGGGACCGGAGGCCGGGCCGGCCGGGACGTGCTCAGGCCTGCGGTGGTCAGCCCGTCGCGTACGGGGTTTCGGGCCGACCCATCGGCCCCTTCGGCGAAGCACGGCCCGGAGCGGACGCCGGGCCCGGCCCGGACCGTCCAGACCTGCGGTTGCCAGCCCCACGCGGACGGGCGGTCGAGCCGCGTGAGGATGTCAGTGCTCCACGGCGGGAGAGCCTACGTGCACCACCACAGGAACCGGTCGCACGTCTGGGACGGGGTCGGTTCCGGGTCGGGTGCGGGGGTCGTCGGGTCCGAGGTCGGTGTCGGGTCCGGGGCCGGTGGGGCTGCGGTGGGGGCGGCGGTCGGGCGGCCGGTGGGATCGCCCGCCGCGGCCGACCGGGGGTCCTCGCTCGGGCCGTCGGCCTTCGGGGACTCCGAGGCCCCGTCCTTGGGGGACGCCGAGGTCGAGGGCGAGTCGGAAGCCTCCGGGGAGGGAGAGTCCGACGCCCTGTCAGTTCCCGTCCCGCCACCCGGAGATCGGCCCGGCTCCCCCGCTTCGGCCGACGCCTCCCCGTCCGCGGACTCGCCTCCGGCCGCGGCCGGCCTGGGCGTCGACCGGGGGGCGTCCATTCCGAGTTCCGCGAGGCTCAGACCGCCCGCGGCCAGCACGAACCCGGCCGCCACGAACAGGGTCCTGCGGCGCCGGCGGCGGTGCGCCGCGGCCTTGCGGTCCCGTCGGCTCGATCCGCCCGGGCCGTCGGCGGCCGGGCCCGGCCCGCGTCCACGCCGCCGGACGGCGCGCCCCGTGGGCTCGCCGTCGTCGCCGCGCGGGTGGTCGTCGTCATCGCCGCGCGGGTGGTCGTCGTCATCGCCGCGCGGTTCGTGGTCTCCGTCGCCGTGGACGTCGTCGTACGCGTCGCCGTGAGCGTCGCCGTATCCGTCATGGTCGTCGCCGTAGCCGCCGTCGTATCCGTCGCCGGAGGCGTTCGGTGCGTCCGGGGCTTTCGGCCCGTCCGAAGCCGAGGTCCGCTCCGGCGCGATGCTCGCGTACCCGGACGCCGGGGCGCCGTAGTCGCCGTATCCCGGCTCGTGCCGGCGCAGTTCTTCGGCCGATGTGCCGCACCCCGGGCAGGCGAGGGCGCCGTTGAGGTGCCGTCGGCACGGGTCGCAGTAGTCCATGACGCGGGAAGATTAAGTTCCGCGCGGGTCCCGTTCCTAGATCCACCTGTGAAGGTTCTGTAGGGACACGACTCCTCCGCGGTTTCGAGACTGTCGAAACCGTTATGCGCGCGACCCATTGACACCCCTGCCGCCCGATCCTTACTGTCACGCCAGCATTTCGAACGCGTGCCGAAATCTCGAACAGACCGAGGCGCCGGAACGCGAGCGGGATGCTGACGCAAGACACTGACGCAAAAGAGCCGACGAAGCTGCGAGGGACAACCGCCGTGCGCATCACCGGAATCAGCACACACGTGGTCGGGACGCCGTGGCGCAACCTGACGTACGTCCAGGTGCACACCGACGAAGGCATCACCGGAGTCGGCGAGACCCGGATGCTGGGACACACCGACGCCCTTCTCGGTTACCTGAAGGAGGCCCAGGCCAACCACATCCTCGGCTCCGACCCCTTCGCCGTCGAGGACCTCGTCAAGCGCATGAAGTACGGCGACTACGGCCGTGCGGGCGAGATCGTGATGTCCGGCATCGCCGTGATCGAGATGGCGTGCTGGGACATCAAGGGCAAGGCCCTGGGCGTCCCCGTCTGGCAGCTGCTGGGCGGCAAGGTCACCGACAAGGTCAAGGCATACGCCAACGGCTGGTACACCACCGAGCGGACCCCGGAGGCGTACCACAAGGCCGCCCAGGGGGTCATGGAGCGCGGCTACCGGGCGCTGAAGATCGACCCCTTCGGCACCGGCCACTTCGAGCTGGACCACAAGGAGACGCTGTACGCCGTCTCCCTGATCGAGGCCGTCCGCGACGCCATCGGCCCCGAGGCCGAGCTGATGCTGGAGATGCACGGCCGCTTCTCCCCCGCCACGGCCGTGCGCCTGGCCAAGGAGCTGGCGCCGTTCAAGCCGGCGTGGCTGGAGGAGCCGGTCCCGCCGGAGAACCTCAAGGCGCTGGAGAAGGTCGCCGCCAAGGTCGACATGCCGGTCGCCACCGGTGAGCGCATCCACGACCGGATCGAGTTCCGCGAGCTGTTCGACAGCCAGGCCGTCGACATCATTCAGCCGGACGTCGGCCACATCGGCGGCATCTGGGAGACCCGCAAGCTCGCGGCGACCGCCGAGACGCACTACATGCTGGTGGCTCCGCACAACGTGGGCGGCTCGGTCCTGACCGCCGCGTCCCTCCAGGTGGGCTTCACCTCCCCGAACTTCAAGATCCTGGAGCACTTCAACGACTTCGCCGACGCGGAGATCAAGAAGGTCGTCAAGGGCGCCCCGCAGGTCAACCCGGAGGACGGCTGCTTCCACCTCTCCGACGCCCCGGGCCTCGGAGTGGAGCTGGACGTCGACGCCGCTGCCGAGTTCCCGCAGCAGCAGGCCCGGTTCGACCTCTGGGCGGAGGGCTGGGAACAGCGCAAGCCGAAGGGCTCGCAGTGAGCACCGCGGTCGTCGTCGACGCCCCGGGCGAGCACCGGCTCGTCCCGCACGAGCCCCGGCCGCCCGAGCCGGGCGAGGCCCTCGTGCGGGTCCACGCCTCGGGCATCTGCGGCAGCGACCGCGAGGTCTACCAGGGCAATCGCCCCGAGGGCTATGTGCGCTATCCGCTGACCCCGGGCCACGAGTGGTCCGGGACCGTGGAGGCCGTGGGTGCCGGTGTCCCGGCCTCGCTCGTGGGCCGCAAGGTCGTCGGTGAGGGCTTTCGAAACTGTCAGGTCTGCGACCGCTGCCACGCGGGCGAGACGACCCTGTGCACGGCCGGGTACGAGGAGACCGGGTTCACCCAGCCGGGCGCGATGGCGGCCACGCTGACCCTCCCGGCCCGGCTCCTGCACGTCCTGCCGGACGACTGCGACCTCACGGCCGCGGCCCTGCTGGAGCCGGCCGCGTGCATCGCGGCCGCCGCGCTGAAGGGCAACGCACAGCCCGGCGAGCGCGTCGCCGTGGTCGGCACCGGAACCCTCGGCATGTTCGCCGTGCAGTTCCTGAAGGCGAACTCGCCGGCCGAGCTGCTGGTCGTCGGCACCCGCCGGGACCGGGAGGCGCTGTCGCGCCAGTACGGGGCGACGGACTTCCGGACCAAGGACGAGGAACTGCCGGACGACATCGACGTGGTGATCGAGACGGCGGGTTCGGCGGACGCCGCCCGGATCTCCGCCGGTCTGCTCAGGCGCGGCGGGCGGCTGGTCCTGACCGGCATCCCCGCGCCGGGCGCCGAGGGCCTCGACCCGACCGACCTCGTCGTGAAGCAACTGGAGGTGCACACCGTCTTCGGTGCGCCGCCGGACGCCTGGGCGCACACGGTGCGGGTGTTCGCCGCCGGTCTGCTCGACCCGTTGCCGCTGGTGACGCACGAGCTGCCGCTCACCGAGTTCTCGCAGGCCATCGAGCTGGTCGGGGCCGGCGACCCGAAGGTGGGCAAGGTCCTGCTCCGCCCCTAGACGTACGCCGGTACGGGGGCAACCTGACGGCTCCCGTACCGGCGTACACCCAGCTTTGCCGTACCCCTTGCCCTGGCGCCCCAGAGCCGCGAACATCGTCCGACATATCGAACCGAAGGACATTCCTGTGACCGACGCTTCCGCCCCGGCAGCCCGCAGGCCCGGTGAGCAGGCGCTCACCGCCCTGGGCCTGAGCGCGCCCGCCCCCGACCCCGCCGACGCCTCCCCGCACTCCTTCCCCGGCGGCGGCCGCTGGCGCACCGAGATCCCCTCCTGCGAGGGTCCCGAGGCGCTCGCGGTGGTGCTGAAGGAGGCCTCGCGGCTGGACGTGCCGATCCACCGGATCAGCCAGGGCAGCGGCGTGTGGATGCTGACCGACGCCGAGATCACCGAGATGGTCGAGTCCACCGGTGAGCGCGACATCGAGCTCTGCCTGTTCACCGGCCCGCGCGGCACCTGGGACATCGGCGGGTCCACGCGCACCGACTCGCGGGGGGCCGGACTGCGCGCCCGCGGCCACGACGCCGTCGCCGGCTGTGTGGAAGACGCCGTCCGGGCAACGGAGTTGGGCGTCAAGTGCCTGCTCGTCGCCGACGAGGGCGTGCTGTGGACGCTGCACCGGGCCCGGGCCGCCGGGATCATCCCGGCCGACACGACGCTGAAGGTCTCCGCGCTCATCGGCCCCGTCAACCCGGCCGCGTACGCGGTGTACGAGCGCCTCGGCGCCGACTCGGTCAACGTGCCCAGCGACCTGACGCTGGATCACCTCACCGAGATACGGCGGGCGTCGGCCGCTCCGATGGACATGTACATCGAGGCGCCCGACGACCTCGGCGGCTACGTCCGCATGTACGAGGTGGCCGAACTCATCAGACGCGGGGCCCCGTTGTACCTGAAGTTCGGCCTGTCCAAGGCCCCCGGGATCTACCCGTACGGGCACCACATGCGGGAGTTGACGCTGGCCACCGCCAAGGAGCGGGTGCGCCGCGGCCGGCTCGCCCTGGACCTGCTGGCCCGCCACGGCGCGGACGGCGACATGGCACCGCTCGGGTCCCGGATGCCCGGCGATCTGCAACGGTTCGAAATCTCGGCATAACGTTCCGGAAACTCGGCTTCACAAAAGAAGACACAGCCGACCACAATCCGACACATCTCTTCTCGGTCTTTCCGGCACGACCACCCGGAGCGACTTCGCGCCTCCCAGACCGAGCCCTGCCACAGATCAAGGATGACGATCATGCGTAACCGCAGAGCCGCCCTCACCGCCATAGCCGGAGCCGCGTCCCTCGCCCTCACCCTGACCGCCTGCGGTCAGAGCAGCGAGGGTGGCGGCAAGGAGGCCGAAGGGGACACCAAGGGCGCCACCATCGGCATCGCGATGCCGACCAAGTCCTCCGAGCGCTGGATCGCCGACGGCAAGAACGTCGTCGCGGACCTGGAGTCCAAGGGCTACAAGACCAAGCTGGTCTACGGCGAGGACGACCCGGACCAGCAGGTCTCGCAGGTCGAGAACCTGATCACGCAGGGCGTCAAGGCGCTGATCATCGCCGCGATCGACAACAAGTCGATGAACAACGTGCTCCAGCAGGCCAAGGACGCGAACATCCCGGTCATCTCCTACGACCGCCTGATCCTCGGCACGCAGAACGTCGACTACTACGCCTCGTTCGACAACGAGAAGGTCGGCGAGCTCCAGGGCAACTACATCGTCGAGAAGCTCGGCCTGAAGGACGGCTCCAAGAAGGGCCCGTTCAACATCGAGCTCTTCGCCGGCTCGAACGACGACAACAACACGCGCTACTTCTTCGGCGGCGCGATGAAGGTCCTGCAGCCGTACATCGACAAGAAGCAGCTCGTCGTCCGCTCCGGCCAGACCAAGCTCAACCAGGTCACCACCCTGCGCTGGGACGGCGGCACCGCCCAGAAGCGCATGGACGACATCCTGACCTCGGCCTACAAGAGCGAGCGGGTCGACGCGGTCCTGTCGCCCTACGACGGCATCTCCATCGGCATCCTCTCGGCGCTGAAGTCCGACGACTACGGCTCCAAGAGCAAGCCGCTGCCGGTCGTCACGGGCCAGGACGCCGAGGTCGCCTCGGTGAAGTCGATCATCGCCGGCCAGCAGTCGATGACCGTCTACAAGGACACCCGCCAGCTCGCCAAGGTGTCCTCGAACATGGTCGACGCGCTGCTGAACAAGAAGAAGCCCGAGGTCAACGACACCAAGACCTACGACAACGGCGCGAAGGTCGTCCCGGCCTACCTGCTGGAGCCGGTCGCGGTGGACAAGTCGAACTACCAGAAGGAGGTCGTCGACTCCGGCTACATCAAGGAGAGCGACCTCAAGTAGTCCCCCGCCACCGACCGACGACCACTGATTGGAAGGCACGACCATGGCGGGACCCGTCCTGGAAATGCGCTCGATCGTCAAGACCTTTCCCGGCGTCAAGGCGCTGTCGAACGTCACGCTGACCGTTCGTCAGGGCGAGGTCCATGCCATCTGCGGGGAGAACGGCGCCGGCAAGTCGACCTTGATGAAGGTCCTCTCCGGCGTCCACCCGCACGGCACGTACGAGGGCGACATCCTCTTCGAGGGAGAGGTCTGCCAGTTCAAGGACATCCGGGCCAGCGAAGAGCGCGGCATCGTGATCATCCACCAGGAACTGGCCCTGGTGCCCTACCTCTCCCTCGCGGAGAACATCTTCCTCGGCAACGAGCACGCCACCCGGGGGATCATCAGCTGGACCGAGACGCTGCGGCACGCCACCGAACTGCTGCGCCGGGTCGGTCTGGCCGATCACCCCGACACCCGCGTCGCCGACATCGGCGTGGGCAAGCAGCAGCTCGTGGAGATCGCCAAGGCCCTGTCGAAGAAGGTGAAGCTGCTCATCCTGGATGAGCCGACCGCCGCGCTGAACGACGAGGACAGCGGCAAACTCCTGGACCTGATCCTGGAGCTGAAGAAGCAGGGCATCACCTCGATCATCATCTCCCACAAGCTCAACGAGATCCGCAAGGTCGCCGACTCGGTGACGATCCTGCGCGACGGCCAGACCATCGAGACCCTCGATGTGAAGGCCCCGGAGACGACCGAGGACCGGATCATCAGCGGCATGGTGGGCCGCGACCTGGAGAACCGCTTCCCGGAGCGGTCGCCGCACGAGCCCGAGGAGGGCGCGGCGCCGGCCCTGGAGATCCGGGGCTGGACCGTGCACCACCCGATCGACCAGCAGCGCAAGGTGTGCGACGACGTGTCGCTGCACGTCCGGCGCGGGGAGATCGTCGGGATCGCCGGTCTGATGGGCGCCGGGCGCACCGAGCTCGCGATGAGTGTGTTCGGCCGCACCTACGGCCGGTACGCGGGCGGCACCGTCCTCAAGGACGGCAAGGAGATCCGTACGAAGTCCGTCCCCGAGGCGGTCAAGCACGGCATCGCCTACGTCACCGAGGACCGCAAGCACTACGGCCTCAACCTCATCGACACCATCAACCGGAACATCTCGCTGAGCGCCCTGGGCAAGGTCTCCAAGCGCGGTGTGGTCGACGAGCACGAGGAGCGGCAGGTCGCCGAGGGCTTCCGCAAGTCCATGAACATCAAGGCGCCGACGGTGTTCGAGCCGGTGGGCAAGCTGTCCGGCGGCAACCAGCAGAAGGTCGTCCTCAGCAAGTGGATCTTCTCGGGTCCGGACGTGCTGATCCTGGACGAGCCGACGCGCGGCATCGACGTCGGTGCCAAGTACGAGATCTACACGGTCATCGACCAGTTGGCGGCCCAGGGCAAGGCGGTCGTCTTCATCTCCTCCGAGCTGCCCGAGCTGCTCGGCATGTGCGACCGCATCTACACGATGGCCGCGGGGCGGCTGACGGGTGAGTTCTCGCGGGCCGAGGCCTCCCAGGAATCGCTGATGCGTCAGATGACGAAGGACAAAGAGGTAACCCGATGAGCACGGACGTGACCGCCAAGAGCCCGGCCCCCGCGCCGCCGGGCAAGAGCGGAGGGGCCGCGGCCGACGGCCTGTTGCAGCTGGTGATGGACGGCATGCGCCGCAACATGCGGCAGTACGGCATGCTGATCGCGCTGGGCCTGATCGTGGTCCTGTTCGCCGTCTGGACCGACGGCGACCTGCTGCTGCCGCGCAACGTCTCCAACCTGGTGCTGCAGAACAGCTACATCCTGATCCTCGCGATCGGCATGATGCTGGTCATCATCGCCGGTCACATCGACCTGTCGGTCGGCTCGCTGACGGCCTTCGTCGGCTCGATGGCCGCCGTGTTCATGGTCAAACAGGACCTGCCGTGGCCGCTCGCGGTGGTGCTGTGCCTGGCCGTGGGCGCGGTCGCGGGTGCCGTCCAAGGATTCTTCATCGCGTACGGCGGCATACCGTCGTTCATCGTGACCCTGGCGGGCATGCTGATCTTCCGCGGTCTGACGGAGATCTTCCTGGAGGGCCAGACCCTCGGCCCGTTCCCGGACGGACTGCAGAAGGTCGCCAACGGCTTCCTGCCCGAGGTCGGGCCCAACACGAACTACCACAACCTCACCCTGCTGCTGGGCTTCGCGATGATCGCCTTCGTGATCTTCCAGGAGGTCCGTGACCGCAAGCGGCAGCAGGAGTTCAACCTGGAGGTCCCGCCCACCAAGCTGTTCCTGCTGAAGCTGGTCGCGATCGGCGCCGCGGTGCTGACCCTGACCATGCTGCTGGCCAGCTACAAGGGCGCCCCGATCGTCCTGCTGATCCTCGGTGTGCTGCTCGTCGGCTTCGGCTACGTCATGCGCAACGCGATCATCGGCCGTCACATCTACGCCATCGGCGGCAACCTCCCGGCGGCCAAGCTGTCGGGTGTGAAGGACAAGAAGGTCACCTTCCTTGTCTTCCTGAACATGGGCATGCTCGCGGCCCTGGCGGGTCTGGTCTTCGCCGCCCGCTTCAACGCGGCCTCTCCCAAGGCCGGCCTCAACTTCGAGCTGGAGGCGATCGCGGCCTCGTTCATCGGCGGTGCGTCGATGAGCGGCGGTGTCGGCACCGTCCTCGGCGCGATCATCGGTGGCCTGGTCCTGGGCGTGCTGAACAACGGTATGAACCTCGTCGGCATCGGCACCGACTGGCAGCAGGTCATCAAGGGCCTGGTGCTGCTGGCGGCGGTCGGGTTCGACGTGTGGAACAAGCGCAAGGTCGGTTCGTAAGTCAGATCGGGGCCCCGCCGGCAGGCGGGGCCCTCTCCTTATCGGGAGCCGCACACATGGAACTGAACAGACGCACGGTCATCGCGGGAGCAGCGGCGGCGGGCATAGCCGCCACCACGCTCGGCGGCACGGCGCACGCCACGGGAGGCAGGAAGCCGGTGAAGACGCTCTTCGGCAAACTGGCCGACGGCACCAAGGTCTACAGCTGGTCGCTGGAGAACGGCGGCACCCGCCTGAAGGTCCTGTCCTGGGGCGGTGTCGTCCAGTCCCTGGAGATCCCCGACCGTCGCGGCCGGTACGCCAACGTCTCCGCGGGCTTCGACAACCTCGAGGACTACGTCGCCAAGACCCCGTACTTCGGCGCCCTGATCGGCCGGTACGGCAACCGCATCGGCAAGGGCAAGTTCACCCTCGACGGCAAGAACTACCAGCTGTCCGTGAACGACGGCGAGCAGAGCCTGCACGGCGGCACGCAGGGCTTCGACAAGCGCGTGTGGGACGTCGAGCCGTTCGTGAAGGGCTCCGACGTCGGCCTGCACCTGTACTACACGAGCGTCGACGGCGAGATGGGCTACCCGGGCACGCTCAAGACGAAGGTGACGTACACGCTCACCCGGCACGGCGACTGGCGCATCGACTACGAGGCCACCACGGACAAGGCCACCGTCGTCAACCTCACCAGCCACGTCTACTGGAACCTGGCCGGCGAGGGCAGCGGCACGATCGAGGACCACGAGCTGCACATCGCGGCCTCCCGCTACACGCCCACCGACGCGGGCCTGATCCCCACCGGCGAGCTGGCCAAGGTCGCGGGCACGCCCTTCGACTTCCGCAAGGCCAAGCCGATCGGCCGGGACATCCGCACCTCGCACCCGCAGCTGGTGACCGCCAAGGGCTTCGACCACAACTGGGTCCTCGACAAGGGCATCACCGCCCGGCCCGAGCACGTGGCGACCCTGCGCGACCCGGCCTCCGGCCGCAGCATGAAGATCGCCACGAACGAGCCGGGTCTGCAGTTCTACTCCGGCAACTTCCTCGACGGCACGCTGACCGGCCCGTCCGGCCGCACCTACCGGCAGGGCGACGCGCTGTGCCTGGAGACGCAGCACTTCCCGGACTCGCCGAACAAGCCGAAGTTCCCGTCGACGGTGCTGCGGCCCGGGCAGACGTACCGGACGACGACGATCCACACGTTCGGCTGCTGAGGCCACTGACAGGTCTTCACAGAACGGGCACGAGATCCGACCGTTTTCCCGACGGTTGAACAGTGCCCGTGTGGCCTCCGTATGAAAGGGCGGCCCGCGCTCCCCCGCGCGGGCCGCCCTTGAACGTCGGGTCCGGCCGTCCCCAACGGGCCCGCCTCACACGGAGGTTCCATGGCCGACAACGTCACGTCGCTGTTCCGCAGTACCGCGGCACACAGCCCGTCGATGGCGGCCCTGACACGTGAGGGCGGCGAGGGCGCCGGCCCCGTGGACTTCTGCATCCCCTGCAACCCGTACTTCCCGACCCCGGCCATGTTCGAGGACATGGCGGGCCGGCTGCGCGACATCATCACCTACTACCCGAGCAGCGCCGACACGATCACGGCCGAGCTGTGCAGCCTGCTCCAGCTGCCGCCGCAGTGCGTGGCCATGGGCAACGGTTCGACCGAGCTCATCACCTGGATCGACCACCTGCTGGTGCGCGAGTCCCTCGCCGTCCCCGTCCCCACCTTCGGCCGCTGGACCGACCAGCCCATGGAGACCGGCAAGCGGGTCGACATGTTCCCGCTCCAGGAGTCCAGCGGCTTCGCCCTCGACCTCGCGCAGTACGCCGAGTTCATCCGGGCCCGCGGCACCCGCGTCGCGGTGATCTGCAACCCGAACAACCCCGACGGCGGCTTCCTGCACAAGCACTCCGTCGTGCAGTTCATGGACGCCATGGCCGACCTCGACCTCATCGTCATCGACGAGTCGTTCCTGGAATTCGCCGACGCCGAGGCCGAGCCGTCCGTCGTCCAGGAGGCGATGCTGCGGCCCAACGTCGTCGTGCTGCGCAGCCTCGGCAAGAACTTCGGCCTGCACGGGATCCGCTTCGGCTACCTCGTGGCCAACCCGGCGCTCGCGGGCCGGGTCCGCTCGATGCTCCCCAAGTGGAACCTCAACTCCTTCGCCGAACACGTGGTGTTCATGCTCAAGGAGCACGGCGCCGAGTACGCGCAGAGCCTTCAGCAGGTGCGCCGCGACCGCCTCGACATGGCCGGCCAGCTCTCGGCCCTGCCCGGGCTGACGGTCTACCCGTCGCAGGGCAACTTCCTCTTCGTGCGCCTCCCCGTGGGCGCCGAGGGCACGGTGGTCCGGGACCGGATGCTCACCGAGCACCGGATCCTGGTCCGCGAGTGCGGCAACAAGATCGGTTCGTCCAGCCGCTTCCTGCGTCTCGTGGTGCGCCCCCAGGTGGACGTGCGTCGCCTGGTGTCCGGCCTGGAACAGGTGCTCTACGGGACGTCCAGGAGGGGAGCCGCCGTACCCGAGCTGGGCAACGGGACCAGCTACAGCTCGGGTACGGCGGCCGTGGACCGTCTGGTGAGCGAGACCAACGGGGCGGGCGTGCGGGGGCTCGCGGCGCAGGCCGTGGGGATGGCCGCGGTGCCGGCCGCCGCCGGGGGGCAGGGGCTCGCCGCGGCTCCGGCTGCCGCGAGCACCGGGGCGGGCGGGCCGGGGCTCGCCCCCGCCCCGAGCACCGGCATCGGCATGCCGCTCCCCGCCGCCGCGTCCGCCGTGCCGGCGGGTGCGGTCGGCGGGATGCCGATGCCGGCTGCGGCGCGGATGCCCCAGCCGCAGATGCCTCAGCCCCAAATGCCCCAGCCCCAGATGCCGCAGCCCCAGCCTCAGCCGCAGATGCCTCAGCCCGTCCCGCAGCCGATGGCCGCCCCGGCACCGCCCCTGGCGCCCGCCGCCCAAGCCCCGGCGCCGGTCCCTGCTCCGGCGCCGGTCCCCACCCCGGCGCCGGTCCCGGCCGCCGTGCCCGCGCCGGCACCGATGGCCGCCCCGTTCACCGGGCCCACGCCACCCGGTGTCCCGGCCCGCGGTGGCCTGACGGCCGCGCAGGTGCGGGGGACGAACGGGCTGACGCCGGCGCCGGCCACGGGGTGGCCCGCCGCGCAGAACTGGCCCAACGCGGCGGGGATGGGGCAGGCCGGATAGCGCCTTCTCGCCGTAGGCGGTCTCGACCGGGCGGGCGCGGGGTGTGCTGCGGCTCGTCACGCGGTTCCCCGCGTCCCCGAGTCGGCACCGTCGGCCGTCGAGCAGTCGGCGGTGTCAAGGACCTTGCCGGTGGCGACGTTCTGAAGGTGTACGGCCCCATGGGGCCGGACTCGGCGCGAGCAGCAGGGCCGCCGGCAGGGTCAGTAGGCGACGGGCCATCCGCTGCTCCAGTTCAGGAGGTTGAGGCCGAGCTTGGGTGTGCCGTTCGCGGCGCCGTCGTAGTAGTGGTAGACGATCAGATCGCCGTCGCCGTCCTTCAGGATCGACTGCCCGCCCGGGCCGATGACGCTGCCGTGCGACTCCAGGACGGGGGTGCCGCCGTTCTTCATGAGGTCGACGCCGTTCTTGTCGCGGTAGGGCCCGGTGACGCTGGAGGCGCGGCCGACCTTGACCTTGTACGTGGAGCCGGTGCCGTTGCAGCAGGTGTCGTACGAGGCGAAGAGGTAGTAGTAGGTGCCCCGCTTGACGATGAAGGGCGCCTCGACGGCCTTGGTCCCGGTGGGGCGGGAGGCGAGCGAGTACCGCGTGCTGTTTCCGGACAGCTGCTTCCCGGTGGAGGGGTTGAGCTGGATCATCTTGATGCCGGTCCACCAACTGCCGAAGGACAGCCACCTTGTGCCGTCGTCGTCCACGAAGAGGTTCGGGTCGATGGCGTTGAAGTCGCTGGCGGAGTTCGAGGTGTAGACCGTGCCCTGGTCGGTCCAGCTGCCCGGCTGGCCGGTGCTGGAGGTGGCCAGGCCGATGGCGGACGTGTTCGAGCCGAACTTCGAGACGGAGTAGTACATCAGGTACTTGCCGCCGTGGTACGAGATGTCCGGCGCCCAGGCCTCCGGGACGGAGGAGTAGTTCCGCCACCAGCTCGGCCTGCCGCCGAAGGCGTCGCCGCCGTTGCGGAAGGCGGTGCGGTCGCCGGAGGTCTTGCTCGCGATGCCGCCGCCGGTGGCGTACAGCAGGTACTGCCCGGACGAGGTGCGGATCATCGACGGGTCGTGGGTGACGACGTCACCGGTGACGCGGCCAGGGTTGGGGTACGCCGACGCCGTGCTCGGGATCAGGGCGAGCAGCGCTGCGGCGGGGAGGGCGAGCAGGGCGGTGCGCCTGCGGAGGGTACGGGGACTGCGGCTCATGCGGGTCCTCTCCTTGCGGTGGGGGGAGCAGCTCGATATATCGAACAGCGATCGCAAGTTCGGACGGACCGTAGAATCGAACCCTTTGCGCGTCAATGGTCCGCGCAGCAACAACTACGCGGACCATGTCGTGCCGCAGCCCTAACCCTCGATGTCGAGCGCGGTCCCGTAGAGCCGGTCCACCTTCAGCCGGATGACGACGCGCCGCTCGTCGACCAGTTGCCGCAGGAAGGCGTCCTCGTCCTCCGGTGCGGCACCCGCGGGGATCATCGCGAGCAGCTCCCGGCCGACCGCGTCCCCGGGAACCGTCGTGACCTCGGAGATCTCGGCCTCGCCCTCGGCGACGGCGAACGACCAGACGCTGCCGCCCTGCACGTGCAGCGCGGCACGCGGATCGCGTCGCAGGTGCTTGAGCTTGACGCGGTCGGCCGTCGTCGAGAACCGCACCGTGCGGGACGCGGCGTCCCAGCTGTACACCATGGTGGTCAGGTGGGGGTGGCCACTGCGCTTGACGGTGGCGAGCGTGCCGAACCGCTGGGCGGCGAGCAGGTCGGAGAGGGCCGCGTCGGACAGGAGGCGGGGCGTCGGTCTGTCAGTCATGCCATCGCCAACACCCTTGAGTTGCCGGGCATTTCAAGAACCGGCTCCGAGATCCACTCCGGCGGCCGGATTTCTCCGGCTCCTCGGCGCACTCCTCACCGCCGCCCGCCGAACTCCCAGTCGTGCACCTCGACCGCCGCGTACCGCCCCGAGGTGAGCACCGCCCGTGCCGCCTCCGCGTCCGCGGCCCGCACCAGCGCCGCCGTACCCACCCACACGGCACCGTCGTCCGACAGCAGCGGCCCGTACGCGATCAGTTCGTCCCGCCAAGCACCCGGCGGGTCGAGGTCCACACCGTCCCCCGAGCCGAACCCGAGCACGAGGTACCGCCTCCCGTCCGTCCGCCCGCCGGGAAACTCCCACATGGTCCGCCCCAGCAGATTCCGCCACCGCCGCAGCAGCACGTCCCGGTACACCCCGGCCTGATAGTTGGGCTCGTCGAAGGCGAACGCGCGGGCGGCGGCCGGGTCCGGCAGGTCGACGATGTGAACGCTGCCGGACGGCGTCTCCCCGTCCGCGGCGAAGGTCGGGCCGCGGGCGATCAGCTCCGTCTCGTAGCGGTCCATATAGCGCCAGTGCGCTTCGCCCAGCTCCTCACGCAGCGGCAGGGAGCCGGGCCGGTCGCGGTGATAGCAGAAAAACTCCACGGCTCATCCAACACCGGTGGTTACTCTCGTGTCTCCCATCGCCGTGACCGCAGGAGAGCAGACCGTGCGCAGCGCCGCCGTAACACCCGAGGGCGATCGAATCCGCTGGGTCGAACTGCCGGGGCAGGAGCCGCCACGCGTGTACGTGCACGGCCTCGGCGCCACCTCCCCCGCCTACTTCACGGAAGTCGCCGTCGATCCGCGCCTGGCCGGACGCCGTTCCCTGCTGATCGACCTGCTGGGCCACGGACTCAGCGACCGCCCGGCGCACTTCGACTACACACTGGAATCGCACGCCGACGCACTCGCCGACGCCCTGACGGCGGCGGGCGTCTCGGCCGCCGAAGTGATCGCCCACAGCATGGGCGGCTCGGTGGCCGTCGTCCTGGCGTCCCGCCACCCCCACCTGGTCGCCGGACTGGTCCTGATCGACGCCAACCTCGACCCGGTCCCGCGTACGCCCGGCTCCTCGGGCAGCGGCGGCATCGCCGCCTACTCCGAACCGGAGTTCGTGACGGGCGGCGGCTGGGAGGAGGTCCGCGACCGGGTCGGCCCGCACTGGTGGTCCACGATGCGCCTGGCCGGCCGGGAGGCCCTGTACCGCAGCGCGTTCCACCTCACCAGCGGCACGACCCCCTCCCTACGCGAACTGCTGCTGGACCTGAAGATCCCCCGCACCTTCCTGCTCCCCGAGTCCGACGGCCCGCTCCCGGGCGCCGCCGCCCTCACCGAGGCAGGGGTGTCCGTCGTCGCGCTCCCCGACTGCGGCCACAACATCATGCTGGACAACCCGCAGGCCTTCGTGGCGGCCACGGCCGCGGCCCTCGCGCCCCAGGACTGACCGGCCCTCGCCGAGGAACGAGGACGCCCCCGCCATGCGGTACACACGCTTCGCCAAAGGCGCCGTCACACCTGGGCCGCCACCGACGACATCGACCGCGCCGGCGGGCACATGCCGCTCCCGGCCCTCGCCGCGTACGTCCTTCTCGGTACGGCGGTGGCCGGCGTCGGCCACCGGCCGGACGGTGCACAGGATCCCGAAGGGCGGCCCACCGGACCACAAGCCCGGGTGAGGCCGCCCCCCGTTCACACCGTCACGCCTTCTTCGGGCACTCCTTCCACGCCAGGTGGTACACCGTGCTGATGTCCCCGTCCGTGGAGTCCATCGTCATGAAGCTGACCTTGTCGGCCGACTGGGTGCCGGCGTTGACGCGGATCTCGGTGTTGATGTTGAAGTTGCGCTGCACTCCGCAGGGCGCGTAGACCAGCTGGGCCCAGTCCGTCTCGTCGGTGGCCTGCCAGTTGTCGTTGAGGGGGCCGCTGAAGGGGTGGTTCTTGTACACCGTGCTGGGCGAGCCCTGGAAGTAGTACGAGGCCCGCTGCGAGGCGCTCGCGCCGCGCTGGAGGGAGGCGAAGCCGCGGTAGTCCGCGCTCGCGATGGCGTAGGTGAAGCCGCCGGGGACGTGGACGACGAGGCTGAGCTGGCAGTTCCGGCGGAACGCGGTCGGGTCGGAATTCCCGCCGGCCTGGGCGAGGTAGTCGCTGTAGGTCACCGTGAACGCCGTGTTGTCCTCGGAGACGGCGACCGCCGCCGTGCCCTGCGGGCAGCCGGAGCCGTTCACCGTGGCGACCTTGATGACGATCTTGTCCGGGGGCGGGTCGTCGAACCCGGAGGACGGGGATGTTGCGGGAAGTGCGCTGGTGAGCAGCGCGGCGATCGCGCCGCTCAGGAGCAGGCCACCGGCCATGGTTCTCCCATCCGTTCGTGGGGGGTGGATCGATGCGTGATGTGCGGACATGGACATGTCAAAGCGACAGCCCCTGTGCGCCCGGCCTGTGACCATTCCATGAAGGAGATGTGAAGGGCGGGAGCGGTCGCATCGTACGCAGGGCGGCGAGGGTCGGCCAGGTCGCTCTCCGGCCATTCACACTGGCGGGAATTCACTGGGGCACCGGCAGGCACATAAGGTGCGTTGCACCAGCGCGTCGGACCGAGAACACCCCGGGGACGGAATGAGGATCACGCACAGCGCGGCGCACGGCCGCCGCCCCTCAGGGGTTCTCCCAGGCCGCCGGTTCCGCCGCCAGCCGCTCCACCGGCTCCGGCAGCGCCCCGGCCGCGAGGTCGGCGACCGTCACGCCCTCCAGGATCCTGCGCACATTGGCCCGCAGGGCGATCCACAGCGGCAGCAGCGGCTCGGCCGTGCCGGTGTAGGCGAGGCCGGTGGGCCGCTCGCCGCGCACCGAGACGATCGGTCCGTCCACGGCCCGGATCACGTCCGCGACCGTGATCTCGGTGGCCTCGCGGGCCAGCCGGTAGCCGCCGCCCCCGCCGCGCCGGCTGTCCACCACACCGCCGCGCCGCAGATCGCCGAGGATCCCCTCCAGGAACTTGTGGGGGATGTCCTGCGCGAGGGCGACGGCCTCCGCCTTGACCGGTCCCTCCCCCTGCCGGACGGCCAGCTCCACGACCGCTCGTACCGCGTAGTCCGCACGTGCCGAGATCCTCATAGGACCATTGTCGCCGTGACCCTGTAGACATTGAGCACACGCACCACCCGCAGCACCCGCAGCACGCATCGCAAGGCACAACAGGAGGCGCTCCCTTGGAGCTCAGCAGGCGTACCTTCCACGCTCTGGCCGGCACGGCGGCGCTCGGCTTCGCGCTGACCGGCAGCGGGTCGCCGACCTCCGCCAACCCGTCGCGCACCGCGCCCACCGGCCCGCCGCCCCCGGTGCCGGGCGCGGACGGCCGGCCGCACGAGATCGGCTTCGACCACTACTCGCTGCTGGTCGACGGCCGCCGCCTGGTGCTGTGGTCGGGCGAGATGCACCCCTTCCGGCTGCCCAGCCCGTCGCTGTGGCGGGACGTGCTGGAGAAGATGCGCGCCCACGGCTACAACGCCGTCAGCGCGTACGTCGCCTGGAATCACCACTCCCCCGCGCCCGGCCGCTACGACTTCACCGGGGTGCGCGACCTCGACCTGTTCCTGCGCACGGCCGCGGAGACGGGGCTGTACGTGATCCTGCGGCCCGGGCCGTACATCAACGCGGAGGTCGACGCCGGGGGCTTCCCCGGCTGGCTGACCGCGACCGAGGGACGGGCCCGGACCTCCGACCCGACGTACCTGCGCCATGTCGACGAGTGGCTGACCGCCGTCAACGCCGTCGTCGCCAAGCGCCTGTTCACACGCGGCACGGGCACCGTCCTGCTCTACCAGATCGAGAACGAGTACGACGCGCACGTGGACGAGCCCTCCGGGCGCGCCTACATGTCGTACCTGTACGAGAAGGTCCGCGCCGACGGCATCGACGTGCCCCTGTTCCACAACGACAAGGGGCGCAACGGCCACTGGACGCCGGGCTCGTTCGGCACCGGCGGCGAGAAGGGGCGCTGGCTGTACGGGTTCGACGGGTACCCGGAGCCGGACGAGACGCCGCCCGACTGGGGGCTCTTCGGCAGCGGCGGCGCGAAGGGCGGGGCGACGGCCAGTCCGCGCACGCCAGCCTTCGTGCCCGAGTTCGGCGGAGGCTGGTTCGACCCGTGGGGCGGGTCCTGGTTCGACGGCAAGGGGTACGCCGAGGCCCGCCGCACCCGGGACGCGGCGTACGAGCGGCGCTTCCACCTCACCAACCTCGCCAACGGCATCACGCTGCACAACGTCTACATGACGTACGGCGGCACCTCCTGGGGCTGGCTGCCCGCCCCGGCCGTCTACACCTCCTACGACTACGGCGCCGCGTTCGACGAGGCCCGCAACGCCACCCCGAAGCTCGCCCCGATGCACCAGACCGGGCAGTTGCTGCGGTTCGTGCCCGACCTCGCCAAGCTGGACCGGGCGAAGACGGTGCGGGCCACCGACGAGCGGATCAAGGTCTACCACCTGCGAAACCCCGACACCGGCGCCCACTTCTACGTCCTGCGCAACGACACCGGCGAGGCGGTCTCCTCGACGCTGCCGGACGCCGGGATCGAGGTGCCCGTCACCGTCCCGGCCCGGGACGCCAAGCTGATCGCCGCCGGGCTGAGGCTCGGGAAGCGGACGCTGGTGCACTCCACCGTGCAGCCCATGCTGAGCCTGACCGCCGGACGGCAGGACATCGCCGTGTTCGCGGGCCGCCGGGGCGAGATGGCGCAGGTCGTCCTGGAGTGCGCGGACGAGCCGACGCCCATGCGGCTGGACGCGGAACCGGCCTGGGCGTACAACCTGGGCAAGCTGAACATCACCGCTCCGCTCGGCGCCGGCGGCCTGAGCCGGGTGCGGGTCGAGGGCGACGGCGTGGACACACCCATGCTGGTGCTGTTCGCCGACGACGCCACCGCCCTGCGCCTGTGGCCCCACGAGACCCCCTCCGGCCCGCTCCTGGTCTACGGCCCCGCCCTGCTGCGCTCGGCCGAGCTGCGCGGCTCCACCGTCCACCTCACGGGCGACACCATCGGGCAGACCGGCCTGGAGGTGTGGGGGCCGCGCGGCATCACCCACGTCACCTGGAACGGACGCCCGGTCCCCACGCGGATCAGCGCCTCCGGCAGCCTGCTGGCGCTGCGGCCGCTGCCCGGTGTGACCCGGCCCTCCCTGCCCGCCCTGGACGGCTGGCGGCGGCGGGCCGGGAACCCGGAGTCCGAGCCGGACTTCGACGACTCGGACTGGACCACGGCCGACAAGGAGACGACCTTCAGCACCACGCCCGTGCCCGAGGGGCAGCCCGTGCTGTTCGCCGACGACTACGGCTTCCACTACGGCGACGTCTGGTACCGGGGCGAGTGGACGGGCGCGAGCGGCGTCGACTCCGTGTCCCTCGCCTACAGCACGGGCACCCAGGGCCTGCTGATGGCCTGGCTGGACGGCGAGCCGCTCGGCACGCACCGGATGCCGGTGCCGGACAAGGACCGGGCACGGCAGGGGACGTGGACCGCGAAGGTCCGCTTCGCCCTGCCGAAGAAGCTGCGGGAGAGGTTCCGCGAGGAGAAGCCGGAGCGGCGGCACGTGCTGTCCGTGCTCGTGCGGCGGATGCAGCACGACATGGACGGCGAGGCCCTCGACACGCACAAGGCCGCGCGGGGTCTGACCGCCGTCACCTTCGAGGGCGCCTCCCCCGAGGTCACCTGGCGCGTCCAGGGCGCCGACACGCCCGACCCGGTGCGCGGGCCGATGAACACCGGCGGGCTGCACGGGGAGCGCGAGGGCTGGCACCTGCCCGAGTACGACGACGGGGACTGGAAGGAAGCCGAGCTGCCCCGGTCCGACCGGCACCAGGGCGTCACCTGGTACCGCACGGACTTCCGGCTGGACGTGGACCCGGGCGTCGACGCCTCGGTCGGACTCGTCCTCGACGACGACCCGGCCCGGGCCTACCGCGTCCAGATCTTCCTGAACGGCTGGAACATGGGCCAGTACATCAACGACGTGGGGCCGCAGCACACCTTCGTGCTGCCCAACGGGATCCTGCGCACACGGGGTGCCAACACACTGGCGCTCGCGGTGCTGTCCGACGGGACCACACCCGCCGGGCCGGGCGACGTGCGGCTGACGCTGCTGGGGGCCGCGGCCGGAGGGGTGCCCGTCACGCCGGTGTGACCGGATCGAGCCGTACCCCTGCCGTGCCGTGTCCGGGACGCTGGTTCACCAGGGGGGCCCTTCAGGGCCTCCGGCAGGGAGGGGAACCTCGTGCGAAGACGGCGTTTCATCAGCGGACTGGGCGCAGCGGCCGGGGCCGGGCTCGTCCCGGCGCGGGGCGGGACGGCCCGGGCGGCTCCCCGCCCGGTCGGTGAGGCTCGCGCGTGGCAGGCCGTCACGGCCCCCGAGGCCGCCCCCGCGGCGCAGTTGCGCCGCGTGGCGGCCTCGGGCCCCGATCTCGCCTGGGCCGTGGGCGAGGAGGGCCGCAACGGCGGCGTACGGGGGACGGCCCTGGCCCTCGTGTGGGACGGCACGGCCTGGCAGCGCGCGAGCCCCGGCTTCAGCGGGTACCTGGGCTCCGTCGCCGCCGGGGCCGACGGATCCGTCTGGGCCGTCGGCTCCGACACCTCCGGCACCGCCCGGCTCCTCGCCTGGGACGGACCGGCCTGGCGGGAGACCGACTATCCCGGGCGCGGGACGGCCGGGACCACCCTGGCCGCCGTCACGACCGGTCCCCGGGGTCACGTCTGGGTCTGCGGCCGCAACGGCGACGGCTCGGTGCTGCTGCACGGCCACCGGGGCACATGGACCTGGCTGGAGGCGCCCCCGGCGACGACCACCACCCCGCCCTACGGCATCCACCGCGCGCCCTGCGGCGACATCTGGGTCTACGGCGGCGAGCTCGTCGCCCGCTGGGACGGAGACGCCTGGACCGTGCTGCCGTCACCCGGCGGCATCCGCGCCGGCTTCACGGGGCTGCTCCCGGTGGCCCGCGACGACATCTGGCTGACGGGCTACGACTACGGCGTCGGCGGCCCGCCCGGCAAGCCTCCGGGCGTCCGGCTGCTGCACGGGGACGGCGGCTCCTGGGAGTCCGTCGAAACGCCGTTCGGCGTCGGCATGCTGTCCGGCATCGTGGGCGACGCGCGGGGCCGGCCGGACCGGATCGCCGGGTGGGACTTCTGGGACCAGACCCGGGCCCACTACCTGCGCTGGGACGGCACGGCCTGGGTGAGCGAGCGGGGGCCGGTGGCCACGACCCCCGTCGTCATGAACGCCCTGGCGAAGGTGCCGGGTTCGGACGGCTACTGGGCGGTGGGGACGACCTCGTCCTCGCCGTCCTCGACCGCCCTGCCCCGCATCGAACGCTGACCGGGGCCGGTCACGCCAGCCGGATCACGTTCCAGGACAGCGGTTCCAGGACGGTGCTCAGCGTGCCGTCCCGCAGGGCCGTGCCGTCGACGGTGTGCGGGGCGACCCGCTCGGGGTCGTCGAGGGTGTTGCGGGCGTCGGGGTCGGCGTCCGCGAGCGCGCTGTGCTCGACGACCCGCGTCAGGTCGAGACCACTCAGGGCGACGTCGAGGGGCAGCGCGTCGGTGCGGCTGCGGTTGACGGCGAAGACGGTGACGGTGCCGTCCTGCGCGCGCACGGCGGTGGCGTGCAGCAGGTCGGTCTCGCCGTACTTCTTGGTGTGGTGCTTCGGGGAGTCCACGCGGACGTCCAGGACCTGGCCGCGGCCGTACCGGGACGCCTGCGCGAACGGGAAGAAGGTGGTCTGCCGCCAGGCCGGGCCGCCGGGCTCGGTCATGATCGGCGCGATGACGTTGACGAGCTGGGCCAGACAGGCGACCGTGACGCGGTCGGCGTGCCGGAGCAGGGCGATGAGCAGCGAGCCGAAGACGACCGCGTCCATGACGCTGTAGTTGTCCTCCAGCAGGCGCGGGGCCTCGGGCCAGTCGTGCTGCTCGAAGGTCTTGGCGCGGGCCTCCCACTCGGGCAGGTACCAGACGTTCCACTCGTCGAAGGAGAGGTTGATCTTCTTCTTCGACTTCAGCCGGGCGCCCACGTGGTCGGCGGTCGCGACGACGTTGTCGATGAACGACTCCATGTCGACGGCCGAGGCGAGGAAGGAGTCGAGGTCGCCGTCCTCGGGCCAGTAGTAGGCGTGCAGGGAGATGTAGTCGACGAGGTCGTACGTCTCCTCCAGGACCGTGGCCTCCCACGCGGCGAAGGTCGGCATGGACTGGCTGGAGGAGCCGCAGGCGACGAGTTCGACGCCGGGGTCCTGCTGGCGCATGGCCCGGGCCGTCTCGGCGGCGAGGCGGCCGTACTCCTCGGCCGTCTTGTGGCCGGTCTGCCAGGGGCCGTCCATCTCGTTGCCCAGACACCACAGCCGGATGCCGAAGGGGTCCTTGTCGCCGTGCGAGACGCGCAGGTCGGACAGGGCGGTGCCCTCGGTGTGGTTGGCGTACTCCTGGAGTTCGAGGGCCTCCGCGACGCCGCGCGTGCCGAGGTTGACGGCCATCATCGGCTCGGCCTGGGGGCCGATCTTGCGCAGGAAGTCGATGTATTCGGACAGGCCGAAGCGGTTGGTCTCCGTCGAGTGCCAGGCGAGGTCGAGGCGGCGGGGGCGGTCCTCGGCGGGGCCGACCGAGTCCTCCCACTTGTAGCCGGAGACGAAGTTGCCGCCGGGGTAGCGGACGGCTGTGACGCCGAGTTCGCGGACCAGCTCCAGCACGTCCTCGCGCAGGCCCTTGTCGTCGGCCGTGGGGTGGTCCGGTTCGAAGACGCCGGTGTAGACGCAGCGGCCCAGGTGTTCCACGAAGCTGCCGAAGAGGCGAGGGCTGACCTCGCCGACCGTGAAGGCGGGGTTGAGGGTGAAGCGGGCCTTTTGCATTTTCGCCTCTCGGGGTGGGTGGTTGTCTTTCATGGGCGGGTGCGGGTCCGTGGGGGTTGTTCGCGCAGTTTCCCGCACCCCTGAGGGCGTCGTTCTACTGCCCTGCCAGGCCGGTGTGGGCCACGCCCGCCACGATCTGGCGCTGGAAGAACACGAACACGATGATCAGGGGCAGGCCCGCCATCAGTCCTCCGGCCATGAGCTGGGCCCATTGGATGCCGTAGGAGTTCATGACGGTCGCGATGCCGTTCGGCATGGTCATCAGGTCGGGGTTGTTGGTCACCATGTAGGGCCAGAGGAAGTTGTTCCACGAGGCGATGAAGGTGAAGATACCGACCGCGGCCAGGGAGGGGCGGGACAGCGGCAGGACGACGGTGAAGAAGACCCGCCAGCGGCCCGCGCCGTCGATGAACGCGGCCTCCTCCAGCTCCCGCGGGATGCCCTGGAAGAACTTGTAGAGGATGTACACCATCGCGGCGGGCGCGCACTGCGGCAGGATCATGCCCCAGTAGGTGTCGACCATGCCCATCTGCTGGACCGTGGTGAACAGCGGCACGCCGAGGACGGCGGGCGAGATCATCAGGCCCGCCATGACCACGCCCATCAGCACGGACTTGCCGCGGAAGTCGGTGCGGGCGAAGCCGTACCCGGCGAGAGCGCTCACCAGCAGCACGACGGACGTCACACAGACCGAGACGACCAGGGAGTTCACGAACCAGTCGGTGATGTTGCCGGAGGCGAACAGGGCCTGCCAGGCCTGGCCGGTCCAGTCCCGCGGGAGCCAGTGCGAGGGCACCTCGACGGCCTCGGTCTCCGACTTCAGCGAGGTGAACAGGCCCCAGGCGAAGGGGGCGAGGAAGACGACCGAGACGGCCGTACCGAGGAGGGTGAGCACGATCTGGCCGGGCGTCCACGCACGGGTGGTCATCGGGTGGCCTCCTCACGGTTGCGCAGCAGCCACATCCGGGCGAGGGCGACGGCCGCGATGATCACGAAGAAGATGACGGAGATCGCGGAGGCGTATCCCACGCGGTAGCTGGTGAAGCCCTCTTCGAGGGTGAACTGCACGAAGGTGCGCGTCGATTCCTCGGGCCCGGGGGTGAAGTCCATCATCACCACGGCCTGGTCGAAGACCTGGAGCGAGGCGAGGAGCTGGAGGGCGACGACGAGGCCGGTGATGTTGCGCAGCATCGGCAGGGTGATGTGGACCATGCGGTGCCAGGCGTTCGCGCCGTCCAGCTCGGCGGCCTCGTAGAGGTGGCCGGGGATGCCCTGGAGGGCGGTGAGGTAGAGCAGGAAGCTGAAGCCGACGGTCCACCACAGGGTCGTGATGACGATGGCGAGCATCGCGTAGGACGTGTCCGTCAGCCAGGGCGTCTCGACCCCGAAGACGTGGTTGATCATGCCGGTGCCGGGGTTGAACAGCCACTGCCAGAGGTTGCCCGCGACGGTCGACGGCAGCAGGAACGGGGCGAAGAAGCACAGCCGCCACAGCCACTTGCCGCGTTCGATGTGGTGGGCGAGCATCGCGAGGAGAAAGGCGAGGACGGTGATGCAGGGCACGACCAGGAGCGTGAAGTACGCGCTGTGGCCGAGGGAGTCCCACATCAGCGGGTCCCGGAGGGCCTCGCGGTAGTTGGCCAGGCCGACGAAGCTCGCGCCCTCGCCCGTGATGTTGGCGTCCGTGAGGCTGAGGTAGACGCCTCGCAGCAGCGGCCAGATGACGAACAGGGCGAAGAGCAGCAGGAACGGGGCGACGAACCAGCCGCCGTGCTGGAAACCCTGCCCGCGGCGCGAGGTGGCCGCGGCGGTGGCGGTTCTGGGGCGTGCGGGCGCCGCGAGGGTCTGGGCGCTGGTCGTCATGCGGGCGCACCTCCTTGTGCGGCGGTCTTGCCGTCCATGGGGTTCTTCATGGCGAGCAGCTGGGTGAGGGCGCCCTTCATCCGGCGGGCGGCGGCCTCGGGCTTGGTGGAGCCCATCGTCGAGGCGGCGACGATCGGGCCGACGCGCTGGGCGAGGATGCCGGTGGAGCCGGCGAACCACACCTTCGGCTCGGTGGCCTGGTGGTTCATGGCGGAGGCGTACTCGTTCTGCGGGTCGAGCGCGCGGTAGGCGGCCGTGGACAGGGTGGGCGTGTACGCGGGGATGTGGCCGCCGGCCGCCCACTGCCGGGCGTGCGTGACGACGTAGGCGGCGAGCCGGTGGGCGGCCTCGTTGACGGCACCACCGCGGTCGGACCGGTGCGGCAGGACGAAGGCGTGCGACTCGGCGTGGGTGGCCTGCTTGCCGAAGACGGGCGGCAGGGGCGTCGCCCCGTAGTCGAGCTTCGCTCCGGAGTAGACCGGCACCGACCAGTTGCCCTCCCAGACGAAGGGGGAGCCGTTGATGAACTGCTCGGCGCCCGCGGGGCCCGCGAAACCCGGGTCGGCGTAGCCGTCGGTGATGTGCCGGCGCAGGAACCGAAGGACCTGGACGGCCTTGTCGGTGTCGAAGGCGACCTCGGTGTTCGCGGCGTCGAACCATGTGCCGCCGAGCTGGGTGTAGAAGGCGACGAAGAACCACCACTGGAAGTTCTGGTCGTTGGTCCACAGGCCGATGGTCTGGAGTCCCTTCCTGGTGGCCCCTTTGGCCTCCTTGAGGACGTCGAACCACTCGTCGGCGGAGGTGACGGGCACGATCCGGCCGTCGTCGCCGAGCAGGCCCGCCTTCTTCAGCACGTCCTTGCGGTAGAAGCAGAGCTGGACGTGGATGTCGAGGGGAAGGGCGTAGAGCCTGCCGTCGACCACAGCGCGCTTCCACAGGGCCGGGCTGAAGTCCTTTTCGTGAACGCCGTATTCGGCGAGCAGGCCGACGTCCCAGGGGTCGAGGAGGCGGCCGGGTGCGAAGCCGGTGACGCGGCCGAGGTGCATGACGCCGAGGTCGGGGGCGCGGTTGCCCGCCGCCGCCATGGCGAGTTTGGTGTAGAAGGGATTGCCCCACTGGAGGGTGGAGTCCTTGACGGCGATGTCCGGGTTGGCCTTACGGAAGGCGTCCAGCATCGCGATCATGTTGGAGCCGTCGCCGCCGCTGAAGAGGTTCCAGTACCGTACGCGCGTGTCGGCGTCGGCGGCGAGCGCGTCGGCTCCGGTGCCGAGCGCGGCGAAGCCGAAGCTGCCGGCGGTGAGGAGCCCGCCGAGCCCGCCCAGAAGCTGCCTGCGGTTCAGGCCAGGTCGTCCCATGCCCTGCCCTTACGATCGATGACCAGTACCGTTCGGTATTTCGGATGGCGCTCGCTACTTCGAACGGGACCGTAAGTTCGCAGCGCTTGAACGTCAATGGCCCGGCCCTACTCGGCGTGAACTTTCCGGCCGGAAACGGTCGTTCCCCGTTGAACATCGGACGTCCGATCGCATGACGCGCATACTTTCGGGCGCGTAGGCTCGTCACCGCCGGCAGGCCGGCCGGTGGTGAGAAGGGGGAGCGATGGACATCGCGGGCGCGCGAACGATGGCCGCCCGAGTCAGCGCCGCGCTCGGGCGTTCGCGCCGTGGCGCGGCCATGCGCGGTCTGGCCGCCGACCTCACCGCCGCGGTCCGCGCGAGACCCCAGGCGCCCGCCGACGTACGGTCGTTGTGCCGGGCGCTGTGCGAGGAGATGAGCGCACGGCGTGACGGGCGGCCCGTGGAGCTGCGTTTCGAGCGCTTCCCCGACGAGATCGAAGTGACCGGCCTGTGGGTGGAGTTCCAGGACTTCGACCTGGTCATCGTGGAGGAACGGGCCGAGGCGGTACAGCAGTTGGTCATCCTCGGGCATGAGCTGTGGCATCTGCACGCCGGGCACGGGCATCACCACGGGGCGGGTGCGGCGGCGGCCCGGGCCCTGGACCAGGAGCCGGGCTGGACGTCGGCCCCGCTGGCGGTGGCCGCGCGGGACGGCTCGCGCGAGCGGGACGAGGCCGAGGCCGACGCGTTCGGGCACCGGCTGGCCGCCGCCTTCCGCCCGTTCGCCGACGGCTGCCCGCCCGGTGGGCGCGGGAGGGAACCGGCCCTCGATCCGGTGCGGCGCTCGATGGGCTACCGAGGACGCGGGGGCGGTGCGCGATGACCTCCGCACGGGACGTCCTCGACACCTTCTCGGTCTCCTTCTGGCTGCCCATCGGGGCGCTGACCGTCGCCCTGGTCATCAAGCTGCCGAGCCTGGTGAAGATGTGGCGGGACCCGATGCTGCGGGCCGTCGGCGGGCTGCTGCTGTTCGCCTGCGCCGTGTTCGTCTTCGCGTCCCCGTCGGTCATCGGCTGGACCAACCGCGTCACGGGCGTCCCCAACATCGCGGCGCCACTGGTGTACTCCCTGCTGACCGCGTTGTGCGCGTCCTGGCTGCTGCTGATCGTGGCCTGGCGCAACGGGCTGGCCGACCGCTCGGCCTCCACGCGCCGCGCCGCCCGCCGGGTCGTCCTGGCCTACGCGGCCGTGGTCGTGGCCCTGTGGGTGCTGTTCTGGCTCGCCGACGTCCCCGTGGAACGCCGCCGGGACCTCGACACGTACTACGCCAACACGCCCTTCATGCGCGAGGAGATCCTGCTCTATCTGCTCGCGCACACCGTGGCCTGCTCGGTCACGGCCCGGCTGATCTGGAACTGGGTCCGCACCGACGGCCTCGACGCCTGGCTGCGCTGGGGACTGAGGTTCCTCGGCGTCGGCTACGCGACGAACCTGCTCTTCGACGCGGCCAAACTCACCGCCGTCACCGCCCGGCTGACCGGCCACGACCTGGACTGGCTGAGCACCCACGTCGCTCCGTCGGCCGCCTGTGTGTCGGCCACCATGGTCGCGGTCGGCTTCATCATTCCGCACGGCGGCCAGTACTTGCACGAGCGCTGGCGCATCCGGCTCGCCCACTGGCGGCTGCGCCCCCTCTACCTCCTGCTGCGCGACGTCAACGGCGGCGGCGCGCCGTTCGCTCCGCGTGCCACCGGCGAACTGCGCCTGATCCGCCGCGAGACGTACATCCGTGACGTGCTCCTGCAACTGGCCCGGCACCTCGACGAGGAGCTGCGCGAGCGGTCCTACGCCGCCGCCGTGGACCTCGGCTTCACACCCGGCCGGGCGAAGGCCCTGGCCGCGGCCGTGACGATCCTGGACGGCGTCTCCGTCCGGGAGCGGGCTTCGCGCGGCGACGGCGCCGCGTCCCCGTCCGGACCCGACACCACGTATCTGCTTCAGGAGATCCAGGCCGTGTCCCGAGCACTGCGCCACCGCGACCACATCGAGGCGGTACGCTCGCGCGCGGCCGCCCCCGGGAGAGAGAACGCCCGCGCATGACTGACCGCACCACCCCCGCCAGAACCGCCGTCGTCCTGGGGGGATCCCACTCCGGCATGCTCGCGGCAAGCGCGCTGGCCGCTGTCGCCGACCGGGTCGTCGTCGTGGAGCGCGACGCGCTGCCCGCCGTCCCCGGACCCCGCAAGGGGCTGCCGCAGGCCCGCCACGCCCACATGCTCTGGTCGGGCGGGGTGCGTGCCATGGAGGAACTGCTGCCGGGGATCACCGGGGCGCTGCGGGAGGCCGGGGCGAACCGGCGGCCCGTCACCACGGACGTCGTCGCCCTGGGGACGCGGGGCTGGTTCCGGCGCTGGGAGGAGTCCCACCACGTGATCCTGGCCGGCCGGGACCTGCTGGACGCGACGGTCCGCGCGCGGGTCCTGGCCGACGAGCGCGTCGAACTGGTCGAGCGCGCCGAGGCGGTGGGCCTCACCGGCTCGCGCGACGCGGTCACCGGCGTCCGCGTCCGGCCGTGCGACGGTCCGGAGCGGGTGATCGACGCGGACCTGGTCGTCGACGCCTCGGGGCGCGGCTCCCAGGCCGCGCACTGGCTCACCGGGCTCGGCCTGCCGCCTGCCGAGCGGCGCGAGGTGGACGCGGGCCTCGCCTACGCCAGCCGCCTCTACCTCGCCCCCGCCGCTGCCCGCGACGACTTCCCCGTCGTGAACATCCAGCCCGACCGGCGCGTGGGCGGGCCCGGCCGGGCGGGCTTTCTGCTGCCCATCGAGCAGGGCCGCTGGATCGTCACCCTGTGCGGCACGCGCGGTGGCCGGCCGTCCCCGGACAACGACGACTTCGTCCGCTTCGCCCGTGAGGACCTGCGGCACCCGCTCATCGGCGACCTGCTCGAACAGGCCGAGCCGCTTTCGGACGTGTCCTTCACCCGCACGACCGTCAACCGTCGGCACTTCTACGAACGCCTGCCGGCCTGGCCTCGCGGCTTCACCGTCGTCGGCGACGCGCTCGCCGCGTTCAACCCGGTCTACGGGCACGGCCTCGCCGTCGCCGCGCAGAGCGCCCTGCTGCTGCGCGAGACGGTACGCCGGCACGGCTGGTCCTCGCCGGGGCTGTCCCGGCGGATCCAGAAGGCCGTCTCCCGCCCGGTCGGCGCGGCCTGGGAACTGGCCATCGGGCAGGACGTGTTCTACCCCGACGCGACGGAGCAGGGCCCGACCCTGCGGGACCGCCTCGTGACCGCGTACGTGGACCGGCTGATGTACACGGCGACGGGCAATGGCCGTATCGCGCGCCGGGTGACGGATGTGACGTCGCTGGAGCGGGGGGCCGGGGTGCTGCTGACGCCGTCGGTGGCCCTGGCGGCGGCGGCCGGTCCGCTGAAGCCAGGGCTGTCCGGGCCGCCCCTGACGGCCGGGGAGCGCAAGGCGGCCGGGCTCGATCGATACACCTAGCCCGCGAAGGGGAGCTGCGCCAGCCCCTTGCCCGCCCCGGGCACCACGAACAGCGAACCCGCCAGCGCGGGTGGCTCGGTCAGGCCCACGCGGGCGGTGGTGATGTACAGGTCGGTCAGGCCGGGCCCGCCGAACGCGCAGGCCGTCACCAGCGGCACCGGCAGCTCGATCACCCGGTCCAGCTCGCCGTCGGGGGTGTACCGCCGCACCGCCGAGCCCTGCCACAGGGCAACCCACACGCAGCCCTCGGCGTCCACGGTCAGCCCGTCCGGGAAGCCCGCGCCCTCCTCGATCACGGCGAGGGTCCGCCGCCCGGAGATCCGGCCGTCCGCGTGGTCGAAGACGTCGATCCGCCGGGTCGGGGAGTCGATGTAGTACATCAGCCGCCCGTCGGGGCTCCACCCCGTGCCGTTGCTGACGGCCACGTCGTCGAGCACGACCTCGGCCCTGCCGTCGCCGGTGACGCGGGACAGCGTGCCGCCGCCCGGCGCCTCGTCGTAGCGCATCGTGCCCGCCCAGAGCGTGCCGTCGGGCGCGACGGCGGCGTCGTTGGCGCGGCGGCCGGGGACCGGCTCGTGGTGCAGCCAGCCGAAGCCGCCGTCCGGGTCGAGGAGGCCGATGCCGTCCCGCAGGTTCAGCACGAGTCCGCCGCCGGCGCGCGGCTTGACGGCGCCGATGTGCTGTTCCGTGCGGCGGACGGTGCGCCGCCCGGTGGCCGGGTCGTAGGTGTGCAGACGGGAGCCGAGGATGTCGATCCACAGCAGCCGGCCGGCCGCCGCGTCCCAGGTGGGCCCCTCACCGAGCTCGGCCTCGGCCCGCACCGCGACCTGGTACGGCGTCGTCATGCCAGGCTCCGGTGCCCGAGGTGCTCGGACAGCTCGGCGGCGCCCTTGGCGGCGAGCTGTTCCAGCTCGGCGCGGCGCTCCTCGCTCCAGCGGATCATGGGCACGGAGATCGACAGGGCGGCGACGACCTGCCCGGTGCGGTCGCGCACCGGCGCGGCCACGCAGGACACGTCCGGGTTGGACTCGCGGTTCTCCACGGCGAGGCCCCGCTCACGGATCTCGGCCAGGGCCTCGCGCAGAGCGCCCGGGTCGGTGATGCTGTTGGGGGTCATGCCGATCAGCTCGGCGTCGTCCGGGATGCGGGCGGCGAGCTCCGGCTCGGGAAGGGAGGCCAGCAGCATCTTGCCGACGGAGGTGCAGTGGGCGGGCAGCCTGCGGCCGGCCGCCGACACCATCCGCACGGCGTGGGTGGAGTCGACCTTGGCGATGTAGATGACGTCCGTGTCCTCCAGGATCGCCACGTGCACGGTCTCGTCGCAGGTCTCGGCGACGGACCGGGCGACCTGCTGTCCCTCGGCCGCGAGGTCGAGCTGCTCGGCGTAGCGGGCGCCGAGCTGGTACGGGCGCACACCGAGCCGGTAGCGTCCGGGCTGGCCGGGCATCGGGACGATGTACTTCCGGGCGGCGAGCGTCGTCACCAGTTCGTGCACGGTGGTGCGCGGCAGCTGGAGCTTGCGCACGATGTCGGGGGCGGAAAGCGTCCCGTCCCCGTCGAGAAAGAGCTCGAGAATGTCGAGAGCCCGGGTCACGGCTGGTACGAGGCGTCCCACGACCGGCCCCCTCCCTATTACGTCTCAGGCGCCTGTGTTCGAGATTTCAACAGGCGATCGGCATGACGAACACAGGCTAGCCATAGAGGTATGCCCGGGCAATGGGCGGGGGCCCCGCGACCGGAAACCCGCGAGCGGCCCCCCTCCGCGTGGTGTGCACATTAAAGTGCCCGATGTGCGACACGTCACAGGTGTCGCGGGGTGGGGGGAAATGCTGTGCGTGACATGACCATGGGCGCGAACGTGTCCTTGACGGACCTGAGCGAGAACGTCGGCTCCGCGATCGTCAGCCTGGGCTGGTCCAGCCCGACCGGGGAGGGCGACGCCGACGTGTCCGTCCTGCTGCTGGACGGACGCGGCAAGGTCCGCAGCGACGCCGACTTCTACTTCTACAACAACCCGGTGGCGGCCGACGGCAGCGTGCAGCTGCTGGGCAAGGAGCCCACCGGGGACGGCAGCGAGGACCGGATCAGTTTCGACCTGACCGCCGTCCCTGCCGAGGTGGAGCGGATCGTGGTGGCCGCGAGCCGCTACGAGGGGGCGCGCTTCGGCGAACTGGACGACCTGAAGGTGACGCTGGCCGACGCGGGCGGCGAGAGCCTCCTCCGGTTCGTCATCGAGGACGCCGGCCAGGTGAGCGCGATCATCTTCGGTGAGCTGTACCGGCGGGGCGAGGAGTGGAAGTTCCGGGCCGTCGGTCAGGGATACGAGAGCGGACTGGCGGGGCTGGCCACCGACTTCGGCGTCGACATCGAGGACGACGAGGCGGAGCCCGGGACGGAGGCGGCACAGGAGCCCGCCCTCGGCGCCCCGGACGCCCCGGACGCCCCGGACGCCCCGGGCGCTGCGGACGCCCCGGCGCAGGCGACGCTCCAGGCGGTACCGGCACCGCGCCCGGCGGCCGAGGAGGAGGCCGGGCCCAGGAAGCGGGCCGCCCGGCCCCGGACCGCGAAGAAGAAGGTCACACCGCCCAGGCCGCCGGTGAGGAGCCTGGCCGAGAACGAGTCCTGGAGGCAGGCCCGGCTGTTTCCGGTGTCGGCGCTGAAGAACGACCGGGACCGGGAGACGCGGGCCACGTCGGTGCTGCTGTCGGTGATGGCCCAGGTGCCCCGCTTCGGCAGACGCCTCACCGCCCCCTTCGGCGCGCCGTCCGGCCGTATGGAGACGTTCACCGAGGTCTCCCTGCCGCACGGGGACACGCCCCGGCGCCCGGACGGGGTGATCCGCGTGGAGCGCGCCGGCAAGCTGTGGACGGCGCTCGTCGAGACCAAGACCAACGGCAATCCCCTGAAGTCCGACCAGGTGCAGGCCTACATGGACATCGCGGCCCGGCGTGGCTACGAGGCCGTGATCACCCTGTCGAACGATGTCGCGCTGGAGGGCAGCCCCCTGGTCGACGTGAAGATCGACCGGCGGCGCAAGCACCAGGTGGCGCTGTGGCACCTGTCCTGGGCGGAAGTGGCCCACCAGGCCCAGATGCTGATCCGGCACGAGGGCGTCGGCAACGCGGCGCGCACCTGGCTGCTCCAGGACCTGCTGCACTACCTCCAGCACGACAACTCCGGCTGCCACGGCTTCCAGAACATGGGCGCGGCCTGGGTGCCCGTACGCAACGGCATCAACGACGAGACGCTCTGCCAGGGCGACCCGCGCGCCCTGGAGGTCGTGGAGAGCTGGGAGCGGCTCATCCGGCAGGTGTGCCTGCGGCTCGGGGGTGAGCTCGGGCAGAAGGTGCTGCCCGCCCAGCGCACCCGGCGCGGCACCGACCCCGGGGCCCGCCGCGCCCGGCTGGCCGACCAGCTGTGCCAGGAAGGCCGGCTCCAGGCGGAGTTGCGTGTCGAGGGGGCGCCCGGCCTGCTCACCATCGGCGCCGACCTGCGGACCGCCAGGCTGCGCACGTCGGTGGAGATCCCGGCGCCCGAGCAGGGCTATCCCCTGACCTGGGCCAAGCGCCTGGTCCGGCGTCTCGCCGAGGCACCGGCCGACCTGCACGTCGAGACCCTGGTCGAGGGTGAGGCGGGCGGCCCGCGCGGCACGCTGGAGCGGCTGCGCCCCGAACCGGCCGACCTGCTCCCGAAGGACGGCTCCACCCGTATCACCGGATTCCGCCTGTCCCTCTTCAAGAGCATGGGCAGCGGCCGCGGCAGCGCCGAGTCCGGTTTCATCCGCAGCGTCGACGAGGCCGTGCACCGGTTCCACACCTCGGTCGTGGCCCACCTGGACGCTCCGGCCCCCGGGCGCGCGGCGGCCAAGGAGCGGGCAGCGGTGTGACGCGGGGCGGCGGTGTTCGCCGGCGGGCGTGCCGCCCGGCTCACCGCCGCCCCCGCCTCCCTCCCAGCTCCCCGCGCAGCCGCTGCGCCCGCAGGACCAGTTCCAGTTCGAAGCGGCGGTCGGGGTCGTCGATCTCGTCGCCCCACAGTTCGCGGATCTGGCGCAGGCGGTAGCGGACCGTCTGGGGATGGACGCCGAGGCGGGTGGCCACCTCCGGGGCGCCGCCGCGGGTCTCCAGCCAGGCCAGGAGGGTTTCGGCGAGGCGGCGGCCGTGGGTGGGGCCGCAGTGGGTCAGGGGGGCCAGGCACCTCAGGGCCAGGTCGTCGATGAGTTCCTCGGGCTGGAGGAGGACCAGGGCCTCGGTGTGTTCGGTGCAGTAGAGGACCTCGCCGGCGGGGAGGAGACCGCGCTCCATCAGGCGGACCGCCGCCTCCGCCCAGCGCAGGGACTTCGCGGCGTCGGTGAGCGGGACCGGCGGGCCGATCGCGCCGGACCAGCCGGTCAGGGCCCGGTGCATGAGCTCGGAGCGGCCCGCCGCGTCCGGCTCGGGCACCACCATGCGGGGTTGCTCGTACTCCATGTCGAGCAGGACGCCTTGGCCGACGGCGGGGGCCATGGCCTCGCGGGCCGGGCGGAGAAGGACACCGACCGCGACCTTCGCCGGTAAGGGCCAGCCGATGCGGGCGGCGCGCTCGGTCAGGGCCTCGGCGGGGTCGCCCCGGTGGTGCTCGGCCAGGAGCAGCTCCATGAGGCGGCGTTGCAGGCGCAGGCGTTCGCCTGCCTGGCGGGCCGCGGCCTCGGCGTAGCCGCGTACCGACTGGTCGACCAGGCCGTCGAGGTATTCGTAGCCCGCGTCGACGAGTTCGTACATGGCCGGGGGCGGGATCTCCACGCGCTGGCCGATGTCGGCGAAGCGGCGCCAGGCCAGGCGGACGCCCATGCGGTAGATGGCCTGGAGCGAGTCGAGCGAGCGGCCGTTCAGCCCCTCGCCCCGGCCGAAGTCCTGGAAGACGCCGGGCGGGACGGTCGGGCGGCCCTCCGAGTGCTCCAGGTGCTGCACGAACACCTCGATGGCACGGCGGATGCCGACCAGGGCCATCGGCTCGCCGGAGTCGTCGAGGACCACGGGCAGGTGCGGATACTCCCGCTGGATCTCGCGGAGGATCTCCTCGGCGAGCTCGGGCGCCTCGGCCATGGCGATGGCGGCGAACCGGCGCACCTGGAAGCGCGGTACGTCGTGCCAGGCCGAGCGGGCGGTGACGGTTCCGGTGCGGGCGGCCGTCATCCGTCAACTCCCCTGACCGGCCTGCTCGTAGGTGATCAGGGGCGTGTTCGGCTGGTCGGGGGTGGCTTCGAGCAGCGCGACCACGCCCAGCGCGGCGCCCACGGCGAGGGCGGCGGCGAGCGCGACGGTCAGCGCGGCGGCGAGCAGTCTGGACATCGCAGGGTCAGCCTCTCTGTCCGGATGCGTCCGGAGATGGTCCGGAGGTTGCCCCACCCCGGCACCCCGTCCCTGCCTGTCGCGCCCCAGTGTCGACAAGCATTGACACCCCGTCAAGAGCGGCCTACGGTTCCCGGCCCGACCGCACGCGCCGTTTCCCCCGCCGTGCCGGTCCTGTCGTACGTCGAGCCGTCCCAAGCCACTGGAGTGCCCGGATGCGCCGTACAACCTCCCCCTTTTCCCTGGTCCTGCTGGGTCTCGGCACGTTCCTGCTGGTGCTGGCGCCCCTGCTCGCCTGGTACGTGGAGCCGCGTGCCGCGGTCAACCCGATCGACATCGACACCACCGCCGTCTACACCGGCCGGGGCAGCGTCTTCGACACTGACCGGATCGAGACGGTGCCCGACCGGAAGATCACCGTGACCCAGCGGGTGCGGGGCGACGTCGAGGACAGCGAACGCAGCGGCACCGCCGTCTGGGACGTGACGACCACGGTCGACACCGACAAGTCGCTGCCGGCCGCCGACCCGCACGACGCGCTGGACTTCGTGCCGCACCGCTGGGTGATGGACCGCCGGACCACGCGGCCGGTGCACTGCTGCGGGGAGAAGCCGTACATCGAGGGCGAGGCGTATCTGAAGTTCCCCTTCGACGTGGAAAAACGCTCCTACCAGTGGTGGGACAACACCCTCGGCGACACGGTCGTGCTGCGCTACCGGGGCACCGCGAAGATCCAGGGCTACACCGGCTACAGGTTCACCGGCTCGGTGCCGCCGACCCGGACCGGCACGCGCATGGTGCCCGGCAGCCTCGTCGACCGGCCGGACCGGCCGCAGGTGCTGGCCGAGGAGTGGTACGCCAACCACGGTTTCGAGCTGGTCGTGGACCAGGCGACGGGGCGTGTGATCTACGCGCAGACCGGCCCGCGGCGGACCCTGCGGGCGCCGGGCGGGACCAAGGACGCGGCGGTGCTGCTGGACAGCCGGAAGGTCTCGTTCACGACCGCGACCCAGAAGGAGGCCGTGCGGCAGGCGAAACGGGACAGCGGTCAACTGCGCTTGGTGGGTACGACGTTGCCGATCGGGGCCGCGGTGGGCGGTCTCCTGCTCGCGGCGGCGGGGGGTGTTCTCCTGGCGCGCGGGCGGAAGGAGCCGGAGAACCCCGTTCCGTCCGATACATCCGGTACGCCCCAGCCCGCTCTCACGATGTGATGTGACGTCAGGTCCAACAAAGCCCGAAATTGTCACGCCGGTGAGTAGCCGTGGCGAACGTCCGGGCGAAAACTGTCCAACCCCACCCGAGCACTCCCCGTCCACACTCCCCTCCCAGGAAGAGCCCGAGCTCCCCATGGGCCATCCGCCCGTGACGACCCCGCCCCCACGTCTTCCCCCCCCCCCACTGAGTTCCGCACCCCGAGACGAGTTGGAGCACCCATGCCCCAGCACGTACCGTCCACTCCCCCACTCTCGGCTGCGCTCGAGCGGGGGCACCCCCACCGCCCCGCGTCCCCCAGCGCGCCGCAGCACCTTCCGGCGCTCCCCCCACCTCCGCGCCGGATCGTCTTCCTCGCCCACCGTGATCTGGACAACCCCTCCGCCGGCGGCTCCGAGCTGCTGGTCGACAAGCTCGCCGACGGCCTGACCCGCCTGGGCCACCAGGTGACCCTGCTGTGCGGGGGACCCGCGTCCTTGCGCGACTACCGGGTCGTGTCGGCGGGTGGCCCCTACGGGCACTATCTGCGCGCCCGGTCGGCCTTCGCCCGCCGGGTCGGCGACTGCGATCTGCTGGTGGAGGTGTGCAACGGCATGCCGTACCTGGCGCCGCTGTGGCACCGGGGGCCCACGCTGACCCTGGTCAACCACGTCCACACGGACCTGTGGAAGATGCGCTTCGGCGGGCCGCTGGCACCGGCCGCGCGGATCGGCCGAAGGCTCGAACACTGGGCGCTGACCGGGGCGCAGCAGCAGAACCTGCTCGTCGCCGTGTCCTCCTCGACCGCCCAGGCGCTGCGCGCGATCGGAGTCGAACGGGACCGGATCAGAGTCGTGCACAACGGGGTCGAGGAGCCCGGCCCGAGGGCCGACCGCTCGGCCGAGCCGCTGTTCGTCGCCGTCGGGCGGCTGGTCGAGTACAAGCGGATCGATCTGCTGCTGCGGCTGTGGGAGCGGGTCCGCCCCGTGACCGGCGGCCGGCTGGTGATCGTCGGTGACGGGCCCGAGCGCGAACGGCTCGAACGGCTCGCCGGTCCCGGCGTGGAGTTCACCGGGTACGTCACGGAGGCCGAGAAGCACCGGCTGCTGTGCGCCGCCTGGCTGTTGCTGCACCCTTCCGCCGTGGAGGGCTGGGGTCTGGTCGTGACGGAGGCCGCGGCCCGGGAGACACCGAGTGTGGCGTTCGACGTGCCGGGCCTCAAGGACTCGGTGGTGGACGGTGAGACCGGCGTCCTCGCCCGCGGCGAGTCCTCGTTCGCCGCGGCGTGGTGCACGCTGGCCCTGTCCGGGCGGCAGCGCGAGCTGATGGGCAAGGCGGCCCGGGAACGGGCGGCGCGGTTCCGGTGGGACCGTACGGTCCGGCAGTTCAGGGCGGTCGCCGCGGAGGCGGTGAAGGGCTGGGCCCCGTGACACCGTCCCTGCGCAGCCGCCCCCGGGACGGCACGTCCGTCCGCCCGGCCTGGAAGGACCCGTCGCCGCGGCGCTCGGTCGCCCTCTTCCGTGCCTTCCTCCACGAGCAGGACGATCCCGAAGCCTGCTACGCGCTGCTGGCCCGGGACGCCGTCGATCAGGTCGAGGCCTGCGACGGGCCCGTCGCCGGGCGTACCGTCCTCGATGTCGGGGGCGGCAGCGGGTACTTCACCCGGGAGTTCCGGCGGCGCGGGGCGCACGCGTTCCTCTTCGAGCCCGACCCGGCCGAACTCGGCGGGAACCCGCCCGACGCGGCCGTCGTCGCCGACGGGTACCTGCTGCCCCTGCGCGACGGCGTCGCGGACGTCACCTTCTCCTCCAACGTGCTGGAGCACGTGGCGGACCCCGAGACGTTCCTCAGTGAGCTGGCCCGGGTGACGCGGCCCGGCGGGCTGATCTACGTGTCGTTCACCAACTGGCTGTCCCCGTGGGGCGGGCACGAGTGGGCTCCGTGGCACTGGTTCGGCGCCGAGCGGGCCCGGGCCCGCTACCGGCGGCGGACCGGAAGGCCCGCCAAGCACACCCTCGGCGAGAACCTCTTCGCCGTGCACATCGGCCCCACCCTGCGGCAGGTGCGCGCCCGGGACGACGTCACGGTCGTCTCGGCGCGCTCCCGCTACTGGCCGTTCCTCGCGGAGACCGTCGTCAAGGTGCCCGGCATCCGTGAGTTCGCCACCTGGAACCTCCTCCTCATCCTGCGGCGGTGTCCCCCATGACGACCACGGTCCAGGCTCCTCCCCCGGCAGCCGTCCCCACCGCGACCACCCCGGGCCCGCCCGACGGCCCGCGGTCGCGGCGCTGGCTGCTGGGATTCTGGGCCGTGGTGTTCGTGCTGTTCCTGGCGGTGCGGCCGGGGCGGCAGACCTTCGACACCAAGCTCGGCGTCACGGTCGACCCGGGGCAGTTCCTCGCGGACCTCGGCCAGTTGTGGCACGACCGGGCCGGGTTCGGCGGGATCCAGGACCAGTACGTCGGCTATCTGTGGCCGATGCTGCCGTTCTACTGGCTGTGCGACCTGCTGCGGCTGCCGGTGTGGCTGGCGGAGCGGCTGTGGCTGTCGCTGATCGTGTCCGTCGCCTTCTGGGGGGCGCTGCGGCTGGCCGAGCGGCTGCGGGTGGGCAGCGGGGCGTCCCGGCTGCTCGGTGCGGTGGCGTACGCGCTGTGGCCGCTGTTCACGACCGTCATCGGGTCGACGTCGGCCGCGGCGCTGCCCGGCGCGTTCCTGCCGTGGGTGCTGCTGCCGCTGACGAACGAGCGGTACACCGCCCGGGTCGCGGCCCTGCGGTCGGCGCTGCTCGTGCCGTTCATGGGCGGGGTGAACGCCTCGGCGACCCTCGCCTCCCTGCTGCCGGTGGGGCTGTACCTGCTGTCCCGGCCGCCCGGGCCCCGGCAGCGCAAGCTGATCGCCTGGTGGGCTCCCGCCGTGATCGTGGTGACGGCCTGGTGGTGGGTGCCGCTGCTGCTGCTCGGTGTCTACGGCGAGAACTTCCTCCCCTACATAGAGACCGCGCGCACCACCACGGACACCATGTCGGCGACCGAGGCGCTGCGCGGCGCCGGGAACTGGGTCGCCTATCTGCACCTCGGTGACGCCTGGCTGCCGGCCGGCTGGAGCGTGGCCTCCTCCGTCGTCGTGATCGTGTGCTCGGCGCTGGCGGCCGGACTCGGACTCGCCGGCCTCGCCCGGCGGGACGTGCCCGAGCGGCGGTGGCTGGTGCTGACGGTGCTCGTGACGGCGCTGGTGCTGCTCGCCGGGTACGGCGGGGCGTTCGGGGCGCCGTTCCACGGGGTCGTGCAGGGCTGGCTGGACGGGTGGCTGTCGCCGTTCCGCAACATCTACAAGTTCCAGACGGGCCTGGCGCTGGCGCTCACCCTGGGCCTGGCGCATCTGGTGGGGGTGGCCGCCGAGCCGCGCGGGGCCCGGCGGGTGCGCGGCCGGCGCTTCGCCCCGCTGGTCGCCGCGGTGCTGATCGTGCCCGGCCTGCTGTGGCCGTACCTCAACGGCTCGATCCTCAACCCGGGTTCGTTCCAGAAGCTCCCCGCCTACTGGCAGGCCACGGCCGACTGGCTGGAGAAGTACTCCCCCGACTCCCGTGCCCTGGTCGTCCCGGCGACCGCGCACGGCGTCTACACCTGGGGCTCGCCCGTCGACCAGCCGCTCGACGTGCTCGCCGAGTCGCGGTGGGCGCAGCGCGACTACGTGCCGTTCGGCACGCCCGGCAACCGGCGCGCGATGGACGCCGTCGAGCAGGCCCTGATGTCCGGCGCCCATGTGCCGGGACTGGCCGACTACTTGAGCCGGGCCGGGCTCTACTACGTGGTCGTGCGCAACGACCTCGATCCCGACCAGATCGGCTACGTGCCCACCACGACCGTCAAGCGCACCCTGGAACAGTCGGGGTACGAGCGGGTGACGGGCCTCGGGCCGGTGATGACCGGCGGCCGGATCGCGCAGGACGCGCCCCTCCAGGTGGAGGGTCTGTACCCGCGGCAGCGGGCCGTGGAGATCTACCGGCCGACGGGGGACGACGTGATCCGGCCCGGGCAGGCCGGTCTCGCCCCGGTCGCCGACACCGCCGTGGTGTCCGGCGGGCCGGAGGCGCTGCTGCCGCTGGCGGAGCGGCTGCGGGGCCGGGCGACCGTCCTGACCGGCGACAACCACCCCGGACTCGGCACTCCGGCCGTGCAGGTGGTGGGTGACGGGCTGCGGCGGGCCGACACCCGGTTCGGGCTGGTCAACTCCGGCACCTCGTACACGTACACGCGCGACGAGCGCAACGCGCCGGACGCCTTGCAGGACCCGGGCGAGAAGCCGCGCCAGATCCTGCCCACCGAGGGCGCCGGTCACCAGACGGTGGCCGAACTGCGCGGCGCCCGGTCGGTGTCGGCGTCCTCGTACGGCAACTGGCTGTTCCACCTCCCGCAGTACGACCCGGTGAACGCCTTCGACGGCAACCCGGACACCGCCTGGGCGGAGGGCGCGCCGGACACCCCGGACGGGCAGTGGCTGCGCATCGGCTTCACCCGTTCCTTCGCCATGCCGTCCTCCTTCGAGGTCACGCCGCTGCCGCAGGAGAGCGTGCGGGCGGCCGCCACGAAGGTGCGGGTGGAGACCGAGAAGGGCTCGCGGACCAGTTTCCTCCAGCCGAACGGCACGACCCAGCGCGTCAAGGCGCCCGCGGGGGCGACGGACTGGATGAAGCTGACGATCGTGGACTCCGTGGCGCGCCGGGCCGGTCTGACCGGCGCGGGCTTCTCCGAGATCGACCTGCCGGACGTGCGGGTGACGCGGCTGCTGCGGCTCCCGGCGGACGCGGGGGACACCGCTCCGGCCGCGACCGTGGTCTCCCTGCACCGCGCCTCCGACCCGACCGGCCTGTCAGCGACCGGCACCGAGGCCGGCCTGCACCGCCGCTTCACGACCCCGGCCGCCGGGACGTACGAGGTGAAGGCGAGCGCGGTGCCCCTGCCGGGCGCGGAACTCGACGAGCTGCTCTACGAGGTCGCGCCCGAACAGCAGTCCCGGATCGTCGCCACCGCCGACTCCACGGCGGGCCTGGGTGCGGGCCTGGCGGCACGCAACCTCACCGACGGCGACCTGACCACGGCGTGGATCGCGGGCGACCGGCCGACGATCCACCTGCGCTGGCAGGGCAAGCAGCCGGTCGGCGAACTGGTCCTCGCCCCCGCGGGCGGCCTGTCCGCCCGGGCCTCCGAGGTGCACATCAGCTCCCCGGACGGCGCGGCCATCGCCGCCGTCGACGACAACGGCTGGGTCCGCTTCCCGCCGATCACCACCGACCGGCTCGACATCACGATCACCGACACGGCCCGGCTGACCCTGCACAACCCGGTCGCCGACGAGGACCTGCGCCTGCCGGTGGGCCTCACGGAGGCGTACCTCCCCTCCCTCGACCAGTACCGCACCCCGCAGCCGGACGGCACCCGGACGTTCTCCCTGCCGTGCGGAAAGGGGCCGGACGTGGCGCTGGACGGTGAGCTGTACCGGACGAGCGCCAAGGGCACCGTGCGGGACCTGGTGGAGCGGCGGGGCGTGCGGGTGACGCTCTGTCAGGAGGGCCGGGACGACACCGAGGTGCGGCTCCCCGCGGGCGACCACCGGCTGGAGGCGGGGGACGCCGGCCCGCTCGCGCTGACGGAGGTGACCCTGACCCGGGGCACGGTCCCCGAGGCCGCGGCGGCCGGACGGGACCTGAGGATCCGGGACTGGCTGGGCGACCGGCGCGCGGCGACGGTCGGCTCCGGCGCGGCCTCGTACCTGACGACCTACGAGAACTTCAACGACGGCTGGCGGGCCACGCTGAACGGCAAGGAGCTGACCCCGGTACGGCTGGACGGCTGGCAGCAGGGCTGGCGGGTCCCGGCCGGGGCGGGTGGCGAGGTCGAGCTGTCCTACGAGCCGGCCACGACCTACGACGCCGCACTGATCGGCAGCGGCGCCGGCATCGCGGTCCTGCTGGGCCTGGCGCTGTGGCGGCGCCGCGCCCCCAACCCGGACGCGGCCCAGCCCGCCCCGCCGCTGCCCGGCCTGTGGCTCGGCACGGTGGCGCTGACGCTGGCCGGCGTGGTGATCGCGGGCTGGTTCGCGCTGCTGGTCCCGGCGCTGGCGCTGCTGGCCGCGCGACGGCACGCCCTGCTGGTGCCGATCGCCTTCGCCGCCCTGGCCGGTGCGGGCGTCGCCGCAGCGTCCGGGGCGGGGGAACCGGTGGGCGCGGGTGAGGGCGCGTTCGGGCACCTGGCCCAACTGCTCGCACTCATCGGCCTGTTCGCGGGGCTGGTGAGCCTGCGCGAGGAGCCGCCGCCGTCCGGCGCGGCGACGCTACGGCTGCCGGGGACGGACACCGGAAAGGGCAAGCCCGCATGACGGCACCCGCACGCATACCGTTCCCGGTGGTGGACGAGGTGTCCCGCCACTGCCTCCAGGAGGCGGAACCGGAGACGGTCCACATCGAGGTGCACCTGCCGGGCCCCCTCGACCGGGCGCGGCTGCGCAAGGCGTTCCTGGAGGCGCTGCACCGGCATCCGCGCATCCTGATGCGGGAGGCGCGGGGGCCCTGGTACCGGCGGCGGTACGAGTGGGAGCTGACGCCGGAGCCCGACGTGGAGGTGGTGACCTTCGCCCCGCCGGGTCCGCGGGCCCTGCGGGACGCCAGGACCCGGGCCCTCACCGACGCACCGCCGTTGTCGGTGTCCCCGCCGATACGGCTGGAGGTGGTGGACTCGGTCCTCCTGCTCACCATCAACCACACGGCCCTCGACGGCCCGGCCTGCCTGCGCGTCCTGGCCACGGCCGCCGAGCTGTACGGGGGCCGGGACAACGCCCCGGCGGCGCCCCCGGTCCGCCCCGCCGAACCCCGGCAGGACGTCCCCGACACCCCGGCCGGCTGGGCACCGCCCGCGCGGGTGGCGCACGGCACCCCCGAGCCCTCCCCCGGCAACGGCCTGCTCGTCACCGAACTCCCCCTCCCGCACCGCCCCAAGGGCTCCCCGTACACCGTCAACGACCAGCTCATGGTCACCACGGCCCTGACCATCGCCCACTGGAACCGGGAGCACGGCGCCCGGCCCCGCCCCCTGCGCATCACGATGCCGGTGGACGACCGCCCCCGCGACACGACGATGCCCATCGGCAACGGCACCCGCCTGGTGGAAGTCCCGTACGCGCCGCGGGAACTGGACGTCACCGACATGCCGGCCCTGCTGCGGCGCACCGCGGAGCGCACCCGGGCCCTGAAGGCCCTGCCCCGCCCCCAGCTCGGGCACGGCGCGGCCCTCCTGACCGCGCCCTGGGCGCCGGTCACCGCCCGGGCCGCCCTCACCCGGGCCCTGCGCCGGGCCGCCGCTCCCTGGACGTCGACGACCCTGCTCAGCAACATCGGCCGCATCCCCTACCCGCTGGACTTCGGTGAGGAGGCGGGCCGGGCGCACGCGGTCTGGTTCTCGGCGCCGGCCCGGATGCCGCGCGGCCTGACCGTGACCACCGCCTCGACAGCCGGCCGTCTCCACCTGGCCCTGCGCTGGTCGAAGACGCTGCTCAGCCATGGCGACGGCGCCCATCTGCGCGACCTCTTCGAGCACTACCTGCACACCACGGAGGTGACCCCGTGACGACGCCGGCCACCACCGGACGCCCACCCCGGGACCTGCGCGACTTCTACGAGAACCCGGCCGTCCCGGTCGCCTCCGGCACCCCGCGCAGCCTCCGCCAGGCCCGCATGCTGGCCCGCGCCCTGAGCGGCCCGGCCGGCGCGAGCCCGCTGACGATCCTCGACATCGGCTGCGGGGACGGCACCGCCGCCGCCACCGCCGCCCCGCTCCTGCCCGGCCACCGGATCATCGGCGTCGACTGGTCCCAGGACGCCCTGCGCCGCGCCCGCACCCGCATCCCGCACGCGGTGCGCGGCGAACTCACCGGCGGCGGCCTGCCGTTCGCCACCGGGTCGGCCGACGCCGTGCTGTTCAGCGAGGTCATCGAGCACCTCGTCGACCCGGACGCGGCCCTCGACGAGATCCGGCGCGTGCTGCGGCCCGGCGGCCATCTGATGCTGTCCACGCCGAACCTGGCCGCCTGGTACAACCGCGGGCTGCTGCTGGCCGGGGTGCAGCCGGTGTTCTCGGAGGTCAGCCTGCGCGGCATCCACGGCCGCCCCGGCCGCGAGGTCGTGGGGCACCTGCGGCTCTACACCGCCCGCGCCCTGCGGGAGTTCGTCGCCGCGTCCGGGTTCACGGTGGAACGCCTCGAAGGGGCGCCCTTCCACAGCGTGCCGCGCCCGCTGCGTCCGCTGGACCGGCTGGCCTGCGCCCGGCCGCAGCTCGCGTCGATCCTGCTGCTGCACGCCAGGAGGACGTGACCCATGTGGTGGGGCGTGGCCGCGGCGCTGCTGGCGAACACCCTGTACAGCCTGGGCTTCGTGCTGGAGAAGCGGGCGCTCGGCTCCCTGCCCGAGGTGACGATCCGCCGGCCGGCGCGGCTGCTGCGTCTCGTCCTCGGCAGCCCCTTGTGGATCGGCGGGTCCCTCGCCCTGGCCGCCGGTTTCGCCGCGCAGCTCGTCGTCTACCGCACTCTGCCGATCGCCGCCGCGCAGGGCATCTTCGTCTCCGGCCTGGTGCTGCTGGTGCTGCTGTCGGCGCGGCTGCTCGGCGAGGAGACCTCCGGCCGGGAGCGGTACGCGCTGGGCGCGATCCTGCTGGCCCTGCTGATGGTGGTGCTGTCGCTGCAGCAGGGCGGGGACACGGTCGGCCAGGACGCGCCCTACCCGCTGATCCTGCTGGTGTGCGTGCCCTCGCTGGCGGCCGGGGTGTGGCTGTACGCCTCCGCCGAGCGGCGCTCCCGCAACCGGCACCGGCGCCCGACGACCGGCGTGGAGTACGGCGTGGCGGTGGGCCTGCTGTACGGCGTCAGCTCACTGGCCATCAAGGGCGTCTCCGGCCGTCTGACGACCGGCGGGATCGGCGGCGCCGCGCTGGACCTGCTGAGCTCCCCGTATCCGTATCTGCTGCTGTTCACCGGTGTGTTCGGGCTGGTGATGTCGCAGGCGGCGCTCCAGCGCTGCCGGGCCTCGCTGATCGTGCCGGTGTGCACGACCGTGACCAGTCTGTTCACGGCGGTGCTCGGCACGCTGTCCTTCGGCGAGGCCCTGCCGGACGAGCCGCTGCGGCTCGGGCTGCGGGTGGCGGGCACGGCCCTGGCGGTGGCCGTCCTGCTGGCCATGCCGAAGCACGACACCACTCCCCGACCCTCCCCACCCGCCAAGGAGCTGGCATCCCCATGAAGCCCGACGACCCGCTGCTGAAGATCCTGGCGTGCCCGATCGACAAGGGCCCGCTGCATCTGCTGGCCGACGAGGACGGACAGGAGGAGGCGCTGTACAACCCGCGCCTGCGCCGCCGTTACCCGATCACCGACGGCATTCCGCAGCTGCTGCCGTCCTCGGGCGAGCAGGTGCCGGACGACCGGCACGAGGAGATCCTCAGGAGGATGGCGCCGTGACCAGCCTGGCAGCCCGTCTCGCCCCCGTCCTGCCCGCCCGGCTGGTGGCCGCGACGGCCCGGGCGCTCTACCCCCGTTTCGAACCGGAGCTGGCCCGTCTCGCCGAGCTGTGCCCGCCCCGCTGCGGTACGGCGGTGGACGTCGGCGGCTGGTACGGGCCCTGGACGCACCGCCTGGCGGGCCTCGCCGAGCAGGTCGTGACGATCGAGCCGGTGCCCCATCTGGCCCGGCTGCTGACCGCCGCCGCGCCGGGGAACGTCCGCGTGATCCGGGCGGCGGCCTCGGACCGGCCGGGCATCGCCCGCCTGTGGCTGCCGCCGGACGACTCCGGCGACCGGGGCGTGTCCTCGCTGGTGCGGCGCGACATCCACGGCCGGGCGCTGGACGTCCCCTGCGTCACGCTGGACGAACTGGGCCTGCGTGACGTCGGCTTCATCAAGATCGACGTGGACGGCAACGAACCCGCGGTGCTGCGCGGGGCCACGGGCCTGCTGGCCCGTGACCGGCCGGCGCTGTTCGTGGAGCTGGAGTCCCGCATCCAGCCGATCGCGCCGGTGGTGACGTACCTGGCCCTGCTGGGCTACGACGGTTGGGTGCTGCCCGGCGACACCTGGGTGCCGCTGTCCGGGTTCCCCCTGGAGAGCCACCAGGCGGACGCCTCCTACGTCGTCTCCCACGGTCTGCTCCGCCGGGTGCTGCCCTCCCCCGCCCTCAGGGGCCCGCGCTACGTCAACTCCGTGCTGTTCCTGCCCGACGGCCGCCGCCCGGGCGGGACCCGGGTGGGCGACGATGGGACGCATGCCCTCCGAGAAGCGCCCCGCTAGCCCCTTCACCCCGCTCGACTTCCAGCTGGTGCTGCTGCGCCGCATGGCCGACCACAACCCCGGCCTGGTGGAGGACGCTCGCCATGAGCTGGGCGTGTCGATCGCGGACATGCGCGAGGCGAACCGGCGCTGGCAGGCGATGGTCCGCTCCCCGCGCTCGCGCGCGCCCCTGTCCCGGTACCGCCAGGTGCTGGGCGAGCCCGAGTCCCGTACGCCGCGTCGGATCGGCGATCTCGACTGCGAGTCCTGGCTGTGGCCCGTTCCCCTCTGGCCCGCCTTGCGCTTCGAGGTGCTGGCCGCCCCGAACCGCGCGGTGTGGAACGAGTGGCTGGTCCGCGCGCCGGGCGCGAAGGGCCCCGAGCTGCGCACGCTGGACGACCTCACCCCCTGGTCCTGCACGGTCGACGAGGCGGCCCGTGCCTTCGCCCCGGCCCGCCCCCTGGAGGGCACGGCCCCGACCCGGTGGGGCCTGGCGTTCACCGCGCCGGACGGGCGGGGGGTGCGGCGGGAGGCCGTCGCGGAGTTCACCTGGGGGCTGGTGCAGCGGGTGTCGGTCACCGGCGCCCAGGGCCGGGACGCGTGAGGTCGTGCCCGACGGCGGCGGTCCCCGCCCGGCGCGATCAGCCGGCGGCGGCCAGGACCGCCCGTACGACCCTCGGCAGGGAGTCCGGGTGCAGATCCAGGAACAGGTTCGGCTCGATCAGCTCCAGCTCCATCACGCACGGCTCCCCGTCCGGGCCGGTGGCGAGGTCCACGCGTGCGTACAGCAGCCCGGCGTCGACGGGCACGGCGGCCAGGGCCCGCTCGGCCACGGCCAGTTCGGCGGCGGTCGGCTCCCAGCGGCGCAGGTCGGGGTGGGCGACCTTGTCGGCGTCGTACGGCGTGCCCGGCGCGAGGACGGCGCCCTTGACGCTGGCGTGCAGCAGGCGCCCGCCGAAGTACTGCAGGGCCCGCTCGCCGTACGTGTCGATGCCGCTCAGGTAGGGCTGCACCATGACGGTGAACCCCTCGGCGTGCATCCGCTCGACCTGCCGCAGGGCGGCGTCGCGCTCCCCGGCGGGGTAGCGGGCGGCGTACCGGGCACCGGCCCCGGAGGCGGGCTTCACGACGTACTCGCGGTCGGCGGGCAGCTCGACGGGGTCCCCGGGTGCGACGTACCGGGTCGGCACGGTGGGCACTCCGGCGGCGGCGAGCTGCCCGAGGTAGCGCTTGTCGGCGTTCCACCGCACGACAGCGGCCGGGTTGGCGAGCCGCGTCGCCTTCCCGCACCGCTCGGCCCACGCCGTGAACTCCTCGGCGCGCCAGCTGTAGTCCCAGGTGGAGCGGATGAGGGCCAGATCGAACCCGGCCCAGTCGGCCGCGGGGTCGTCCCAGTGCACGGCCACGGCGTCGGCCCCGGCCCGCCGCAGCGCCTCCACCAGCACCGGCAGGTCCCGGTCCTTGTGCTCCTCGCCGCGCGGGTCGTAGGTCACGACGGCGATACGCGGGCTGCCGGCCACGGCGGCTCCCTCCTCGTACGGGCGATCGACTCGATGTCCGTTCGCAGGCTAACCGATCACACGCGAACCGCGGCGGCCCCACCGTGAGCGTCCCGGACCTGGGCCGCGGGCGTTTCTTTCGGCGGCCGATGGTGTACGGAGGGATCGTGGCGGGTGGTCGTCCCCGGCCGGGGACGACCACCCGCCGCCCAGCGACGACGACCGCCCGCAGCAGCCAAGGAGACGTGACGCGTGACCCCCCTCTTCCCGGCCCTGACCGACGACCCGGCCGACCGCCCCGCCCTCCGGTTCGGTGAGCGCTCCCTGACCTACGCTCAGCTCGCCGCGGCGGCCGGGGCCCTGACGGGCCGGGTCGGCGAGGCCGGCCGGGTCGCCGTCTGGGCGACGCCCACGATGGAGACGGCCGTGGCGGTGGTCGCCGCGCTGCTGGCCGGTGTGCCGGCCGTGCCGCTCAACCCGAAGTCCGGGGAGAAGGAGCTCGGGCACATCCTGGCCGACAGCGCGCCCGAGCTGGTGCTCACGACCCCCGACGACCGGCTCCCCGCGGCCCTGCGGGACCTCACCCGCGTGGACGTCGACGTGCACGCCACCGGCCCGGCCCCCCGGGAGCGTGCCGCGGACGAGGATCCGGCCCTGATCGTCTACACCTCGGGCACCACCGGCCCGCCCAAGGGCGCCGTCATCCCGCGCCGGGCCCTCGCGGCCACCCTCGACGCCCTGGCCGACGCCTGGCGGTGGACCGGCGAGGACGTCCTCGTCCACGGACTGCCCCTGTTCCATGTGCACGGGCTGGTCCTGGGCACCCTCGGCCCGCTGCGGGGCGGCGGGTCCGTCCGGCACCTGGGCCGCTTCAGCACCCAGGGCGTGGCCCGCGAGCTGAACGGCGGGGCGACCATGCTATTCGGCGTGCCGACGATGTACCACCGCATCGCGGAGGCCGTGACGAGCGACCCGGAGCTGGTGAAGGCGCTGACCGGGGCGCGGCTGCTGGTGTCCGGTTCGGCCGCGCTGCCCGTGCACGACCACGGCCGGATCGCGACCGCGACCGGACGCCGGGTGATCGAGCGGTACGGCATGACGGAGACGCTGATGAACACCAGCGTCCGGGCCGACGGCGAGGCCCGCCCGGGCACGGTGGGCGTGCCGCTGCCGGGCGTGGAGCTGCGGCTGGTCGAGGAGGACGGTTCCGAGATCGCCGCGTACGACGGGGAGACGGTTGGCGAGATCCAGGTGCGCGGTCCGAACCTGTTCACCGGGTACCTCAACCGGCCGGACGCCACCGCCGCCGCCTTCACCGCCGACGGCTTCTTCCGCACCGGCGACATGGCGGTGCGCGACCCCGACGGCTACGTCCGGATCGTCGGCCGCAAGGCCACCGACCTGATCAAGAGCGGCGGTTACAAGATCGGGGCCGGTGAGATCGAGAACGCGCTGCTGGAACACCCCGGGGTTCGGGAGGCGGCCGTCACCGGGGAGCCGGACGCCGATCTGGGCGAGCGGATCGTGGCGTGGATCGTGCCGGCCGATCCCCAGTCACCGCCCCCGCTGGAGGAGCTGGCGGACCATGTGGCGCGGCGGCTGGCCCCGCACAAGCGGCCCCGGGTCGTGCACCACCTCGACGCGCTGCCCCGCAACGACATGGGCAAGATCATGAAGCGGGCACTGGCCCATGGTTGAGCGCCTGACCGCCCGTGAGATCGTCACCGCCCTCGCCGACGACGCCACCTTCGCCGAACTCCCCTCCCCCGAACGGCGATCGCTCCCGGACGGCCCGCTCGGGTGGCCGGGCTACGACGACTCCCGGGCCCGGGCCGCCGAACGCACCGGCGAGCAGGAGTCCGTGGTGTGCGGCACCGCCCGCGTCGGCGGAACGCGGGCCGTGCTGATCGCGTTCGAGTTCGGTTTCCTCGGCGGTTCGCTCGGGCAGCGCACCGGCGACCGGCTGGAGGCGGCGTACGCGTATGCCCGTGACCGCCGCTTCCCGGTGGTGCCGCTGGTGGCGACGGGCGGCAGCCGGATGCAGGAGGGCATGCTCGCGCTGACCCAACTCCAGCGGGTGGCACGCCAGTCGGCGCTCACGCGGGAGGCCGCTCTCGCCCAGATCGCCGTCCTGCGCGACCCGACCACCGGGGGCGGCTGGGCCACCCTGGGCGCGGGCGCCGACGTGGTGCTCGCGCTGCCCGGCGCCCAGGTGGGTTTCGCCGGCTCCCGGGTGCGCCCGGCGGACGCGGACCCGGCGGCGTACACGGCGGAGGCGCAGGTCGCGGCGGGATCGGCGGACGCGGTCGTGGAGCCGGGGGAGCTGCGCGAGACGCTCGGGCGGTGGCTGCGGCTGCTGACCTGCCCGTCGGCCACGCCCGCCCCGCCGCCCGGGCCGCTCGGCGAGTCCGCGGTGCTGCCCGCCACGGGCTGGGACGCCGTCCGGCGGGCCCGCTCCCCACAGCGGCCGCGCGCCGCGGCCTACTTGGACGCCTACTTCACCGACCGGGTCGCGATCAGCGGCGACCGCTGCGGCGGCACCGACCCGGAGGGCATGCTGTGCGGCTTCGGCACGCACGAGGGCCGTACGGTCGCCTACGCCGCGCAGACCGGGACCGCGACCCGCCCGGCCGGCTACCGCACCGCCGCCCGGCTGATCCGTCTCGCGGACCGGCTCGGCATCCCGGTGCTGACCCTCGTGGACACCCCGGGCGCCGCCAACGACGCGGAGGCGGAGCGGCAGGGCGCGGGCGCGGCGATCGCCGACCTGTTCGGCGCGGTGGCGAGCGCCCGCACCCCGGTGACCACGCTGGTCATCGGCGAAGGCGGCTCCGGTGGCGCACTGGCCCTGGCCGCGCCCGGCAACACCTGGGCCACACCCGACAGTTACTTCTCGGTGATCGCGCCGGAGCTCGCGGCGGCCATCCTCAAGCGTCCGCCGCGCGAGGTGGAGGCGACGGCGGACCAGCTCCGCATCCGCCCGCAGGACCTGGTGGAACTGGGGGTGATCCGGGGGACGGTCGGCGGGTGAGCCGGGCGCATGCCCCTGCGCCGAACTCGCACCTTCCGTCACAATGGAGCCGCCCAGCGCAATCGGACGACGGGGGTGTCGTGGACGGGTTGGTCGAGTTCAGAACCGGTGACGGGGCGGTGGTGGCGGTCGAGGCCGTGGAGGAGCGGTCCGGTTCCCGTCTGGTCTCCCGCGGCGAGGGCGCGGTCCGGGCGGCCCACACCTTCGAGGGCGCCCTGGAGGGGGTGCGGGCTGCGGCCGAGTCGGCGCTGCGCGTCTTCCGGGACGGCTCGCTGCGGCCCGACGGCGTGGAGATCGAGTTCGGAGTGAAACTGGCCGCCGAGACGGGCGCGTTCATCGCCAAGGGCACCGCCGAGGGCCACCTGGTGGTCAAGCTGACCTGGTCCCCGGACGCCCCTGGGGCGAGCTCCGCCTCATGAACAGCGCCGAGTGGCACGCCCGTATCGAGTTACGGGGCCGGGTGACCGGAGCGGGTTTCCTGGTCACCCCGGACACCGTGCTGACGTGTGCCCATGTCGTGGGCGACGGCGCGGATTTGGTCGTGTCCTTCACGGAGCGGCCCGGCACCCCGCCGGTCCCCGCCCGGGTCGTCGCCCACGGCGGCTGGAACGGCGCGGTCACCGACCCCGGTGACCTGGCCGTGCTGGAGCTGGACCGGGAGATGCCGTTCGCCCCGGCTGCCCTGGCCCCGGCCGACGCGGCGCACGGCACACCGGCCCGCAAACTCGTCGTGTACGGCTTCCCTGACGGCTTCGACGAGGGCACCCTCGCCGAATACCGCGTCACCGCACCCCAGTTGATCCGACGGGAGTGGCTCCAGCTGGAGTCCTGGCACCAGGGCGGCCAGCCCCTGGCCCCGGGTTTCAGCGGGGCCGCCGTCACCCTGGCCGACACCGGCGAGGTCGTCGGCATGGTCACGGCGGACTCCGGCAGCCGGGAGGTGCGCACCGGCCGGATGATGCCCACCCAGGTCATGGCCCGCTACTGGCCGGGCCTTGAGGGTCTGGTCCCCACCTCCGAGCACACCGGCGCCGACCGGGCCCGGCTGCGCGCCCTGGTCGAGAAGGCGGCCCGCGCCGGTGTCGACTGCGACCCGGTGCGGCTGTACACGGCGGCGGCCGACCCGTTCGATCCCCCGCCGCCCGAGGAGGGGTTCGACTCGCTGTGGTCGGCGGCCCTGTTCGTGCTGTGCGAACTCGACGGCCCGGGCGCCGCGCGGACCGTCGCCCGGTTCGCCGACCGGCTCCACGCCCTGCTGCACGCGCCGGCCGAGGAGCCGTCGGTGCCCGACTGGTCGCCGATCCTCGTCGAGCTCGGACACAGCGGAGCGGGCGACGGGCTGGTCCGGGTGGAGGTGTCCGCGTACAGCGAGGGGCGGCGGCACCCGGTGGACTCCGGCACGGTCGAGCGGCACCGGCTGCACGCCTACGTGCGGGACGGCATCGAGGCGGCGTTCCGCTATCTGACCCCCGGCGCGGACGAGCTGGTGGCGTTCGCGCTGCCGAGGGACTGGCTGGACTGGCCGGTCGACCGCTGGGAGAGCGCCCCGGACGACGACACCCCGCTCGGCTGCGTCTATCCGCTGGTCGTCACCGACCACACCCGCCGCAAGGCCAGCACCCGGCATGTGCTGACCCGGGCGTGGAAGCGCCTGGACTCCTGGCCGGGCGCGCGGATGCACCGGGTGGAGTGCGGCGCATCGGAGGAGCCCGGGCGGCTGCGGTTGCGGCTGCGGCAGCGCGACGCCTGCCTGGCCGGGTTCGGCACCGCCCCTGCCGCCTCGCGCACCCGGCCCCACTTCGACGTCTCGCTGGCCGCCCCGGCCCCGGTGATCATGTGGTCGCGCGGCGGCTGCGGCTCCGGGCAGGAGGAGTGCGCCGGGGCGGACGGCTGCACCGGCAAGGCGTTCCTCGACGCGCTCGACGCCTGTGTCCTGGCCGTGCCGCCCGCCGAACTCCCGCGCCAGGTCCTTGCGTTGCGCGAGGAGGCGCACGCGGAGGAGGACCACTGGGCCCGCGGCATCCAGCTGCTCTGGGACGACCCGCGGCTCTTCACCGACCCGCACGCCCTCACCGCCGCGCACCCGAGGTCGCCGGTGGCCTGACCCGCGCGCACGCGACACACCCGAGAGACACCCGCACGAAAACGGAGAGCGGAGACCCCTTTCCATGCCGCACTGGTCCGTCTACACCGGCCGCGACGAGCCGCACGACGGCATCGTCCACCTGCCCGCCCCGCCGCCCTGGCGTGCCTTCGACGGCGGGCCCGCCCTGCCGCCGCCGCACGACGGCGACGACGCGACGGCCGTCTCCCCCGACCGCGTGCACCGGGCGAAGTCGTACGTCGCCACCGAGGAGAGTGTCCGGCTCGTCAACGCCGCGCTGTGCCTGCGCCGCCCGCTGCTCGTCACCGGCCCGCCCGGCACCGGCAAGTCCTCCCTGGCCTACGCGGTGGCGCGTGAACTGCGGCTCGGCCCGGTGCTGCGCTGGAACATCACCAGCCGCAGCTCGCTCGCCGACGGCCTCTACCAGTACGACCCGCTGTCCCGGCTGTACGCGGCCAGGGAGGGGCGGGACAGGTCCGGCGAGGTCGAGGACCACCTGCGTCTCGGCCCCCTCGGCACGGCCCTGCTCCCCTACGAGCGGCCCCGGGCGCTGCTCGTCGACGAGATCGACAAGAGCGACCTCGACCTGCCGAACGACCTGCTGAACGTCCTGGAGGAAGGCCAGTTCGAGATCCCGGAACTGGTCCGCGCGGCCCGGCACTCCACCGACGGCGCGGCCGAGGTCCTCGCCGACGGCACGGACACCCCGGTCACCGTCCGGCGCGGCCGGGTCCGCTGCCGGGCCTTTCCGTTCGTCGTGCTGACCAGCAACGGCGAGCGCGAGTTCCCGCCCGCCTTCCTGCGCCGCTGTGTCCGGCTGAAGCTGCGCCGCCCCGACCGGGACCAGCTCACCCACATCGTCCGGGCCCACCTCGACACGCCGGACGGTGAGGCGGACCGCCTGATCACCCGCTTCCTGGAGCGGGCCTCCGGCGGCGAACTGGCCACCGACCAGTTGCTGAACGCCCTCTACCTCACCGGAGTCGCGGGCCTGGACGCCGAGTCCCGCGACGACCTCGCCGAGCAGTTGATGCCCTACCTCAGCGCGACGGCCGACGGCGATGGCTTCTGAGGCCGGTCCCGGGCCGTCCCCGGTCGCCCGGCTGGCGGCGGCGCTCGGGGCGGCGGGCGCCGCGCCGACGCCCCGGGAGATCGCCGAACTGCTCTGGCTGGCAGCTCGGCTGGAGCAGCCCCCGGGGGAGCACGGGGCCGCCCCGCCCCCGGCGTCCGAAGCCCCGGCTGCCGGAGGGGACGCACCCGCCCCGCGGGAGCGGGCCCCCGCCCCACAGCGGACCGCCGAACCCCCGGCCCGGGCCACCACGGCCGCCTCCGGCCGTGTCCCCCTCCGCCTCCCCGCCCCGCGCTCCCCCGACCAGCAGCGGCACGACTCCGGCGGCGGCTCGCCCCTGCTCGCCCCCGCGCCCCCGATGCTCCCCCACCCCCTCGCGCTCCAGCGGGCCCTGCGTCCGCTCCAGCGCAAGGTGCCCTCCGCGCAGCTGCGCCTGCTCGACGAACGGGCCACGGCCGACCGGATCGCGCGGCTGGGCGCCCACCCGGACGTGTGGTTCCCCGTGCTGCGCCCAGCGCCCGACCGCTGGCTGCGCCTGAACCTCGTGCACGACACCGGCCCCACCATGCCGGTCTGGCGGCCCCTGGTGAGCGAACTGCACACGGCGCTCGCCCAGTCGGGCATCTTCCGCGCGGTCACCCTGCACCCGGCCACGCCCGACGGCCGGGCCCGCCAGGTCCCCGCCCTCGACGACGGCCGCACGGCCACCCTCGTCGTCAGCGACTGCATGGGCCCGCAGTGGCGTCCCGGCGAGGCGGGCGCGCGCTGGTACCGCACCCTGCGGCACTGGGCCCGCCGCATGCCGCTCGCCGTGGTCCAGCCCCTCCCCGAACACCTGTGGGCCACCACGGCGCTGCCCGCCGAGCCCGGCCTGCTGACCTCCCCCTCCACGGCGGCCCCCTCCGCCACCCTCGCGTTCACCCCGTACGACGCCGCACCGCCACCCGGCCCGGCGGCCCTCCCGCTGCCGGTCCTGGAGCCGGGCGCCCCCTGGCTGGCCCACTGGGCGGCCCTGCTCGCGGACCCGGGCGGTGCCCGCACACCGGGTGCGGTGGCGTGGCTGCCGCCCGCTCCCGCGCCCCCCGCCGAGCCCGTCCCCGACCTCGCCGCCTCCTCCCCCGAGGATCTGGTCCTGCGCTTTCGCGCGACCGCGTCCCCGGAGGCCTTCCGGCTCGCCGGGCACCTGGCGCTGGCGGTCCCCTCGGTGCCGGTGATGCGCCTCGTCCAGCGCACCCTGGAGCGCGACCCACGCCCCCAGCACCTGGCCGAGGTGATCCTCAGCGGCATGCTCACCTCCGTCCCCGGCCCACCCGGCTCCTACGCCTTCCGGCCCGGCGTAAGGGAGTTGCTGCTGCGCTCCCTGCCCCGCACGGCCCGCGGCCGGACACGGGAGTTCCTCGACCGGGTCGGGGGGCTGATCGACGAGCGCGCGGGCCTGGCCGCCGGGGACTTCCGGGCCGAGACGGGCGGCGGCGAGGGCGAGGGGGGCCCGGCGTTCGCGACGGTCAGCGAGGAGACCGTGCGGCGGCTGGGCGGGGCGGATCCACGGCCCGGGGCCTCGGCCCCGGTGATCCTCTTCGAGGCCGACGACCTGACCGGCCACCCCGAGGCCCGCATCACCCTCGAGTACGCGGTGCACGAGATGCTCTCGCGCGGCGCGCTCGCCCCCCACCGGTTCGACGTCCGCGTCCGCGGCAACGGCTACGACGTCCACACCCGGCCCGGCACCTACCTCCTCCCCGTCCTGGTCGCGGTCCTGCGCGGTCTGCCCGAGGTGCTCACCGGGCTGGTGGACCCGCCGCCGCTGACCGTCACCTTCTGGGACCGGCCCACCCCGCCTCCCCAGCCGCCGCGTGGGCCCTCGGCGATCCAGGTGATCGTCTCCCCGGCCGTCTACGAGCAGTTCGCCGCCAGCTCGGCGGCCCAGGGCCCCCAGCGTTTCCAGCCGCTCTACCGGGACGGCGCCACGGACACCCCGCCCGTCGCCTGGCACTGCCCGCTGTCCCCCGAGACGACCCCGCAGCCCGAGGCCCGCGACCTGGTGCAGGGCCCCTTCATCACCCGTGACCTGCGCCGGCTCGGCATACCGGTCCCGGGCCGCACGGCCGTCGTGCACACCCGGCCCGAGGGCCCGCTGACCCTCCTCGACCCGGCCCGGCCGCACGACGACCGGCCGCCGCGGCTCGTGACGTACTACGAGGTGGACCTCACCACCCACCAGGCCCACCACCAGGTCTCCCTGCCCGGTTCCGGCAAAAGCGCCTTCACCGCCGCGGTCGAGCTGTCCTGGCACGTGGAGGACCCGGTCGCCTTCGTGCGCGCCGAGGTCGGCCGGGTGTCCGAGGCCCTGCTCGACCACCTGCTGGAGGAGGCGGCCCGGATCACCCGCCGGCATCCGCCGCGCCGGGCGGGTGCGGCCCAGCGCGCGGTCAACGCCGGGCTGCGCCGCTGGCCGGTGCCCGGGCTGTCGGTGACGGCGTCGGTGCTGCTGGGCCCGGAGGGCGCCGACCTGCCCGGACCGCCGGGCACCGCGCCCGTGCGGCGCCCGCTGCCGCGGCTGCTGCGCGAGACCGAGACGGTCCTGCTCGGATTCGACGGCCCGCTGGCCCGCCTGTTCCCGGGCGGCGCCGCGCGCGAGGCCGTGACGGACCTGCTCGCCCTGGTCGACGAGCACCGAGACCCGCGGCACGCCCTGCCCGGCACGGTGCGGGAGACGTTCACCCATCCTCTGGACGTGCTCCGGGCCTTCGCCCGGGACCCGCTGGGGCCCCTGCTGCGGGAGCGTCTGGACGCACTCGAACTCCGGGCGGTGCCGCACGCCCCGGCGACCCACAACTCCGCGGCGCTGGTGCGCGCCCTGCACGCCTCCGGCCGCCGCGTCTGTGTCGTCACGGACGCCTGCGCCGAGGCCGTGCCCCGCTATCTGCGGCCCTACGGGGCGCTGCCCCTGGCCGGCGTCCACGGGCGGGCCGGGGACCTGGCGCTGCTCACCCCGCACCCGGACTGCATGGTGCGCGCCCTGGACTCCTGCGAGGGGACCGCCGCCACGGGCCTGGTGATCGGCTCCACGGTCGCCGAGCTGGCCGCCGCCCAGCGGGCCGGGCTGCGCTTCGTCGGCCTCGCCCGGAACACCACGAACGACCGGCTGCTGCGCGAGGCCGGCTGCGAGTCCACGGTCACCTCCCTGGCGCCCCTGCTGGAGGCCGCGCGGTCCCTGTGAGCGGACGCCGAACCCCCCGTTCGGCGGCGCCCCGCCCGGCCCCCCAGGAAAGGCGGCCGGGCCCCCTGCCGCGCACGATGCGAAAGAGGCCCGCCATCCCGGCGGCCCCACGTCTGCGAGGCCCGCCACCTGGCGGCCCCCCACGGTCTGTGCTCTCGGGAGGACCTGCCATGACCGCCAGTCTGGAGCAGTTGCGCCGCTGCCACTTCGCCGTCGACCTCGGGGCGGCCCGCACGCGCGTCTACGTCAAGGGCGCCGGTCTCGTCGTCGACCAGCCGTCCGCCGCCGCCGTGAACACCCGCACCGGCGCGCTGATCGCGGTCGGTGAACTCGCGGAGAAGATGACGGGCCGCACACCGGGCTACATCCGGGTGGTCCGGCCGGTCTCCGGCGGCACCGTCGTCGACATCGAGATGGCGCAGCGCATGCTGCGGCACCTGCTCGGCGACAAGATGCGCCGCGCGCTGCGCCGCAAGCCGATCCTGCGGGCGGCGGCCTGCACCCCGCACGACGCCGACCCGCTGGCCCAGCGCGCCGCGATCGAGACGCTCGTCGGCCTGGGAGCCCGCCGCGTGGAGCTGGTCGACACGCTCATCGCCGCGGCCGTGGGCTGCGGACTGCCCGTCGAGCAGCCCGAGGCCACGATGATCATGGTGTGCGGGGCGGCGGCCACCCAGGTGGCCGTGCTGTCGCTCGGGGCGATCGTCACCGCCGAGCGCATCCCGGTGGGCGGCGAGGCCGTGGACCAGGCGATCGTGCAGCACCTGCGGCACCAGCACGAGCTGATGCTGCCCAGCCAGTCGGTGCGGCCGTTGCAGCTGGCCCTGTCAGGCAACGGCCTCACCCCGCAGGGCCCGGCGTCCACGGAGATCCACGGCCGGGACGTCGCCACCGGCCTGGCCCGCTCCGTCCAGGTCGACACCGCCGCCGTCCGGAACGCCATCCAGACGCCGCTGACCGCGATCCTCGACGGCATCGGCAAGGTGCTGCGGGCCTGCCCGCCCGACCTGGTCGCCGACCTCGCCGACCGGGGGATCATGATGGTCGGCGGCAGCGCCCTGCTGCCGGGCCTGGACCAGATGCTGCGGGAGGCGACGGGCATGCCGGTGCACATCGCCGAGCGCCCGGACGTGTGCGCGGTGCAGGGGCTCGGCGCGATGCTGGAGGGCAGGATCGCGCCGCTGGCGCTGGACACGCTGCACTCCTGAGCCGTCGGCCGCCGGTCAGCGGGCGAACCAGCAGCGCACGGTCGTCCCGCTGTCGCCGCGGTGCACCCGCACCAGGTCGGCGATCAGATTGACCAGCAGGATCCCGCGCCCGCCGCGCTGGTCGCGGGGCACGGGCCGGCGTCCGGCCAGGACGTCCGCGAGCCGTCCCTCGTCGCGGACCTCGCACACCACGTGCCCGTCCTCGGCCCACAGCCGCAGCACTCCCGTGCCGCCGCCGTGCACCACGCTGTTGGTGGTGAGCTCGGCCGTGGCCAGGGCCAGGTCCTCCAGCTTCACGCCCGCGAGACCCAGCCGCGCGCCCTCCCCGACGGCCACGTGCCGGGCCTGGGAGAGCGAGTCGGAGTCGAAGCCGAACGTCAGCGCCTCCTGCACGGGCGCGAGCGGCTCGTTGTAGCGGCTGACGACGTCCTCGGGGGCGAAGGCGTCGCTGTCCTGCTCCGTGGGGGAACCGGGGTGGATGACGGTGGGGTGGGTGGCGTACGCGTCGGCGACCATGTGCTCGGGCAGCCGCACCACGTCGTACGGACACATGATCGTCGCCGTACGGCCCTGGAAGGCGGCGTTGATGAGGGCCTCGTGCTGGGCGCAGGCCGGGTACTCGGACGCGGAGCGCCCCGCCCAGATGGGCTCGCCGATGATCCGCACCCGGCGGCCGGCGGGCTGGGCGTCGGCGAAGGCGCGCAGCACTCCGGGGATGATCCGCCCGGGGTTGCGTCCGGCCTCGCGCATGTCCAGGAGCCGGACGGAGTCGGCGGCGTCCCCCAGCGCGTCCCTGATCAGGGTGAGGTTCTTGCCGGGCACGGCGACGGCGACCGGCTCGTCCGCCTCCAGGCCGGCGCGCACGAAGGGCAGGGTGCCGTCGAGGTACTCCTGCTCGTCCCGGTAGAAGAGCGCCGGGTGGGCGAAGGGGGCCAGGGGGCCGAAGGGCTCGGTCACGGCGGTCGTCATGTCGTCGACACCTCGATTCCGGTATGGCCGGGCCACAGCAGGTCCAGCGTTCGCCGCAGGGCCGGCGGCGGCCGGCGGACGACGAACCGCCGGCCGTCCCGGAGCTGTCCGGCGGCGGCCGCGAGCGCACCGGCGCCCGCGACGTCGACGAACGTCACGTCGGACAGGTCGAGGTAGTACACGTCCTCATCCTCGCGAACAGCCTGCTCCAGCACGCCTTCCCAGATCGCACGCGTCGTCAGGCCGACCTCACCCGCCGCCCTGACACCCTGCCGGCCGGCCAGCGGGAACACCGCCAGGCCCGGCGCGGGCCCGGGAGAGCCGGTCGCCGACATCTGCCGTCTCGTGTTCACGCCCCTCTCCCCACGTTTCCTCCGGATCACAGCGCTCGTACCCGTCCGGGAGAGGCTCATTCCCCCGAACAGTGTGTACTACGCCGTCGCCAGGGCAGGCGAACCTCACACCGACGTCCACGGGGGCGAGTGACGTCGTGCAGTCCGGCCAGACGAACACGACCGACGAGGACCGACAAGGCGGTGACATGACCTCAGCGGCATCACCACATCTCACAGGAGGGCTGGACACCCTGGTCATCTCCGGCCGCGTCGACGCGGACCGCGCCGAGCTCGCCCCGCGGGGTGAGCTCGTCCACGGTTGCGCGGACGTCCTGGGCAGAACCCTGGCCGACCTGCCGGCCACGGTCACCCGGGTCGATCTGGACATGGGGGGCGTGCACTTCATGGACACGGCGGGGCTGCAGTTCCTGGACGTGCTCGCCGACCACGGCAGGCGGCGGTTCCGGTCGGTGACGGCGACCAACTGGAACGGCCAGCCGCGCCGGATCCTGGAGCTGGCCGGCCTGGACACGACCGATCCGCTGACCAACCTGGACGCCGCCGGGGCCGTCTCCGCCGCGGCGCCGGCCACCCCCGCCGCCCCGGCCACCTCGGCGGTCGCGCTGGAACGCGCGGAGCGCCTGCACGTGCTCCAGGAGGAGGTCGAGCAGCTCCGCCAGGCCATCGCCTCACGCCCGGTCATCGACCAGGCCCGGGGCATCCTCATGGCCACCCACGGCTGCACGTCCGACGAGGCGTGGCACATCCTGCGCGAGGCGTCGCAGCTGTCGAACACGAAGCTGCGGGACGTCGCCGCGGCCGTGACCGCGAGCGCGGAGGCGGACGGCCCGCCGCCGTCGGCCGAACTGTGCGCGGCGTTGCGGCGGGCGGTCGCGAGGCGCCGCCGGGACTGAGCGGGGGCCGCGGGGGCGGGGGCGCCCGGTTTCGCGCGGGAGGCCCCGGGTACCCGGCGGCGGCCCGTTCCGGCCCCGCCCGCGCCGAGGAGAATCCCCATGGGCTTCAACCGCCCCGAGCGCCGAGGGCCGCAGGATCACGACCGCGGGCGGGTGCGGTTCGGCCGTTCCCTGACCGGCGGGGCGCTGTCCGGGGTCGGCGTGGCCGCGTTCGTCGACGAGACCGTCTTCCACCAGCTGCTGCACTGGCACCACTTCTACGACCGGTCCACCCCCGACGTGGGCCTGGTCTCCGACGGCCTGTTCCACGCGGGCGGCTGGCTGGCGATGGTGGCGGGCCTGTTCCTCTTCGCCGACCTGCGCCGCAAGGAGGCCCTGCTGCCCCCGGCGTGGTGGTCCGGCGTCTGCCTGGGCCTCGGCGGCTTCCAGCTGTACGACGGCACCGTCCAGCACAAGCTGCTGCGCCTGCACCAGATCCGCTACGAGGTCGATCCGCGGCCCTACGACTGGACCTGGAACGTCAGCGCCGCCCTGTTCCTGCTGGCGGGCCTGCTGCTGTGGCGCCGGGCGCGGCACGCGGAGCGCGGGCGGGCGCGGTGACGACCCCGGCTTACCTGCCGGTGCTCGTCCTGTCGTGCTGTCTGCTGTACACGGTCTGCGCCGCCCGGCTGCGGCGCCGCGGGGACCGCTGGCCCGTGCGTCGCGATACCGGGTTCTGGCTGGGCGGCGGGCTGCTCGTGGCGGCGTACGCCGTGCCGTGGCAGACGTGGTCGGCCCCGTTCACCGCGCACACCGCCGCCCATGTGACGGCCGGCATGGCGGCCCCGCTGCCGGTGGTGCTGGCCCGGCCGGTCACGCTGGCCCTGCGCACCCTCCCGCCGGCCGGCCGCCGCGCCCTGGTCCGGCTGACCCGCTCCCGCCCGGTCACGGCGCTCGTCTTCCCGCCCGTCGCCGCTGCCCTGGACCTCGGCGGCCTGTGGCTCCTCTACCGCACTCCCCTCCTGTCCGCCCTGCACCACCACCCCTTCCTCCTCCTCCACCTCATCGCCGCGGGCACCCTCTTCACCTTCGCCCTGCTCGCCGTGGACCCGGTGCGCCACCGGCCCGGCTGGGCCGTGCGGGGCGGCACCCTCCTGGCCGCCTCGGCTGCCCACGCGATCCTCGCGAAGAGCCTGTGGGCCACCGGCCCGCCCGGCACCGCCCACGCCCCCGCCGACCTGCACGCCGCCTCGCAGCTCATGTACTACGGCGGTGACGCGGTGGAGCTCGCCCTGGCCCTGCTGCTGGCCGGCCAGTGGTACCGCGCACAGGGCCGGTGGTCCCGGCCCCACCGGGGTACCCGGCAGCCGGCGACCGCACAAGGAGGCACACGATGAGCGACCACACACCGTCCCAGGCCGAGGGCGACCGCGACGACGAGCAGGACACGACCCCGCGCCCCACCCCGTCCCAGGCGGAGGGCGACCGCGACGACGCGAGCACCGAGGGCGAGGACGAGGACGGCGGAACGGACGACACCCGGCAGGCCACATAGAGGCGACGCGACGGGGCACCCGTATCTCCCCATCTCATCCCTCGTACAGAGGAGTTACCGTGATCATCGCCGCCGTCGTCGCCGGGTGCGTGCTGCTGGCCGTCCTGGCCTTCCTCCTCCCCCGTCTCTCGCGCCACCCCGAACGCGGCACCCAGCGCTCGCTCGGCGCCGGTGCCCGCGCCGGCGGCAAGGCACCCGGCGTGCTGGGCAGGCTCTTCAGCAAGCCCTTCCACACGAGTTCGCGCGCGGTGAGCCGCAGCGGCTCGGCCGGGCGCCGCACGCGCGGCCGCATGCCCTTCTGACCCGCCCGACCGGATCACCCGGCATGCTGGTCCGGTACACAGGGCAGGCAGAAGGAGACCTCTTCGATGGGTACCGCTGTGCATGTCCCGCAGACGCGGGACATGATCGGGGAGGAACTCTCCGGAGACGAGGCGTTCACCGCGCTGCGGCGCTACGGCGGACGCCGGCTGCTCATCGACGCGTTCACCCGGTTCCGTTACGCCGACGGCTTCAGCAACTCCCGCTCCCTCGCCTTCCAGGTGGTGCTCGGCATGGTGCCGTTCACCATCGCCCTGGTCGGCGTGGCCACGACCGTGCACACCGAGAGCGTGGGGCGGGTCATCGAACTCACCCTCGGCCACATCGTCCCGGGTGCGAGCGCGCAGCTGATCGAGGACGCCCTCGACGGCACCGAGCGCAGCGCCGGTTCAGGTGTCTGGGGCGCCGTCGCCATGTGGCTGGGCCTGGCCTTCGCCGTCCTCAATCTGGCCTCGGCGATGGCCCAGGTCGAGCGGGGCGCCAACCGCATCTACGGCATCGAGCGCGACCGGCCCTTCCTGGCCAAGTACGGCCGCTCCCTGCTGCTCGCCGTCGCCGCGGGCATGCCGATGGTGCTGGGGTTCCTCGTGCTGGTGGCCGGGGACGCCGTCGGCGGCGCGGTGGTCGAGGCCCTCGGCTGGTCGCGGACCTGGCTCGACTGGTGGGGCGCCCTGGACGTGCCGCTGGGCGTAGGGCTCGCCTGGGTCGCCTCTGCGGTGATCTTCCGCTGGGCGCCGCGCCGGGACCAACCGGGGTACACCTGGCTGGCGTTCGGCTCCGCGGTCCATCTGGTGCTGTGGGTCACGGCCACCTGGCTGCTGTCGCTCTACGTCGCCAAGAGCGGTTCGTTCGGCGCCGTCTACGGACCGCTGACCGCCTTCGTCGCCCTGCTGCTGTGGGCCAACCTGACGGGTGTGGTGCTCTTCCTCGGCATCGCCTTCGCCGCTCAGCTGGAGGCGGCCCGGGCCGGCATCACCGAGGCCGTGCGGCCGGACCCGGGCCCCGGGCCGTGACGCGCCCGGGGGCCCGGGACGGATTCCTGACGCGCGCCCGGCCCCTGTGATCACCGCGCGCAACCAGGACGTATCGTCCTCGGTGTGAGCGATGTGCCCCCCGCGACCACGACACCGGAAGACCGACAGGTGACCTCCGACCTCTCCGGAAGACCGGTGACCGGCGACGATCCGGCCCTGCGGGCGGCCTACCGACTGTGCCGGCGCCGGACGAGGGACCAGGACCCGGCGGAGTACGCGCTGATCCAGCTGGTGCCTGCGGCCCTGCGCCCGGCGCTGCACGCCCTGTGGGCGGCCGCCAGCGCCCTCGACGACCTGGGCGACGACCGCACCGCCCCCGCCGCCGAGCGCGCCGCCCGGGTCGAGGCCTGGATCACCGCCCTGCACCGCGAACTGCCCGCCGGCTCCAGCCCCGACCCGGTCCGCCACGCCCTGGTGGACACCGCGAACCGCTGGCGCCTGGACCTGTCCGAGCTGCGCGACGCCATGGCCCAGGTCCGGGACGACACCCGCGGCAGGCGCTTCGCCGACTGGGCGCAGTGGCGCGCCTGGGGCCGGGACAACCTGCTGCCCTGGTTCGGCCAGGTGCGCACGGTCTTCGACCGGGCCGGTGTCCCCGTGGCGCTGCGTCTGGACACCCGTGAGACCTATGAGAAGTTCCTCGACGGTGTCCGGCTCACCGACATCCTGACCGACCTGTCCGCCGACCTCGCCCAGGGCGACCTGCTGCTGCCCGCCGAGGCCCTCGACCGGCACCCCGGGGCCGCCGCCGACCTCGCGCGGCTGCGCTGGAGCCCCGCCGTCGCCGCCCTGGTGACACACCTGACCGGCCTGGCCCGGCAGTGGGTGACCCAGCAGTCCCTCGCCCGCGGCATGCACCCCGGGCCCGCGACGGTCCTGCACACGATGGCCGCCCTGCTGCGTGCCCAGCTCGACGCCGTCGACGCCGCCGGTCCGGCCCTGCTGCGCTCCCCGCCCCGGCCCGCGCTGCGCACCCGCGCCCGCATCCTCGCCCCGGCCCGAACCCGTGCGGCCCTGGCCTGGAGCCTGACCCCGCTGACGGTGCCGCCACGGTGCCGGCCCGGCCCGCAGGCATCACCGGAAGCCGCCCCGCCGGCACCCACCGGCGTCTTCCGGCAGCCGCCGCCCCACCCCAGCGGCGAGCGGCCGCCCGAGATCCCGCCGGACCGGCTGCCCGGGCACGTCGCCGTGATCATGGACGGCAACGGACGCTGGGCCCAGCAGCGCGGCCTGCCCCGGCACGAGGGACATCGCGCCGGTGCCGCCACGGTCCGCGAGGTGGTGCACGGCGCCCTGGAGATCGGCCTGCGCCATCTGACGCTCTACACGTTCTCCACCGAGAACTGGCACCGCGACCCGGAGGAGGTCGACGCGATCCTCGACCTCCTGCGCGGTGAACTGGCCGAGAACCCCTTCCGCGACCTCGACGTCCGGCTGCGCTGGCACGGCCGCGCGGGGCGGCTGCCCCCGGACCTGGTCGATCTGCTCCATCTGCGGGAGCGCACCACCCGCGCCCGCACCGGCCTGACGCTGACGATGTGCATCGACTACGGCGGCCGGGACGAGCTCACCCGTACGGCCGCCGCCCTGGCCCAGCGGGCCCGGGCCGGTCATCTGGAGCCGCATCTGATCGCCGAGGACGACTTCGCGCGCCATCTGCCCCTGGGGGACCTGCCGGACGTGGACCTGCTCTGGCGCACCGGCGGCGAACAGCGCGTGTCGAACTTCCTGCCCTGGCACTCCGCGTACGCCGAGCTGCACTTCACCGAGGGGCTGTGGCCCGACGCGGACCGCCGCGACCTCTGGCAGGCGGTCACCGCGTTCACCCACCGCCAGCGCCACCACGGTGCGACACCGGCCACGGCGGGATCCGCCGCGGGTACCCCGGCCGCCCCTGCCGACGGACCGTCAGCAGCGCGCTCCACGGCGGCTCCTGCGGCGGGGCCGGGCGAGTGAAGGGGGTGGGCCGCTCGGGAGCGGCGCCGTCGCTCTCGCGCGCTCGCGCGTAGAAACGGTTCTGCGCGGGTAGCGCGTGGTGGGGCGGGTGGGACTCGAACCCACGGCCGACGGATTATGAGTCCGCTGCTCTAACCGGCTGAGCTACCGCCCCATAGCGGCGTGTCGCGTACATGTGTGCGCGCCGTCTGCCGCAGCATAGCCGCTCATACGATCTCCTGCTTCGGCTGGGCGGCTGCGCACGGCCTACGTGACCTTGAGGACTGCGCCGGGTGCTGCGCGGTTCCCGGGACAGCGGAACGGACATGAAAAAGGACCCCTGAGAGGGGCCCTCGTTCAACCTGCTCCCCCGACTGGACTCGAACCAGTAACCTGCCGGTTAACAGCCGGCTGCTCTGCCAATTGAGCTACGGAGGACCGAGCTCCCCGGACTGGACTCGAACCAGTAACCTGCCGGTTAACAGCCGGCTGCTCTGCCAATTGAGCTACCGAGGAAGGTCTCGTATGCATCGAACGTGGCTACCCGGGTATTCGCCAGGGGGCGCGCGTTCGCTGCGACACATACATTAGCGCAAGCAGGGGGGTGCTCCGCCAATCGGTACTCCCCGGCACCGACGCCGCACCGGAGACCTACGCAAGGAAAGGGTGGCCGCCATGCGTTACCGGCTCACGTTTGTCGCCGGAGTCGTCCTGGGTTACGTGCTGGGCACGAGGGCCGGACGCGAGCGCTACGAGCAGCTGAAGAAGTCAGCCCGGCAGCTCGCTCAGAACCCCGCAGTCCGCAACACCGCGGAGACCGCGGCCCACCAGGGCCGTGAATTCGCGGGCAAGGCGTACCACGTGGTGAGCGACAAGGTCGGCGACCGGGTCCCCGAGTCTGTGGCGGACCGGGTCCGTCACCTCCGCGACCGGGCCACCCACAACGGCGGCCAGGACGACTGGGGCACGAGCAATACCTGATCTCCTGGACGCCGGGATCGACGACGTCCTTCGAGGGGCGCGGGGAACTGCGCGACCAGCCCCGACGCACCCGCACGCGAACCCGGCGACGCATCCCCACGGCGCCCACGGCTCCAGCCAGCGCAGCGGTACGGCAGAATTTTGGCCATGGGGATAGTCGCCGGGTTGGACAGTTCGCCCGATTTCACTCGTATCGTCGTCTGTGACACGGATACCGGAGCCGTGCTCAGGCAGGGATATGCACCGCATCCGGTGGAGAGCCCCGAGGGCGGCGGCCGGCCGTCGGACGTCGACCCGCAGGCCTGGCTGCTCTCCCTGGGCGAGGCCGCGGGGGGCGGCCTGCTGGAGGGTGTGCAGGCCATCGGCGTCTCGGCGCAGCAGAACGCCGTCGTGCCGCTGGACGCGCAGGGCAACACCGTCCGCCCGGCGATGGTCGGCGGCGACAAGCGCACCCAGGTCGCCGCGGCCGATCTGGTCGACGCGCTCGGCGGGCGCGAGGCGTGGGCGCAGGCGGTGGGGTCCGTGCCGCAGGCCGCGCAGCCGATCACCAAGCTGCGCTGGCTGGCCCGGACCGAGCCGGAGAACGCGCAGCGCACCGCGATCCTCCTCCAGGCGCACGACTGGCTGGTGTGGCAGTTGCTGGGCCGGCCGGTCAGGAGGACCACCGACCGGGGCGGGGCATCCGGCACCGGCTACTGGTCGGCGGCGACCGGCGGCTACCGGCCCGACCTCGTGGAGCTGGCGCTCGGGCATCAGGTGATGCTGCCGGAGGTGATCGGACCGGCGGACGCGGCCGGTACGACGCCGGAAGGGCTGCTGATCTCCGTGGGGACCGGCGAGACCATGGCGGCGGCGTTCGGTCTCGGCATCGGCCTGGGTGACGCGGTGGTGTCGCTGGGCGCGTCCGGGTCCGTGATGGCCGTCCACCCCGAGGCGCTGGTCGACGGGTCCGGGATGATCACCGCGCTCGCGGATGCGACCGGCATGCACCTGCCCGTCGTCACCACCCTGAACGCCGTACGGACGCTGCGCGGGGCCGCCGAGCTGCTGGGGCTGCCCGATCTGGAGAGCCTGTCCGACCTGGCGATGAAGTCGACTCCCGGGTCGCACGGCCTGGTGCTGCTGCCCTATCTGGAGGGTGAGCGGACACCGAACCTGCCGCACACCGCCGGGACGCTGGCCGGCCTCAGACGCGAGTCGATGAAGGCGGAGCACCTGGCGCGGGCCGCGTTCGAGGGCATGCTGTGCGGGCTCGCGGACGCGCTGGACGTGCTGCGCGGCCGGGGCGTCGACGTGCGGCGGGTGTTCCTGCTCGGACCGGCCGCCGAACTGCCCGCCGTGCAGGCCGCGGCTCCCATGCTGTTCGGGACGCAGGTCGTCGTGCCGCAGCCCGCGGACTACGCGGCGATCGGTGCCGCCCGTCAGGCCGCCTGGGCGCTCGGGGCCTCGCAGGGCACGCTCGACGTGCGCAATCCGCCGGCCTGGCAGGGCGCGGTGGCGCAGGTGCTGGAACCCGGGGAGGAACTGGCCGTGGGGCAGGCGGTGCGGCAGCAGTTCGTGGCGGTACGGGAGCAGACGCATCCCGGGGCCCTGTGACCTCTTGACCGCTTGTTGGGTTAATTCGGTTGAGGTAACGCGGGTGGAGTGTTCGACGATAGGGGCCAGGGGCAACCACTGGCCCCGTCGTCCACTCCGAGAGAAGCAGCGTGCTCATACGACTCCTGCGGACCTGTCTCAGGCCCTACAAGAGACCCATCGCTCTCCTGGTGCTGCTGCAGTTCCTGCAGACCTGCGCCACGCTCTACCTGCCCACGCTGAACGCGGACATCATCGACCAGGGCGTCGTCAACGGCGACACCGGCTACATCCTGGGCTACGGCGGCCTGATGATCGGCATCTCGCTGGTCCAGGTCGTGTGCAACATCGGCGCCGTGTACTACGGCGCCCGCACGGCGTCGGCACTGGGGCGGGACCTGCGGGCGTCCGTGTTCGACCGGGTGCAGTCGTTCTCCGCGCGTGAGGTCGGTCACTTCGGGGCGCCGTCGCTGATCACCCGGACGACGAACGACGTCCAGCAGGTGCAGATGCTGGCGCTGATGACGTTCACCCTGCTGGTGTCGGCGCCGATCATGTGCGTGGGCGGCATCGTGCTGGCGCTCGGTCTGGACGTGCCGCTGTCCGGGGTCCTGGTCGCGGTCGTGCCGGTGCTGGGCATCTGCGTGACGCTGATCGTGCGGCGGCTGCGGCCGCTGTTCCGGTCCATGCAGGAGCGGCTGGACTCGGTGAACCGGGTGCTGCGCGAGCAGATCACCGGCAACCGTGTGATCCGGGCCTTCGTCCGGGACGAGTACGAACAGCAGCGGTTCCGGAAGGCCAACACCGATCTCACGGATTTCGCGCTGCGCACCGGAAATCTGCTGGCGCTGATGTTCCCGATCGTCATGACGGTGGTGAACCTGTCGTCGATCGCCGTGGTGTGGTTCGGCGCGCACCGCATCGACAGCGGCGGGATGCAGATCGGTGATCTGACGGCGTTCCTGGCCTATCTGATGCAGATCGTCATGTCCGTGATGATGGCCACCTTCATGTTCATGATGGTGCCGCGCGCGGAGGTGTGCGCCGAGCGCATCCAGGAGGTGCTGGACACCTCCTCCAGCGTCGTGCCGCCGTCGGCGCCGGTGCGGGAGCTGCGCCGGCACGGGCATCTGGAGATCCGCGGGGCGGGCTTCCGCTACCCGGGTGCCGAGGAGCCGGTGCTGCGGTCGGTGGACCTGGTGGCCCGGCCGGGTGAGACGACCGCCGTGATCGGCTCGACCGGCAGCGGCAAGTCCACCCTGCTCGGGCTGGTCCCGCGGCTGTTCGACGCGACCGACGGGCAGGTGCTCGTCGACGGTGTCGAGGTGGCGGAGATCGACCCGAAGCTGCTCGCGAAGACGGTCGGGATGGTGCCGCAGAAGCCGTATCTGTTCGCGGGGACGGTGGCGACCAATCTGCGCTACGGCAATCCGGACGCCACCGACGAGGAGTTGTGGCACGCGCTGGAGGTGGCGCAGGCCAAGGACTTCGTGGAGCGGCTGGAGGGCGGTCTCGACGCGCCGATCGCCCAGGGCGGGACGAACGTCTCCGGTGGCCAGCGCCAGCGGCTCGCGATCGCCCGGACGCTGGTGCAGCGGCCCGAGATCTACCTCTTCGACGACTCCTTCTCGGCGCTCGACTACGCCACGGACGCCGCGCTGCGGGCCGCGCTGTCGCAGGAGACCGCCGAGGCGACCGTGGTGATCGTGGCCCAGCGGGTGTCGACCATCCGGGACGCCGACCGGATCGTGGTCCTCGACGAGGGCCGGGTCGTCGGCACCGGCCGGCACCACGAGCTGATGGCGGACAACGAGACCTACCGGGAGATCGTGCTCTCCCAGCTCACGGAAGCGGAGGCTGCCTGATGGCGGGGCCCATGGGGCGGATGATGGCCGGGGGCGGCCCCGACCAGCGCTCGCTGGACTTCAAGGGATCGGGCAAGCGGCTCGTCGCGCGGTTCCGGCCGGAGCGCGTGACCATCTACGTGCTGCTGCTGTGCGTGGTGCTCAGCGTCGGCCTCAACGTCGTCGGTCCGAAGATCCTCGGCAAGGCCACCGACCTGGTCTTCGCTGGCATCATCGGGCGCGGCATGCCCGAGGGGGCGTCCAAGGACCAGGTCCTGGAGCAGATGCGGCAGCGCGGTGACGGTGACGAAGCCGACATGCTGCGCAGCACCGACTTCACTCCGGGCGAGGGCATCGACTTCACGGCCGTCGGGCATGTGCTGCTGCTCGCGCTGGGTGTGTTCACGGTGGCCGGGCTGCTGATGGCGGTGGCGACGCGGCTGGTGAACCGGGCCGTGAACCGGACCATGTTCCGGATGCGCGAGGACGTGCAGACGAAGCTGTCGCGGCTGCCGCTGTCGTACTTCGACCAGCGCCAGCGCGGCGAGGTGCTGTCCCGGGCGACCAACGACATCGACAACATCGGGCAGACCCTCCAGCAGTCGATGGGGCAGCTCATCAACTCGGTGCTGACCATCATCGGCGTGCTCGCGATGATGTTCTACGTCTCCTGGATCCTGGCGCTGGTCGCGCTGGTGACCGTGCCGCTGTCGTTCGTCGTGGCGACGCGCGTGGGCAAGCGGTCGCAGCCGCACTTCGTGCAGCAGTGGCGCTCCACGGGCCAGTTGAACGCGCACATCGAGGAGATGTACACCGGGCACGCCCTGGTGAAGGTGTTCGGGCGGCAGGAGGAGTCGGCGCGGCAGTTCGCCGAGCAGAACGACGCGCTGTACGAGGCGGGGTTCAAGGCGCAGTTCAACAGCGGGGTCATGCAGCCGCTGATGATGTTCGTGTCGAACCTCAACTACGTGCTGGTCGCGGTCGTCGGCGGGCTGCGGGTCGCCTCGGGCTCGCTGTCCATCGGTGATGTGCAGGCGTTCATCCAGTACTCGCGGCAGTTCTCCATGCCGCTGACGCAGGTGGCGTCGATGGCGAACCTGGTGCAGTCGGGTGTCGCCTCGGCGGAGCGGGTCTTCGAGCTGCTCGACGCGGAGGAGCAGGGCGCCGACCCGGTGCCGGGCGTGCGGCCCGCGGAGCTGCGCGGGCAGGTGGCGCTGGAGCGCGTGTCGTTCCGCTACGACCCGGACAAGCCGCTGATCGAGGACCTGTCGCTGAAGGTCGAGCCGGGGCAGACGGTGGCCATCGTCGGCCCGACCGGCGCCGGCAAGACGACCCTGGTCAACCTGCTGATGCGGTTCTACGACGTCACGGGCGGGCGGATCACCCTCGACGGCGTCGACATCGCGCGCATGTCCCGGGACGAACTGCGGGCCGGGATCGGCATGGTGCTCCAGGACACCTGGCTGTTCGGCGGCACGATCGCGGAGAACATCGCGTACGGCGCGTCCAGGAAGGTGACCCGGGGCGAGATCGAGGAGGCGGCCCGGGCGGCGCACGCGGACCGGTTCGTGCGGACGCTGCCGGACGGGTACGACACGGTCATCGACGACGAGGGGACGGGGGTGAGCGCGGGTGAGAAGCAGCTCATCACCATCGCCCGGGCCTTCCTGTCCGACCCGGTGATCCTGGTGCTGGACGAGGCGACGAGTTCCGTCGACACCCGTACCGAGGTGCTCATCCAGAAGGCGATGGCCAAACTGGCGCACGGGCGCACGTCGTTCGTCATCGCCCACCGGCTGTCGACGATCCGGGACGCGGACACGATCCTGGTGATGGAGAACGGGTCGATCGTGGAGCAGGGCGCGCACGAGGAGCTGCTCGCGGCCGGCGGCGCCTACGCGCGGCTGTACCAGGCGCAGTTCGCGCAGGCGGTGGCCGAGGTGGACTGAGTCGCGGTCCGGGGGTGCCGGGCGGTGTCGTGGGGCGGCTGCGGGCCGGTGGGGGCTGGTCGCGCAGTTCTCCGCGCCCCTTTGGGGACGTTCAGCTGACGCCCTTCACTCCAGATAGCCCCGCAGCTGGTCCGCGAAGGCGTGGTCCCGCAGCTTGTTGAGGGTCTTGGACTCGATCTGCCGTATCCGTTCGCGCGTCACACCGAAGATGCGGCCGATCTCCTCCAGGGTGCGGGGGCGGCCGTCGGCCAGGCCGTAGCGGAGCTGGACGACCTTCCGCTCCCGCTCCCCCAGGGTCGACAGGACCGCTTCCAGGTGCTCCCTGAGCAGCAGGAACGCGGCCGACTCCACGGGGCTGGCGGCGTCGCCGTCCTCGATGAGGTCGCCGAGGGCGACGTCGTCCTCCTCGCCCACGGGCGCGTGCAGCGACACCGGCTCCTGGGCGAGGCGCAGGACCTCGCTGACCCGCTCGGGCGCCAGCTCCAGGTGGGCGGCGACCTCCTCGGGTGTCGGCTCGTACCCCCGCTCCTGGAGCATGCGGCGCTGGACCCGCACCACCCGGTTGATGAGCTCCACGACATGGACGGGGACGCGTATGGTGCGGGCCTGGTCGGCCAGGGCGCGGGACATGGCCTGGCGGATCCACCAGGTGGCGTACGTGGAGAACTTGTAGCCGCGGGCGTAGTCGAACTTCTCCACCGCCCGGATCAGGCCGAGGTTGCCCTCCTGGACGAGGTCGAGCATGGTCAGGCCGCGGCCGACGTAGCGTTTGGCGACGGAGACGACGAGCCGCAGATTCGCCTCGATCAGACGGCGCTTGGCCATCCGGCCCATGACGACGAGCCGGTCCAGGTCGAGGGCCAGCTGGCTGTCCAGGTCGGGGGTGAGCCGCAGCTTCTCCTCGGCGAACAGGCCGGCCTCGACGCGGCGGGCGAGTTCGACCTCCTCGGCGGCGGTGAGCAGGGGGATGCGGCCGATCTCCCGCAGGTACTGGCGGAACAGGTCCGAGGAGGGGCCACCGGTCTCGGCGCGCACCGGCGGGACGACGGCTTCGGGGGGCTCGGCCGTCTCGATGGCCTCGGCGGGCGGTTCCTCCGGCTCGGGCTCCGACTCGGGGTGGTGCGCGGCGCGGCTCTGGGCCGGAACCGCGGACAGGGCGTCCGCCTCCGCGTCCGGGGAGGTGCCGTCGGCGCCGGGGGCAGCACCGACGTCGGTCTGGGTGAGGGTCTGGGTCTGCACGGGGGCGACCTCCAGGATGATCGCTGCCAAGGAGTGCGGCAGCGGTACTTCGGGGGCGGAGTCGACGGCCTCGCCGCTTTCCGTCCCGTACGCGATGAGCGGAACCGCGGGGGTCTGGGACCCGTCGGTGACGGATCGGCCGCGCTCCGAGGACTCAGGCACCGCAACCCAGTGTGGGGTACGACACATCGTCGCCACGAGGGGCGTGCGAGGACTTTTTGCTTCCGGTCCGTGACCACGCGGTCGCCCCTCGTGGAAAACCCGGATGCCTCACGCGTCCCTGGTCTGCGACGATCGTTCGGTGTCCGCCTCCCTGTACGAGTCGCATGTGACGGTCCGCTGCGCCGGCCCCGACGAGCACGCCCGGCTGCGCCGCTGGGCGGCGGCGGGCGGGTTCAAGCTCACGCACATCGTGCTGGCCAGGGGCCGGATGCGCGACCAGCCCATGCTCACCCTGTCCGGTTCGCCGTCGTACGCCGGAGAGTTGACGCGCGTACGGGACGTGGTCGCGCGTTTGCGGGCGGACGGTTTCGATCCGGTGCGCGTGAAGATCGAGTCGTCGCCCTGGGCGTCGGAGGTGCCGCGCCGGCCCTGCGGCGGCGGACGGTACTTCGAGCACCATGTGAAGCTGCGGCTCGCCGCGGACACCGATCTGGCGGCTCTCGCGGCGCGCGTCACGCCGCACGGCGCCCATCTGTCCTGGAACGCCCGGCGGGTGCGGGGCGAGCAGCACGAGCGGTTCGTGACCCAGCGCTGCCACGCGGTGGACGCCGAGGGCGCGGGCCGGGCGCTGGAGCGGCTGCTGACCGAGCTGCGCGGCTGTGAAGTGCTCGGCGTGGAGCGGGAGTTCGTGCTGCACGACAGTGATGTCTCGGTGGACGAGGGATGGCTGGAGGAGCCGGTGGTGGTACGGACATGACCGGGACGGCGTGGGAGGGGTTCGGCTGGCGCAGCACCGAGATCCCCCGGGAGCCGCTGGACGACGCCACCCGCAGGACGGGACGCCTGCCGAGGACGCTGCGCCCGGTACCCGGCGACGACGTGGTGCAGCGCCCCGTCTTCGACCCGGCCCTCAAGCACCTCCACAACGCCTACCGCGCCACGGATCCGTGCTTCACCGACCCGGCGCGGGACGAGGCCTGGCGGGCGGCCCGCCGGCAGGCGCTGCACCTGGTGCTGGCCGCGATCAGCGACTCGCCCTGGGTGGACTCGCTGGTGCTGCGGGGCAGCGTGCTGATGTCGGCGTGGTTCGGGGAGGCCGCGCGCGAGCCCGGTGACCTGGACTTCGTCGTCGTTCCGCACACCTGGCGCATGGAGGACGGCCGGACGGACCGGATGCTGACCGGGATCGCGGCGGCAGCGCAGGAACTGGCCGAGGCACGGGGACCGGGGGTCGGGATCTCGGCGCGGGGCGCGGTCGCCGAGGAGATCTGGACCTACGACCGTGTGCCCGGCCGGCGCATGGTGCTCCCCTGGGGCGCGCCCGGCCTGCCCGGCGGCCACGTTCAGCTGGACTTCGTCTTCAACGAGCGATTGCCCGCGGAGCCCGAGCCGGTCGAGCTGCCGGGCGGTGCGCTCGTCCAGGCGGCCACCCCGGAGCTGTCGCTGGCGTGGAAGCTGCTGTGGGTGATCAACGACGCGCACGTCCAGGGCAAGGACCTGTACGACGCCGTCCTGCTGGCCGAGCGGTACCCGTTGCGCTACGAGCTGCTGCACGAGGTGTTCCGGCTGACGGGCGAGTGGCCCTACCCGTACCGCGAGCGGATCCTCCTGGAGCACGTGGAGCAGGCCGTCGGGCATGTGGAGTGGGAGCACTTCGTCACCGAGTACCCGCGGTTCAGGTACGACGAGCACTCGTTCGCCGAGCGGCTGGTGCGGGCCGTGGCGCCCACCTTCGGAGGAGCAGGGGCCTGACCGGGGTCAGAGCGCGGCGGCGCCGTGCTCTCGCAGGCTCTGGTCGTACTGCTGGAGGACCCACAGTTCGTTCTGCACGGCGGCGAGCTCGGCCGGGTCGCCGTGGTTGCCCAGGCGGGTGAGCCGGCCCGTGATGTCGCGGATGCGGCGCTCGACGGCCCGGCGGCGCACCGTCACCAACTGGGCGCCCGCGTAGGTTTCGTCGACGCCCTTCACGCCCTTGTGCAGCATGATCGCCTCGACGGCCAGCTCCGTCACCATCGCGCGGACCGCGTCGTCCGGGGCGGCCTCACGGACCCGGACCAGGTAGCCCTGGGGGTCCGCGACGCCCGGTTCGGCGCCGCCCGCGTCCTGGATGGCCTGGCGGACGGCGGCGTAGGGCGGGGCGGTGAACTCGTCCACGCCGTAGGCGTCGAAGGCCGGGGAGACCAACTCGGGGCGCTGGAGGGCGAGTTTGAGCAGTTCGCGCTCGGTGGCGAAGACCGGGTTGCGCAGGTTCAGGGCCGGGCCCCGCGAGGTGGCAGGCCGGGACGGGCCGGCGTACTGCTGTCCCTGCTGGTGCCGCTCGGGGGCCGGGCCCTTGCCGCCGCGGTCGCGGGCCCAGCGGGCCAGCTGCGCCACCCGCTTGACCACGAACTGGGTGTCGAGGATGCCGAGCATGCCGGCGAGCTGCACGGCGACCTCGTGCTGGGCGCCGCTGTTCTTGATGCGGGCGACGATCGGGGCGGCCTCGTCCAGCGCGGAGGCGCGGCCGGCCGGGGTGTCGAGGTCGTAGCGGCTCACGATCTGGCGCAGCGCGAACTCGAAGAGCGGGGTGCGGGGCTCGACCAGGTCGGCGACGGCCTCGTCGCCCTTGGCCAGGCGCAGGTCGCAGGGGTCCATGCCGTCCGGGGCGATGGCGATGTACGTCTCGGCGGCGAACTTCTGGTCGTCCTCGAAGGCGCGCAGGGCCGCCTTCTGGCCGGCGGCGTCGCCGTCGAAGGTGAAGATGACCCGCGCCGAGCCGTTGTCCATCAGGAGGCGGCGCAGGATCTTGATGTGGTCGGTGCCGAAGGCGGTGCCGCAGGTGGCGATGGCGGTCGTCACACCGGCGAGGTGGCAGGCCATGACGTCGGTGTAGCCCTCGACGACGACCGCGCGGGACGCCTTGGCGATGTCCTTCTTCGCCAGGTCGATGCCATAGAGGACCTGGGACTTCTTGTAGATCGCCGTGTCGGGTGTGTTGAGGTACTTGGGGCCGTTGTCCGACTCGTAGAGCTTGCGGGCGCCGAAGCCGACGACGTCACCGCCGATGTCGCGGATGGGCCACATCAGCCGGCCGCGGAAGCGGTCGATGGGGCCGCGGCGGCCCTCCTGGGCGAGACCGGAGAGCAGGATCTCCTTGTCGCTGAAGCCCTTGCCCCGCAGGAAGCGGGTGAGGTGGTCCCAGCCCTGGGGGCTGTAGCCGACGGAGAAGTGCTGGGCGGCGGCCTGGTCGAAGCCGCGCTCGGCGAGGAACTGGCGTCCGGTGTCGGCCTCCGGGCTGGTCGCGAGCTGCTCCACGTACCAGTCGGCGGCGATCTTGTGGGCCTCGACCAGGCGGATCCGCTCGCCGCGCTGGTGGGAGGGGTTGTAGCCGCCCTCCTCGTAGCGCAGGGTGATGCCCGCCTGACCGGCCAGGCGCTCGACCGCCTCCGAGAAGGTGAGGTGGTCGATCTTCATCACGAACGTGATGGTGTCGCCGCCCTCCTGGCAGCCGAAGCAGTGGAAGAACCCCTTGCTCGGGCTGACCTGGAAGGACGGCGACTTCTCGTCGTGGAAGGGGCACAGACCCTTGAGGTTTCCGCCGCCCGCGTTGCGCAGCTGGAGGTACTCGGACACCACGGCGTCGATCGGGACCGCGTCCCGTACCGCCTTCACGTCCTCGTCGTTGATCCGTCCTGCCACGCGTGAATTCTACGGGGACGGACCGACACCTACGGTGCGAGGCTTTCCAGCGGTACGTGCGGGTCCGCCAGGGACTCGGTGTCCACCCGGGCCCTGGACCGGATCAGGCGCTGGATCGTGTCCGTGACGTCCCACACGTTCACGTTCATCCCGGCCAGCACCCGGCCCTCCTTCACCCAGAACGCGATGAACTCGCGCTTGCCGGCGTCCCCGCGGATCACCACCTGGTCGTAGGCGCCCGCGGGCGCCCAGCCGGAGTACTCCATGCCCAGGTCGTACTGGTCGGAGAAGAAGTAGGGCACCCGGTCGTACGTGACGTCCCGGCCCAGCATGGAGCGGGCGGCCGCCGGACCGCCGTTGAGGGCGTTGGCCCAGTGCTCGACGCGCACGCGCGTGCCGAAGAGGGTGTGCGGGAAGGAGACGACGTCACCGGCGGCGTAGACGTCCGGGTCGGAGGTGCGCAGCCCCTCGTCGACGACGATGCCGCCGCCGTGGGCCCGGTCCGCGGTCTCCAGGCCCGCCGCCTCCGCGAGGTGGGTGCGCGGGGCCGCGCCGATCGCCGCCAGCACGTCGTGCGCCGGGTGCTCCTCGCCGTCGTCGGTGCGGGCCGCGAGGACCATGCCGTCCTGGCCGACGATCTCCGTCAGCCGCCGGCCGAAGTGGAAGCGCACCCCGTGCTCACGGTGCAGGTCGGCGAAGAGGGCGCCGAGCTCCGGGCCCAGCACGCCGTGCAGCGGGGTCGGCCCGTGCTCGACGACGGTGACCTCCGCGCCGTACTCGCGGGCGGCCGCCGCCACCTCCAGGCCGATCCAGCCGGCGCCGGCGATGACGAGGTGGCCGTTGTCCCGGCCCAGGTTGGTCAGGACGTGTTTGAGGCGCTCGGCGTGGGCGAGGCGGCGCAGGTGGTGCACGCCCGCCAGGTCCGTGCCCGGGATGTCGAGGCGGCGGGGTTCGGCGCCGGTCGCCAGGAGCAGCTTGTCGTAGCGGACGACGGTGCCGTCCTCGCCGAAGCGGACCGTCTTCGCCGTACGGTCGATCCGGTCGACGGTCTGGCCGAGGTGCAGCTCGATGTCGTGCGCCGCGTACCAGGCGGGTTCGTGCACGAAGACGCTGTCGCGTTCCTCCTTGCCGAGGAGGTAGCCCTTGGACAGCGGCGGGCGCTCGTAGGGGTGGTCGCGTTCGTCGCAGATCAGTATCACGCGGCCGGTGAAGCCCTCCGCGCGGAGCGTCTCGGCCGCCTTGGCGCCGGCCAGTCCGCCTCCGACGATGACGAATGTCTGATCCGCGTCGACCACTTGGTGCCTCCTCGTCAGGGTGTCGCCACTTGCGAGCGTCCCGCACGGAGCGTGATGCGGGAAGAGGGAGTGACCCGATCAGGCCACGGAGGGTCACATACGGGGGTGCTCACGTCCCGCCCGTCGCGTCAGTCTCACCCCTGCCCTGTCAGACGGGCGTGAAGCGAACGGGCGGAGAGGTCGGTGAGGGAGGCGATCTGGTCGACGATCACCCGTTTGCGCGCCCTGTCGTCCGCCGCCCGGTCGAACAGGGAGCGGAACTGCGGGTCCAGGCCGTCCGGGGCGCGGGCGGTGAGCGCCTCGGCCAGTTCGGCGACGACGATCCGCTGGTCGGCGCGCAGCCGCTCCTGCTCGGCGCGCTGCATGACGTAGAGGTCGGCGACCGCCTTGAGGACGGCGCACTCCATCCGGGTCTCGCGCGGGACGACGAGCTCGGCGGAGTACCGGGTGAGCCGCCCGTCGCCGTACGCGGCGCGGGTCGCGGTCTCGGCGGCCAGGCAGAAGCGGCCGATGAGCTGGCTGGTGGCGTCCTTCAGCCGGGCCTGTGCGACGGCGGTGCCGTCGTAGCCGTGCGGCCACCACTCCTGGGCGAGGAGCCGGTCCAGGGCCTCGGAGAGCTCGGCCGGGTCGGTGCCGTCGGGGACGTAGCGGCCGAGGGCGACCTGGAAGACGTCCCGTCGTTCGGGGTCGGCGTGCAGGCAGTTGGGGTCGATGTGGCCGGCGTGCAGGCCGTCCTCCACGTCGTGCACCGAGTAGGCCACGTCGTCGGACCAGTCCATGACCTGCGCCTCGAAGCAGGTGCGGGTGCCGGGGGCGTCCTTGCGGAGCCAGTCGAAGACCGGGCGGTCGTCCTCGTAGACACCGAACTTGCGCGAGGCCGGGTCGGTCGGGTGGGCGCCGCGGGGCCAGGGGTACTTCGTCGCGGCGTCCAGTGTGGCGCGGGTGAGGTTGAGGCCGACGGAGCCCTCGGGGGTGAACCGCTTGGGCTCGATGCGGGTGAGGAGCCTGAGGGACTGGGCGTTGCCCTCGAAGCCGCCGCAGTCGGCCGCGAACTCGTTGAGGGCCTGCTCGCCGTTGTGCCCGAAGGGCGGGTGTCCCAGGTCGTGCGAGAGGCAGGCCGCTTCCACGAGGTCCGGGTCGCAGCCGAGGGCCGCGCCGAGCTCGCGGCCGACCTGGGCGCATTCGAGGGAGTGGGTGAGGCGCGTGCGGGGGCTGGCGTCCCAGGCGGGGCCGAGGCTGCCGGGCGTCACCACCTGGGTCTTGCCGGCGAGGCGTCGCAGGGCGGCGGAGTGCAAGACCCGGGCCCGGTCGCGTTGGAACGCGGTGCGGCCGGGGCGTTTGTCGGGTTCATGGGCCCAGCGGTCGACTGACGTCGGGTCGTAGGCGGGGGGGTGTTGTGCGGTGCCGTCCATGGCTCGACAGTAAGCGCCAACGCGTGTGCCGGGTTCTGTTGTGGGGTGTGTGCGGGTGGTTTTTGGCTGGTCGCGCGGTTCCCCGCGCCCCTGGGGGCATGGCCCCGCTCCCCCGATATCAGGCTGAGGCCAATTCCCTGGAGGCCGCGCGTGCCAGAGCCTCGTCGTAGCGGTGGAGGAGGAGCCGGGCCATCGCCGGGTGGGTGCCCAGGGGGGCCGCCGCTATCCAGGGGGCCTTGCGGGCGCACTCCGTGGCGAAGCGGCCCGGGGCCGTGAAGCAGGACGCCAGGGCTATGTGGCGGCGGCCCCTGGCCAGGAGGGTGCGGACGGCCGTCTCGACCGTCGGGGTCGCCGCCGAGGCGTAGGCCGGGACGACCGGGACGCCGAGGCGGGACGCCAGGAGGTGGGCCGTGCGGGCGGTGTCCGTTCTGGCGTCCGGGTCGCGGGAGCCCGCGGCGGCGAGGACCACCGCGCTGGTGCGGCGGGGGGTCGTGCCCCAGCCGGCCTCCGTCAGGCGGGCCTGGAGCGTGTCGACCAGGAGGGGGTGGGGGCCCAGGGGGGCCGCCAGAAGGGTGCGGGCCGGGGAGGCGGCGGCCATCTCGGGGATGTCCTGCTTGACGTGGTAGCCGCGGCTGAGCAGGAGGGGGACGAGGACCGCCTCGCTGTCGCCGAGGGCGGCGAGCGTGTCGGGGAGCAGGGGGGCGTTGAGTTCGATGTGGCCCAGGTGCACCGGCACGTCGGGGCGCAGGGCCCGGACCCGGTCGAGGAGCGCGCTCACGGTGCTCAGCGCGCGGGGGTCGCGGCTGCCGTGGGCCACGACCACGAGGGCGGGCGGGGCCGGGCGGCGCGGGGCGGGCGGCGGGACGAGGGTGAGCTGACTGGGCATGCTCCGATGGTCGCGGCGCCACGTTGCCTTCCCGTTGCCTGGGCGTCACGGGTGTTTTCCGGCGGTTCACGATGCGGGACGGGGGGTGTGTGAGGTGGCGTGAGCTGCGGTTTCCTGGAACGGGGTGAAGCTGGTCACGCGAAGGCGGATGAACCGGGCGGCCCGGGAGCACGTCCCTGACTGTCGAGGGGCCGACCTGGGGAGGGAGCGTCCGATGCGTGGTGTGACGTTGCGCCGGCCGCGGCTGCCGCGGAGCCGGCGCGGGCAGCGCAGGCTGGTGCGGGCCGTGATGGCCGGGTGCGTGCTCGCGCTGCTTCCGGCGACGTGGATGTACACCGTGGCGGGCGACCGGCTGCGGACGGCGGCGGACGTGCCGCGTACCGACGTGGCCGTGGTGTTCGGAGCCGGGTTGTGGCAGGGGGAGCCCTCGCCGTACCTCGCGCACCGGCTGGACGCGGCGGCGAAGCTGTACCGGCAGGGGCGGGTGAAGGTGGTGCTCGTCACCGGGGACAACAGCCGCGAGGACTACGACGAGCCGGACGCGATGCGCGTGTATCTCACGCGCCACGGGGTGCCCGACGGGCGGATCGTCAGCGACTACGCGGGGTTCGACACCTGGGACTCCTGCGTGCGCGCCAAGCGGATCTTCGGGGTGAACGAGGCCGTGCTGATCAGCCAGGGCTTCCACATCCGGCGGGCGGTGGCGCTGTGCGAGGCGGCGGGGATCTCCTCGTACGGCGTCGGGGTGGACGCGGTGCACGACGCGACCTGGTACTACGGGGGTGCCCGGGAGATCCTCGCCGCCGGGAAGGCCGCCGTGGACGCGGTGTTCCGGCCGGATCCGCGGTTCCTCGGGCCGCGGGAGCCGGGGGTGGAGAGGGCCTTGGCGGCAGCCGAAGACCCTCTCCGGTGACCGGCCCCGTCAGCGTCCGTCGAAGCGCGGCGTGCGCTTCTCCAGGAACGCCGCCATCCCCTCCTTCTGGTCGTCGGTGGCGAACAGGGCGTGGAACACGCGGCGTTCGAAGCGGACCCCGTCGCGCAGGCCGGTTTCCAGGGCCCGGTCGACGCACTCGCGGGCGGCCCTGACCGCCGCGCGGCCGTAGGAGGCGATCGCCGCCGCCGCTTCGAGGGCCTCGGGCAGCACCCGTTCGTCGGGGACCACACGGGAGACGAGACCGCAGCGTCCAGCCTCCCGCGCGTCCATGGTGCGGCCCGTGAGGATCAGGTCCATCGCCTTCGCCCGGCCGACGAGCCGGGTCAGCCGCTGGGTGCCGCCGATGCCGGGGATCACGCCCAGCTTGATCTCCGGCTGGCCGAAGACCGCCGACTCCCCCGCGACGACCAGGTCGCACATCATGGCAAGCTCACAACCGCCGCCCAGAGCGTGGCCGTTGACGGCGGCGATCTTCGGGGTGCGGAGGTCGGCGAACTCCTCCCAGTCGGCGAAGTAGTCCTCGGCCGCCATGTCGACGGCCGACTTCCCCGCCATCTCCTTGATGTCGGCGCCCGCAGCGAAGACCGTGTCCGAACCGGTGACGACGAAGCAGCCGACCTCGGGGTCCGCGTCCAACGGGCGCACGGCGCCGAGGAGTTCGGACAGCAGCTGTGAGCTGAGCGCGTTGCGTACGTGCGGGCGGTGCAGACGCACGGTCACCACCCGGCCGTGCCGTTCCAGCTTCAGGTTGTTCATGGACATCCCCTTCTACGAGTCCCAGATCGCGCCGTACGCGGGAATCCCCCGCCGTTCCAGGCCGTGGACCACCTGCCAGGTCAGTTTCTTGTTGGAGATGCAGATGACCGCCTCGGCGCCGAAGTCCCGGAAGGCCTCATGGGCCAGGCGCACCATGTCGGGCTTGCCGTGCCGGGAGGTGTCGTGGATCAGGGCGTCCGGCTGGACGGCGAGGATCTCGTCGACCAGGGCGTCGCCGTAGGTCGCGCGGGGGTCACGGGTCGCCCAGACCAGCCGGGAGGGCACCTGCGCGGCGAGCAGGTGGGGCAGGCAGGGGCCGATGCCGCTGCCGGTGGCGACGTAGACGACCTTGGTGAACAGGACCTCGATGTTGGCGACGCCGGCCGTGGTGATGCCTTTGACCCACACCCGCTCGGGCAGGTCGTCGATGAAGGCGCCGGTCCAGTCGCCGGCACGGGAGATCGTGAGCCGGAAGCCCGGCTCGCCGGGGGTGGGGACGTTGGCGAAGGAGTGCCATTCCTTCAGCGGGTTGCGGCTGATCGCGGTGGAGGAGCCGGCGAAGGGGGTCTCGCCGTGGTCGAAGCGGGCCAGCACGACGTGGGAGGAGGGGCGTTCGAGGCGGACGTCCACCTTGCGCAGCCGCAGCCAGGGCAGGGCGACGCTGAAGGTGATCACCGTCAGCACACCGACCTCCCAGGGGCCCGGTGACGACAGCAGGGTGTGGGTCCAGAACAGGGCCAGGGCCGCCCAGCCGCCGAAGCGGTGGATCTTCTCGAACCGGTCGTGGTGGCGGGAGCGGAAGGGCGGCAGGGCGGTGGCCACGACGAGCGTGAGGAGGGCGATCAGTGTCCAGCCGACGGCCGTGCGGGGGCCGTCGGGCGTCGTGATCGTCAGCGCCAGGAACCAGGCCGTCCCGGCCAGCGCCCCGCCGACGTGCAGTCCGCCGAAGTGGTACACCTTGCCGAGCGTCCAGCGGATCCGCAGCGGCCAGCTCGTCGGTGCCGAGGTCGCCAGCCGGAACAGCGCGTTGATGACGTACTGCTGGCGTACGACGACGGCGAGGGCGAGGTTGGCCAGGGCCGCGTGCCCGAGGGTCGGCGCGGCCAGGGGCCAAGCGGCCGCCATGAAGGCCGCGTTGGCGAGCAGGACCAGGGCCGCCAGGCGGTTGTAGTGCATCAGGCGGGGGTGCTTGAGCAGGCGGCGGGGGCCCGGCAGGAGCGGCGGGAGTCCGCCGGTGGCGTGCTGGTCGCGGGGAGGGGACGTGGTCATCGCGCCACCGCCACGCGCTCCTCGATCATGCGCAGCAGCGCCTGTTTGTCGACCTTGCCGCGGTCGGTCTCGGGCAGGACGGCCAGCGGCAGGATCTGTTCGGGGACGCAGTAGTACGGCAGGGCGTGCGCGACCGCGCGGCGGGCCGCGTCCGGGTCGACGTCCGCCGGGCAGACGAAGGAGACCAGGGTGCGGGCGTCGCGCTTCAGGGTGACGGCCCGGGTGCAGCCGGCGGCGGACTCCAGGACGGCGGAGACGGAGTCCAGTTCGACGCGGAAGCCGCGCACCTTGACCTGGTCGTCGGTGCGGCCGAGGTGCTCCAGCTCGCCTTCGGGTGTCCAGCGGCCGAGGTCGCGGGTGCGGAACATGCGGCGGCCGCCGCCCAGGAACGGGTCGGGGGCGTAGCGCTCGGCGTTGAGGGCGTCGTCGCCGAGGTAGCCGGCCGAGACGCCGTCGCCGCCGGCCCACATCTCGCCGGGTTCGCCGATGGGCACGGGGCGGCGGTCGGCGTCGAGGACGTAGACCGTGTTGTTGGGGGTGGGGCGGCCGATGGTGAGCAGCGGGGCGTGCGGGTCGTGGCGGCTCATGGTGTTGACGATCGTCGTCTCCGTCGGGCCGCAGCCGTTGAAGAAGGCGGCCTGCCGGGCCCATCGGTCGGCCAGCGGGCGCGGGCAGGGCTCCCCCGCGACGGCGACGGTGCGCACCCGCGGGCAGGCGGCCGGGTCGAGGCCGGACAGCACGGTCGGCGTCGCGACGAGCACGTCCGCCGTGCGGGCCGCCGCGGCGAGGCTCTTGCCGCGGATGACGAGCGTGCCGCCCTGGGTGAGGCAGCCGAGGATCTCCCAGGCGGCCATGTCGAAGGCGATGTTGAGGAGCTGGGCGACCCGGTCGCCGGGCCGGACGCCGAGGCCGCCCGGGGCGGTGAACAGGAGGTTGGCGACGTTGCGGTGGGTGACCTTCACCCCGTTGGGGCGGCCGGTGGTGCCGGAGGTGAACAGGACGTAGGCGCCGTCGTCGCCGGTGACGCGGACGTGCGGGGGCGGGGCGTACGGCAGCGGCTCGTCGAGCGGGAGCAGCAGTCGGCCGTCCGGCAGCGGCACGCGCGGGGCGTGCTCGGCGAGGGCGAGGACGACCCGGGTGCGGGCGGTGCGGATGACGTGGGTGAGCTGGGCCGGGGGCGCGAGAGCGATGTCCTGCGGGACGTAGGCGGCGCCGGCCTTCAGGATGCCGAGCAGGCCGACCAGCATCGGGATGGAACGGCGGACGAACAGGCCGACGTGGTCGCCGGGGCGGACACCCTCGTGGACCAGGCGGGCGGCGAGGGTTCCGGCGCGCCGGTCGAGTTCGCCGTAGGTGATGCGGGCGCCCTGGTGCTCGGCGGCCACGGCGTGCGGGCGGGCCGTGGCGTGCCGGGCTATGGCGTGGTGCAGGAGCGGGTCGGGGACGGGGACGGTGGGTCCCCGGCCGTACTGCCGGAAGAGCCGCTGGTCGCGGGGGGTCAAGTGGCGCAGAGGCATGGTCGGGTGGCCTCCTGGCTGTTTCGAGGTCGGATTGCCACCTGCGGGCCGGCCGCGGGTGGATGCTGCCGTGAGCGGCGGGCATGCCCGGGTGTCGAACGCCGTGCGGAGTCGTGCGAGCGCTGCGCGTAGCGAGAGCGTAGTGCGGCTGCTTCAACACTCAACTAGGTCGGACCGGCCAAGAAAGGAACGCAATGAGCCACATGTGGCGTTCTTGGTCCCAGAGGCAACGTCCGTGCCGGTCGGCGGCGACCTGTAGGAGGGTGGGCCTGTGCCTGAGCGGGCAGCGTGCTCCTGCCTCACGCGGGCGGGGCGGCGGCGGGGAGGTTGCCGTCCCGGCCGCGTAACAGGGAACCGTCCCGGGCGTAACACGGCCGACGCACGCTGAAGGGCATGCAGAACACCGCGACGCCCACGCACTGCCCGTACTGCGCCCTGCAGTGCGGGATGAACCTGACGCCCGCGCCGGACGGGACCGTCGAGGTGGGCGAGCGCGCGGACTTCCCGGTGAACCGGGGCGCGCTGTGCGGCAAGGGCCGGACGGCCGCGGCGGTCCTGGCGCCCGGCGTGCGTCTGACCTCCCCGTTGGTGCGTGACGAGGACGGCGCGCTGGTGCCGGCCACCTGGGACCGGGCACTGCACCGGATCGCCGCGGGGCTGGGCCGCACGCGCGCCGAGCACGGGCCGGACGCGGTCGGGGTGTTCGGCGGGGGCGGGCTGACGAACGAGAAGGCGTACGCGCTCGGCAAGTTCGCGCGGGTCGTGCTCGGCACGTCCCAGATCGACTACAACGGCCGTTTCTGCATGTCGTCGGCGGCGGCCGCCGGCATCAAGGCGTTCGGGCTCGACCGGGGGCTGCCCTTCCCGCTGGAGGACATCCCGAAGACGGGCTGCGTGATCCTGGTCGGGTCGAACCTCGCGGAGACCATGCCGCCCTCGCTGCGGTTCTTCACCGAGCTGAAGGAGAACGGCGGCACGCTGATCGTGATCGATCCGCGCCGCACCAGGACGGCCGAGCAGGCGGACCTGCACCTGGCGCCCCGGCCGGGCACGGACCTGGCCCTCGCTCTGGGCCTGCTGCACCTGGTGATCGCCGAGGGGCGGGTGGACGAGGAGTACGTCCGGGAGCGCACCGCCGGCTGGGAGGACGCGCGGGCGGCGGCGATGGCGCACTGGCCGGAGTACGTGGAGCGGATCACGGGGGTGTCCGTTCCTCAACTCCGCCAGACCGTCCGGATGTTCTGCGAGCCGGAGTCGGCGATGGTGCTCACCGCCCGGGGGCCCGAGCAGCAGTCCAAGGGCACGGACACGGTGGGCGCGTGGATCAACCTGTGTCTGGCGACCGGCCGGCCGGGCCGCCCGCTGTCCGGGTACGGCTGTCTGACCGGGCAGGGCAACGGGCAGGGCGGCCGCGAACACGGGCAGAAGGCCGACCAGTTGCCGGGCTACCGCAAGCTCGACGACCCGGCGGCCCGGGCGCACGTCGCCGAGGTGTGGGGGGTGGACCCGGACAGCCTGCCCGGCCCGGGGCGCAGCGCGTACGAGCTGCTGGACGCGCTGGGGACCGACATCAGGTCCCTGCTGCTGATGGCGTCCAACCCGGTGGTGTCGGCGCCGCGGGCCGCGCACATCGAGGAGCGCATCAGGTCACTGGACTTCCTGGCGGTCTGTGACGTGGTGCTCTCGGAGACGGCGGCGCTCGCGGACGTGGTGCTGCCGGTCACCCAGTGGGCGGAGGAGACGGGCACGACGACCAGTCTGGAGGGCAGGGTGCTGCTGCGGCGCCGGGCGATCACCCCGCCCGCCGGTGTCCGCAGCGACCTGGAGGTGCTGCACGAACTGGCCGCCCGCCTGGGCGTGGAGAAGGGCTTCCCGACGGACCCGGAGGAGGTCTTCGAGGAGCTGCGCCGGGCGTCGGCGGGCGGGGCGGCGGACTACTCGGGGATCACCTACCGCAGGCTGGCGGAGGAGGACGGGGTCTTCTGGCCCTGTCCGGCGACGGTGGAGCCGGACGGGGCCGCCCCGCCGGAGGCGGCGGAGGGAGGCGAGGACGCCCTGCTGGACGCGCCGCTGCCCGACGACCCCGCCCGGGAGGCGTCGGCCGCGCACCACCCGGGCACGCCCCGCCTCTTCCTCGACCGCTTCGCCACGCCGGACGGCCGGGCCCGCTTCGTGGCGGTCTCGCACCGGGCGATCGCCGAGGAGCCCGACGACGAGTACCCCGTGCTGCTCACGACCGGGCGGGTCGTGGCGCAGTACCAGTCCGGGGCGCAGACCCGGCGGGTGGCGGAGCTGAACGCCGCCGCGCCCGGGCCGTTCGTGGAGCTGCACCCGCGGCTGGCGGCCCGGCTGGGCGCCGCCGAGGGTGATCCGGTCGCCGTGGTGTCGCGGCGGGGCCGGGCCGTGGCGCCCGCGAGGATCACCAACGCCATCCGGCCCGACACCGTCTTCATGCCCTTCCACTGGCCGGGCGAGGGACGCGCCAACACCCTCACCAACCCCGCGCTCGATCCGACGTCGCGGATGCCGGAGTTCAAGGCGTGCGCGGTGCGGCTGGAGGCGGTGCGGCCGTAGCAGCGGTCAGCTCACCGCGACGGCCTTCCAGGCCGCCGCCACCGCCTTGTGCTCCGTGCTGTCGGCGCCGTAGAGGTCCTTCGCCGCGCTCAGGGTCGCCGTGCGCGCGTCCGCGTAGTCCGTAGAGGACGTCATGTAGACCGTCAGCGCGCGGTACCAGATCTTGCCCAGCGCGGCCCGGCCGATGCCGGTCACCGTGGAGCCGTCGCAGGTCGGGGAGTCGTACGCGACGCCGTTGAGGCTCTTGGCGCCGCTGCCCTCCGCGAGCAGGTACGCGAAGTGGTTGCCGACGCCCGAGGAGTAGTGCACGTCGAGGTCGCCGAGCTTGGCGGTCCAGCAGTCCGCCGACTTGCCGTCCCTGGACGGCCTGTCCATGAAGCGCAGGGCCGGGCGGCCGAGGCCGGGGCGGACGACCTTCTCGCCGATGAACCAGTCACCCCGGTCCTCGGCGTTGGCCGCGTGGAACTCCACCAGGGTGCCGAAGATGTCCGACGTGGCCTCGTTCAGGCCGCCGGACTCGCCCGAGTACGTCAGCGCCGCCGTCTTCGACGTCACGCCGTGGGACATCTCGTGCCCGGCGACGTCCAGCGACACCAGCGGGCCCATCAGCTCGCCGTCGCCGTCGCCGTAGGTCATGCAGAAGCAGTTGTCGTCCCAGAAGGCGTTGTTGTAGTCCTTGCCGTAGTGGACGCGGTTGAAGGAGCCCTTGCCGTCGCCGGCGATGCCGTCGCGGCCGTGGACGTCCTTGTAGTAGTCCCAGGTGACGTCCGTGCCGTACTGGGCGTCCACCGCCACCGTGGCCCGGTCGGCGGTCGTGCCCGTCCCCCACTGGTTGTCGGCGTCCGTGAAGAGCGTCGCGGGGGCGCGGGTCAGGCAGACGGTGAGCAGGCACTGGTCCGTCTTGTGGGCGGCGTCGCCGGTGTACGTGCCGCCGCGCGTGGCGTCCTTGAGCCGGTACGACGAGCCGGACGCCGTCGTCTCCAGCGGGACGGTGCCGCCGTAGAGGGACCTGCCCTCGCCCGACGCCGACTCCAGGGAGTCCCAGGCGTCGATCCGGGCGCCGGTCGTCGCGTCGGTCAGCAGGGTGCGCCCGACGGGGTTGCCGAGTTCGTCGTGTGCCACCGCCTCGGTCAGCCAGGCCGGCTTCGGGGCGCCGTGCAGGGCGTCGACGACCAGCCGGGGCTTGGCGGTGAGCTTCTTCAGGGTCTCGCCGAGGCGCGCGGCGCGCAGCTGGTCCGCCGCGAGGCGGGCGGCCTCGGGGGCGGTCACCTTCGGGGTGACGCTGGCCGGGGAGAGCGCGGACCTCGTCGCGCGGCTCGTACCGCGGTAGGTGCCGTCGGGGTTCAGATGCAGCACGAAGTCGCCGCCGAGGACGGGGAGCCGGTGGTAGGTGCGGTCGTAGCGGACGTGCCGGGTGCCGTCCTCGTCGACGACGACGTCCCGGACCTTGGTCTCCTGGGCCGGGGTGAGGCCCAGGGCTCCGGCCCGGTCTGCGAGCACCGCCTCCGCGTCCTCGACGGCGCCCGACCTGGTCGGCCGGTCGGCCGCGCCGGCGACCGGGGAGAGCACCGCGCCCAGCAGGGCGGCGGTGCCGGTGACGGCCACACCGGCGGTGGCAAGACGGGAACCGCGGACCTGACGTATCCGACTCATCGGTCTCCTCGTACGGGCGCACCCGGTCGCGTGGGGTCGACCGGGGGCGGCGTTGATGTCGACCGCGAGTCAAGGCGGTGCGGACATGACATGTCCATAGCCCCGCTGTGCAGGTGTGTGAGGGTGCAGAATCGTTCCTGTGACCCTCCCCTTCTTCGTCTACGGCACCCTCCGTCCGGGGGAGGTCAACCACGACCTCCTGCTGCGCGGCCGCACCCGCTCCGAGGAACCGGCCCGGCTCGCGGACGCCGTGCTGTACCAGGGGCCCGGCTACCCGTACGCCGTCGAGGAAGCGGGCGGCGGCCCGGTCGGCGGGGAGCTGGTCACCGCGCTGCCGGAGGCGTACGAGGAGCTGCTCGCCGAGCTGGACCGGCTGGAGGAGTACGTGCCGGGGGATCCGCGCAGTCTGTACGAGCGCGTCGAGCGGAAGGCCGTACGAGAGGCCGACGGGGCGGCCGTGCGGGCCTGGGTGTACGTGGCCGCGCCCGCCGTCGCCGCGCGGCTGCGGGCCCGGGGACGGGTGATCGCGAGCGGCGACTGGCGGGCGCGGGAGTGAGGCGTGCGGCGCCGGCCCGGGCGAGGGCCGGCGTGTGCGCTGCGGACTCGGCCGCCGTACGGCGGCGGCGTGCGCGCGGCGGACTCAGCCGCCGTACGGCCTGCTCTGCCTGGCCTCCCGCAACGCGAGCCCCCACCACACCAGTTGGTCCAGCATGACCTTCGCCGCCGCGTTCGGTCCGGACGGATCGCGCAGGGTGCCCCGGTCGTCGAAGGAGGCACCGGCGTTGTGGAAGGAGACCGTGTCGCGGACCGTCACGGCGTGGAGCTCGGCGAAGACCTGACGGAGGTGCTCCACGGCGCGCAGACCGCCGGACACGCCGCCGTAGGAGACGAGGCCCACGGGCTTGGCCTGCCACTCGGTGAAGTGCCAGTCGACGAGGTTCTTCAGGCCCGCCGGGAAGGAGTGGTTGTACTCGGGGGTGAGGACCACGAAGGCGTCCGCGCCGGCCAGCTTCGGGGTGACGGCGGACAGCGCGGCACTCGCCTCGGCGGTCGGTTCGAGGGACATCGGCAGCGCGACCTCGGCGACGTCCACGACCTCGGCGACCAGGTCGTCCCGGTCCCGGATGCGATCGAGGAGCCAGTCGGCGACGACGGGCCCGAAGCGGCCGTGCCGGTTGCTGCCCACGACGAGGGTCAGGCGGATCGGGTCCGCGGGGGTCCGCAGGGCGGTCGCTGAATCGGTGTGAGTCGGGTTCATGCACCCAGCCTCGTACCTCAACCTTTGTTGAGGTCAAGCGCCGCCGCGCACACCCGGGTCACCCGTTCACCCGCGCGCCCCGCGCTTTTTGGCGGCCCGTCCGCCCTCACCCCCGTGACCTGGCGAAACAGCCGGGAACAGAGGCCGGACAGCACGGTCCCTGACACCCGTTCACCCCAATTCTGACGCTCCCTCAGCAAGCGCGGCCGTGCCGCTGCCCGTTACCTCGGAAGGGCAGGCGCACGAACGAACCGCTCGAGGGAGCACCGATGCGACGTACCGCCCGGCCGCTGACCGCCACCGCGTTCGCCGTCGCCGCGGCGGCCCTCGCCGCGGCGGGTCCCGCGTACGGCGCGTCCGCCGACGGCCTGGAGGTCTCCCCCGCCTCGGTCGTGCCCGGCGGTCAGGTCACGGTGCGCACGGCGGACTGCGGCGACGGCGGCCCGGCGACGGGCGACGCCAGCGCGGTCGGGGCCGGTTCGCTCAGCCTGGCACCGGACGCCTACGGGCGGGACGCCACCGGCGCGTTCAGGGTGCCGTCGAGCGCACAGCCGGGCACGTACGAGATCACCGCGACCTGCTCCGGCAGCGGACGGCGGATCACCGGGGACCTGGTGGTCACGCTGACGCCCGTGCGCGAGCAGATCCATCCCCGGGGGAGTGTGAAGACGGGGGTCGGCGGCGCCTTGGGCCCCGACCCCGTGCAGACCGCGGCCGGTGTGGCGGCCCTCGCCGTCGCCGCCGCGGGCGGTACCTGGCTCCTGCATCGCCGGGCGAGAGGCGACGGGATCTGACGGACACCCTCCGCTGTCCGTCGCCGGTACCGCGTGTCCCCTCCCCCTCCGGGTCCGACGCCCCTCGCGGCCCGGAGGGGGGCATGGGGCCGGAGCAGAAAAGGGTGGGTATGCGCAGGTTCCCCAGGTTCGGCAGCGGTGTCCGCGATCCCGCGAACGCCGCCATGGCGGCCGTGACGGTGTTCGCCCTGTGCTCCGGAGCGTGGCTGCTGCGCGACGGCGCCGCGACGCACGCCCCGCCGCAGCCCTCCGCCGCACAGGCCGGTGCGGGGCTGGACGGCCGGGCCGGTGAGCAGCCCGCCGTGCCCGCGCTGCCGCCCTCGCCGCCCGACCGCATCCGCATCCCGGCGATCCGCGTGGACGCGCCGCTGACCGGGCTCGGCCTGACGAGGACCGGCAGCCTCGACGTACCGCCCGCCGCGGATAAGAACCTCGCCGGCTGGTACGAGGCCGGCACCACCCCCGGCGAACGGGGCACCGCGATCGTCGCCGGCCATGTCGACAACGCTGACGGGCCCGCGGTGTTCTACGACTTGGGCGCCCTGACCAGGGGCAGCACGATCGAGGTGGACCGGCGGGACGGCGGTGTCGCGGTGTTCACCGTGGACGCCGTCGAGGTGTACGCCGCGAAGGACTTCCCCGACGAGAAGGTCTACGGCCCCGCGCACCGGCCGGAGTTGCGGGTCATCACCTGCGGCGGCGGCTGGTCACGGGGCACCGGTTACCAGGGCAACGTCGTCGTCTTCGCGCATCTGACCGGCAGTCGGTGACCCGTCCAGGACATTGGCCCTCCCCCAGGCGCCCAGGGGTTCCAGCGCCTGGTTCAGGGACACGCCCCGCGCCGTCAGCGAGTACTCCACGCGGGGCGGCACCTCGTCGTACGCCTCGCGGTGCACCAGGCCGTCGGCCTCCATCTGCCGCAGGTGCGAGGCGAGCACCTTCTCCGTGACACCGGGCAGCGCGCGCCGCAACTCCCCGAAGCGGCAGGGCCGTTCGTGCAGCGCCCACAGGATCAGCACCTTCCACTTGCCGCCGATCACGTCCATCGCCGCGTCGATTCCGCAGACGTACGCCCCCGGCCGTCGCCCTGTCGTCCCCATGCCGCCTCTCCCCCGTCCGCTGCCTGCACTCTTCCCCCGGGGTAACCACCCACTCCGAAGTACGTACTTGAGCGGCCCGCTGCCCTGGACGAGCCTAAACGCCATGACCCACACGGAAGTTCCCTCCCGCACCCCTCTCAGCCTGCTCGGCACCGGGGCCATGGGCACCGCCCTGGCCCGCGCCTGGCTGGCCGCCGGGCACGAGGTGACCGTCTGGAACCGCACGCCCTCCCGCGCCGAGGCCCTCGCCGCCGACGGCGCCACCGTCGCCCGGACCGCCGCCGAGGCGGTGGCCGCGCACCGGCTGGTGATCGCCTGCCTGCTCGACGACGCCTCCGTGGACGAGGCCCTCGACGGGGCCGACCTCACGGGGCGGGACCTGGTGAACCTCACCACCGGCACCCCGGGCGAGGGCCGGGCCCGCGCCGCCTGGGCCGAGGCGCGCGGCGCCCGCTTCCTGGACGGCGGGATCATGGCCGTACCGCCCATGATCGGCGTCCCGGACTCCGGCGGCCACGTCCTGTACAGCGGTTCCCCCCAGGCGTTCGAGGAACACCGCGACACCCTCGCCGTCCCTGCCGGAACCCGCTACGTCGGAACGGACCCGGGCTTCGCCGCGCTGCACGACGTGGCGCTGCTGAGCGCGATGAACGGCATGTTCGCGGGTGTCACCCACGCCTTCGCGCTGATCCGCCCGGAGGACATCGCGCCGAAGGACTTCGCACCGCTGCTCGTGGACTGGCTGACCGCGATGGCCCCGGCCGCGTTCCAGAGCGCCGATCAGATCCAGAGCGGCGACTACACCCGTGGCGTCGTGTCCAACCTCGCGATGCAGGTCGCGGGCAACGCCACCCTGCTGCGCACGGCCGAGGAACAGCGGGTCAGCCCGGAGCTGCTCACGCCGTACATGAAGCTGATGGAGCGCAGGCTCGCCCAGGGCCACGGCGACGAGGACGGCACCGGCACGGTCGAACTGCTGGATCTGCGGCGGGACTCGGCGGCCTAGGCGAACCACTGCTCGTACGCCAGGTTCGCCACCAGGGCGAAGACGACCGTCAGCAGCACGATCCGGACGAAGCCGCTGCCCTGCTTCAGGGCGGTGTGCGCACCGAGGGTGCCGCCCGCGAGGTTGAACAGCGCCATCAGGGCGGCCAGTTGCCACAGGACCGCGCCCTGCCACGCGAAGGTGGCCAGCGCCCCGGCGTTGGTGCAGCAGTTGACGATCTTCGCGGTGGCGGAGGCGGTGACGAGGTCGAGGTGGAGGATCGCGGTGAGCGCGAGGACCAGGAACGTGCCGGTGCCGGGGCCGATCAGACCGTCGTAGAAGCCGATGCCGAGGCCGCCGAGGCCGATCGCCGCGAGGATCCGGCGGGGGGTTGCCGGGCCGGTCGCGGGGGCCGTGCCGAAGGCGGGCCGCAGGATCACGAAGGCGGCGACCCCGAGCAGCACCACCATGATCACCGGCTTGAGGACGTCGGTGCTCATCCCGGCCGCGAAGAACGCCCCGGCGGAGGAACCGGCGAGGGCGGCGAGACCGATACGGACGGCGGTGCGCACGTCCACGGGGGCCTTGCGGGCGTACGTCACGGCGGCGCCCGTGGTGCCGACGATGGCGACGGCCTTGTTGGTGCCCAGCGCGTGCGCGGCGGGGGTGTGCGCGGGCAGTCCGAGGAGCAGCACGGGAAGCAGCAGCAGGCCGCCCCCGCCGACCACGGCGTCGATCCATCCGGCGGCGAGGGCCGCGAGGCAGAGCAGGACGATCATGGTCAGCGATATGTCGGGCATGATCGCGACCTTATGCGAGACCCCGACGCACCAGGGGCGCGACGTCCCTGACGTCCGCGCGCGGCGCGAGAGCCCGCGGGGTCCGGCGCCGCCGCACCCCGCGGGAACCCTCACACCCGGTGTTCACCGCACCGCCGAACCCTGACAGCCCCCACCGCCGCACTCCGGGAGTCCGCGCATGCGGCCGTCGCCGCACCGCCGGACCCTTCACACGCGGCGGTCACCGCCCCGTGGGCCCCTCGCAGCCCTGCGCCGCCGCACTCGGGGGCCCCTCGCAGCCCCGCGCCGCCGCACTCGGGGACCCCTCACACCCCCGCGCCGCCACACTCCGCGCCCCCCCGGCCGTCACCGCACCGCGCGTTCCCTCACAACTCCCCGTCGCCGTACCGCGTGGTCCCTCACACCCGGTCGTCTTCGCACTTCAGGAACCCTCACACCTGCCGTCCCCAGCCGCTGAGGGCAGCGTTCCCCGCGGGAAACAGAGGTGATGCTGCCGGGTAACACCGGCACCGCACGCTCAAGGGCATGACCTCGAATGAGCGTGTGGTGGTGATCGGCACCGGCCTGGCGGGCGTACGGCTCGCCCGGCGGCTCGGTGAGCTCGGCACGCCCGCGCTGCTGATCGGCGAGGAGGAGCACCGGCCCTACAACCGGGTGCTGCTCGCCGAGGTCCTGGCCGGACGGTACAGCCCCGAGGTGATCGCCCTGCCGGCGCCCGCGGAGCTGACCCGCGGCCGGGTCACCGGAATCGACCGCGTGGCACGGACCGTGCGGTGCGAGGACGGCTCGGAGATCGCATACGACAGGCTCGTGCTGGCCACCGGGTCCAACCCCGTACTGCCGCCGCTGCGCGGCCTGTTCACCGAGGACCACCAACTGCCCGAGGGCGTGCACGCGTTCCGCACCATGGACGACTGCCTGGGCCTGTCCAAGGCGGTCCGGCCGGGCACGAAGGCGGTCGTCATCGGCGGCGGGCTCCTCGGGGTCTCCGCGGCCCGGGCGCTCGCCCTGCGCGGCGCGCAGGTGGTGCTCGCCCAGCAGTCGGAGCGGCTGATGGAGCGCCAGCTCGACCCGTCGGCGTCGAAGCTGGTCCGGCGGCACCTCACCGACCTCGGCGTCGAGGTGCACACCGACCTCCGTGTCCGTGACGTGCGCTGCGTCGGCGGCACGGTCCGCTCGGTGGAGATGGCCGACGGCTACGCCCTCGACGCCGACCTGGTGGTCCTGGCCTGCGGGGTCCACCCGCGGGTGGGTCTGGCGCAGGCCGCCGGTCTGGAGGTGCGCAAGGGCATCGTCGTCGACGACGAACTCCGCACGTCCGACCCGAACATCCACGCCGTCGGGGACTGCGTCCAGCACCACGGCACGGTGTACGGCCTGGCCACTCCGGCGCTCGAACAGGCCGACGCGCTGGCCGAGTTGCTGGCCGGTGACCCCACCGCCCGGTACACCGGCACGCGTTCCCTGACGCGGCTCACGCTCAACGGGCACGACAGCCCCTTCGACCTCGCCGCCTTCGGTGAGACCGAGGCGCTTCCGGGCGACGACGTCGTCCAGCTCGCCGACGCCACCCGCGGCACCTACCGCAAGGTCGTCGTCCGCGACGACCGCCTGGTCGGCGGGGTCCTCGTCGGCGAACTCGGCACCGTCGGCGCGCTCGCCCGCGCCTGGGAGGGAGCAGAGCCGCTCCCCTCCGACGGCGGCCCGCTGCTCCACCTGCTCACCAACGATGGAGGCTCCTGATGACCGCCACCCCGGAGGCCACGGAGGCCACCCCCACGATCGTGCTCGTCGGCCACGGCATGGTCGGCCAGCGCTTCCTCGAAGCGCTCGCCGAGCGCGGCCTGACCGCCACGCACCGCGTGGTCGTGCTCTGCGAGGAGCCGCGTCCGGCCTACGACCGCGTCGCCCTGACCTCGTATTTCTCGGGGAAGACCCCGGACGACCTGTCCATGACGGACCTGGCGTTCATCGAGGACCACGGCATCGAGCTGCACATCGGCGACCCGGCGACCGCCGTCGACCGTGAGGCCCGCCGGGTCACCGCCCGCTCCGGTCTCGTCGTGGACTACGACGTGCTGGTGCTGGCGACCGGCTCGTACCCGTTCGTGCCGCCGGTTCCCAACAAGGACGCCGAGGGCTGTTTCGTCTACCGCACGATCGAGGACCTGCTCGCGATCGAGGAATACGCCAAGTCGAAGGCGACGGTCGGCGCGGTGGTCGGCGGCGGTCTGCTCGGCCTGGAGGCCGCGGGGGCGCTGAAGGGCCTCGGACTCACCTCCCACATCGTGGAGTTCGCGCCCCGGCTGATGCCCGTCCAGGTGGACGACGGCGGCGGCGCCGCGCTGCTTCGCACCATCGAGGAGATGGGCCTGACCGTCCACACGGGCGTGGGCACGCAGGAGATCCTGGTCGACTCCGAGGGCGCCGTCACCGGCATGAAGCTCTCCGACGGCTCCGAACTGGCCACCGACATGGTGGTGTTCTCCGCCGGTGTCCGTCCCCGCGACCAGCTGGCCCGCGACTGCGGTCTGACGGTCGGCGAGCGCGGCGGCATCACCGTCGACGAGCAGTGCCGTACGGTCTCCGACCCGCACGTCTTCGCGATCGGCGAGTGCGCGCTGGCCTCCGACGGCCGCGTGTACGGCCTGGTGGCGCCCGGCTACGAGCAGGCCGAGACGGCTGCGGCCACGATCGCCTCGGACGAGGCGTCCTTCACCGGTGCCGACCTCTCCACCAAGCTGAAGCTGCTCGGCGTGGACGTGGCGTCCTTCGGTGACGCACACGGCACCGCCGAGGACTGCCTGGACGTCGTCTACTCCGACTCCCGCGCGGGGCTGTACAAGAAGCTGGTCATCGGCCGCGACGGCACGCTGCTCGGCGGCATCCTGGTCGGCGACGCGGAGGCGTACGGCACTCTGAAGGCCTTCACCGGCTCGGTGCCGCCGGTCTCGCCCGAGTCGCTGGTGCTGCCCGCCGGGGCCGGGGAGTCCGTGCAGCTCGGCCCGTCCGCGCTGCCGGACGAGGCGATCGTCTGCTCCTGCCACAACGTCTCCAAGGGCACGATCCGCGGCGCGGTCACCGACCACCAGTGCACGACGGTGCCCGAGGTGAAGAAGTGCACCAAGGCCGGCACCGGCTGCGGCTCCTGCGTCAAGGTCCTCGGCCAGCTCGTCAACGCCGAGCTGGAGGCGAACGGCGTCGAGGTCGACAAGGGCCTGTGCGGCTGCTTCGGGCAGACCCGCGAGGAGCTCTACGAGATCGTCCACGCCCTGCGCATCACCACCTACCAGGACCTGCTGGACCGGCACGGCCGCGAGGAGGCCCGGGGCGGTGACGGCTGCGAGGTCTGCAAGCCGGCCGTCGGCTCGATCATCGCCTCCCTGGCCCCGACGATCGGCGCGAGCGGCTACGTCCTGGACGGCGAGCAGGCGGCCCTTCAGGACACCAACGACCACTTCCTGGCCAACCTCCAGAAGAACGGCTCGTACTCGGTCGTGCCGCGCATCCCCGGCGGCGAGATCGCCCCGGAGAAGCTCATCGTGATCGGCGAGATCGCCCGCGACTTCGGCCTCTACACGAAGATCACCGGTGGTCAGCGGATCGACATGTTCGGCGCCCGCGTCGAGCAGCTCCCCCTGATCTGGGCGCGTCTGGTGGACGCCGGGTTCGAGTCCGGCCACGCCTACGGCAAGTCGCTGCGCACGGTGAAGTCCTGTGTCGGCCAGACCTGGTGCCGCTACGGCGTCCAGGACTCCGTCCGGATGGCCATCGACCTGGAGCTGCGCTACCGGGGCCTGCGCTCCCCGCACAAGCTGAAGTCGGCCGTCTCCGGCTGCCAGCGCGAGTGCGCCGAGGCCCAGTCGAAGGACTTCGGCGTGATCGCCACCGCGAACGGCTGGAACCTCTACGTCGGCGGCAACGGCGGCGCCACCCCGCGCCACGCCGACCTCCTGGCCCAGGACCTGTCGGACGCCGAACTGGTCCGCCTGATCGACCGGTTCCTGATGTTCTACATCCGCACGGCCGACCGCCTGGAGCGCACCTCGACCTGGCTGGAGCGGATCCCCGGCGGCCTGGACCACGTACGGGACGTCGTCGTGCACGACTCGCTCGGCATCTGCGACGAGCTGGAGCAGCTGATGCGGGCGCATGTCGCGCACTACCGGGACGAGTGGGCCGAGACCATCAACGACCCCGAGAAGCTGGCCCGGTTCGTGTCCTTCGTGAACGCGCCGGACACCCCGGACCCGGTCGTCGCCTTCGTGCCCGAGCGCGACCAGATGAAGCCCGACCTGCCGCTGCTGTCCATCGGCATGCGACCCGCCGCTGACGTACTGGAAGGAAGCGCCCAGCGATGACCCTGGCACTCGAGACCACCGACCTCAAGATCGAACTCGACCTGGACGGGGACTGGTTCGCGGTCTGCGACCTGAACACGCTGCTCCCGGGCCGCGGGGTGGCCGCACTGCTGCCGGACGGTCGGCAGGCCGCGATCTTCCGCGACCGTTCCGGCGGCCTGTTCGCCATCGACAACCGCGACCCCTTCACCGGCGCCGCGGTCCTCTCCCGAGGCCTCACCGGCACCCACCGGGGCCGTCCCTTCGTCGCCTCTCCCCTGCTCAAGCAGCGCTTCGACCTGATGTCCGGGCAGTGCCTGGACGACGAGACGGTACGGGTGACGGCCTACGCGGTCCGCGCCGCGTAACCGCCCGGCCGCCGGCCCCCGGCTGAACGAAGGCACCTCTCCGTCCTGGAGGGGTGCCTTCCCCTATGGGGGGTGCCTTCCCCTTCGAGGGGTGCCTTCGTTCAGCTCGGGGGCCGGGCCGTCGTAGGCGAGTGCCGTGGTGTCGGTGAGCGAGGGGCGTCGGCGGCGCGTTCGCAGTGGGGCCAGTCGCCGAAGTCGCGGTCCCGGCTCCACAGTTTCCGGGCCGCCTGGATGTTCCACTCCGGGTCGAGGGCCTCGCGCGGTGTGCCGCCCAGGTCGCGCAGCCGGGCGTCGGAGATCTGGAACAGGCCCCAGTTCCGGGTGCCGTTGGTGTTGGGGAGTATGTGCAGCGGGTCGAGGAAGGACTGGCAGTCCGCGATGGCCACCGCCTTGTCCGGCGCCTCGGGGAACACCTTGCGGACCCGCTCCCGCACCTTCCGCTGCGGCCACACGCTCATCCGGACCTTCGAGGCGTACAGCGCCTTCTTCGTCGGCTCCCCGACGACTCCGTTGGGCTGAAGCCCGGCGAGCACCTGGAAGGCCGTGACACGGCGCAGGGTCTGCGGCCCGAAGTCCCCGTCCACGCCGATGTCCGCGCCCTTGGCGTGCAGCAGCCGCTGCACCTCGCGCACGCACTCGTCGTGCTCGCCCATGGCGATCACGGGCGGGCAGTTGGCCGAGAACAACGACCGGTCCGCGTCGGCACGTTGACCGCCGCCGCCGGAGGGCGACCGGCCGTTCGAGAGGGCCCAGGCGGAGACACCGACGGCGGCGATGAGCGCGGCGGTGACGACGGTGGAGCGCAGCCGGCGCCTGCGCGACCAGGCGGCCACCGGGTCGGCCGGCTCGGCGTCCGGCTGTTCACCGCCCTGGGGAGGGACCGGGGCGGAGGGCGGGGCGGCGTCCGGGGTCGGGGGTGAGGCCGGGTGCGTGTCAGGGGCCGGGTGTGTGGACGGGGCCGGTTGCGTGGCAGGGACCGGGTGTGTGGCGGGGACCGGGTTCGCGGTCGAGGCCCGAGTGGGTTGAGTGGCCGGACCCTCGTGCGGAGCCGCACCCTCACCCTCACCCGTGCCCGTGCCCGTGGGCGTAATCGGGCCCTCGTGCGCAGCCGCACCCGCTTGCGTGCCCGAGCCCTGATGGACGGCGGGGGACGGGTCCGGGTCCGCGGCCGGGCCTGGGGGGACGTGGGGGTGCGGGGGGTCAGGCTCGGCCCCGTCGGCCCCTTCCCCTGCGACGGGGCCGTGTGCCCCGTCTGTCCCCGCACCGGCCGCCGCCGCCCGGGCCGCGTCCGCCAGGGCCCACAGGCGGTGCAGCGTGCGCAGTTCCTCCGGGGTCGCGCCGCAGACCGTCGCCAGCCGGTGCACGCTTCCGTAGTCCTGCGGCACCGACGTGCCCCGGCAGTAGCGGTGCAAGGTCGAACCGGCCAGTCCGGACTTCCTGGCGAGGGCCTCGTAGCTCAGCCCTGACCGGCTCTTCAGCGAACGCAGCAGCGCGGCGAACCGTTCCGTTTCCGGGCATGCGGACAACGCCTCTCCCCCCTCTGGATCCCCAGCAGGACGCTGGTCGGGCGTCTCGTGCCGACACTGTGCCACCAAAGGCGTCCCATGGCCGTCCCAACGGTTCCGGAACGCGCCAGGTCGGCGCCGGGACGCCGTCCCGGCATCCCAGCGGGCCCCCGTGTCCTTGCCCGGCCCCCTCGCGCCTTGCCAGCGTCGGGCCGTCCGCTCAACCGTCCCCGATCTCCGAGGAGACCAGGCTCATGCGCCTTTCCGTACGCCGCAACTCTCGTACGAACTCGCTGCTCGCGGTGCTGACCGTCAGCGCGGCCGCCGTCACCGCCCTGGCCGTGCCGAGCTCCGCGTCGGCGGCCCCGGCCGCGCCCACCGCGGTGGACTGCGCGTCCGGGCACGTCTGCTTCTGGACCGGCGCCAACTTCACCGGCAGCAAGTGCTCGTGGGACGTGGCCGACCCCGACTGGCAGAGCGGTTCCATCCGGTGTTCGTGGGCCGCCACGACCAACGTGAAGTCGGTGTGGAACGCGGGCACCAGCAGCTCCAGCGGTGTCGCGTACTACCGGGGCACCGACTACTCCGACCGCATCGGCTGCACCCGCCAGCAGCACGGCGGCAACCTGGCCGGTACGTACAAGGTCCGCTCCCACCGGTGGATCTCGGGCAGCTGCGGCTGATCCGGCCCCCTGCGCGAAGCGAAGTGGCGTGCACGCCTGCCCGGGCGCGCACGCCACTTCGGCATGTCCCGGCGGGCTCCGGCGGGCCCGGCGTCTCCATTCGGCCCATCCGCCCATCCGCACAGTCGCCACAGCCGCACAGCCGCACAGCCGCATACAGCGTGCCGCCCCATGGCCACGAGTTGTCCATGCTCCGTCAACCCCACCCCCTTAGCGTCCTTTCCGCCTCCCCCTTCTCCCCCGCACGACCCCTGCCGTCGACCGGCGGCGGGGCGGTACGGCACCTCTGGAGTGAGTGTGGAACGTCGTAGCCTCCTGCGTGCGGCCGTCCTCGGCGGCACCTCGGCCGCTCTGGGCGGAACCCTGTGGCGCGGGGCCGCGTACGCGGCCCCGGCCCAGCCCGGCGCCGGCCCCTACGGGCCGCCGGGTTCCCCCGACGCCAACGGCATCAGACTCCCCGGCGGCTTCACGAGCCGGGTCGTCGCCCGATCCGGACAGCGAGTCGGGAGCACGTCGTACACCTGGCACAACGCCCCCGACGGCGGCGCCTGTTACGCCGACGGCACCGGCTGGATCTATGTCTCCAACTCCGAGATCAACCCCTCGGGCGGCGCGAGCGCTGTGAAATTCTCGGCGACCGGGGCGATCACGGGCGCGTACCGCGTCCTGTCGAACACCCGGCAGAACTGCGCGGGCGGCAAGACGCCGTGGAACACCTGGCTGTCCTGCGAGGAGGTGGACCGGGGGTACGTCTACGAGACGGATCCGTGGGGCGTGAAGGCGGCGGTGCGCCGTGACGCGATGGGCCGCTTCAAGCACGAGGCGGCCGCGGCCGACCCGGTCCGCAAGGTCGTCTACCTCACGGAGGACGTCACGGACGGCTGCTTCTACCGCTTCCGGCCGACGACTTGGGGCGACCTGTCCTCCGGCACGCTGGAGGTCATGGTGGCGGGCAGCGGCACCAGCGGCCCGGTCACCTGGTCCCGCGTACCCGACCCCACGGGCGCGACGGCCACCCGCGACCAAGTCCCCGGCGCCAAGCGGTTCAACGGCGGCGAGGGCTGCCACTACGCGAACGACACGTGCTGGTTCACGACCAAGGGCGACAACCGCGTCTGGCAGTACGACACCGCCGCCCAGACCATCGAACTCGCCTACGACGACTCCCTCGTCACCGGCGGCACGGCCCCGCTCACCGGCGTGGACAACATCACCGGCTCCGCCTCCGGCGACCTCTTCGTCGCCGAGGACGGCGGCACCATGGAGATCTGCGTCATCACCCCGGACGACGTCGTGGCCCCCTTCCTCCGCGTCGACGGCCAGTCCGCCTCGGAGATCACCGGCCCGGCCTTCTCCCCGGACGGCACCCGCCTCTACTTCTCCAGCCAGCGCGGCACCAGCGGCTCGTCCTCGGGTGGCATCACTTACGAGGTGACGGGCCCGTTCCGCTCGTAACCACCCGGTCCGCCTTCACACGGTCATCACGAGTTGGTCACCCCGCCCTCAAATCGGGCCGCCGGGTCCTACGGTCATCCCCTCACGCATCAGCCCTGGGGGGATGACCATGACCAATCCGTACACCGGCCCGCACAACGCCCCGTATCCCGCTCCGCCCCTGCCGCAGACCGGCAGACCGGCGCCCCGCTGGGCCCGGAAGCGCTACGTGCTGCCCGCGCTGGGCCTGGCCCTGTTCCTCGGTGTCGGCATGGGCGCGAGCGGCGGCCAGACCACGAGCGAGGCGAAGCCCGCGTCCGCGGAGCCCCGGCCCACCGTCACCGTCACCGCGACGGCCACCGCCACCGTGACGCCGCGCGCGAAGGAGCCGGAGCCCGCTCCCACCGTCACCGCCACGAAGACCGTCAAGGTCACCACCACGGTCACCGCCCGGCCGGCGGCGGGCAGCGGGTCCGACGACAGCGGCTCGGGAGGCGGCGGGGACGTGTCCTACGCCAACTGCTCTGAGGTCCGCGCCGCGGGCGCCGCCCCCATCCACCGGGGTGAGCCGGGGTACGCCTCCCACCTGGACCGGGACGGCGACGGGGTCGCCTGCGACACCTGAGCCCCGACGCGCCGGTGACCATCGGCGGGTCCGGCCGTTCCACCGTTCGGGCAGCCCGTCCGGGCTGTCCGGCCGACGGAAGGAACTCCACCGTGGACACGACCGTGCCCGCCCCCGACGCGCCGCGGGTGCTGCCCCGCGCCGAGTGGGTCAAGACACTGCCGCAGACCATCGTCGCGTCCTGCGTCCTGCTGCTCGACGCCGAGGACCGGATCCTGCTGCTGCGCTACGCCGGGGGGCAGCCCGCCGCGGGGCTCTGGGGGCTGCCGGGCGGCATGCTCGACCCGGGTGAGGACCCCGTCGGCGCCGCACGCCGGGAGCTGCACGAGGAGACCGGCATCGCCCTCGAAGGGGACCTGCGGTTCATCGGGTACGACCACCGCGCCGACGTGCTGGACACCGGGCCGGTGATCGACTTCTACTTCCACGGCGGCCGGCTCCCGGCCGGGCAGCCCGTCCTGCGCAGCTCGGAGCACGACCGGCACGGCTTCTTCGCCCTGCCCGACCTGCAATCCACGCCGCTGGCCACCCGGCTGTCCACCCTCACCGCGCTCCTGACGGCGGCGAGGACCGGTACCCCCGTGTGCCTGCGGGAGGGCCTGCCCCGGTGACACGGCAGCGCGGGAGCCGCACCTCCGCACAAGGTGCCGCTCCCGCGCTCCTTCGTGAGCCGGAGCCGCCGCGATCGGTGAGGGTCGGGGACCTCGGCGGCTCCGGGTTCCGTGCCCGGGCTAGCGGTGGTCGCTGCCCTGGGACTGCACCGCCGCCCGGCCCGCCTCCAGGCGGGCCACCGGGATGCGGAACGGCGAGCAGGAGACGTAGTCGAGTCCGACCTCGTGGAAGAAGTGGACCGACTCCGGGTCGCCGCCGTGCTCGCCGCAGACGCCGAGCTTGAGGTCGGGACGGGTCTCACGGCCGGCCTTGGCGGCCAGCTTCACCAGCGAGCCGACGCCGTCCTTGTCGATCGTCTCGAACGGGGAGACACCGAAGATGCCCTTCTCCAGGTACGCGGTGAAGAAGCTCGCCTCCACGTCGTCCCGGGAGAAGCCCCACACCGTCTGGGTGAGGTCGTTGGTGCCGAAGGAGAAGAACTGCGCGGCCTCGGCGATCTGGCCGGCGGTGAGCGCGGCGCGCGGCAGCTCGATCATCGTGCCGATGGACAGCTTCAGCTGCGCGCCGGAGGCCGCCTCGACCTCGGCGATGACCTGGTCGGCCTCCTCGCGGACGATCTCCAGCTCCTGGACCGTGCCCACCAGCGGGATCATGATCTCGGCACGCGGGTCGCCCTTGGCGGCCTTGCGCTCGGCCGCGGCCTCGGCGATCGCGCGGACCTGCATGGTGAACAGGCCGGGGATGACCAGGCCGAGACGCACACCGCGCAGACCCAGCATCGGGTTCTGCTCGTGCAGCCGGTGCACGGCCTGGAGCAGGCGCAGCTCGTTCTCGTGCGGTTCCTGGCGGGACTCCGCCAGGGCCACGCGGACCGAGAGCTCCGTGATGTCCGGCAGGAACTCGTGCAGCGGCGGGTCGAGCAGGCGGACGGTGACCGGGAGGCCGTCCATCGACTCGAAGAGCTGCACGAAGTCCTGCTTCTGGAGCGGGAGCAGCTGCTTGAGGGACTCCTCGCGCTCGGCGTCCGTGTCGGCCAGGATCAGCCGCTCCACCAGCTCACGCCGGTCGCCGAGGAACATGTGCTCGGTGCGGCACAGGCCGATGCCCTGGGCGCCGAAGCGGCGGGCGCGCAGCGCGTCCTCGGCGTTGTCGGCGTTGGCGCGCACCCGCAGGCGGCGCTTGCGGTCGGCGAAGGCCATCATCCGGTGGACGGCCTCGACGAGTTCGTCGGCGTCGTCGGCGCCCGGGTGCATGCGGCCCTCGAAGTACTCCACGACCGGCGACGGCACGACCGGTACCTCGCCGAGGTAGACCTTGCCCGAGGAGCCGTCGATGGAGACGACGTCGCCCTCCTCGACGACGTGCCCGCCGGGGACGGTCATCCGGCGGCGCTTGGTGTCGACCTCCAGCTCCTCCGCGCCGCAGACACAGGTCTTGCCCATGCCGCGGGCGACGACGGCCGCGTGGGAGGTCTTGCCGCCGCGGGAGGTGAGGATGCCCTCGGCGGCGATCATGCCGTCCAGGTCGTCGGGGTTGGTCTCGCGGCGGATCAGGATGACCTTCTCGCCCGAGCGGGACCACTTCACGGCCGTGTAGGAGTCGAAGACGGCCTTGCCGACGGCCGCGCCCGGGGAGGCGGCGATGCCGCGGCCGACCGTCGCGACCTTCGCGCTCTCGTCGAAGCGCGGGAACATCAGCTGCGCGAGCTGGGCGCCGTTGACCCGGGTGAGCGCCTCGGCCTCGTCGATCAGGCCCTGGTCCACCAGCTGGGTGGCGATGCGGAAGGCCGCACCCGCGGTGCGCTTGCCGACGCGGGTCTGGAGCATCCACAGCACACCGCGCTCGATGGTGAACTCGATGTCGCAGAGATCCTTGTAGTGGTTCTCCAGCGTCTCCATGATCTGCATGAGCTGGTCGTACGACTTCTTGTCGATCGACTCCAGCTCGGCGAGCGGCACGGTGTTGCGGATGCCGGCGACGACGTCCTCGCCCTGGGCGTTCTGGAGGTAGTCGCCGTAGACGCCCTGGTGGCCGGAGGCGGGGTCGCGGGTGAAGGCGACGCCGGTGCCGGAGTCGGGGCCGAGGTTGCCGAAGACCATGGAGCAGACGTTGACGGCCGTGCCCAGGTCGTGCGGGATGCGCTCCTGGCGGCGGTAGAGCTTGGCCCGGTCGGTGTTCCAGGAGTCGAAGACCGCGTGGATGGCGAGGTCCATCTGCTCGCGCGGGTCCTGCGGGAAGTCCCGGCCGGCCTCGGTCTTGACGATCTTCTTGAACTTGGTGACGAGCTTCTTGAGGTCGGCGGCCTCCAGCTCGGTGTCGACCGTGACCTTCTTGGCCGCCTTGGCCGCGTCCAGCGCGTCCTCGAACAGCTCGCCGTCGACGCCCAGGACGGTCTTGCCGAACATCTGGATCAGGCGGCGGTAGGAGTCCCACGCGAAGCGGTCGTCGCCGGCCTGCTTGGCCAGGCCCTGCACCGACTTGTCGGACAGGCCGATGTTGAGGACGGTGTCCATCATGCCGGGCATGGAGAACTTGGCGCCGGAGCGCACCGACACCAGCAGCGGGTCGTCGGCCTGGCCGAGCTTCTTGCCCATGCGGGCCTCGAGCGCGTCGAGGTGTGCACTCACCTCGTCACGCAGTGCCGCCGGCTCCTCGCCGCTGTCCAGGTAGACCTTGCAGGCCTCGGTGGTGATCGTGAAGCCGGGAGGGACCGGAAGGCCCAGGTTGGTCATCTCGGCGAGGTTCGCGCCCTTGCCACCGAGGAGGTCCTTGAGGTCCTTGTTGCCCTCGGTGAAGTCGTAGACGAACTTCACGCCCTCAACGCTGGTGCCGTGCTCAGCTACGTGGGGATCTTTGTTTTCCGACACGGGTCTCGACTCCTCGAGGACGCGGTGGCTGCCCTGACGGCGAGGAACATACCCAGATCAAAGGCTTCTGGGTACGTCCACTCGTGCGTCATGCGCCTGTAACCACTCGCCCGCCAGCGGATCGAAAGTCAAGGCATGGCAAGCGATCGCGAGCGCATGTTTTCACTTCTTGAACGCAAGAGCCTCCCCAACCCCGGCTGGATGCTCATATGAGCAGGGTTTCCGCCCATTTGATTTCGCTCGATGAACGATCAAAGGGTGGCACTCAGTGCCACCCTTTGGAGAAGTGCAGTCGCTCATGATCCGCTCATCTGAGCGCAACCCTTATCAGGGGTGGCGAGAATCACGCTGCCACAGCCGACGGAATTTCACCATGCGGACGCGTCCCGGGACCGAAACGCGGACGTCACACCCCGAGCGCGCGCAGCCGCTCCTCGGCCCGCTCGGGCGCGTAGAGGTGCTCGACGACCATCGCACCGGCTCCCACCAGCGCGGCCCGCTCACCCAGCCGCGCGGTGACCACGTCGAGGTGGGCGGTGGAGCGGGGCAGCGCCCGCTGGTACAGCAGTTCCCGCACGCCCGTCAGGAAGGGAGTTCCGGCCAGATCCCCGGCGATCATCAGGACACCCGGGTTGAGCAGGGTCACGACGGTCGCCAGGACGTCCCCGACCCGGCGCCCCGCCTCCCGGGCGAGCCCCACCGCCTCCGGGTGCCCGGCCGCCAGCAGGTCCCGCACGTCCGAACCGGAGGCCGCGGGCACCCCGGCCTCCGCCAGCCGCCGCGCCACCGCGCCGCCGCTCGCGACGGCGGCCAGACAGCCGTAGGAACCGCACCGGCACAGCGCCCCGGCGCCCTCCGGAACCCGGATGTGCCCGATGTCGCCGGCGCCGCCGTCGATGCCCCGGAACACCGAGCCGTCCACCACGACCCCGGCGCCGATGCCGGTGGAGACCTTCACCAGCACGAAGGCCGAGCACTCGGGGTAGCCGGCGCGCTGTTCGCCGTAGGCCATGAGGTTGGCGTCGTTGTCGACCAGAACGGGCACCTCCGCGGTGCCCGCGTGCTCGCCGAGGGCCCGGGCCAGCCGGCTCCGTATGTCGTAGCCGTCCCAGCCAGGCATGATCGGCGGCTGGACGACACGGCCGGTCCCGGTGTCGACCGGGCCGGGCACCGCGAGCCCGATCCCGCAGACCGCTTCGGCACCGCGTCCGGTCTTCTCCAGCAACTCGGCGCACCATCGCCCGAGTTCGCCGAGCACGAGGTCCGGGCCGTCCTCGACCGCCAGGATGCCGGAGTGCTCGGCGAGGATCTCGCCGCTCAGCGACAGCACCGCCGCCCGGGCGTGCCGGGTGTCGAGGTCGGCGGCGAGGACCACCGCGTGCTCGTCGTCGAACTCCAGGGTGATGGAGGGCCGTCCGCCCAGCGGGGAGTCCACCGGCCCCCCGGCGCCCTCGCGCAGCCAGCCCGCACGGAAGAGCCGGTCCAGCCGCTGACCGACCGTGGCCCGGGACAGGCCGGTCGCCTGTTGCAGCGCACCCCGGGTCACGGCGCGGCGACTGCGCACCAGTTCGAGCAGATCGCCGGCGCTCGCCTGACCCGTGCCTCGTCCGGTTCTCCCGGGCTGTCCGGTCATGCACACCCCCTTGTGTTTCCCAACCTTGCATTACATATTGAGTTTTGCGTGTTAAATAGACGTAACCCTACGGTAGCCCCTGCCGATCCTGGTCAGGAGTACGTCTTTGGGAGAGCCCCGAGTGGATCGCATCGCCCAGCTCACCACGCGTCCCGCGGGGCGCGAGACCGCATACGATCCGGCCGTCGCGCCGCCTTCCCTGCACGTCAGGGCCGCGCACGTGCTGGAGGGCAACTGGACGGGCACGTCCACCGTGCCCTCGCGCCGTCTGTATCCCCACCAGTGGTCGTGGGACTCGGCGTTCATCGCCATCGGCCTGAGGCACCTGTCGCCGTTACGGGCCCAGACGGAGCTGGAGACGCTGCTGGCGGCCCAGTGGGCGGACGGGCGGATCCCGCACATCGTCTTCAACCCCTCCGTCCCCCTCGACGCGTACTTCCCGAGCCCCGACTTCTGGCGCTCGTCGGCGGCCGGGCGCACGGCCGGCGCCCCGCGCACCGTACAGACCTCCGGGATCGTGCAGCCACCGGTGCACGCGCTGGCCGCGTGGCTGGTGCACCTCGCCGACCCGGGCCTGTCCAGGGCACGCGGGTTCCTCACCCGGGTGTACCCCCGGCTGGCCGCCTGGCACGGCTACCTGCTGCGCCGGCGCGACCTCGGCGGAGGGGGGCTGGTGTCCGTCGTGCACCCCTGGGAACAGGGTATGGACAACAGCCCCTGCTGGGACCGCCCGCTGTCCCGGGTCGCTCCGGCCCCGGCCCGCTCCTTCCGCCGCGCCGACCTCGACCACGGCGCCCCCGAGGACCGGCCGACGGATCTCGACTACGGACGGTACGTGCGGCTGGCGGCCGACTACCGGGACCGCGGATACGCCGACACGATGGGCGAGTTCGCCGTGGAGGACCCGGCGTTCAACGCGCTGCTCATCGCCTCCGAGTACGCCCTGGCCGACATCGCCGACGAGCTCGGCGTGGCGGGCACGGCGCGCAGGGCCCGCGCGGAGCGTCTGACGGCGGCTGTGGTGGAGCGGCTGTGGGATCCGGCGGCGGGCCTGTTCCTGTGCCGGGACGTGCGCGCCGGCGAGGCGATCCCCGAGCGCGGTGTCTCCGGACTCGTCCCGCTGCTGCTGCCGGCCCTGCCGCCCGGCCTCGCGGCCACCCTGGTCCGCACGGCGTGCGGCCCGCACTTCGGTCTCGGCGGCACGACCCGCCTGGTCCCGAGCTACGACCTGCTCGGTGAGGCCTTCGACCCGCACCGCTACTGGCGCGGGCCGGCCTGGTTCAACACCAACTGGCTGCTGGAGCGCGGACTGCGGCTGCACGGCGAGCGCGGCCGGGCCGACGCCCTGCGCAGAGGCATGCTGCACACCGCCGGCACCTCCGGCTTCGCGGAGTACGTCGACCCGTACACGGCACAGCCCTGCGGCGTCACCGGCTTCGGCTGGACCGCCGCGCTCACGCTCGACCTGCTGCACGACCGGCCCGCACGGGGCGGGAACGGCCTCACGGCGACCAAGGGAGGGGACCGAGGATGACCGACCGGCATCATCTGCTCGTGCACGGCCGGACGTTCGCCGCCGTCGGCGACCGCGGCGACATCAGCGGCTACCGGGGCGGCAGCGCCCCGGACGGCATGTTCGTCCGGGACGCCCGGCATCTGAGCCGGTGGCAGCTCACCGTCGACGGGGCGGTGCCCGAGACGCTGACACCGGTGGCCGACGGGGACACCGCACGCTGTGTGCTCGTCCCGCGCGGCGGCCGTGACGAGCCGCCCGCGTACACGCTCTTCCGCGAACAGGCCGTCGGGGACTCCTCGTTCGTGGAGTCGCTGCGCGTCACCAGCAATCGCCCGGTGCCGACGACGGTCCACCTCGCGCTCACCGCCGACGCCGACTTCACCGACCAGTTCGAGCTGCGCTCCGACCACCGCACCTACACCAAGCCCGGTGCCGTCCGCACCCGCCAGGTGCTGAGCCACGGGGTGGAGTTCGGCTACCGGCGCGGAGCCTGGTGTTCCGTCACGACCGTGACGGCCGACCCCCGGCCGGACGCCGTGGAGGAGACCGGCACCGGCGCCCGCCGACTGTCCTGGACCCTGGACCTCGCGCCGCACGGCACCGCCGAGCTGACCCTGCGGGTCGTGGCCCGCCCGCACGGCGACCGGCGCGCCCTGCGCGTCCCCCGCTCCCCCGCCGCCGTCCAAGCCCAGGTCCGCGCCCATGAGGAGGAGTTCGTCCGGGGCGTGGCCTTCCCCAGCGGCTGGCCCGAGCTGACCGCCGCCTGCACTCGGGGGCTCGCCGACCTCGCCGCCCTCCGGATCCCGGCGACCGGCCCCGACGGCGAGGAGGTGCGCGTCCCGGCCGCCGGCGCCCCCTGGTTCCTCACCCTGCTGGGCCGGGACGCCCTGCTGACCTCGCTGTTCGCCCTGCCCTACCGGCCGGACCTGGCCGCCGCCACCCTGCCCGCGCTCGCCGCGACCCAGGCCACCGGGACCGGCGACGACGGGATCGCCCAGCCGGGCAAGATCGTGCACGAGGTACGGCACGGCGAACTGGCCCACTTCGGCCAGGTCCCCTTCGGCCGCTACTACGGCTCGGTCGACGCCACCCCGCTCTTCCTCGTGCTGCTCGGCGCGTACACCGAGCACACCGGCGACACCGCCCTGGCCCGCCGCCTCGAACCGCACGCCCGGGCCGCCGTCACCTGGATGCTCGACCACGGCGGCCTCACCTCGCGCGGCTACCTCGTCCACCGGGCCGACCGGGGCGGTCTCGCCAACCAGAACTGGAAGGACTCCCCCGGCGCCATCTGCTCCGCCGAGGGCACCCGCCCGCACGGGCCGGTGACGGCCGCGGGCGCCCAGGGCTACGCCTACGACGCCCTGCGCCGCACTGCGGCCCTCGCCCGCACGGTCTGGCAGGACATCACCTACGCCCACCTGCTGGAGCAGACGGCCGGCGACCTGCGCGACCGTTTCCAGCGGGACTTCTGGATGTCTGAGCACTCCTTCCCGGCCCTCGCGCTCGACGGCCGGGGCGGCCAGGTCGACGCGCTCGCCTCGGACGCCGGGCACCTGCTGTGGTCGGGCCTGCTGGACAAGGAGTACGGCGAACTCGTCGGACGGCGGCTGCTCGAACCGGACTTCTTCTCCGGCTGGGGCGTGCGCACCCTGGCGGCCGGGCAGCCGGCCTACCACCCGCTCTCCTGCCACCGCGGCTCGGTCTGGCCGCACGACAACGCGCTGATCGCCCTGGGCCTGGCCCGCTACGGACTGCACGACGAGGCCCGCGCGATCGCCCGCGGCCTGGTCGACGCGGCGGGCGCGACCGGCCACCGGCTCCCGGAGGTCCTCGCGGGCTACGGCCGCGACACCCACCCGGAGCCGGTGCCGTATCCGCACGCGTGTGTGCGTGAATCCCGTTCGGCCTCCGCCCCGTTGGCGCTGCTGACGGCGGTCGGCGTGGTCTGAGGGCCGGCCTGCCGGAGGTTTGCCGGGTGTTTGCCGAGCGCCGGCCCGGCGGGCTGAACGCACCGGCGGGACACCCCGTACGGAACGGCGACGGACCCGGACCCCCACCCGGGTCCGCCACGTACCGGTTCCGCACGGAAGGACCTCCGGGTGCCTGTCTTCACACGCTTCCACCAGTCGTCGCGGCCGGACGGCGGCACGCCCGGAGCCGGGGCGGAGGATCCGGAGCGCGGCGGCAGGGCCGGGGCCGCCGCCGCGGAGGAAGCGGAGAGCGCCGACGCCGGGACGCGCCCCACCCGTGGTTGGCGCGCCTGGCGCACCCGTCGTCCCCGGGCGGCCCGCGCGCTGCGCCTGACCACCACCGCCCTCGCCGCCGTCCTGGTCCTCGTGGCCCTGCTGCTGCCCAACACCCTGCCCGCCCTGGGGGCGGTCGCCTTCGCGCGGATCCCGGCCGAGGCGGTCCTCGGGGCCGTCGTCGTGCTCGCGCTGCCGCGCCGGCCCCGGCTGCTCGCGGCGGTGCTGTACGGACTCGGGCTCACCGTGCTGACCACGGTGAACCTGCTCGACATGGGGTTCAACGAGTACCTGGGCCGCGGCTTCAACGCGGCGCTCGACTGGGACCTGCTGCCCGACGCCCAGGCGTACGTCCGGGACACGCTGGGCGGGGGCGTCGCGACCGCGGCCGCCGTCGGCGCGGTGGTGCTCGTGCTGCTGGTGGCGGCCGTGATGGTCGCGGCGTCGGTCCGGCTCGCGAACGCACTGGCCCGCCACCGGGTGCGGGCGACCAAGGGCGCCCTGATCGCCGGCACCGTCTGGGTCACCTGCTCCGCGCTGGGCCTGACGCTGTCCGGCGGTCCGATCGCCTCCGAGCGCGGTGCCGGGGCGCTCAAGGCGCACGCGCAGCGGACGGTGGAGTCGCTGCGCGACGAGGCCGCGTTCGTGAAGCAGTCGAAGGCGGACACCTTCGGCGACACCCCGCCCGCCGAACTGCTGCCGGACCTGCGCGGCAAGGACGTGATCTTCACGTTCATCGAGAGCTACGGGCGCAGCGCGATCGAGGACCCGGTCATGGCACCCGGCGTCGGCCGGACCCTGGACACCAGCACCAAGGCCCTGGAGAAGGCCGGTTTCGCCGCCCGCAGCGGCTGGCTGACCTCGGCGACGTACGGCGGCAGCAGTTGGCTCGGTCACTCCACGACCATGTCCGGCCTGTGGATCGACAACCAGCGGCGCTACCGCACGGTCAGCGCCGGCGACCACCTCACCCTCACCAAGGCCTTCCAGAAGACCGGCGCCTGGGACACGGTCGGCGTCATGCCGGGCGTGCAGAAGGGCTGGCCGGAGGAGAAGTGGTACGGCCTGGACAAGCTGTACGACGCCTTCGACCTGGGCTACCGGGGGCCGAAGTTCAGCTGGTCGACCATGCCCGACCAGTACGCGCTGGAGGCGTTCCAGCGCCGGGTGCACGGCAGGAAGCGGGACAAGCCGCTGATGTCGTTCGTCATCCTGACCTCCAGCCACCAGCCCTGGGCGCCCATCCCGAAGATGGTCGGCTGGGACGAACTCGGCGACGGCTCGGTCTTCGACGCCATCCAGAAGGCCGGCAACAAGGCGTCGGACGTCATCACCGACACCACCAAGTCCCGCCAGGAGTACGGAAAGTCGATCCAGTACTCGGTCACCAGCCTCACCCAGTGGCTGGAGCGCTACGGCACCGACGACACCGTCCTGGTCTTCCTCGGCGACCACCAGCCCATCGCCCGGGTCAGCGGGAACGGCGCGAGCCGGGACGTGCCGGTGTCGATCGTCGCGAAGGACCCGAAGGTCCTGGACAAGGTCGCCGACTGGAAGTGGACGGAGGGCCTGAAACCGGACCGCGACGCACCGGTGTGGAAGATGAGCTCCTTCCGCGACCGCTTCCTGAAGGCGTTCGGCTCCACCCCGCACCCGTCGAAGGGCTGATTCAGCCGCCCGAGGTGTCCAGTTCGGCGTCCTCGCCGACCCCGGCGCAGTCGTAGGGGTCCTTCAGCCAGCCGTCCGGCAGCACCACCCGGTTGTTGCCGGACGTCCGGCCCCGGGGTCCGTCGGCGCCGGCGGGCCAGGGCTGGTCGAGGTCCAGCTCGTCCAGGCCGGAGCGCAGTTCCTCCAGGGACGAGGTGATCGCGAGACGCTTTCGCATCTCGGAGCCGACCGCGAAGCCCTTGAGGTACCAGGCGACGTGCTTGCGGAAGTCGATCACGCCCCGGGCCTCGTCGCCGATCCACTCCCCGAGCAGGGTGGCGTGCCGGACCATGACGTCGGCGACCTCGCGCAGCGTGGGCCGGGCGATGTCCTCGGTGCGTCCCTCGAAGGCGGCGACCAGGTCGGCGAAGAGCCAGGGCCGCCCCAGGCAGCCACGGCCCACGACCACGCCGTCGCAACCGGTCTCGCGCACCATCCGCAGGGCGTCCCCGGCCGACCAGATGTCGCCGTTGCCGAGCACGGGGATCTCCGGCACGTGCTCCTTCAGCCGGGCGATGGCCTCCCAGTCGGCGGTGCCGCCGTAGTGCTGGGCGGCGGTGCGGCCGTGCAGGGCGATGGCGGTGACGCCCTCCTCGACGGCGATCCGGCCGGCGTCCAGGAAGGTGATGTGGTCGTCGTCGATGCCCTTGCGCATCTTCATCGTCACCGGCAGGTCCCCGGCGCCGCTGACGGCCTCGCGCAGGATGGCCCGCAGCAGGTTCCGCTTGTACGGCAGCGCGGAGCCGCCGCCCTTGCGGGTGACCTTCGGCACCGGGCAGCCGAAGTTCAGGTCGATGTGGTCGGCGAGGTCCTCCTCCGCGATCATGCGGACGGCCTTGCCGACGGTCGCCGGGTCCACTCCGTACAGCTGGATCGACCGGGGCCGCTCACTGGCGTCGAAGTGGATGAGCTGCATGGTCTTCTCGTTGCGCTCGACCAGCGCCCTGGTGGTGATCATCTCGCTGACGAACAGGCCCTTGCCCCCGCTGAACTCCCGGCACAGGGTGCGGAAGGGCGCGTTGGTGATCCCGGCCATGGGGGCCAGGACGACGGGCGGCTGGACGGTGTGCGGGCCGATCTGCAGGGGCGTGGACATACCCCCATTGTGCCGTGCAATGAGATGGCAAAATTCATTAGTTAACCACACTATCGAAATCGGCGTACGATGGAGCGCATGCCCGAGCTCAGTCACCGCCGCCGCATGCTGGTGCTCGCGATCTGCTGCATGAGCCTGCTGATCGTGAGCCTCGACAACACGGTCCTGAACGTGGCCCTGCCCTCCATGCAGCAGGATCTGCACGCCAGTACGTCGGGCCTGCAGTGGACGATCGACGCGTACACCCTGGTCCTGGCCTCGCTGCTGATGCTCGCCGGGTCCACGGCCGACCGGATCGGCCGCAAGCGGGTCTTCATGGCGGGCCTGGTCGTCTTCACCCTCGGCTCGGTCCTGTGCTCCCTCGCGCCGAACCTCGAGGCGCTGGTCGCGTTCCGGATGGTGCAGGCGGTGGGCGGCTCGATGCTCAACCCGGTCGCCATGTCGATCATCACCAACACGTTCACGGACCCGCTCGAGCGGGCCCGGGCGATCGGCGCCTGGGGCGCCGTCGTCGGCATCTCGATGGCCGCGGGCCCCCTCGTCGGAGGGCTCCTGGTCGACTCGGTCGGCTGGCGCTCCATCTTCTGGATCAACCTGCCGGTGGGCCTGGCGGCCCTGCTGCTCACGCTGCGCTTCGTCCCCGAGTCCCGCGCGCCGCGGGCCCGTCGCCCCGACCCCGTCGGGCAGGTACTGGTGATCGCCCTGTTCGGCTCGCTCACCTACGCGATCATCGAAGCGCCGAGCACCTCCCCGGGGGCCCTGGCACCGCTGGTCGTCGTCGCCCTGGCCGCCCTGACGGGACTGCTGCTGTACGAGCCGCGCCGCGAGGAACCGCTGATCGACCTGCGCTTCTTCCGCTCGGCGCCGTTCAGCGGCGCGACGGTCATCGCGATCAGCGCGTTCGCGGCACTGGGCGGCTTCCTGTTCCTGTCCACGCTGTACCTGCAGAACGTGCGCGGCCTGACCGCCCTGGAGGCGGGCCTGTGGATGCTGCCGATGGCGGCCCCGACGTTCCTGTGCGCCCCGCTGTCGGGCCGACTGGTGGGGGCGCGCGGTCCGCGTCTGCCGCTGCTGATCGCGGGCTGCGCGATGACGGCGAGCGGCGTCCTCTTCGCCGCCTTCGAGGCCGAGACCTCCGACGTCACGCTCTTCGCCGGGTACGTCCTGTTCGGCATCGGCTTCGGGTTCGTCAACGCGCCCATCACCAACACGGCGGTCTCGGGCATGCCCCGCGCCCAGGCGGGCGTGGCCGCCGCGGTCGCCTCGACGAGCCGGCAGCTGGGCCAGACCCTGGGGGTGGCCGTGCTGGGCTCGGTCCTCGCCGCGGGCGTCGGATCCTCCTCGTACCGCGACACGTTCGTGTCCGCGGCACGGCCCGGCTGGTGGATCCTCGCGGTGTGCGGCTTCGCGGTGCTGGCCCTGGGAGCGGTGACGAACGGCCGGTGGGCCCGGGGAACCGCCGAACGGACCGCCCGGAGGCTGGAGTCGCCGGAGGTACGGCAGACGGTCGGGACGAACGGCTGAGCCTCGCCGGGATGAACGGCTCAGCCTCGCCGGGACGCGGCCGGCCGACGGGTCCGTCCGCGGTCGCCGTCGATCTCTCCGAGGGCCATGCAGCCGCCCATGCGCGCCGTCACGACCACGCGCACACCCGTCACCGGGCCGCTCGCACGCCCCGGGCCATCGGCCACCGGCGTCCCCTCGGCTCCCACCGGGACCTGGTCGCTTACGGGACCCGGTCGCTCGCGTCGGCACGGGTGCCGTCGGCGCGGCGCACCCTCACCTCGCTGGACTTGAGGGACCGGGCGAAGCCGCCCCCGCTACACCGTGGCCGCGGCCCGCCGCACGGCGATCTGCTGGAGCCGCTCCAGCCGTTCCCGGGACTCCGGGTCCGCCGGTACGTACGTCACGATCCTCGGCCCCGTCCCCGGGGTCAGCCACAGGTCTGTGTGGTCGACGGTGATGCGGCCCACGTGGCGGTTGCGGAACTCCTTGCGCTTGGTGCGGTGGGCCACCACCTCGTGGCGGTCCCACGCCGCGCGGAACACGGCGGACTCCTTGCACAGGCGGTCCAGGAGCATCTTCCAGGCGGGCTCGGCGAGATGCCCCGCCATCGTGGCGCGGAAGCGGGCGGCCATGAGGCGCTGGGTCTCCTCCAGGTGCACGATCGACGACTGCCACTCGGGGTGCGTGTAGGACAGCAGGATGCAGTTGCGGTCCTCGGGCGGCACCGTGTCCAGGTCGCACAGCAGCAGCCCGTAGGTGCGGTTGTGGGCGAGGATGTCGTACCGGCTGTTCTGCAGGCACGCCGGGAACGGCTCGACCTGCTCCAGCACCGCCCGCATCGCCGGCGTGACCGACGGGCACGTGGTCGCCGGTGTCGGATCCGCCGCCCCGGCCAGCCGGAAGAGGTGGGCGCGCTCGCTCGGGTCGAGCAGCAGCGCCCGGGCCAGCGCGTCCAGGACCTGGACGGAGACCTGGATGTCACGGGCCTGCTCCAGCCACGTGTACCAGGTGACGCCCACCGCGGAGAGCTGGGCTACCTCCTCGCGGCGCAGCCCCGGCGTGCGCCGCCGGGGGCCCCGGGGCAGTCCGACCTGCTCGGGGGCGATCCGCTCCCGGCGACTGCGCAGGAACGCCGCGAGCTCGTGCCGGCGGATCTCCGCGTCCCCGGGCGCCCCGGAGGTGCGCCGCGTCGTCTCCTGCGCGAGGGTCGTCATGGGCTCCAGCCTGCCGTGGTCCGGACCCTGTTTCCAGGTGCTTCCGCTACCAGGATAAGAACACTCTGGTACCAGCCTGAGCGACACCGCAGGCTCGGGACCGTGACCACCGAATCCCTTGCCTCCCGTCCTGTACGTCCGCCCGCCGCGGCGGCCTCCCCCTCGCTCGGCGCGCTCGGACTGTTCACCGTGCTGCTGGCCGCGGCCCTGCCTCTGATCGACTTCTTCATCGTCAATGTCGCACTGCCCACCATCGGCACCGACCTCGCCGCGAGCGAGTCGGTCCTCGAACTCGTCGTCGCGGGGTACGGGGTGTCGTACGCCGTCCTGCTGGTCCTCGGGGGCCGGCTCGGCGACCTGTTCGGGCGGCGGCGGCTGTTCCTGGCCGGCATGGCCGCCTTCGGGCTGACGTCACTGGCCTGCGGACTGGCCCCCGGCGCCTGGTCGCTGGTCGCGGCCCGGGTCGCGCAGGGCGCGTCGGCCGCCGCGATGCTGCCGCAGGTGCTCGCCACCATCCAGGCGACCACGACCGGACCCCGGCGGGCGAAGGCCATGGGCCTGTACGGGGCGACCGCGGGGCTGGCCATGGTCGCCGGGCAGATCCTGGGCGGGGTGCTGGTGGCCGCGGACATCGCGGGGACCGGCTGGCGTTCGGTGTTCCTTGTCAACGTGCCGGTGGTGCTCGCCGGACTGGTGCTGGCCGTCCGTGCCGTCCCCGAGACCCGCTCGCCGCGCCCGGAGCCCGTCGACGTCCCGGGCACGTTCCTCCTCGCGGCTTCCCTGCTCACCCTGCTCGTGCCGCTCACCGAGGGCCGGGCGGCGGGCTGGCCGCTGTGGACCCGGCTGTCGCTGGCGGCGTTCCCCTTGGTGACGGCGGCGTTCTACGCGGTGGAGCGCCGCGCCGACCGCGAGGGCCGTACGCCGCTGGTGCCGCCGAGCCTGTTCGCGCTCACCTCGCTGCGGCGCGGGCTGCTGCTGGTGCTGCCGTTCTCCATCGGCTTCAGCGGTTTCATGTTCGTGATCGCGGTGGCGTTGCAGCAGGGCGCGGGACTCGATCCGGTCGCCGCGGGCCTGGCGCTCGCCCCGCTCGCGGTGGTGTTCTTCGTGTTCTCGCTGCTGGGGCCGCGCCTGGTCGCCCGGTACGGCACCCGGGTGGTGACGGCGGGTGCCGTCCTCCAGGGCGTGGGGCTGGCCCTGATGGCACTGGCGGCCTGGCGGTTCTGGCCGCACCTGGGCTTCGTCGAACTGCTCCCGGGCGCGGCGGTCGCCGGGGCGGGCCAGGCGCTGCAACTCCCCGTCATCTACCGGGTCGTCCTCTCCGAGGTGCCGCCCGTGCGCGCCGGTGTGGGCAGCGGTGTGATGATCACCACCCAGCAGTCGGCCCTGGCGCTCGGGGTGGCGACCCTGGGCACGCTGTTCCTGTCCCTGGTCCCGCGGCTGGGCATGCGGGACGCCCTGGTCACGACCCTGCTGGTGCAGCTCGGCGGTGTCGTACTGACCGGCCTGCTGAGCCTGCGGCTGCCCCGTACCGTCGCCTGAGCCCTCTGACGGCCTGACAACCGGCGTGCGGGGAAACCCTGTTGATGTCGGTCCTGCCGCACACTCCTTGCTGCGGGCGGACCGGAACGCCGGACGTCCCAGACGCGGGAGGGGTCATGACACAGATCGACACGAGCAAGGTCAGCCGGTGGGACCAGCACGGCCGGGAGCATGTGGTGCGGGTGGAACGCACGGGCGTGCAGCGCACGCTCAGATGCGACACCTGCGGCTGGCACAGAGGCGCCCAGTTCCTGCCCTGGCTGAAGGCGCAGGAGCACCTGCTGGAGGCGCACCAGGCCACGGTGGACCCGACGGCGGCGTAGGGGCGGGGTGCCCGGGCTAGTCGGTGCCGTGTGGATCACGCCGCAGTCCCTGCACCAGCAGGTCGACGACGGCCGTGAAGTCGGTCTCGGTTTCCGGCTCCTCCCACTCCCTGGCGTAGCGGGGGTCGTGGAAGCGGCCCGTGGCCTGGAAGACCGCGCGGGCCGAGGCCTCCGGGTCGGTGGCGGCGAAGTCGCCGTTCTCGACGCCGGCCTGGATGATGCGGGTCAGCTGGGACTCCAGGTCGGTGATGTGCTCGCCCACCGCCGAGCCGCTCTCGTCGGTGAGGACCATGTACGTGGCGAACAGCTCCGGGTCCTCACCCGCCTTGCGGCGCTTGGCGGCGAACAGCGCGGCGAGCCAGTCCCGCAGCCGGGCCTCCGGGACGCGGTCCGCGGCGGCGATCCCGGACAGCTCCCCGGACGTGCGGTCCAGCCAGCGCTTGGTGACGGCCTCGCGCAGCGCCGCCTTCGTCCTGAAGTGGCGGTAGACGCTGCCGTGGCTGACGCCGAGCGCCCGGGCCACGTCCACCACCGTGGCCTTGGCCGGGCCGTGCCGGCGCAGCACCTCCTCGGTGGCTTCGAGGATGCGCTCGGCGGTCAGTGTCTCGCTGGTCGGTGCCATGCCCCTGACCGTACCCGGATCCCGCTTCAGCTCTCGAGGTGCGCCATCTGGGCCGCCGGGTAGCGGTCACCGGCGGCGGCACCGGCCGGTACGGCCGCCTCGATCGCGGCCAGGTCGGCAGGCTCCAGCGTCACGTCCAGAGCGCCGAGCGCCTCCGAGAGCCGGTCGCGGCGACGGGCGCCGACCAGGGGCACGATGTCCTCGCCACGGGAGAGCACCCAGGCGATGGCGATCTGGGCGACGGTGACGCCCTTCTGCTCGGCGATCTTCCGCAGCGCCTCGACGAGGTCGAGGTTGTGCCGGAGGTTGTCGCCCTGGAAGCGCGGCGACATCGCCCGGAAGTCGCCCGGGCCGAGCTGCCGGTCGGCGGTGAAGTGGCCGGAGATCAGGCCCCGGGAGAGCACCCCGTACGCCGTGATGCCGATGCCCAGCTCGCGGGTGGTGGGCAGGATCTCGTCCTCGATGCCGCGGGATATGAGGGAGTACTCGATCTGGAGGTCGCAGACGGGGGCCGTGGCGGCGGCCCTGCGGATGGTCTCGGCGCCGACCTCGCTCAGGCCGATGTGCCGTACGTAGCCCTTCTCGACGAGCTCCGCCGTGGCGCCGACCGTCTCCTCGATCGGCACGTCCGGGTCGAGACGGGCGATGCGGTAGACGTCGATGTGGTCCACGCCGAGCCGCTGGAGGGAGTAGGCGGCGAAGTTCTTCACGGCGGCGGGCCGGCCGTCGTAGCCCAGCCAGCTGCCGTCCGGGCCGCGCAGGGCGCCGAACTTCACGCTGATACGGGCCTGTTCGCGCAGGGTCGCGGGGGCGGAGCGCAGGGCCTCGCCGATCAGTATCTCGTTGTGGCCCATGCCGTAGAAGTCGCCGGTGTCGAGCAGGGTGACGCCTGCTTCGAGCGCCGCGTGGAGGGTCGCGACGGATTCGGCCCGGTCCGCCTCGCCGTACAGCGCGGACATGCCCATGCAGCCGAGGCCGAGGGCGGAGACCTGGGGGCCGGTGGTTCCGAGGGAGCGGGTGCGCATCGTCATGCCCCCAGCGTGCCATGACAGCTGACAGATTTCAATATCTGTCATTCGATACTTGTCAGTGGCTACCGCGCCGTGAACGCCAGCTTCGCGCCCAGCGCCACGAACGAGCCCGCGAAGCCCCGCCGCAGCCAGGCCATCACCCCCGGGCGGCCCACGACGTGCCGTCGGACGGAGGCGGCCAGCACCCCGTAGGCGGCGAACACCACGAAGGTCGCCAGCATGAAGACGCCGCCCAGCCCGGCCATCCGCAGCACCGCGTGCGGCTCCCCGGGGCTGACGAACTGCGGCAGGAACGCGAAGAAGAAGATCGTCAGCTTCGGGTTGAGGATGTTGATCAGCACCCCGCGCACGATCACCCGGAGCGCGGACAGCTCAGGGGCCCTCTCGCGCTCCTCCACCACGAGCGCCTCCTTGTCCCGCGCGGTCGCCCACGCCATGTACAGCAGGTAGGCGACCCCCGCGTACTTCAGCACCTGGAACGCGGTGGCGCTCGCGTGCAGCAGCGCGGCGACGCCGGTGACCGTGGCCAGCAGATGCGGCACGATCCCCAGCGTGCAGCCGACGGCCGCGACGACACTCGCGCGGCGCCCCCGGGAGAGCGCGGCGGCGAGGGTGTAGACGACGCCGGTGCCCGGCGTGGCGACGACGACCAGGGTGGTCAGCAGGAACGCGATACTCATGCCGTCACCCTGGCGTGACCCCCGGCCCGGGAACAGGGCCACTCGGCCCCGGCGCTCCAGGACCAATCCCCCGCATCCCAGCGGCCGCAGGAGCCCCACGGTTCGACACGGTTCACACCGGCTCGGACAATGGAAAGTGCCGGTGAGCGGTCTCCCGGCGGCGCCCGCCCACCGGTCGCGCGGAACTCCGCGCCGCCCGAGGGAGCGCGCCATGACGATCCGTATCGCCACCTTCAACACGGAGAACCTCTTCCGCCGCCCCGCGGTCTTCCGTCTCCCGGGCGACAAGCAGCGCCGCGAGGCCCTCGACGACTACGCCGAGCTGGTCTCCCTCCTGGAGAGGGAGACCTACGACGACGACACCAAGACCCGCATCGCCGCCCTGCTGAAGAAGCACCGGGTGCACGACTCGCGCGGGGACAGGCCGTTCTTCGTCAACGAGACACGCGGCCAGGGCACGCTCTTCAAGACGAAGGGCGGCGGCGAACACGTCACCTTCGAGATCGTGGCCAAGGGCCGCTCGGGGTGGACGGGCTGGGTGGAACTGGTCCGTGACGCCCTCGACTGGGAGGCCGTGCACAACACCGGCCGGGTGATCGCCGAGATCGACGCCGACATCCTGCTCACGGTGGAGGTGGAGGACCGCACGACCCTGCGCCGCTTCAACGAGCAGGTGCTGGGCGCCGACCTGAAGAAGACGCCCTACCCGTACGACATGGTGATCGACGGCAACGACCCGCGGGGCATCGACGTGGGCGTCCTCAGCCGCCACCCGATCACGTCCCTGCGGTCGCACGTCTTCGACCCGGACCCGGACCGCCCGGGCGAGCTGCTGTTCAGCCGGGACTGCCCCGAGTACGAGATCCAGCTCGGCAGCACGCCGCTGTGGCTGCTGGGCAACCACCTCAAGAGCCAGAGCGGCGACGACCCGGAACTGCGCCTCGCCCAGGCCCGGCGGGTGGCGTCGATCTACCAGGCCGCGCTGGAGCGTTCCCCGTACGTCGTGGTCGCCGGTGACCTCAACGACGAGCCGTCCAGCGCGGCGATCAGGGCGCTGCTGGGCACGGGCCTGCGGGACGTGATGAGTCACCCGTCCTACCGGGGCGCCCCGGGCACCCACGGCACGGGCGCCTCCGAGAGCCAGAAGCTCGACTACGTGCTGCTGCCGCCGCCGCTGTGGGAGCAGGTGCAGCACGTGGAGGTTGAACGGCGCGGCGTCTGGGCGCCGTCCACCGTCAAGTCCTTCGACACCGTCACCTCGAAGTGGAACCGGGCCTCGGACCACGCGGCCGTCTACGTCGACCTGGACCTGTGAAACGCGGCGGTGCCGGGCCCCTCCGTGGAGGAACCCGGCACCGCGCCGCGGGTGAGGCGATCAGCAGCCGACCAGGCGGGCCGCCAGGTAGCCCTCGATCTGGTCGAGGGAGACGCGCTCCTGCTTCATCGAGTCGCGCTCGCGGACGGTGACCGCGTTGTCCTCGAGCGTGTCGAAGTCGACGGTCACGCAGAACGGCGTACCGATCTCGTCCTGACGGCGGTAGCGGCGGCCGATGGCGCCGGCGTCGTCGAACTCGATGTTCCAGTTCTGGCGGAGCGCCTGGGCGAGGCCCTTGGCCTTCGGGGACAGCTCCGGGTTGCGGGACAGCGGCAGGACCGCGACCTTCACCGGGGCGAGGCGGTGGTCCAGGCGCAGCACGGTGCGCTTCTCCAGCTTGCCCTTGGCGTTGGGCGCCTCGTCCTCGACGTAGGCGTCCAGGAGGAACGCCAGCATCGCGCGGCCGACACCGGCCGCGGGCTCGATGACGTAGGGGGTCCAGCGCTCGCCGGCCTCCTGGTCGAAGTACGTCAGGTCCTGGCCGGAGGCCTTGGAGTGGGCGCCGAGGTCGTAGTCCGTACGGTTGGCCACGCCCTCCAGCTCACCCCACTCGCTGCCGCCGAACTGGAAGCGGTACTCGATGTCGGCGGTGCGCTTGGAGTAGTGGGAGAGCTTCTCCTTCGGGTGCTCGTACCACCGCATGTTCTCCTCGCGCAGGCCGAGGCCGGTGTACCAGTTCCAGCGCTGCTCCATCCAGTACTCCTGCCACTTCTCGTCCTCGCCCGGCTTGACGAAGAACTCCATCTCCATCTGCTCGAACTCGCGGGTGCGGAAGATGAAGTTGCCGGGCGTGATCTCGTTGCGGAAGGACTTGCCCATCTGGGCGATGCCGAACGGCGGCTTGCGGCGCGAGGTGGTCTGCACCTGCGAGAAGTTGGTGAAGATGCCCTGCGCGGTCTCGGGACGCAGGTAGGCGACGGAGCCGGAGTCCTGGGTCGGGCCGAGGTGGGTGGACAGCAGGCCCGAGAACTGCTTGGGCTCGGTGAACTGGCCCTTGTTGCCGCAGTTGGGGCAGTTGACGTCGGCCAGGCCGTTCTCCGGCAGGCGCTTGTGCTTGGCCTCGTAGGCTTCCTCCAGGTGGTCCGCGCGGAACCGCTTGTGGCAGGAGGTGCACTCGGTCAGCGGGTCCGTGAAGGTGGCGACGTGGCCGGAGGCGACCCAGACCTCGGGGGCCAGGATCACGGACGAGTCGATACCGACGACGTCCTCGCGCGACGTCACCATGTAGCGCCACCACTGGCGCTTGAGGTTCTCCTTGAGCTCGACACCGAGGGGGCCGTAGTCCCAAGCGGCGCGCTGGCCGCCGTAGATCTCACTACAGGGGAATACGAAGCCACGGCGCTTGCTCAGGCTGACGATGGTGTCGATCTTGTCGGCGGCCACGGTGCTCTCTTCATTACGACGACGAAACTGACGGGTGCGGGGTGGAAGCGCCTCGATAAGGGGTGGGGGGTCGGGAGACGGGCGGGCGAAGCGAGTTGCTTCCAGCGAATGCTTCAGGTTACCGGCGGGGGCGCCCCCTCAATCAAATCGCTCCCCCCTCCACCGACCGCAAGGCCCCGGTGAGACGGTTTGTTGACAACGGTTTCCATATTTGTTGAAAATGAGTGTCATGAACGTACGACGACGCCTCATACCCGCCGCCGCGGCCACCGCTCTCGGTCTCGGCGCCCTGACCGCCTGCTCCAGCGACAGCGCGGCCTCGGGCAACACGGACAAGTTCGACGTCGTCGCGTCGTTCTACCCGATGGCGTTCCTCGCCGAGCAGATCGGCGGCGACCACGCGCACGTCACCAGTCTCACCGAGCCCGGCCAGGAGCCGCACGACCTGGAGATCAGCACCCAGCAGCGCGCGCAGCTGGAGGAGGCCGACGCGGCGCTCTACCTCAAGGGCCTCCAGCCCGCCGTCGACGAGGCCGTCGGCCAGACCGGCATCAAGACGAAGATCGACGCGGCCACCCTGACCCACCTCGAGGACCACGGCACCGGCGGCCACACCCACGAGGGCGAGGAAGGCCACTCCGAGGAGGACGAGCACGGCCGCGACCCGCACGTCTGGCTCGACCCGGTGAAGTACGCCGAGATCGCCCAGGGCGTCGGCAAGGCCTTCGAGAAGGCCGACCCGGACCACGCGGCCGACTACAAGAAGAACACCGCGGCCCTGGTGAAGAAGCTCAACGGCCTGAACGCCGACTTCGAGAACGGCCTGAAGGACACCCGCGGCAAGGTCTTCTTCACCAACCACGCCGCCTTCGGTTACCTCGCCGAGCGCTACGGCCTCACCCAGGAGGCCATCTCCGGCATCGAACCCGACAGCGAGCCCAGCGCCGCCCGCGTCCGGGAGCTCCAGCAGGAGGCCAAGGCCGACGGCGTCACCACCGTCTTCTACGAGACACTGGTGTCCGACAAGACCGCGAAGACCCTCGCCCGCGACGCGAACCTGAGGACGGACGTCCTCGATCCCCTGGAGGGCATCACCGACAGGTCCCGCGGTGACGACTACTTCCAGGTCATGGAAGCCAACCTCAAGGCCCTGCGGAAGGCCCTGGGAGCCAAGTGACCGACCCATCGGAGGACGGCATGACCGAGCCCGTCGTATCCCTGCGCGGCGTCCGCGCGGACCTGGGCTCACGCCCCGTACTGCGTGGCATCGACCTCACCGTGCACGGCGGCGAGGTCGTCGCGCTGCTCGGCGCGAACGGCTCGGGCAAGTCCACGGCCGTGCGCAGCATCATCGGCCAGGTGCAGACCGGCGCCGGCGAGATCCGGCTGTTCGGCACCGACCGCGCGCGGTTCCGCGACTGGCACCGCCTGGGCTACGTCCCGCAGCGCACCACGGCCGCCGGCGGCGTGCCCGCCACGGTGACCGAGGTGGTCTCCTCCGGCCGCCTGTCCCGGGCCCGCTTCGGCGTGCTGCGCAAGGCCGACCACGAGGCCGTACGGCGCGCCCTGGACCTCGTCGGCATGACCGACCGCGCCAAGGACCCGGTCGACGCCCTCTCCGGCGGCCAGCACCAGCGCGTCCTGATCGCCCGCGCCCTCGCCTCCGAGCCCGAGCTGCTGATCATGGACGAGCCGATGGCCGGCGTCGACCTGGCCAGCCAGGAGGTCCTCGCGCACACCCTCACCGAGCAGGTCTCCCAGGGCACCAGTGTGCTGCTCGTGCTGCACGAACTGGGCCCCCTGGAGCCCCTCATCGACCGGGCGGTCGTGCTGCGCGACGGCTGTGTCGTGCACGACGGGCCGCCCCCGAAGGCCGTCGGACAGCACGCGCTGCCCGGCCACGACCACGTGCACCCGCACGCACCCGCGGGCGCCGAACCGATCCGCACGGGACTGCTGAGCTGATGGACTTCCTCGACTACGCCTTCATGCAGCGGGCCCTGCTCGCCGCCGTCCTGGTCGGCATCACCGCCCCCGCGGTCGGCATCTACCTGGTCCAGCGCCGCCAGGCCCTGATGGGCGACGGCATCGGCCACGTCGCGATGACCGGCGTCGGCCTCGGCTTCCTGCTCACCTGGTCCCCGGTGTGGATGGCGACCCTCGTCTCCGTCCTCGGCGCGGTCCTCATGGAGCTGATCCGCTGGTACGGCAAGACCCGCGGCGACATCGCCCTCGCGATGCTCTTCTACGGCGGCATGGCCGGCGGTGTGATGTTCATCAACCTCGCGCCGACGGGCTCCAACGCCAACCTGACGTCGTACCTGTTCGGCTCCCTGTCGACGGTGTCCGAGTCGGACGTCACGGCGATCTGCGTCCTGGCCGCGTTCGTGGTCCTGGTCACCCTCGGTCTGCGACGGCAGCTGTTCGCGGTCAGCCAGGACGAGGAGTTCGCCCGGGTGACGGGCCTGCCGGTGCGCGTTTTGAACCTGCTGACGGCGGTCACCGCGGCCGTCACGGTGACGGTGGCCATGCGCGTGGTCGGGCTGCTGCTGGTCAGCGCGCTCATGGTGGTGCCGGTCGCGGCCGCGCAGCAGATCGCGCGCAGCTTCGCCGCGACGTTCGTGATCGCCGTGGCCATCGGCGTGAGCGTGACGATCGGCGGCACCGTCACCTCGTACTACCAGGACGTGCCGCCCGGCGCGACGATCGTGCTGCTGACGATCGGCGCGTTCATCGTGCTGACGGCGCTCGCGGCCCCGCTGGCCCGTCGCCGCGCCCGGGCGCGGGCGGCCGCGCTCGGCACGGCCGATCCCGCCGAGTGCGCGATCCCGGGCAGCCGTCAGGCGACCGACGAGGTCGGCGTCTGACCGCCCCCGCACCGGGCTGGCACAATGGCCCGGGCAAGGCAGACGTGAGGAGGCAACGGTGACGACCGCTGGACCGTCCGTGAAGGGCCGCGCCACCAAGCAGCGGGCCGCTGTGGCGGCGGCCCTTCAGGAGGTCGACGAGTTCCGCAGCGCGCAGGAACTGCACGACATGCTCAAGCACAAGGGCGACTCGGTCGGGCTCACCACGGTCTACCGCACCCTGCAGTCCCTCGCCGACGCCGGTGAGGTCGACGTCCTGCGCACCGCCGACGGCGAGTCGGTGTACCGGCGTTGCTCCACCGACGACCATCACCACCACCTCGTGTGCCGCGGGTGCGGCAAGGCCGTCGAGGTCGAGGGCCCGGCCGTGGAGAAGTGGGCCGAGGCGATCGCCGCGGAGCACGGTTATGTGAACGTGGCTCACACGGTGGAGATTTTCGGGACGTGTGCCGACTGTGCGGGGGCCTCCGGCGGTTGAGCCGGTTGTGCTGCTCGCCGTCGGGGTGAGGTGGCGTTGGCGGCTGCGGGTGGGTCGGGGTGTTCGCGCAGTTCCCCGCGCCCCTGAGGGGGTGTGCCGCTGTGGGGGCGGGTGCGGGTGCGTGGGGGTTGTTCGCGCAGTTCCCCGCGCCCCTGAGGGGTGTCCGAGGGTTGGTCGCGTGGTTCCCCGCGCCCCTGGCCGCGCCCGTGACCGCGCGGTTTTCCGCGCCCTGGAGGAGTGCCGCTGTGGCCCGGCCGCCGGTCGAGGGGGCCGGGCCTTGGGGTTACGGCTGCTCGCCCTCCATGGCCAGCAGTTCCTCGTTCGGGACGGCTCCGCCGAAGCGGCGGTCCCGGGAGGCGAACTCCAGGCAGGCCCGCCACAGGTCACGCCGGTCGAAGTCCGGCCACAGCACGTCCTGGAAGACCATCTCGGCGTAGGCGCTCTGCCAGAGCAGGTAGTTCGAGGTGCGCTGCTCTCCGCTGGGGCGCAGGAACAGGTCCACGTCCGGCATGTCCGGGTAGTACATGTACTTCGCGAAGGTCTTCTCGTTGACCTTGGACGGGTCGAGCCTGCCGGCCTTCACATCCGCCGCCAGCGCCTGCGCCGCGTCGGCGATCTCGGCCCGCCCGCCGTAGTTCATGCAGAAGTACAGGGTGAGCTTGTCGTTGTCCTTCGTCTGCTCCTGGGCGACCTGGAGCTCCTTGGCGACCGAGCGCCACAGCTTGGGCATACGGCCCACCCAGCGCACCCGGATGCCCAGCGCGTCGAGCTGGTCGCGGGTCTTGCGGATGAAGTCCCGGTTGAAGTTCATCAGGAAGCGCACCTCGTCCGGCGACCGCTTCCAGTTCTCGGTGGAGAAGGCGTACAGGGAGATGGCGCCGACGCCCATCTCGATGGCGCCCTGGAGCACGTCCAGCACCCGCTCGGCACCGACCTTGTGCCCTTCGGTGCGCGGCAGCCCCCGGTCCTTGGCCCAGCGGCCGTTGCCGTCCATGACGATCGCCACATGCTGCGGTACGAACTCCCCGGGGATCTTCGGGGGCCGCGCGCCGGACGGGTGGGGCTCCGGCGTCCTGTACTCCCGGCGCTGGCGCCCCAGGATCCCGCGTACGGCCATGTGTTTCTCGTCTCCTCGTGCTTGCTTGTGTGGGGCCTGCTGCTGTGCGGGCCTACTTCTCGACGTAGCGCAGGGAGCGCAGTCCACGCTCCATGTGCCAGTGCAGGTACGCGGACACCAGCCCGCTGCCCTCCCGGACGTAGCGCGCCTCGCAGGCGTCCGCAGTCTCCCAGTCTCCCGTAAGCAGGGCGGCGAGGAGTTCCAGGGCCTGGGGCGAGGGTACGACGCTGCCGGGCACCCGGCAGTCCACGCAGACGGAACCGCCCGACGCGACCGAGAAGAACCGGTTGGGGCCGGGCATCCCGCACTTCGCGCAGTCGGTGAAGCTCGGGGCGTAGCCGTTGACGGCGAGGGAGCGCAGCAGGAAGGCGTCGAGCACCAGGTGCGGCGCGTGCTCGCCCCGGGCGAGGGTGCGCAGCCCGCCGACCAGCAGCAGGTACTGCTGCACGGCGGGCTCCCCCTCGTGGTCGGTGAACCGCTCGGCGGTCTCCAGCATGACGGTCCCGGCCGTGTACCGGGCGTAGTCGCTCACGATCCCGCCACCGTACGGCGCGATGGTCTCGCTCTGGGTGCACAGCGGCAGCCCGCGCCCGACGAGCTCGCTCCCCTTGGCGAAGAACTGCACGTCGACGTGCGAGAACGGCTCGAGACGCGCTCCGAACTTCGACTTCGTCCGGCGCACGCCCCGGGCCACCGCGCGGACCCGTCCGTGACCGCGCGTGAGCAGCGTGATGATCCGGTCCGCCTCACCCAGCTTCTGGGTGCGCAGCACGATGCCGTCGTCGCGGAACAGACTCATGGAGCCATTCTCGCAGGGCCGTCACGTCAAGGGAGCTCACCCCTGCTGCGGGCGTTGGCGTACGCGGTCGCCGCGCGCAGCCGCTCGGCGGGGGTGGCGTGCCGGACGGCGCCGGGGTCGGCGTCCCACTCCCTGCCGCCGCCGTACGGCCGCAACTGCACATAGGGCCCCTCATGCCCCATCACGATGCCGATGCGACCGCTTCGGGTGTCCACGACGTACGCGCCGACGGGAGGCTTCATCGCGGCACCGCCGTGAGCCGTCCGGCGGTCCGCGCGGAGCCCCGGCCCCGTGCCATGAGCGGGCAGGGCGCTTCCCGCACGAAATTCACCGGGCCAAGTCCCGGTGAGGGCAGGATGATTCCGGCCTTGGCGAGTTCTGCCCGCACTTCTTTCATCACGTCCTCCGCTTCTTCGGCGCAAAGCGCCGAGTGTCGTGCCTCCACCCTGCTCCCCTCCCTTTCGTGATTTCACTCTTCGCATCCTCACGATCACGCTCCGCGTCTACACTGAGGAAGGGTCTGTGTCGTACAACTGCGGTGCGACGCAATGGGGTTCGGCCCGGGGTGTGACAAACAGCCGGGACAATGCGGTTGTGAGACCACCGCAGAGGTACGGCGAAACGGAATGGGACATGCGCCCCGCTCGACCATCGGATGTCGAGGCGGTGGCGGAATTGCGGGCCGTGGTGATGCGCCCCGACCTGGAGCGGCTGGGCCGCTACGACGAACACCGGGTCCGGCAGCGGCTGCGCGACGGCTTCTCCCCGCGCCACACGTCGGTCATCACGGCCGCCGGTTCCTTCGCGGGCAGCGTCACCTTGAGGCCGTCCGGGACCGGCCACTGGCTGGAGCACTTCTACCTGGCCCCGGAGCTCCAGGGCCGCGGCGTGGGCTCGGCGGTCCTGCGCACGCTGCTGGCCCGGACCGACTCCTCGGGCGACCTCGTACGCCTGAACGTCCTCCGGGGCAGTCCGGCCCGCCGCCTCTACGAACGCCACGGCTTCAGGGTGGACAGCCAGGACGCGATCGACGTCTTCATGCTGCGTCCTCCGGCGGGGCCGGCCGACAGGGATCGCGTCTGAGCGGCTCGGGGCGGCGATCCGGCGTCGGGCTCGGCCGGGCGCTCGGTTTCGGCCCTCACTGGGGCAATCCCCCGTACACAGACGGCAGTTACCCGGATGGGGCCGTTCCCCGGGGTCCGTCAGGCTGCTGGTATGAAGCAGATCAGGACATGCGCGGTACTGGCCGTCGCCGTGGGCGTCGTCCTCGGGTTCGCCGGGCCCGGTGGGGCGTCCGCGGCCGGTGGGGAGGGGATCGACTGGGGCGCGTGTGAGGGCTCCGGGCTCGATCCCCGGCAGCAGTGCGCCACCGTCGGCGTGCCCATGGACTACTCCGACCCCGACAGCCCGGAGATCCGGATCGCCGTCTCCCGGATCCCCGCTCAGAAACCGTCCGCCCGGCGGGGCAGCCTGGTGCTCATCCCGGGCGGGCCCGGCGGGGACAGCCTCGCCGACCCCTCCGGCAAGGGACAGAAGCTGCCGCGGAACGTGCGGGAGATGTACGACCTGGTGGGGTTCGCGCCGCGCGGGATGGCGCCCTCCACCGCCGTGGACTGCCGGCTCGACCCGGCCGACCTCGGCGTGACGAAGCTGCTGCCCTGGCCGGGTCCGGACGACTCCGTCGGCGAGAACATGGCCACCGCCCGGCGTACGGCGACGGCCTGCGCCCGCAACGGCGGCGAGCTGATCCGGCACATCAGCACCGCCAACGAGGCACGCGACCTGGACCGCGTCCGGGCGGCCCTCGGTGACGAGAAGATCTCCGCGTGGGGCGTCTCGTACGGCACCTACGTCGGGGCCGTCTACAGCCAGCTGTTCCCGCACCGTACCGACCGCATCGTGCTGGACAGCAACAACGACCCCGATCACACCCGGGTGACCCGCAACTGGCTCGCCTCGTTCGAGGTCGGCGTCGAGGACAACTTCCCCGAGTTCGCCAGGTGGGCCTCCCGGCCCGGCAATCCGCACCGGCTCGCCCGTACACCCGCCGAGGTACGCTCCGGCTTCCTGCGGCTCGCCGCCCGGCTGGACCGCAAGCCCCTCCCCTGGCCCGGCGCCAACCCGCCGCGGCTGGACGGGAACACGCTCCGCCAGACCATGCTGTCCAGCCTCTACGACCCCGACGACTACCCGACCCTGGCCGAGACCATTCGGGCCGCCCGCAAGGGCACCGTGCCGCCCGCGCCCGAGGCCCCGCCCGAGTCGGTCCTGCAGAACGTCACCGCGGTCGGCGCCGGCACCATCTGCAACGACGTCGACTGGCCCGACTCGGCCGCCGCCTACCAGAAGGCCGTCGACCAGAGCCGGACCGCGTACCCGCTCACCGCGGGCATGCCGCGCGGGCCGATGGTGTGCGCGGCCTGGCCGTACGCCCCGAAGGAGCCGGCCGTGCGGATCACCGACCGCGGTCCCTCCACGATCCTGCTCGTCCAGAACCGGCGGGACGTCGCCACCCCGCTCGCGGGAGCCCGCAAGCTGCGCCGGGCCCTGGGCGACCGGGCCGTCATGGTCACCGTGAACTCCACCGGCCATGACGCCTACCTGGCCAACGGCAACGCCTGCGGCGACCGGACCGTCTCCCGTTTCCTGGCCACCGGCGAACGGCCCGGCTCCGACCTCTACTGCGACTGAGGAATGCGGTGGCCCGCCGCCACGGGGCGGCGGGCCACCGCGTCATCTCCCCAGCCCGGCCGGAGGAGAGGCTCACCCCTCGCCGAACCGGCGCACGTACCGCCGCTGCCAGGGCGTCTCCACCGCCCGCCGGTCGTAATGCCGGCGGACGTACCCCACCGCCTCCTCCCCCGGCACCCCGTCCAGCACCGCCAGACAGGCCAGGGCCGTGCCCGTGCGGCCGCGGCCTCCGCCGCAGGCGATCTCCACCCGCTCCCCGGCGGCCCGTTCCCACACCTCGGCCAGCACCGCGCGGGCGGCCGCCCGGTCCGACGGAAGCCGGAAGTCGGGCCAGCGGATCCAACCCGACTCCCAGGGGACCTCGGGCGGCCGCCGGCCGAGCAGGTAGACGCCGTAGGAGGGAGGGGGCGCGGTGGGATCCAGGGCGTGGCGCAGGCCCCGGCCTCGGATCAGGCGTCCCGACGGCAGGCGCAGGACGCCGGTGTCACTCTCGCTCCACAGCTCGCTCACGCCCCTCATCATGCTCCGCACGCCGGCGCCGAGGGAACGGAATCACCCACGCAAGCACCGTCCCCGCGCGGTTCCCGGCCACCCGGGCCTGATGGGCGTCAACTCGCCCCTGGCGCACCACCATTGGTGCGACCTCTGGCGGATACGCCATTCGTGTGGGACCCCTTGACCGCCCCGACACCCCCTCCTATGGTCGCGCTGACCGCAGGACGTAGGACGTCGTATCTCCTGGGTCGGCCCCTTCCCCCCAGACCTCGCTGGAGGACCCGTGCGCGACGTGACCCCCGACGTGCCGGCACCGGACCGCCGGGCGTTCCTGAAGCACACCGGGGCGCTCGGGGCGGCCGCCGCCGTCTCCGCGTCGCTGTCGGCCTGTTCCTCCGGGCCGGAGTCCACCAACGACACCGGCACCGGCACCGGTCGGGACCGCACCCTCACCGCGGTGATCGGCTACGGCAACGACGGCAGCTGGGACCCCACCCAGACGGCGTCCGCGTTCTGCATGGCCGCCAACCACCACATCTACGAGGGGCTGCTGGACACCGACCCGATCTCCCGTGAGCCGTACGCGGCGCTGGCCACCGAGGTACCGAAGGACCCGGACGGCACGTCGTGGAAGTTCACGCTGCGGGAGGGTGCGACCTTCCACGACGGCAAGCCCGTGACCGCCGACGACGTGGTCTTCGTCTTCGACCGGATCCTCGACCCGGACACCCAGACCCTCGCCAAGGGTTTCTTCGCGAGCTGGCTGAAGGAGGTCCGGAAGATCGACGCGCGCAACGTCGAGCTGGTGCTCGAGTTCCCCTTCCCGGACGGGCTCGCGCGGCTGACCCTCGCCAAGATCATGCCGAAGCACGTGTTCTCCCGGCCCGGCGCCTGGGACGACGCCATCAAGGGCAAGGCCATCGGCTCGGGGCCCTACCGGCAGACCGCGCACCACCCGAAGTCGAACACGACCTTCGAGGCGTTCGACGGCTACAACGGCCCGCGTAGGCCCGCCTTCCGCAGGATGAACTGGCTGACCATCGTCGACGCGGCCCCCCGTGTCGCGAAGATCTCGGGGGCCGGCGCGGGCGCGCAGATCGCGGACAACATCCCCTACGCCAACATCGGGCAGCTGGAGAGCGGCGGCCTCACCGTCGCCGGCGGGGCCGGGATGAACAACCTGTTCCTGATGTTCAACACCCGGCACAAGCCCTTCGACGACGTGCGGGTGCGCCAGGCCCTGCACTACGCCATCGACACCGAGAAGATGGTGGAGGTCGCCCTCAAGGGGCACGGCAGGGCGGCCAGTTCCTTCCTCGACGAGGCCAACCCGTCCTACCGCCGGGCCGGGACGGTCTACGACCACGACCCGGACAAGGCGAAGGCCCTGCTGAAGGCGGCCGGGGTCACGGGCCTGAGCATCGACATCCTGGCGGTGAACGTCAGCTGGATCGTGGACTGTCTGCCCACCATCAAGGCGTCCTGGGACGCGATCGGGGTGCGGACCACCCTGTCCCCGCAGGAGACCACGGCCGTCTTCACGAAGATGGACCAGAAGCAGGACTACCAGGTGGTGGTGGCCGCCTCGAACCCCAACCAGTTCGGCCTCGACGCCGACTTGATCATGCGCTACAACTACGGGCCCGGGAACCTCTGGATGCAGTACACCCGCTGGGCCTCGGACCCGGTCGCCAAGCAGCTCTTCAAGGACATGGACCGGGCCACCCGGGAGCCCGACCCTGCGCGGAAGAAGACGATCGTGCAGGACTGCGTCGACGTCGTCGCCGAACAGGCCGTGCTCTACCCGGTCGTCCACAACGAGCTGATGACCGCCTGGGACCCGAAGCGGCTCAGCGGGATAAGGGCACAGCCCTACCCGGGCATCAACCTCCTCCAGGCCAAGTGGGCCTGAGCGGATGACGGCCGTCCTGCGGATCCTGCTCCGCCGTGTCGCCCTGCTCGTGCCGCTGATGCTGGGCATCGTGCTGTTCGTGTTCCTGGTGATGCGGTTCTCGGGCGTCGACCCGGCCTCCGCGTTCTTCCAGGGCGCCAACCCCACACCGCGGCAACTGCACGACTTCCGCGAGGAACACGGCCTGCTCGACCCGCTGCCCGTGCGCTACGCCGGCTTCGTCGCCGACCTGCTCCACGGGGACCTGGGCACCAGCGCGCTGACCCGGGCGCCCGTCATCGACCAGGTCGCCACCGCGCTGCCGCTCACCCTCCAACTGACGTTCCTGGGCCTGGGGATCGCGGTCGTGCTGTCCCTCGCCGGAGGGGTGACCGCGGCGATCCACCGGGACCGGCTGCCCGACCAGATCATCCGGGTCGTCTCGCTCACCGGGGTCGCGGCGCCCGGCTTCTGGCTGGCGCTGCTGATGATCCAGTACCTGGCGGTCGACCTGGGCTGGTTCCCGAGCGGCGGCTACATCAACCCGGCCGACTCCTTCACCGGCTGGCTGAGGACCATGACCCTGCCCGCCCTGGCGCTGTCGCTGCCGGTGGCGGCGCAGCTGACCAGGATCGTGCGGACGGCCGTGGTGGAGGAACTGGACAAGGACTACGTCCGCACGGCGATCGGGAGCGGGCTGCCGCCGCGCGTGGTCGTGGGGCGCAACGTGCTGCGCAACGCGCTCATCAACCCGCTCACCGTGCTCGGCCTGCGGGTGGGCTACCTGCTGGGCGGCGCGGTCGTCATCGAGACGATCTTCTCGCTGCCCGGCATGGGCAAGCTGATGATCGACGCCGTGAAGAACGGCGATCCGGCCGTCGTCCAGGGCGTGGTGCTGACCACGGCGGCCGGGTTCGTCGTGGTGAACCTCGTCATCGACGTGCTGTATCTGCTGGTCAACCCACGACTGAGGGACGCGGCCCCATGACGACCCGCAAGAGCCTCACCGCGGCGCTGTCCCGGCCCGGTCTGCGGCTGCGCGGCTGGCGCAGGCTGCCGCCGCTGTCGAAGATCGCCGTCTGCTTCCTGGCGGTCGTCGCCCTGACGGCGCTGCTCGCCCCGCTGCTCGCCCCGCACGACCCGCTGGACCAGCAGCCGCCGGCCGACGGCACCGGGCATCCGTCCGCCGGGCACTGGATGGGGCAGGACAGCCTCGGCCGGGACATCCTCAGCCGGCTGATGTACGGGGCGCGCTGGTCGCTGGCGATCGGGCTCGGCGCGACCGGGCTGGCCCTGGTGGCGGGAGCGCTCCTCGGGGCGATCGCGGCGACCTCCCGCAAGGCGGTGGACGAGACGCTGATGCGCTGCCTGGACGTCGTGATGGCGTTTCCGGGCATCGCGCTGGCGGCCGTGCTGGTGGCGGTGTTCGGCGGCGGCATCACCGTTCTCATCTGCGCGATCGCGTTCCTGTTCACGCCGCCGGTGGCACGCGTGGTCCGCGCGAACGTCCTCGACCAGTACGGCGAGGACTACGTGACGGCGGAACGGGTGATCGGCGCGCGCACCACGCACATCGTGCTGCGGCACGTGGCGGTCAACTGCGCCGCGCCGGTGCTGGTGTTCTGCACGGTCCAGGTCGCCGAGGCGGTCGTCTTCGAGGCGTCGCTGTCGTTCATCGGGGCGGGCGTACGGCCGCCGGATCCGTCCTGGGGCAGTGTCATCGCGGACGGCAAGAACATGGTGCTGACCGGCGGCTGGTGGGCGACGGTGTTCCCCGGGCTGCTGATGCTGGTCACCGTGCTGTCGCTGAACGTCCTGTCCGAGGGCGTGTCCGACGCCTGGGCGGCCCCGTCGGCGCGGGAGGCCGACCCCGGCGACGACCCGGTGGAGGCACCGGAGCCCGGCGGCGAGGTCGTGCGGCTGCCCGGTCTGGCAGAAGCGGCGCGGCGGTTGCGGGCCCGGGCGCGTCAGCTGCCCCGCCACGGGCAGCCGGTGCTCGCCGTGGAGAACCTCACCATCGGCTTCGAGCGGCGGCACGGCGGTGTCGACATCGTGGACGGCATCAGCTTCGAGGTGCACCCCGGGGAGGTGCTCGGGCTGGTCGGCGAGTCGGGCTGCGGCAAGTCCCTGACCGCGCTGGCGATCATGGGCCTGGAGCCGAAGGGGGCGCGGATCGGCGGCCGGGTACTTTTCCAGCGGCGGGACCTGCTCGCCGAGCCGATGCGCGTGCGCCGCAAGCTGCTCGGCCACGAGATGGCGATGATCTACCAGGACGCGCTGTCGTCACTGAACCCGGCGATGACGATCCGCGCCCAGCTGAAGCAGGTGGTGCGGCGCGGCGGGCAGCGCGGCCCCGCCGAGCTGCTGTCGCTGGTGGGCCTCGACCCCGGGCGCACCCTGCGCAGCTACCCGCACGAACTGTCCGGCGGGCAGCGCCAGCGCGTCCTGATCGCCATGGCCCTGTCCCGCGACCCGCGGCTGATCGTCGCCGACGAGCCGACGACCGCCCTCGACGTGACCGTGCAGGCGCAGGTCATGGAGCTGCTGCTGCGGCTGCGCGAGGAACTCGGCTTCGCGCTGGTGCTGGTCTCGCACGACCTGGCGCTGATCGCGGACGTCACCGACCGGGTGGTGGTGATGTACGGCGGGCAGATCGTGGAGACCGGCGTGACCGCCGACCTGGTGGAGGCCCCGGCCCATCACTACACGCGCGGCCTGCTCGGCAGTGTGCTGTCGCTGGAGTCGGCGCAGGAGCGGATGACGCAGATCAGGGGCGTGGTGCCGGCCCCGGCCGACTTCCCTGCGGGCTGCCGCTTCGCCGACCGCTGCCCGCGCGCCACCGAGCTCTGCCGTACGACACCTCCCGGGCTGCGGGGCACGCCGACGCACACGGCGGCCTGCCACCACGCCGCGATCGACCTGGCCGCCCCGGAGGCCGTGGCATGAGCGCCCTGGTGGAGCTGTCCGACGCCCATGTCGTCCACAAGGCCCGCAGCGGCTCTCTCTTCGCCCGTGACCGGGTGTACGCGCTGACGGGCGCCGACCTGGCGATCGCGCCCGGCGAGACCGTCGGCGTGGTCGGCGAGTCGGGCTGCGGGAAGTCGACGCTGGCGAAGGTGCTGGTGGGGGTGGAACGGCCGGTGCGCGGGACGGTGTCGTTCCGGGGCCGGGACCTGTGGGCGATGCCGGCGGCCGAACGCCGCCGGACCGTCGGCGGCGGCACCGGCATGATCTTCCAGGATCCGTCGACGGCGCTCAACCGCCGCCTGACCGTCCGGCAGATCCTGCGGGACCCGCTGGACGTGCACGAGCGGGGCACCAGGAGGCAACGCGACGACAGGGTCCGTGAGTTGATGGCCCTCGTCGGTCTGCCCCGGGCCCTCGCGGGCGCGGTGCCGGGCCAGTTGTCGGGCGGGCAGCGCCAACGCGTCGCGATCGCCCGGGCGCTGGCGCTGGAGCCGGACCTCGTGGTGGCCGACGAGCCGACGAGCGCCCTGGACGTGTCGGTGAGGGCCCAGATCCTCAACCTCCTGCTGGACCTGAGGGAACGCCTGGGTCTGGCGCTGGTGTTCGTCTCGCACGACATCCAGACGGTGCGGCGGATGAGCGACCGGGTGATCACCATGTACCTGGGCCGGATCGTCGAGGAGTCCCCGGCCGCCCTGGTCACCGACCGGGCCCGGCACCCGTACACCCGTGCCCTGTTCTCCGCCACGCCGGGCCTGCTCGACCCGGTCGAGCCGATCCCGCTGTCCGGTCCGGTGCCGTCGGCGACCCGGCCGCCGAGCGGCTGCCCGTTCCGCACCCGCTGCTGGAAGGCCGACGGGATCTGCGCGCGGGAGATGCCGGGTTTCTCCGCCGCGTCGGCACCGGCGCACCGCTTCCGCTGCCACCATCCTGTCCGGGAGGACGAGTCGACCCGCGACCTCGTCCGCCGACGCGACCCGATGGAGGCTCCATGAGTTCCACCCCGCTGACCGGTGTCATCCCGCCCGTCTGTACGCCCCTGACATCGGACGGCGAGGTGGACGTCCCCTCGCTGACCCGGCTCGTCGACCATCTGGTGGCAGGCGGGGTGAACGGACTGTTCGTGCTCGGCTCGACCTCCGAGGCCGCGTATCTGCCGGACCGGCAGCGCAGGCTGGTCGTCGAGGCGGTCACGGGCCATGTGGGCGGGCAGCTTCCGGTGCTGGCCGGGGCGATCGACATGACGACGCCCCGGGTCCTCGACCAGGTCGCGGCCGTGACGGCGGCGGGCGCGGACGCGGTCGTCGTCACCGCCCCGTTCTACGCCCGCACGCACCCGGCGGAGATCGCCCGCCACTACCGCGCGGTCGCCGCCGCGAGCCCGGTCCCGGTGATCGCCTACGACCTCCCCGTCGCCGTCCACACCAAGCTGCCGGCCGACGTGGTCCTGGAACTGGCCGCCGACGGTGTCGTGGCCGGGCTCAAGGACTCCAGCGGTGACCTGGCCGCCTTCCGCCGGGTCGTGACCGGGGCGCGCAACCGGCAGGACGTCACCGGCTTCAGCGTGCTGACCGGCTCCGAGCTGATCGTCGACGCGGCCCTTGCGATCGGCGCGGACGGCACGGTGCCGGGCCTCGGCAACGTCGACCCGCACGGCTACGCCCGCCTGGACCGGCTGTGCCGCGCCGGGGACTGGGACGGGGCCCGTGCCGAACAGGAGCGCCTGTGCGCCCTGTTCGGCATGACCACCGTCGGTGATCCGGCCCGGATGGGCCCCAACTCCTCGGCGATCGGCGCCTTCAAGGCCGCGCTGTACCTGCGCGGGGTGATCGACTGCCCGGCGACGGCGCAGCCGCAGATCCCGCTCGCGCCGGACGAGGTGGAGCAGGTAGGCAAGTACCTCGCGGCGGCCGGGCTGCTCTAGGCCGTGTCCGGACCGGGTCCGCCCGTCAGACGCTTCCCGGCGTCACCAACCCCGACTCGTAGGCCATGATGACGAGTTGGGCCCGGTCCCGGGCCGCCAGCTTGCCCATGATGCGGCTGACGTGGGTCTTCGCGGTGAGCGGGCTCAGGCCCAGCGCGTCGGCGATCTCCGCGTTGGTGAGGCCGCGCGCGACCAGTGCGAGCACCTCACGCTCCCGGCCGGACAGGCACTCGGGCCCGCCCGTCCGCGGTGCGCGCGGGGCGCGCAGGAACCGCTCGATCAGCCGTGTCGTGGGCCCGGGCGACAGCAGGGACTCCCCGGCGGCGACCGTGCGGATGGCGTCCAGGAGGTCGGCGGGCCTGGTGTCCTTGACCAGGAACCCGGAGGCACCGGCCCGCAGGGCGTCGACGATGTTCTCGTCGCCACAGGAAGGGGCTGCGGTAGGTGAGGACGAGCAGCACGGTGACGACGCCGAGCGTGGCGAGCAGCAGGGTGGCGTCGAGCGTCCCGAACACCTTGTTCATGTCGGTGTTGAGCGCGCCGGGCCCGCCGACCTCGGCGCTCAGCCCGCCGTCGCCCTCGACGATCTCGCGCACCCCGTCGACGAAGGTGTCCCGGGCCTCCTCATCCTGGCCCGGCTGGGTGCTGGAGATGGGGTACATCAGGGTGGAGCCGTCCTTCGACGGGATGCCCCGCGGCTCGGCGGCCAGATCGTAGGCGCCGCTCACCTCGGCGAGCTGCTCGCCGGCGGTGCGGCGGTCGGCGGCGGTGAGGCCGCCGTCCCGGTGGTAGACGAGCACCAGGTCGGTCGCCTCGCCGCCGGGCAACTCGTCCTGGATCCGCGCCACCTGGGTGGAGTCGGCGCCGTCGGGCAGGTAGTCGACCGCGCGGTTCTGCTGGACGTCGGAGAACGTGCCCGCGAGCGGCCCGAGCAGCACGAGCGCGGCGAGCCACAGCCCGACCACCACCCAGGGCACGGCCCGCTTGCGCCCGGTACGCGTCCTTACGGCCCCCATGGGTCGGCTCCCTCCGGTCGGTGTCTGGATCGGTCTCCAGACTCCCGTCGGGCGGGGGCCGTCGCGTCGGGCCTGTGGGCGAACCGGGGGCTACTGCCGGGGGCGGTCCCGGCCGCGCGTTACCCCCCGGGGAGTAGTGGGGGCTGCTCGCGGGTCGCTCTACGACGGCGTGCGTGCCGCCGCCAGCAGCCGGGTCACGTCGTCGGAGCAGATGGTGAGCGCCGCCCCGACCGTCGCCAGCACATCGCGCTCGGCCGGGGTGTACGGCCCGTCCGCCAGGGCGATGCGGGCGCCCTGGAGCAGAATCGATTCGCGGCCGACGCCGGCCAGGTGCGGGGCGAGCGGGTCCAGCGCCTCGTGCAGCTCTATGGCCAGCCCCGCGCCGCAGGGTTCGCCGGTGATCCGGCCGGTGTCGGCCTCCAGCGCCTCGACGAGGGCGGCCAGCTGCTCCTCGGTGCAGTCCTCGAAGCCGGCCGCGCGCACGGCGAGCACGGCCGCCTCCAGTGCCGTACGGGACCCGGCGCCGCCCGCGGCGAGCACCGCGAGGGCGACGGTGTGCACGGCGTCGCGGAGCATCGCGGAGAAGCGGGTGGTGGTCGGGTGGTCGAGGACGTCCGTGCCGAAGTGGCGGCGGCACGCGGCGCACTCGACGACCGGGCCGGTCTCGCCGCGCGGCAGCACGGGCAGGCCGAGCAGGGTGAAGCGGCGCTGTCCGGTCAGCCGCTGGTAGTTGCGGTCGCCGCCGCAGCCGGGGCAGAAGAACTCCCCGTCACCGGCGGCCGTCCACGCGGTGCGGGTGCCCAGGATGCGCGAAAGCCTGGCGGCATGGCCGTTTCGTCCCCGTCCTGGCAGCACGTCGCACCTCCGTCACGCCGCACGGCAACGTCGCCGCGCTTGCGTGATGTTAGCCACATCGGCGACGAGGAGTCAGCACCCCGGAGGAGACCTTTCCGTGACCTCCACACGGAATGGCCGGTATACGACGGGGCTCCACCCGCCGTATACCGGCGGACGGAGCCCCTGTGGCGTGCGGTGGCGGCCTTCGGCCGCGGACCCGTACGGCTGATCAGCGAGCCGCGCGGTTGACGGCCGAGACGACCGCCTTCAGCGAGGCCCGCGTGGTGTTGGCGTCGATGCCGATGCCCCACAGGACCTTGTCGTCGATCGCGCATTCGATGTAGGAGGCGGCCTGCGCGGAGGCTCCCTCGCTCATCGTGTGCTCCTGGTAGTCCAGCAGGCGTACGTCGATGCCGACGGACTGCAGGGCGTCGAAGAAGGCCGAGATCGGACCGTTGCCGGAACCGGTCAGCACGGTGTCCTGGCCGTCGACCGTGGCCTCCACCTTCAGCGTGTCCACGCCGTCGGTGTCGGTCGTCGACTGGTTGTTCTTGACCTGGATCCGGCCCCAGGGGTTCTCGGGGTTGGGCAGGTACTCGTCCTGGAAGACCGACCAGATGTCCTTCGGCGTGACCTCGCCGCCCTCGGCGTCGGTCTTGGCCTGGATGAGCTTGGAGAACTCGATCTGCATCCGGCGCGGCAGGTCCAGCTTGTGGTCGTTCTTCAGGACGTAGGCGATACCGCCCTTGCCGGACTGCGAGTTGACCCGGATGACGGCCTCGTAGGACCGGCCGACGTCCTTGGGGTCGATCGGCAGGTACGGCACGGCCCACTCGATGTCGTCGACGGTGACGCCCTTGGCGGCCGCGTCGGCCTCCATGGCGTCGAAGCCCTTCTTGATGGCGTCCTGGTGGGAGCCGGAGAAGGACGTGTAGACCAGGTCGCCCACGTACGGGTGGCGCGGGTGGACCTCCATCTGGTTGCAGTACTCCCACGTGCGACGGATCTCGTCGATGTCGGAGAAGTCGATCTGCGGGTCGACGCCCTGGGAGAAGAGGTTCATGCCCAGGGTGACCAGGTCGACGTTGCCGGTGCGCTCGCCCTGGCCGAACAGGCAGCCCTCGACGCGGTCGGCGCCGGCCATCAGGGCCAGCTCGGCGGCGGCGACGGCGGTGCCGCGGTCGTTGTGGGGGTGGACCGACAGGCAGACGTACTCGCGGCGGGAGAGGTTGCGGCCCATCCACTCGAAGCGGTCCGCGTGCGTGGAGGGGGTGGAGCGCTCCACGGTGGCGGGCAGGTTCAGGATGATCTCGCGGCCCGGGCCGGGCTGCCAGACGTCCATGACCGCCTCGCAGACCTCCAGCGCGAAGTCCAGCTCGGTGTCGGTGAAGATCTCGGGGCTGTACTGGTAGCCGAACTCGGTCTCCGGGCCCAGCAGCTTCTCCGCGTACTCCATCACCAGGCGCGTGCCGTCGACGGCGATCTGCTTGATGTCGTCCCTGGAGCCGCGGAAGACCACCCGGCGGAAGACCGGGGCCGTGGCGTTGTACAGGTGGACGGTGGCGCGCTTGGCGCCCTTCAGGGACTCCACCGTGCGCTCGATCAGGTCCTCGCGGGCCTGGGTCAGTACGGAGATGGTGACGTCGTCGGGGATGGCCCCGGGCTCCTCGATGATGGAGCGTACGAAGTCGAAGTCGGTCTGGCCGGAGGCGGGGAAGCCGACCTCGATCTCCTTGTAGCCCATCTTCACCAGCAGGTCGAACATCGCGCGCTTGCGGGCCGGCGACATGGGGTCGATCAGGGCCTGGTTGCCGTCGCGCAGGTCGGTGGAGAGCCAGCGGGGGGCGGTGGTGACGCGGTTGTCCGGCCAGGTGCGGTCCGGGATGTCGACCTGCTCGTAGCGGCCGTACTTGTGGATCGGCATGGAACTGGGCTGCTGGCGGTTCGCCATGATGCGGGGGCTCCTCAAGGGGTGTCCGGAAGGACGGCCGACGACGCAGCACCAAGCTCCGCGGGGAGGGAGTCGGCCTCGACTACAGGCCCTCGCCGCGGCAGCTAAGGAGAAGCAGCCCGAAACGCATGATGCGCAGCATGCTAGCCGAGCCTCTCCCGGCGCGTGGGGTCGTATCAGTATGCGGGACCCGGCTCACAAACGGGACAAAAAGTGCGCTATACCACTCCGCCACGGAGAGTGAGCGTCGTTGTCCCGGTATTTCACCAATCATGGTGGCGACTAGTGACAGTTTCGTCACGCAGTGCAAGGGTGCCGGGCATGACGACCCACGGGGGCTTCGAGCCCGTCTTCTGCACCATCGTTCCGCCTCATGTCCTCGACAAGCTCGCCCAGGCCGAGGACCCCGCGCTCGCCGGTCCGGCCCGCCGCACCCTCCAGCGCGACGCCTACGAGCGCACCCAGCGCCGCCTCACCACGGTCATCGGTGCGCGGGCCGTCGCCGCGCTCGCCGACGGCAGGCCGCAGCGCACCGTCCACGACGCCCGGCACGGCACCGGCCTGCCCGGCCACAAGGTCCGCGGCGAGGGCGACAAGCCCGGCAAGGACGCCACCGTCAACCGCGCCTACGCCGGGCTCGGCGCCACCTTCGAGCTGTTCCTCCAGGCCTACCGGCGCGACTCCATCGACGGCAACGGCCTGCCGCTGAACGCGACGGTGCACTACGACCGCGACTACAACAACGCGTTCTGGAACGGCGAGCAGATGGTCTTCGGGGACGGCGACGGGGAGATCTTCCTCGACTTCACCATCCCGATCGACGTCATCGGCCACGAACTCGCCCACGGCGTCACGCAGTACACCGCCAACCTCACCTACTTCGGCCAGCCCGGCGCGCTCAACGAGTCCCTGTCCGACGTCTTCGGCGCCCTGATCAAGCAGTACACGCTCGGCCAGACCGCCGCCGAGGCCGACTGGCTGATCGGCGCGGGCCTGCTCGCCCCGCGGGTGTCGGGCACGGCCCTGCGCTCCATGAAGGCACCGGGCACGGCCTACGACGACGACGTCCTGGGCAAGGACCCGCAGCCGGCGACGATGGACGACTTCGTGCGCACCGGGCGGGACAACGGCGGCGTCCACATCAACTCGGGCATCCCGAACCACGCCTTCTACCTCGCGGCCACGGCCCTCGGCGGCCACGCCTGGGAGCGCGCGGGACAGGTCTGGTACGACGTGCTGACCGGCGGCGAGCTCACGCAGCAGGCCCTGTTCGCCGACTTCGCGGGCCTCACCGTGAAAGCGGCCAGGGAGCGGTTCGGCGACGGCGAGGAACTGGACGCCGTGGCGAAGGCCTGGGAGCAGGTCGGGGTGCGGACCCCGTAGTTCCGTACTAGACAGGGGGCATGCGGATTCAGGTGAGGCGCACGGGCGGGTTCGCGGGCATCGAGCGGCACGCCGAGGTGGACACCTCGGGCCGGGCCGATGCCTCCGAGTGGCACGCCCTGACCGAGCGGGCGGTCGCCGACGCCCGGAGCACGCCCCCCGTCGGGGTCCCGGACGGGTTCGCCTACCAGCTCACGGTGGACGGCAGGACCGTGTACTGCGCGGACCCCCGGCTGACGCGGGAGCAGCGCGAGCTGATCTCGCGGGTGCTGAAGGAAGGCGCGTAACGGCTCCTTCCCGCCCGGGCGTTGACTTCCGTTACCGACGGTACGGATGATCCACCGCATGGCGACTGACGCGATCGACCCGATCCCCCGTTTCCCCGACGGCTTCCTCTGGGGCGTGTCCACCTCGGCGCACCAGATCGAGGGCGCCGCGGACGAGCGCGAGCCGTCCGTGTGGGACGCGTTCACGGCCGAGCCGGGACGGGTGAAGGACGGCTCGACGGCGGCGGTGGCCTGCGACCACGTCCACCGCCACCGCGAGGACGTGGCACTCCTGGCCGGCCTCGGCGTGAACGCCTACCGCTTCTCGGTCTCCTGGCCCCGGGCGCGCTCGGAGAAGGGCCTGGACTTCTACGACCGGCTGGTCGACGACCTGTGCGCGGCCGGCGTCCGCCCGGTGCCGACGCTGTTCCACTGGGACCTGCCGGCGGACCTGGACTGGCTGGAGCGGGACACCGCCGAGCGCTTCGCCGAGCACGTGTCGCGGGTCGCGGGGCGGCTGGGCGACCGCGTGACGAAGTGGATCACCCTCAACGAGCCCGCCGAGCACACCCTGCTGGGCCACGCCCTGGGCACGCACGCGCCGGGGAAGCGGCTGATGTTCGACGCGCTGCCGGCCGCCCACCACCAGCTGCTCGCGCACGGCCTGGCCGTCCGGGCCCTGCGCGCCTCGGGTGCCGGCGACATCGGCATCGCCAACTCGCACGGCCCGACCTGGGCCGCGTCCACCGAGGCGGCCGACCTGGAGGCGGCGGAGTTCTACGACCTGCTGCTGAACCGCCTGTTCGCGGACCCGCTGCTGCTGGGCCGGTACCCGGACGGCATCGGCGAGCTGATGCCGGGGGACGTCGAGGCCGACCTCAAGGTGATCGCCGAGCCGCTCGACTGGTACGGCGTCAACTACTACGCGCCGACCCGGGTCGGTGCCCCGCAGGGCGCGGAGATCGAGTTCGGCGGGGTCACCATGCCCGCCGAACTGCCCTTCTCCGTCCGCGAGATCGAGGGACGGCCGGTGACGGACTTCGGCTGGCCGGTCGTCCCCGAAGGGCTCACCGAGCTCCTCACGACCTTCCGCGACCGCTACGGCGACCGGCTCCCGCCCGTCGTCATCACCGAGAACGGCTGCTCGTACCCGGGCGTCGACGACCAGCACCGCATCGCCTACCTGGACGGCCACGTCCGGGCCCTGCACCGGGCGGTGGAGGCCGGTGTCGACGTGCGCGGCTACTTCGTGTGGTCCCTGCTCGACAACTTCGAGTGGGCGGAGGGCTACGCACGCCGTTTCGGCCTGGTCCACGTCGACTTCGACACCCTGGAGCGGACCCCGAAGGCGTCCTACCACTGGTACCGGGAGCTGCTGCGGGCGCAGGCGCCCACGGCTTGATGCCCACCCCGGACCACAGGCCGACCATGGCGTTCTCCAGGCGGCGGATGGTCAGCGGTGTGACGCGCAGACCCTGGCCGCGTCGTCGAGGGTGGTTGCAGCGTGAACTGCTTTGCGAGCATAGTTACTTGTGTGGCCAGGGTTCCGGAAGTACCAAACGCCCGTTCCGGACGGCCCGTTGTCCGCTCGGTCCTTCCCTGACTTCGCCCACCCCCCACGGAAGGCGATCGCCGTGTCCCCCCACACGACCTCCACTCCCCGGTTCCTGGACGCGGTGCGCCCGGGCCGCACCGACTGGCTGGAGCTGCCGCCGCAGCGCACCAGTGCCCGAGCCGCCCGTCAGGCGCTGCGCGCCCGGCTGATGTCGTGGCAGGTGCCCGACGAGGTGTGCGCGAACGCCGTCCTGCTCGTGTCCGAGCTGGTCACCAACGCCGTGCTGCACACGCTCAGCGAGCGGATCCTGTGCGGCGTCCAGCTGATGGCGGACGCGCGCTTCCGGCTGGAGGTGCACGACGGCGATCGCACCGGCCGCGGCATCCCGGACCGCCGCCCCGGCCTCGACGACGAGGGCGGCCGGGGCCTGCTGCTCGTGCGGGAGATGGCCGACAGCTGGGGCATCACCCGCTCGGCCCTGACGGGCGGCAACGCGGTGTGGGCGAGCCTGCGGACGGCCCTGTAGCGCTCCGCCGGGTCAGAACCCCAGCTTGCGCAACTGCCGGGGATCGCGCTGCCAGTCCTTGGCGACCTTCACGTGCAGGTCCAGGAAGACCGGCGTGCCCAGCAGCGCCTCGATCTGCTTGCGGGACTTGATGCCGACCTCCTTCAGGCGCTTGCCCTTGGGGCCGATGATGATGCCCTTCTGGCTGGGGCGCTCGATGTAGACGAAGGCGTGGATGTCGAGCAGGGGCTTGTCGGCGGGGCGGTCCTCACGCGGGAGCATCTCCTCGACGACGACCGCGATGGAGTGCGGCAGTTCGTCACGGACGCCCTCCAGCGCGGCCTCGCGGATCAGCTCCGCGATCATGACCTGCTCGGGTTCGTCGGTCAGGTCGCCCTCGGGGTAGAGCGCGGGGCCCTCGGGCAGCAGCGGGACGAGCAGGTCGGCCAGCAGATCCACCTGCTGGTCGGCGACGGCCGAGACCGGCACGATCTCGGCCCACTCGAAGCCCAGCTCCTTGCCGAGCTGGTCGATGGCGATCAGCTGCTCGGCGAGCGTCTTGCTGTCCACCAGGTCGGTCTTGGTGACGATGGCGATCTTCGGCGTCTTCTTGATGGACGCCAGTTCCTTCGCGATGAAGCGGTCGCCGGGACCGAGCTTCTCGTTCGCCGGGAGGCAGAAACCGATCACGTCGACCTCGGCCCACGTCGTGCGCACGACGTCGTTGAGCCGCTCGCCGAGCAGGGTGCGCGGCTTGTGCAGCCCCGGGGTGTCGACCAGGATCAGCTGGGCGTCCGGGCGGTGCACGATGCCCCGCACGGTGTGCCGCGTGGTCTGCGGCTGGTTCGCCGTGATCGCCACCTTCTGGCCGACCAGAGCATTCGTGAGGGTGGACTTGCCCGCGTTGGGGCGGCCCACGAAGCAGGCGAAGCCGGCCCTGTGCACAGCTCCGGCCGGCTCTTCGGATGACTGGGTACGAACGCTCATGGCGCCCATTGTCCCTGATCCACGGAGCCGCCCCGCACCGGACGCCTCTCGTGAGCTCCTCGAAACCCTTACGCAACGAAACGTCACGGAAACACACCCGTACGCAACCGGAAACGCGGGACGGTGAACCTTCGACGAGCCCCCGGAGCCCCCACCCGTTGGAGACACCGTGCCTCTGGCCGCCGCAACCGCCGACACCGGCGACACCGCCTGGCTGCTCGCCGCCACCGCCCTCGTCCTGCTCATGACCCCGGGCCTGGCCCTCTTCTACGGCGGCATGGTCCGCACGAAGAGCGTGCTCAACATGCTGATGATGAGCTTCGTGTCCATCGCCTTGGTGACGGTGGTGTGGCTGGCGGCCGGCTACTCCCTGGCCTTCGGGGAGGACGCCGCGGGGGGTCTCATCGGGGGCCTGGAGCACGCCGGGATGAGCGGCCTCGGCCCGGACAGCGTCCAGGGCACGGTCCCGACGGTCCTGTTCGCCACCTTCCAGCTCACCTTCGCGATCGTCACGGCCGCCCTGGTCAGCGGCGCGGTCGCCGACCGGGCCAAGTTCGGCGCGTGGCTGGTCTTCGTGCCGGTGTGGGCGCTGCTCGTATACGTTCCGGTCGCGCACTGGGTGTGGGGCCCGGGTGGCTGGATCCTGGAGAGGCTGGGTGCCCTGGACTTCGCCGGCGGGCTGCCCGTGGAGATCGTCTCCGGTGCCTCGGGGCTGGCGTTGTGCCTGGTCCTGGGCCCGCGCCTGGGCTTCAAGAAGGACGCCATGCGCCCGCACAACCTGCCCATGGTGATGCTGGGCGCCGGTCTGCTCTGGTTCGGCTGGTTCGGCTTCAACGCCGGTTCCGCACTCGGCGCCAACGGCCTCGCGGCCGCCGCGTTCCTCAACACCCTGGCCGCGGGCTGCACCGGCCTGCTGGGCTGGCTCTTCGTGGAGCAGAAGCGCGACGGCCATCCCACGACCCTGGGCGCCGCGTCCGGCGCGGTCGCGGGCCTGGTCGCCATCACCCCGTCCTGCGGGTCCGTCTCCCTGCTCGGCGCGCTGGTGGTGGGGCTGGCCGCCGGTGTCGTCTGCTCGTACGCCGTGAGCTGGAAGTTCAAGCTGAACTACGACGACTCCCTGGACGTCGTCGGCGTCCACCTGGTCGGCGGGATCATCGGCACGCTCCTCATCGGCGTCTTCGCCGTCGAGTCGATGACGGGCGGCGCCGAGGGCCTCCTGTACGGCGGCGGCCTCGCCCAGCTCGGCAAACAGCTGCTGGCCGTGGTCGTGGTGGCGGGGTACGCGTTCGGCGTGACGTACGGGATCGGGCGGCTGATCGACACCGTGATGGGCTTCCGGGCGAGCGAGGAGCAGGAGCAGACCGGCCTGGACCTTACGGTGCACGCCGAGACGGCCTACGATCACGGGGTCCTGGGCCACGGCGCCCCGGTCTCCTCCTCCGTCGTCTCCCCCGCCCAGAAGGTCACCCCCCAGGCATGAAGCTCATCACCGCGATCGTCAAGCCGTACCGCCTCGACGAGGTCAAGAACGCCCTTCAGGAACTCGGCGTGCACGGCCTGACCGTGAGCGAGGCCAGCGGCTACGGCCGTCAGCGCGGCCACACCGAGGTGTACCGCGGCGCCGAGTACCGGGTGGACCTGGTGCCCAAGGTCCGGATCGAGGTCGTCGTCGAGGACGCCGACGCCGAGGCCGTCATCGACGCGGTCGTCAAGGCCGCGCACACCGGCAAGATCGGCGACGGCAAGGTGTGGGCGCTGCCCGTCGACACGGTCGTGCGGGTGCGGACGGGCGAACGCGGCCCCGACGCGCTCTGACAGCGGGGCCGCGCCGCTCGTCGGCGGTCACACCGGAGTTCCGCCGGCCGGGCCGTTCGAGCCGACCGAGGGGGCGCAGGCGCGGCCGCCGGGCCTCAGCCCGCCGAGACCGTCAGCCCGCCGAGACCGTCAGCCGGACGACCCCGTCGAACCCCGCCACCAGCACGGGCGTCTCCGCGCCGCCGAGGTCGCGCACGGCCGCCCGGTCCTCCTCGGAGGCGGTCTCCGCCTGTGTCACGACCGCCGCCGCCTCCAGGGACGTCGCGCCCGAGGCCACCGCCATCGCCACCGCCGTCCGCAGGGCACTGAGCTTCAGGGAGTCGAGGGCCACGGTGCCCGCGACATAGGTACGTCCGGTCTCGTCCCGTACGGCGGCGCCCTCGGGCACGCCGTTGCGGGCCCGCGCGGTACGGGCCAGGGTGACGATCTTGCGGTCCTCGGGGTCGAGCGCGCTGCTGTCGGTCATGATCCGAGCATACGGAAGCGTCAGGGGCGGTCGAGGCGGAGGCGGTCCGCTCGCGGCAGACCCGCGACGACCAGGTCGTAGGAGTCCTCGATGAGCTCCTTGACCAGCTCGTTGGGGAGTCCGCCGTCGACGGTGACCGTGTTCCAGTGGCGCTTGTTCATGTGCCAGCCCGGGACGATCAGCCCCTCGTGCTCGCGGCGCAGGCGGATCGCCTCCTCCGGGTCGCACTTGAGGTTGGCCTTCAGGGGGCGCGCGTCGAGGTGCGACAGGGCGAAGAGCTTGCCCCGCACCTTGAAGACCGAGATCTCCGGGCTGAACGGGAAGTCCTCCACGGCCGCGTTGAAGGACAGGCAGAACGCGCGCAGCTCCTGCGGGGTCATTCCGTTTCCTCCTCCCTGGGCGGGTCCGCCGGCTCCACCGGCTCCGCGAGCACCGTCACGATCTTGTTCCGGCGGCCGGCCGCGGCCTCGGCGGTCAGGCGCAGCTCCCGGCCGTCGGGGAGGGCGACGAGGGAGGACGCCCCGGCGATGGGCACGCGGCCCAGCGCCTTGGCCAGCAGACCGCCGACCGTCTCGACGTCCTCGTCGTCGAAGGCCTCCAGGCCGTACAGCTCGCCCAGGTCCCCGATGTCGAGGCGGGCGGTGACCCGGAAGCGGTCCTTGCCGAGGTCCTCCACGGGCGGCAGTTCACGGTCGTACTCGTCGGTGATCTCGCCGACGATCTCCTCGAGGATGTCCTCGATGGTGACGATGCCGGCCGTGCCGCCGTACTCGTCGATGACGACGGCGACGTGGTTGCGTTCCTTCTGCATCTCGCGCAGCAGGTCACCGGCGTTCTTGGTGTCGGGCACGAAGAACGCGGGACGCATGGCCGTGGACACCTGCTCGGACTCGGCGTCGCGGCTGATGTGCGTCTTGCGGACCAGGTCCTTCAGATACACGATCCCGACGATGTCGTCCTCGCTCTCGCCGGTCACCGGGATGCGGGAGAAGCCGGAGCGCAGGGCGAGGGTGAGGGCCTGGCGGATGGTCTTGAAGCGCTCGATGACCACCAGGTCCGTGCGCGGGACCATGACCTCCCGCACGAGCGTGTCGCCGAGCTCGAAGACCGAGTGCACCATGCGGCGCTCCTCGTCCTCGATCAGGGACTCCTTCTCGGCGAGGTCGACCAGCGCGCGCAGCTCCGCCTCGGAGGCGAACGGGCCGCGCCGGAAGCCCTTGCCGGGGGTGAGGGCGTTGCCGATGAGGATGAGCAGCGACGGGATCGGGCCCATGATCCGGGCCAGCGGCACCAGGACGTACGCGGAGACCGTCGCGGTGTTCAGCGGGTGCTGCCGGCCGATGGTGCGCGGGGAGACGCCGACGGCGACGTACGACACGAGGACCATGACCGCGATGGCGACCAGGAGGGCCTCGGTGGTGCCGTCGAACGCCTTGAGGCAGCCGTAGGTGATCAGCGCGGCGGCGGCCATCTCGCAGGCGACACGGACCAGCAGCGCCACGTTCAGGTAGCGGGTGGGGTCGGCGGCGACCTGGGAGAGCTTGGCGCTGCCGCGGCGGCCGGAGCGCACCGCCTCCTCGGCCCGGAAGCTGGAGACCCGGGCGAGGCCCGCCTCCGCGCAGGCGGCGAGCCAGGCCACGACGACCAGGGCGATGGCGCCCAGAGCGAGTTGAGGACTCATCGGCGGGCTCAGGAGACCGTCGGCGCCGGGGAGGGGCCGGTCAGGCCCCGCTCCGCGCGCCAGCCGTCCACGATGGCCGCCTGGAGACCGAACATCTCGGCCTTCTCGTCCGGTTCCTCGTGGTCGTAGCCCAGCAGGTGCAGCACCCCGTGGACGGTGAGCAGCTGGAGCTCCTCGTCCATGGAGTGCTGCGTCTCGGCTTCCTTGCCCTGCTTCTCGGCGACCTCGGGGCACAGCACGATGTCGCCGAGCAGGCCCTGCGGCGGCTCGTCGTCGTCCTTGGAGGGCGGCCGCAGCTCGTCCATCGGGAAGGACATGACATCCGTGGGGCCCGGGAGGTCCATCCACTGGATGTGGAGCTGCTCCATGGCGTCGGCGTCCACGACGATCACCGAGAGCTCGGAGAGCGGGTGGATGCGCATCCGCGCCAGCGCGTAGCGGGCGATGTCGAGGATCGCCTGCTCGTCGACCTCGGTGCCGGACTCGTTGTTGACGTCGATCGACATGGTGCTGTGTGTGTCTACTTCCCCTTGTGCCCGGACTTGCCCCGGCTCTTGTGCGTGCCGTTCTGGGTGCCGTGCGTGGTGTCGTACTTCTCGTACGCGTCGACGATACGGCCCACCAGCTTGTGCCGGACGACGTCCTGGGACGACAGCCGGGAGAAGTGGACGTCGTCCAGGCCGTCCAGGATGTCCTGCACCTGGCGCAGACCGCTCTTCGTCCCGTCGGGGAGGTCGACCTGCGTCACGTCACCCGTGATCACGATCTTCGAGTCGAAGCCGAGGCGGGTGAGGAACATCTTCATCTGCTCGGGGCTGGTGTTCTGGGCCTCGTCCAGGATGATGAAGGCGTCATTCAGGGTTCTTCCGCGCATGTAGGCCAGCGGCGCGACCTCGATGGTGCCCGCGGCCATCAGGCGCGGGATCGAGTCCGGGTCCAGCATGTCGTGCAGCGCGTCGTACAGAGGCCGCAGGTACGGGTCGATCTTCTCGTAGAGCGTGCCCGGGAGGAAGCCGAGCCGCTCTCCGGCCTCGACGGCGGGGCGGGTCAGGATGATGCGGTTGACCTGCTTGGACTGCAGGGCCTGCACGGCCTTGGCCATGGCCAGGTAGGTCTTGCCGGTGCCGGCGGGGCCGATGCCGAAGACGATGGTGTGCTTGTCGATGGCGTCGACGTAGCGCTTCTGGTTGAGCGTCTTGGGACGGATCGTGCGGCCGCGCGAGGACAGGATGTTCTGCGTGAGCACCTCGGCCGGGGTCTCCTGGCCGTCGCTCTCGCCGTTGTCGCTCGCCTTGAGCATGGCGATCGAGCGTTCCACTGCGTCCTCCGTCATCGGCTGCCCGGTGCGGAGCACCAGCATCATCTCGTCGAACACGCGCGAAATGAGGGCGACGTCCTTGGGGTCGCCGACCGCGCTGATCTCGTTGCCCCGGACATGGATGTCGGCCGCCGGGAAGGCCTTCTCGATCACGCGCAGGAGGGAATCGCCGGAGCCCAGAACGGTCACCATGGGGTGCTGGGCGGGGACGGTGAGCTGTGCTCTCGCCTGCTCCTGCGCGGGGGTGTGAGCTGTGGGTGTCTGAGTCATGGGCCGGCGCTGAAGGCCTGCGGTTCCTCCTCGTCACGGCCGCGCAGCTGAGGGCGGCCTCGCGACTCCCAGGGTACGACGGGGGAGTGACAAGGCCGTAGGGGTTTTGGAGGCGGGCTTTTCACCGGGGCGTCACGCCGAGCGGCGGAAGCCGATGGTGGGGACGGCCCTGCGCAACGGCCAGGGCCTCACCAGCTCCTCCGAGACGAGCCCCGCGAGGAACCCGTACCGCTCCAGGGCCTGCGGTGACTGCTCCTGGACCGACTGCACCTCGCGCCACCAGGCCGCGATCTCCGACCAGCCCGGCGCCGACAGCGAGCCTCCGAACTCCTGCACCGACAGCGCCGCCGTCAGCCCGGCGAAGGCCAGCCGGTCGGCCAGCGGCCAGTCCGCCAGGGTCCCGGTCACGAACCCGGCGACGAACACGTCGCCCGCGCCGGTCGGGTCGAGCGCCTCGACGGCGATGGCCGGCACCTCCGCCGTCTCGCCCGTGCGCCGGTCCACGGCGTACGCCCCCTCCGCGCCGAGGGTGACCACCGCGAGCGGCACGTACTCGGTCAGGGCGTGGGCGGCGGCCCGGGGGCAGTCCGCGCCGGTGTAGCGCATGGCCTCCTCGGCGTTGGGCAGGAACGCCTCGCAGTGCCGCAGGTCGGGCAGGCCGGCCAGGTCCCAGGCGCCGGTGTCGTCCCAGCCGACGTCGCCGAACACCCGGGTGCCGTTGCTCGCGGCCTGGGCGATCCAGGGCGCGCTCACGCCGGGGGCGAGGGAGGCGACGGCCGCGCGGGCGCGGGGAGGGCACTCGGGCGCGGGCTCCTCGGGGGGCGGCTCGTGGCCGTGCGAGACCATGGTGCGCTCGCCCTCGTAGGCCATGGAGACGGTCACCGGGGAGTGCCAGCCGGGCACCGTGCGCGACGGGGAGAGGTCGATGCCCTCGCCGTGCTCCAGGGCGTCCCAGCAGTAGTCGCCGTAGTGGTCGTCGCCGAAGGCCGCCGCGAGGGACGTGCGCAGGCCGAGGCGGGCCAGGGCGGTCGCCATGTTGGCGACGCCGCCGGGGCTCGACCCCATGCCGCGCGCCCAGGACTCGGTGCCGCGCACCGGGGCGGAGTCGAGGCCGGTGAAGATGATGTCCAGGAAGACGGTGCCGGTGAGGTAGACGTCCCAGGGCGGGTCGTCCGGTGTGCGCAGCGGGGCGAGGGGATCGACCTGGCTCTGGCGGTGCGATCCCCTTCCCGGGCCCTTCCCGGCCGGGGTGGCGGACGCGATCACGATGCGCTCCCTGACGTGGTGCGGATCAGGCCAGTCTGCACCACGTCGCCCAGGGCATGACGTCGATCACGCCGGAGCCGCCCGTCCCGTCAGCGCACGGCGGACCCTCGCGCGCCCCCCGCCCCGGTGGGAGCGGTGCTACCAGCGCGGCATGGCGGGCGTCACCCACCCGGGGTCGGCGATCCGCATCGCCGCCGCGTCGTCGCGGTCCCGCAGGGCACCGTCGTCGTCCAGCCACCGCCGGTGCAGCGCGGCCAGCCGCTCGCGGTCGAGTTCCACACCGAGGCCGGGGGCGTCGGACACGGCGACCTTGCCGTCCTCGAAGGCGAGCCGCTCGGTGAGGACGTCCTCCGACTGCCAGGGGTAGTGGGAGTCGCAGGCGTGGTGGAGGTCCGGGACGGTGGCCGCCACGTGGGTCATCGCGGCCAGCGAGATGCCCAGGTGGGTGTTGGAGTGCATGGACACGCCGACGCCGAAGGTGCGGCAGACGGCGGCGAGCTGCTGGGTGTTGCGCAGCCCGCCCCAGTAGTGGTGGTCGGACAGCACGACCTGGACGGCGCCCCGGGTGAACGCCTCCTCGATCTCGGCGAAGGTCGTCACGCACATGTTGGTGGCGAGCGGCACTCCGGTGCGCTCGGCGACCTCGGCCATGGCGGGGGTGCCGAGCGCCGGGTCCTCCAGGTACTCCAGGACGCCGGCGAGTTCCTCCGCCACCCTCACGGACGTCTCGACGGACCAGGCGCCGTTCGGGTCGAGCCGCAGCGGATGCCCCGGGAAGGCCTCGGCGAGGGCCCGCACGGCCGCGATCTCCTGGTCGGGCGGGAAGACGCCGCCCTTGAGCTTGAAGGAGGTGAAGCCGTGGCGCTCGGTGAACCGCCGGGCCTGTTCCACCACCCCGGCCGGGTCGACGGCGGCTCCCCAGTCGTCCTTCTCGCAGGCGACGCCCTCCGGATGGGCGGCCCACTTGTAGAACAGGTAGGCGCTGTACTCGACGGCGTCGCGGACCTTGCCGCCGAGGAGGGTGTGCACGGGCAGTCCGAGCGCCTTGCCGAGGGCGTCCAGGCAGGCGACCTCGAAGCCGGAGACGACGGACAGCCGCAGTTTGCCGGCGGTCTGGACGCCGCGCAGCCCGCCGACGTCCACGGCGTCGCGCACGCGGGAGGCGTCCACCGCGACCTGGTCCGCGACCGTGAACAGGCCGTTCAAATCGCTGACCTGGCGTCCTTTCAGCCGCTCGGCGAAGGGCCGGGCCAGTTCCAGGTACGCGGCGTCGCCGTAGGTCTCCCCCACACCGGTGACGCCGTCGGCCGTGACGACCTCGACGATCAGCCGGGGCGTGTACGGCTGGTGCACGCCCTGGGTGTTCAGCAGCGGCGGGTCCGCGACCAGGACGGGCGTCAGCCGTACGTCGGCGATGGCGAGGTTCACAGGGCGGCTCCCACGAGGTCGAGTCCGGTGGTGAGGACGGCGGTGAGGGCCGCGAGGTCGGCGGGCGAGGGATCGGTGAGCGGGGCGCGCACCGGCCCCACCGGGTGCCCGCGCAGCCGGGCCGCCGCCTTCACCAGGGACACGGCGTAGCCGGGGACGCGGTCGCGCAGTTCGACGAACGGGACGTAGAAGTCGCGCAGCAGCTTGTCGACCGTGCCGTGGTCGCCGTCGTTCAGCGCGGTGAAGAAGGCGCCGGCGATCTCGGGGGCGAAGGCGTGGACGGCGGAGGAGTAGGCGGGGACGCCGACGGTGGCGTAGGCGCGGGCCTGGAGCTCGGCGGTGGAGGCGCCGTTGAAGAACAGGAAGCCCTCGGGCGCGGCCAGGGTGAGGCGCTGGAGCCGGTCGAGGTCGCTGTGGCCGTCCTTGAGGCCGATGACGTTCGGCAAGGCGGCGACGCGGCGCAGCGAGTCGGCGGTGAAGGCGACCTGGCCGCGCTGGTAGGCGATCAGGGGCAGCGGGGTGCGGGCGGCGATCCGCTCCAGCTGGGCGACCAGGCCGTCCTGCGGGGCGGCGACCAGGTAGTGCGGCAGCACGAGGAGTGCGTCGGCTCCGGCGTCCTCGGCGATGCGCGCGAACCGGGCGGCCTGTGCCCAGCCGTAGCCGGTGCCCGCGACGACGGGGACGCGGCCCGCGGCCTCCTCGACGGTGATGGTGACGACCTGCCGGTACTCGTCCTCGTCGAGTGAGAAGAACTCGCCGGTGCCGCAGGCCGGGAAGACGGCGCCGGGCGCGGCGGCGAGCCGCCCCGCGACGTGGGCGCGGAAGCCGTCCGGGTCGAGGGTGCCGTCGTCGTGGAAGGCGGTCAGCGGGAACGACAGCACGCCGCCCGCCATTCCGTCCCGCAGCCGTCGCGCGACCGCCGTAGGACCAGCGCTCACGGTCATCTCCCATCTCCTCATGTAGACCTCATCCATATATGAGAATGAGGGTTGGGTATGCGAACGTCAACCGCCCGGACGACGCGATTACCATCGGCGCATGTCAGACACAGGGGGCGTCCGCGAGGTGAAGTCGGCGGCGCGCACGGTCGAGTTGCTGGAACTCCTCGCCGCGCGCGGCGACCGCCCGGCCCGGCTCCAGGAGCTGGCCGACACGCTCGGCGTGCCGCGCAGCTCGATGTACGCGCTGCTCCAGACCCTGATCTCGCACGGCTGGGTGCGCACCGACGTCACCGGCTCCCTCTACGGCATCGGCATCCACGCGCTGCTCACCGGCACGAGCTATCTCGACTCCGATCCCCGGGTCCGGGCGGTGCGGCCGTATCTCGACGAGGCGTCCGAGGCGCTCGGCGAGACCATCCACATGGGCCGCCTGGACGGCCGGGACGTGGCCTACCTGGCCACACGGGAGTCGCACGAGTACCTGCGGACGATCAGCCGGGTGGGGCGGCGCCTGCCCGCCCACGTGGGCGCCCTGGGCAAGGCCCTGCTGGCCGAACGCCCCGACGCGGAGCTGCCCGAGGGGCCGTACGAGGCACTGACGCCGCACTCGCACACCAGCCGGGAGTCCCTGGCGGCCGACCTCGCGCGGGTCCGGGCCCGCGGCTGGTCCGTCGACCGCGAGGAGGGCGTGACGGGCATCGTCGGCTTCGGATTCGCACTGCGCTACGACACCCCCGCGCTGGACGCCATCAGCTGCTCGGTGCCGGTCGCCCGGCTCACACCCGCGCACGAGGAGCGGATCGTCGCGGTGATGCGGGAGATCCGGATCAAGGCCGAGGCGACGGTTCCGGCGGGGTCCGGATCGGTGCACTGGCGGTAGCGGGAACGCCGGCGACGCCCGGCGAGGGGCGCTCGTTTACCCGGGCTTCACCACCCCAAACACAACGTGCTCCAGATCACACGCCCCGGGCTCCCGTGTCCGACAACGTGCTTGATACAAATTGCTCGCGCGTTCCTGTCCGTCGACGGTCGTCGCCCCATCCCCCTTTTCTCGCCGCTCCTTTCGCATGCCCTGGGAACGCCCGTGTTCGCCCCCCGCACCACTCCCTGGCCCCTCGTCGCCCTTTTCACGGCCGGGTACCTCGCTCCGTATCTGCTGCCCACCACCGTCGGCAGACTCGATGCGGACCTACCCCTCTCCGCCACGCAGGCCGGAGCCGTCGGCAGCGCCCTGCTGCTGAGTTCGGCCGCCGCCGGATTCGCCCTGGCCTCCCGGGTCGAACGGATCGGAGCCCGCGCCCTCGCCCGGCTCGGCCTCGCCCTGGCCCTGCTCGGCTACGGCGGTGCCGCCCTGACCACCGCGATCCCCGCCGTCGTCGCCGGCGCGATGGTCGGCGGGTTCGGCTCCGGCACCGCCACCACCGTCGCGGCGACCCTCATCGCCGGGCTGGGGGCACCCCCTGCTCGAGCGGAGCCGAGAGCTTGGGGGAGGGACCCGCACCGGGCGTCCACCGCCGGGCTGCTCAGCGTCTCCGCCCTCGCGGGCGCCGTGTATCTGACGGTGCCGCACCTCGGCCCGGGGCACGGTCTGCCGCTGGCCGCGATCGCGCTCACGGCCCTGGCCGTGTGGCCGCTCACCGGCCGCCTCCCCGCCGGTACGCCCGTCACGCCCGCGCGGCACAACAACGCCCGGCTGCCCCATGCCCGTTCGGGGCTGGTGCTGGCCGCCGCCATGGTGTGCTGGTCGCTCGCCCAGAACGCGCTGTGGGGCGTGAGCGGCCGGATCGGGATCGAGCAGGTGCACCTCGGCGAGGCCACCGTCGGGGTCGTCTTCGCGCTCGGGCTCGGCGCGGGCCTTGCCGGTGTCCTCGCGGCGGGTGCCCTCGGGGCCCGGCTGGGACGTGCCGTGCCCATCGGCGGCGGCACGATCCTCATCGCCGCCTGCATCGCCCTCAGCGCCTCCGCGACCGACCTGGGCGGCTTCGCGGCCGGCGAGATCGCCTGGAACACGCTCTACCCGGTGGTGCTGTCGTACCTCATCGGACTCGCCGCCTCGCTCGACCCGCGCGGCCGCTGGGCGGTGCTGGTCGGCTCGGCGTCCTCGCTGGGCACCGCCGTCGGGCCGCTGACCGGCAGCGTGCTCTCGGCGCAGGCCGGGTTCCCGGTCATGGGCGCGGTGCTCGGCGCGGGCCTGCTCGTGATCGCCCTGCCGATGACCGCCGTCGCCCTGCACACCGGCGGACGCCCGCTGCTGCCCGGGGCGATCCGCCGCCGCGGCGGCCACCCGGCAGCCCTGGTCGCCGCCGCCACCGGCACCCCCACCGGCGTCGTCCCCGAGATCGGCGCCCCGGAGCAGCCGGTGGTGGAGATCCCCGTGGAGGCCGCCGCCGTCCCCGCCCAGCGTGCCTACGGCAAGGCGGGGTCGGAGGTCTTCTGAGACCGGCCGGGGGCTATCCGAAGGTGTAGGCCTCGACCTCGGCGAGATACCGCGCCCGCAGCTCCTCGTCGTCCTCCAGGAAGGAGGCGAGGAAGGAGTTGCGGGCCAGCTCGCGCAGGCGCTCCTCGGTGAGGCCGAGGGTGGCGCGCACGGCGTCGAAGTTGTCGCCGGCGTAGCCGCCGAAGTAGGCCGGGTCGTCGGAGTTGACCGTGCACATCAGGCCCGCCTCCAGCATGGCGGGCAGCGGGTGGTCGGCGAGGGTGTCGACCGTGCGCAGCCGGACGTTGGACAGGGGGCACAGGGTCAGCGGCACCCGGTCGCGCACCAGCCGCTCCACCAGCGCCGGGTCCTCCACACAGCGCAGCCCGTGGTCGACCCGCTCGACGCCGAGGACGTCCAGGGCCTCGGTGATGTACTCCGGCGGGCCCTCCTCACCGGCGTGGGCGACCCGCCGCAGACCGAGCGCCGCGGCGGCCTCGTAGACCTCGCGGAACTTCACCGGTGGGTGCCCGACCTCGGCGGAGTCGAGTCCGATGCCGGTGATCCGGTCCAGATAGGGCTTGGCGGCGTCCAGCGTGGCCAGGGCCGACTCGGCGGACTCGTCGCGCAGGAAGCAGAGGATCAGCCGGGTCGAGACGCCGTGGTTCACCTCGCTGTTCCCCAGCGCCCGCCACAGCCCCTCGACGACCGTGCCGATCTCCAGGCCGCGGCCGGTGTGGGCCTGCGGGTCGAAGAAGATCTCCGCGTGCCGCACGCCCTGGGCGGCGGCCCGGTCGAGATAGGCGTTCGCCAGGTCCTCGAAGTCCCGCTCGGTGCGCAGGACGGCCATGAGCTCGTAGTACAGGTTCAGGAAGGACTGGAGGTCCTCGAAGCGGTAGGCCTCGCGCAGCTCGTCCGTGGTGGCGTACGGCAGCGTGACGCCGTTGCGCGCGGCGAGCTCGAAGGCGAGTTCCGGTTCCAGGGTGCCTTCGATGTGAAGGTGCAGTTCGGCTTTGGGGAGGGACATCAATTCATCGTACGGCCGTTTCACCGACGCTTCGGAACCGGCACCCTCAGCAGATCGCGGGCCACGGTCAGCTCGCCGTCGTACCCGGCGGCCCGGGCCTGCCGCTCGAACTCCTCCGGGTCGGTGTAGCGCTGGCTGAAGTGGGTCAGCACGAGGTGCCGCACACCGCCGTCCCGGGCCACCCGCGCGGCCTGAGCAGCCGTCAGGTGTCCGTGTTCCACGGCGAGTTGCTCGTCCTCGTCGAGGAAGGTCGACTCGATGACGAGCAGGTCGCAGCCCTCGGCGAGCGCGTGCACGCCGTCGCACAGCCGGGTGTCCATGACGAAGGCGAACCGCTGCCCGCGCCGGGTCTCGCTGACGTCGTCGAGTGAGACTCCGCCGAGCTCTCCCTCGCGCTGGATGCGTCCGACGTCCGGCCCCTTGATGCCGTGCGCGGCGAGCCGCTCGGGCAGCATGCGCCGGCCGTCGGGCTCGACGATCCGGTACCCGTACGACTCCACCGGGTGCGACAGCTTCCGGGCCTGAAGCGTGTAGCCGCCGGTGCGGGCGAGGGGTCCGTCGGTGTCGATGGGCGCCTCGGTGATGCCGACGGTCTCGCGGTAGGCGGTGGCGTACCGCAGCCGGTCGAAGAAGCGCTGCCCGGAGCGGGGGTAGTGGGCGGTGATCTCGTGCGGGACCTTGTCGAGGTTGATGCGCTGGATCACTCCGGCGAGGCCGAGGGAGTGGTCACCGTGGAAGTGCGTGACGCAGATCCGGTTGAGGTCGTGCGCGGCGACCCCGGCACGCAGCATCTGGCGCTGCGTGCCCTCGCCGGGGTCGAAGAGGATGCCCTCGCCGTCCCAGCGCAGCAGGTAGCCGTTGTGGTTGCGGTGCCGGGTCGGGACCTGGCTGGCGGTGCCGAGCACCACGAGTTCGCGTACGGACAAGGCGGACTACCCGGGGGGCCATGCGAGGCCGCGGCCGCCGAGCACATGGCCGTGGACGTGCCACACCGTCTGGCCGGCGCCGCTGCCGGTGTTGAAGACGAGGCGGTAGCTGTCGAGCTTCTCCTCGTCGGCGACGGCCTGGGCCTCGCGCAGCACGTCGGCGGTGAGGGCCGGGTCGGCGGCGGCGAGGGCGGCGGCGTTCTCGTAGTGCGCCTTGGGGATGATCAGGACGTGGGTGGGGGCCTGGGGGTTGATGTCGCGGAACGCGATGGTGGTGTCCGTCCGGCGGACGATCGTCGCCGGGACGGTGCCTGCGACGATCTTGCAGAACAGGCAGTCTTCCTGGGGCTCCCCTGCCATTTTCCCTCCGGGGGTTGGCCGAATATGGTCCGACTCGGGCATCGTATCGTCGTCTTGTGCGGGTGCGTTGTGGCTGGTCGCGCAGTTCCCCGCGCCCCTTAGGTGGGCAGGCCCGGGGGCGTTTTGGCGGGTGCTGTCTCCAGGCTTTCCAGTGCCAGTCGGATTGCTTCGTCCAGTTGGGTGTCCTTGCCCGCCGCGTAGTCCTGGGGGCGTTGGACGATCTCCACGTCCGGATCCACCCCGTGGTTCTCCACGCCCCACTCGTAGCCCTCCAGCCAGAAGGCGTACTTGGGCTGGGTGACCAGGGTGCCGTCGACCAGGCGGTAGCGGCTGTCGATGCCGATGACGCCGCCCCAGGTGCGGGTGCCGACGACCGGGCCGAGACCCAGGGCCTTGATCGCCGCGTTGACGATGTCGCCGTCGGAACCGGAGAACTCGTTGGCGACGGCGACGACGGGGCCGCGCGGGGCGTCCTCCGGGTAGCTGTAGGCGCGCATGCCGCGCGGCACCGCCCAGCCGACGATGCGGCGGGCCAGCTTCTCCACGACCAGCTGCGAGGTGTGGCCGCCCCGGTTCTCGCGGACGTCGACGACCAGGCCCTCGCGGGCGACCTCGACGCGCAGGTCGCGGTGGATCTGGGCCCAGCCGGGCGCCTGCATGTCCGGGACGTGGAGGTAGCCGAGACGGCCGCCCGACGTCTCGTGGACGTAGGCGCGGCGGTCGGCGACCCAGGCGTGGTAGCGCAGGGGTTCCTCGTCCGCGACCGGGACGACGACGGCGTGCCGGGGGTCGCCGCCGCCGGACGGGGAGACGGTCAGCTCGACCGGCTTGTTCGCCGTGCCGATCAGCAGCGGGCCGGGGCCGGTCACCGGGTCGACCGGCTGTCCCGCGACCGCGACGATCGCGTCCCCGGGGCGGATCGCGACGCCGGGCGCGGCCAGCGGGCTGCGGGCGTCCGGGTCGGAGGTCTCGGAGGGCAGGATGCGGTCGACGCGCCAGCTGCCGTCCTCGTGGCGGGAGATGTCGGCGCCGAGCAGGCCCTGGCGGGGGCCGCCGCCGTGGCCGCCGCGCGGGATGACATAGGCGTGCGAGGTGCCGAGTTCGCCCTGCACCTCCCACAGCAGGTCGACCAGGTCGTCGTGGGTGGCGACCCGCTCCACGACCGGCCGGTAGCGGTCGAGGACGCCGTCCCAGTCGACGCCGCTCATGTCGGGCCGCCAGAAGTGGTCCCGCATGATGCGGCCGTTCTCGTCGAACATCTGCCGCCACTCGGCCGCCGGGTCGACGAGCTGGCGGACGCGGCTCAGGTCGACGGTGATGTTGGTGTCGCTGTCGTCGTCGCTCGATGCGCGCCGGTCGCTGGGGACGACCTTCAGCCGCCCGTCGGTCCACAGCAGCACCCGCTTGCCGTCCCCGCTGACCGCGAAGTGGTCGGCGTCGGCGGCCAGATGCTCCACCCGCTGCTGGGCGAGGTCGTAGCGCTCCAGCTCGGACTTGGGGTCGGCGTCGTCGGGGGTGGCCCGGGACGCGCCGAGCACGCCGGTGACCGGGTGGCGCAGCCACAGGACGCCGTCCTTGGCGGCGCGCAGGTTCGAGTAGCGGGCGGCCTCGACCGGGAAGGGCACGATGCGGTCGGCGAGGCCTTCGAGGTCGATGCGGGTGGTGGGGGTGCCCTCGCTGTCGGGGGTCTCGTCCCGGTCGGGCGTCTCGAAGGACCGGCCGTGCCGCTGCGGCCCGAACGGGGAGGGCGTGGTGGCCGCGAGGGTGATCAGGTGCGGCCGGGCGCCGACCACGAAGGCCAGGTCGAAGACGTGTTCGTCGTAGACCGGGTCGAAGGAGCGGGTCGACAGGAACGCGAGGTGCTTGCCGTCCATCGTGAACGCGGGCGCGTAGTCCTGGAAGCGCAGCGGGGTGGCCTCGGTGACCGACAGGTCGGTGGTGTTGGCGAGTTTCAGCTGGCACAGGGGCCGCGGGCCGGGGTGGGACCAGGCCAGCCAGGACGAGTCGGGCGAGAAGACGGGCCCCGACACATCGCCGTTCTCGCTGCGGTCGACCTCGCGCACCTCGCCCGTCTCCCGCTCCACGAGCAGCAGGCGCCCGTCGTGGGAGGCGACCGCGGCCCGGCTGCCGTCGGGTGCCATGGCGAGGTCCAGGACCCGGCCGAGCTGCCCTGCGGCGATCCTGCGCGGAGTCGCCCCGGGGGCGAGTCCGGTGGCGGGTGCGAACTCCAGGGCGTCGTCGCCCTCGGCGTCCGTCACCCACACCACCCACTCCTCGCCGTCCGCGCGGAACGTGCGCGGCAGCCTCGCCCGCACCCCGGGCGTCGCGGCCAGGGCGCGGGCCGGCCCGGAGCGGTGGGTGACCCAGTGCACACAGCCGCGTACTGCGACGGCGCTGCCGCGCGCGGTGTGGTCGGGGGACGCCGATCCGAACCACCGGGAGGCGTTCACCGGGAAGGGCTGGAGATCGGCGCGCTGTCCGCCCAGCCGCACCTCCAGCCGCCGCGGCTCGGCGCCCTCCAGGTCGTCCAGCACCCACAGTTCACCGGCGCTGGAGTAGACGACACGGGTGCCGTCGCTCGCCGCGTGCCGGGCGTAGAAGCCTCCGAGCGGGGTGTGCCGGCGCAGGTCGGAGCCGTCGGCGAGGGAGGAGTAGAGCGCTCCGGTGCCCTCGTGGTCGGAGAGGAACCCAAGGCGCTCCCCCACCCACAGCGGATACTCGATGTTGCCGTCGAGCTGCTCGTGCAGCCGCACGAACTCCCCGTCGCCCTCCGGGTCGATCCACAACTTGCCCGCCGTACCGCCCCGGTACCGCTTCCACCAGGCCGCCTCGCGCCCCATCGGCGCGGACAGCAGCACCGTGTGCGGGCCGTGGGCCACGTCACCGACCGGCCCGTACGGCAGGGTCGTGGCCGGGCCGCCGTCCAGCGGGACGGCGCGCGCCCAGGTGCGGCGCAGGCTCGCCTGGCCCTCGGAGCTGATCGCCAGCACCTCGCCGTCCTCGGTCCAGCCGCGCACCTGGGTCTTGGGACTGCCCCAGTACGTCAGCCGCTTGCCGGGACCGCCGTCGACCGGGGCGATGAACACCTCGGGGGCGCCGTCCCTCGTGGAGGTCCAGGCGACCGTGGTGCCGTCGGGCGAGATGCGGGGCTGGGTCACCGGCATGTTGTCGGCGCTGACCCGCCAGGCCCGGCCGCCGCCGAGCGGAGCGAGCCAGACGTCGTCCTCGGCGGTGAAGGCGACCAGGTCACCGTGCACATGGGGGAACCGGAGGTAAGCAGGCGATGTCACCCGATCACCCTATGCAGGCACGCCGCCTCGCGGACAGGGTTCGGATCACTTGCCCTCGACGGGGCGGCAGTCCGGGTACCGCTCGCACCAGATGGTCTGGGTGACGGTCACCGTGACGGTCGGCCCGGGCTGCCCGTTCGGCGGCCCGCCGACGGGGGGCGGGCTGGTGGAGTCGCAGTCGCCGAGTCCGTCGACCTCGAACCACACCTTGCCGTCCACCTTGGCGGTGATGTCGCCGCGTACGCAGGCGCCGTCCACCGCGTGGGTGACCTTGCCGTCGACGGTGATGTCCTTGCCGTCGACGGTCTCGCCCTCGCAGTCGACGGTCGCCACGGTCCGCTCACGCGTCGAGGGTGACGCCTTCGTGCCGCTCTGCCCGTAGGAGGCGGTGCAGGTGAGCCACCGCACGCCCGCCTTCTGCCGGTTGAGCTCCTTGGTCACGGTCTCGTCGGTGGTGTAGGCGACGGACGCGGCGCTCACACTGCCCGGCTCGCAGGCGACCGCGCCGCCCACCGCCACCGCGGCGAACGTCGCCGCGACCGCCACGCGCCGCCCGCGCGGCCCCAGCAGATGACTCATCGAAGCCCCCATGAGAGGGAGCCTGCCACTGTCGGGGGCCGCGCGGTAGGGCGCAAAGGCGTCAGCCGCGCAGCAGCAGCCACTCCTGAAGCTCCACCACATTGCCCTCGGGGTCCTTGAGATGGGCCACCCGCATGCGGTCGGTCATGGGCGCCGGGCCGTGCAGGATCGTGGCGCCGCGCAGGGTGATCTCCTGGCAGTACGCGTCCAGCCCGTCCACCCGCAGCACGACCAGGGAGCGGTGGCCCGCCGCCGTGTCACCCATCTCGTCGAGCACCTCGGCCATCATCGACCGGTCCTGCAACGCGATCCCCGCGGAACCGACCGCGGGGCTGAACTTCTCGTACGGCCCGTGGGCCGCCCCCGACTGCGGTTTGAGGCCGAGGACCTCGCCGTAGAAGCGGTAACAGGCGGAGAAGTCGGTCACGAGCAGACGAACCTGTGCGAGTTCCACGGTGCCTCCAGGGGGTCGGGACGGGGTCAGGACCAACGTCCGGTGCGTGCCAGGAGCACGGCCGCGGCGGCCGTCCCGGCGGTCGATGTGCGCAGCACACTGCGCCCGAGGCGGTACGGCCTGGCCCCCGCCTCCTCGAACAGCGCCAGTTCCTCCGGCGCCACGCCCCCCTCGGGCCCGACGACCAGCACGATGTCGCCGGTGGCCGGCAGGTCGGCCGTGGCCAGCGGCGTGTCCCCGCTCTCGTGCAGCACGGCCGCGAACCGCGCCCCGGCCAGCAGGGCGGCGACCTGCTTGGTCGTGGCCGCCTCCGCCACCTCAGGGAAGCGCACCCGGCGTGACTGCTTGCCGGCCTCGCGGGCGGTGGCGCGCCACTTGCCCAGCGCCTTCTGCCCGCGTTCGCCCTTCCATTGCGTGATGCAGCGCGACGCCGCCCAGGGGACGATCGCGTCGACGCCGGTCTCGGTCATCGTCTCGACGGCCAGCTCCCCCCGGTCGCCCTTGGGCAGCGCCTGGACGACGGTGAGCCGCGGCTGCTCCGGCGGCTCCTCGTGCACCGCGTCCAGTTGGAGGATGAGGCGGTCCTTGCCCTCGGTGTCGAGCACGACGCAGTCCGCCCAGCGCCCGGCCCCGTCCGTGAGGACGACGTCCTCACCGGCGCGCAGCCGCTTCACCGAGACGGCGTGCCGCCCCTCGGGCCCGTCGAGGACGTACCGTCCGCCACCGCCCGCCTCGACACGCTCGACCACGAACACCGGCGCGGTCACAGCACGCCACCGCCCGTCAACGCGGCACGGGCGGCGGCCAGTTCACCGGCCAGCACCTCGACCAGCTGCCCGGCGGGGAGCTCCCGCGCCATCCGGTGCCCCTGGCCGGCCCACAGTGCCATGCCCTGCGCGTCACCGGCCTTGGCGGCGGCCTTGCGCAGCGGCGAGGTGAGGTGGTGGATCTCGGGGTAGGCGGCGGGCGCGTACGGGCCGTGCTCGCGCACGAACCGGTTGACGAGGCCGCGTGCCGGGCGGCCGGAGAACGCCCGGGTCAACTCCGTGCGCACGAACAGGGGGTTGGTCAGCGCCTGCTTGTGCAGGGGGTGCGCGCCCGACTCGTGCGTGGCCAGGAAGGCGGTGCCCAGCTGGGCCGCGCTCGCGCCCGCCGCGAGGACCGCGGCGATCTGGCCGCCGCGCATGATGCCGCCCGCGGCGATGATCGGGATGTTCACGGCCTCGCGCACCTGGGCGATCAGCGACAGCACTCCCATGCCGGACCCGTTCTCGGGGATGTCCCGGTGGGTGCCCTGGTGACCGCCGGCCTCGACGCCCTGCGCGATCACCGCGTCCGCGCCCGCCCGCTCCACGGCCCGTGCCTCGTCCGGGGTGGTCGCGGCGGCCAGCACGAAGGTGCCGACGCGGTGCAGGGTGTCGACGACCTCACGGCTCGGGACACCGAAGTGGAACGACACCACCGGCACCGGGTTGTCGCGCAGCACCACGAGCTTGGCCTCGAAGCCGTCGTCGCGTCCGCTGTCCGGATCGCCGAGCTCGGTCTCGTACCAGGTGGCCTCGCCGGCCAGCTGGTGGGCGTAGACGTCGACGGCGGCGGGGTCGGGGTACTCGGGCTGCGGCATGAAGACGTTGACACCGAAGGGCCTGTTGGTGAGGCTCCGGATCTGCTTGATCTCCTGGTACATCCCGTCGGCGGTCTTGTACCCGGCGGCGAGGAAGCCGAGCCCGCCCGCCTCGCACACGGCGGCGGCGAGCTGCGGCACGGAGACGCCGCCCGCCATGGGGGCCTGCACGATCGGGTGGGGGAAGAGATCGGTCAGTGCGGAGGACATGACGGCATGTTGTCACGTCCTCCGGACTACTCCGAATCCGGCCTGCCGACTGGCATAGACCAGAAGCACGCCCGGTCTCAGCGCCCGTTGAAGGCGTCCTTCAAGCGCGAGAACAGCCCTTGCTGACCGGGCTGGAACTGCCCCGTGGGCCGTTCCTCGCCGCGGAGTTTGGAGAGCTCGCGCAGCAGGCGTTCCTGCTCGGGGTCGAGCTTGGTCGGGGTCTGGACCTCGACGTGGACGATGAGGTCGCCGCGTCCGCCGCCGCGCAGGTGTGTGACGCCCCGGCCGTGCAGCGGGATCGACTGGCCGGACTGGGTGCCCGGGCGGATGTCGACCTCCTCCATGCCGTCGAGCGTCTCCAGCGGCACCTTGGTGCCGAGGGCCGCCGCCGTCATGGGGAGCGTGACCGTGCAGTGCAGGTCGTCGCCGCGGCGCTGGAACTGCGCGTGGGGCAGTTCGTGGATCTCGACGTAGAGGTCACCGGCCGGACCGCCGCCGGGGCCGACCTCGCCCTCGCCGGCGAGCTGGATGCGCGTGCCGTTGTCCACACCGGCCGGGATCTTGACCGTGAGCGTGCGGCGGGACCGGACGCGGCCGTCGCCCGCGCACTCGGGGCACGGGGTGGGCACGACCGTGCCGAAGCCCTGGCACTGCGGGCAGGGGCGCGAGGTCATGACCTGGCCCAGGAAGGACCGGGTGACCTGCGAGACCTCACCGCGGCCGCGGCACATGTCACACGTCTGGGCGGAGGTGCCCGGGGCCGCGCCCTCGCCGTTGCAGGTGTTGCAGACGACGGCCGTGTCGACCTGGATGTCCTTGGTCGTACCGAAGGCGGCATCGTCGAGCTCGATCTCGATGCGGATCATGGCGTCCTGGCCGCGGCGGGTGCGCGAGCGCGGTCCGCGCTGCGACGCCGTGCCGAAGAAGGCGTCCATGATGTCCGAGAAGTTCCCGAAGCCGCCGGCTCCGAAGCCGCCCGCGCCAGCGCCGCCGGACTGCGAGAGCGGATCGCCGCCGAGGTCGTAGACCTGCTTCTTCTGCGGGTCCGACAGCACCTCGTAAGCGGCGTTGATCTCCTTGAACCGCTCCTGGGTCTTCGGATCGGGGTTGACGTCCGGGTGCAGCTCGCGAGCGAGCCGCCGGAAGGCCTTCTTGATCTCTTCCTGCGACGCGTCGCGGCGCACGCCGAGTACGGCGTAGTAGTCCGTGGCCACTACGACTCCGCCAGGATCTGTCCGACGTACCGTGCCACTGCGCGTACCGCTCCCATCGTTCCCGGGTAGTCCATGCGGGTCGGTCCGACCACGCCGAGCTTGGCGACTGCCTCGCCGCCCGAACCGTAGCCGACCGACACGACGGACGTGGAGTTGAGTCCTTCGTGGGCGTTCTCGTGACCGATCCGTACGGTCACGCCCGGATCCTTCGCCTCGCCGAGCAGCTTGAGGAGCACGACCTGCTCCTCCAGCGCCTCCAGCACGGGCCGGATCGTGAGGGGGAAGTCATGACCGAAGCGGGTCAGATTGGCGGTGCCGCCGATCATCAGCCGCTCCTCGTTCTCCTCGACGAGCGTCTCCAGGAGTGTGGAGAGCACCGTGGAGACCGTACCCCGGTCCTCGTGCTCGAACGCCTCCGGGAGATCCTCCACCAGACTCGGCACATCCGCGAAACGGCGGTTCGCCACGCGGCTGTTGAGGCGCGCGCGCAGATCCGCGAGCGAGGCCTCGCCGAAGGGCGCCGGGCAGTCCACCACCCGCTGCTCGACCCGCCCGGTGTCCGTGATCAGCACGAGCATCACCCGCGCGGGCGCCAGGGAGAGCAACTCCACGTGCCGCACGGTCGAGCGGGTCAGCGACGGGTACTGCACGACGGCGACCTGGCGTGTGAGCTGCGCGAGCAGCCGTACCGTGCGCGCCACGACGTCGTCGAGGTCGACGGCGCCTTCCAGGAAGTTCTGGATCGCGCGCCGCTCGGGCGCGGTCATCGGCTTGACGCCGGCGAGCTTGTCGACGAACAGCCGGTAGCCCTTGTCGGTGGGGATGCGCCCGGCGCTGGTGTGCGGCTGGGCGATGTACCCCTCGTCCTCCAGGGCCGCCATGTCGTTGCGCACGGTCGCCGGGGAGACGCCGAGGTTGTGCCGCTCGGTGAGGGCCTTGGAGCCGACCGGCTCCTCGGTGCCGACGTAGTCCTGGACGATGGCGCGCAGCACCTGGAGCCTGCGTTCACTGAGCATCGCGCACACCTCCAGAAGTCTTCGCCTGCTTGCCCGGCCGGTCCGGCCTGGCACTCTGCGCGTGCGAGTGCCAGCATTCCCCGGCCCAGTGTACGGCGGTGGGGTACTCCCCCGGCAAGGCTGGTCGTGCGGTGCCGTGCCCCGGACGGGGCGCACCGCTAGCGTCGCCGCATGACGGTGACTTGGGAAGACCTCGGATGGGAGCGCGTGGCCGCCGGAGTGGGGCGGTGCCGGCTGCCGGTGTGGGACTGCACGGCGGGCCTGGTCGCCGGGGAGGGCGCGGCCCTTCTGATCGACGCGGGGTCGAGTCTCGCGGAGGGCGCGAAGCTGCGTGCCCAGGCGCGATCGCTCACGGGGCGGCATGTGACACATCTCGCGCTGACCCATCCGCACTTCGATCATGTCTTCGGGGCGGCGGCGTTCCCGGACGCGGAGGTGTTCGGGGCGGTGGGTGTGGACGCGGTGCTGACGCGGGTGCGGGACCGGGAGGAGCTGCTCGCGGACGCGGTCCGCAACGGGCTGGCGGCGCCCACGGCCGAGGAGGCGGCGCGGCGGCTGGTCCCGCCCGGCCATCCGGTCTCCGGCGAGCGGACGCTCGACCTGGGCGGCGGCCGGCAGGTGCTGCTGGCGAACGTCGGGCCGGGGCACACCGCGCACGACCTGACGGTGCTGGTGCCCGGTGATCCGGAGGTGGTGTTCTGCGGCGATCTGGTCGAGGAGTCCGGCGAACCCCAGGCGGGTCCCGACGCGGTGCCGTCGCACTGGCCTGCCGCCCTCGACCGGCTGCTCGACCTGGGCGGCGAGGACGCGGTGTACGTGCCCGGTCACGGAGCGGTGGTGGACGCGGCGTTCGTGCGGGCCCAACGGGACGCGCTGGCGGCGCGTTTCGGCGTGTCGCGGTGATCGCCGTCCGCCTTCTCCTATCGTCATTCGAATGCGCCAGTACTCCGCCGACCTGACCCCGCCGTGGAAGAAGCCGAAGCCGGTCCCCGAGGTCGCCGCGGAGCCGGGCCTGGTGGTGGAGGAGCCGGGGACGGGCTTCTGCGGGGCGGTGATCCGCTGCGAGGCGGGCACGGTGACGCTGGAGGACCGCTTCGGCAAGCACCGGGTGTTCCCGATGGAGCCGGGCGGCTTCCTGCTGGAGGGCCGGGTGGTGACCCTGGTCCGCCCCGCGCCGGGCGGTCCCGCGCGTCCCACCCGCACGGCCTCCGGTTCGGTCGCCGTCCCCGGCGCCCGCGCCCGCGTGGCCCGCGCCGGCCGCATCTACGTCGAGGGCCGCCACGACGCCGAGCTGGTCGAGAAGGTGTGGGGCGACGACCTGCGCATCGAGGGCGTGGTGGTGGAGTACCTGGAGGGCGTCGACGACCTGCCGTCGATCGTCGAGAGCTTCGCTCCCGGCCCGGACGCCCGCCTCGGCGTCCTGGTGGACCACCTGGTCCCGGGCTCGAAGGAGTGGCGCATCGCCCAGGCCGTCACCAGCGACCACGCCCTGGTCGTGGGCCACCCGTACATCGACATCTGGGAGGCGGTGAAGCCGTCGTCCCTGGGCATCGGGTCCTGGCCCCGTGTCCCGCGCGGCCAGGACTGGAAGACGGGCGTGTGCAGGGCGCTGGGCTGGCCGGAGAACACGGGCGCGGCCTGGCAGCGGATCCTGTCGGGCGTCCACTCGTACAAGGACCTGGAGCCGGAGCTGCTGGGCCGGGTGGAGGAACTGATCGACTTCGTCACGGCGCCGTAGCTGCTCTCGGCTGCGGACACGGCGCCACAGCCACACCCAGCTGCGGGCGTGCGTGCCGCTGAGGGCGGCACGGGTGGGCGCAGCGGCACCCCGCTACGCCGGGCTGGGCACCCACCCGGCCTCAGCCCCCACCCCGAGCACCTCAGTCCACGAGGTCTCGTACAACCCCGTCCGCCAGCAACCGCCCCCGCAGTGTGAGCACGGCCCGCCCTTCGTCGTACGGGCCCTTCTCCAGAAGCCCGTCCGACAGCGCACTGCTCGAGGCAGCCAACCCCTTCTCCCGCAGCAGCGACAACGGCACCCCCTCCCGAAGCCGCAGCTCCAGCAGGATCCGCTCGACCCGCCGGTCCTCCTCCGACAGCACCTCACGCCCGGCCCCCGGCGACCGCCCCGCCGCCAGCGCAGCCGCGTACGCCCCCGGGTGCTTCACGTTCCACCACCGCACGCCGCCCACATGGCTGTGCGCCCCGGGTCCGGCCCCCCACCAGTCGGCCCCCCGCCAGTACAGCTCGTTGTGCAGGCACCGCCCGGCGGGCGAGGTCGCCCAGTTCGACACCTCGTACCACTCGAAGCCCGCCCCCGAGAGCACCTCGTCCGCGATCAGGTACCGGTCGGCGTGCACGTCGTCGTCGGTCATCGCCACCTCGCCGCGCCGGATCCGGCGGGCCAGCTGCGTGCCCTCCTCGACGATCAGCGCGTAGGCACTGACGTGATCCGGCCCGGCCCCCAGCACCGCGTCCAGCGAGGCCCGCCAGTCGTCGTCGGACTCACCGGGCGTGCCGTAGATCAGGTCGAGGTTGACGTGCTCGAACCCGGCCGCGCGGGCCTCCGCCACACACGCCTCGGGCCGCCCCGGCGTGTGCGTGCGGTCCAGCACCTTCAGCACGTGCTGCCGCGCGCTCTGCATCCCGAAGGAGATCCGGTTGAAGCCCCCTTCGCGCAGCGCCGTCAGGTACGCGGGATCGACGGACTCCGGGTTCGCCTCGGTCGTGACCTCCGCGTCGTCCGCGAGCCCGAACTCGTCCCGGACGGCCTTCAGCATCCGGACGAGATCACCGGCGTCCAGCAGCGTGGGGGTGCCCCCGCCCACGAACACCGTGCGCACCGGCCGCGGATCGTCCCCCAGCACCTTGCGCGCCAGCCGGATCTCGTCGGCCAGCGTCTCGGCGTAGTTGTCGCGGGAGGCCAGCACGCCGCCGGTGCCGCGCAGCTCGGTCGCCGTGTAGGTGTTGAAGTCGCAGTAGCCGCAGCGGGTCGCGCAGTACGGGACGTGCAGGTAGAACCCGAGCGGGCGGTCGGCGGCCCCGGCGAGCGCGGAGGCGGGCAGCGCGCCGTCGTCGGGGACGGGCTCGCCGTCGGGGAGTGCGGAAGGCATGCCCTCCATTGTCCAGCACCCGCGCGGTCAGTCCGCCTGGAGCACCAGCAGCGCGAGATCGTCCGCCGGGGGCCGCGCCCCGAACTCGTGCACCAGCCGCTTGATCCGCTCGGCTATCAGCTCCGCGTCCAGCCCGGCGCACCCGGCCAGGGCCGCCGCGAGCCCGTCGCCGTCGTCGAACTGGCGGGAGCCCGAGCGGCGCTCGGTGACTCCGTCGGTGACGCACAGCAGGGTGTCGCCGGAGCGCAGCTCGAAGGTGTCGCTGGTGTAGGTGGCGTCCTCGACGACGCCGAGGAGGGTCTGCGGCTGCGCGCACGTGTGGACCTCGCCGCCCGCCCCGAGCAGCAGGGGCAGCGGGTGCCCGGCGGAGGCGACGGTGCAGCGGACACCGCCGTCGAAGGGCACCAGCTCGCCGTAGAGCAGGGACAGGAAGCGTGTCTGGGGGCCGTCGCCGGGCGGGGTCGGCCGGGCTCCCGCGGCCACCAGCGCCCGGGCCGCCGCGTCGGCCGCCTCCGTGGCGTCGTCCAGCAGCAGCTGGTTGAGGCGGTCGAGGACGTCGGCGACCCGGTAGCCCTCGCGGGCCAGCAGCCGCAGCCAGGGCCGGGCCAGGCCGATCACGACGGCCGCCTCGGGCCCCTTGCCCTGGACGTCGCCGACGGCGAAGCACCAGCGGCCGTCGCCGGCCGGGAACAGGTCGTAGAAGTCGCCGCTGGGCCCGCCCTTGTCGTACGGCTCGTAGACCAGGGCGCTGCGCATCCCGGGGATCTCGGCCACGGCGCCGGGCAGCAGGCCGCGCTGGAGCACGGCGCTGATGGTGGCCTGGCGGGCGTACTGGCGGGCGGCGCCGATGGCGAGGGCCACCCGGCGGCCGAGGTCCTCGACGAGGCCGGTGATCTCGTCGGGGAAGCCGGCCGCGCCGGACCGGCCGATGACGAGGGTGCCCAGCGGGCGGCCGCCGGCGACCAGCCGGTAGGCGAGGGCCGCGCCGGGCTCGCCGGGTTCGTCAGCGAGCGCCTCCCCGGGCCACGGGTAGGCAGCGGGCCCGGAACCGCCCTGTTCCCGGCCGCGTTCGAACGGGCCCGCCCCGACCGGGTCGAACGGCTGCGGCGGGTGCTTCTCCAGGGCGCGGCGCAGTTCCTCGATGCGGTTCTCGCTGCCGTGCCAGACCCGGGCGAGCCGCGCTCCGCCCGCGCCCGCTGGGCCGCCCCAGCCGCCGCCGGTGGCCTCGTCCTCCAGCCATACGGCGCACCAGTCGGCCAGCCGGGGCACGATCAGCTGTCCGGCGAGGGCCGCGACCAGGTCTTCGTCGAGCTGCCCGGCGAGCAGGTCGGAGGCCTCGGCGAGGAAGGAGAGGGCGCCGCGGCCGAGCCAGGCGCCGTCGGGTCCGTCGCGCCCGTGCCGGTTCTCGTGCCGGTCCCGCCAGTCCCGTAGGTCGTTCCAGTCGCGCAGGTCGCGGGACTCGCGCGGGTCGGGCCACTCGCGGGCCTCGCCGCCTTCCCGCGATTCCCACGTCTCCCCTCCCTCACCGGAGTCCCAGAGGTCTCCCCCGCCACACCAGGCGCGGACGGTGTCCCCCGCCTCGTCGCCCGGGCGGGGTTCGGGCGCGAGGATCTCCGCCATCCGCAGGCCCCGCGCCAGCGCGTGCTCCCCGGCGTACGCCTCGATCTGCTCTCCCGCGGCGCAGCCTCCGGCGGGCAGCCGGGCCCACACGGTCTTGCGTCCCGTGCGGTAGGTGATGCCCCACGCCTCGCAGAGCGCGCCGACCAGTCGCAGGCCGCGCCCGTACTCCGGGGGGTCGTGCGGCGTCTCCGGTTCGCTGCCGCGCGGGGCGCGTGAGGGGTGGTGGTCGGAGACCTCGACGACGACCGCGGCCGTGTCCGGGGTGTCGCCCTCCAGCCGGCACTCCGTCTCGACGTCGGTGCCGGCGTGCACGACGGCGTTGGTGACCAGTTCGCTCACGACGAGCGTGGCGTCGTCGGCGAGGCGGCCGGTGAGGAACGCGGCGCCGGGCAGGCCGAGGCCGGCCCACTCGGCGAGCGCCGCGCGCACCAGGGCGCGGGCGGCGCCCGGCGCGAGAGAGCTGCCGGGCAGGGTCGCGTGCGCCCGCGCACGCTCCTGCGCGTGCGCTCCCTGAGCCGTTTCGGACGCCGCGTGAGCAGGCGCGCACGGATCGGGGGCGAACGCCCCGGCGGACGGTGTGAGCACCTCCGCGGGCGGCGCCGGCTCCTCGGAAGCGGGCCCCTCCTGGACCGGCACGGGTGTCACTCCGGCGTGCGCAGGCGCTTCTGAGGCACGGGAGGCGGTCTCCCGTTGCGTCGGAATGGCCCCCATGGACAGCTCCCCGGGCAGTTCGTACGAATACGCCACAGTCGATGCCGACAGAGTGACAGACTGACCGCGCCCATAAGCGCCGAGTTACCGAAGTGGGCCGCCATGAGTGAGAACAGTGCTACTCCTGTGGTCGAAGACCGGTACGGAGACGGTCAGATTCGTGCATCCGATCTGCGTCCCCTGCTCGCCGCCATGACAGCGGCACGCGACGGCGATTTCACCAAGGTGCCGGAATCCGGCCACGGGCTGGTGGCCGAACTCACCGCCGTCCACAACCAGATCATGGACCGCAGCGTCCACTTCACCTCCGAGGTGCGGCGCGTCAGACGGGAGCTGGTGCGGCACGGCCGGCTCGACGAGCGGCTCTCGGCCAGCCCGGGCCAGGGCCTGTGGACCTCCCGGGTCGACGACGTGAACCAGCTGCTCGACGCCCTGGTCGCCCCGGCGGCGAACGCCACGCGGGTGCTGGACGCGGTGGCCGGCGGAGATCTCACCCAGCGGGTGGACCTGCACGACGGCACCCGCCAGTTGCGCGGCGACCTGCGGCGTCTGGGCCTGGCCGTCAACAAGATGGTGGACCAGCTCTCCCTGTTCACGGGTGAGGTGACGCGGGTCGCGCGTGAGGTGGGCACCGAGGGCCGGCTCGGCGGCCGGGCCAAGGTGCAGGGTCTGTCGGGCAGTTGGCGGGACGTGACGGAGGCCGTCAACACGATGGCGTCCCGGCTGACGGCCCAGGTCCGGGACATCGCGGCGGTGACGACGGCGGTGGCCCGCGGCGACCTGACCCGCACGGTCACGGTGGAGGCGACCGGCGAGCTGCTGGAGCTGAAGCTGACCGTCAACACCATGGTCGACCAGCTGTCCGCCTTCGCCGACGAGGTCACCCGCGTCGCCCGCGAGGTCGGCACCGAGGGCCGGTTGGGCGGCCGGGCCCAGGTCCGGGGCGTCTCCGGGGTCTGGAAGGACCTCACCGACAACGTCAACTTCATGGCGTCGAACCTGACCTCCCAGGTCCGCAACATCGCCCAGGTCACCACGGCCGTGGCCAACGGCGACCTGTCGCAGAAGATCACGGTCGACGCGCAGGGCGAGATCCTGGAGCTGAAGTCGACCATCAACACGATGGTGGACCAGCTGTCCGCCTTCGCCGACGAGGTGACCAGGGTCGCCCGCGAGGTCGGCACCGAGGGCAACCTCGGCGGCCGGGCCCAGGTCCGGGGCGTCTCGGGGGTCTGGAAGGACCTCACCGACAACGTCAACTTCATGGCCGACAACCTCACCTCCCAGGTGCGCAACATCGCCCTGGTCTCCACCGCCGTCGCCCAGGGCGACCTCGGCAAGAAGATCACGGTGGAGGCCAAGGGCGAGATCCTGGAGCTGAAGTCCACGATCAACACGATGGTGGACCAGTTGTCCGCCTTCGCCGACGAGGTGACCAGGGTCGCCCGCGAGGTCGGCACCGAGGGCAACCTCGGCGGCCAGGCCCAGGTGCGCGGCGTCTCCGGCGTCTGGAAGGACCTCACCGACAACGTCAACTTCATGGCGCTGAACCTGACCTCCCAGGTCCGCAACATCGCCCAGGTCACCACGGCCGTGGCCAACGGCGACCTGTCGAAGAAGATCACGGTCGACGCGCGCGGCGAGATCCTCGAACTCAAGGACACCGTCAACACGATGGTGGAGCAGCTGCGGGCCTTCGCCGACGAGGTCACACGCGTGGCCCGCGAGGTCGGCACCGACGGCCGGCTCGGCGGCCGGGCCCAGGTGCTGGGTGTCTCCGGCGTCTGGCGGGACCTGACGGACAACGTCAATTACATGGCCGACAACCTCACCTCCCAGGTGCGCAACATCGCCCAGGTCGCGACGGCCGTGGCGCAGGGCGACCTGTCCCGGAAGATCGACGTGGACGCGCGCGGCGAGATCCTGGAGCTGAAGACCACCATCAACACCATGGTCGACACGCTGTCCTCGTTCTCCTCGGAGGTCACGCGCGTGGCCCGCGAGGTGGGCAGCGAGGGCCGGCTCGGCGGCCAGGCCCGGGTCGAGGGCGTCTACGGCACCTGGAAGCGCCTGACGACGAACGTCAACGAACTCGCCTCCAACCTCACCACCCAGGTCCGCGCGATCGCGGAGGTCGCCTCCGCCGTGGCCCAGGGCGACATGTCCCGCTCGATCACGGTCGAGACGCAGGGCGAGGTCGCCGAACTGAAGGACAACATCAACCTGATGGTGGCCAACCTGCGCGAGACCACCCGCGCGAAGGACTGGCTGGAGTCCAATCTGGCCCGGCTCGCCGCGCTGATGCAGGGCCACCGGGACCTGATGGAGGTCGCCGACCTGATACTCCGCGAGCTGACGCCGCTGGTGAACGCCCAGTACGGCGCCTTCTACCTGGCCGACCCCGAGGAGGACGGAGCGACGGTCCCCACCAAGGGCCTGGCGTTCATCGCCGGTTACGGCGCCGCCCAGGACGCGACCGTCGAGACCGGCGGCCTGCCCGTGCACGGCCTGGTCGCACAGGCGGCCCGGGAGAAGAAGCGGATCCTGGTGGAGGGCGCACCGCCCGACTACATAAAGATCAACAGCGGGCTGGGCGAAGCGGCCCCGACCACGATCGTCATCATCCCCATCCTCTTCGAGGACAAGCTCCTCGGCGTCATCGAACTCGCCTCCTTCTCCCGCTTCTCCGATGTGCACCTGGCGTTCTTCGACCAGTTCGTCAACACCATCGGCGTCGCCATCAACACGATCATCGCCAACTCCCGCACGGAGTCCCTGCTCGGCGAGTCCCAGCGCCTGGCCATGCAGCTTCAGGAACGCTCGGACGAACTCCAGAAGCAGCAGGGCGAGTTGCAGCGCTCCAACGCCGAACTGGAGGAGAAGGCCGCCCTGCTGGCCACGTCCTCCCAGTACAAGTCGGAGTTCCTGGCGAACATGTCGCACGAGCTGCGCACGCCGCTGAACTCCCTGCTGATCCTCGCCCGGCTGCTCTCCGACAACCCCGACGGCCGTCTGTCCGACCAGGAGGTGCAGTTCGCGACGACGATCCACCGCTCGGGCTCGGACCTCCTCCAGCTGATCAACGACATCCTGGACCTGTCGAAGATCGAGGCCGGCCGGATGGACGTGCGGCCCAAGCGGCTGCCCCTGATCAAACTGCTCGACTACGTCCACGCCACCTTCCGCCCGCTCACCCTGGACCGGGGTCTCGCCTTCGAGGTGGCGGTCGGTGAGGACGTACCGCGCGAGATGTACTCGGACGAGCAGCGGCTCCAGCAGATCCTGCGCAACCTGCTGTCCAACGCGATCAAGTTCACCGCGAACGGCAAGGTGGAGCTGCGGGTGGACCGGGTGCAGGACACCGAGCACCGATGGGGGTCCACCCGTACGAGCGAATCCGAGAGCGAGGGAGTCCGGGACAGCGACGACGTCATCGCATTCACCGTCTCCGACACCGGCATCGGGATCGCGCCGGAGAAACTCCCGGTGATCTTCGAGGCGTTCCAGCAGGCCGACGGCACCACCAACCGCAAGTACGGCGGGACCGGCCTCGGCCTGTCCATCAGCCGGGAGATCGCGGGCCTGCTCGGCGGCCGGATCGTCGCCGAGAGCGAACCCGGCAGGGGCTCCACCTTCACCCTCTACGTCCCCGTCGTCAGCCCCGGCCACCCGGCGCCCGTGCCGCTCCCGGAGGACCACGCCGGCCTGCCCCTGCCGCTCCGGCCGGCCGCCGCGCCCTTCCCGGTGGCGCAGGACCCGGACGACGGGTGGCCCGCGCCCACCAGGCTGGAGGCGTGGACGACCGGCAGGCCGGGGCGGGTCCTGGCCGGGCGGCGGGTGCTGATCGTGGACGACGACATCCGCAACGTCTTCGCCCTCACCCATGTCCTGGGCCGGGTCGGCATGACCGTGCTGTACGCGGAGAACGGCCGCGAGGGCATCGAAACGCTGGAGCGCAGCCCGGACGTCGCCCTGGTCCTGATGGACATCATGATGCCGGAGATGGACGGCTACGAGACCATCTCCGCGATCCGCCGCACCCCGCGCTGGGCGGAGCTGCCGATCGTGGCGCTGACCGCCAAGGCGATGCCCGGTGACCGGGAGAAGTCCATCGCCCGCGGCGCCGACGAGTACGTGCCCAAGCCGGTGGACATCGACGGCCTGCTGACGGTCGTGTGCGCGCTGCTGGACCCCGAGGGCACGGACGAAGAGGCATGAGCGGCGCCGCCGACCACCTGGCCAAGCCCTTCGACCCGTGGGTCCTCAGGGCCAAGCTCAGCGTCTTCCTCCAGGACCTCGGACGCCGTGCGGGGGAACGTGGTCAGGGGCGCGGGGAACTGCGCGAACGACCCCGACGAACCCGAGGTCGCCACACAGCCCCCGCAACCCCCTACGCCTCGCGGGAGCCCGCGTACATCTCCTCGATCAGGTGCTTGTACTCCCGCTCCACCACCGGCCGCTTCAGCTTCAGGCTCGGCGTGATCTCACCGTGCTCGATGTCGAGGTCACGCGGCAGCAGACGGAACTTCTTGATGGTCTGCCAGCGCTGAAGCCCCTCGTTGAGCTGCTTCACATAGCCGTCGACCATCTCGACGGTCTGCGGCGCGGCGACGATCTCCGCGTACGACTTCCCTTCGAGACCGTTCTCCTTGGCCCACTCGGTGATCGCGGGCTCGTCCAACGCGATGAGCGCCGTGCAGAAGTTCCGGTCGGCCCCGTGCACGAGGATGTTGGAGACGTACGGGCACACCGCCTTGAACTGCCCCTCGACCTCCGCCGGGGCGATGTACTTGCCGCCCGAGGTCTTGATGAGGTCCTTCTTGCGGTCGGTGATCCGCAGGTACCCGTCGGGCGACAGCTCCCCGATGTCCCCCGTGTGGAACCAGCCGTCCGGCTCCAGCACCTCGGCGGTCTTCTCGGGCAGCTTGTGGTAGCCCTCCATGATGCCCGGGCCGCGCAGCAGGATCTCCCCGTCGTCGGCGATCCGCACCTCCGTGCCGGGCAGGGGCTTGCCGACCGTGCCGGTGCGGTAGGCCTCGCCCGGGTTCACGAAGGACGCCGCCGAGGACTCCGTCAGGCCGTAACCCTCCAGGATGTGGATGCCGGCTCCCGCGAAGAAGTAGCCGATCTCCGGCGACAGCGCCGCGGAACCCGAGACGCACGCCCGCAGGTTGCCGCCGAAGGCCTCACGGATCTTGGCGAAGACCAGCGCGTCGGCCACCTTGTGCTTCGTGCCCAGCCCGAACGGCACGGACGCCGTCCCGGTGCGCCGGAAGTTGTCCTGCGAGACCTTGGCGTACTCGCGGGCGACCTCGGCGGCCCACTGGAAGATCTTGTACTTGGCTCCGCCGCCCGCCCGGGCCTTGGCCGCCACGCCGTTGTAGACCTTCTCGAAGATGCGGGGCACGGCCGCCATGTACGTCGGCTGCACCACCGGCAGATTCTCGATGATCTTGTCGACCCGGCCGTCCACGGCGGTGACGTGCCCGACCTCGATCTGCCCGGAGGTCAGCACCTTGCCGAAGACGTGCGCCAGGGGCAGCCACAGGTACTGCACGTCCTCGCCGCTGACCAGGCCGGTCGCGGCGATGGCCTTCGCCATGTACGACCAGTTGTCGTGCGGCAGGCGCACGCCCTTGGGGCGGCCGGTGGTGCCGGAGGTGTAGATGAGGGTGGCCAGCTGGTCCTTGGTAATGGCGCCGACCCGCTCCTTGATCAGGTCGGGGTCCTTCTCCAGCCGGGCCGCGCCGCGCTTCTCCAGCTCGTCCAGGGTGAGGATCCAGTCGGCGGTCTCGACACCGGCCGCGTCGACGACCACGACATGTGTCAGCTCGGGCAGCTCGGCGCGCTTCTCCTTCGCCTTCGCCAGCTGCTCGGCGTTCTCCGCGATCAGCACCCGGCTCTCGGAGTCCGACAGGATGTACGCGGACTCGTCGGCGTTGGTCTGCGGATACACCGTGGTGGTGGCCGCTCCGGCGCACATGATGCCGAGGTCGGCGAGGATCCACTCGATCCGGGTGCTGGAAGCGAGCGCCACGCGCTGCTCGGGCTGCACGCCCAGCTCGATGAGCCCCGCCGCGATGGCGTAGACCCGCTCGGCTGCCTGCGCCCAGCTCAGCGACTTCCACTCGTCCGGCCCCTGGCCCGCCGGCGACGGGACCGGATACCGATAGGCCTCGGCGTCCGGCGTGGCCGTCACGCGCTCCAGGAAGAGGCCCGCCACGGACGGCGGACGGTTCTCGATCAGGGTCTGTGTGTCGCTCACGACATCCTCCGGGGCCCGCGACGGTGCGGCTGGCTCAGGTGCGGCTGGTTTTCACTCACGAGGTGCAGTCACGAGCCGTTGTTTAACTCGCGAGTAACTATGGAGCAGGGATCAGAGTAGAGGGCGACCGGCCGCCGCGTAAGGGGCCGCGGCCTGTCACTTCGTACAGAGAGCTACCCCGGAAACGCGCAGGGGCCCGCCGCACTTTCGCGCGGCGAGCCCCTGTTCAACCCGGATTGCGGTGTAACCCTCGGTAAACCGTGATTACTTCTTGCCCTTGCCCGACCCCGCGCTGTCATCACTCGACAGGACGGCGATGAAGGCCTCCTGCGGAACCTCTACGGAACCCACCATCTTCATCCGCTTCTTGCCCTCCTTCTGCTTCTCCAGCAGCTTCCGCTTACGGGAGATGTCACCGCCGTAGCACTTGGCGAGGACGTCCTTGCGGATGGCGCGGATGGTCTCGCGGGCGATGACCCGGGAGCCGATGGCCGCCTGGATGGGCACCTCGAAGGCCTGCCGCGGGATGAGCTCGCGCAGCTTGGCGACGAGCCGCACACCGTAGGCGTACGCGGCGTCCTTGTGCGTGATCGCCGAGAAGGCGTCGACCTTGTCGCCGTGCAGCAGGATGTCGACCTTGACCAGGCTGGAGGTCTGCTCGCCGGTGGGCTCGTAGTCCAGCGAGGCGTAGCCGCGGGTCTTGGACTTCAGCTGGTCGAAGAAGTCGAAGACGATCTCGGCGAGCGGCAGGGTGTAGCGGATCTCGACCCGGTCCTCGGACAGGTAGTCCATGCCGAGCAGGGTGCCGCGCCGGGTCTGGCACAGCTCCATGATCGAGCCGATGAACTCGCTGGGCGCGAGGATGGTGGCCCGCACGACCGGCTCGTAGACCTCCGAGATCTTGCCCTCGGGGAACTCGCTGGGGTTGGTGACGGTGTGCTCGGTGCCGTCCTCCATGAGGACGCGGTAGACCACGTTCGGCGCGGTGGCGATGAGGTCGAGGCCGAACTCGCGCTCCAGCCGCTCGCGGATCACGTCCAGGTGCAGCAGGCCGAGGAAGCCGACGCGGAAGCCGAAGCCGAGGGCGGCGGAGGTCTCCGGCTCGTAGACCAGCGCGGCGTCGTTGAGCTGGAGCTTGTCCAGGGCCTCGCGCAGCTCCGGGTAGTCCGAGCCGTCCAGCGGGTAGAGCCCGGAGAAGACCATGGGCTTGGGGTCCTTGTACCCCCCGAGCGCCTCCGTGGCCCCCTTGTGCTGGCTGGTGACGGTGTCACCGACCTTGGACTGGCGGACGTCCTTCACGCCGGTGATCAGATAGCCCACCTCACCGACGCCGAGACCGTCGGCCGCCAGCATCTCCGGCGAGTTGGTACCGATCTCCAGCAGCTCGTGCGTGGCGCCGGTGGACATCATCCGGATCCGCTCACGCTTGTTGAGCTGGCCGTCGATGACACGAACGTACGTCACGACACCGCGGTAGGAGTCGTAGACCGAGTCGAAGATCATCGCGCGGGCGGGAGCGTCCGCGACACCGACCGGCGGGGGGATCTCCGCGACGACCTTGTCGAGCAGCGCCTCGACGCCCAGACCGGTCTTGGCCGACACCTTGAGCACGTCCTCGGGGTCGCACCCGACCAGGTTGGCGAGCTCCTCGGAGAACTTCTCGGGCTGCGCGGCCGGCAGGTCGATCTTGTTCAGCACGGGGATGATCGTGAGGTCGTTCTCCATCGCCAGGTACAGGTTGGCGAGGGTCTGCGCCTCGATGCCCTGGGCGGCGTCGACCAGGAGGATGGTCCCCTCGCACGCGGCGAGCGACCGGGAGACCTCGTAGGTGAAGTCGACGTGCCCGGGAGTGTCGATCATGTTGAGGATGTGCGTGTCGTTCTTGTCGTGGGTGGGAGCCCACGGCAGACGCACCGCCTGTGACTTGATCGTGATGCCACGCTCGCGCTCGATGTCCATGCGGTCGAGGTACTGGGCGCGCATCTGCCGCTGCTCGACCACTCCGGTCAGCTGGAGCATCCGGTCGGCGAGCGTGGACTTGCCGTGGTCGATGTGCGCGATGATGCAGAAGTTGCGGATCAGAGCCGGGTCGGTACGGCTCGGCTCGGGCACGTGGCTGGGGGTCGCGGGCACGCAGGGTCCTGATTCTTGAGGCGTCCGCAGGGTCTGCGGTCTCGGGTCGGATCGATACGTAGCCTCCATGGTCCCACGGGTGGCGACCATGGACGGGTTTGGGCCGTGGAAGGGGCCGCTGGTAGCCTGGGTGGCTGTGCCTCATGCCCTCTCGCAGGAGGTACGACCTCAAGAAATCACCCGGTGCGGGAATCGTGCGCTCTGCGTGCGGCTCGTGCCAGAACCTGAGAAGGCTCCTTCGTGGCGAACATCAAGTCCCAGATCAAGCGGATCAAGACCAACGAGAAGGCTCGGCTGCGCAACAAGGCCGTCAAGTCCTCCCTCAAGACCGCGATCCGCAAGGCCCGTGAGGCTGCTGCCGCGGGTGACGCCGAGAAGGCCACCGAGTACCAGCGCCTCGCCGCGCGTCAGCTCGACAAGGCCGTCTCCAAGGGCGTCATCCACAAGAACCAGGCCGCCAACAAGAAGTCGGCGCTGGCTTCGAAGGTCGACGCGCTCAAGGGCTGACATCTGATGTGACGCCGGAGGGAATCGAGCGGGCCCTCTCTCATCCGCTCCCGTCCGGCACCCCTCGGATCCGCGCGCGGCCTGCGTTCGCCACGCGGGCGCGGATCCAGCATCTTGAACCGAAGGCCCCTTCTTCCGCTCTTCCCCAGAGCTGAAGAAGGGGCCTTCGGGCTGCTCAGGACCAGAACTCGTTGTTCTTGTCGATGTCCTCGACGCATTCGTCGAGGTCGGTGACCTTGTCGCCGACGATCCGGAAGACGATGCAGCCGGTGTCGTCGAGGCGCTTGCCGTTGCGCTCCGCGGTGAACCGGCTCATGCCGACCGCGTGACCGCGGCCGTCGACGCAGATGCCGATGAGGTCGGCGCGCATCGTCCCGCTGGTCTCCGCGGCGAGCCGTTCGTACATCTCGATGATCGAGTCCACCCCTTTGAAGTCACCCGACAACGGGTGATTGCCGGGTACGTGATGGGTGGCGTCCGCCGCCATCAGCTCCCGCAGGGTGTCCATGTCACCGCGTGAGAACGCCTCGAAGCCTTTGCGGACCAGCGCTGCGTGTGGGTGTTCAGCCATGTCCCTCGCCACCTCTCCGTCACTTGGGGACGTGCGGCTGATACACCCGATTGTCCTCTTCGGCAAGAAGAGGGCGACTCGATCACGGCACGGCGGAGACAGAGGTCCGGAGACAGGGGTCCGGACGGCGTCGCCGCAGCCTGGCTCCCCTCAGCGAACCCGCGCCCGCCCGGCCGCCGCAACCGGCCCCGGTCCGGTCGGCTCCGTGCCCGTCGGCTCCGTGCCGGTCGGCTCCGTGCCGGTCGGCTCCGTGCCCGTCGGCTCCGTGCCCATCGGCTCCGGAGCGCGCACGGACCGCTGCCACCGGCCCCCGGCCGTCAGCTGCGGCCTCTGGAGCGGGCTGCCCGGGCGATGGTGACCACTGCCTTCTCCAGGGCGTACTCGGGGTCGTCTCCGCCGCCCTTCACCCCCGCGTCCGCCTCGGCGACGGCCCGCAGCGCGATCGACACCCCGTCCGGAGTCCAGCCCCGCATCTGCTGCCGCACCCGGTCGATCTTCCAGGGCGGCATGCCCAGCTCCCGCGCGAGATCGGCCGGCCGGCCCCCCCGTGCGGACGACAGCTTGCCGATCGCCCGGACGCCCTGCGCCAGCGCGCTCGTGATCAGCACCGGCGCCACCCCCGTCGCCAGCGACCAGCGCAACGCCTCCAGGGCCTCCGCGGCCCGTCCCTCGACCGCCCGGTCGGCGACCGTGAAGCTCGACGCCTCGGCCCGCCCGGTGTAGTACCGGCCGACGACCGCCTCGTCGATCGTCCCCTCGACGTCGGCGACCAGCTGCGACACCGCCGAGGCCAGCTCCCGCAGATCACTGCCGATCGCGTCGACGAGCGCCTGGCACGCCTCCGGTGTGGCGGACCTGCCCGTCACCCTGAACTCGCCCCGTACGAACGCCAGCCGGTCCGCCGGCTTCGTCATCTTCGGGCAGGCCACCTCACGCGCGCCCGCCTTGCGCGCCGCGTCGAGCAGCCCCTTGCCCTTGGCGCCACCGGCATGCAGCAGCACCAGGGTGATCTCCTCGGCGGGCGAGCCGAGATAGGCCTTCACGTCCTTGATCGTGTCGGCCGACAGATCCTGCGCGTTGCGTACGACCACGACCTTGCGCTCGGCGAAGAGCGACGGGCTCGTCAGCTCGGCCAGCGTGCCGGGCTGCAACTGGTCCGGGCTGAGGTCCCGCACGTCCGTGTCGGCGTCGGCGGCCTTCGCGGCGGCCACCACCTCCTGCACAGCGCGGTCGAGGAGCAGGTCCTCCTGGCCCACGGCAAGCGTCACCGGGGCGAGGGGGTCGTCATTCGCAGTCTTCCTGGCCATCGCGACAAGCATCCCACGCGCCACTGACAGCAGGACCCGGCGGAGAGCGGGGCCGGTGGTCTACGGCCCCTCCCCGACCATGGGGCCGGAGCCCCTACGGTTCCTCTCGCCAGCCCTCCCACTCGCCGGCCAGCCGGTCGAGGTCCCCGGCGTCCAGCCGCGCGTCCTCGTCGCGCAGGACGACCAGCCACTGCGCGTCCTCGGCGTCGTCCTCACCCGCCAGCGCGTCCCGCACCACCTGGGGTTCCTCGGTGACCCGGAACCGTTCCTTCAGCGCGTCCACCACCTCTTCCGCGGCATCACGGTCGGGCAGCACCAGCACATGTCGCACATCACTCACGCCGGACATTGTCCGACACCACGGCGGCCCGGCAGCCGACCGGGCCCCGCCCTCCACGCGTTGGCCGCCCCGCCAGGCCGCTACGCGGGATTCCGCAGTGCCGGCACCTTGTCCAGTTCGATCCCGAACCGCTCCCGGTACGCGCCCAGCACCTCCTCGTCCGTCTCCAGTTCCCTTTCCTTCCGGCTGCCGTCGGCGGCCGTCGTCGTGAGCCTGCGCCCGCTGAGCGTGACCCGGCCTCCGTCCTCCGTTACCCGTGAACAGACCAGCGACCGCGTGAAGTGCGACACCGGCGACGTGCTGTGCCACCAGGCCCCCGCCGCGAAGTCGCCGAGCACCCGCGGCCGCACCTCCAGGCGGTACTGCGGTCTGTCACCCCGGAACACGTCAAGGTCCGCCGCCTCCACCGTGGCGTGCCCACCGCGCACCCCGGCCGCGTCCGGCCCCGCCTCCACGATCCGGAAGGTGCCCCCCGGATCCTTCTGCTCCCCCCGGTCCCCGAGCGCCAGCGGGAAGTGGCTGTGCGCCCCGAACCCCACGTCGGCCAGCCAGTCGCCCCCGTCCACCGTCCGCACCCGCAGCGCCAGATGGTCGTACGGGATCCCGAGCCGCTCCCCGTCCCCGTACACCCGTGCCGCCAGCAGCGCCACGTCGAATCCCAGCGCGGCGAGCAACGCCCCGAAGGAACCGTTGAGTTCATAACAGAACCCACCCCGGCGGGCCCCGACCACCTTGTCCAGCAGCCGTGTCTCCTCCAGCACGATCTCCTCGCCCCGATGGATCGAGAGGTTCTCGAACGGCACGGTCCGCAAGTGCCGCAGGTGCAGTTCGCGCAGCGCGTCGACGGTGGGCCACGCCGGGGGCTCGGCTCCGATGCGGCGGAGGTAGGCGTCGGCCTGAGCTGAGTTCATGCCCTCAGTCTCGCGCCACGCTCAGCTCCCCGCCCCCTCCCACGACCGCGAGCGCGCCGTCCCGGTCCGTCCGCAGCACCGCCGCGCCCCCGGCACGCAGCGCGGCGACGGTCCCCGGCGCCGGGTGGCCGTAGGAGTTGTCCTCGCCGCAGGAGATGAGGGCCAGCCGCGGTGCCGCCCGGCGTATGAGGCCGGGGTCCTGGTAGGCGGAGCCGTGGTGGGCGACCTTCAGCACGTCCACTCCCTCCAGTGTCTCGGCCGCCGGTGATCGTGCCAGCGCCCTCTGGGCCGGGGGCTCCAGGTCGCCCAGGAGCAGCAGGCGCAGTCCGGCCGAGCGGACCAGCATGGCGACACTGGCGTCGTTCGGCCCCTCCGGCACGGGGTGCGCCGGAAACATCCCCGGAAGTGCCCCCGCAGGCGCCCCCGGTGACACCCACCGGGGTGAGCCCGGCGGCGGGCCGGGAGGCGGCGGCCACACCACCTCCCAGGACAACTCCCCCGTGCGCCGCTGCTCCCCGGCCGCCGCCCGTGTCAGGGGAATGCGCCGCGCCGCCGCCAGTCTGCGCACGAACGCGGCCTGGTCCGGCGGCTCTTCGAAGCCCGTCGTCTCGATCGCGCCCACCGTCCGTCCGCGCAGCACCCCGGGCAGACCGGCCACATGGTCGGCGTGGAAGTGGGTGAGAACGACCAGCGGGATCCTGGTGATGCCGAGCGAGCGCAGGCAGTGGTCGACGAGCTGCGGATCAGGCCCCGCGTCGACGACGACACCGCTCCCCCCGCCCGCGGCGAGGACCATGGCGTCGCCCTGCCCCACGTCACACATCACCAGCCGCCAGCCCGGGGGCGGCCAGCCCGTGACGACCCGGGTCAGCGGCGGCGGCTGCACCACCACCAGCGCGAGCAGCAGGCCACAGGCCCCGCACCACCAGGGATGCCCGAGCAGTCGCCGTCCGACGAGCACCACGGTCAGTGTCACGGCCAGGAGCAGCGCCGCACCCGCCCAGCTGCCCGGCCAGTCGATGCCCCCGCCCGGCAGCGCGGCCCCGGCACGGGCGATCCGCGCGATCCACTCGGCGGGCCAATGCGCGCACCACGCCAGGGCCTCGGCCACCGGCATCGACACCGGCGCCAGGGCCAGGGCCGCGAACCCCAGCACGGCCGCCGGCGCGATCGCGAACTCCGCGAGCAGATTGCACGGCACCGCCACCAGACTCACCCGCGCCGAGAGCACGGCCACGACGGGCGCGCACAGGGCCTGCGCCGCCGCGGCGGCGCCGAGCGCCTCGGCAAGCCTCGCCGGCACCCCGCGCCGCCGCAGCCCGGCACTCCAGCGCGGCGCGAGCGTGAGCAGGGCACCGGTCGCCACGACGGAGAGCAGGAACCCGTAACTGCGCGCCAGCCACGGGTCGTGGAGCACCAGCAGCAGGACCGCCGTGGCCAGCGCGGGAATCATCGACCTCCGGCGTCCGGTGGCCAGGGCCAGCAGCGCCACCGCCCCGCAGGCCGCGGCCCGCACCACGCTCGGATCCGGTCTGCACACGATCACGAACCCGAGCGAGAGCGCGCCCCCGAGCACCGCCGTCCCCCGCAGGGAGACACCGAGCCGCGGCGCCAGCCCTCGTCGCTCCGCGTGCTGTGCCAGGCCGGGCGGCCCGAGCAGCAGCGCGAGGAGGATCGTGAAGTTGGCTCCCGAGACGGCCAGCGTGTGGGTGAGGTCGGTCTCCTTGAAGGCCTCCTCGAGCTCCGGGGTGATCCGCGAGGTGTCCCCCACCACCAGGCCCGGCAACAGCGCCCGAGCGTCCGGGGGGAGCCCGTCGGTCGCTTCCCGCAGGCCCGCACGCAGGCGCCCGGCCAGGCGCTGCGGGGCCGAGGGCTCGCCCACCACGTCCGGTGCGGTCTTTCCGCGCACCCGCAGTACGGCCGCGACCCGGTCCCCGCCCGTCATCGCGGGTGCCAGCCGCGCGCTGATCCGCAGCCGCGTCGACGGCAGCAGGCCGAGCCACGGGGACCGCACCGGCCCACCGGCGGCCGCGCCGTGACGGGACGAGTCCATGTCGACGATCAGCAGCACCGGCGTCCGTGTGGCGACCGCCGCGCCACCCCCTTCCTCGACGTGCCGCACGTCGGCGTCGATCAGCACGGCCGTCGGAGCCACGTGGTCGCCGCGGACCCTGGGCCGGGTGAGCCGTGGGTCGGATGTGAGCTCGGCCTCGACGGTCACCGTCGCGTACTCCCGCGCAAGGCCGGGCACGGGGCCCCGGCGCAGATCCGCCCCGTGCAGCCCGGCCGAGGCGGCGGCCGCCGCGACACACAACAGCAGGGCGGCGGCCGAGGCCCGCGGCCAGGACGCCGCTCCGTGCCTCCGGGCCCACGGCAGCAGGGCGAAGGTTGCCAGGCAGCCGATCACGATGCCGACGGCCCACCCCGAGGAGGCGCCCAGCACCAGCGCCGCCGTCGCCCAGGCCGCCAGGGCCGGGGGTACGAGCCGCAGGTCCGTCGGCCCTTCCTGGCGTGGGCGGGCGGCGCCGAGGCGCGTGCCGGAGGAAGCGTGCACGGACGCCCGGGTGGGGTGGAGCCCGGACGCGGCCTCCTCCTGCCGCGCCGGGGCGTGCGGGGCGCCCCTCATGGCCGTACGAGAGCGCGCAGGTCGGCGAAGCGGCGGTCGCCGATGCCGTTCACCTCTCGCAGCTCGTCCACCGAGCGGAAACCACCGTGCTGGGTGCGGTAGTCGATGATGTGCTGCGCCAAGACCGGGCCGACCCCCGGCAGGGTGTCGAGTTGGTCCGCGGTGGCGGTGTTGAGGGAGACGGGAGCCACCGGGGCGCCGGCCCCTCCGGCCGGAGTGCCGGGAGTGTGACCGCCGCCCGCCCCGGGTGCCGCGGCGGGGGCCGGTCCCCCGACGATCACCTGCTCGCCGTCCACGAGGAACCGGGCGCGGTTGAGCCCGTCGGTGTTCGTGCCCGGCTTCACCCCACCGGCCGCGCTGAGGGCGTCCGCCACCCGTGAGCCGGCCGGCAGCCGGTGGATGCCCGGCTCCCGGACCTTGCCGCCGACGTCCACGACGATCTCGGGCGCCCCCGCCTTCCCGGCCCCCGCGGCGGCTCCCGGGGAAGCACCTGCCCCCGAAGCGGCCCCCGCAGAAGCACCAACGCCCGGGTGCCGTTCCTCCTCCGCCTGCCCGCCCTGCTGTCCCTCCTCGAACGGCACCGCCGCCCGCACCACCTCCGGGGGCCGCACCGTCTGGGTCCGCCCGGTCCAGAAGTGCTGTGCGGCGAAGGCCGCGGCGACGACGAGCACCACGCTCAGCGCGAGCACACTGCGCCGCTCCAGACCACACCGCGTCTGCATCCACAACGGCATACGCTCGCGCAGCGCCAGCCCGGCCCGCTCCCGCCAGGCTCCCTCCGCCGAGCGGCCGTCCACGTGGTCCGCCTCGACGAGAGCACCGGTGAAGCCGCCCTGGGGAGCCGGAGGCACCGCAGGGCCGCCACCCCCTGGCCACGTCTCCTCGGCACCCTCGCGGCCCGGTGGTCCCGGCGGGTCCTGCCCCGACTCCCGCTTCTCCACGGGGCGTTCGGCGGGTGCGGGTGGCGCGGTCCACTCGTCCGGGTCGATCCGCGCGGGATGCTCGCCGAACAACACCCCCGCGCGCCGCCGGAGTTCCTCCGCCGAGGCATGACGCTGCCGGGCCCGTCCGCGTGGGACGGACCGGCGATGACGGACGCGCCCGTCGGACGCCGGCCCTCGGCCCGGCCCACTGGTCGCGGTCGCTGTGCGTGAAGGTGATCGAAGTGCCATGGGACGAGGATCGGCGACCTCGCCCCGCCCGCGTCGATCTTGGTCATTTTCCGGGGACGGTCCACCGGTTGTGGAAAACTCCGCCCCTCACACGGGTGAGCGGGGCCCGCGGCGACGTTCCCCGCGGCGATCCCCGGCAACGTTCACCGCGGCGAAACGACAACCGCCAGCAGCCCGGGCCCCGAATGCGCCCCGATCACCGCCCCGACCTCGCTGACATGCAGATCGGCCAGCCCCGGCAGCCGTGTCCGCAACCGGTCCGCCAGGGCCGACGCCCGTTCCGGCGCGGCGAGATGATGGACGGCGACGTCGACCGGGGCACCGCCCGCGCGCTCGGCGGCGATCTCCTCCAGGCGGGCGATCGCCTTCGACGCGGTGCGCACCTTCTCCAGCGGTCCGATCCGGCCGTCGGCCAGTTGCAGCAGGGGCTTCACCGCGAGCGCCGAGCCCAGCAGGGCCTCGGCGGCGCCGATGCGGCCGCCGCGGCGCAGGTAGTCGAGGGTGTCGACGTAGAAGTAGGCGGATGTGCCCGCGGCCCGCTTCTCCGCGGCCGTGACGGCCTCGTCCACGGTGCCGCCCGACTCGGCGGTCTGCGCCGCGGACAGCGCGCAGAACCCGAGCGCCATGGCGATCATGCCGGTGTCCACCACCCGCACGGGCACCGGCGCCTGCCGCGCGGCGGCGACGGCGGCGTCGTAGGTGCCGGAGAGCTCGGCGGACAGGTGCAGGGAGACGATGCCGGTGGCACCGGAGGCGGCGACCCTGCGGTACGTCTCCTCGAAGACCGCCGGACTGGGCCGCGAGGTCGTCACGGGGCGCCGCTTCTGCAAAGCCTGGGCGAGGGCACGGGTCGAGATCTCGGTGCCCTCCTCCAGGGCCCGGTCGCCGAGGACCACGGTCAGGGGGACCGCTGTGATGCCGTGCCGCTCCATCGTCCGGGCCGGCAGGTAGGCCGTTGAATCGGTGACGATCGCGACATGGCGGGACATGAGCTGGAGGTTACCTGCCGTAGCGCCGGTGCGGCAGCCCGGGCCCCGCGCCCCCGCGGCGCCCGTGGCGGGATCAAGTGGTGCTCTCGGGGCGGGGCTTCTTCTGCCAGGGGTGGACCGGGCGCGGTCCCGGCGGTGTGATGGCGGGCCGCGCCGGCTCCTGCGCGGGGCTCGACTGCGCGCCGTCCGGCCAGGTCTGACCGGTCGTGGGAGTGTCCGCTGCGGGTGCCTCGGGCCATGGCCGCGCCGCGGGCTCGGGGGGCGCGGCGGACTGCCGGGGCGACGCCGACTGCCGCGCCGGCGCCGACTGCGGTTCCGTCGCCGTCCAGTGCCGCAGCGCTCCGGACTCCAGGTCGATCTGCGCGCTGAGCGAGTCCAGGTCGTCCTCCGCGAAGCGGCGGGCGCGGTCGCGGGCCGCCCAGCGCAGCGAGTCCGCCGCGTGCGTGATGCGTTCGGTGCGCTCGCGCAGCTCGGGGAGCCGCTCACCGAGCGCGGCGCGGTCCGGCTCCGCCTCCAGGCGCCTCAGCTCGCCGTCCAGCTCGTGCCCGTGCGCGCTGAGCCGCTCGAAGAGGCCGACGGATTCCTTCAGGGACTCGTCCTCGGCCACGGCCGCGTCCAGCGCTTCCTGGGTGGCGCGCATCGAGGTGCGCAGCTTCAGCCGGAGCTGGGCCAGTTCGCCCGCGGCGCCGGGCTGGACGAAGGACCTGGCGCGCAGGGTGTGGTCCTCGACCGTGCGGCGGGCCTGGGTGATGCCGCGGTCCACGCCGCGCTTGGCGGCGCCGACCACCTTCACCGTGGCGTACACCCCGAGCCCGAAGAGCACGAAGAGCAGGGCGAAGACTGCGATCACTGCTTCCACAAGGGCTCCTCCTCAGGCCGGCACGGTGCCTCGTCGCTCCTCCACGGTAAACGCAACGGGCAGGTCCGGAGTTCCAGAAAAACCCCGAACCTGCCCGTAGGGGACCACCCCGAGGGGTGTCAGCGCCCGTCGGCGACTACGCCGGAACGATGTTCACCAGCTTCGGCGCGCGCACGATCACCTTCCGGATCCCGGCACCGCCCAGCGCGGCGACGACCTTCTCGTCCGCCAGCGCGACCTTCTCCAGCTCGTCGTCGGAGATCGACGGCGAGACCTCCAGCCGGGCCTTGACCTTGCCCTTGACCTGCACGACGCAGGTCACGGTCTCGTCGACGACGTACGCCGGGTCGGCCACCGGGAAGTCCCGGTGCACCACCGAGTCGGTGTGCCCCAGCCGGCGCCACAGCTCCTCGGCGATGTGCGGGGCCAGCGGCGCGACCATCAGCACCAGGGCCTCGGCGACCGGGCGGGAGACGGCCTCGCCCACCTTGGTCAGGTGGTTGTTCAGCTCGGTGACCTTGGCGATGGCGGTGTTGAACCGCATGCCCTCCAGGTCCCCGCGGACCCCGTCGATCGCCTTGTGCAGGGCACGCAGCGTCTCCACGTCGATGTCGGCGTCCTCGGTGTCGACGACGGTGACCTCGCCGGTCGCCTCGTCGACGATGTTGCGCCACAGCCGCTGGAGCAGCCGGAACTGGCCGACCACCGCGCGCGTGTCCCACGGCCGGGAGACGTCCAGCGGACCCATGGCCATCTCGTACAGGCGCAGGGTGTCGGCGCCGTACTCGGCGCAGATCTCGTCCGGAGTGACCGCGTTCTTCAGGGACTTGCCCATCTTGCCCAGCAGGCGGCTGACCTTCTCGCCCTGGTACCAGTAGGCGCCGTCGCGCTCCTCCACCTCGGCGGCGGGCACCGCGATGCCCCGGCTGTCGCGGTAGACGTAGGCCTGGATCATGCCCTGGTTGAACAGCTTGTGGAACGGCTCGGCGGAGGAGACGTGCCCCAGGTCGTACAGGACCTTGGACCAGAAGCGCGCGTACAGCAGGTGCAGCACGGCGTGCTCGGCGCCGCCGACGTACAGGTCGACACCGCCGTGCGGCTGACCCTCGCGCGGGCCCATCCAGTACTGCTCGATCTCGGGGTCGACCAGCTTCTCGCTGTTGTGCGGGTCCAGGTAGCGCAGCTCGTACCAGCAGGAACCGGCCCAGTTGGGCATGGTGTTGGTCTCGCGCCGGTACCGCTTCGGCCCGTCGCCCAGGTCCAGCGTCACGTTGACCCAGTCCTCGTTGCGCGACAGCGGCGTCTCGGGCTGGGTGTCGGCGTCGTCCGGGTCGAAGGTGCGGGGGCTGTAGTCCTCGACCTCGGGCAGCTCCAGCGGCAGCATCGACTCGGGCAGCGCGTGGGCGATGCCGTCCTCGTCGTAGACGATCGGGAAGGGCTCGCCCCAGTAGCGCTGGCGGCTGAACAGCCAGTCGCGCAGCCGGAAGTTGACGGTGCCCTCGCCGACGCCGGACCGCTCCAGCCACTCGGTGATGCGCGCCTTGGCCTCGGCGACCTCCAGGCCGTCCAGGCTGACCTCGTCGTTCGAGGAGTTGATGATCTTCGCGTCGTACGACGAGAAGGCGTTCTCCCAGGTCGAGGTGTCGGTGCCGCGGCCGTCGGTCGGCTCCACGATGCAGGTGATCGGCAGCTCGAAGGCACGGGCGAACTCGAAGTCGCGCTGGTCGCCCGCGGGCACGGCCATGATCGCGCCGGTGCCGTAGCCCATCAGGACGTAGTCGGCGATGAAGACCGGGACCCGCTCGCCGTTGACCGGGTTGGTCGCGTACGCGCCGATGAAGACGCCGGTCTTGTCCTTGGCCTCGGCCTGGCGCTCCACGTCGGACTTGGAGGCGGCCTGCGCGCGGTAGGCGGCGACGGCCTCACCCGGGGTCGCGTGGCCGCCGGTCCACACCTCGTGGGTGCCCTCCGGCCAGGCGGCCGGGGTGAACTTCTCGACCAGCGGGTGCTCGGGCGCCAGCACCATGTAGGTGGCGCCGAACAGGGTGTCCGGGCGCGTGGTGAAGACGGTGATGCGCTCGCCGTCGATCGGGAAGTCGACGCGGGCGCCCTCGCTGCGGCCGATCCAGTTGCGCTGCTGGAGCTTGATGGCCTCGGGCCAGTCCAGCTCCTCCAGGTCCTCCAGCAGCCGGTCGGCGTAGGCCGTGATGCGCATGTTCCACTGGCGCAGCTTGGCCTTGAAGACCGGGAAGTTGCCGCGCTCGGAGCGGCCCTCGGCGGTGACCTCCTCGTTGGCCAGCACGGTGCCCAGCCCGGGGCACCAGTTGACCGGCGCGTCGGAGGCGTAGGCCAGCCGGAACTCACCCAGGACGTCGGCCTTCTCGGCGGCGCTCAGCTCGCTCCACGCGCGCGTGTGCCCCGGGACGGGCCGCTCACCGGACTCGAACTGCTCGACCAGCTCGGCGATCGGGCGGGCCCGCCGGGCGTCGTGGTCGTACCAGGAGTTGAAGATCTGCAGGAAGATCCACTGGGTCCACTTGTAGTAGTCCGGGTCGATCGTGGCGAACGAGCGGCGCTTGTCGTGGCCCAGGCCCAGCCGGCGCAGCTGGGCCTTCATGTTCTCCATGTTGGCCTCGGTGGACACGCGCGGGTGCGTGCCGGTCTGCACCGCGTACTGCTCGGCGGGCAGGCCGAAGGCGTCGAAGCCCAGGGTGTGCAGGACGTTGTGGCCGGTCATCCGCTGGAAGCGGGCGAAGACGTCCGTGGCGATGTAGCCCAGCGGGTGGCCGACGTGCAGGCCCGCACCGGAGGGGTACGGGAACATGTCCATGATGAACTTCTTGGGCTTGGCGGCGATCTCCGGGGCGCCGGCCAGGTCGCCCTTGGGGTTGGCCGCCGCGTAGGTGCCGTCGGCGTCCCAGATGTCCTGCCAGCGTGCCTCGATCTCGGCAGCCATGGCGGCCGTGTAGCGGTGCGGCGCCGCCACCTCGGAGGTGGCGGCGGGGTTCGTCTCGCTCATGATCCTCAAAGCTCCATCGATCGTCTCTGCCTGCGGCTGTGTGGTTCGAGAAACGAAAAATCCCCTCGCACAGGAGGGGACGCCGCGCCGATTCCGGCCACTCGACTCATCCGGTGGCCGGGACTGATCAGCGCGGCCCGCTAAGCAGAAGGCGTACGGCACGCATGGCGCTAGGGTACCGCAGGCCCTCAGCGCGTCGCGACGCGCTTCCGAGTGCCGTCCACGCGCCCGAAAAGCTGAACCAAGGTCAATGGTTACTTCGCGTAACAGTCGCTAAGGGACATCACTACAAGCACATTGTCCTTTGATAACAGCGCAATAACTCAAACCTCGTACTCATCGGTATGGCTCCGCTTAGAGTTCGGCGCGGGACCGCTGCTTTCCCGAACCGCTCGGAGTTGCCCCCATGAACCCTCATCGCAGTAACACCTCGCTCAGCCCGGCCGCCGGGACGTGGGGAGGACAGCCGTGACCAACGACTCCACGGCGGACGACTCCCTTGCCGGTTTCCTCAACTTCGGCGCGGGCGTGCTGGCCCTGGTGTGCCTCACCTGCTCGGTCATCTGGGGCCTGGTCGCCCAGGACCGGGTCCTGCTGGACACCCGCAGGCGCATCCTGGCGCAGGCCGTGCACCGGACCACGGCCGTCGCCTCGATCGTCTTCCTGCTGGTGCACATCGGCGTCAAACTGGCGCTCGCCCACACCACGTGGGTCGCGGTGTTCGTCCCCTTCGGACTCCTCGCCAGCGACGAGGACAGGCTCATGGGCCGGTCGTTCCTCGTCGGCCTCGGCACCCTGGCCAGCCTGCTCATGATCTTCGTGGCCGTCACCGGCGTGCTGCGCAACCGCTTCGCGTCCCCCGCGCCCGTCGCGGCCCGCTGGCGGGCCATGCACATGCTGGCCTACCCCGCCTGGTGCGCCGCCCTGGTTCACGGACTCTACGCGGGTCGCTCGGCCAAGCCGATCTTCGTCATCCTGTACTGCCTCTCCCTGGCCGGAGTGACCGCCGCCCTCGCCCTGCGCGCGGCTCCGCGCCAGGTCAAGCGCAAGGTCGCCGACAAGGTCGCCTCACTCATCGGACCCGGTGAGGGCCCGGGCCGCAGGGACCTGGAGGAGAGCCGGGCCCGGGCCGGCGGCGGCTCGACGCTGCCCGGCTACGAGAGCCGGGAGCCCCGCGCGAAGACCGGCGCCACCGCGTCCGGGCCGCTGTACGAGACGGCGGAACGCCCCGGGGCCAAGGAGCCCGCGAAGGGCTTCGCCGCCGCCTACCGCGCCGTCTCGGCTCCTCCCCAGGGCCGGCAGGCCTTCGCGCCCGGGCCGACGACCAGCATGCAGCTGCCGCTCGACCTGCAGGCCACCGAGACCATCCCGACCGTGGACGGCCCCTCCAGCACCTCGGGCAACTGGCCCATCCCGTCCCCGCCGCCGGTCGGCGAGGCCCCGCCGTCGGCCTACGACCCGCTCCAGGACACGGGCTTCAACATCCCGCCCTACGACCCCCTGCAAGACACTGGACAAAGCATCCCGGCCTATGGCAATCCAGGCGCCACCGGCTATGGATCGAGTGACGTGTACGACACGGGTGAGACGAACGCGGTCTACGACACGTACTACCCGAACGACACGTACAACAGCGGTCCCGCCAATGAAACAAACCCCGGTGCGTCCTACGATTTCGACGCACCGGGCTCGGGCGAACCTTGGAACACGCCTTCCGGAGGCTTTAAGTGAACGAGGCCCTGCCCGACGTACCCGAAGTCCGCGTGGTCGGACTTCCCCAGCTCACGTCGGGCTTCGACCTTGTCGATCGGCTCGATCTGCCCATGCACCTCAAGGTGCACGGGCCGCTCGAGCCGATGGGCGGCGAGCAGCTCGCACAGCTCGCCGAACGCATCAACCTCAAGGGCCGCGGCGGCGCGGGCTTCCCCTTCCACAAGAAGCTGCGCTCGGTCGCCGAGGCGGCGATCAAGCGCGGCGTCCGGCCGGTCGTCGTCGTGAACGGAAGCGAGGACGAGCCGGCCTGCCGCAAGGACACGGTGCTGATCAACCGTACCCCTCATCTGATCCTGGACGGCGCGCTGCTGTGCGCCGAGGCCCTGGGTGCCCGCACGCTCGTGGTGGGGGTCACCCGTGAGTCGACCCAGCGCTCGATGGAGGCCGCGCTCGCCGAACGCGGCCTCAGCAACGGCCGCCGCTCGGCCCTGCGGGCGCGGGTGCAGCGCAATCCGGTCCGCATGGTCACCGGCGCCGCCGCCTCGGTGATCCGCTCGATCGACGGCGGCCCGGCCATCCCGCCCGGCCGCAAGGTCAGCGCCTCGCAGAACGGCGTCGGCGGCGCACCCACGCTGCTGTCCAACGCCGAGACCTTCGCCCAGCTGGCCATCGCCGCCCGCATCGGCCCGGAGCGCTACGGCAACACCGGCCTGTACGACGAGCCGGGCACCGTCATGCTCACGGTCTCCGGCGCGGTCGCCCGCCCCATGGTGATCGAGGTGCCCACGGGCGTGCCGCTGCGGTACGTCCTGCAGCTGGCCGGCGCGCCGCCGGTGCCGCAGGGTGTGCTCACCGGCGGCTACCACGGCAAGTGGATCGACGCGGCGACGGTCAACGAGGCGATCGTCTCGCGCAACTCCCTGGACGCGGTGGGCGGCGCGCTCGGCGCCGGCGCGATTCTGCCGATCACTCAGGAGACGTGCCCGCTGGGCGAGTCGCTGCGGGTGGCGCAGTGGCTGGCCGAGGAGAGCGCGGGCCAGTGCGGCCCCTGCTACCTCGGCCTGCCGGCCGCCGCGCGCGGCCTGGAGGACATCCTCAACGGCGGTGGTCCGGCCGCCCTGGAGGCGCTCAAGCAGGTCGCCAAGAACGTGAAGCGGCGCGGTGCGTGCTCCCACCCGGACGGCTCGGCGATGTTCATCGAGTCGACCATCAAGGCGTTCACGGACGACCTGGCCGCCCATGTCCTCGGCAACGGCTGCGGACGGCCCGTGGAGGGCGTTCTGCCGCTCTTCGAGGGGGGCAGGGCCCCTACGGGCCTCCCGGGCGGCGCGGAGTCCGAGGAGAACGGCCCCAGCCGCCAGAAGATCTTCGTGGACTGGACGCTGTGCCGGGGCCACGGCCTGTGCGCGGACATCCTGCCCGAGGTGTTCCAGCTGGGCGCCGACGGCTTCCCGACGGTGGCGCAGGCGCAGGTGCCGCGGTACGCCGAGGCCAAGGCCCTGCGCGCCGTGCGCCGCTGCCCGGCGCTGGCCCTGCGCATCGAGGAGTCGCGCGCGCCGGGCACGCCGTCCCGCAACCTCCCGGTCCTCTCCCAGGGCCGCGGACGGCGCGCTCTCGGCCGCTGAACACCCCTACGGCGGGCTCCCTTCGGGGGGCCCGCCGTACGCGTACGCACAACAAGAAGGCGGGCCATCCGATCGGATGGCCCGCCTTCTCAACTTCTGTGGAGCTAAGGAGAATTGAACTCCTGACCTCCTGCATGCCATGCAGGCGCTCTACCAACTGAGCTATAGCCCCTTGCCTGTGCCCTTCCGGGTTTCCCCGGCGGCGAAGCCAACATTACTGGCCCATCAGGCTCAACACCAAATCGGTTTCCCTTTGCCCGAAATGACCGTTATGCCGTCACGAACGAGTAGAACCGCTTGAGCGTGCAGTGCTCCTCCAGGAGCCGGCCGTAGATCGGCTCGCCCTCCAACTCGCGGTACGTCTCGATCGGGTCGCCTTTTATGATCAGCGCCCGCGCGCATTCCTCGCACCAGTACTGGTAGTCGGGATTGATCGGCTCCATGTCACGGACGATCGGGGTCCCGCTGCCGCACCAGTCGCACTTTCGCCTGTGTGCACCCATCGATCAGCTCCAGCTGTGGCCGCAGGCCGTGCACACGTAGGAAACTCCGCCGTTGTCGCCGAGCATCTGGGCCACGTGCGCGGAACCGCAGGAAGGGCAGCTGAGTCGGGTGGACATCTCCCGGGTCAACGCTGCTTCGAGGAGGTGGTCGGCCTCCTCGCGGATGCTCGCAGGCATCGCTACTCCTCCCGTCGGGTCGCGCCCCCTTCCGGCCGTTTGATTCTGCCACGGCCGGACCAATACGGTCAGCGACGCCTCAGTACCAGTCCGGACACGGCACCCCGGCGGGGCCGTAGAGGTATACGCCGCGCGGGGCCGAGCGACTCAAGCCCGGAGCATGAAAAATCCCGCCCCCTCGCGGGAACGGGATCTTGTTGTGGAGCTAAGGAGAATTGAACTCCTGACCTCCTGCATGCCATGCAGGCGCTCTACCAACTGAGCTATAGCCCCTCGCCACGCGGCGGAGCCGCATGATGATTCTTGTTCCCCCCGCTGGCGGGGCGAACAAGAAGAACTTTAGCCTGCGACCTGCCGGAAAGTGAAATCCGGGGTCAGTCGTCGTCGCCGAGCACCGGTTCCGGCAGGGTGCCGGCGTTGTGCTCCAGCAGGCGCCAGCCGCGGGCGCCTTCGCCGAGGACCGACCAGCAGCAGTTGGAGAGTCCGCCGAAGCTCTCCCAGTGGTGGGGGTCCAGGCCGAGGAGGCGGCCGATGGTGGTGCGGATCGTGCCGCCGTGGCTGACGACGACGAGCGTGCCGCCCTCGGCGAGCTTCTCGGCGTGCCGCAGCACCACGGGGGCGGCGCGGTCGGCCACCTCGGTCTCCAGTTCGCCCCCACCGCGGCGGACGGGCTCCCCGCGCTTCCACGCGGCGTACTCGTCGCCGTACCGGGAGATGATCTCCTCGTGCGTGAGACCCTGCCAGGCGCCCGCGTAGGTCTCGCGCAGCGCCTCGTCGTGGGTGACGTCGAGGCCGGTGAGCGTGGCCAGCTCGGCGGCCGTGGCGGCGGCGCGCCGGAGGTCGGAGGCGACCATCGCGTCCGGCTTCAGCGAGGCGAGGAGCCGGGCGGCGCGGCGGGCCTGGGCGACGCCGGTCTCGGTCAGCTCGACGTCCGTGCTGCCCTGGAAACGGCGCTCCACGTTCCACGAGGTCTGGCCGTGCCGCCAGAGGATGATGCGGCGGCCCCCGCCCTTCCCGGCGGTCGCCTCACCGGAGGAGGTCACCGCCAGTCACCGTCCAGCTCCGCCGCCTCCTCGGCCGCGCGCTGCTTGGCGTGCTCCTCGGCCTTGCCGCGGGTGGCCTTGGCCTCCTCGGGCAGTTCGAGCTCGGGACAGTCCTTCCACAGTCGCTCCAGGGCGTAGAAGACGCGCTCCTCGCTGTGCTGGACGTGGACGACGATGTCGACGTAGTCCAGCAGCACCCAGCGTGCTTCCCGGTCGCCCTCGCGGCGCACCGGCTTGGCGCCGAGCTCCTTGGAGAGGCGCTCCTCGATCTCGTCGACGATCGCCTTGACCTGGCGGTCGTTGGGCGCGGAGGCCAGCAGGAAGGCGTCCGTGATGGACAGCACCTCGCTGACGTCGTAGGCGACGATGTCGTGGGCCAGCTTGTCGGCGGCCGCCTGGGCGGCGGTGTTGATCAGCTCGTGAGAGCGGTCGGTCACGGTCACTGCGCGGCTTTCGGTCGTCGGACACTTGACACCCAAGGGTCTCACGGACCGCAGCGGGCCCCCCACGCGATTCCGGGGATCACGTGGGGAGCGCGCGGGTGCCGGCTAGCCGGACGACGGCTTGTAGTCCTGGCCGAGGACCACGAAGACGTCGGCGCTCGCGGAGACCTTGCCCCGGGTGACGGCGCTCGCGGGCAGGCCCAGGGTCTTGGCGACCTCGGCGGCGTTCGCCTTGTCGGCGGCGTCGGCGTAGACGACCCGGGAGGTGGCCCGGGCGGTGGCGGTGCCGCTCTCCAGGAAGGTGAAGCCGCCGTTGAGGAGCACGACGCGGGCCTTCTCGGTGTTGTCCTCGACGCCGGTGGCGTTCTGGACGGCGACACTTACGGCGGCGTCCTTGTCCGGGCTCTTGGCGGTGCCGCCGAGGACGTTCTTGACCACGCCCGCGCTCGCCCGGGGGCTGAGCGTGCCGTCGTTCTGGACGGGCAGCAGGTCGGTCTTGACGTCGCCGCCCTTGGCGAGGTCGGAGAGCCCGGCGAGGAAGGTGCCGAGGTCCTTGTCGGTGAGGGACGGGTCGAGGATCTGGTTCAGCGTCTGGATGGTGACCGTCGCGCCCTGCGGGTCGGAGGACAGCTTGCGCAGGACGCCCTGCATGACCTGCCCGAAGCGCTCCAGCTGGGCGTTCTGGCTCTCGCCCGGGGCCCGGTAGGTGGCGTAGGCGACGGCCATCTTGCCGCTGAGGGTCTGGTCCTTGCCCTGGTTGACCAGGGGGGCCTGGCCCTTCTTCTTGGCGTCGGGGTCGGGGACGGCGGCGTCGGTGTCGACGTCGATGTTGCCGACGAGATCGACGAGGTTCTGCAGGTAGGGGGTGTCCAGACGCCAGGTGCCCTCGATGTTGGTGCCGAGGACCGTGTCGAGCGCGTCACGGGTGCCGTCGGAGCCGTCGTCCTCGACCGACTTGGCGAGCGTGGTGGTGGTGCCGTCGTCGCTGGTCAGGGCGAGGGAGTTGGGCAGCAGGACGGTGGTGCCGCGCCGGGTGGTGGTGTTGTCGACGAGCAGGGCCGTGGAGGTGCCGCCGCCCTTGGTGTCGTGCAGGTGGACGACGATCACGTCGCGTTTCTGGGCGCCCGCCGCCGTCGCGGTGCCCGTCGTGGAGTCGTCGGAGGACAGGCCGGGCAGCTTCCCCGCGTACCAGAGGTAGCCGACGCCGCCCGTCACGACGAGCGCGAGGACGACGCCGAGGGCCACGATCCGGCCGCGGGCGCGGCGGCGGGCCTCCTCGCGGCGCTCGGTGCGGTTCTCGGTGAACTTCAGCCAGTCGATGACGTCCTCGGAGTGGGCGTCCGGTTCCTCGACGAAGGCGAACTGCTCGGTGTGGTACTCCCGTTGCGGCTCGGCGGCGTCCTCGTGGTCGGCCGGGCCCGCCTGCTGCGGGATGTGGGCGGTCTGCGGGGCGGCCTGCTCGGCGACCCGCGGCTGCCCGCCGGTGGCGCTGCCGGCCTGGGCCTGCCCGTAGGGGTCGTACGCCGTGTCCTGCGCGGGGCCGCCCTGGTACGCGCCGGTGGCGTACGGGTCGTAGGCGCCGTAGGAGGAGGGGGCCTGCAGGCCCGTGCCGTCGTCGTAGGCCTGGGGGGTCTGCTGCCCCTGCTGCCCGTACGGGTCGTAGCCGTAGCCCTGCTGGTGCTGCTGGGCGTACGGGTCGTAGGTCTGCTGCGGGATCTGTCCGGCCGGGACCTGCCGGTAGACAGGCCGGCCGTACTCGTCGTAGCCGACGAGTTCGTACGGGTCGGCCCCGTGGTCCGCGGCTCCCGCGTCGTATCGGTCGTTCACCGGTGCCCCTCTCGGCTCACTCGCCGCGGTACAGCTCGCGCTTGTCGATATAGCGCACGACTCCGTCCGGCACCAGGTACCAGATCGGGTCCCCCTTGGCGACTCTCGCACGGCAGTCCGTCGAGGAGATGGCGAGGGCGGGAACCTCCACGAGCGAGACGCCGCCCTCCGGGAGTCCGGAGTCGTCCAGGTGGTGGCCCGGCCGGGTGGCCCCGATGAAGTGCGCCAGGGAGAACAGTTCCTCGCTGTCGCGCCAGGTGAGGATCTGGGCGAGCGCGTCGGCGCCGGTGATGAAGAACAGGTCCGTGTCGGGGTTGAGCGCGCGCAGGTCGCGCAGGGTGTCCACGGTGTAGGTCGGGCCGCCGCGGTCGATGTCGATGCGGCTCACGGAGAACTGCGGGTTCTCGGCGGTCGCGATGACCGTCATCAGGTAGCGGTCCTCGGCCGGGGAGACACTGCGGTGGCTCTTCTGCCAGGGCTGGCCGGTCGGGACGAAGACGACCTCGTCGAGGTGGAACGCCGCGGCCACCTCGCTGGCCGCCACCAGGTGCCCGTGGTGGATCGGGTCGAAGGTGCCGCCCATGACACCGAGGCGGCGCTTGCCCGGCCGCGGGTTCCGCCCGCCGTCGGCCCGGCGGGCCACCGCGGCTGCACGGCGGGGCTCCGAGTGTGGCTCGGTGCCGCTCGCCGTGTCCTGTGCCGGGTCGTGCGGCGTCTCGTTCGCCGGACCGGTAGGCATGTCCTGCTCTCCCATGCGTGCAGACCCTACCGGCCCTGCCTGGGAGCTCCGGCCGCCCCCGTGGTCCCCCGGGCATCCTCCGCCGGATGCCCTGCCGGTCTCAGCGGTCGCGGTTGAAGCGGGTGGTGACCCACAGCAGGAGCAGAAGGATGAAGAGCGCGCCGCCACCGGTGAGGTAGGGGCTGAGGCTCTCGTGGTTTCCGCCGTGCTCCTCGCCCTCGGCGGCGAGGGTGACCAACTGGGCAGCGGTGCTGTGGAAGCTCATCTTCGGCAGGACCTATCGCGTGTGGGCGGGATAAAGACGTCGGCTCATCGTAAGCGGGCGCCCGTTTCGCGATCACCCCGACTCCGCCTGTTCGTGCCCCGGGCGGTGGTACGCGCCGCGGCCGGGCCCGGTCCCGGGGCCCGGCGGGGAACCTTCGGATGGCCTCAGTCGTCCTTCCGTCTGTAGCCACGCAGCAGGAACCACGCGGTCAGCACACAGCCGAGGATCATCACGATCAGCACGATCCTCAGCATCCCCGGCCCGTGTCCCTCGGCGGCGTTCGCGGCCGAGGCGAGCCAGGCGGTCGCGGGGTGGTGCTCCATGACGGTCGGTTCCCTTCGCCGTACTGCCCGACCACCGTAACTCCGCCTAGGCTGGGCCTCGCCTCGGGGAAGCAAAAGGCCGCACAAGGGGCCGCAAAGGTCACACCAGACGCATGGGGGAAGACATGTCCGACGGCCAGGAGCACCACGAGCACGTGCCGGGCAGGCAGCGCCGGCGCTTCCCCGGGATCTCCTCGCGCACGTACGAGCACCCGGCCGACCGCTCCGCCCTGGTGGCGCTGCGCAAGCTGAGCGGTTTCGACACGGTGTTCAAGGCGCTCAGCGGCCTGCTTCCCGAGCGCAGTCTGCGGCTGTTGTTCCTTTCCGACTCGGTCCGCGTCTCGGACCAGCAGTTCTCCCACCTCAACGTGATGCTGCGGGACGCCTGCTACATCCTGGACCTGGAGAAGGTCCCGCCGATGTACGTGAACCAGGACCCGCAGCCCAACGCGATGTGCATCGGCCTGGACGAGCCGATCATCGTCGTGACGACGGGCCTCGTGGAGCTGCTCGACGAGGAGGAGATGCGGGCGGTCGTCGGGCACGAGGTGGGGCACGCCCTGTCCGGGCACTCCGTCTACCGCACGATCCTGCTGTTCCTGACCAGCCTCGCGGTCCGGGTCGCCTGGATCCCGCTGGGCAACCTCGCGATCATGGCGATCGTGACCGGGCTGCGGGAGTGGTTCCGCAAGTCGGAGCTGAGCGCGGACCGCGCGGGGCTGCTGGTCGGGCAGGATCTGCAGGCCTCCATGCGGGGTCTGATGAAGATCGCGGGCGGCAACCACCTGCACGAGATGAACGTGGACGCGTTCCTCGCCCAGGCCGAGGAGTACGAGGCCGGGGGCGATCTGCGCGACTCGGTGCTGAAGATCCTGAACGTGCTGCCCCGCTCCCACCCCTTCACCACCGTGCGCGCGGCCGAGCTGAGGAAATGGGCCGAGTCGCGGGACTACCAGCGGATCATGGACGGGCACTACCCGCGGCGCGACGAGGACAAGGACACCTCGGTGCGGGACTCCTGGCGGGATTCGGCGGACCACTACACCAGCCACGTGAAGAACTCCAAGGACCCCCTGATGAAGCTGGTCACGGACCTCGCGGGCGGTGCCGGCGACCTGGGCGACCGGGTCCGGCGCGGTTTCGGCGGCTTCGGCGCCCCGTCCGCGAAGCCGCCGCAGGGGCCGGGGACGGACACGCCGGACGCCCCGGGGGACGACCGGCCGCCGCGCGGCGAGAGCTAGGCCCTTTGACGGGCTTGCCTCACACCTTGGGCTGCGCGCTCCTCGCCAGGGAGCCGCACAGGGCCGTCGCGCCGCCCGTGGCGTAGGGGTCCGTGCCCGCCGGGCCGCCCTCCTTGGCCGTCTGGCCGGCCAGGAGGGGCCTCAGGTGGTTCGTGGAGTCCTCGGCGCAGGACAGCGGGCCGGCCTGGACATAGGAGACGACGAGCTGGGCCTGGTGCATGCGCAGGTCGTCGCGGTCGAAGCGGAAGTGCAGCTCACGCCGCAGGGTGAACAGGGAGACCTTGTCCTTGTCGCCGCCCCCGGCCGCCCGCAGCGCGTACACGGACGTGTGGTCGGCGGTGACCTCCAGCGTGGACGCGTCGGCCTCGGCGGCCTGCAAGGTGCCCTGGACCCTGACCCTGCGGTCGGCGAGCTCGGCGCGCGAGGGGTCGAAGCGGACGAGCCAGCCGGTGGGAGCGTGGCGTCCGTCGGGGGTGGGCCGGGCGAAGCTCTGGTCGAACTGGTCGAGCTGTTCGGGGTCGAGCAGCACCCGGACGGCACGGACCTCACCGCCGGTGAGCACCTCCGGGTCCAGGGCGGACCGCACGACGTAGTCCTTGGCGGTGGTCAGGGCGCTCACGACCTGGCTGTCCGAGAAGTGCGCGGTGCGCCGGGAGGCGGGCAGCGGCACCCCTTCCGCGCCGGTCCTGAACTGTGCGGCGGGGCTGTGCTCGTACAGGAACGCCGCGTCGGCCGTGCCGGGCACCTCGCCCTCGGGGACGAGCGGGATGACGGTCATCCGCAGGGGCTCGACGGGCTCCCGGGCGGCGGGGCTCTGGTAGGGCTGCCGGACGCCCATGTAGATCGCGGTGCCGAAGGCGACGGCGATCAGCAGGACCAGGACCAGCGCCTGCCGGGACAGGCCCCGTCGCAGGGGCGGTCGGCGTCGCACGGCCGGCGCGTGGTCGGCGATGCGCTCCTGGGCGGAGAACTCCTGGAGGCGGGCAGCACGGACGAACGACTCGTCGAAGACGACGGATCGGTACTCGTCCTCGCCACCGCCGGGGGCGCCCTCGGGAGTCCCCTCAGGTGGGTTTCCAGGCCCGCCCATATCTTCAGGGTAGGTCGCCGCGAGCGCGGGTAAACGCCCCCCTGCGCCACAAGTTCTGACAGGTTCTCACCAAGACGGGCTGGTTCCGGTCAGGGTCGGGGAGGGATCACCGAGACGGCCGGCCGGGAGTAGTCGGCGGACGCCGAGGGGGCTGCTCCGGCGCCCTGTTCCAGCCCGGTGGAGGCAGGCGGCGGCGCGGGCTCCTCCCGGTCGGAGGAGGCGCTCCGGTAGACCGCCGTGAAGGCCAGGGCGACCATGCCGATGCCCATCACGAGGGCGAGCAGCCAGGCCACGGGGCGGTGCCAGCGCACCTGTTTGGAGTAGGACCCCGTGCTGCCGTAGTGGTCCTCCAGGACATCGGGGTCGTCCAGATCGTCGAGATCGGGATCATGGCCGAAATCGCCGCGTCGGCCCCTGCCGTACACGTCGTCGTAGCGCTCGCCCCTGGTGTGGGTGCGGCGGGCCTCCGCCTCGGAGGCCTCGGCTCTCGCCTGTGCCGCGGCCAGGAGGCGCTCCACCGCGCTCGGCTCGTGGACCACGGCCGCGCGTACGAAGGCCTCGTCGAAGACCACGGAGGCGAACTCTTCGTCCGACACCCCGCGGTCGTGGTCGTCGTCGGGCTCCCGGCCGTCCGGAAACGGCGTGCCCCCCACGTCCTCCGGCACGGATCCAGAGTAGACCTGGGGGGTCATTTTGGGCAGACGGTACGGAAATTCATCCGCCGGTTGAGACGGCGTCCACAGGGGTGCGGACGGCGCACGCCCGCCCGGCGCACTCCGTCCGCGCGCTTGCGCACCCCCCGGGCGGCCCGTACGGCCATACGGCCCACCGCAGCAGCGCGCAGCGGTCAGCGCCGCACGTGCCCGTCGCCTGTGACGATGTACTTCGTGCTGGTCAGCTCGGGCAGGCCCATGGGGCCGCGGGCGTGCAGTTTCTGCGTGGAGATGCCGATCTCCGCGCCGAAGCCGAACTGGCCGCCGTCGGTGAAGCGCGTGGAGGCGTTCACGGCGACGGTGGTGGAGTCGACCAGCTGGGTGAAGCGGCGGGCGGCCTGCTGCGAGGTCGTCACGATGGCCTCGGTGTGCCCGGAGGTCCACAGCCGGATGTGCTCGACGGCCTTGTCCAGCGAGTCCACGACGGCCGCGGCGATGTCGTACGAGAGGTACTCGGTCTCCCAGTCCTCGGCCGTGGCCTCGACGACGGTGGCCTTGGAGTCCTTGGCGTAGGCCTGCACGCGCTCGTCGGCGTGCACGGTGACCCCGGCCTCGGCGAGGGCGTCCAGGGCGCGGGGCAGGAACGCGGCGGCGATGTCCTGGTGCACCAGAAGGGTCTCGGCGGCGTTGCAGACGCCGACCCGCTGGGCCTTGGAGTTGATCAGGATGTCGACGGCCATGTCGAGGTCGGCCTGGGCGTCGACGTAGACGTGGCAGTTGCCGGTGCCGGTCTCGATGACCGGGACGACGGACTCCTGGACGACCGTGTTGATCAGGGAGGCGCCGCCGCGCGGGATGAGCACGTCGACCAGGCCGCGGGCGCGCATCAGCTCGCGCACGCTGTCCCGGCTCTCGCCGGGGACGAGCTGGACGGCGTCGGCGGGCAGCCCGGCCCCGCCCACGGCGTCGCGCAGGACCCGCACGAGGGCGGTGTTCGACTGGTACGCCGAGGAGGAGCCCCGCAGCAGGACCGCGTTGCCGGACTTCAGGCAGAGGGCGGCGGCGTCGACGGTGACGTTCGGACGGCCCTCGTAGATGATCCCGACGACGCCCAGCGGCACGCGGACCTGGCGCAGGTCGATGCCGTTGGGCAGCGTGTTGCCGCGCACGACCTCGCCGACCGGGTCGGGCAGGGCGGCGACGTCGCGCACGTCGGAGGCGATGGCGCGGATCCGCTCGGGGGTGAGCGTGAGCCGGTCGATCATGCCCTCGCTGATGCCGGCCTCGCGGGCCTTGGCGACGTCCCTGGCGTTGGCCTCGACGATCTCGCTCGCACGGACCTCCAGCGCGTCCGCGACGGCGAGCAGCGCGTCGTCCTTCTCGGCCCGGGGCAGCGGCGCGAGGGTCGCGGCGGCGGCCTTGGCGCGGTAGGCGGCCTCGGTGACCGGGGACATGGAGTCGTACGGCGAAAGCGTGGTCATGAGGGAAGGGTAGTGCGCCGGGCGGATCCGTTCATCGCGCGTTTCACACCCCGAGACGCGCCCCGGACCAGATCAAAACGGGTGAACTCCGACCGGCGAGGCCGGGGGCGGTCCGTATCCCTCGGCGATGCGCTGGTGGTACGTCACGCGGTCGATGACCTCGAGACCGACGATCCCCCAGGGCGGCAGCCCCGCGGTCTGCCGGTGCTCGCCCCACAGGCGCAGGGCGACGGCGGCCGCGTCGTGCAGGTCGCGGGCCTCCTCCCAGTAGCGGATCTCCGCGTGGTCGACCGCGTACCGGCTGGTCAGGAAGAAGGGGTGGTCATGGGCGAGCTGCTCCAGGGCGCGCCGGACCTCCGTCAGCGGGGCCTCCTTGCCGGAGACGCTGAGGGTGACGTGCCACAGGCGCGGGGTGTCGCCCGGTTCCTCGCCCTGGAAGCGGTCCCCGGCGGCCACGCTCGTCAGGGCCCGCTCCTCACCGGCCGCACGGGAGCCGGCACCACCGCGGGACGCCTGGGTCCCCGGGCGCACTCGTCTCACGACGGCCTCCTTCGCGCTCGGCGCTGCTGCGGAACAGTTCCCTGGGACAAAGTTGAGCAGGCCGCACGGCGTCGCGTGGCGGTTTTGCGGAACGTCCACCACCGGGGGCGGACGTTTCGACACATTACGGGTGCAGGACCACCAGGTCGTCCCTGTGTACGACCTCGCGTTCGTACGCGGGTCCGAGTTCGCGGGCCAGTTCCCGGGTCGAGCGGCCGATGAGCCGGGGGATCTCCTTGGCGTCGAAGTTGACCAGCCCGCGGGCCACCGCGTGTCCCGCGCGGTCCCGCAGCTCGACCGGGTCGCCGGCGCTGAACTCGCCCTCGACGGCGGCGATCCCGGCGGGCAGCAGCGACTTGCGGCGGTCCACGACGGCCTGCACGGCGCCCTCGTCCAGGGTGAGCGCGCCCTGCGGGGTGGACGCGTGCTGGAGCCACAGCAGCCGGTCGGCGGAGCGCTTGCCGGTGGGGTGGAAGAAGGTGCCGGTGTCCTGGCCGGTCAGAGCGTCGGCGGCGTGGACGGCGCTGGTGAGGACGACGGGCACGCCGGCGGCGGCCGCGATCCGGGCGGCCTCGACCTTGGTGACCATGCCGCCGGTGCCCACGCCCGCCTTGCCCGCGCTGCCGATCTCGACGTGCGCGAGGTCGGCGGGGTCGCGTACCTCGTCGATGCGGGAGGTGCCGGGCTTCGCGGGGTCCCCGTCGTAGACGCCGTCCACATCGGACAGCAGGACCAGCAGGTCGGCGTGGACGAGGTGGGCGACGAGGGCGGCGAGGCGGTCGTTGTCGCCGAAGCGGATCTCGTCCGTGGCGACGGTGTCGTTCTCGTTGACGATCGGGACGGCACCCATGGCGAGCAGCTTGTCGAGGGTGCGCGAGGCGTTGCGGTGGTGCGAGCGGCGGCTCATGTCGTCGGAGGTGAGCAGCACCTGGCCGACGCGGACGCCGTAGCGGGCGAAGGAGGCGGTGTAGCGGGCCACCAGCAGGCCCTGGCCGACGCTGGCGGCGGCCTGCTGCCGGGCGAGGTCCCTGGGGCGGCGGCGCAGGCCCAGCGGGGCGAGGCCGGCGGCGATGGCGCCCGAGGAGACCAGGACGATCTCGCGCTCACCTCCGCTGCGCACCTTGGCGAGCACGTCGACCAGCGCGTCCACGCGGTCCGCGTCCAGGCCGCCCGAGGCGGTGGTCAGCGAAGAGGACCCGACCTTGACGACGATCCTGCGGGCCTCGCCCACGGCCTGCCTTGCCCCTGCCACGTCGCCGTCCGTCCCCTCGCGTCGATTCGCTCCCTCACCAGGAAATCTACGGGACGGCCGGGCGTGGTGCGGCGCCGGTCCACGTTACGGACGGTGCCGCCCACGTCACAAGAACGCGGCCGTCCTCCGCCGGTCCGCACGGCCCCGGAGCGAGCCGGTCGCCGCCCCCTCGCGGGCCTCGGCAGGAAGCTGAGCGACTGTCCCCCCTTCGCGGCCAGGGCAGGCGGCAGATCGACCTTCTCCTCGAGGCCCACCCCGGGGAGCCGCTCGACCGTCCCCCTGGGGCCCACACCGAAGCCGAGCCACCGGCTCCCCTGTGCCCGACACCGGGGAGCCGGTCATCCGTCCCTCGGCCCGGTCCCGCCCTGGCCGAAAGCCGACGTTCCGTCCCTCTCGCTCCCACGGCGGGAGCCGACCTTCCGTCCCTCTCCACTCCAAGGGCAGCAGCCGATCACCGCCCCTCGCGCCCATGACGGGGAGCCGGTCATCCGCCCGCTCGGCCCCTCCCCACCAATGGCCGGAAACCGACCTTCCGCCCCTTCCGGGCTCACCCCACGACAGGAACGGGATCTTCCGCTACCGTCCGACGACACGCCGGACGGCCCGTCACCCCCACGCCCCGACGACACGCGCGTGTCGTCAGGAGGTCGCCGCGCGTTAACCCGGACGGCCGACCTGCGCCGACCCGACGCTCCTGGAGTGACCGCAGTGCCCGTACCTCTCCCTCGCCCACAGGCCCTCAGCAAGGGGCTGGTCACCGTCGTTCTGGCCGCCGCGTTCGCCGCACAGGCGGTCGCGGCCCTGCTGCCTCAAGTTCCGCTGCTGCTCGCCGCGACCGTCGTGTCCCTCGCCACCGAGGGCGTCCTGTACCGCTGGCAGCGTGGGGTGCTGTCGCTGTTCGCCAAGTCCCACGCCGACATCACCGTGCGGCACGTCCTGCGGGACCTGCTGCTGGTGGTGGGCCTGCTGCGGCTCGGCGAGCAGGACCGGGAGACGGCGTACGCCCCGCTGGTGGCCGGGCTGCTCGTCTTCTACGCGCTGCACTGCGCGATCCAGGCGGTCTCCGTGCTGGTGCGCCGCACCCGCACCCTGCCGGTGGTGACCCGCAACATCGACGCCTCGGCCCTGCGGCTGTCGCCGGCCCCCGCCGTGCTGCTGCGCCGCCCCGGTCACCGGCTGCTGGTGTTCGGTCTGCCCGCGACGGCCGGACTGCTGGCCAGCGCGCCGGGCGACCGGCCGGTGTACGCGGCGGCGGGCATCGCGCTCTCCCTCGCCCTCGGGCTGTGCGGCCTCGGGGTGCTGCTCCTGCGGCTGCTGCCCGGCCGGCGTCCGGTCGGCGAGGAGGAGGTGCTGGAGTGGTTCGACGGGTGGCTGGCCGACTACCGGCCGACCGTCGGCCTGTACTTCTCCGGCGGCGCCTCCTCGGCTTACCAGGCGAACATGTGGCTGGAGCCGCTCGCCGGGCTGGAGGGCAGGCCGGTCATCATCCTGCGCGAGCGGTTCATGGTGCAGAAGATCGCCGCGACGGACATCCCGATCGTGTGCCTGCCGAAGGTGTCGACGCTGATGCGGCTGGAGCACTCCACGCTCCAGGTCCTCATCCATCCGTCGAACTCCGGCAAGACCTCCCAGGTGCTGCGCATCCCCACGATCAAGCACACCTTCGTCAACCACGGCGAGAGCGACAAGCTGTCCTCGTGCAACCCGTACGCGAAGGCGTACGACGAGGTGTGGGTGGCCGGGCCCGCCGCGCGCGAGCGGTACGCGCTGGCCGAGGTCGGGGTCGAGGACAAGGACGTGGTGGAGACGGGCCGCCCCCAGCTGGACGGGGTGCTGCCCTACGCGGGTCCGCCGGCCGGGCCGTGGACCACGGTGCTGTACGCGCCGACCTGGGAGGGCTGGGACGGCAACCCCGGCAACACCTCGGTGATCGCGGCCGGCGAGAACCTGGTGCGGGCGCTGCTCGCCGACCCGGGTGTACGGCTGCTGTACAAGCCGCACCCGCTGACGGGGTCGGTCGATCCCCGCGCGGGCGCGGCCGATCTGCGGATCCGGGAGCTGATCCGGGCGGCCAACCGGGAGCGGGCCGGGGCGCGTGCGTCGGACGGGGCGGAGCTCACCCGCCGCACCGCCGAACTGAACCGGCTCACCACGTCGGTGTTCCGGGCCGGGGCCGACACCGTGGAGCGGATGCTGGTGCAGTCGGCGCCGGAGCCGGGCCGGGCCCAGGCGGTGGCGCGGGCGACGGCCGCGTGGCAGGAGGCCTACTGGGCCTCGCTGCCGGAGGGCGAACACCAGATCATCACGGAGGCCCGGCCCACGCTGTACTCCTGCTTCAACGTGGCCGACCTGCTGATCAGTGATGTGTCGAGCGTGATCAGCGACTTCCTGGCCAGCGAGAAGCCGTACGCCGTGGCCAACACCAGCGGGCTGCCCGAGGACGCCTTCCGTACGGCGTTCCCGACGGTGGTCGCGGCGACGGTGCTGACGCCGGACGCCGCCGGTGTGCCGGACCTGCTGGAGGCGGTCCGGCACCCGGAGCACGACGAACTGGCCGAGGCGCGCGCCGAGCTGAAGCTGCGTCTGCTGGGCCCGGCGGAGCCGACGTCTCAGGAGCGCTTCAACGAGGCCGTCCGGGCGCTGAGCGCGGAGGCCCGGGAGCACCGGGCACGGGTGACGGAGCGGCTGGCCGCGGTGCCCGGTCAGCGCACCGGGACCGCGCTCCCGACCGCACCCCGCTGAACGGCCCCGTCTGCACCCCGCTGAACGATCCCGTCCGCACCCCGCCGAGCGGCGGTACGCGCGCTCACGCCGCGTGCCGCACCTCGCGGGCCGTCAGCACCCGCCGCGCCTTGCGCACCGCACGGCGCATGAACGTGTCGACGCCGCCCTCGCGGTAGCCCGGGAAGGCCCGGGCCTCCCGGGGCTCGGCGAGGTAGACCCGGTCGGGGACACCGGCGGCGCGGTCGCGGAAGTGCGGGTAGGCCAGGTAGACACGGCGGCCCTTCCTCTCCAGGAGGGCCGCCGCCTGCTTCTTGGCCTTGACGAACTTCACGACGTCCAGGAGCAGTTCGGGCCGCTGCTCGGCGACCAGGTGCAGCCGCAGCCGCTCGTGGACCTTGAGGCGCTGGGCCACCCCCTCGGTCCAGTAGGCGTCCATCAGCGGCTTGGCCAGCTCGAACTTGTGCCGGCGGATCTCCTCGCTGTCCGTCAGGTACTTGGGCCCGAACTGCGGCAGCAGCGTGATGAGGAAGGGCCGGACCATCAGCTGGTCACGCCGGCCGCCCGCGGGGACGAGCTCGGCGATGAGCTTCATCAGGGCCCGCGCGGAGTCGAAGCGCAGCGTGTAACCGCCGCTCTTGGTCACGTGCTTGCCGTCGTCCCGGCCGACGAGGTAGTAGCAGGTGTGGTCGGCGACCACGGACACGCCGTCCGCCCGCAGGTACGCCTCCATGGTGAACAGCGCGTCCTCGCCGGTGAACAGCGACTCGTCGAACCGCATGCCGTGCCGTTCCAGCAGCGCGCGGCGGAACAGCTTCTGCGCGCTGAGCGTGAACTTGATGTTGGAGGAGAAGACGTCCGTCCGCTCCACCGTCGCACCCCACATGGACTTCGGCGCCGAGCGGTTGACGCCCTCGACCTTGCCGAGCACCACGTCCGTGCCGGCGCGGTCGGCCATGGCGACCATGCGTTCCAGGGCCTCGGGTCCCAGCCGGTCGTCGGCGTCCAGGAAGAAGACGTAGCGCCCGCTCGCCTTGCCCAGGCCGACGTTGCGCGGGCCGCTGGGACCGCCGGAGTTCTCCTGCCGGATCACCAGGACCCGCATGGGAGCGCGCTCGGCGAACTCCTCCAGGTAATCCCCGGTTCCGTCCGTCGACCCGTCGTCCACCGCGATGACCTCGACGCGCCTCGGATCGATGGTCTGCGCCTCGACGGACGCCAGGCACTCGATCAGATACGGCATCGCTTCGTACGCCCCGATGATCACACTCACATCAGGCTGCGCAACGGTCACTTTTCCCCCTAGTCACTGGGATATTCCCCCCGTATCGCCTCATTCGCTACTTGGTAGACGAGTGATCGAGGCAAGCGGTTGCCTCAGACACACGTGTTAGTGGTTCAGCTCACAAAGTGAACGAACAGGAAACAGAGAAACGAAAGGATCCGGCCCCGAGGAGAAATCCCCGGGGCCGGACCCTTTTGCGCGGCGGGAGCGGGTCAGGCCGTCCCGACACCGTCCGTGTCACCGGCGGTGGACACCCGCTGCCCCGGAACGGCGTTCGCCAGCTCGGTGTCGGCTCCGGCGGCGGCCATCCGGGACGCCTGGCCGACGTTGCGCGTCTCGGCCTTGAGCGCGAGGTTCGCGACGGCGGTGTTGAACTGCTCCAGGGAGGTCGGCTCGTCCGGGCCCAGCAGGTACTGCTTGAGCTCCTTGCGGTCCTCGGCCAGCGGGTCGGCCGCCGGGTCACGGACCGCGCCCAGCAGCTCGCCCAGTTCGGAGGCGCTGTTGGACAGGATCACCGCGGCGCGCACCGCCGTGTTGTTCCGCTTGAACTCCTCGACGCCCACCCCGGCGGAGTCCGTGACCGCGTAGGGCTTGCCGCTCGCGATGAAGTCGGACACCACGCTGGAGATGTCGGAGACCATCGCGTCGGAGACGTTGAAGCAGTCGTACAGCCGCGGCTCGGCGCCGGTGATGACGCGGTGCTCCCAGGAGGGGAAGGAACGCCAGTAGGCGTCGTTCCACTCGGCGCGCAGCCGGGCGACCTCCTGGTGCTTCGCGGTGTCGATCAGCCCGTCGCGGGTGGCCTCGGCCTCGTCACCGCGGTCGCCGCCGGAGCGGGACAGCTGCGCGAGACGGGCCTCGATCCGCTCCAGCTCGGCCTTGGCCTGGGCCTGGACGGCGGTGTCGGCGATGAACCGGGTGTTGATGGCGCGCTCCGCGGCGGCCTTCTGCACCAGCGCGGTGATGCGCCGGTGCGCGGCGCCGGCCTCCTTGCTGACCGTGCCGGTGAAGGGGTGCGGCTTGTACAGGACACGCACCGGCGGGTCGGCCGCGACCAGCTTCTCCACGATGTTCTCGCCGGCCAGCACGATCGAGGTGTTGCCCGGGTTGCCGTCCCAGCCCTCCCAGGTGGGGGCGTACAGCACGGTCGGGATGCGGTCCTCGGGCACGCCCTGCCAGGTCTGGATCGGGGCGAGCTGCGGGCGGCCCACCTCGACGATGTCGTCGTCGCGGACACCGACGTCGGCGATGGCGTAGCGGTCGCGGCCCGCGCGGCCGGCCGTCCACACCTCGTCGTAGACCTTGCTGTACGGGTTGACGCTGGCGAGCTTGTCGCTGTCGCCGTGGCCGATGAAGACGTGCTTGATGGTGGGCACGCGCAGCATGTGGATGTTCTTGCCGACGTTGGCCGCGTAGAGCGCGACCCGCACCGTGGACAGGTCCATGTTCATCAGGTGCACCCCTCCGGGCACGCAGATGACCGGGACCGTGGTGGGCGCGAGATTGTTCAGGATCGCCCGCTCGCGCAGGATGATCAGCGGCTTGGACTCCAGCTTCTCCATGGTGTCGAGCCACATGTTGACCTGGTAGGCGGAGTCCTTCGAACCGGAGAAGTACAGGACCGTCTCCGGCTTGTACTCGCCCAGCCAGTCGTCGACGGCGGCCAGGACCTTCTCGGCGTTCGGCGGGATCCTCCGGCCGCGCACGAACGGCACGAGCGTCAGGACGTACAGGGTGGCGAGGGCCACCGTGAGGCCGATGCCGATGAAGCCGATCAGGGACATCTTCACCTGAGCGGCCACCACGATGCCGACGACCGCCGCGAGGTCGAGGTGGAGCATCTTCTCGGCGGAGCGGTGCAGCAGCCTGCGCGGCGGGGCGTCCGGGATGCGGATGCGGGAGGCCAGGTCGACGTTGCGGGTGGCGACCGGCATGCGGCGCCGGTTGCGGATCAGCTGGACCAGCGCGCCGTGCGGGGCCTGAAGACCGTAGAAGGCGATGAAGCAGGCGATCGCCCCGTAGTAGATCAGGTTGTCCGCGAGGGACAGCCGGGCCAGCAGCAGGATGAGGAGCAGCTGGCGGATCAGGAAGCGGATCGACAGGCCGGCCCGCACCTTGCCGAGGCGGTTGATCAGGTAGCTGCCCTTGCGGTGCAGATAGTGGTCCGCCAGGTACGTCACGGCGGCCGCTGCCGCGAAGGCGGGAACGCTCGGGACGAGCGCGGCCAGCATGAGGGCGGGGAAGCCCGCCACCATGAGGACCGCCGCGGCCAGCTCGGCCGCGCTGCCCACCCGGGCGACGCGAATAGCGGTGGATATCACGGAGAAACCTGCTCTTGGGAGGGGTGTGCCGGTCTTGGTTCGAGAATGCGGCTGGTCTGTGAATATTCGCGAGACGGTATGGATTCAGGCCCCTGCGAACACTCCTGTCACCGACAAAAGCCGTGAACAGGAGGGCGCAGAGGCCTGAATTACCTGAGTCTATTTGGCGCCAATTATTACACGCCGTCCTGCCGGTCCAGCACCGTGGCCAGGGCCTGCTCGAAGCCGGAGGCCCGGGCCGCGCCGGCCGTCGGGTCCTGCTGGCGGACGTCGATGACGTGGCCGGTCAGCTCGGAGAGCAGCACGTCGAGCGACGTACGGGCCACGGCCTCGGAGGACAGCAGGGAACCCGCGGGCTCCTGGCCGAAGGCCTTGGTGCGCATGGGCGTCGCGGTGCGCTCGGGGTTGATGCAGTTGACGCGGACGCCGTCACCGGCCCACTCGTCGGACAGGGCCTGGGTGAGGTTCACCATGGCGGCCTTGGTGGAGGAGTAGAGGCTGTACTCGGCGCGGCCGCGGGTGTAGCTGCTGGAGGTGTAGAGCAGCAGCTGGCCCTTGGTCTCGGACAGGTACTTGTACGAGGACCGGGCGATCTGCACCGGGGCCAGGTAGTTGACCTTCAGCGCCTCCTCGATGGTGGCGTTGTCGGTCTCGGCGAGCTTGCCTATGCGCAGCACGCCGGCGGTGTTGACGACGTAGTCGATCCGGCCGGTCTCGGCATACGCCTTGGACAGGGCGTCGTCGACCTCCTCCGGGTTCTCCACGTGGGTGCCGGTGGTGGAGCGGCCCAGCGCGTAGACCTTGGCGCCGTAGGACTCGGCGAGCTCGGCGATGTCCTTGCCGATGCCGTAGCTGCCGCCGAAGACGACCATGGTCTTGCCGGTGAGCAGCTCGCGGTAGGCCTCCTCGGAGACCTGCTCGGGCGCGGCCGTGGAGGCGAGCTGGAAGAGCTTGTCGGCGATGAAGACGTCGACGGGCTGGGTGACCTTCATGTTGTACTCGTCACCCGCGACGACATGGATCGGCACGTCGGGCAGGTACTTGAGCACGACGGAGCAGTCGTCGGTGGCCTGGAAGTTGGGGTCGCCGGCGGCGACCTCGTAGGCCCGCTTGATCGTGGACAGCTTGAAGGCCTGCGGCGTCTGGCCGCGGCGCAGCCGGGAGCGGTCCGGGATCTCGGTGATGAACTCGCCGTCCTGGCCGTGCGTGCGCGTGACGATGATGGTGTCGGCGGACGGGATGGCCACGTCGACGGCCTCGTAGCGCTCCAGCGCGGTGACGCAGTCGTCGATGACGCGCTGCGACAGCAGCGGGCGCACGGCGTCGTGGAAGAGGACGTTGGCGTCCTCGCCCTCGGCCAGCCCCTCGCTCAGCGCGGCGATGGCGCGCTCGGTGGTCTCGTTCCTCGTGGAGCCGCCCTCGATGACCTTCGAGACCTTCTTGAAGCCGGCCTTCGCGACGATCTTCTCGATGTCGGGCACGTAACCCGGCGCCATCAGCACGATGATGTCGTCGATCGAGTCGGTGTTCTCGAAGGTGGTCAGCGTGTGCTCGATGACTGCCTTGCCGGCGATCTTCAGCAGCTGCTTGGGGATCGACAGACCCACGCGCTGGCCGGTGCCACCGGCCAGGATCACTGCGGTGGTACGGGGCTTGGCTATGTGCTGGGACACAGGTGACCTACCTTGGGGCGACAGGGAACTTCGAAATGGTCCCACTTGTGGTTACCGCAATGCAAGGTGAGCGACCTCCGCCGCATATGTGCGCGCAACCTGTCATTCACCTCCCCCTCCTGGGGATTGGTGAGACGGCTGTGCGTGCCCCGGGAAATGCGCTGTGAGTAACTGCACAGAAGCTCAGCGGCAGCGGAGACGCTCGGGCAGCGGTGACCACGGACCCTCATGGGTTCCTCGGACGATGTCCCGTGCACGGTACGCGCTTTGACGGTGTGCGGCGCACCACGCCCTGCCCCGCCTCGCCGGGTCCGAGGCCCGTGATGTGCGCATCTTCACGTTCGCGGGGCGCGGGACCGCGGCGTTCTCCAGGGGCCGAGCCGTGAATACGGCGCGCCCCGCCGCGCATTGCCGCGGAATTCCCGGTCAAGATTGCGCAGCATTTCGGTCTCGGCGGGAGCGATACGCCGCGAGATCGGGTCGGACTTCTCACACGCTCACCCGTCCCGGGACGGCGAAGAGCCCGGGACCTGGCCGCGTCCCGGGCTCAAGGGTGCCTCGCGGGCCGGGGTCAGACGACCTCGACGCCCGGCCGGCCGGCCTCGACTCTCAGCCGGGCCAGGGTGCTCGGGGCCGCCGTCGGCCGCCGCACGGTGTCGACCACCCTGACCTGCGCGTCGATGCCGTCGCGGCGGACGTCGAAGAGGTGGTAGCCGCGGTGCGCGTCGAGCAGCTTCCAGTGCGGGTTGTCCGGGCGCCGCGGGTCCCACTCCTTGCGGAAGGCCTCCTGGTCCTGGTCGCCGTTGCTGGAGATGGAGGTGCCGACGAACTCGGCGCCGACGACCTCGGAGTCCGGATCGGCGTAGTCCTCCTTGAGGTCGCTGATCATCGTCAGGTGCCGGTCCCCGGAGAGCACCACGGGGTTGCGGACCTCCCGGAACTTCTCCAGGAACGCGTTGCGTTCGGCCTGGTAGCCGTCCCAGGCGTCGTAGAACCAGAGCTTGCCCTCGCCGACCTTGAGGTCCGTCTCGGCCATCATGATCTGGGAGGCGATGAGGTTCCAGCGGGCGGGCGAGTCCTGGAGCCCGTTCAGCAGCCACCGCTTCTGCCGTGCGCCGAGCATCGTCAGCGACGGATCCTCGGCGCCGGCCTGGCTGGTGGCCTGGTCGCTGCGGTACTGCCGGGTGTCCAGGACGTTGAGCCGGGCCAGGCGGCCGAACTCCAGGCGGCGGTACATCCTGATGTGCGGGCCGTTCGGGACGGCGGTGGCACGGACCGGCATGTGCTCGTAGAACGCCTGGTACGCGGCGGTCAGGCGGGCCACGAAGGCGTCGTGCGGCTGCTTGTCCGGGTCCTGCGGGATCTCGCCGGCGAAGTCGTTGTCCACCTCGTGGTCGTCGAAGGACACCACGAAGGGCGTGTTCGCGTGCATCGCCGCGAGGTGCGGGTCGGTGCGGTACTGGGCGTACCTGTTGCGGTACTGGACGAGGCTGACCGGTTCGCCGGTGCCCTCGTGCCGTCGCAGGGCCGTCGCGGAGGGGGTGGACTCGTAGATGTAGTCGCCGACGAACACCACGACGTCCGGGTCCTGGTCGAGCATGTCCGCGTATGGCGTGAAGTAGCCGTGCTGCCAGTTCTGGCAGGAGGCGAGGGCCAGACGCAGGGAGCCGCCGGAGCGGTGCGGGTGGGGCGCGGTACGGGTGCGGCCGACGGGCGAGAGCTGCCCGCTGGTGCGGAAGCGGTACCAGTAGGTGCGGTCCGCGCGCAGTCCGCGTACGTCCACGTGAACGCTGTGCCCGTACTCGGGCCGGGCCTCGGCGGTGCCCCGGCGCACGACCTTCCCGAACCGGGAGTCCTCCGCGAGCTGCCACTCCACCGGCACGACCCGGTCGGGCATGCCGCCGCCGTTCAGCGGGTCGGGGGCGAGTCTGGTCCACAGCACGATGCCGTCCGGCAGCGGATCGCCCGAGGAGACGCCGAGGCTGAACACACCGTCCGGGAGCGGCGTCTCGGCCGCGCGGGCGGCTGCCGGGAGCCACAGCTGGGCGGAGGCCGCGGCGCCGAGCACCGCGGCACCGGCGGTCAGAAAGCGGCGCCGTTCGGGGGATGCTGCTCCGGTCATCGCTGACTCCCTTACCTCGCTGGCCACTTGGACACGGGGAAGCTTCACGCTCGCGGGCGGTCCGCCCGCTGAACGCCGGGGTGCACGTACATGACAACTAAGCAGACAGAGAGGGACTCGCCGCCAGCCTCGGAACAAGCCGTTGCCGGGGCGAGTCTGACAGGTGATCAGTGAGCGAAGCCGGTGCCCAGCCGTGCGCCTGTGGCGGTCGTGCCGAGCAGGGTGTTGCCGAAGGCCGTGGTGGCGTCCGGGCTCACGACGGTCGTGGGGCCCGACCTGAAGGACCACACCACTCCGGCGTCGCCGTTCTCCCCCGGCGCACCGGCGGCCAGATCGGCCAGGCGGTCCCCGTTCGCGTCCGCGAGGTGCACGGCCCTGCCGAACGCGTCGTTCGTCTCGGCGACGCCCGGCACGTCGGGCGTGTTCTGCGTGACGACCCGGGCGCCCGCGCCGGTGAGGCCGTCCGCCGTGCCGCGCAGCACCACGACCGCGCCCGCACCGGACACCGTGCCCAGGTCCTCGCCGGGCAGGCCGGTCACCACGTCCGGGTGGCCGTCACCGGTGACGTCGGCGATCTGGACGTCCGTCCCGAAGCCGTCGCCCTTCTCCGCGGAGCCGGGCACGCCGGGGCTGTCCTGATTGAGGTGCCTGGCCCGGGTGCCGTCGGCTCCGCCGGCCCCGCCCGGTATCCAGGTGACGCGGCCGCCCCTGGCGGCGGGCGTGTCGAGGTCGCTGTCGTACCCGTCGACGGCCCGGCCGACCACGATGTCGTCGAAGCCGTCCTGGTCGACGTCGCCGACGGCGAGATTCTCACCGCCCTGGAGCCGGTCGCCGTCGGCGTCCTGCACGGTGGTGTACGGGGAGAGTCCCTGCCGGCCGCCCGGCCAGTACACCACCCTGCGGGCGTCGTACTCGTCGCCGTCGTTCTCGGTGGCGGCGACGTCGGTGATCCCGTCGCCGTTGAGGTCACCGGTGGCGAGGTCGAGGACGCGGCTGTCGAACTCGTCCTCGACGATCTGCTCGCCGTGGCCCGTGGCACCGTCCCGGGCGAACGGCCCGTTCAGCACCCGCAGGTTGAACTGGTTCTCCACGGTCACCAGGTCCTCGGCGCCGTCGCCGCCGACGTCCCCCACGGCCAGCCGTCCCTGCCCGCCGAGCCCGTCGTACGCCTTCCCGGTGGCCAGGGCGGCGCCGCCGGCCAGCCCCTTCGGGCCACCCCACACCACCTCGACCAGACCCGACTCGGCGCCGCCGTCGGCGGTGTCCTCGCCGCCCACGCCGACGACCAGGTCCGCGAACCCGTCACGGTCGAGGTCGGCGGTGGTGAGCGCGCTGCCGAACGCGTCGTCCGCCTCGGGGCCGCCGGGCACGCCGGCCGTGCTCTGGGTGAGGACCTGCCGCGTCGTCACGTTCAGCCCGTTCTTCGAGCCGTAGACGACGGCGACGTAGCCGGCGCCCTTCCGGCCGCCGACGCTCGCGCTCGGGGCGGCCACCGCGAGGTCGGCGTAACCGTCTGCGTTGAAGTCGTCATGGAGTCCCGCCGCCGCGGGCCCGGCGACGGGGGCGGCCTGCGCGGCCGTCGGGGTGACGACGGCCGCGACGACGGCGACGGCCGCCGCGGCCGTTCGGCCGAGCCTGCGCTTGCTCAGGGACTGGGACACGAGAACTCCGGTGATTCGCGGGGCGGTTCCGGGGCGGAAAGGAACAAGATCCGTTCCGCCCCGCCCCCTACGACTCACCTGCGGGCGACTTGGTTGCACCGAAGCCCGTTGCGCGTTTGCTCTCCGTTAACTCAAACCGCTCAGAACGGCTCGAAGTCGTCGAACTCCTGCTGCGCATCGTCCCGTTCGGCCTGCCGGTCCCGGCGGCGCTGCGCGGCCGGCCGCGCCTCCTCGAGGCGGTGGTCCTCGCCACGCCGGCCGAGCATCTCGGCCCCGGCCATGACGGACGGCTCCCAGTCGAAGACGACCGCGTTCTCCTCGGGGCCGATGGCGACACCGTCGCCGCTCCGGGCCCCGGCCTTCATCAGCGCCTCCTCGACACCGAGCCGGTTGAGCCGGTCCGCGAGGTAGCCGACGGCCTCGTCGTTGTTGAAGTCGGTCTGCCGCACCCAGCGTTCGGGCTTCTCGCCGCGCACCCGGAACAGGCCGTCGGCCTCCTGCGTCACGGTGAAGCCGGTGTCGTCCACGGCCTTGGGCCGGATCACGATCCGGGTGGCCTCTTCCTTCGGCTTCGCGGCCCGCGACTGCGCCACGAGCTCGGCGAGCGCGTACGACAGCTCCTTCAGGCCCGTGTGCGCCACGGCCGACACCTCGAACACGCGGTAGCCGCGCGCCTCCAGGTCGGGCCGCACCATCTCGGCCAGGTCCTTGCCGTCCGGCACGTCGATCTTGTTCAGGACGACGACCCGCGGCCGCCTGTCCAACCCGCCGTACTGGCGCAGCTCCTCCTCGATGATGTCGAGGTCGGAGACCGGGTCGCGGTCCGATTCCAGCGTGGCGGTGTCCAGGACGTGCACGAGCACGCTGCACCGCTCCACGTGCCGCAGGAACTCCAGGCCCAGGCCCTTGCCCTGGCTCGCCCCGGGGATGAGCCCGGGCACGTCGGCGATCGTGTAGACCGTCGATCCGGCAGTGACGACACCGAGGTTCGGCACGAGCGTGGTGAAGGGGTAGTCGGCGATCTTCGGCTTGGCGGCGCTCAGCACGGAGATCAGCGACGACTTGCCCGCGCTCGGGTACCCCACGAGCGCCACGTCGGCGACGGTCTTCAGCTCCAGGACGACCTCCTGGAGGTCTCCCGGCTCACCGAGCAGCGCGAACCCGGGCGCCTTGCGGCGCGCGGAGGCCAGCGCCGCGTTGCCGAGGCCGCCCCGGCCGCCCTGTGCGGCGACGTAGGAGGTGCCGTGGCCGACCAGGTCGGCGAGGACGTTGCCCGCCTTGTCCAGCACGACCGTGCCGTCCGGCACCGGCAGGACGAGGTCCTGGCCGTCCTTGCCGGAGCGGTTGCCGCCCTCGCCGGGCTTGCCGTTGGTGGCCTTGCGGTGCGGGGAGTGGTGGTAGTCCAGCAGCGTGGTGACCGACTGGTCGACGGTGAGGATCACGTCACCGCCGCGCCCGCCGTTGCCGCCGTCCGGCCCGCCCAGCGGCTTGAACTTCTCACGGTGGACGGAGGCACAGCCGTGGCCTCCGCTACCCGCGGCGACATGCAGCTCGACGCGGTCCACGAAGGTGGTCATGGGATGTGCCTCCAGTTACTACGGGAATGTCTCTTGGGTAACACGCGAAAGGCGGACCCGCTTCCCCTGGGGGAAGTGAGGTCCGCCTCGCGAAAGCTTCCGATCAGGCGACCGGAACGATGTTCACGACCTTACGGCCACGGTGGGTGCCGAACTGCACCGAACCGGCCTCCAGGGCGAACAGCGTGTCGTCGCCGCCGCGGCCGACACCGGCGCCCGGGTGGAAGTGGGTGCCACGCTGGCGGACCAGGATCTCACCCGCGTTGACGACCTGACCGCCGAAGCGCTTCACGCCGAGGCGCTGAGCGTTGGAGTCACGACCGTTACGGGTGGACGATGCGCCCTTCTTGTGTGCCATCTCTCCTCAGTCCCTTACTTCGCAGCCGCGGGGATCTCAGTGACCTTGATCGCCGTGTACTGCTGGCGGTGGCCCTGACGCCGGCGGTAACCGGTCTTGTTCTTGTAGCGCAGAATGTCGATCTTCTGGCCCTTGTGGTGGTCCACGACCTCGGCCTGGACCTTGATGCCGGCCAGCACCCACGGGTCGCTGGTCACGGCGTCGCCGTCGACAACGAGCAGGGTCGAGAGCTCGACCGTGTCGCCAACCTTGGCAGTGGAAATCTTGTCAACCTCAACGATGTCGCCGACAGCAACCTTGTGCTGGCGACCACCGCTGCGCACGATGGCGTACACGCGGACTCACTCTCTCGCTCGGGAAACGGCACCCCCGCAGGCCAGCCGCCCGAATCAGCGAGCGGCCTCTCCTGGGCGCCCGGCGCCCGGAGGGTGAGGTTTACGGGGATGTGACGTGTCAGTCGACACGCCGACGGTCAAGGTTACGGGGCCGCGGCCGAAGGGGTCAAACCGAGCCGGGCCCGCCACCTGTGCGACCGGTCACGCCGGTCGCGTCCCCGGGGCGTACGCGGTGTCCGCGTACGCCCCGGGGACGTCGAGGCCGGTCAGCCCTCGTCGGTGGAGGCCGAGACGGCCGACGTCGAGGACGCCGACTGCTCCGCCGCCACGGTCTTCTTCGACGCGGTCTTCTTGGCGGTGGTCTTGGTGGTCTTCGCCGCCTTCTTGGCCGTCGTCGTCTTCTTGGCGGCGGTCTTCTTCGCCGTCGTCTTCTTGGTGGTCGCGGCCTTCTTCGCCGTGGCCTTCTTCGCCGTCTTGCGGGCCGTCTTCTTGGCGGGGGCCGACTCCTCGGCGGCCTCCTCCGTGACGACGCCGTCGGACGCGGGCGCCTGCGCGGCCTCCACCGGCACGGCCTCCTCGGAGACCGTCCCGGGCGCGGCCGACGGGACGACCACGACGGCCGTCTCCTCGGACGCCGTGGACACCGTGGGCTTGCGCACGGCCCGGCGCCTCGGACGGGCCGGGGCGGCGCTCTCGGCGGGTGCCTCGGCGGCCGGCTCGGCCTGTGCGGCCGGCTCGGGCATCACGGGGGACTCGGACACCGCGGGCGCGGTCTCGGCGACCGTCACCACCGCCGCCTCGGCACCCGCCGGGGAACCGGCAGGAGCGGACGCCTTGCGGGTGGCCCGCCGCCGGGTACGGCCCTTCGGCGCGGCCTCCTCGGCCGGAGCGGCCGGCGCGCTCGGAGCGGCCTGCGCCGCCTCGACCACCGGGTCCTCCACGGCCATCGGCTCGGCCTGCGCCTCGGCGGCCGGTTCCGGCTGCACCGGACGGGCGACCTCCTGCTCGGCGGTCACGTCCTGGGCCGTCGGCACCTCGGCCTCGGCCTGCTCGGCCCTGCCCCTGCCGCGCCGGGTCCGGTCCCTGCCCTGCTCGGCCTTGGGCTCGTCGGCCTCACCGCGCGGGGAGCCCGCCGGAGCCGACGCCCGCCGGCTCGTCCGGCGACGGGAGCGCCCGCGGCCGGCCGCTGCCTCCGCCTCGGCGGCGCTGCTGTACAGCTCCTCGTCCGGCTCGAAGGACGGCTCGGGCAGCGCGATCGGCTCGGCGACCTCGGCTCCGACCTCGGCCTCGGTCTCGGCCTCCTCCTCGGCGGTCTCGACGGCGGCCTCGTGGAGGTGCGGCTGCTCGGCGGCACCGGCACGCGCGCGCTTCTTGCGCTTGCCGCCGCCACCGGGGGCCGTCGGCTGCTCCATGTGCACGATGACACCGCGCCCGTTGCAGTGGACGCAGGTCTCGGAGAAGGACTCCAGCAGCCCCTGCCCGACCCGCTTGCGGGTCATCTGCACGAGCCCCAGCGAGGTCACCTCGGCGACCTGGTGCTTGGTACGGTCCCGGCCCAGGCACTCCAGCAGGCGCCGCAGCACCAGGTCCCGGTTGGACTCCAGCACCATGTCGATGAAGTCGATGACGATGATGCCGCCGAGGTCGCGCAGCCGCAGCTGGCGCACGATCTCCTCGGCCGCCTCCAGGTTGTTCCTGGTGACGGTCTCCTCGAGGTTGCCGCCCTGGCCGGTGAACTTGCCGGTGTTGACGTCGACGACGACCATCGCCTCGGTCCGGTCGATCACCAGCGAGCCGCCGCTGGGCAGCCACACCTTGCGGTCGAGGGCCTTGGCGAGCTGCTCGTCGATCCGGTAGGTGGCGAAGACGTCGACCTCGGAGGTCCACTTCGACAGCCGCTCGGCCAGGTCCGGCGCGACGTGCGACACGTATCCGTGGATCGTCGACCAGGCCTCGTCACCGCTGACGACGACCTTGGAGAAGTCCTCGTTGAAGATGTCGCGCACGACCCGGACGGTCATGTCCGGCTCGCCGTACAGCAGCGTCGGAGCGTTGCCGCTCTTGGCCTTCTTCTGGATGTCCTCCCACTGCTGCTGCAACCGCTCGACGTCCCGGCGCAGCTCGTCCTCGCTCGCGCCCTCGGCGGCGGTGCGCACGATGACGCCCGCGTCCTCGGGGACGATCTTCTTGAGGATCGTCTTCAGCCGGGCCCGCTCGGTGTCGGGCAGCTTGCGGCTGATGCCGGTCATGGAGCCCTCGGGCACGTACACGAGGTAGCGGCCCGGCAGGGAGACCTGGCTGGTCAGACGGGCGCCCTTGTGCCCGATGGGGTCCTTCGTGACCTGCACGAGCACGGACTGCCCGGACTTCAGGGCGGACTCGATGCGGCGCGGCCCGTTGGCCATGCCGAGCGCCTCGAAGTTGACCTCACCGGCGTACAGCACGGCGTTGCGGCCCTTGCCGATGTCGATGAAGGCGGCCTCCATCGACGGCAGTACGTTCTGCACCTTGCCGAGGTAGACGTTGCCGACGTACGAGGTCGACTGCTCCTTGTTGACGTAGTGCTCGACGAGCACGCCGTCCTCCAGGACGCCGATCTGCGTACGGTCGCCGTGCTGGCGGACGACCATCACGCGCTCGACGGCCTCGCGGCGGGCCAGGAACTCGGCCTCGGTGATGATCGGCACGCGCCGGCGGCCCTGCTCGCGGCCTTCGCGGCGGCGCTGCTTCTTGGCCTCCAGACGGGTCGAGCCCTTGATGGACTGCACCTCGTCGGACGGCTCGGCCTTGGGGCGGGGCTCGCGGACCTTGACGACCGTGCGCTCGGGGTCGTCGTCGGAGGGCTCGGCCTCGGTGCCGGAGTCACCGGCACGGCGACGGCGGCGACGGCGCCGGCGGCTGCTGCTGGAGCCGCCCCCGGACTCGTCGCGGTCGGTGGCGTCCTCGGAGTCCTCGTCGTCCTCCTCGGCGCCGTCCTCGGTGTCCTGCGCGTCGCTCGGCTCGGACTCGGTGTCCTCGCCGCCCTCGCCGTCGGACTCGGCCGACTCGCCACGCCTGCGGCGGCGGCCGCCCCGGCGACGGCGGCGGCGCGAGCCGCTGCCGTCGGACTCGTCCTGGTCGTCGCCGTCGGCCTGGTCCTCGGCGGACTCGTCGGCGTCCTCGGCCTCGTCGGCGGGGGTGTCATCGGCGGCCTCGGGGGCCGGGGCCTCGGGCTCGTCGCTCGCTCCGCGGCGCCGGCGACGGCGGCGCGAACCGGCGGCCGGCTCCTCGCGCTGGACCTCGATCGGCGCGGGCTCCTCGGTCTCCTCCGGCTCCTGCGGCTCCACCGTTCCCACGGCCTCGGCGGCAGCCGCGGCGGCGGCGCGCTCCGGCGTCTGGAACTGGGGCTCGGTGAAGACCGGCGCCTGGAACAGCGCGACGGCGGGCCGCCTCGGGCGCGACGGCGGCTCGCTGTCGCCGTCGGCCTCGCTCGCGGACCGGGCGGCGGCCTTGGAGGCCCGCGTGCCCTTGGCGGGCTGGGCGGGCTCGGCGAAGCCGCCGGCGGCTCGGCGCACGACCCGGCGACGGCGCCGCGGACCGGCCTCTTCGGCCGGTTCGGCGGCCTCGTCGGCGGGCGCGGTCTCGACGGCGGGGGCCTCGGAAGCGGCGGCTTCGGGCGCGCGGGCGGGCTCGGCCGCGGGGTTCTCGGTCACGGGTGCCTTCGCCTCCTCGGCGTTGCCCTCGGCCGCGTCCACGGCGGAAGGCGCCCCGGCGGGCGCGGACGCCCGTCGTGAGGCACGTCGGCGAGTCCGACGCGGAGCGGCCTCTTCGGCGGCCTCGGCGCTCTCGGTGGCGGCGTCGGTCACGGCCGCCGGCTCCGGGTCGCGGGCCTCGGCGGGTGCGGCGGGCGCCTCGGCAGCCTCGGCCGAAGCCTCGACGGGCGAGGTGACGGTGCGGGTGGCGCGGCGCCGGGTGCGCTTGGGGACGGCGGCCTCGGCCGGCTCGGCGGGAGCGGCCGTATCGGTCGCCTCGGAGGCGGCGGGGTCGGCTGTGGTCGCCGGGACCACGGTCTCGGCGGCCTCGGCGGCCGCCGGAGCGCCGGCCGGCGCGGAAGCGCGGCGCACGGCGCGACGCCGCGGGCGCCCGGCGGGCGCGGCGTCCGCGTCGCTCTCCACGGCCTCGGGGGTCCGGGCGGTGGCTTCCTGGGCCTCGTCGGCCGCCGCGGTGTCAGCCGCGAGTTCGTCCGCATCGGCGGCCGGTATGGCCGGCGCGACGGTCTCCGCCGGCGCGTCCGGGGAGGCACCGGCGGGCGGGCCCGCCGGGCGGGACGCGGCACGGCGCCGTCGGCGCGGCGGCAGCGTGTCGCTGGGGGTGTTCTGTTCGGAGCCCGTGGAGGACTCTGTGGGTTCGGTCGGTTCGAGCATGCGGGCGTGTCTCCCGTCAGGCTCCCGGGCGCCGCGCCTGGTCCGGCGATGCCGGTGACGTCCGCGGCGCGCGCTGTGCGCGTTCGCCGCCGTCCGGGGCGCGGGCGCCGCACGGGAGCTCTCTGTGTCCTGTCTCGCCGGTTCCGTACACCGAATGCGCACGGCCTGGCGAAAGTCTTCTGGTCGGTGCGCTGCCCGACCCAGGTGGCTCCCGAGTCCGAGGGCGGCGCTACGACGTCCGTCCCTTCGCGGGACCTTCCTTACGCCGGCGCCGTCGCGGTGGCAGTCGGTTCGGCCGTTGTGTCGGCCTCGGCTGCCTCGCGGTCGGGCGCGAGCGGGTCGGTCACCGTGCCGGTCTCTTCATCGAACAGCCCCTGCGCCAGCCTGGTCACCGCTGCGGGGACCGGCGGCGCCAGGTCGGCCACGGCGCGGAGACCGGACAGGACGTCGTCGGGTCGTACGGCAGGCGTCACGTGCCGAACAACCAGCCGCAGTATCGCACAGGGCTGGTCGGTCGGCCTATCAGCCTGCGAACTGTGCGTTTCCTCGAGGCCGCGAACCTCCAGGCTCGCGACGGCGGAGCGGGCGTCGAACGTGCGTATGCCGTTCTTGGCGAGGCGCTGGACCTCGACGGTCTCGGCCGCGTCGAAGGCGTCCGCCGCGCGGCGGGCCTCCTCCTGCGGCACCCCGTCCAGCCGGAGCTCCCAGACGGAAGCCGTCAGCCGGTCGGCGAGTCCCGAGGTGCGGGCCTCGACCGCCTCGATGATGTCGAGCCCGGTGGGCAGCGACTCGTCGAGGAGGGCCCTGAGCTGCTCCGGGTCGCGCGGCGCGGTGAGCGCGATCTCCAGGTATTCCGCCTCACTGCCCGTGCCGGTGGGTGCGGCATTGGCGTACGACACCTTCGGGTGCGGTGTGAAGCCTGCCGAGTAGGCCATCGGCACCTCGGCACGGCGCAACGCACGCTCGAAGGCGCGCTGGAAGTCACGGTGGCTGGTGAACCGGAGGCGGCCGCGCTTGGTGTAACGCAGTCGGATGCGCTGCACCGCGGGTGCGGGCGGCGGGCCTTCGGGCTGTCGCTTGCCCAGTGTCGTTCAGTCCTTCGTGAGAGCGGTCGTACTGCTACCAAGAGTACGTGCCTCGTGCCGCGATGGTTCCCTCCGGTCGACCGGCCGGGGCTGTCGCGGCTCGCCGAAGAGCATCCGCCGGACGTCGGCACGGGCCTGCCGCACGGACTCGCGCGCGGCGGCCAGGGCCTGCCGGGCGGCCCGCCCCGCGACGCGCGCGGCTTCGGCGGCGGGGCGCAGCACGGTGTCCCGCACGGCGTGGCCGACGGGCGTCAGCACCGTGCGGTACACCCAGCGGACCGGTTCGACGAAGATCCACCGCAGGAGGGTGCCGAGGAAGCGCCCGACCACGAGCGAGAGGTGCCCGGCGACACGCCAGGCGTGGCCGAGGGCGTCCCACACCTCCCGGCCGATGACGGCGAGCACGCGTCCGACGGGGGTCAGGACCCAGCGCCAGAGGGCGAGCGCGGGCAGGACCAGCAGGAGGCGGGCGGTCCAGTAGAGGCCCGTGCCGATGGCCGTGACCACCGTGCTCACCAGCCACACGAGCCCCTTGGCGCACCAGGCGACCGCGCGGCCGACGGGTGTGAGCACCCAGGTGTACAGCCAGAGGGCGGGGACGACGGCGAGGTACCTCACGAGCCACGCCACCACCGTCCAGACGCCGATGCCGAGCGCGGCGAGACCGCCACCCAGCCCCTTCAGAACCCACCTCAGCGCGTGCCCGAGGGGCGTGAGCAGGCTCGCGTACACCCAGCCGAGCGCGGCGCCGAGGCTCCGGGCGGCCCATGCGATCGCGTGCCCCACGGGGGTCAGCACACACCGGTGGAGCCACAGCAGCGGCACGACGACGAGGACCTGGCCGAGCCATCCGAGGGCCTTGCCCACCGGGACGACGACGTAGCGCCACAGCCCGACGAACGGCCAGACGAACACCGCCCGGGCGAGCCACAGCAGGGCGCGGCCGAGCGGCCGGAGCAGCGCGTCGTTCAGGAACCGCCCGGTCACGACGAGCGCGTCCCACAGCATCCGCACGGGGACGACGAGCACGAGCACGATGATCCGCACGGGGATCCGGATCGCGACGGCGAGGCATCCCCCGGGCGCCTCGGGCTCCCGTGGGACAGGCGGCTCGGCCCGCCGCGGGTACTGATCGGCCCGCGTGCCGGAACTCTCGCGGGGGTGCTTCTCCAGATCCATACCGTCGTAGACGCCTCAGCGCCCCGTCCGGATGCAGCCCCGCACAGTCCCGCCCCGTTCTCCCGCACTTCTCCGCTCGGCCGCGTGATCATACGGCTCACACGCGCGTGACCTGCGCCTGGAGCAGCCGGGGCGACCCCTGGAAGCCGCTGCGGGCGTACGCGGGGACGGCACGCGGGCTGGAGTGCACGGTCACCCGTTCCAGACCCAGCTCGCGGGCTCCCTCCAGGACGGCCCGGATGAGCCGCCCGCCCAGGCCACCGTCGCGCGCCTCGGGTACGACGTACACGCACTGCAGGTCACCGGAGGCGCGCCGCGGCGCCCGGGGCGTGGGCACCCGCTGCACCACCGCGAGCCAGGCCATGCCGATGACCCGCTCGTCGCGGACGAGGACCATGCAGCGGTGGGATCCGGCGTTCTCCTGTGCCCAGGTGACGAAGTGCCGTGAGAAGGCCTCGCGTTCGCCGGCGTCCTCGGAGCCGTTCTCGACGAGCCACTGCCACCGCAGGGCGGCCACGGCGGTCAGTTCGGCCGGGCGGGCCGGGCGGATGCTGACGTTGTCCATCAGGGCATTGTCGCGTCCGGCGCCCCGTCGGACTCCCAGCGCAGCAGATCCCCCGGCTGGCACTCCAGCACCTCGCACAGCGCGGCGAGGGTGGAGAAGCGGACCGCCTTGGCTCGGCCGTTCTTGAGGACCGCCAGGTTGGCGGGGGTGATGCCGACGCGTTCCGCCAGTTCCCCCACGGACATCTTCCGTTTGGCCAGCATCACGTCGATGTCGACGGCGATCGGCATCAGATGACCTCTTCCAGCTCGGCCCGCATCCGGGCCGCCTCGATGTCGCGTGCCACGGCCTGCGCCAGCAGCATCCGCAGCACGAGCACGACCAGCGCGACGCCCAGCACGGCCACGACGACCCCGCACAGCAGCAGGACCACCCCCGGGGCCACGGCCTCGCCCGGCGCGAGCACGACCGCGAGCGCGAAGACCAGCAGGGCGGCCGCCACGAACGCGCCGATCACGATGTGCACGTAGCGGAAGGCGGCGGTGGAGAACACCGTCCCGCGGCGAACCATCGTCACCAGCCGCCACACGCACACCACGACGACCTGGGCGGTCCCGACGCCGAGGACGATGATCACGAGGATCGGGGTGCGCAGATACGCGTACTCCGGTTTGAGGCCGTTCATGTCGACGGCCAGCAGCGGCACCATCACCCCCTGGACGAACAACGACCCCGCGAGCAGCACCACGAGCACCCCACGCAAAGCCCCCACGGCCAGCTTCCCCATCACCACTCCTTCGATCGAGTCACGATGGAAATCTATCGAATCTCGATAGATACCACAAGGGCGTGGCTCACCTGGCCGAAGCCCGCGATGTGAGGAGACCCGGGGTGTGCGACCCGTGGCACCGTGGCAGAAGGAACCCATGCCCGGCCGCCGACCGAGGAGGACGACAGTGGACTGGCGCGTGTTCGCACAGGAGATGGCCTCCATGGCGCGTGCCCTGCTCGCCCAGGAGTCGGTCGGTGCCACGCTCGAGCACATCACCCGGGCCGCCACGGAGCACGTGGCCGGGTGCGACGCGGCCGGCATCCTCCTGCTCCACGGCACCCGCGTGGAGACCCTGGCACCCACCCACGACCTGGTCGTCGAGAGCGACCGGCTCCAGGAGCGCCTCGGGGAGGGCCCCTGCTTCGACGCGGCCCGCTCCGGTACAGCGGAGCGCGTGTTCCGCATCGCCGACTTCGGCGCCGAGCAGCCCCGCTGGCCCGCGTACGCCCGCGAGGCGCAGGACCTGGGCGTGGGCAGCATGATGGGCTTCCTGCTGTACACCGAGGACGAGGATCTGGGCGCGCTCGACCTCTACTCGCGCCACCCGGGGTCCTTCACCGAGGACAGCGAGACCGCCGGCTGGCTGCTGGCCTCGCACGCGGCGGTCGCCTTCTCCAGCGCCCGCAGCCACGCCCAGATGCAGCAGGCCATGAGCACGCGCCACGTCATCGGCGAGGCCATGGGCATCCTCATGGGCGGCCACCGCCTCACCGAGGAGCAGGCCTTCGACGTGCTGCGCCGCTACTCGCAGGAGAACAACGTCAAGCTCCGCGAGGTGGCCCGGCGGGTCTGCGAGGAGGGCCGCCTGATCTGACGGCTCCCCCAGCACACAGTCTGAACTGGGGGAACCTGACCGAGTCGGCCCCCCGGGGGAGCGTCACCAACCCGGCCTGCTCAGCGGGTCCCCCACAGAACGGGCCTCTCACCTCCCGGGCGCCGCGCGTGAGGCGGGACGGGGGGCAGGGGCCCGCGTTGCCAGACCATGGGCGTGAGCCGCGGGAGTACGCCCGGCCTTTTCACGATGCTGCTGTTCAAGATCTGCGAACTGTTGCGCTGAGCGACCGCGGATCGACCTCACTGCCGCTCGGCGGCGAGTGACCGCAGTGCAGCCACTGCTTCAGCAGGGGCGCGGGCGGTCACTCGCCGGGGGCGTCACTCACTCAGTGCTGGTGCCCGCTCGGCGCCGGCGCCGCGTTCTTCACCGTCAGGGGCAGCAGCTTCTTGCCCGTCGGGCCGATCTGGATCTGGGTGTCCATCTGCGGGCACACCCCGCAGTCGAAGCACGGCGTCCAGCGGCAGTCGTCGACCTCGGTCTCGTCGAGGGCGTCCTGCCAGTCCTCCCAGAGCCAGTCCTTGTCCAGGCCGGAGTCGAGGTGGTCCCAGGGGAGGACCTCCTCGTAGGTGCGCTCACGGGTGGTGTACCAGTCGACGTCGACACCGAAGGGGGCCAGGGCCTTGTCGGCGCATTGCATCCAGCGGTCGTACGAGAAGTGCTCGCGCCAGCCGTCGAAGCGGCCGCCGTCGTCGTACACCGCGCGGATGACCGCGCCGATGCGGCGGTCGCCCCGGGAGAGCAGGCCCTCGACGATGCCGGGCTTGCCGTCGTGGTAGCGGAAGCCGATGGAACGGCCGTACTTCTTGTCGCCGCGGATCTTGTCCCGCAGCTTCTGCAGCCGGGCGTCCGTCTCTTCGGCGGAGAGCTGCGGTGCCCACTGGAAGGGCGTGTGGGGCTTGGGGACGAAGCCGCCGATGGAGACCGTGCAGCGGATGTCGTTGGAGCGGGAGACCTCGCGGCCCTTGGCGATGACCTTCGTCGCCATGTCGGCGATCTGGAGGACGTCGTCGTCGGTCTCCGTCGGCAGGCCGCACATGAAGTACAGCTTCACCTGGCGCCAGCCGTTGCCGTACGCCGTGGCGACCGTGCGGATCAGGTCCTCTTCCGAGACCATCTTGTTGATGACCTTGCGGATGCGCTCCGAGCCGCCCTCGGGGGCGAAGGTGAGGCCCGAACGCCGGCCGTTCCTGGTCAGCTCGTTCGCCAGGTCGATGTTGAAGGCGTCCACGCGGGTGGAGGGCAGCGACAGACCGATCTTGTCGTCCTCGTAGCGGTCCGCGAGACCCTTGGCGATGTCGCCGATCTCCGTGTGGTCCGCGGAGGACAGCGACAGCAGGCCGACCTCCTCGAAGCCCGTCGCCTTCAGGCCCTGCTCGACCATGTCGCCGATGCCGGTGATGGAGCGTTCGCGCACGGGGCGCGTGATCATGCCGGCCTGGCAGAAACGGCAGCCGCGGGTGCAGCCGCGGAAGATCTCCACGGACATGCGCTCGTGGACCGTCTCGGCCAGCGGCACGAGCGGCTGCTTGGGGTAGGGCCACTCGTCGAGGTCCATGACGGTGTGCTTGGAGACCCGCCACGGCACGCCGCTGCGCTTGGGCACGACACGGGCGATCCGGCCGTCGGGCAGGTACTCGACGTCGTAGAAGCCGGGGACGTACACCCCGCCCGTCTTCGCGAGCCGGAAGAGGAGCTCCTCGCGGCCTCCGGGACGGCCCTCGGCCTTCCAGGCGCGCACGATCGCGGTGATCTCCAGGACCGCCTGCTCGCCGTCGCCGATCACGGCGCAGTCGATGAAGTCGGCGATCGGCTCGGGGTTGAACGCCGCGTGGCCGCCGGCCAGGACGATCGGGTCGTCCAGGCCGCGGTCCTTGGCCTCCAGCGGGATGCCGGCCAGGTCGAGGGCGGCCAGCATGTTGGTGTAGCCGAGCTCCGTGGAGAAGGACAGGCCGAACACGTCGAAGGCCTTCACCGGCCGGTGGCTGTCCACCGTGAACTGCGGGACGTGGTGCTCCCGCATGAGCTCCTCGAGGTCGGGCCACACGCTGTACGTGCGCTCGGCGAGGACGCCCTGCTGCTCGTTGAGCACCTCGTAGAGGATCATGACGCCCTGGTTGGGCAGACCGACCTCGTAGGCGTCCGGGTACATGAGCGCCCAGCGGACGTCACAGGAGTCCCAGTCCTTGACCGTGGAGTTGAGCTCTCCGCCGACGTACTGGATCGGCTTCTGCACATGCGGGAGCAGAGCTTCGAGCTGCGGGAAGACCGACGCAGCGACTTCGGCAGGCATGTCGCGCACCTTCGTGAGCTGGACTGAACTGACAGGGGTGACCATCCAGACTAACGCGATCGCGGGGGGCCTCCGTACGCCGGAAGGTCAGAGGTCCGCCGCACCGTCCTTGATCGCGTCCCAGAACCCGGGCAGTTCGGCCTCCGCGCGCACCGCCCGCCGCTCCTCGCGTTCATGGAGGAGGCCGTAGGTGAAGGCGCTCTCCCCCGCCGCGTGGGCGACCGCCGACAGCTCGCGGAGGGTCTGCCGGGCCATCACGCTGTCCTGGTGTTCGCCGAGCAGGTCCTGGAGCGCTTTCATGGACTTGACCAGGGCCTTGGCCGGCTTGCCGAGGACGCCTTCGGCCGCCTCCGCCGCGTAGCGGGTGCGCTTGGCCTTCTTGCGCGCCTCGTGCAGGGCGACGTCCCGGTCGGTGCCGGGCTCCAGGCCGGCGGCGTGCCCGATCAGCCGGGACACCTTGCGGAAGTCCTTGCGCACGGCCTTGGCCATCGGCTTGCGCGGGTTCTTTCCGGCCGCCTTCAGCAGCGGCGGGTCCGCGATCAACGCGTCCAGGGTGTCGAGGAGGGCGAGGTAGCGGCGGGAGTCCAGCACGCCCAGGAGGCGGCCGCGTGCCCCGCCGTGCTCGGCGCTCGACCAGGAGCGCAGGCGCTCGGCGACCGGGCCGCGGACCAGGCCCGCGGGCACCTCGTCGACGGCCGCCGTCAGCCGCTCGGCCAGCACCTCGCGGTCCCGGTCCAGGCCGAGCTCGCCGGCGAGCCACTTCAGCTCGTCGGCGACGGGGCCGGTGACCTCCCGGTCGAGGATGTTCCCGAACGACTTGAACGTGCTGCGCAGCCGGCGGGTGGCCACGCGCATGCTGTGCACGGAGTCCTCGGCGTCCCGGCGGACGGCGGGGTCGAGCTCCACGATCGCGTCGCGCTGCGCGCGCACATAGGCGAGCACATGGTCCCCGGCGGTCACCGGCCGCCCGGCGGGCGGGGGCACCCGCCGCTGCACCGGTGCCGTCTCCTGGAGGGCCCGGGCCAGCTTCGAGGACGCCGCCGAGGGCCGTACGCCCGCCTTGCGCAGCCGCTTGTCCAGCTTGTCGAGCACCGCCGGATCCGTCCCGTCGGCGAGCTCCACCTCGATCTCGGTCCACCGTGATGTGCCGCCGCGGCCCGTGAGCCGCTCGGCGTGCACGGTGTCCACGCTCATCTCGGCGAGCAGCCGGCCGTCGGCGTCGAGCAGATGGCGGACGTCGCGGTCGGAGCGCAGCCGGACCAGCGGAAGCAGTTCGCGGTCGCGGACGCGGGAGCGGACCAGCGCGGCGAGTTCGCCGGGGAGGGTGTCGGAGAGGGGGGCGTGGATCTCCTCGCGGACGTCCGGGGCGACCGGGAACTTCAGGTGCCAGCCCGCGTCGGAACCGCCGGTGCGGCGGCGCAGGGTGACGGACGACGCGGCGAGGCGTTCGTCAGCGGTGTCGTAGTAGGTGGCGTCGAGGTGGGACACACCCCTGTCGGCAACGGCCGCGACCCCGGCCGCTCCGGTCAGGTCGGGAAGCCCGCCCTCAACGGATTCGTACTTGCGCTCGATCTCCCGTTTCGTCTCCGCCATGCGTCAAATCTAGTGGCCGACCGGCCCGGACAGCAGAGGTGAGCACCCCGGGGGGCGCGGCTCTCAGGTCGTCAGCAGGGCCCGCAGCTGCTCGCCGTCCGGGAACGGCGCGTCCTTCGCCGTCCGGGAGACGAGGTACACATGGGCGTCCTCGAACTGGTGGTACGACAGCGGCTCCGGGCCCTGGCCGACCATCAGCACGTTGTGCTCCCGGCGCCAGCTGACGTACCGGGTGTCGTATTTCGGCTGCCGGATGTCATGGTCCGGCAGACCCAGCCGCTCGGTGAAGCGCCCCACCACGGTGGCGAAGTGGGCGTCGAACTCCGGCCGCCAGGCGCCCTGCTCGCTGGTCCAGCCGGGCAGCACGCCCCAGCAGTCCTCGTCGAGCAGACCGCCGTCGACGCTGTAGAGGTAGGCGAAGGGCAGATGGAGCGAGCCGTCGCCGTCGCAGGTGACGAAGTGGCCCTGCGGGGTGATGTGGGTGGCGTCGGGGACATCGGGGGTGTCCTGGTACGCCGGTCCCCCCACCGCCTGCGACCAGTCGGGCCAGCCGGCCTCGCGCATCCGCGCCTCGATGGCGTCGCCGTCGGTCAGATCCAGCTCCGCCAGCGCGAGGAGATGACTCACCATCTCCTCGCTCACCGGGCAATGGGCGACGTATTCGCCGGACATTCCGCTCCCCCCGTCCCGGCCGCTAGGCCGACATCGGCCGTTGCACCCGGATCGACTGCAACAACCCGACCGCTATCCACACGGCGAACATCGATGATCCGCCGTACGACACGAACGGCAGCGGCAGACCGGTGACCGGCATGATGCCGAGCGTCATGCCGATGTTCTCGAACGTCTGGAAGGCGAACCAGGCGACGATGCCCGCGGCCACGATCGTGCCGTACAGGTCGGTGGTCTCCCGGGCGATACGGCAGGCCCGCCACAGGACGATGCCGAGGAGGACGATGATCAGGCCGCCGCCCAGGAAGCCCAGCTCCTCCCCCGCCACCGTGAAGACGAAGTCCGTCTGCTGCTCGGGCACGAACTGGCCGGTGGTCTGCGAGCCGTGGAAGAGGCCGGAGCCGGTCAGCCCGCCGGACCCGATGGCGATCCGGGCCTGGTTGGTGTTGTAGCCGACGCCGGCCGGGTCGAGCTCGGGGTTGGCGAAGGCGGCGAAGCGGTTGATCTGGTACTCGTCGAGGATCCCGAGCTGCCAGACGGTGACCGCGCCGAGGGTGCCCGTGCCGAGCAGGCCGAACACCCACCGGTTGGACGCCCCGGAGGCGAGCAGCACGCCGAGCACGATGATGACCATCACCATGACCGACCCCAGGTCGGGCATCAGCATCACGATCAGCATCGGCACGGCGGCCAGGGCCAGCGCCTGCACGACCGTGCGGTGGTCGGGGTACTGCTTGTCGCCCGCGTCGACCCTGGCCGCCAGCAGCATCGCCATGCCCAGGATGATCGTGACCTTTACGAACTCCGAGGGCTGGAGCGAGAAGCCGCCGGGCAGCTGGATCCAGGAGTGGGCGCCGTTGATCGTGGAGCCGAGCGGGGTCAGCACCAGCAGGATCAGCAGCAGCGAGAAGCCGTACAGGACCGGCACGGCCGTGCGCAGGCCGCGGTGGCCGAGCCAGATCGTGCCGGCCATCAGGGCCAGGCCGATGCCGGTGTTCAGCAGGTGCCGGACGAGGAAGAAGTACGGGTCGCCCTGGTTGAGCTCCGTGCGGTTGCGGGTCGCGGAGTAGACCAGGAGCGTGCCGAGCAGCGACAGGGCCAGCGCCGACAGCACGATCGGCCAGTCGAGCCGCCGCGCCACCGAGTCCCGGGCCAGCAGCCGCGTCCAGCCGGAGCGCTCGGGCCCGTAGCCGGAGACCTGGAAACTGTTCACACCGCCGGTCATGCCGGCCACCTCCGGCTTCCCCGGCGGCGGCGCCGCCTTCGGGTGTCACGGTTCTCCGGCGTCGGCGGGGCCGTCGTCGCGGGCTGGAGCGGGTCGGCCGGGGCGTTCGGGTCCTTCTTGTCGGCCTTCTGGTCCTTGGCCGGGTCCTTGGAGACCTTCGGGGACGTGATGGTGCCGTCCGTCTTGATCTTCGGCAGGGTCTTCTGCGGGGTCGGCAGGAGGGCCTTCTTGGAGTCGATGGCGCCGTCCTCGGAAACGCCGTACAGCGCGTTGTAGATGTTGCGCACGGCGGGGCCGGAGGCACCGGAGCCCGTACCACCCTGGGAGATCGTCATGACGATCGAGTAGTCCTTGGTGTACGTGGCGAACCAGGAGGTCGTCTGCTTGCCGTAGACCTCCGCCGTACCCGTCTTGGCGTGCATCGGGATCTTGTCCTGCGGCCAGCCGCCGAACCTCCAGGCGGCCGTACCGCGGGTGGCGACTCCCGCGAGGGCTTCGTCTATCTCGTCGCGCGTCTTGCGCGTCATGGGCAGCTTGCCGTGCGACTCGGGCTTGATCGGCGTGACGGTCTTGCCGTCGGCGCTGATGACGGCCTTGCCGACGGAGGGGTTGTAGAGGGTGCCGCCGTTGGAGATGGCCGAGTAGATGGTGGCCATCTGGATGGGCGTGACGAGCGTGTCGCCCTGGCCGATGGAGTAGTTGACGGAGTCACCGGCGCGCAGGCGGTTGCCCTCGAGACAGTTCTCGTAGGCGATCTTCTCGGCGTAGCTGCCGCTGCGCTTGCCGGTGCGGCACCAGGCGTCCTTGTTGGCCTTCCAGTAGTTCAGCTTCCACTGGCGGTCGGGGACGCGGCCGGTGACCTCGTTGGGGAGGTCGATGCCGGTCTCCTTGCCGAGGCCGAACTGGTGGGCTGTCTTGTAGAACCAGTCGTGGGCGTTCTTCTTCGGCTTGGTGCCACCGTCGCGCTTCCACTCCTCGTGGGAGAGGCGGTAGAAGACGGTGTCGCAGGAGACCTCAAGGGCGCGGCCGAGGCTGATCGGGCCGTGGCTCTGGGACTCGAAGTTCTTGAAGACCTGGCCACCGATGGAGTACGAGCTGGAGCAGTCGTAGGGGCCGTTGAAGGAGTAGCCGGCGTTGACCGCGGCGGCCGTCGGGATGACCTTGAAGATGGAGCCGGGCGCCGACTGGCCCTGGATGGCGCGGTTGAGCAACGGGTAGTTGGACTTCTTGCCGGTGAGCCTGGCGTAGTCCTTGGCGGAGATGCCGCCGACCCAGGCGTTCGGGTCGTAGGTCGGGTTCGACGCCATGGCGACGACGCGGCCGGTCTTGGCCTCCATGACGACGACGGCTCCGGAGTCCGCCTTGTAGTTCGTGCCCGTGTTGCGGTCGTGCTGCCGGCGGGCCTCCTTCATGGCCTCGTTCAGCTGGTACTCGGCGATGCGCTGGACGCGGGCGTCGATGCTGGTGACGAGGTTGTCGCCGGGGTGGGCGGGGTCGGCCTCGGCCTGGCCGATGACGCGGCCGAGGTTGTCGACCTCGTAGCGGGTGACGCCGGCCTTGCCGCGCAGGGCCTTGTCGTACTGGCGCTCCAGGCCGGAGCGGCCGACCTGGTCGGAGCGCAGGTACGGCGAGTTGGTGTTCTGCGCCTTCTTGATCTCCTCGTCGGTGACCGGCGAGAGGTAGCCGAGGACCTGGGCGGTGTTGGCCTTGCCCGGGCTCGGGTAGCGGCGCACGGCTTCCGGCTCGGCGGTGATGCCGGGGAAGTCCTCGGCGCGCTCGCGGATCTGCAGGGCCTGCTTGGCGGTGGCCTCGTCGGTGATGGGGATGGGCTGGTAGGGCGAGCCGTTCCAGCAGGGCTGCGGCGTCTTGGCGTCGCACAGCCGGACCTTCGCCTGGACCTCCTTGGGCGTCATGCCCAGGACCCCGGCGAGCTTGGTGAGGACTTCCTTGCCGTCGTCCTTCATCTTCAGCAGGTCGGTGCGGGAGGCGGAGACCACCAGCCGCGTCTCGTTGTCCGCGAGGGCCACACCGCGCGCGTCCAGGATGGAGCCGCGCACGGCCGGCTCGACGACCTGCTGGACGTGGTTGCCCGACGCCTCCTTGGCGTAGGCCGCGCCCTCACGGATCTGGAGGTACCACAGGCGCCCGCCGAGGGTGAGCAGGAGGGAGAGAACGAGGACCTGGATGACGACGAGCCGGATCTGGACCCGTGGATTCCGGCCGGTCTCGGGAATGTTGGTCACTGCGGCTGCCTCCTCCTCTCGGTGCGCGTACGGCTGTGCGGATGTGACGGTGCGTCCGGGTACGGATGTGCGGATACGAGGGGGGAACGAAGGGCCCCCGAGCCGGCGTTCCTACCGGACCGGTCCGTTCGGGTGAACTTCCCTGCGGTCACAGCCGCTTGACCCCCTTGATGCGCCCGGCCCGCGCCGTCCGTGCCCGGGCCGCCTTCACACGCAGCCCGTTGCGCTGGCCGCCGATCCGCAGTCCGGTGCCGCCGGAGAGCCAGCCGGAGGAGATGTCGGTGGCCTTGCCGGCGGAGCCGGTCTCGGCGAGTGGATCGTTCTCCGCGCGCCGGGCCAGGGCCATGATCCCGGGCACGACGAACGGGGCGAGCAGCAGGTCGTACAGGGCGGCCGTGAACAGCAGGCTGCCGAGGCCGACGTGGCGGGCGGCGGTGTCCCCGACGAGGGCGCCGACCCCGGCGTACAGCAGGGTGGAGCCGATCGCGGCGGCGACCACCACGACCATGGGGCCGGTCGCGGACTTCAGCTGCCCGGTCTCGGGCTTCACGAGGCCCGCGAGGTAGCCGATGACGCACAGCACGAGGGCGTAGCGCCCGGCGGCGTGGTCGGCGGGCGGGGCCAGGTCGGCGAGCAGACCCGCCCCGAAGCCGACCAGGGCGCCGCCCACATGCCCGTACACCAGCGCGAGGCCGAGCACGGTGAGCAGCAGCAGGTCGGGCACCGCGCCCGGCAGGTGGAGGCGGGCGAGGACGCTCACCTGGATCACCAGGGCGACGACGACCAGGGCGGAGGAGAGCAGGATCCGGTTGACGCGCATGGGGTGACAGCTCCTACTGCTCTTGCTGATTCTGGCCGTCCACGGGCGCCTCGGCCGACGGCGTCACGGTCACCGTCACCGTCGGCCGGGGAGTCGGCTTGGGCTTGGGCGGGAGGACCGTGTCACGCGGGTCCTTCTTCGGCGCCTCGACGACGACACCGACGATGTCGAGCTTGGTGAAACCGACGTACGGAGTGACGTAGAGCGTGCGGGTCAGGCCGCCGCCGGAGGGGTCGACGCGGGAGACCACGCCGACGGGCACGCCGGGCACGAAGGGCCGGTCGGCCTGCGAGCCGAAGGTGACCAGGCGGTCGCCCTTCTTCACCTCGGCCTTGCCGTTGAGGAGTTCGACGCGCAGCGGGCGGTCGCCCTGACCGGAGGCGAAGCCGAGCTCGTCGCCGGACTCCATGCGGGTGCCGACGGTGAAGTCGGGGTCGCTGGCCAGCAGGACCGTGGCGGTGTTCGGGCCGACGGTGGTGACCCGGCCGACGAGCCCCTCCCCGTTCAGCACGGTCATGTCGCGCTTGATGCCGTCCTTGGCGCCGACGTCGATGGTGATCGTCCAGGAGAAGCCCTGTGCGGCCCCGATGGCGATGACCTCGGCGCCCTTGATGCCGTACTGGCCCCGGCCGGCGATCTTCAGCATCTTGTCGAGCTGCTTGAGGCGGCTGCGGCTGCGGTCGTCGCTGCCGAGCCGCGCCTTCAGGGCCGCGTTCTCCTTTTCCAGCATGGCGAGCCGGTCGTGCCGTTCGCCGGAGTCGCGGATGGCGGAGACCGCGTTGCCGACCGGGTCGACCGCGGCCGAGACGCCGCTCTCGATCGGGCCGAAGACCGTCGCCGCGCCCTGCCGGGCGCCGTCGACGGGCGAGTCCTCCCCACCGCGGATGTCCACCGTGATCAACGCGAATGCGACGGCGATCAGCAGCACCAGGAGCAGCCGGCTCTCTCGTGTGTCCCTCACGTGCGGCGGCCGTGCCCTTCCTCATAGGAATTCGGGAAGCCCCAGGGAAACCCGAGGGGCTGCTTTGTGGGAGCTTATGCCTCTATATCAACGATCCGCCGTACGAGAGGAGATCGTCCCGTACGGCGGAATCGAAGAGTGATGTCATCTGCGCGGCTGCGCGTCCAGCACCTGCTGGAGCGCCTCGAACTCCTCGACGCACTTTCCGGATCCGAGCGCCACGCTGTCGAGCGGGTCCTCGGCGATGTGGATCGGCATGCCGGTCTCCCGGCGCAGCCGCTCGTCGAGACCGCGCAGCAGCGCTCCACCGCCGGTCAGAACGATTCCTCGGTCCATGATGTCGCCGGACAGCTCCGGCGGGCATTTGTCGAGGGTCGTCTTGACGGCGTCGACGATCGCGTTGACCGGCTCCTCGATCGCCTTGCGGACTTCGGCGGCGGAGATGACCACGGTCTTCGGCAGTCCCGAGACGAGGTCCCGGCCGCGGATTTCGGTGTGCTCGTCGGTGTCGAGGTCGTACGCCGAACCGATCGTGATCTTGATCTGCTCGGCCGTGCGCTCACCCAGCAGGAGGGAGTACTCCTTCTTGATGTGCTGGATGATCGCGTTGTCCAGTTCGTCGCCCGCGACACGGATGGACTGGGCGGTGACGATGCCGCCGAGGGAGATGACCGCGACCTCCGTGGTGCCGCCGCCGATGTCCACCACCATGTTGCCCGTGGCCTCGTGGACCGGCAGGCCGGAGCCGATGGCCGCGGCCATGGGCTCCTCGATGATGTGCACCTGACGGGCGCCGGCCTGGGACGACGCCTCGATGACGGCGCGGCGCTCGACGCCCGTGATGCCCGAGGGCACACAGACGACGACCCGCGGACGAGCCAGATACCTCCGCTTGTGGATCTTCAGGATGAAGTAGCGGAGCATCCGCTCGGTGATCTCGAAGTCGGCGATCACGCCGTCCTTCAGCGGACGCACGGCAACGATGTTGCCAGGCGTGCGCCCGATCATCTTCTTCGCTTCGGCGCCGACCGCGAGGATGCCACCGGTGTTGGTGTTGATCGCGACGACGGACGGCTCGTTGAGTACGATCCCGCGACCCCTGACGTACACCAGCGTGTTGGCGGTCCCGAGGTCGACAGCCATGTCACGGCCGATGAACGACATTGAGTTCCCCATCAGGATTCGTCTGGCCTTCCCAGTAGCTTTTGAGGGCTTTTCAGGTAGGCAAAGGTGGGTGCTGTGACGTGAAGGGTTCCATCGTAGACGCGCCTTCGCGAACACTGCGGGAGGGTCTCCGCCATTGTCAGCAGAAGCCGACCGCATTCGCTTCTGGAGACGGGCGTTCGGGGCCCATCGTTCCCTCGATCGCCACGCATATGCCGCAAAGCCCAGGGGCCTGGCCCCCGGACTCGCGGTATGTGCTGGTGAGGTGCGCAGACTACGCCCGGCCGGGGAAGAAAATCTTCACCTCGCGCTCGGCGGACTCCTCGGAGTCGGAGGCGTGGATCAGGTTCTCCCGGACGATCACACCGAAGTCACCGCGGATGGACCCGGGCGCCGCGGCGATCGGGTCGGTCGGGCCGGCGAGCGCGCGCACACCCTCGATGACCCGCTCACCCTCGACGATCAGCGCCACGACCGGGCCGGAGGACATGAACTCCACCAGCGGCTCGTAGAAGGGCTTGCCCTTGTGCTCGCCGTAGTGCTGCTCCAGCGTGTCCTGGTCCAGGGTGCGCAGCTCCAGCGCGGTGATCGTCCAGCCCGCCTTGCGCTCGATGCGGCTGATGATCTCGCCGGTCAGGCCGCGACGGACGGCGTCGGGCTTGAGGAGGACGAGGGTGCGCTGGCTCACGACGGGCTCCTTGTGGGTGAAGGTCTTGCGGTGGAACGAGATTACCCGGCGTGTCGGGGCCCCTGTTACGCAGCGTCAGGTGTGGAGGAACCCGCCTGGGCCGCGAACCTCGCCTTCGCCTCGTCCACCTTCCGCCCGTAGTGCACGGACGCCCACCACAGCGCCGCGAAGATCGCGCCCAGGAAGAACATGGTCGGCACGATGAACCCCGACGCGATGAGCGCGATCTGCAGCGCCCAGCCGAGGACGACCCCGCCCGGACGCGTCACCAGGCCGCACAGCACCAGGCACAGGAACATCGCGATGCCGCTGACCGTCCACACGGTCGTCATGGACAGGTCGGGGTTCTTCATGGCGACCAGACCGGCGAACCCGATGACGAAGAACTCGCCGATCAGGGTCGAAGAACAGAGCGTGCGCACGGGACTCAGCCCCTCCCCAGCAGCAGTCGGGCCTCGCCGACGGTGATGACGGAACCGGTGACGAGCACGCCGCCGCCGGAGAACTCGCCCTCCTCCTCGGCCAGGGTGATGGCGGCCTCCAGCGCGTCGGGCAGCCGTGGCTCGACCTGGACGCGCTCCTCGCCGAACACCTCCACGGCGATACCGGCGAGCTCGTCGGCGTCCATCGCGCGGTGGCTGGAGTTCTGCGTGACCACGACCTCGGCGAACACCGGCTCGAAGGCCTCCAGCAGCCCCCGTACGTTCTTGTCGCCGCTCGCGCCGACCACGCCGATGAGGCGGCTGAACTGGAAGGCCTCTCCGATCGCCTCGGCCGCCGCCCGGGCGCCCGCCGGGTTGTGGGCGGCGTCCAGCACGACCGTCGGCGACCTGCGCACGACCTCCAGCCGGCCCGGCGAGGCGACGGCGGCGAAGGCCTTGCGGACCGTGTCCAGGTCCAGCGCGTCGGCCCGCTGCGCGCCGACGCCGAAGAACGCCTCGACGGCGGCGAGCGCGACGGCCGCGTTGTGCGCCTGGTGCGCGCCGTGCAGGGGCAGATACACCTCGGGGTACTCGCCGCCGAGCCCGCGCAGCGTCACCAGCTGCCCGCCTACGGCCACCTGCCGCTCCACGACGCCGAACTCCAGCCCCTCCCGGGCCACGGTCGCGTCCACCTCGACGGCCTTCTTCAGCAGCACCTGAGCGGCGTCGACCGGCTGCTGCGCCATGATGACCGTCGCACCCTGCTTGATGATGCCGGCCTTCTCGGTGGCGATCTCGGCGTGTGTGGAGCCGAGCCGGTCGGTGTGGTCGAGGTCTATCGGCGTGATGACGGCGACGTCCCCGTCGATCACGTTCGTGGCGTCCCAGGAGCCGCCCATGCCGACCTCGACGACACCGACGTCCACGGGCGCGTCGGCGAACGCCGCGTACGCCATGCCGGTGAGCACCTCGAAGAAGGACAGCCGGTACTCCTGCGCGGCGTCGACCATCTCCACGTACGGCTTGATGTCCTGGTACGTCTCGATGAACCGCTCGGGCGCGATCGGGGCGCCGTCGAGGCTGATGCGCTCGGTGATCGACTGCACGTGCGGCGAGGTGTAACGGCCGGTGCGCAGCTCGAAGGCGCCGAGCAGGGCCTCGATCATGCGGGCCGTGGAGGTCTTGCCGTTCGTCCCCGTGATGTGGATCGACGGGTACGACCGCTGGGGCTCCCCCAGCACGTCCATCAGCGCGGCGATACGGCTGACGGAGGGCTCCAGCTTGGTCTCGCCCCAGCGGGTGGCGAGCTCGGTCTCGACCTCGCGCAGGGCCTTGTCGACCTCGGGGTCGGCCGGCCGGGTGGGGATGTCGGCGTCGGGCGGGCCGCCCTGGGTGCGCAGGGTGCGGCTGCCGGCCTCGATGACCGCGAGGTCGGGGTCGCGGGTGGTTTCCTCGGCGATGATCTCGTCGAAGGCGTTGAGGGGGTCGGGCTGGTCGTCGGCGCTGGGGTCTGGAGGGAGCTCGCTCACGGGGCCAGTCTACGGAGCGGGGGTGACATCGGTGGGGGGTGGTTTGTGTCGTCCGGTGTCCGCGGGCCGGTGGGGGCAGGTCGCGCGGTCCTCTCGCCCCCGAGGCCGTCGCCCCCGCGGTGCGCGTGAGGCCCCCGGGCCTGACGGCACCGGGGGCCTCACACTCCATACGAACGGGCTACGCCTGCGGCAGGCGCTCCAGCTGGGCCTGGATGCGGGCGATGTCCTCCTCCGCCTTGGCGAGGCGGGTGCGGATCTTGTCGACGACGTGGTCGGGTGCCTTCGCCAGGAACGCCTCGTTGCCGAGCTTGGCGTTCGCCTGGGCCTTCTCCTTCTCGGCCGCCGCGAGGTCCTTGGCCAGGCGCTTGCGCTCCGCCGCGACGTCGATCGTGCCGGAGAGGTCGAGCGCGACCTCCGCGCCGGCGACCGGGAGGGTCGCGGTGGCCGTGAAGTCCTCGCCCTCCGGCTGGAGGCGCAGCAGCTGGCGGATGGCGGCCTCGTGGGGGGCCAGGGCGGTGCCGGTCAGCTCCAGGCGGGCCGGGACCTTCTGGCCGTCCTTCAGTCCCTGGTCCTTTCGGAACCGGCGGACCTCGGTGATGACCCGCTGGACCAGCTCGATCTCCTGCTCGGCGGCCTTGTCACGGAACCCGGAGTCCTTGGGCCATTCGCCGACGACCAGGGACTCGCCGCCGGTCAGGGTGGTCCACAGGGCGTCCGTGACGAAGGGGATGACCGGGTGGAGCAGACGCAGCATCACGTCCAGGACCTCGCCGAGGACCCGCCCGGAGACCCTGGCCGGCTCGCCGCCCGCGAAGAACGTGGTCTTGGACAGCTCGACGTACCAGTCGAAGACCTCGTCCCACGCGAAGTGGTAGAGCACGTCGGCGAGCTTGGCGAACTGGTAGTCGTCGTAGTACGCGTCGACCTGGGCGACCGTGGTGTTCAGGCGCGAGAGGATCCAGCGGTCCGCCGCGGACATCTCGGAGGCGTCCGGCAGCGGGCCCTCGATCGTGGCGCCGTTCATGAGGGCGAAGCGGGTGGCGTTCCAGATCTTGTTGGTGAAGTTCCGGGAGGCCTTGACCCAGTCCTCGCCGATCGGCACGTCCGCGCCCGGGTTGGCGCCGTTGGCGAGCGTGAAGCGGACGGCGTCGGAGCCGTAGGCGTCCATCCAGACCAGCGGGTCGACGGCGTTCGGGTTCGACTTCGACATCTTCTTGCCGAACTCGTCCCGGACCAGGCCGGTGAGGGCGATGGTGTGGAACGGGGCCTCGCCGTCCATCGCGTAGAGGCCGAACATCATCATCCGGGCGACCCAGAAGAAGATGATGTCGTGGCCGGTCAGCAGCACGTCGGTCGGATAGAACTTCGCCAGGTCCGGCGTCTTCTCCGGCCAGCCGAGCGTGGAGAACGGCCACAGGCCGGAGGAGAACCAGGTGTCGAGGACGTCGGAGTCCTGGACCCAGCCCTCACCGGTGGGCGGCTCGTCGTCCGGGCCGACACAGACGACCTCGCCGTCGGGGCCGTACCAGATCGGGATGCGGTGACCCCACCACAGCTGGCGCGAGATGCACCAGTCGTGCATGTTGTCGACCCAGTCGAAGTAGCGCTTCGACATCTCCTGCGGGTGGATCTTCACCCGGCCGTCGCGGACCGCGTCACCGGCGGCCTTGGCGAGCGGACCGACCTTGACCCACCACTGCATCGACAGCCGCGGCTCGACCGTGGTCTTGCAGCGCGAGCAGTGGCCCACCGAGTGCATGTAGGGGCGCTTCTCGGCGACGATCCGGCCCTGCTCCTTGAGCGCGCCGACGACCGCCGAACGGGCCTCGTAGCGGTCCAGGCCGAGGAACGGGCCGTGGACGGTGATGATGCCGTGCTCGTCCATGATCGTCATGGCGGGCAGGTCGTGACGCTGGCCGATGGCGAAGTCGTTCGGGTCGTGCGCCGGGGTCACCTTGACGGCTCCGGTGCCGAACTCGGGGTCGACGTGCTCGTCGGCGACGACCGGAATCGTCCGGTCGGTCAGCGGCAGCTTGATCTGCTTGCCGAGCAGGTGCTTGTAGCGCTCGTCGTCCGGGTGGACGGCGACGGCGGTGTCGCCGAGCATCGTCTCGGCGCGGGTGGTGGCGACGACGAGGGAGTCCTCACCCTCGCCGTACCGGATGGAGACCAGCTCGCCGGCGTCCTCCTGGTACTCCACCTCGATGTCGGAGATGGCCGTCAGACAGCGCGGGCACCAGTTGATGATGCGCTCGGCGCGGTAGATCAGCTCGTCGTCGTAGAGCTTCTTGAAGATGGTGAGAACGGCCTTGGACAGGCCCTCGTCCATCGTGAACCGCTCGCGGTCCCAGTCGACGCCGTCGCCGAGGCGCCGCATCTGGCCGAGGATCTTGCCGCCGTACTCCTCCTTCCACTGCCAGACGCGCTCGACGAACTCCTCGCGGCCCAGGTCGTGACGGGACTTGCCCTCGTCGGCGAGCTGCTGCTCGACCTTGTTCTGGGTGGCGATACCGGCGTGGTCCATCCCCGGCAGCCACAGCGACTCGTAGCCCTGCATGCGCTTGCGGCGCGTGAGGGCGTCCATGAGCGTGTGCTGGAAGGCATGGCCCAGGTGGAGGGAACCGGTGACGTTCGGCGGCGGGATGACGATGGTGTACGCAGGCTTCTCGCTCTTGGCGTCGGCGGCGAAGTAACCCCGCTCTACCCAGCGCTCGTACAGCGGCCCCTCTACGTCGGCCGGCGCGTACTGGGTCGGCAGGTCGGTGCTGGGCGCTGGTGGCTGCTGCTGAGCGTTCTCGGTCACGGGGGTCAGTTTAGAGGTGTCACCACCCCGTCCCGAAACGCGTTTCCTTTGTAACGGTGGGGGCCCCGATGCCATGCACACGGCGGGTCTGCGCCAGGATGTCCGGAACACATAAGCATCTGGAGGGGAACCCAGAACATGAGTTACAACCAGCCGGGCCCGTACGGCGGGCAGCCCCAGCAGCCCGGTCCGTACGGCCAGCCGGGCCCGTACGGCCAGCCGCCGCAGGCGCCCCAGCCCGGCTACGGCTATCCCCAGCAGGCCCCTCCGCCCCAGCCCGGCTACGGCTACCCGCAGCAGGCCCCGCAGGGCGTCCCGCCGCAGCAGGCCCCGTACGGCCAGCAGCCGCCCTATGGCCAGCAGCCGCAGTACGTTCCCCAGCCGCCCGCGCCGGGTGGCGGCGGGAAGAAGACCGGCCTCATCATCGGCGCGGTCGCCCTCGTGGCGGCGATCGGCGTGGGCGCGTACTTCGTGATCGGCGGGGGCGGTGGCGCGGGTTCCCTGGAGGACGACGGGCCGCACAAGCTGACGACTCCGGCGACGGTGCTCAGCGAGTACAAGCGCACCACGAAGGATGGAGCCACCGCCGGCAGCGACTCGACCTCGGAGGTGGAGAAGAGCGGCGTCAAGAACGCCAAGTCCGTGGCGGGTCTCTACAACACGCTGGACATGAGCGACTACGACCCGAACGACCCGGCGTCGGCGGGGAAGCTGGCGACGGCCAAGACTCTTACAGTGGCCGGTGCTTACGGCGAGATCTCCGACCCCGAGACGACGCTGGACCTCTTCTTCGCCAACTTCAAGAAGTCGGCCGACAAGGAGTCCGCCACCGGGTCGGGCAAGCCCGAACTGGTGGGCGAGCCCGAGGCGGCCGACCTCGACGGTGCGGTCATGAAGTGCCAGTCGGTCAAGGGCCAGGACCGGCTCTCCAAGAAGGAGAAGGTCAACTGGTTCTGCGCGTGGGCCGACTACAGCACCCTCGCCATCGTGTCGCCGGGTGAGGTGGCGCAGGGCGTCACCAAGGACGTGGCGATCGACCTCACGACCAAGGTCCGCAAGGAGATCCGCGTCGCGGCCTGACGGCGGTCACGACAAAGGCGCCCGGCAGCAGTGCCGGGCGCCTTCGCGTGCAGTGGGTGATCAGGCCGTCTTCTGCTCCCCCGGCCCCCGCCCCCGCGCATCCCGCGGAATCAGCGTCGGGTTGACGTTCGACTGGACGACGTCCGCCGTGATGACGACCCTGGCCACGTCCTTGCGGGACGGGACCTCGTACATCACGCCCTGGAGGACTTCCTCCATGATGGCGCGCAGGCCGCGCGCGCCGGTCTGGCGGAGGATGGCCTGGTCGGCGATGGCTTCCAGGGCCTCACGCTCGAAGTCCAGCTCGACGCCGTCGAGTTCGAACAGGCGCTGGTACTGCTTCACCAGCGCGTTGCGCGGCTCGACGAGGATCTGGAGCAGGGCCTCGCGGTCGAGGTTGTGGACCGAGGTGATGACCGGCAGGCGGCCGATGAACTCGGGGATCATGCCGAACTTGACCAGGTCCTCCGGCATGACCTCCTGGAACTGGTCCTTGGACTCCATCTCGCGCTTGGAGCGGATCTGCGCGCCGAAGCCGATGCCCTTGGCGCCGGCCCGGGACTCGATGATCTTCTCCAGTCCGGAGAACGCACCGCCCACGATGAACAGCACGTTCGTCGTGTCGATCTGGATGAACTCCTGGTGGGGGTGCTTGCGGCCGCCCTGCGGCGGGACCGAGGCCGTGGTGCCCTCCAGGATCTTCAGCAGGGCCTGCTGGACGCCCTCGCCCGACACGTCGCGCGTGATCGAGGGGTTTTCACTCTTCCTCGCGACCTTGTCGATCTCGTCGATGTAGATGATCCCGGTCTCGGCCTTCTTGACGTCGTAGTCGGCCGCCTGGATCAGCTTGAGGAGGATGTTCTCGACGTCCTCGCCGACGTACCCGGCCTCGGTCAGCGCCGTGGCGTCGGCGATCGCGAAGGGGACGTTCAGCATGCGCGCGAGGGTCTGCGCGAGGAGGGTCTTGCCGGAGCCCGTGGGGCCGAGGAGCAGGATGTTGGACTTCGCCAACTCGATGGCGTCGTCGCGGCCGTTCCCTCCGCCGTTCTCGCCGGCCTGGACGCGCTTGTAGTGGTTGTAGACCGCTACGGAGAGGGCCTTCTTGGCGGCCTCCTGGCCGACCACGTAGCCCTCGAGGAACTCGTAGATCTCGCGCGGCTTCGGGAGTTCCTCCCAGCGGACCTCACTGGTCTCCGCGAGTTCTTCCTCGATGATCTCGTTGCAGAGGTCGATGCACTCGTCGCAGATGTAGACACCGGGCCCTGCGATGAGCTTCTTGACCTGCTTCTGGCTCTTGCCGCAGAACGAGCACTTGAGCAGATCGCCGCCGTCACCGATGCGTGCCACGGTGTGCTTCCCCTTCGCCTGGGAGACTCCTGGACGCGACGTCCAGCGGACTCCTGGTGCTGCCTTATGTCCGACGGTACCTTGCCGGGCCCCCCGTTCGGGCCCCCCTTGGCGCGGTTCGCTTTGACGTGAACCGAGCCAAACCGTGCCAAGGGGCGGCAGACGTTACAGCCTCTCGCGTCAGCGCAGGCTCGAGTTGTCCATCTTCCGGGTGGTGATGATCTGGTCGATCAGGCCGTAGCTCAGCGCGTCCTCGGCCGTGAGGATCTTGTCGCGCTCGATGTCCTCGCGGATCTTCTCGACCGGCGTGGTGGAGTGCTTGGCCAGCATCTCCTCCAGCTGCGCGCGCATCCGCAGGATCTCGTTGGCGGCGATCTCCAGGTCGGAGACCTGACCGCGGCCGGTCTCGCTGTACGGCTGGTGGATCAGCACGCGCGCGTTCGGCAGGGCCATGCGCTTGCCCGGCGTACCGGCGGCCAGCAGGATGGCGGCGGCGGAGGCGGCCTGGCCCATGCAGACCGTCTGGATGTCCGGCTTCACGTACTGCATCGTGTCGTAGATGGCCGTGAGCGCCGTGAAGGAGCCGCCGGGGCTGTTGATGTAGACCGAGATGTCACGGTCGGGGTCCATCGACTCCAGGCACAGCAGCTGCGCCATGACGTCGTTGGCGGAGGCGTCGTCGATCTGGACGCCGAGGAAGATCACGCGCTCCTCGAAGAGCTTCGCGTACGGGTCGTACTCGCGGATGCCCTGCGAGGTGCGCTCGACGAAGCGCGGGATGACGTAGCGGGACTCGGCCTGCGGGCCGGTGTAGCGGCCCTGCGAGGCGTTCATGTCCTGCACGGCGTGCATACGGTCGTAGATCCCACTGCCGGGGAACTGGTTCACGGTGTCTCCTGAAAGGGGCTGAAGCGGTCGGCTGGGGCTGTCTGGGGTCGCTGGGGCCCGGGAGGGCTCCGTGGGCCTCACGGGGCGCCACAGGCCCCGTGGGGACCGCTCAGGCCCCGGTGCCGCCGCCGCCCGGCATGCCGGCGGCCGTGGGGATGACGTCGTCGATGAGGCCGTACTCCTTGGCCTCGAAGGCGTCGAACCAGCGGTCGCGGTCCGAGTCGCGGGTGATCTGCTCGACCGTCTGGCCGGTGTGCTGCGAGGTCAGCTCGGCCATGCGCTTCTTGGTGTGCAGCAGCCGCTCGGCGTGGATCTTGATGTCCGAGGCCGAACCGGCGAGGCCGGCGGAAGGCTGGTGGATCAGAATCTCGGCGTTCGGCAGCGCGAAGCGCTTGCCGGGGGTACCCGCGCTGAGCAGGAACTGGCCCATCGAGGCCGCGAGGCCCATGGCGATGGTCACCACGTCGTTCTTGATGAACTGCATGGTGTCGTAGATCGCCATGCCGGCCGTGATCGAACCGCCGGGGCTGTTGATGTACAGGTAGATGTCCTTGTCCGGGTCGGCGGCAAGGAGCAGCAGCTGTGCGGTGATCTTGTTCGCGATGTCGTCGTCGACCGGCTGGCCGAGGAAGATGATCCGCTCGTTGAGCAGCCGGTTGTAGACCTGGTCGCCGAGGCCACCACCGATGGAAGGCTCGCCGGCGGCTGAAGGCATCAGATTCGTCACGTATCCACCTGCTCGTCTTACGACGGCGCCGGGCCGTCTCACGTTTCCCTAGGGGCTAGGAGCCGTTCGGGGACTCCACTGCCCTCGTATTCATGGACCCTAACGCGCGGGTCCCTTCGGGGAATCCCGGAGATGGGAGTGTTCGCCGGGGGCGTAGCGCCGCGCGGCTTCGGCGGGGTGGTTCCGTCCATCGGCGGCCGCGGGCGCGTCGTGGTCGCCCGCGCGGTTCCCCGCGCCCCTGAGGCCACCACGCAACGGGCCCACGAGAGGCACTGTGCCTCTCGTGGGCCCGTCTGCACGGCTCTACCCGGGGGATCAGCCCTCGGTCTTCTCCTCGGCGGACTCCGCCGGGGTCTCCTCGGCGGAGGCCTCCGCGGACTCGGTCTCGTCCTCTTCGTCGTCGAGGTCGATGATCTCGCCGTTGGTGTCCTTGACCGTGGCCTTCTCGACCACGACGGCCAGGGCCTTGCCGCGAGCCACCTCGCCGACCAGGAGCGGAACCTGGCCGCCCTCGACGACCGCCTGGGCGAACTGGTCGGGGGACATGCCGGAGGAGGCCGCGCGCCGCATGAGGTGCTCGGTGAGCTCCTCCTGGTTGACGTTCAGCTTCTCCTGCTTGACCAGCTCGTCGAGGACGAACTGGGTCTTGATGCCCTTGACCGCGGCTTCCTTGGTCTCGGCGTCGAACTCCTCCTCGCTCTTGCCCTGGATCTCCAGGTACTTCGCGAGGTCGAGGCCCATCTGGCCGAGCTGGTGGTGCTCGAGGTTGTGCTTGCGGGTGTTGATCTCGTCCTCGAGCAGCTTCTCGGGGACCGGGACCTCGACCAGCTCGAGCAGCTTCTCCAGGACGCGCTCCTGGGCCTGCGTGGCCTGGTCGTACTGCTTCATGTTCTCCAGGCGCTTGCGGCTGTCCGCGCGCAGCTCCTCGAGGGTGTCGAACTCGGAGGCGAGCTGCGCGAACTCGTCGTCCAGCTCGGGCAGTTCACGCTTGGCGACCTGGGTGACCTTGACGGTGACCTCGGCCTCCTTGCCGGCGGCGGAGCCGCCCTTGAGCTCGGAGGTGAAGGTGGCCTCGCCACCGGCCTCCAGGCCCTTCACGGCGTCGTCGATGCCGTCCAGCAGCTCGCCGGAGCCGATGGTGTAGGAGACACCGTCGGCGACACCGTCCTCGAGGACCTCGCCGTCGACCTTGGCGCGCAGGTCGATGGTCACGACGTCGCCGTCCTCGGCGGCACGCTCGACCGGGGCGGTGGAGGCGAAGCGCTCGCGCAGCTCCTCGACGGCCTTGTCGACGTCCTCGTCGGTGACCTCGACGGCGTCGACCTCGACCTCGATCCCGGAGAAGTCCGGAATCTCGATGGACGGACGGATGTCGACCTCGGCGGTGAAGTTCAGCGTCTCGCCGTCCTTCAGCTCCGTGATGTCGACCTCGGGCTGGCCCAGCACGCTGAGCTCGGCCTCGTTGACGGCGTCGGTGTAGAACTTGGGAAGCGCGTCGTTGACCGCTTCCTCCAGAACCGCACCGCGACCGAACCGCTGGTCGATGACCCGGGCCGGGACCTTGCCCTTGCGGAAGCCCTTCACCGTGACCTGCTGGTTGATCTTCTTGTACGCCGCGTCGAGGCTGTCCTTGAGCTCCTCGAAGGGCACCTCGACAGTGAGCCGAACCCGAGTCGGGTTCAGGGTCTCCACGGCGCTCTTCACGGTTCGGTCTCCTTGTGGCTGACTTCTTGGTTTCTGCCGGGGCCAGAGCGGCCCGGCGGATTTCGCCGCCCGGAGGACTTCAGACGATGAGACACACGGGCGTGCAGCTTGCATAGTAACGGCAGCGACTACACCGCCCAAAAGGCGATCACGGAAGCGATCGGATGGGCGATCACACGAGGTGATCGGGTGGCTGGTCGGGGTGGCGGGATTTGAACCCACGGCCTTCCGCTCCCAAAGCGGACGCGCTACCAAGCTGCGCCACACCCCGTCTGGTGCGACACGTAGGGTACATGCCGCACGACGGTGCGGCCGCCGCATTTCCACAGGCTGTGTGCCGCGTCGTCCCCGAGGGGAATGCGGTGTGCGACGGAGGGGGCCGACCCGCTACGATGCCTTCAGTGCCGCGGTCGTCCCGACCCGCGGCGCGTGCTGTGCGGGCGTAGCTCAATGGTAGAGCCCTAGTCTTCCAAACTAGCTACGCGGGTTCGATTCCCGTCGCCCGCTCTTCATGGCTCAGGGCCAGGCGGAGGATCATTCCTCCGCCTGGCCCTGAGTGTTTCCCCTGAGCGGTCCAAGCCGGTTCGTCCCGACCCGACGCTTGACGGTGCCCTACGAACCGGAGTCACGGTCCCGCAGGGCGCTGATGCCGCCGGCATCGTTGAAATGCTGATGGGCATGAGCCTGGCGACGCGCATCGCGGAGGCCTCTCGTAGCCACCGCCTCGATGCGCCGCGCTTCGGGACCGGCAGGCATCCGGCGCCGATCACGGCGCACCAGCACGATCACCGCGGCCGCCACCACGGACACGACCGCCATGCCAGTCATCGCCATGTAGCCCATGGTCACCACCCCGTTTTCCGCCCCCGGCCGCTGATCACGACCCGCGCCCTGCGGCCTCATCGCCGAAGACCGCCCAGGCAGCCATACCCAGTCGGCTGTCACCGCAGGCCAGGCGCTCCCGCCCCCCTCGTATCGGGCCGGGACGGCGAAGGGGGGCGGTGGTGGCGGGGCGGGAGGTGATGGTGCCGGTCCCCGGGCGTTCTCGGCGGGGCGTGCGCCTGGACGTGGGTCCGGGGTCCGCTTCGGGCCGGGAGAGCGCGGCCGCCCGGGATGCGGCGCGTCGGCGACGGGGGGCGTGGAGGCCTCGGACGCCTCCACTGCCCGGCCACGCGCCGATCGCGAGGAGGCGGTCCTCCCCCGCTTCCACGGCCTGCGCGCCGAGGCCGGGGCTCGTGGGCCGGCCGGTCAGAAGCTGATGGAGTTGATCGTCTCCGCTATCGAGTTCAGGAACCGGTTGATGGACGGGGCCATGCCGGTGGAGGCGAGGAAGAAGCCGAAGAGGATCGCCACGATCGCCGGCCCTGCCTTGATGGATCCCCCTCTCAGCAACACCACAAGGATGATCGCCAACAGCAGCACCACAGACAGTGAAATGGCCACAACTGATCACACCCTCGGTCGGTCCGCACTCCCGGCCCGGGGACGCGACCCCGCGCCCCCGCCAGAACCATCGTGCCACCAACGTGGCCCGCCTATGCGGCCGGTGACACATCGACTACGCCCGTGTCGCCCCCGATCGTCCGCGCCACCCGTGCGCCCGGAGCCAACGGCGGTCGGTCGCACGGCAATTCGACGAGCCACCCGCACAGGGAATTCGGCCGTATCGTTTCCATCTCCACACAACGCGTTCGCAGCTAATTCGAATTGTCGCCACAGCCTCACCAACACGCGTACACGCAGGGGCCGAAGAGGGTCGAAGCGGACAATCCACCGGAGTCGCCTGCTGGTCTTATGGGCCGCTTAGTCCGGAAGTGTCATGACAAGCAGGACCCAGGCGGTGCACGCAATCCGCCAGCGGACCATGTGTTGGCCATCACGCCGACAGTGACGCCAACTACCCGTAATCCGGGGTACCCGAGCGAATAGCCAGGAATCACTTCCGGCGTTTTACGAATAGCTGCTGGGAACGCTAGGGTGCCTCAGATGTTCCACGCTGCCTCGTCCCCCGTACGCGCAGCGAGGTCCCGGATCGTCTCCCCCAGCTCCTGGTGGGAGGGTCTGTGACGAACTCGCTGCGACCGAACGGCGACCGCAGGGCGCCACTTCCCCCGGCACAGTCGCCGGCCGACGGAGTGCCGAGCCCGCGCTCGCCGCAGAGCACGCAGAAGAAGCAGAACGGCAGACAGCGCGACGCGTTCTTCGACAACGCCAAGTACCTCGCGATCGTGCTGGTGGCCATGGGCCACGCCTGGGAGCCCCTCAAGGGCGACAGCCGGATACTCGAGGCCGCGTACCAGGTCGTCTACGCGTTCCACATGCCGGCGTTCATCATCATCTCCGGTTACTTCTCCCGCAGTTTCGACATGCGGCCCGACCGGCTCAAGCGCCTGATCACCGGCGTCGCCGTGCCGTACATCATCTTCGAGACGGCCTATCCGCTCTTCAAGCGGGTCATCGACAACGACCCGCACCAGGAGATCAGCCTCCTCGACCCGTGGTACCTGACCTGGTTCCTGGTCGCGCTGTTCATCTGGCGCCTGACCACCCCCATCTGGAACCTGGTGCGCCGGCCGCTCCCCCTGGCGCTGGGTCTGGCCATGCTCGCGACCGTCACCCCGGAGATCGGTGACGACCTGGACCTCCAGCGCGTCCTGCAGTTCCTGCCGTTCTTCGTGCTGGGCCTGGTGATGAAGCCCGAGCACTTCCACATGGTGCGCACACGTGCGGTGCGTATCGCGTCGGTGCCCGTGTTCGCCGTCGCGCTGGCCTTCAGCTGGTGGGCGGTGCCGCGCATGAACACCGCGTGGTTCTACCACCGTGACGCCGCGCAGGAGCTGGGTGCCCCGTGGTGGACCGGCCCGGTCATGGTGCTCGCGATGTTCGGCTGCTCGCTGGTGCTGACCGCCTGCTTCTTCGCCTGGGTGCCGCGCCGCCAGATGTGGTTCACCGCTCTCGGCGCCGGCACGCTCTACGGCTACCTGCTGCACGGCTTCCTGGTGAAGGCCGGCGACTACCAGGGCTGGTTCGAGGCGTCCTGGCTGCACCACCCGGCCGGTGAGGTCCTCGTGACCCTCCTGGCCGCCGCCGTCGTGACGGTGCTGTGCACCGCGCCCGTGCGGCGCGTCTTCCGGTTCGCGATGGAGCCGAAGATGGAATGGGCCTTCAAGCGGGACGCCGCCGAGGTGGCCCGCGAACGCCAGGGCGCCGAGCGGCGCGAGCGCGAACGTGAGAAGGTCAACGCCTGACCCACGGGACAGGGTTCATCCGACGAGACCGAGAAGGGCGCGCATCCGCGCGTACTTCTCGGTCAGTCGTGTGCGGGTCGCCTCGTCGAGGACCGCGAGGCGGGCCGGGTCCGCGTTGTGCGCCAGGTCCGCCTCCTTCACCAGCAGCGCGCCGGGCGTGGCGAGGATTCGCGCGGCGTACGCCTCGGGCGGCTCCCCCGCGCGCTTGGTGACCGCCAGGACGATGTCCTTGGTACGGCTGCTCAGCGCGGCGTCGCGCAGCCACTGCGCGGACAGGGCGTCGTCCTCGACCGCGTCGTGCAGCCAGGCCGCCGCGATCTGCTCCTCGTCGCCGCCCCGGGCCCGAACACCCTCCGCCACGGCCCGGAGGTGTTCGGCGTAGGGCTGTCCCGCCTTGTCTCTCTGGCCGGTGTGCGCGGCGCGGGCGGTGGCCTCCACCTGGTCCAGGGTCATGCGAGGTGTCTCGGTCACTGCTCCAGTGTGCCGCGTGCCTCAGCGGGCCGCGGCCGTCGGGCCCTCGCGGCAGATGAGCAGCAGCGCCCGGTCGTCGTTGACGTCCTTGGCCACGGCCTCGATGAGGTGCCAGGCGGCACCGTGGAAGCCGCCGGCGACATAGCGGTCGGCCTCGCCGGTGAGGCGGTCGATGCCCTCGACGATGTCGCGGTCGGCGGTCTCCACCAGGCCGTCGGTGAACAGCATCAGCACGTCGCCCGGGCGCAGTGAGCCCTTCACCGGGTCGAACTGGGCCCCGTCGTACACCCCGAGGAGCGGTCCCTCGGCCGCCTTCTCCTCCCAGCGGCCGCTGCCGGCGCTGAGCTGGAGCCCCGGCGGATGGCCGGCCGTGTAGAGCTCGTAGTCGCCGGAGTCCAGGTCGAGGACCAGGTGGATGGAGGTGGCGAAGCCCTCGTCCCAGTCCTGACGGAGCAGATAGCCGTTCGCGGCCGGAAGGAAGGCGTGCGGCGGGAGGGAGCCGAGGAGGCCGCCGAACGCGCCGGACAGCAGCAGGGCGCGGGAGCCCGCGTCCATGCCCTTGCCGGAGACGTCGGTGAGGACGACTTCGAGCGTGCGGCCGCCGTTGGTGCGCGCCGCCACCACGAAGTCGCCCGAGAAGGACTGGCCGCCCGCCGGGCGCAGCGCCATCTCGTGGTGCCAGCCGTCCGGCAGGTCGGGCAGCTTGCTCTGCACCCGGATGCGTTCGCGCAGGTCGAAGAGCATGGTGCCGCCGCGCCGCCAGGGAACGCCGACCCGGCTGCGGAACTGGGCCAGGAGCAGCCCGAAGAAGCCGCAGGCGGCGACCACGAGCACGATGCCCGGGGTGACCCTCGACGGGCCCTCGGTGTACGGGCCGAGCCACACCGACTCCACGATCAGCGCCGTCGCCGCCGCCGCGTACAGGCCTAGCAGGCTCGCCGGGCGCAGCAGCAGACCGCCGACGACGACGGGCAGGACCAGTGCGGCGGGTGAGAACCACACCGAGTTCGTCAGTGTCGCCGCCGCGATCACGGGAACCATGAGGAGCAGACCGGCCAGGGCGATCCAGTCGGAGCCGTTGCCCCGGAAGTAGTCCACGGCGGCTCGGCGCACGCCGACGCGGACCCGGTGCCACTGCTTCTTCAACCGGGCCGTGAACGTGTCGGCTGCCGAGCGCCGCTCTCGTCCTGATGCCATTAGTTCGGGACCCTATCCATCGGACCAGCCCCTTGGCACGGGAGGTCCCACTTGTCCCCCGTCCGAGGGCCGACTTCACAGTGAACTTCACCGCGCGCCCCGCCGTCGCCGCCCGGGAGAAATTGCCTCGCCCGTCCCGCAACGCCCTGGTAGGCATGGCTCATGGCGACTCACGCGAACGGCACTCCGACCGACCTGCGGGTCCTTCAGCGGGACGATTGGGACAAGTGGTACGACACCCTGGTCCGCGGGTTCGGAGGGGTGCCGGAGGCCGCCGAGGAGCGGGAATTGTGGCACTCCCTGACCGAGTTCGACCGTTCACTCGGTGTCTGGGACGGGGACGAGTGCGTGGGGACGGCCGGGGCGTTCAGCTTCCGGCTGACCGTGCCCGGCGGCGCGTCCCTGCCGGCCGCGGGCGTCACGATGGTCAGCGTGGCCGCCACGCATCGCCGGCGGGGGATCCTGACCTCGATGATGCGCCGGCAGCTGGACGACGTGCGCGCGTGGGGCGAGCCGCTGGCCGTGCTGACGGCGTCCGAGCCGGCGATCTACGGGCGGTTCGGGTACGGCGGCGCGACCTCTTCGGTGCAGGCCGAGATCGACACGAGCCGGGTGCGGCTGTCGGTGCCGGAGGGCACGGACGAGGTACGGGTGCGGTACGCGGCGCCGGCCGATGTGCTCGACGTGTGCGAGGCGCTGTACGCCCGGCTGGTCCCGCAGCGGCCGGGGATGCTGGAGCGGCGGCCGGGGTGGGAGCGGCTCGGGGTGCTCGATCCGGAGAGCGAGCGGGGCGGGGCGTCGCCCCTTCAGTGCGTCCTCGCCGAGCGGGACGGGGAGGCGGCCGGGTTCGCGCGCTTCCGCGTCAAGCCGAGCTGGGAGCCCTCCGGGCCCAACGGCTCGGTGATCCTGGAGGATTCGGCCGCGCTGGACCCGGCGGCGGACGCGGCGCTGTGGCGGTTCCTGTTCGGGATCGACCTGACCTCGACGCTCACCCTGCGGGGCCGGCCAGTGGACGACACCTGGCAGTACCTGGTGTCCGACCCGCGGCGGTGCGATGTGCGGCTGCGGGACGCCCTGTACGTGCGGCCGGTGGAGGTGGGGGCCGCGTTGCAGGCGCGGACGTATCAGGCGCCGGTGGATGTGGTGTTCGAGGTGGAGGACGCGTTCTGCCCCTGGAACACCGGGCGTTGGCGGCTGAGCGGGGACGCCAAGGGGGCGTCCTGCGAGCGTACGGCGGATCCGGCCGATGTCGCCCTGTCCGTGCGGGAGTTGGGCGCGGCGTATCTCGGCGGGGTGTCACTGGCCTCGCTGGGGGCGGCGGGGCGGGTGCGGGAGCTGCGGCGCGGGGCGCTGGCGGAGGCGTCGCTCGGGTTCGGGGTGGGGGTGCCGCCGTGGCTGCCCCACGGGTTCTGATGTCCGGGCGTGCTCAGGGACGTTGGCAGGCCGGGCACCAGAAGAGGTTGCGGGCGGCGAGATCGGCCGTGCGGATCTCGCCTCCGCAGAGGTGGCAGGGCAGGTTGGCCCTGCGGTAGACGTACACCTCACCGCCGTGGTCGTCCACGCGGGGCGGGCGGCCCATCGCCTCCGGGGTGTGCTCCGGGCGGACGGTGTCGATGCGGTTGTTGCGCACGCCCTCGTGCATGAGCTCCACGAGGTCGGTCCAGATCGCGTGCCACTCGGCGGGGGTGATGTCCTTGCCGGGCCGGTACGGGTCGATGCGGTGCCGGAACAGGACCTCCGCGCGGTAGACGTTCCCCACGCCGGCGATGACCTTCTGGTCCATGAGCAGGGCCGCGATCGTGGTGCGGCTGCGGCTGATGCGGCGGTACGCGGTGTCCGGGTCGGCGTCGTCGCGCAGCGGGTCCGGGCCGAGGCGGTCGTGTATCGCCCGCTTCTCCGGGGGTGTGATGAGGGCGCAGGTGGTCGGACCGCGGAGGTCCACGTAGGTGGTGTCGTTCGCCAGGCGGAGGCGGACGGTGTCGGTGGGGGGCGGTGCGGGGGCCGGGCCGAAGGTGACCTTGCCGAAGAGGCCGAGGTGGATGTGGATCCAGTCGGTGTCGCGGAAGCCGAGGAAGAGGTGCTTGCCGTGGGCTTCCGTGCGGGTGAGCTCCGCGCCGGTGAGGAGATCGGCGGCGGAGGCGAACTTGCCCTGGGGGCTGGTGACGCGCGGTCTCGCGCCGAGGAAGGCGGTGCCGTAGTCCTGGGCCAGCCGGTGAATGGTGTGGCCTTCCGGCATGGGTTCTCCTGTGATCGTCGCCCTCTCGCCGACCCGGCGCCCGGCCCGCTTCCGCACCTCGGGAAGCCGAGATCAATAAGGTCGGGGGGCTCCGGCCCGTCCTCGTGCGCGGGGCTCGGGCATTGAGCCCCGCGGACGCGGCGGACGGGTCGGCCCGCGCACGAGCGGCCCCGGGGGCCGCCCCGTGGCTTACTGCTGCGGGTGGTGCGGCGGGATCGGGGGCAGGTCGCCGGTCGTTTCGTAGGCCGAGAGCATGTCGATCCGGCGGATGTGACGTTCGTCACCGGAGAACGGGGTGGCGAGGAAGGTCTCCACGAACTTCGTCGCCTCGTCCTGCGAGTGCATGCGCGCGCCCACGGCGACGACGTTCGCGTTGTTGTGCTGACGGCCCAGGGAGGCCGTCTCCTCGCTCCAGGCGAGGGCCGCGCGGACGCCCTTGACCTTGTTCGCCGCGATCTGCTCGCCGTTGCCCGAGCCGCCGATGACGACACCGAGGGCGTCGGGGTCGGCGGCCGTGCGCTCCGCCGCCCGGAGGCAGAAGGGCGGGTAGTCGTCCTGGGCGTCGTAGATGTGCGGGCCGCAGTCGACGGGGTCGTGACCCGCCTCCTTCAGCCACTCGACGAGGTGGTTCTTGAGTTCGTAGCCCGCATGGTCCGAGCCGAGGTACACGCGCATGGGACGAGTGTGACATGGGTGTTTCGGGGAAGGCGCGCGGGGTGGCGCTCAGGAAAACCCGAGGAAAATGTGAGCCCCATTACGGAAGCTCAGGAAAACCTCAAGTAACAATCTGGATTCAAAGGTTCTCCTCACCGTTCGCCTCCGATTCACTGGACCGGCCCGTACACCGCTCGTACGAGCCCCCCGTACACCGGCATGCCGCGACACACCCCTGTTCGCACGGCGCGCGCGGTTCGTACGGAAGTACAGCTCCCCGGCGCAAAGGAAATCCGTTCCATGACCTCGCAGCCGACCATGAACAAGCCCGGAAACGACCCCGGAGGGCACGGAGAACCCGGAGCCCAGGGCTCCGGGCTGCAGGCCGGACTCAAGAACCGGCATCTTTCGATGATCGCCATCGGCGGTGTCATCGGCGCCGGACTCTTCGTGGGGTCCAGCTCCGGTATCGCCACCGCCGGACCCGGCATCCTGCTGTCGTACGCCCTCGTCGGCACGCTCGTGGTGCTGGTGATGCGGATGCTCGGTGAGATGTCGGCCGCCAACCCGACCTCGGGTTCCTTCTCCGCGCACGCCGACCGGGCGCTCGGGCCGTGGGCCGGGTTCTCCATCGGCTGGCTGTACTGGTTCTTCTGGGTGGTCGTGCTGGCCGTCGAGGCGACCGCCGGCGCGGTGATCCTGGAGGGCTGGATACCGGCCGTCCCGCAGTGGGGCTGGGCCCTGATCGTGATGCTGGTGCTGACCGCCACCAACCTCGTCTCCGTCGCCTCCTACGGCGAGTTCGAGTTCTGGTTCGCCGGCATCAAGGTCGTCGCCATCGCCGCGTTCATCGTCATCGGCGGACTGGCCGTCTTCGGGCTGCTGCCCGGCGTGGACAGCGAGCAGGCCGGGGTCGGCAACCTCACCGCGCACGGCGGCTTCCTGCCCCACGGGGCCGGCGCCATCCTCACCGGTGTGCTGCTCGTCGTCTTCTCCTTCATGGGCAGCGAGATCGCCACCCTGGCGGCCGGTGAGTCCGAGAACCCGCGGCAGGCCGTCACCAAGGCCACCAACAGCATCATCTGGCGTGTCGCCGTCTTCTACCTCGGTTCGATCGCCGTCGTCGTGTGCCTGCTGCCGTGGGACAGCAAGTCCATCACCAAGGACGGCTCCTACGTCGCCGCGCTCGACTCCCTCGGCATCGCGCACGCCGGTCAGATCATGAACTTCATCGTGCTGACCTCGGTGCTGTCCTGCCTCAACTCCGGTCTGTACACGGCCTCCCGCATGGCCTTCTCCCTCGGCCAGCGCGGTGACGCGCCGAAGGCCTTCGCCCGCACGACCTCCAACGGCGTGCCGCGCACGGCGATCCTCGCGTCCGTCGCCTTCGGTTTCGTCGCGGTCTTCTTCAACTACAAGTTCCCGGACTCCGTCTTCCTCTTCCTCGTGAACTCCAGTGGCGCCGTCGCCCTGTTCGTGTGGCTGGTGATCTGCTTCTCCCAGCTGCGCATGCGGAAGATCATCAAGGCCGAGGCGCCCGAGAAGCTCGTGGTGAAGATGTGGCTGTACCCGTACCTGACCTGGGCGACCGCCGCGCTGATCGTGTTCATCCTCGGCTACATGCTCACCGACACCGAGCACGACGGGCGCCAGACCATCCTGCTGTCGCTGCTCGTCGCCGCGGTGGTGCTCGTCATCGCCGTCGTCCGGCAGAAGCTCGGCCGAGGCCGGTCCGCCGTCGACGCCCCGCAGGCGCGGGACGCGGAGCGCAGCGAGGTCTCGGCCGGCTGAGCCATCCGGTCGCTCACCGTTCTCATGCCGTGAGCGGGGGCCCGTGGGACGTGCGCCGCACGTGCCACGGGCCCCTTTCGTCTGCCTACAGCACCGTGAAGCTGTCCTTGACCTTCTCGTAGGTGCCGAGCGCCTCCTGTTCGATCCCCTCCTCGTACCAGGTGTTGACCTGGTACGACTTGCCGGTCACGTTGAAGCCGAGCAGACGGGCGTGCCAGTGGACGCCCTTCAGCGTGAACGTGTACTCCCAGACCACCGCCGGGTGGCCGCGGAACGTCGTCTCCTCCAGGCGGATCTTGAGGTAGTCCTGCCCCTGCTGGGCGTTGCGCTCCGAGGTCTGCCAGGTCTCCAGCAGGTCGCCGCGGGCGAGGGAGGATTTGCCGACCAGTTCCTGGGAGCCCTCCGGCGAGGTGTAGTGCACCTCCGCGCCCGTCTGCACGTCCCGTCGCCAGCCCTCGGGCGTCGCCCAGGCGAAGCCGCCGGCCTCCCGGTGCGCGCCGGGCGGCAGGGTCTGCGGTCTGGTGGTGCCCTCGACGGTGGGCGAGAGGGTGGGCGAGGGAGTGGGGTCGCCGGCGGTGGGCGGTGCGGACGCCGAGGATCCCGCGCGGGGGTCGTCGTCGCCGCCGGGTGAGCCCGGGGACGTCGCCAGCAGAATGCCCGTGACGGTGGCGGCGGTGGCGAGAGCGGCAGCGGCGGTGATCACCGTACGGCGGTGTGTGCGGGTACGGGGGCGGGGGCGGGTGTGGGGGTGGGAGTGGGGCGTGGCCGGGACGGCCGGGCGGTGCTCGGTCGGTGCCTGTGCGCGGGAGAGGGAAACAGGGTCGGGGAGGTGGGGGGTTCCGGCCCGGTTGCCGGAACGGGCTGTGGCGGGTGGGGTTTCGGCGGTGGCTTCCGCGGGGGTGGGTGACTCCTGTGGGGGCGTGGGGAAGAGGCCCGGCGACTGCGACGGCGGCCGTTGAGGCTGCGGGTTCGGTGCCGGTGGTCGCCCGCCGAGGGTGGTGTCGAGATCAGGGGCGGGTGCCGGCTCCGGCGCCGGGGCGGACACGCCGCCCGCGCCCGACGCCGACTCCGCTCCGGGCTCCCGTCGCGGCTCCGGATCCCGTCGGGGTTCCACATCCCGTCGCGGCTCCGGCTCCCCCTGGCGTTCCCGCGCCGGCTCCGGCTTCCCTTCCGGCTCCCGCTCCCGCTCCCGCTGCCACTTCCCTTCCCGCTCCCGCTCCCGCTCCCGCTCCCGCTCCGACGCCGTCGGTTCCGGGGCCCGCGGTATCTCCGCGATCGTGGGTGTCGGGGTCGGGAACGCCACCGGTTCCAGGGCCGCTTCCAGGGTCTCCAGATCCGGGCGGACCGACGGTTCCTTGGCCAGCAGGGCGGCGAGAAGGGTCCGCAACGGGCCTGCGGCGACGGGCAGTTCCGGCTCCTCGTACAGGACCGCGTGCAGCGTCGCGAGTGTGGTGTCGCGGGAGAACGGGGAGCGGCCGCCCAGGGCCGCGCAGAGGGTCGCGCCGAGGGACCAGATGTCGGACGGCGGCCCCTGGGGATGGCCGGAGATGCGCTCGGGGGCCATGTAGTCGGGCGAGCCGACCAGCATGCCGACCATCGTGAGCGCCTTGGCGTCCTGGATCGCCGCGATGCCGAAGTCCGTGAGGACGGCCCGTCGTGTGCGGCCGGGACCGTTGCCGTCGGCGCGTACGGATCCGGCCACCCCGTCCGCGTGCTCCACGAGTACGTTTCCGGGCTTGATGTCGCGGTGCAGTACGCCCCGTTCGTGCACCTGCCGCAGCGCCGCGACCAGACCGAGGCCGATGCGGGCGGTCTCGCCGGGGCTCAGGGGGCCCGTCTGCGCGAGGATCCGTTCGAGGGAGCGGCCCGCCACCAACTCCATGACGATCCACAGGCGTTCGCCTTCGTCGACCACGTCGTAGACCCGTACGACGTTGGGGTGGTCGATGCGGGCCGTGGCCCGGGCCTCCCGCAGGGTGCGCTCGCGGCGGGTCCCGCTGTCCTCCGCGTCGAGTCCGTCGATCCGCATTTCCTTGACGGCGACCTGCCGGTCGAGTATTTCGTCGGCGGCTCGCCACACCCGCCCCATTCCCCCCTGACCGATACTCTCGACCAACCGATAGCGTCCCGTCACCAATTTCCCTGGAACACCGCCGCTGTTCGCATTCACCGGCAATCCGCTGCACCCCCTCCACGCCCCCGTGACCGACTCCAGTGAAACACAACGGTCACACTTCGCGCCGTACCAGGATAGGGCGGTGAAATCTTGTGGTACCTCTTTCAATGCTGCGAATTCAGGCGCAGTCCAGGGGGACGCAAGGGGGGGCCGAACATGAGTTCTCGTCGTAGGGCGGCGGTCACGGGATCGCTGGTCATGGCATCTTTCTCGGCGGTGATGATCCTTTCCGGCACGGCCGGCGCGGAGGATGAAGGGCCGCCGAGCGGCAAGGGGGGAAAGGCGGTTGACGAGGCGCCGGCGGGAGTGAAGCTCACGACGCTGCTGCCGGCGAAGATCTCGGTCGACAACGACTCGGAAAAGACGGCGATTACCGCCACGGTGAAGAACGAGGGGAGCAAGGACAGCGGAAAGATCAGGCTGTTGGTCGTCGGATTCGACGGGCTCACCGTCAAGGGCGTCGAGGGCTGCACGGCGATACCCGGGAACGCACTTCCGGAGGGCTCGAACAGCGGATTCGCATGCCCGATCGACAATCTCGCGGCCGGTGAGTCGAAGTCGTACGCCGTGGACGCGACGTTCGACCTCGGCAAGACCGGGAAGGTCTGTCTGCCCGTGCAGACGGGCGACGGGAAGAAGACGTTCTGGCAGCAGGGCCCGGTGCCGTTCGGTACGAGCAACCCCTCGCCCGACGCCCCGGCCACGCCGCTGCTGCTCGGGACGGACAACAAGCCGGCGGGCCCGGGCCGCAAGGAGCTGCCTAAGACCGGTCCGGCCCGTGACCTGCTGCCGCTGGGCGCGGCCGGTGCGTCGCTGATCGCGGCGGGCGTGGCCGGAATGTGGTGGTCGCAGCGACGGCGGCCGGGGGCTCGGGAGGCCTGAACCAGCCGCTGTCGCGCCGTGCGGAACGCGCAGAGGCCCGCCGGGGGCATCGCCGCGGCGGGCCTCTGCGCGACTCCTGTGCCGTCAGCGCTTGTTCGCGAACTTCCAGGCCGTCGGGAGCACGCCCATCGCGAGCGCCGCCTTCAGTACGTCGCCGACGAGGAACGGCGTCAGGCCGGCCGCGATCGCGGCGGCTGCGGACATGCCGGTGGCCAGGGCCAGGTAGGGCACGCCGAGGGCGTAGATGATCGCCTCGCCCACCAGCATCGCGCCCGCCATGCGCAGCATCGAGCGGTCCGCCCCGCGGCGGGCCAGGGCGCCGACGACGGTCGAGGCGAGGATCATGCCGAGGATGTAGCCGAAGGAGGGGGCGACGCCGGAGGAGGCGCCGGCGAACCACGGCATGCCGGCGATGCCCGCGACGGCGTACAGCGCGAGCGCCAGGAAGCCGCGGCCGGCACCGAGGGACGTGCCGACGAGCAGCGCGGCGAAGGTCTGGCCCGTCACCGGCACCGGGGAGCCCGGCACGGGCACGGAGATCTGGGCGGCGAGGCCGGTGAGCGCGGCGCCGCCGAGCACGAGGGCCGCGTCCCGGACACGGGAGGCTGGGAGCAGGTCGGCGAGGACCTGTCCGATGGGGGTCCCCCCTGAACGAGCGGAGTCGAGCTCTTGGGGGAGGGCGGGTGTGGCGGCGGCGGTGCTCATGGGGACTCCGCGAAGGTGAGGGCCGGTGGGACTCCGTGACGCTATCCCAGCGCCCGCGCTGTGATCACCGTCAGCGCCCGACAAAGGCGTGGACCGGCGGATGGTCGACTCCTGACAAAGGATGCCGGTTACACCGAGGACGGCGTGATGCCGGTCACGGTGCTGAGATGGTGCGTGCCACGCGGCCGGGTCCTCGGGCGTCTGTAGGTTTCCCCCAAAGGCTCCGCGTCGCCGTCTCGCCCGTCGGTCGCCGTCTGGGCAGCCCCGGGCCGTTTTGCTAGCGTCACGCACATGGTTGCCCAGGCCCGGTACTTCTCGTCGCGTCGCTACGTCGACCTGCGACGCCAGGGCACGGCCACCTGTCGCCGCCCGGTGTGAGGCGGGGCGGAGGGATCCGGCTCGCCGCACGAGACGGCGCAGTGTCGGACCGGCCTCCAGGAAGATTCCCATGCCCCGTACCGCGGCTCCCCTTCTGACGTCCCCCATCCCCCGTGTCGCCGACAGCGACCGGCGCCGTACCAGTGCGAGCGTCGTCCTGCGGTCCGTGCTGGAGCACGGGCCCGTCGCCCGCAGCACCATCGCCCGGCTGACCGGCCTGTCACCGGCGTCGGTGACCGACTACTGCGCCCGGTTCGCCGAGCGGGGGCTCATCCGCGAGTCCGCCGTGCCGCGGCGGTCCAAGGGCGTGGGGCGGCCGCATCTGCCGGTCGACCTGGACGACTCCCGGTTCGTGGTGGGCGGCGTGCATGTGGCGGTGCCGTACACCACGGTCGCGCTGCTAGACCTGCGGGGGCGGGTGGTGGCCCGCTGCGAGGTCGCGCACCAGAGGACCGAGCCCGCGCGGGTGCTCGCCCGGGCCGCGGACGCGCTGGCGGCGCTGCTCGCCGGGGCCGCGGGTGGCAGGGCGCTGGGCGTCGGGTTCGCCGCGGGCGGCTGGGTGGACCGGGACTCGGGCACCGTCGTGGAGCATCCGCTGCTGGGCTGGCGCGAGGTGGCGGTGCGGGAGGTGCTCGGGGCACGCACCGGGCTGCCGGTCCATGTGGACGGCCACGCGCGGGCGTTGGTGAACGCGGAGCGGCTGTTCGGCGGTGTGCGGGGCAGCGGCAGTGTGCTGCACCTGTTCGCGGGCAACATGGTCGACGCCGCGTTCACCACCCACGACGAGGTGCACCACGGGCCGCGTTCCCAGGCCGGGAGGATCGCCCATCTGCCGGTGCCGGGCGGCACGGAGCCCTGCGCGTGCGGCCGGGTGGGCTGCCTCCAGGCCGAGTTGAGCGAACGGACGCTGTGCCGGCGGGCCCGTGAGGCGGGCGTCGCCGACGGGACGAACCCGATGCATGTGCTCGGCGCGGCGGCGGCCGGTGACCCGGTGGCCGTGCGGCTGCTGCGGGATCGCTCGCGGCGCGTGGGGCGCGCGGTGGGGTTGCTGCTCGACGTGCTCAATCCCGAGCGGGTCGTCGTGACGGAGATCGGGGCCATGCACCGCGAGGACTGTCTTGCCGCGCTGCGCGACGAGGTGGGGCCCGCACGCGCCGCGACCGTCTCACCCCTCAGTTTTCCGGATTCCGCACTGGCCGTGGCGGGTGGCGCGGTGGCTCTCGACGTTCTCTACCGGGATCCGCTGGCCGCGTCACCTGAGGCTATTTAATTCAGAAACTCGGAATGTTGACAGAGCCGGGCGCTGACCAGGAACATCCTGTTCATGAGCCCGCTCACGAGCTGTCGCACCTTCTGTTGCTGACCCGTTGACGCGCCCCCGGCGCCCCTTCGCGGAGCGCCTTCTCCTTTCTTTGTGACATTCGCGTGAATTCCTTTTGCAGGCCTGTTCCTGCCTGAATTCCGCATGCTGTGCCGCCTTCCACACCCAGGGAGCCCCATCATGTCCTCGCCCCCCGTTCCCGGTCTCGACCGGCGTCTGTTCCTGACCTCGCTGCTCGGCGTGACGGCCGCGGCGGCCGGACTGAGCGGCTGCGCGGACGACAGCGCCGCAGCCGAGGCGGCCTCCGACGCTCCCCTGGCCTCCAAGGTGCCCGCGGGGACCAGCCTGAAGATCGCCTCGTACCAGAACGCGCAGCAACTCCAGTTCAAGCTGGCGGGGTTCCGCGATCTGCCGTTCAAGGTGTCCAGCTGGCTGAACATCGGCGCGGGCCCCGATGTCATCAACGCCTTCCGCGCGAAGTCCCTGGACGTGGCCAACAACGCCGGGATTCCGCCCATCCAGGCGCATTACCAGGGCTTCGACGCGAAGATCGTGGCGATCAACATCACCCGCAAGCCCAACTACCTCTTCGCCACCAAGCCGGGCAGTGACATCCGCACGGTCGCCGGATTCAAGGGCAAGCGGCTCGCCTTCTCCCAGGGCCAGGCGCAGGGCGTCGTCCTGCTGCGGGCGCTGAAGAAGGCCGGGCTGGCCTACGACGACGTGGAGCTGGTGCCGCTGACCAGCAACCAGTTCCTCACCGCCCTGCAGTCCGGGCAGGTGGACATCGCCCCGCTCGCCAACACGCAGGCGCCCGCGTATCTCACGCAGTACAAGTCCGCCCGCACCATCACCACCGACGTGGTGGACCTGCTGAATCTGCTGTGGGCGCCGGTCTCGGTGCTCAACGACCGGGCGAAGGCCGCCGCGGTCGCCGCGTACATCCCGTACTGGGCGAAGGGCCAGGTGTGGACGTACGAGCACCCCGACGAGTGGAACGAGCAGTTCTACGTCGGGACGCAGAACCTGACCCTCGCCCAGGCCGAGGCGGTGACCGCACTGGCCAACAAGCCGCTGTTCCCGCCCCGCTGGGACGAGGCCGTCCAGTGGGAGCAGGAGACCGCCGATCTGCTCGCGGAGGGCGGCTTCGTGAAGAAGTTCGACGTCTCCGAGCTGTTCGACCACCGCTTCGAGTCCCTCGCGGCCCAGGCCGTGCCCGCGGAGTACCGGAGGTGACCGCCGTGACCACGACCACCCACACGTCGACGCAGACGTCGACCACCACGACCGCCGCCCCACCGCTCGCCCCGGTCGCAGAGGCGCACCAGGTGCGCAGGCGCCGGCGGCTGGCTCCCGGCAGGCGGTTGCCCGCCACCCGGCTCGTCGGGCCCGCGGCCGTCCTCGCGTTGTGGAGCGTCGCCTCCGCCGCCGGGCTGCTGGACCCGGGCGCGATCCCGGCGCCCTGGACGGTGCTGGAGACCGGCAGCCGGCTGTGGACGGCGGGAACGCTGCCGGACGACATCCTCACCTCGTTGCAGCGCGCGGCCACCGGGTTCGCGATCGGCCTGGTCGTGGGGATCCTGCTCGCGCTGGCGTCCGGGCTGACCCGGGTCGGCGAGGCCCTGATCGACGGGACGGTCAACCTCAACCGGGCGATCCCGACCCTCGGTCTGATCCCGCTGTTCATCCTCTGGCTGGGCATCGGCGAGACCTTCAAGATCGCCATCATCGCGATCGTCGTCTACATCCCCGTCTACCTCAACACGCACGCCGCGCTGTCCGGCATCGACAGCCGCTACGTCGAACTCGCCGAGGTGCAGGGCCTGTCGAAGCTCCGGTTCATCCGGCAGGTGGTCGTCCCCGGCGCCCTGCCCGGCTTCTTCGTCGGCCTGCGGCTCGGGGTCACCGGCTCCTGGCTGGGCCTGGTGGTGCTGGAGCAGATCAACGCCACCAGCGGACTCGGCTACATGATGTTCCAGGCGCAGAACTACGGCCAGACGGACGTCATCCTCGTCGGCCTGGTCGTCTACGGCATCTTCGGCCTGATCTCCGACAGCGCGGTCCGTATCGTCGAACGGAGGGTGCTGTCATGGCGCCGCACACTGAGCAGCTGACCCGGCCCGCCGTCCAACTGCGCGGCCTGACCAGGTCGTTCGAGGGGCGCACGGTCCTCGACGGCATCGACCTCGATCTGCCCGCCGGGCAGCTGACGGCCCTGCTGGGGCACAGCGGCTCCGGCAAGAGCACCCTGCTGCGGGCGATCGCCGGACTCGACCACGGCGTCACGGGCTCCGGGCAGCTCACCGCGCCCGAGCGGGTGTCGGTGGTCTTCCAGGACTCCCGGCTGCTGCCCTGGCTGCGGGTCCTCGACAACGTGCTGCTCGGCGCGGAGGGCAAGGACGCCGGACGCAGGGGCCGGGCGGCCCTGGAGGAAGTGGGACTGAAGGGCCGCGAGCGGGCCTGGCCGGGCGAGTTGTCCGGGGGCGAGGCCCAGCGTGCCGCCCTGGCCCGGTCCCTGGTGCGTGAGCCGGAACTGCTGCTGGCCGACGAGCCGTTCGGGGCGCTGGACGCGCTGACCCGGATCCGGATGCACGGGCTGCTCAGGGAGCTGTGGGAGCGGCACCGGCCCTCGGTGCTGCTGGTCACCCATGACGTGGACGAGGCGATCGTGCTCGCCGACCGGGTGCTCGTCCTGGACGAGGGCCGGATCGGCCTCGACCTGACCATCGACCGCGCGCACCCGCGGTCGTACCGCGACCCCCTGCTCGGCGAGTACCGGGAACGGCTGCTGGCCGCGCTCGGTGTCACGGAGGACCACCGATGACCCGCAGACAGCTCCACCTCAACGCGTTCCTGATGAACACCGGTCACCACGAGGCGTCCTGGCGGCTGCCGGAGAGCGACCCGTACGCGAGTGTCGACCTGGCCCACTACGTGCGGCTGGCGCGGATCGCCGAGCGGGGCACCTTCGACTCGCTGTTCCTCGCCGACGGCCCGCAGCTGTGGAGCAGCGTGGGACAGCGGCCCGCCGGAGCGCTGGAGCCGATCACGCTGCTGACCGCGCTGGCGACGGCGACCGAGCACATCGGCCTGATCGCCACCGCCTCCACCTCGTACAACTCGCCCTACAACCTGGCCCGCAAGCTCGCCACGCTGGACCACCTCAGCGGCGGCCGGGCGGGCTGGAACATCGTCACGACCGCCGGGGCCGAGGCCGCCCGCAACTTCGGTCTGGAAGCGGAGCCGGCGCACGCCGAGCGGTACGCCCGGGCCGCGGAGTTCCTCGACGTGGCGCTGAAGCTGTGGGACAGCTGGGAGGACGACACGATCGTCGCCGACAAGGCGGCGGGCGTGTGGGGCGACGACACGAAGATCCATCCGCCGCGGCACCGGGGGCGCTTCTTCAGCGTCGAGGGCGCCCTCAACGTGCCCCGCTCACCGCAGGGTTATCCGCTGCTCGTGCAGGCCGGCTCCTCCGAGGACGGCAAGCGGTTCGCGGCCCGTTACGCGGAGGCGGTGTTCACCGCGCAGCAGACCATCGAGGACGCGCGGGCCTTCTACGCCGACCTCAAGGCCCGGACGGTCGCGGCCGGCCGGGACGCCGACCACATCAAGGTGCTGCCGGGCATCGTGCCGGTGATCGGCTCGACGGAGGCCGAGGCGCGGGCCGGTGAGCGGGTCCTGGAGGACCACATCGTGCACGCGCACGGCGTGCGGCACCTGGAGCGGTTGCTGCACCTGGACCCGGACACCCTGGAGCTGGACGGCCCGCTCCCCTCCGGCCTGCCGCCGGAGAGCGCCATCGAGGGCGCCAAGAGCCGCTACACGCTCGTCGTGGAACTGGCCCGGCGCGAGCGGCTCACCGTGCGGCAGCTGATCGGGCGGCTCGGCGGCGGGCGCGGGCACCTCACCTTCGCGGGGACGCCCGAGCAGGTCGCCGACACCATCGAGCTCTGGTTCGGCTCGGGCGCCGCGGACGGCTTCAACATCATGCCCGCGGTGCTGCCGTCCGGCCTGGAGGCCTTCGTCGACCACGTCGTCCCGATCCTGCGCGCCCGCGGGCTGCTGCGCACCGAGTACGGCGGCACCCGCGCCACCCTGCGGGAGCGCTACGGCCTTCCCCGGCCCGCCAACCAGCACGTCGTCGCCCCCGCCCTCGTCTGACCCCTCTTCCGGTCCCTGTCGAAAGGAACCCGTCATGGCCATCGAGATCCACAAGGTCACCGCGCACATCGGCGCCCGCGTCGAGGGCGTCGACCTCACCCGGCCCCTCGACGCGGAGACCTCCACCGCCCTGCGCGAGGCGCTCAACACCCACAAGGCCCTGGTCTTCGACGCGCAGGGCCTGGACGACGCGGGCCAGCAGGCCTTCGTCCGGCACTTCGGCGACATCACCACCGCCCATCCGACGGTGGCCGCCGTCGACGGCGCCCCGAACGTGCTGCCCGTCGACAGCGAGGGCGGCCGGGCCGCCAACCACTGGCACACCGACGTCACCTTCGTCCTGAACCCGCCGCAGGCCACCAGCCTGCGCAGTGTCACGGTCCCGCCGTACGGCGGCGAGACGCTGATCGCCAGCTCCGCCGCCGCCTACCGCGACCTGCCCGCCTCGCTGCGCGCTCTCGCCGACACCCTCTGGGCCGAGCACACCAACGACTACGACTACGCGGTGCCCGAGGAGGAGGTCGACGAGGAGCAGGCAGCCCGGCGCGCCCAGTTCACCTCGATCAAGTACCGCACCGTCCACCCGGTCGTCCGCGTCCATCCGCTGACCGGCGAGCGCGGGCTGTTCATCGGCGGCTTCGCCCAGCGGATCGTGGGCCTCTCCCCGGGCGAGTCCCGCAAGATCCTCGACCTGCTCCAGGCGTACGTCATCCGGCCGGAGAACATCCTGCGCCACCGCTGGTCGCCGAACCAGCTCGTCCTGTTCGACAACCGCATCACCCAGCACTACGCCGTCGACAACTACGACGGCCTGCCGCGCCGCCTGCACCGGGTGACCGTCGCCGGGGACGTCCCGGTCGGCACCGAGGGCAAGGAGAGCTACGTCATCGAGGGCGACGCCTCGCACTACACGCCGGTAGCCGCCTAGCCACACAGAGCGACACGACTGTCCGGATGGTGGGATGCCTCTCCGTGCCGGTGGAGAGGCATCCGAGACTGGCGGCGTTTTTGCCCTCGTACGCCTCTCACCCACAGGACGAGCCGCGCCCATGCCCAGCAGCACCACCCAGGGGACGCCGACCAGTACGGACGACGCCTCCCTCTCCCATGGCCTGAAGCAGCGCCACCTGTCGATGATCGCGCTCGGCGGGGTGATCGGAGCCGGTCTGTTCGTCGGCTCCGGTGCCGGCATCGCCGCGGCCGGTCCCTCGATCGTGGTCGCCTACGCCCTCTCCGGCATCCTCGTGATGCTGGTGATGCGGATGCTCGGCGAGATGTCGGCCGCCCATCCGTCGTCGGGGTCGTTCTCGGCGCACGCGGAGCGGGCGATCGGCCCCTGGGCCGGGTTCACCGCCGGATGGTCCTTCTGGGTGCTGCTGTGCACGGCCGTCGGCCTGGAGGGCATCGGCGCCGCGAAGATCGTCAGCGGCTGGCTGCCGGGCACGCCGGAGTGGGCGTGGGTGGCGCTGTTCATGGTGGTCTTCTGCGGCACGAACCTCGCGGCCGTGAAGAACTTCGGCGAGTTCGAGTTCTGGTTCGCGGCCCTGAAGGTCGGCGCGATCAGCCTGTTCCTGGTGCTCGGCGTCCTGGCGATCGCCGGTGTCCTGCCCGGCACCGACTCCCCCGGCGCGAGCCACCTGACGGACTTCCTGCCGAACGGCGGTGAGGGCCTGGTCATCGGCCTGCTCGCGTCGGTCTTCGCCTACGGCGGCCTGGAGACGGTCACCATCGCGGCGGCCGAGTCGGAGAACCCCGTCAAGGGCGTCGCGAGCGCGGTCCGCACGGCGATGTGGCGCATCGCGCTGTTCTACGTCGGCTCGATGGCCGTCATCGTCACCCTGGTCCCCTGGGACTCCGAGGCGGTCGTGGAGAAGGGCCCGTACGTCGCCGCCCTCGACGAGCTCGGCATCCCGGGCGCCGGCCAGCTGATGAACGTGGTCGTCCTGGTCGCCCTGCTCTCGGCCATGAACGCCAACATCTACGGCGCCTCCCGCATCGCCTACTCGCTGGTGGAGCGCGGCCAGGGCCCGAAGGGGCTGGGCCGGGTCTCGGGCGGGGTGCCGCGGATCGCCGTGCTGGCGTCGTCCGTGTTCGGCTTCCTGTGCGTGCTGCTGAGCTACTGGCGGCCGAACGACGTCTTCGCCTGGCTGCTGAACATGATCGGCGCGGTCATCCTGGTCGTCTGGATCTTCATCGCCGTCTCCCAGCTGCGGCTGCGCCGCCGGCTGGAGCGCGAGGCTCCGGAGAAGCTGGCCGTGCGCATGTGGGCGTTCCCGTGGCTGACGTGGGTGGCGCTGGCTGGCATGGCCGCGGTCTTCGTCCTGATGGCCCGGGAGCCGGACACGCGCGTGCAGCTGTACTCGACGGGCGGGATGATCCTGGTCCTGGCGGCCGTCGGGTACGCCTGGCAGAAGGCCCGCGCCCGGCAGTAGGCACCTCACCCTCGAAGGCCCCCGCGACACACGCGGGGGCCTTTCACGTGCCCGGCCCGCCTCGATCATCTCTTGCTGCTAGCGTGCAGTTGCAAGTAAGTTGCAATAAGAGGTCCGGAGGGGATCCCGCCCATGCCCGTCTACACGCTGCCCGAACTGCCCTACGACTACTCCGCGCTCGCCCCCGTGATCAGCCCCGAGATCATCGAGCTGCATCACGACAAGCACCACGCCGCCTATGTGAAGGGCGCCAACGACACGCTGGAGCAGCTGGCCGAGGCGCGGGACAAGGAGACGTGGGGGTCGATCAACGGGCTGGAGAAGAACCTGGCCTTCCACTTGTCCGGGCACATCCTGCACAGCATCTACTGGCAGAACATGACCGGCCCGAAGGACGGGGGCGGCGAGCCGCTGGCGCAGGACGGGGTGGGGGAGCTCGCGGACGCCATCACCGAGTCCTTCGGGTCCTTCGCGCGCTTCAAGGCGCAGCTGTCCAAGGCGTCGGCCACCACGCAGGGTTCGGGCTGGGGCGTGCTCGCCCACGAGCCGCTGAGCGGGCGGCTGATCGTGGAGCAGGTCTACGACCACCAGGGCAACGTCGGCCAGGGCGCCACCCCGATCCTCGTCTTCGACGCCTGGGAGCACGCCTTCTACCTCCAGTACAAGAACCAGAAGGCCGACTTCGTCGAGGCGATGTGGCAGGTCGTCAACTGGCAGGACGTGGCCCGGCGTTACGAGGCGGCCAAGTCCCGGGCGGACGTGCTGCTGCCGGCGCCGTGACGACGGCGTCGTGAAGCGTCCTGCCTCGTGATCGTCTTCTCACCTTTCACGCACGGCAGGCGGAGAACGGAAGACCCCCGCGAGGACGTGACTCGCGGGGGTCTTCCGCGCGGGACGCCGGGTCGCGGCCCCGGGCTCCTCGCGCTACGGCACATCCGCCTCGCACGGCACGTTGAGCGACAGGAGTGCGGCGGACCCGTCGGGGTGCATGCGCAGTTCGCTGATCGCCGCGTTCCGCAGCCGCGGGAGCAGCCTGCGGTACTCGCTCACCGGGATCGACAGCAGCGTGCACAGCACCAGCCGCAGCAGGGTGTTGTGGGCGACGACCAGGACGCGTTGGCCCGGGTGGGCGGCCGCGATGTCTTGCAGGGCGCGCACCCCGCGAGCGGCCGCCGTCAGCGGGTCCTCGGCGCCGGGGAAGGAGTGCTCCACCGGGTCGGCACGGTAGGCCGCGGCCCACTCCGGGTCCTCGGCCTCGAACTCGGCGAGCGTACGGCCCTCCAGCACACCGAAGTCGCATTCCCGCAGGTGGGGTTCGCTCTGCGAGGTGAGGCCGAGGGCGCGGCAGGCGGGCTCGGCGGTGGCGACGGCCCGGGACAGCGGGGACGTCCAGATCGCGTCGACCGGGTGGGCGGCGGCCCACCGGCCCAGGGCCTCGGCCTGGGCGCGGCCGGTGTCGGTGAGGTCGATGTCGCTGATGCCGGCGTAGCGGTTCTCGGCGTGCCAGACGGTCTGTCCGTGCCGGACCAGCAGAAGGGTCGTACTCATGATCCGGAAGTATCCCGGCTCAGCGCGCCGAGCGCGTGCGCGGCGAGCGGGCCGGGCAGCCAGCCGCGTTCCCGCAGGGCGCCGACGAGCCGCGCGTACGGCTCGGCGAAGACCGCCGTGCGGCCCGGGCGGGGTTCCAGGACGGCCCGGACGCGGACCATGCGCTCGGCGACGTCCGCGAGCGCACCGGCCTGAGACGCCCCGTGCGCGGCCAGGGCCGCCATGCCGAGGGCCGGTTCCGTCTGCTCGGGCACCCGGGCCGGGCGGCCCAGGATGTCGGCGCGCAGCTGGTTCCAGTACGGGCTGCGGGCGCCGCCGCCCGTGAAGGTGAGCGGGCCGTCGACAGGGGCGCCGAGGTGGTGGAGGTAGTCCAGGCACAGGCGTTCGGCGAAGCCCACGCCCTGGAGCAGCGCGGCCCACAGGTCGGCGTCGCCCGCCGGGTCACCGAGGACGAACGCGGTCGCCTCGGGTGCCCGGAACGGGAACCGCTCGCCCGGCGAGACCAGGGGGTAGGCGATCGCACTCGACGGTTCGAACGTCCTGGCCGCTCCGTCCATGGCGGCGGGGTCGGCGTCCGGGAAGCGGGCGGCGAGCGCTCCGGCTCCGACGCTCGACGCCCCGCCGGGCAGCCAGGTGCCGTCCGGGGCGCGGTGGTTGTAGACCACCGCGGTGGGGTCGCGCACCGGGTCGCGGGCGGCGCCCTTGAGCACGAGCGTGGTGCCGAGCACGGAGTTCCAGGAGCCGGGCCGCAGCGCGCCCGAGGCGATCTGGGCCGCGCAGCCGTCGGTCATCCCGGCGAACACCGGCGTGCCGGCGGGGATGCCGGTGGCGTCGGCCGCGGCCGGGCAGACCTCGCCCAGGCGCGTCCCCGGGCTGACGACACCGGGCAACAGGTCGTCCGGCATGCCCAGTTCGGCCAGGGCCGCCCCGGGCCAGCGGCCGCCCTCCACGTCGTAACCCGTCTTCAGGGCATGGCTGGAATCGGCCGGGGGCGGCTCGCCCGTCAGCCGGGAGACGATCAGGTCGGGCTGGTGGGCCAGACGCAGCGAGGTGCCGCCGTACTCCCCGAGCAGCCACAGCGCCTTCGGCAGGGCCCAGGTGTCCTGGACGGCGAGCCCCGCCTCACGGGCCCGCGCGGCCTGGGCCTTCGCCCGTCCGTCGTCGTACATCAGGGCGGGGCTCACGGGGCGGCCCGAGCGGTCCGTCAGCAGCACCGTGCCGGAGGTGCCGCACACCGCGAGTCCGGCGACCTCCAGGCCCGGGGGCGCGGAGCCGAGGGCCGTCCGGGACGCCGTGCACAGCGCCGCCCACCAGCGCAGCGGGTCCTGCTCGTGCCGTACCCCGTCCCGCCGTCCGGTCAGCGGGGCCGAACCGCTGCCGAGGACCGTGCCGTCGGCGGTGACGAGCAGCACGCGGACGCTCTGCGTGCCCAGGTCCACGCCCAGCCAGCCCGCACCCTCGTCCACCATCCGGAACCTCCCGTGCCGTCGCAGCCGGAGCTGTGAACTTCTCACTGTGCCCCGATATTTTCCCGTGCGCGAGGGATTGACGCCCAACTTCAGCCGTTCCACGCTCTGTTGACGAGTCACGACTCGACGTGTTGACCAGGCTCCACGCGGAGGTACGGATGGACACGCACGTGCACGACCGCCGGCGCTTCCTCGCCCTCGCCGCCGGGGCGGCCGCGGTCCCGCTGCTGACGGCCTGCGGCGCCGGTTTCGGCGGGAACGACGACAAGGGCGACGGCTCGGCGGCGGACGACGTCACCGGTTCCTTCGACTGGAAGCGGGAGAAGGGCACCACCGTCAAGGCCCTGCTCAACAAGCACCCGTACACGGACGCCCTCATCGCCGACCTGAAGTCGTTCACCGCGCAAACCGGCATCGAGGTCGAGTACGACGTCTTCCCCGAGGACAACTACTTCGACAAGCTCACCGTGGACCTGTCCAGCGGCCGTGCCTCCTACGACGTGTTCATGCTCGGCGCGTACATGGTGTGGCAGTACGGGCCGCCGGGCTGGCTGGAAGACCTCGGGCCCTGGATGCGCAACTCCTCGGCCACGGGCGCCGAATGGGACCAGGCGGACTTCTTCCCCAACCTCCTCCAGGCCGACCAGTGGTCACTGAAGGCGGGCGCGCCGCTGGGGCAGGGCGGTCAGTACGCGCTGCCGTGGGGCTGGGAGACCAACGTCGTCGCCTACAACACCGAGGTGTTCCGCAAGCTCGGCGTGAAACCGGCCGACACCTTCGACGAGCTGGCCGAACTCGCCGGCACCATCAAGCGCAAGGCGCCCGGCGCCGGGTTCGACGGGATGTACGGGATCGCCGTGCGCGGGTCGCGGAGCTGGGCCACCATCCACCCCGGCTTCATGACGATGTACGCCCGCAACGGGCTGAAGGACTTCACCGTCGACGGCGGGAAGCTCACGCCCGCCATGAACAGCCCCGAGGCCGTGGCCTTCACCGAGGACTGGGCGCGGATGGTGAAGCAGGGCGGGCCGCCCTCCTGGACCTCCTACACCTGGTACCAGTGCTCCAGCGACCTGGGCGCGAAGAAGGCCGGGATGCTGTTCGACGCCGACACGGCCGCCTACTTCCAGGCGGTGAAGGGCGCGAGCCCCGCCTCCGGGAAGATCGCCTTCCACCCGGGGCCGAAGGGGCCGGACGGCTCACTCGCCACCAACATGTGGATCTGGTCGCTCGGCATGAACGCCAAGAGCAGGGAGAAGAGCGCCAGTTGGCTGTTCCTGCAGTGGGCGACCGGCAAGGAGCACCTGCGCGAAAGCGCCATCAGGCACAACCACATCGACCCGGTGCGCAGGTCGGTCGCCGACGACGCCGCCTACAAGGACAAGATGCGGCACCTGCCGGGCTTCCTGGAGACCTTCGAGACGGTCGTCGACCAGACGAAGATCCAGTTCACCCCGCAGGCGCAGTTCTTCGACGCGACGACCAGCTGGGCCGCGGCCCTCCAGGAGATCTACGGCGGCCAGGGCGCGAAGTCCGTCCTGGACGGGCTGGCGGACGACCTCGCCGGCAAGGTGGGCTAGCCGTGCGGCTCGCGCTGCGGCCGTACCTCCTGATCGTCCCGGCCCTGCTGCTGACCTGCGGGATCCTCTACCCCTTCGGGCTGGGGCTGTACTACACGCTGTTCGACTTCTCGGCGAGCAAACCGCAGCCGGACATGGTGCGGTTCGAGAACTACACCACCGTCTTCACCCAGGAGGCGTTCTGGAACTCGGCCTGGGTGACGGTGCTGTACGCGGTCGGGGCGGCTCTGGCGGAGACGGTGCTCGGCGTGGCCGTCGCCCTGCTGCTGCACCGGTCCACCCTGATCGGCCGGGTGCTGGAGAAGATCCTGATCCTGCCCCTGATGATCGCCCCGGTGATCGCGGCGATCATCTGGAAGCTGATGCTCCAGCCGTCGGTCGGGGTGGTCAACCACCTGCTCAAGCCCTTCGGACTGGGCGGCGTGCAGTGGACCGACACCCCGACGGGCGCGCTGCTGTCGTCGATCGCCGTGGACGTGTGGGTCTACACGCCGTTCGTGGCGATCCTCGCCCTGGCCGGTCTGCGGTCGCTGCCCGCCTCCCCGTTCGAGGCGGCGGCCGTGGACGGCGCGGGGTGGTGGTACACCTTCCGCCGGCTGACCCTGCCGATGCTGTGGCCGTACGTCCTGGTCGCGGTGATCTTCCGGTTCATGGACTCGCTGAAGGTGTTCGACATCATCTACGCCCTGACCGAGGGCGGGCCGGGTGACTCGACCGTCGTGCTCCAGATCCGGGCGTACCTGGAGGCCATCCGCTTCCAGCGCTACTCCTTCGGGATCTCCTACACGGTCGTGCTGTGGGCCGTGGTGTACCTGGCCGCGATGGTGCTGGTGAAGCACCTGGGGAAGATCCAGCGGAAGGCCGCGGAGGTCACCACATGAACAAACGCGTCCTGGGATGGCTGGGTGACGCCGCCCTGGTCCTCTACTTCGTCTTCGCGCTGTTCCCGATCGCCTGGATGGTGATCCTGTCGCTGAAACCGGCGGACCAGCTCTTCTCGACCTACTTCTCCTTCTCCCCGACCCTCGACGGCTACCGGACGGTCCTCGGCGACAGCGAGGGCATCCCGTTCGTGCGGTTCTTCGTCAACAGCCTGGTGGTGTCGGTCGGGGCGGTCGCACTGTCGCTGGTGGTGGGGCTGCCGGCCGCGTACGCCTCGGCGCGGTGGCGGTTCAAGGGCTCCGAGAACCTGATGTTCACCCTGCTGTCGTTCCGCTTCGCACCCGAGCTGACCGTGATCATCCCGCTGTTCGTCCTGTACCAGAAGCTCGGTCTCTTCGACACGTACGTCGGCATGGTGTGGGTGCTGCAACTGGTCACGCTGCCGCTGGTGGTGTGGATCATGCGGTCGTACTTCGCCGATCTGACGCCGGAGCTGGAGCAGGCGGCCCTGCTGGACGGCTACACCCGCAAGCAGGCGTTCTTCAAGGTGGCGCTGCCGCTGGTCAGACCGGGCATCGCGGCCGTGTCGCTGCTGGCGTTCATCTTCGCCTGGAACAACTTCGTCTTCCCGCTGATCCTCACCTCCAACGAGGCCCAGACGGTGACCGTCGGCGCCCTGTCGTTCCTCGGCGGGGACCGGCCCAAGTACAACCTCACGGCCGCCGCCGCGCTCGTCTCCGTCGTACCGCCGCTGCTGCTGGCCCTGACCATCCAGCGGTACCTGGTGCGGGGCCTGTCGTTCGGGGCGGTGAAGTCATGATCCGGCTGAGCGGGATCCGCAAGGCGTACGGGGGGACCGTCGCGCTCGACGGGCTCGAACTGGAGGTGGCCGAGGGCGAGTTCTTCTGCCTGCTGGGCCCGTCCGGCGCCGGCAAGACGACCACGCTCAAGACGATCGCCGGGCTCGAGCCGCCCGACTCCGGGACCGTCCTGCTCGACGGCAGGGACGTGCGGGACGTCGAGCCCTACGACCGGGGCGTGGCCATGTGCTTCGAGAGCTATGCCCTCTACCCGCACCGCTCGGCCTACGACAACCTCGCCTCACCGCTGCGCTCGCCCCGGCACCGGCTGCCCGCCGCCGAGGCCCGGCAGCGGATCGGCGCCATCGCCGAACTGCTCGGCATCTCCGGGCTGCTGGACCGGCCCGTGGGCCGGCTGTCCAACGGCCAGCGGCAGCGCGTCGCCCTCGGCCGGGTCCTGGTCCGCCCCGCCCGGGCCTTCCTGCTCGACGAGCCGCTCTCCCACCTCGACGCCAAACTCCGCCAGCAGATGCGGGCCGAGCTGAAGGCCATCGGGGCCGTGCAGCACACGACCACCCTGTACGTCACCCACGACTCGGTCGAGGCGCTCGCCCTCGGCGACCGGATCGGAGTCATCCGGGAGGGCCGGATCGTGCAGACCGGCACCCGGGAGGAGATCTGGTACCGGCCGTGGGACACCGAGGTCGCGCGGGCCTTCGGCCGGCCCCGGATCAATCTGCTGCCGGGCGTGGTGACGGAGAGCGGGGTGCGGTCGGACGGCGGGGTCGGGCTGCCGGTCCGCGCGCGGGCCGCCCCCGGCACGCAGGTGCTGGTCGGCATCCGGCCCCGGGACCTCGCCCTGCACGGCGGCGATGGCCACGAGCTGAGCGGCACCGTGTACGTCACCGAGGTGCTCGGACGGTCCGTCGAGGTCACCGTCCGGCTCGGGACCGGACAGCGGCGGGTGTCGCTGGTGGCACCCCGGACGGACGCGGCACGCCTTCGTCCGGACGATCCGGTACGGCTGGTGGTCCGGCCTGAGAACCTGCTGCTGTTCGAGGCCGACCGGCCGGAGCGACCGGGACGACGGATAGAGACACAGCCATGAGCGGCAACAGCAGTGGTGGACAGCAGGGGCCCGCGGCACGCCAGGCGGCCATGGCCGAGCAGGTGCTGGCCGACGGCTCGGCGACGGCGGCGGAGCTCGCCGAGCGGTTCGGGGTGAGCCTGATGACGATCCACCGGGACCTCGACGAGCTCGAACGGCAGGGCATCGTACGCAAGTTCCGGGGCGGGGTGACCGCGCAGCCGTCGGGGGTCTTCGAGTCGAACGTGCAGTACCGGCTGAAGACCATGCGGACCGAGAAGGCGGCTGTCGCCGAGCACGCGCTGCGGATGGTGGAGCCCGGGATGGCGATCCTGCTGGACGACTCCACGTCCGCCCTGGAGATAGCCAGACGGCTGCGCACCGCCGAGGTGACACCGCTGACGGTGGTGACCAACTTCCTTCAGGCCATCAACCTCCTCTCCGACCAGCGGGGCATCCACCTGATGGCGCTCGGCGGCGACTACGACCCGCTGCACTCCTCGTTCCTCGGGGTGTCGTGCGTGGAGGCGGTCGAGCAGCTCCGGGTGGACGTGTGCTTCGCGTCGACGTCGGCCGTGCACGGGGGATACGCGTACCACCAGGAGCAGCACATCGTGTCCGTGAAGCGGGCGATGCTCGACGCGGCGGCACGCAACGTCCTGCTGATCGACCACACCAAGCTCGGCCGGGTCGCCCTGCACCGGGTCGTCCCGCTGTCCCGCTTCGACACGGTCCTCGTGGACGACGGGGCGGCACCGGAGGCACTGCGGGATCTGGACGAGCACAAGGTCCGTTACGAGGTTTGCGCGACGAAGGGCGGCGGCCATGGCGAGCGGAACGGGACTGGAGCTACGTGAGCTGCGCAAGACCTACCGGGTGCGCGGGCGGCCCTCCGTGGACGCCGTGCGCGGCATCGACCTGAACCAGCGCTCCGGGGAACTGCTCGGGCTGCTCGGGCCGTCCGGCTGCGGCAAGTCGACCACGTTACGGATGATCGCCGGTCTGGAGTCCGTCACCGGCGGGGACATCCTGGTCGGTGGCGCCTCGGTCGTCCGACGGCCCGCGCAGCAGCGGAACATGGGCGTCGCGTTCGAGAACTACGCCCTGTACCCGCCGCTGTCGGTCGCGGAGAACCTGGCGTTCGGACTGAAGGCCCGCAGGAGGGCCGACCGCCGGGACGTCGACCGCAGGGTGAAGGAGATCGCCGAGCGGGTCGGGCTGACCGGCCTCCTCGACGCCCGCCCGGCCGGCCTGTCCAGTGGCCAGAAGCAGCGCGTGTCGCTGGCCCGGGCCCTGATCCGCGAGCCGGACGTGCTGCTCCTCGACGAGCCGCTCTCCCACCTGGACGCGGCCCAGCGGGACAGCACGCGCCGCGAACTGAAGCGCATCCAGAAGGACTTGGGCCACACCACCATCCTGGTCACCCACGACCAGGAGGAGGCCCTCTCCCTCGCCGACCGGATCGCCGTGATGAAGGACGGCGTCATCCAGCAGCTCGGCACCCCCTACGAGATCTACGACAGCCCGGCCAACGTGTTCGTGGCGGACTTCGTGGGCGAGCCCGCCGTCACCCTGCTGCCCGGCATCGCCGACGGCGACGGTCACGCCCGCCTCTCGGACACGGTGCGCCTCGCCCTGCCCGTGCCGGTCGACCCGGGCCGTGAGGTGGTGGCCGGGATCCGCCCCGAGGACGTCCGGCTCACCGGCGAAGGCGGCCTGCCCGCCCGGGTCGTGGCCCACGAGCCGCTGCTGGAGTGGGGCCTGGCGACCCTCGCCCTCGACGGGGTCGAACGGCATCTGGTCGTCCTGACCGACCCCGAGGTGCGGCTCACGCACGACGAACGGGTCCGGGTCGCCGCCGACCCCGGGCACACCCATGTCTTCGACGCCGAGACGGGAGCTTCCTTGCGATGACTGACATGAACAGCGTGCGCGTCGTGGCCGCCGGTGATCACTTCGTCCTGCCCTCGCTGATCTCACGGGCGGTGGAGCACGAGGTGGAGCGGGCCGACGTCAGGCAGCTGCGGCTCGGCTGGCCGCTGGAGCCGTTCGGGCCGGTCGCCGAGGTGCGCGAGGCCAGTGACGCCGAGGACGCGATGATCGAGGCACTGGCCGGGGCCGAGGTCCTGGTCACGCAGATGGGCCCGGTGACGGAGAAGGTCCTCGCCGCCTGCCCGGATCTGAGGCTGGTCGTGGTCTGCCGGGGCGGACCGGTCAACGTCAACCTCGACGCGGCCAGGGAGCGTGACGTGCGGGTGTGCTTCGCGCCCGGCCGCAACGCCGCCGCCACCGCCGAGTTCACCGTCGGCCTGATGCTGGCCGCCCTGCGCCGCATCCCCCAGGCCCACGACCCGCTCGTCCGGCGGGGCAGCTGGGAGGGGGCGACCTACTACACGTACGAGCACAGCGGACTGGAGCTGGAGGACCTGCCGATCGGACTGGTCGGGTACGGGGCCGTCGGCAGCCGGGTGGCGCGCGTGCTGTGCGCGTTCGGGGCGCGGGTGATGGTGTACGACCCGTATGTGCACGGCGAGATCCACGGTCTGCGCGTGGCCTCGCTCGACGACCTCCTGCGCCGCTCCCGGGTGATCACCCTGCACGCCCGGCTCACCCCGGAGACCCGGGGGCTGATCGGCGCCCGCGAGCTGGCTCTGCTGCCGTCCGGGGCGGTGGTGGTGAACGTGGCCCGGGGCCCGCTGCTGGACGAGGACGCGTTGTGCGACGCGCTGGAGAGCGGCCGGGTGTCCGCGGCGGCCCTCGACACCTACGAGCGGGAGCCGCTCCCCGCGCAGTCCCGGCTGCTGGGACTCGCCGACCGCGTGGTGCTCACCCCGCATCTGGGCGGGGCCTCACGGGCCGTCGCCGAGAAGGCGGCGCGGATCGCCGCGGAAGAGGTGGGCCGCTGGGTGCGCGGGGAGCCGCTCGCGCACTGTCTGACCTGAGGACCGGGAGGAGAGCCGCATGTACGTGGGTATCGATGTGGGCACGTCCGTGGTCAAGGCGGCGGCCTTCGACGCCGCGGGCCGTGAACTCGCCGTGGCCTCACGCCCGGTGGACCTCTCCCTGCACGGCGGAGTCGTCGAGCAGGACATGGAGGAGGTGTACGGGGCGGTCGTGGCCGTGCTCGACGAGGTCACCGCGCGGGTGCCGGGGCCGGTCGAACTGGCCGGGCTCACGGGCCAGGGCGACGGGGTGTGGCTGGTCGACGCGGAGGGGCGGCCGGTGCGGGCGGCGGCCTCCTGGATGGACGGACGGGCGCACGAACTGGTCGACCGGTGGCTGGCGGACGGCACCTTCGAGTCGGTGTTCCGGCGGACGGGCGGCGCCATGTTCCCGGGCTGCCCGGGCCCGTTGCTGGCCTGGCTCGACCGGCACGAACCGAAGGCGCTGGACGCCGCGCGGGCCGCCCTGTACTGCAAGGACGTGGTGTTCCAGCGGCTGACCGGGGCCGGTCCGGCGACGGACGTGTCGGACGCGTCGATGCCGTTCCTCGACCCGCGGACCCGGGCCTACGACGAGCAGGTCGTCGAGCTGCTGGGGCTGGCGCACCGCCGGGGCCTGCTCGCCCCGGTCAGCGACCCGGTCGCGACGGCCGAGGCGCTGGGCGAGGGCCTGCCCTCCGGGACCCGGATCGCCAACGGCCCGTACGACCTGCCGGCCTGTGCGCTGGGCGCCGGGGTGACGTCCCCGGGGGACGGACTGCTGATCGTCGGCACCTGTCTGGCCGGCCTGGTCGCCACGACCGAGCTGGACCTGACCGGGGAGCCGGCCGGCCTGTACATCTCCACCGACCGGCCCGGGTACTGGCTGCGCGCCATGCCCGCCATGGTCGGCACGGCGGCGCTGGACTGGGTGCTGTCGACGACGGGGGCGCGGCACGAGGAGGTGGACGGCCTGCTCGCCGGGACGCCGCCGGGCGCGCACGGCGTGCGGGTGCTGCCGTACTTCGCGCCCTCCGGGGAACGCGCGCCCTTCGTGGAGCCCCGGCTGCGTGCCGAGCTCACCGGCGTGTCCCTGGAGTCCACCCGGGGTGATCTGGTCCGCGCCACCTGCGAGGGCATCGGGTACGCGGCCCGGCACTGCCTGGAGGCGGCGGGCCTGACCGGGAGCCTGGCCGTGTGCGGCGGCGGCACCCGCAGCTCCGCCTGGATGCGGCTGCTGGCCGATGTGCTGGGCCGGCCGCTGCGGGTCGTCGAGGGCGAGGTGGGCGCGCGGGGCGCGGTCCTGGCGGCGGCCGAGCGGTACGGGGCCGGCCTGGACGCGCGGGCGTGGACCCGGCCGGCGGCGGTCGTCGAGCCCGATCCGGACCGGGCCGCCTTCTACACGCGGGGCTATGCGGAGCACCTGGAACGGCTCGGCGAGGCCCGGGCCCGGGCCCGTCGGTGAACCCGCCCTCGATCAAAGGGAGTCGTATGCAGCTCGGACGCAGATCCCTCCTCCTCGCGGCGGCCGCGGGACCCGCTGCTGCCGCCGTACCCGCCCCGGCGGTGGCCGGACCCGCGAGGGGCGGCCCGGTCGTCATCGGTCACCGCGGCGCGGCCGGCTGGCGCCCGGAGCACACGGAGGCCTCGTACACCTACGCCGTGCAGACCGGTGCCGACTGGATCGAGCCGGACCTGGTCCCGACGAAGGACCATGTGCTGGTGGTCCGGCACGAGAACGAGATCTCCCAGACGACGGACGTGGCCCGCCGGCCGGAGTTCGAGGGCCGCCGGACGACGAAGACGGTCGACGGGCGGGCCGTCACCGGCTGGTTCACGGAGGACTTCACGCTGGCGGAGCTGAAGACGCTGCGGGCGGTGGAGCGGCTGCCGCAGGTCCGCAACCGCAACACCGTCTTCGACGGACGCGCGGAGATCATGACCTTCCAGGAGGTCGTGGACCTGGCGCGGCGGCTGTCGCGGGAGCACGGCCGGACGGTCGCCGTCTTCCCGGAGACCAAGCACCCCACGTACTTCCGCTCGATCGGCCTGCCGCTGGAGCCGAGGCTCGGGGCCGCGATCCGCCGCAACCGGCTCGGCCGGCGCAAGTGCGTCGTGCAGTCCTTCGAGCCGACGAGCCTGCGGCGCATGACGGAGCTGGACGTACCGCTGTGGCAGGCGCTGGGGACGACGGGCGGGCCGTACGACCTGCCTTCGACGACCTACCGGGACATGATGACGCCGGCGGGCCTGGCGGAGATCGCGCGGTACGCGGACTGGATCGGGCCGGACAAGTCCTCGGTCGCCGGCACGAGCCTCGTCGCGGACGCGCACGCGGCGGGGCTGCGGATCGGGCCGTACACCTTCCGCGCGGAGAACCAGTTCCTGCCGGAACGGTTCCGGCGCGGGAGCGGAGCGAACGATTTCGGGGACGCGTTCGCGGAATACGCGCTGTACTACCGCATGGGGGTCGATGCGGTCGTCACCGACTTCCCGGACCTGGCGGTGATCGCGAGGAGGAGCGGATGACGGTGAGCCGGGCGTGCCGGACCTGCGGCACCATGCAGGAGTTCCGGATGTTCAACGCCGCCGAGCGGGCGGCGGTCCGGGCGGAGAAGGGAGCCGGGCACTTCGTGGACGACTACTGGCGCTGCACCGCGGTCGGCTGCCGGTGGTACCAGCGCTACCTCAACCGCGGCGAGGACGGCCTGCTCCCGGAGGATTTGAAGATCCAGGCCGCCCCCGCCGGATGAGCCCTACAGGTTGGAGAAGTCCGGGCCCTTGGTGCGGCTGCGCTTGATCTCGTAGAAGCCGGGGACCGAGGCCACGGCGAGGGTGCCGTCCCACAGGCGGCCGGCCTCCTCGCCCTGCGGGGCCGGGGTCACGACCGGGCCGAAGAAGGCGATCTGCTCGCCGTCGGAGCCGGGCACGGCGATGACGGGCGTGCCGACGTCCTGCCCGACCTTGTCGATGCCCTCCTTGTGGGAGGCGCGCAGCTCCGCCTCGTACGGGGTGGAGTCCCAGTGCTCCAGGAGGGAGTCGGGCAGGCCCACGTCCTTCAGCGCGGCGGCGACCGTCTCCTTGCCGGGGCCCTCGTCCCGGTTGTGGATGCGGGTGCCGAGGGCGGTGTAGAAGTCGCCGAGGATCTCGGGGCCGTGCTCCTGCTGCGCGGCTATGACGACCCGGACGGGGCCCCACGCCTTGGTCTCCAGCAGCTCGCGGTACTCCTCGGGCAGCTCGTCCAGCTTGTCCTCGTTCAGGACGGCGAGGCTCATGACATGCCAGCGCACCTCGATGTCCCTGACCTTCTCCACCTCCAGCACCCAGCGGGAGGTCATCCAGGCCCACGGGCACAGCGGGTCGAACCAGAAGTCGACGGGGGTCTTGTCCGACATGTCTCTCCTCGTGAGGGAACCGTTTCTCGGGCAACACCGGTTCGCGCTCCCGTCATTCCCGGCTGACCCGTGTCAGGTGCACGTGGCAGGATCGGTCCTGTTCAGCCGTACCCCACGACATCTGAGGAGTGCCGCCCGTGCCCGGTGAGAATCTGTCCCGCGACGAGGCCCGGGAGCGGGCCGCCCTGCTGAGCGTCGACGGGTACGAGGTGTCCCTCGACCTGCGGTCCGCGGTCGGTGAGGACCGGGGGGACGGGCCCCGCACCTTCCGCTCCGTCACGACGATCCGCTTCCGCTGCAACGAGCCCGGGGCGACCACCTTCGCCGACCTCATCGCGCCGAGTGTGACGGCCGTCTCACTCAACGGCCGCGATCTGGATCCCGGTGAGGTCTTCGACGGCTCCCGGATCGTCCTGGAGGACCTGGCCGCGGACAACGAGCTGGTGGTCGACGCCCGGTGCGCCTACTCCCGCACCGGTGAGGGCCTGCACCGCTTCGTCGACCCCGAGGACGGCGAGGTGTACCTGTACACCCAGTACGAGCCGGCCGACTCCCGCCGGGTCTTCGCCAACTTCGAGCAGCCCGACCTCAAGGCCCCCTACCGCTTCGAGGTGCGCGCCCCCGAGGGCTGGACGGTGTGGAGCAACGGGGTGGGCGAGCAGACCGACGGGGTGTGGCGGTTCGCCGAGACCAAGCCGATCTCGACGTACATCACCTGTGTGGTGGCGGGCCCGTACCACCACGTGACGGACTCCTACACGCGCACCTTCGAGGACGGCACGACGCTGGAGATCCCGCTCGGCGCCCTGTGCCGCAAGGGCCTCGCGCCCTACTTCGACGCCGACGACGTCTTCCTGGTCACCAAGCAGGGCCTGGACTTCTTCCACGACCACTTCGACTTCCCGTACCCGTTCGGCAAGTACGACCAGGCGTTCGTGCCCGAGTACAACCTGGGCGCGATGGAGAACCCGGGGCTGGTGACGTTCCGCGAGGAGTACATCTTCCGCGGGAAGGTGACGCAGGCGTCCTACGAGGCCCGGGCCAACGTCATCCTGCACGAGATGGCGCACATGTGGTTCGGCGACCTGGTCACCATGGAGTGGTGGGACGACCTGTGGCTGAAGGAGTCCTTCGCGGACTTCATGGGCGAGTTCTCGCTCGTCGGCGCGACGCGCTTCAAGAACGGCTGGATCACCTTCGCCAACCGCCGCAAGGCCTGGGCCTACCGCGCCGACCAGCTGCCCTCGACGCACCCGATCACGGCCGACATCCGCGACCTCCAGGACGCCAAGCTGAACTTCGACGGCATCACGTACGCCAAGGGCGCGTCGGTGCTGAAGCAGCTCGTGGCGTACGTCGGCGAGGAGGCTTTCCTGGAGGGCGCCCGGCGCTACTTCAAGCGGCACGCGTACGGCAACACGCGCCTCGCGGATCTGCTGTCGGTGCTGGGGGAGACCAGCGGCCGGGACATGAGCGCCTGGTCGCGGTCCTGGCTCCAGACGGCCGGGGTGAACGCGCTGACGCCGCAGGTGCTGCTCGGCGCGGACGGCCGCGTCGAGGAGCTGGCGGTGGTGCAGGAGGCGGCCGAGTCCCACCCCGAACTGCGTCCGCACCGGGTGGCGGTGGGCCTGTACCGGGTGACGGGCGAGGGGGCGCTGGAGCGGTACGCGCGCGTGGAGACCGACGTCGACGGTCCCCGGACGGTCGTGGCGGACCTGGCCGGAGCCGACGCCCCGGACCTGGTCCTGGTCAACGACGACGACCTGACCTACTGCAAGATCCGCTTCGACGAGACCTCCCTGGCGACCCTGCGTGAGCACCTGGGAGCCGTCACCGACCCGCTGGCGCGCGCCCTGTGCTGGTCGGCGCTGTGGAACATGACGCGTGACGCGCTGCTCCCGGCGCGGGACTTCGTGGACCTGGTGCTGCGCTTCGGCGGGCGTGAGTCCGAGATCGGCGTGGTGCAGATGCTGCACGCGTGGGCCGGGTCGGCGGTCACCCACTACACGGCGCCCGCCCGGCGCGAGACGGCCGCCCGGCTGCTCGCCGAGGGCGCACGGCGCGAGCTGTACGCGGCCGGGGCGGGCGGTGAGCACCAGCTCGCCTGGGCGCGGTTCTTCGCCCGGACGGCCACCTCCGAGCCCGACTTCGAGCTGCTGCGGGACCTGCTCGCGGGCACGGCGACGGTCGAGGGCCTCGACCTGGACCAGGAGCTGCGCTGGGCGTTCCTGGAGCCGCTGGCCGCGCACGGGGCCGTGGACGAGAAGGTGCTGGCCGAGGAGCTGGCGCGGGACGACACGGCCTCGGGCAAGCGCCACCACGTGCGCTGTCTGGCCGCCCGCCCGTCCGCGGCGGTCAAGGCGCAGGCGTGGGCGCAGGTCGTGGAGTCGGACGCGCTGTCCAACGCCATGGTGGAGGCGACCATCGCGGGTTTCTCGCAGGACTCGCAGCGCGAGCTGATCGCTCCGTACGCCGGGAAGTACTTCGCGGCGATCGAGCGGGTGTGGGCCGAGCGGTCGATCCAGATCGGGATGCACGTGGTGCAGGGCCTGTTCCCCTTCCTCCAGCAGTCCCGGGAGACGCTGGACGCCACGGACGCCTGGCTGGCCGCCCACGAGCAGGCGGCTCCGGCGCTGCGGCGGCTGGTCCTGGAATCGCGGGACGATCTGGCACGGGCGTTGCGTGGACAGGCGTGCGACGAGGCCGCTGACCAGTAGCTTTGGCCTGAGATCGGGGCGTTCCTCCTTCGTTACGAGATGAATGCCCCGTCAGCCGTAACCCCTGGCCCGCACCCGAACGGACCAGGGGCTTTCGGCATCCGAACATCCGTCCTTTAGGGCTGGGTTGTCCGTATTTGTCGACGGCCCTGTAACAGCGGTTCAAAGGGGGCCGGGACGCGGGAAATTGCGGGGCATGACCCACAACACCCCGCTCTCCCCCCGCCCGCTGCACGACCTGTCCGGCGGTGGCCGCCCCCGTGTGACGACGGCGGCACAGCTCCGCGCGCACGGCGTCTCCACGGCCGAGACGAACGAGCAGTGCCGTGCGGGCGGCCCCTGGCAGCAGCTCCTCCCCGGCGTCGTCCTGCTCCACCCGGGCCCGCCGACCAGCGAGGAGCGGCTGCACGCGGTGCTGATGTTCGCGGCGCGGGAGCGCGGCACCGGGGTGCCCGCCCAGCCCGGCGCGGGCCGGCCGCACGCCGGCGCCTACCCCGAGGTGATGATCACGGGCCTGGCGGCGCTGACGCTGCACGGCTTCTCCTCCACTCCCCCGCTGCCGTCCCTGGACGCGATCGACGTCCTGGTGCCGAGGCTGCGGCGGCTGCGCTCCACGGGCTGCGCGCGTATCGTCCGCACGCCCGTCATGCCCGACCCCGAGCAGGTCACCGGGGTGCCGGTGGCACCGGTCGCCCGCGCGCTGGCCGACGCGGTGGCCGAACTCGCGGACGCCGGCATCGTCCGCCGGCTGCTCACCGAGGCGGTCCGGGGCGGACACTGCGACCCGGCGGCGGTGGTCCGGGAACTGAACCAGGCACGGCTGCTGAGCCGCCCGCACGTGGTGGACGCGGTGGATTCCCTGCTCGCCGAGGGCCGGGCGATCGCCGAGAACCGTCTGTACCGGATGGTCGCCGAGTACGGTCTGCCCGACCCGGTCTGGAACGTCGACCTGCGGCTGCCCGGCGGCCCCTACCTCGGCGGCCTCGACGCGTACTGGCCCGACCAGGCGGTCGCGCTGGAACTCGACACCCGGGCGCCCCGGCAGGACGACGACGCCCTGTGGTCGGAGTACGCCCGCAAGCGCGAGCACCTGGAACGGCTCGGCATCACCGTCGTCCACATCACGCCGAGGAAGCTGCGCGACTCCCCGGAGCAGCAGGCGACGGTGATCCGCACGGCCCTGATGGCCTCGACCGACCGCGAACCGGCCGCGTACGTCGTGGTGCTGCCCCGGTAGGGCCGGACCGGGGGCGGGACCAGGAGGGGAGAGGAGGGGCCGCCGGGAAGACGGCGGCCCCTCCTCGTGCCGGAGTCACGGCGCGCTCCCTCGAGGAAGCGCGCGTCAGCCCTTCTTGAGCACCAGTTCGGTGTTGCGGTCCTCAGGGTCGCCGCCCAGGGTCGTGCTCGCGCCGGGGGCGTTGAGGGACAGCTCGCGGTAGAGGGCCGCGAGGCCGGTCTGGGAGAGGTCGGAGAAGTCGGTGCGGTGCGGGGCGGAGGACTCCACCAGCGTCGTGAACAGGGAGATCGTGCCGTCCTTGTTGTCGGTCAGCTCGATGACCCGGGCCAGCTGCGGGAAGTCGACGTGGGAGGCGGTGGAGATCTCCCAGAAGGAGCGGCCGCCGGGCGCGGAGTGCGGCGTGATGACGTTCTTGTGGATGTGGCCGTTCACCCAGGCGAGCACCCTGGGGTGACTGCCGAGCAGGGCGAGCACCTCCTGGCCGTTGTGGCGTCGCTCGTCCGGGCGGGCCGGGTCGCGGCGCAGGTTGGTCATCGTCCTGCTGGTGTGGTGGCTGAAGATCACCGCGTAGGAGTCCTTGTTGTCCCGCAGCGTCCTGTCCAGCCACTTCAGCTGGGCCGTGCCGATGGAGCCCTCGTAGTGCCCGCCGGAGTCGGTGGTGTCCAGGCTGATGCCGATGACGTCGTCGGAGATGCGGAAGGCGTAGTACTGGGTGCCCGCGTCCAGGTTGGCGGAGGAGTAGCCGTGCCCGGCCGGGCCGACGCCGCGGTAGGCCGGGTCCAGGTGCGCCTCGAGGTACTCGGCCGGGGTGAAGGGCGCGCGCCGTTCGTCGGGGGTGATGGAACGCATGCCGCGGGCGTGGGACTTCAGGAAGTCGTGGTAGGCGACGCCCCGGGGGTCCCGGGCCTTCTTGATCTGCGTCTGGAGCTCCCGGGCCTCGGCCGCGGTGACGTTCATCAGCTTCTTGCCGCCGACGGCGAGTTCGGTGAGGTACGAGTCGCCGTGCGAGGCGTAGCAGCCCATCGGCAGCGAGTCGTGGTTGCCGACCGTGGAGTACCAGGGCAGGTTGAGGCCGGGGCTGCGCACCTCGCGGATGGCCGCCTCCAGGAAGCCGTCGAGGCGGGGGAAGCCGGCCTGCTTGTCGGTGTCGCGGACGGCGGCGTCCGGCTGCCAGTACTGCTTGAGGCCGCTGTTCTGGACGCCCTCGTAGCGGCGCGGGTCACCCGTGTTGGGCGTGATGCGCCCGCCGCTCATGATCTTCAGGAACCACTCCAGCTCGGACTTGGCGTTGTTGTCCGTGTTGTCGCCGGTGGTCATGGCGAAGTGCAGCGGGGCGCCGGTGACGGGGGCGCCGCGCAGGGCGTTGATCCGTTCCACGAGCGCGATCGCGCCCTGGACGGTCAGCGCCTCGTGCGGCCGCCAGGCGTGGATGTCCGCCGAGCGCAGGTACTCCAGGCGCAGCGGGTGCTGGGCGTCGATGATGTGCAGGTCGGTGAGCTGCACGAAGGCGGCGAGCGCGGTACGGCGGGCGGCCCGGCCGGACTTGGGCGCGGCCAGCTCGGAACGGACGACCCGCTTCCAGCCGGGTCCGTCGCCCAGGCGCCGGTAGCCGGAGCTGCCGCGCGGGGCGGCGACGGACGCCACGGTGGTGCCCCTGGTGTACGGGGCCAGGGGCGCGGCCGGGGCCCGGCGCGACGAGGCGGCCACGGCGGCGTCCGCGCTCTCCTTGACGGTGGCGGCCTGGCTGTCGCTGGGCCGCAGGGCGTAGCCGACGCCCCCGGAGAGGGCGACCGCGCCGGTGGCGGCGAGGACGGAACGACGGTGGATGCCCTGGCCGGAGCCGGCGACTGAGCGTGTGCGCGACATGCGCTTCTCTCCCCGAGTGCGAACGCGTCGGCAGTGGTCGCGGGGCGTTCGTGACCCGAACTTCCCGCTCGTACTGGATCGTTGGCAGTGGGGATGACCTGTGCGTGAACGAGGCGGCAACGCGCAGCGCCGATCACCGGACGTGGATCTTGGACTACCCTGCGCGTCGTCGCCTGCTCCGGGACCGGCCCGTAACCGGTCACGCGGTGTTCATCTTCCGGGGTACCGGACCTACCGCGAGGCGTCGGCCAGCCGTCCGGTGGCCGGGCGCTCGCGCCACAGCCGCAGGGCGATGTCGACCATCGGCACCCGGACGAGACGGGGCACCGCGTCCAGGTCCTGCCAGGCGGCGAGGTCGGTGGAGCCGTTCACCTCGTTGCGCAGTTCGCCGCCGACGATCCGGCCCTCGTAGACGAACCGGACGCCGTGATGGTCGACCGGGGGCCGCAGGCCCTCGCGGAAGACGCGGTGGAAGGAGTCCACGCCGAGCAGCCCGGTCACCTCGATGCGGTACCCGGTCTCCTCCTCCACCTCCCGCACGACCGTGTCGTGGGGATCCTCGCCGTGTTCCATGCCGCCGCCCGGCACGACCCACTCGGGCGTGCCGTCCCGGGCGGGTGAGCGGGCGAGCAGGATCTGTCCGTCCCGGACGCATATGGCGTAGGCCGCCACCCTCAACTTCTGTCGCACTTGGGGACGTTAACCGATTTCTTCGTCACCTTCAGGACTGATGCTCACAAATCGCATCGCGGGTTTTCCCCATACATCCATTTCGTTTCGGTCAACCCTCCCCAAAGAACATCCCCTTGCGTAAGGCTGTGCGATCGTCCGGGCTTGCCGTTCGGACCGTCTGCGACCAGGACCGATCGGCCCCGGTCGCTTCCCGCTCGTTCCTTTACCTACAAGGGATGCCGATGACCCCTCCCACCCCGCGCGATCAGATATCGGGCCCGAGACGCGTGGCCCGCGTCGCCGTGGCCGCCGGTCTCGTCGCCGCGCTCTCCGCGGCCGGGCCCATCCCCCTGGCCTTCTCGGCCGACGCTCCCGGCACGGACGCCGCGGCCGACCCGGGCGTCAAGTCCGCGCACGCCAAGCTCGGTTCGAACGACGCGGAGCTGCTCGCGGAGGCGAAGGCCGACGGCGACAAGACCGTCACCATGATGATCGCCACCGCGCCCGGGAAGACCGAGCAGGTCGCCGGGCAGCTGGACGCGGTCAAGGGCGGCTCGGTGGGCCGGGCCGACGACAAGCTGGGCTACGTGCGCGCCACCGTCCCGACGGCCAAGGCGGACGGGGCGATCGCCGCCGCCGCCAAGCTCTCCTCCGTGCACGGCATCGACCTGCGCGAGGAGATCCCGCTGGACGACCCGACGCCGAGCGCGGACACCGCCGAGGGCGCCAAGGCCGCGAAGGGGACGTACCCGGGTCCGGGGAAGAACACCCCGGCCGAGAACCCGTACAACCCGTCCTTCGAGACGGGCGCGGTCGACTTCGTCGAGGACCACCCGAAGGCGGACGGCCGCGGTGTCACCATCGGCATCCTGGACTCCGGCGTGGACCTCGGCCACCCGGCGCTGCAGAAGACCACGACCGGTGAGCGGAAGATCGTCGACTGGGTGACGGCGACCGACCCGATCATCGACAACGACAACACCTGGCGCCCGATGGTCTCGGCCGTGTCCGGCCCGGCCTTCACCTACCAGGGCCAGTCGTACAAGGCCCCGGCGGGCTCGTACGCCGTCAGCCTCTTCAAGGAGTCGTACACCGCCGGCGGCGACGCCAAGGGCGACGCCAACCGTGACGGCGACACCACCGACGTCTGGGGCGTGCTCTACGACGCCAAGGCGGGCACGGTCCGGGTCGACCTGAACAACAACAACGACTTCGGCGACGACACGCCGATGAAGCCGTACAAGGACGGCCACCAGATCGGGTGGTTCGGCACCGACGACCCGAAGACCGACGTGGCCGAGCGCCAGCCGTTCGTCGTGGAGATCCGCAAGGACGTCCCGATGGACCCGCTGGGCGGCTCCTGGGCCGGCAAGAAGTCCGACTTCGTCAACATCGGTGTCATCGAGTCCGAGCACGGCACGCACGTCGCCGGCATCACCGCCGCCAACGGCCTGTTCGGCGGCAGGATGAACGGCGCCGCCCCCGGCGCCAAGCTGGTCTCCTCGCGCGCCTGCACCTGGTCGGGCGGCTGCACCAACGTCGCGCTCACCGAGGGCATGATCGACCTCGTCACCAAGCGTGGTGTCGACATCGTCAACATGTCCATCGGCGGCCTGCCGGCGCTGAACGACGGCAACAACGCGCGCGCCGAGCTGTACACGCGCCTCATCGACGACTACGGCGTCCAGCTGGTGATCTCCGCGGGCAACTCCGGCCCCGGCGCCAACACCATCGGCGACCCGGCCCTGGCCGACAAGGTCATCTCGGTCGGCGCGTCCGTCTCCAAGGAGACCTGGGCCGCCAACTACGGCTCGGTCGTGGAGAAGAAGTACGCCATGATGCCGTTCTCCTCGCGCGGCCCGCGTGAGGACGGCGGCTTCACGCCGACCCTGGTCGCCCCGGGCGCGGCGATCAACACCACGCAGACCTGGCTGCCGGGCTCCCCGGTCGCCGAGGCGGGCTACTCCCTGCCGGCCGGCTACTCGATGCTCCAGGGCACCTCGATGGCCTCCCCGCAGGCCACGGGCGCCGCGGCGCTGCTGGTCTCGGCCGCCAAGCAGAAGAAGATCGACCTCACGCCGGCGACCCTGCGCACGGCCCTCACCTCGACCGCCGACCACATCAAGGGTGTGCAGGCGTACGAGGAGGGCGTGGGCCTGATGAACATCCCCGACGCCTGGGACGCGATCCGCGACGACGCCACCGCGCACACGTACGCCGTGAAGGCGCCCGTCGACACGGCGTTGGACGACAAGCTCAAGACGCCCGGTTACGGCACGGGTCTGTACGACCGTGAGGGCGGCCTGAAGGCCGGGCAGAAGAAGACGTACGAGATCACCCTGACCCGTACGTCCGGCGCCGACAAGGCGATCCGGCACGAGCTGCACTTCGAGAACAACGCGGGCGGCACGTTCCGCATCGTCGGCTCCGACGAGGTGAAGCTGCCGCTGAACCAGCCGGTGACCGTCAAGGTCCAGGCCGCGCCGAAGTCCGCGGGTCTCAAGAGCGCGATCCTGGAGGTCGACGACCCGAAGACCGAGGGCATCGACGAGCAGGTCCTCAGCACGGTCGTCGTCTCCGCGCCGCTGAAGTACACCTTCTCCGCGTCGGGCTCGGTGCAGCGCAACAGCACCCAGCACTACTTCGTCACCGTCCCCGAGGGCGCCAAGGCCCTCGAGGTCGCGATGAGCGGGCTGAAGGACAAGAGCCAGACCCGGTTCATCTCCATCCACCCGCACGGCGTGCCGTCGGACCCGTCGTCGACGGTCAACTGCTACCCGAACTACGACAACCCGGCCAACACGTGCCGTCCCGACGTGCGTTCCTACGCCGACCCGCAGCCGGGCGTCTGGGAGATCGAGGTCGAGTCGCGCCGTACGTCGCCGCTGCTGGACAACCCGTACAAGCTGGACGTCGCCGTGCTCGGTGCGGCGTTCGACCCGGAGACCGTGACCGTGCCCGAGGCGAAGGTCGGCACCCCGGCCGCCGCCTCCTGGAAGGTGACGAACGGTTTCGCCGCGCTGGACGGCAAGCTGGTGGGCGGCCCGCTGGGCTCGGCCAAGGTGGCCCGCCCCTCCATCAAGCAGGGCGAGACGCAGACCACGACGGTCGAGGTGCCCGCGGGCGCCAAGTCGCTGGACGTCGCCATCGGGGGTGTCTCGGACAACGCCGCCGACCTGGACCTCGCCGTGTACGACGCGTCGGGCACGAAGGTCGGCAGCTCCGCCGACGGCGACTCGGAGGAGTCGGTCTCCGTCCCCGCCCCGGCCGCCGGGACGTACTCGATCGAGGTCGTCGGCTACTCGGTGCCGGCCGGCACCACGGAGTACGACTACCGGGACGTGTTCTTCTCCCCCTCCCTCGGCAGCATCGCCGTCGACGGGTCGGCTCCGGTGAAGCTCGGCACGGGCGACTCCGCGACGGTCTCGGGCAGCGTCACCGCCGCGGCGGCCGCTCCCGAGGGGCGTGAGTTCTTCGGCCAGGTCCAGCTGGTCAACGCGCGCGGCACGGTCGCGGGCGCGGGCAGCGTGAAGATCGAGAAGGTTCTGCCGTAGCGGTTCACGGTCACCGAGGGCGGGCGTCCGTACGGGCGCCCGCCCTTGTTGTGTCCTCTACCGGCACGGGATGGTGCGCGAGGCGGGCAGCGCCTCGGTGATCCACGCCCGTTCGCGGGCGATCTCCTTCTCCCCCGTCGTCCACACGTCCGGCTCGGCCTGTCCCTGCGGAATGCCGATCAGGACGTGGTCGCCCGCGCGCAGCCGCGGCTCCACATCGCTGCCCAGGGGGAAGTGGATCCGGTCCCGGCCCTTCGCGGGCTTGTAGTACCGGTCCACGTCCAGGGTGACGCGGTCCAGGCCGGTGCCGGGGACGGACTCGACCTCGGCGACGGTGCCCTCGACCACGAGCCGGGCGCAGGCGAGGTATCCGGCGTGACCGCGCTTGCCCCCCGCCTCGGCCTGCGGCTGCCCTGCGGAACTGTCGGCGGCGGACGAGCCGCCCCGGTCGTCCGCACTCATGCCGTCGCTGTGGACGACGAGCCAGCCCATGCCGAGGACGAGACCGGCCGCGGCGGCCGCGACGAGTCCCTTCAGGGCCACGGCCAGGGGCCCGGGGCGGGCACGGCGCGCGGACAGCGGCGTCACGGCGGCCACGCCACCGGTGCCGGGCGCGGGCGCCGGAGCCGCCGGGGGCTCGGCGAGTGCCTGCCCGATGAGCCCCAGCTGCTCGCGCAGCAGCGCCACGTCGGCGGTCGCGGTGCGGTACTCGGCCAGGAAGGCGTCGTCCGCGAGGGCCTCGCCCGCGGGCGTCTCGCCGGTGATCGCGGCCAGCAGCGCCGCCCCGTCGTGCGGGTCCCCGTCGTGCGTGTCCCTGTCGTGCTCGGCGGTCACGTCACACCACCTCGTCCTCGTGCAGGCGGGCGCGCAGAGTGCGTACCGCCGTGTGCAGCCGGCTCTTGACCGTGCCCTCCGGGACGCCGAGCTGCTCGGCGATGGACCGGACCGGCAGGTCGGCGTAGAAGCGCAGGACGACGACCTGCCGCTGGGCGTCGGGCAGCTCGTCCAGGCCCTGGGCGACGGCGACGGACAGCACACTGCTGTCCTCGCCGGAGGGGTGGGCCGGCTGGCGCAGGGCGGCCAGCCGCTCTCCGAGCCGCTCCTGGCGGCGCTTGGCCCGGTGCCAGTCCATCGCCAGGTTGGAGGCGACGACCGCCGCCCACGCCGAGACGTCCCGCGGTGCCTCCCGGCCGTCGGCGGCCCGCTCCAGCAACCGCAGCCGGACCTGCTGCACCCCGTCCGGCAGGTCCGACTGCGGCACCCCGCCGAGGGCGAGCACCGCCCGCACCCGGCGCTCCTGCGCCGGGTCCAGCGGGTCGACCTCGCCCACCGGGTCGCCGCCGGTCGCGGCGTGCCCCTCCCGGCCGCGCCGTGGCCTTCCGCGCAACAGCACAAGCCACCCCCCTCACGTCGTTTCTCCTACGACGCCGGCACGGCCCGGAACGTTCGCCCACCCGTGCGGAGACTTCCGCCGGGACGGCAGAGGCGTACATCACACTTCCGTGTGGCCGGGACCGGCATGGGCAGGCGAGCTTGCGGCGCACGACCCCCGCCGGACGAATTCCTCCAGCTCAGCGGGGTCGACACCGCAGGTCCGCAACCATGGGTCGGGACAGGCCGTCCCACTCCCCGGGCAGACCCGGGAAAGAAGTGGACAGGCGGGCCGTGGTCGGCCGCATGATGGAAAAGCCTCGGCCAAGCAACGAGCATGTGAACAGACGCAGGAGAGGGAGTCACCGTGAGGGTCGGAATCGTCGGAGCCACCGGACAGGTGGGCACGGTCATGCGCAGGATCCTCACGGAGCGGAACTTCCCGGTCACGGAACTGCGCCTGTTCGCCTCGGCCCGTTCCGCGGGCACCCAGCTGGACGGCGTGACGGTGGAGGACGCGGCGACCGCCGACTACACCGGCCTGGACATCGTGCTGTTCTCCGCCGGCGGCGCCACGTCCAAGGCACTGGCCGAAAAGGTCGCCTCGCAGGGCGCCGTCGTGATCGACAACTCCTCCGCGTGGCGCAAGCACCCCGACGTGCCCCTGGTCGTCTCCGAGGTCAACCCGCACGCGATCAAGAACCGCCCCAAGGGCATCATCGCGAACCCGAACTGCACGACCATGGCCGCGATGCCGGTCCTGCGTCCGCTGCACGACGAGGCGGGCCTCGAGGCCCTGGTCGTCGCCACGTACCAGGCGGTCTCCGGATCCGGCCTCGCGGGCGTGGCCGAGCTGCACGGCCAGGCGCAGAAGGTCGTCGCCGACGCCGAGAAGCTCACCCACGACGGTGAGGCGGTCGACTTCCCCGAGCCGGGCGTCTACAAGCGCCCCATCGCCTTCAACGTGCTGCCGCTCGCGGGCAGCATCGTCGACGACGGGCTGAACGAGACCGACGAGGAGCAGAAGCTCCGCAACGAGTCCCGCAAGATCCTGGAGATCCCCGAGCTGAAGGTCTCCGGCACCTGCGTGCGCGTCCCGGTCTTCTCCGGCCACTCCCTCCAGGTCAACGCCCGTTTCGCGCGTCCGATCTCCCCGGAGCGCGCCACGGAGCTCCTCAAGGACGCCCCGGGCGTCGAGCTCTCCGACATCCCGACCCCCCTCCAGGCCGCCGGCAAGGACCCGTCCTTCGTCGGCCGCATCCGCCGCGACGAGACGGTGGACAACGGCCTGGCCTTCTTCGTCTCCAACGACAACCTCCGCAAGGGCGCGGCCCTGAACGCGGTCCAGATCGCGGAGCTGGTGGCGGCGGAGCTGAAGGGCTAGTCCCCGGCCTGCTCGGACCCCCTGCGCACCTCGTAGAGGAAGCAGCCGTACTCGACGGCCCGGACGTGGACCAGTGCCACGGCCGGGTCGTCGAACGCTTCCCGGAGTGCCTTGCCGAAGGCGTCCGGTTCCTCGACGAGCCGCCCGCCCAGGATGTGGCCCTGCGCGGAGTAGCGGCGGACCGTGCGGTGGGCGTCGGTGAAGGGCAGGCCGTCTCCGGCCCGGCCCGCGCACGGCTCCGCGTGGATGAAGACCGGGCCCACCTCGTCGTAGGCGCCCGGAGTCGCGTGCGTCCGCGCGGCCCAGCGGCGCAGCGGGGCGTAGGACACCAGGGCGATGCGCTCGCCCGGCTCGCTGCGGCGCAGACAGCAACGCAGGGGCTCGCCGCCCTCGGTGTCGGTGAAGGGAGCCGCGGGACGGCCCGCGTCGTCCGTCGAACGCAGCTCCTTCAGGGCGTGCGGGGGGATGGCGCGTGCGGTGTACGTGGTCGTGGTCGTCGTCATGTTCCTCAGCCTCGCGCGCGCGGCGCCGGGTCACCGGCGGAATCCGGACGTCGCGTTCCCGCCCTCGGCATGGCCGGCGGCGCCGCCCCACCGCCGGCACCGCCGTGGGCCCCGGCGCGTCCGCCGTCCGGCCGCCGGTGAACGCCCCCGGCGTGACGGCCGTGTCGACGACCCCCGCGAAGAGCGCCGGTGCAGGGCCGGGCCTCGTGCTCGGTCCCGTCTTCTCCCGGCGACCGCAGACCGTCGTGGTCGCCCGGGATCACCCCTTCGCCTCCCGTACGGCCGTGACGCCGGCGGAGGGGGCCGGACGCCGCTGGTCACGGCCGCGCAGCACCGGCGCGAGGACGTGGCGTTCGTGCCGGTCGAGGGCGTGCCGCAGTCGGCGCTCGGGCTGATGCAGCACCGGGACGGGGAGTCGGCCGGGGTCCGCGCGTTCGCCCGCGCCCTCGCCTCCCGAGGGGTATCCCTAGGAGACGCCCGCGACGTCGCCCGACGCCGAGCCGCCGTGGAAAGATGGCGCAACCCACCCATAACGAGGAGATGACCGCGTGCCTGGCACAAACCTGACCCGCGAAGAGGCGCAGCAGCGGGCGCAGCTGCTCACCGTTGACTCGTACGAGATCGAGCTCGATCTCTCCGGCGCGCAGGAGGGCGGCACCTACCGGTCCGTGACCACGGTGCGCTTCGACGTGAGCGCCGAGAACGGCGCGGAGTCGTTCATCGACCTGGTGGCGCCGGCCGTGCACGAGGTGACTCTGAACGGGGACTCCCTCGACCCGGCCGAGGTGTTCGCGGATTCCCGGATCGCGCTGCCCGGCCTGCTCCACGGCCGCAACATCCTGCGGGTCGTGGCCGACTGCGCGTACACCAACACCGGTGAGGGCCTGCACCGGTTCGTCGACCCGGTCGACGACCAGGCCTACCTCTACACCCAGTTCGAGGTGCCGGACGCCCGCCGGGTGTTCGCCAGCTTCGAGCAGCCGGACCTGAAGGCGACCTTCCGGTTCACCGTGAAGGCGCCCGAGGGCTGGACGGTCATCTCCAACTCGCCCACGCCGGAGCCCCAGGACAACGTCTGGGCCTTCGAGCCGACCCCGCGCATCTCGTCGTACATCACGGCGCTGATCGTCGGCCCGTACCACTCGGTGCACAGCGTGTACGAGAAGGACGGGCAGAGCGTGCCGCTGGGCATCTACTGCCGTCCCTCGCTCGCCGAGTACCTCGACGCGGACGCGATCTTCGAGGTGACCCGGCAGGGCTTCGAGTGGTTCCAGGAGAAGTTCGACTACGCGTACCCGTTCGAGAAGTACGACCAGCTGTTCGTGCCGGAGTTCAACGCGGGCGCGATGGAGAACGCGGGCGCGGTGACCATCCGCGACCAGTACGTGTTCCGCTCGAAGGTGACGGACGCGGCGTACGAGGTGCGCGCGGAGACCATCCTGCACGAGCTGGCCCACATGTGGTTCGGCGACCTCGTGACCATGGAGTGGTGGAACGACCTGTGGCTGAACGAGTCGTTCGCCACGTACACCTCCATCGCCTGCCAGGCGCACGCGCCCGGGTCGCGCTGGCCGCACGCGTGGACCACGTTCGCCAACTCCATGAAGACCTGGGCGTACCGGCAGGACCAGCTGCCGTCCACCCACCCGATCATGGCCGAGATCCGGGACCTGGACGACGTCCTGGTCAACTTCGACGGCATCACGTACGCCAAGGGCGCCAGCGTCCTGAAGCAGCTCGTCGCCTACGTGGGCATGGACGAGTTCTTCCGGGGCGTGCAGGCGTACTTCAAGCGTCACGCCTTCGGCAACACACGGCTTTCGGACCTGCTGGGCGCGCTGGAGGAGACCTCCGGCCGCGACCTGAAGACCTGGTCGGAGAAGTGGCTCCAGGCGGCCGGCATCAACGTGCTGCGCCCGGAGATCGAGACGGACGCCGACGGGGTCGTCACCTCCTTCGCCATCCGCCAGGAGGCCCCGGCCCTGCCCGCCGGCGCCAAGGGCGAGCCGACGCTGCGCCCGCACCGCATCGCCGTCGGCCTGTACGAGCTCGACGAGGCGAGCGGCAAGCTGGTCCGCCGGGAGCGGATCGAGCTGGACGTGGACGGCGAGCTGACGGCCGTGCCCCAGCTGGTGGGACAGCGCCGCCCGGCCGTGATCCTGCTCAACGACGACGACCTGTCGTACGCGAAGGTCCGCCTGGACGAGCAGTCGCTGGCCTTCGTCACGGAGCACCTCGGCGACTTCGAGTCCTCGCTGCCGCGCGCCCTGTGCTGGGCGTCTGCCTGGGACATGACCCGCGACGCCGAACTCGCGGCCCGCGACTACCTGTCGCTGGTGCTGTCCGGCATCGGCAAGGAGTCGGACATCGGTGTCGTGCAGTCGCTGCACCGCCAGGTGAAGCTGGCGATCGACCTGTACGCCGACCCGGCCGCCCGCGAGACGCTGCTGGCCCGCTGGACCGACGCGACGCTGGCGCACCTGCGGGCGGCGGCCCCGGGCAGCGACCACCAGCTGGCGTGGGCGCGCGCGTTCGCGGCCACGGCCCGCACGCCGGAGCAGCTGGACCTGCTGGACGCGCTGCTGGACGGCTCGCAGACCATCGAGGGCCTGGTCGTCGACACGGAGCTGCGCTGGGCGTTCGTCCAGCGGCTCGCGGCGGTCGGCCGGTTCGACGAGGCCGAGATCGCGGGCGAGTACGAGCGGGACCGCACGGCCGCCGGTGAGCGTCACGCGGCCACGGCCCGGGCGGCCCGTCCGACCCCGGAGGCCAAGGCCGAGGCGTGGGCGTCGGTCATCGACTCCGACAAGCTGCCGAACGCCGTGCAGGAGGCCGTCATCGGCGGCTTCGTGCAGACCGACCAGCGCGATGTGCTGGCCCCGTACGCGGACCGGTACTTCGAGGTGGTCAAGGACATCTGGGAGTCCCGCTCCCACGAGATGGCCCAGCAGATCGCCGTCGGCCTCTACCCGACGGTCCAGGTCTCGCAGGAGACCCTGGACAAGACGGACGCCTGGCTGGCGTCCGCCGGGCCGAACGCGGCCCTGCGCCGCCTGGTCTCGGAGTCCCGCGCGGGCGTCGAGCGCGCCCTGCGGGCCCAGCGGGCGGACGCGGCGGCGGCCGGGGAGTAACCCGGCGGCTCTTCCCTCGCCGACAGAAGGGGCGTCCGGTGCACCGGACGCCCCTTCGTCTGCCCTCCCCGGTGCAGATGACGTCGCCCCACGGGACCTTGCGGCGCGAGAACTTCACTGACACAAGATGTCAGCGAACCTCTGGACAGTGGTGCCATGATCCTCAGCCACCACTCCCGCCGCGCCGAGCGGCTGCTCGTGCCCGCCGCTTTCGCCACCGCTCTGGGCAACAATGTCCAGCTCATCGTCGGGGCGCTGCTCATGATCAGGGAGCAGCGGACCATGATGGCTGTCGGCTGGCTGTTCGTCGCCGTCGCCGGGCCACAGGCGCTGCTGTCGCCGTTCTTCGGCCGGCTCGCCGACCGCTTCGACCGACGAGCCCTGTGGATCGGCTGCGATGTCACCAGCGCGGCGCTGGCCCTCGGGCTACCGCTGTGGCTGGCCTGCGGCGGCGCCCCGGGATCCGGAATCTACAGCGCCAATCTGGCGCTCGCCGTGGTCGGTGCCCTGTTCTTCCCGGCCAGCTCCGCGCTGATCAAGGAACGGGTTCCGGCGGACAGGCTGCGGCGGTTCAACGCCCGCTACGAGATGGCGACCCAGGCAGGGATGCTGCTCTCGGCGACGGTCGGCGGGCTGTGCGTCCAGGCGTTCGGTGCCGTACCGCTGCTGGTGTTCAACGCCGGAACTTTCATGGTCTCGGCGCTCTGCGTCGCTGCGGTGGGGCGTTGCCCGGACCGGGTGCCGACGGCCGCCGTCGCCGGGGAGCAGGCTCCTGCCCGGGCGGGCGCGCGTGGGCCGCTGCGGATGCGCCGCTTCATCCTGCTCTACGCCCAGGGGAGCGTGGTCGTCACGGTCTTCAACGCTCTGCTGCCCACCGCCGTGATCGGTGAACTCCACTTGGGCGCGGGGACGTTCGGTGTCGTGGACGGCCTCGGGTGCCTCGGTTTCCTGGTGGCCGCCGGTGCCTACCGGATCGTCGGCAGACGCAGTACGGACTTTCGCATCGCCGTCGTGGGCTTTCTGCTCTGCGATGTCTGCCTGGTGCTGCAGAGCCAGTTCGGGATCGCCGGATACCTCGTCGGGGTGCCACTGGGTGCGTTCTTCTTCGGGCAGGCCCGGATCGCCTCCCGCACCATGCTGATGGCCTCGGCAGACGATGCCTCGGTGGGCAGGGCCTTCGGGCTGGCGAACGGTGGCGGGCTGGCGGCCACGGTCGGGGTGATGTTCCTGGTCGCGATGGTCACCGACCACAGTGACACGCGCTACGGCTTTGCGGTCCTTGCCGCCCTTGCGCTGTCGGCGACCCTGTCCGCCGGACTGCTGCTGAGGTCGCCGGCCCCCGCCCCGTCTGATGTGTCCGCCGGTCGGTACCGGTCGAGCACGGCCGCCGCCGTCTCCGCGATCCTGCGGCGTAGCTCCTCGGGGGCGAGCACCTCGATGTCCGGCCCCAGTGACAGCAGTAGGGGCACCGCCAGGTCGACCGATTCCAGCGGTACCGTCGCTGTCACCCAGCCGTCGCCGTCCGGCGGGCCTCCCGAGGCTTCGACGGCACGGACGAGTGCCGCGTCCAGGCGGTCCGGCAGTGCGGTGAGCAGGGCCGGAGCGATCCGGAGGGAGGCCTGAAGCCGCAGCCTGCGGGCGTCGTAGGCGGTGAGGTAGTCCTGCCAGTGGGCGGCCAGGTCGAAGCCCTCGGGGCGCTCGAAGCCGTCCTCCCCGACGGTCAGGCGGAGGATCGACGACACCCGATAGGTCCGCACCGCGCCGTCCACCGCTGCGACGAGGTACCAGACGCCCGCCTTGAGGACCAGGCCGTAGGGGTGGAGTTCGCGCTCGACCTCCTGCGGCTCGGCCCAGCGGCGGTAGCGCACCTGGATTCGCCGCTGGTTCCACACGGCATCGGCGAGCGCTACGAGAACGGGTGGGGAGTCTTGCGCCCGGTACCAGCCGCGAGCGTCGAGGTGGAAGCGCTCTCGGATCCGGTCGGCTCGGTCCCGCAGGGGGGTCGGGAGCGCCGCAGCCAGTTTCAGCTGTGCCGCCGCGAGCACCTCGCCCAGCCCCAGGTCGTCCGCCGCACCGGGCAGCCCGGCCAGGAACAACGCCTCGGCCTCGTCGGCGTGCAGTCCGGTGAGCCGGGTCCGGTAGCCGCCGAGCAACTGGTAGCCGCCACGGTGCCCGGCGTCCCCGTAGACCGGAATGCCCGCGCTGCTCAGTGAGTCGATGTCCCGGTAGACGGTCCGGGTCGAGACACCCAGCTCCTCCGCGAGCTCGTCGGCCGTCAGCCTGCCCCGGTTCTGCAGCAGGAGAACGAGGGAGAGGAGCCGGGCGGCGCGCATGAACCGATCATTCCAAAGCCCCACCCCTACCGCCGCAGCGCCCCGCCCCGCACGTGCATCGGCCCGGTGTGGACGTTCCTGCCGGTGATGCCGACCGTCCGCGACGGCCGGGTGACGAACTGCCCCGCCACCGTCGCCCCGAACGCCAGCCCCATGCCCACCAGTTGCACCGGTGTCAGCGCCTGCCCGAGCGCCGCCCAGCCGACGACGGCCGCGGTCAGCGGCGAGAGCGGCCCGAGGAAGGTGACCTGGGTCGCGGTCATGCGGCCGATGCCGCGGAACCACAGCCAGTACGCGACCGCCGTGTTGGCGAGGGCGAGGTAGAGGTAGCCGCCGACCGCCGGGCCGTCCAGCGCCGGCGGAGCGCCCTCGACCAGGAAGGCGAGCGGCGCGATGAGCAGGCCGCCCGCGGTCAGCTGCCAGCCGGTCAGCGCCAGCGGTCCGACGCCCTCGGGACGGCCCCACCGCTTCGTGAGCACGGTGCCGGTCGACATCGACGCCGTGGAGGCGACGGCGGCCAGCAGGCCGAGCATGTCCAGGGCCCCGGCCGCCCGCAGGACGACGAGGCTCACCCCGAACGCGGCCACGGCCCCGGTCGCCAGCGTCCGCGCCGACGGCCGCTGCCCGAGCAGCAGCGCCGAGAGCCCGGCCACGAACAGCGGGCCGGCCGAGCCGACGACCGCCGCCAGACCCCCGGGCAGCCGGTACGCGGCGAGGAACAGCAGCGGGAAGAAGGCGCCGATGTTCAGCGCGCCGAGGACCGCCGCCTTCCACCACCAGGCGCCCCGCGGGAGCACCCGGGCCAGGGCGAGCAGCAGCAGACCGGCGGGCAGGGCGCGCACCAGGGCGGTGAACAGCGGCCGGTCGGGCGGCAGGAACTCGGTCGTGACCGCGTACGTCGTGCCCCAGGAGACGGGCGCGAGGGCGGTGAGGGTGATGAGAGCGGCGCGGGAGGCGGCCATGGCGGGCACCCTTCAAGTAGGTCGGTAGAAAGTAGCTTAGCGCTAAGCAACTTTCAGTCAAGCTACTTTCTTGCGGGTGACCGAGCGGCGGCCGATACTCGGGGCATGAGCGAACGCCCGCAGCAGCACAAGGACCCCGTCGACGCGATCATCGGCCAGTGGGCGACGGTCCGGCCCGACCTGGACACCGCGGCCATGGAGGTCTTCGGCCGGATCAGCCGGCTCTCCCACGCGATCGGCGAGCGGGTGGGGCGGGCGTACGCGGCGTTCGGCATCTCCCGCGGGGAGTTCGACGTCCTGGCGACCCTGCGCCGCTCCGGCGAGCCCTACACGCTCTCGCCCCGGCAGCTCTCCGCGACGCTGATGCTCACCACCGGCGGCATGACGGGACGCCTGGACAAGCTGGAGCGGGCGGGGCTGCTGCGCCGCTCCCCCGACCCGCACGACCGGCGCGGGCTGCACGTCACGCTCACCGACGAGGGACTGAGCCTGGTCGACGAGGCGGTCGGCGCGGGGCTCGCGGTGCAGACCGAGGCGCTGTCCGCCCTGGGCACGCGGCGGTCCGGGCAGCTCGCCGATCTGCTGCGGGACCTGCTGGCGGCGACGGACAGGTCCTGACACGCCGAGGGCGCCGCCGCGGTGATCGCGACGGCGCCCTCGGTGAGGAAACGCCGGTCAGGCCTTGACTTCGCTCTTCGCGTCGGCCTTGGTCGTGATGTTGGAGCTCGTCGGGTCCTTCTTCTTGTGCGTCTTGTCGCCGATCATCACCAGTCCGGCGATGACCAGGTAGAGCACGATGGGGGCCACGACGAAGAGGCCCAGCGTCTCGATGACGCTCAGGCCCGGGCCGGGGTCGTCACCGTCGTCGCGGGTGAGCGCGCTCGCGGGGGACGACATGAGCAGCATCATCAGCGTCGTACCGGCTGCCAGGGCGCCGGCGCGCAGGGCGTTCTTCTTGTCCACGGTGTCAAAGTATCCAACGCCGCCCGGGCACGCGCGCCCGGGGTGCCGTAAGAGGCCCTCGCCTCATGAGCCGCCCTCCCTGAGCACGTCCATCAGGGCGTGCAGCCGCGGCGAGGCCGCGAGGTCCTCCAGGGTCACCGGCCGCCCCCGCGCGTCCGCGATCGGCAGGCGCCAGTTCGGGTACTGGTCCCAGGTACCGGGCAGATTCTGCGGGCGCCGGTCGCCCACGCAGTCCGGGAGCCAGACGCCGACCATGCGGGCCGGGGTGCGCAGCAGGAAGCGGTGGACGGCCTGGATCTCGGCCTCCTCCGAGGAGGTGTCACCGCCGCCGCCCGTGCCGTGCAGCAGGCCGAGCCGGGACAGCAGGGCCAGCCACTCCCCCGTGTCGGCGGCGGCCTCGGCGCGCTCCTCCTCCAGGGGGCGGGTCAGCAGGCCCAGGCCGTCGCGGAGCTCGACGTGCTCGCCGGTGAGGCGCGCGGCCGTGGAGGGCAGGTCGTGGGTGGTGGCCGTCGCCAGGCAGTCGGAGCGCCAGCTGTCGGGGGGCAGGGGGCGGCCGTCGCCCTCCCAGTCGCGCTCGAACCACAGCACGGACGTGCCGAGCACCCCGCGCTCGCGCAGCGCCTCCCGCACGCCGGGCTCGACGGTGCCGAGGTCCTCGCCGATGACCGGCGCCCCGGCCCGGGAGGCCTCCAGCACGAGGACGGCGAGCATGGCCTCGGCGTCGTAGCGGACGTAGGTGCCCTCGGTGGGCGGGTGGCCCTGCGGGACCCACCAGAGGCGGAACAGGCCCATGACGTGGTCGATGCGCAGGGCGCCCGCGTAGCGGAACAGGGCGCGCAGCAGCTCGCGGAACGGGGCGTAGCCGGACGCGGCCAGGCGGTCGGGGCGCCAGGGCGGCAGGCCCCAGTCCTGGCCGCGGGCGTTGAAGGCGTCCGGCGGGGCGCCCACCGACATCCCCGCGGCGAAGTACTCCTGCTGCGCCCAGGCGTCGGCGCCGCCGGGGTGGACGCCGACCGCGAGGTCGTGCACGATCCCGACGGCCATCCCGGCCTCGCGCCCGGCGCGCTGCGCGGCGGTCAGCTGGGTGTCGGTGAGCCAGGCGAGCCGGGACCAGAACTCGACCCGGTCCATGAGGCCGTTGCGGGCCCGGACGGTCTCGGCCGAGCGCGGGTCGCGCAGGCCGGTCGGCCAGCGGTGCCAGTCGGAGCCGTGCACCTCGGCCAGCGCGCACCAGGTGGCGTGGTCCTCCAGGGCCTGGCCCTGCTCGGCGAGGAAGTCGCAGTAGGCGGCGCGCCGGCCGGGGCCTAGGGGGACGTCGCAGAGCAGTTCGAGCGCCTCGCGCTTGAGCTCCCATACGGCGTCCCGGTCGATCAGGGCGCCCTCGTCCAGCACCGCTTCGCGCAGCCGGCCGGCCCTCTCCAGGAGGGTGCGCAGGCGTTCGGGGTCCTCGACGTACGCGGCCTCGGGGACGTCCTCGATGCGCAGGTGCACGGGGTCGGGGAAGCGGCGCGAGGAGGGGCGGTAGGGGGAGGGGTCGGTGGGGGCGCCCGGCACGCCCGCGTGCAGCGGGTTGACCTGGACGAACCCGGCGCCGAGCGAGCGCCCGGCCCAGCCGGCCAGTTCGGCGAGGTCACCGAGGTCGCCCATGCCCCAGGAGCGGCGGGACAGCAGCGAGTAGAGCTGGACGAGCAGCCCGTGGGAGCGTCCGGCGGGGGTGGGCAGACGGGTGGGGGCGACGATCAGGTGGGCGGTGGCGGTGCGGCCGTCGGGGGTGGTGGCGGTCAGCCGGTGGACGCCGGGCGGGAGACCGTCGGCCGAGGTGCGCCGCTCGCCCTGCTCGGTGTCGATGCGCAGCCGGGTCCCCTCGGGCAGCGCGGCCAGGGCGGCCGGGGGGCTGCCGCTCCAGCCGACCACGGTCGGCGGCAGCAGCCGTTCGGCGCGTTCCCGCTCGTGGGCCGCGAGCGCGGCGCGGACGGCGCCGGGCGTGCTCGCGTCCACGCCGAGAGCGGCCAGGGTCAGGGCGACCGCGGCACCCGAGGCCGCGACCGTGCGGTCCGGGGACGGGCTGTAGGAGGTCGCGACGCCGTGCAGGGCGGCGAGGCGGGACAGGTCCTCGGAAGGGGGGTCGGCCGGCCGGGGTGCGGTCATCTACAACCTCGCGCAGTCCGGGACGAAGGCAGGGGGCTCGCTGGTCAGGGGGGCGGCTTCGGCGAGCGGCGGCTCACTGGTGAGGGGCTCGGCGTCGGGCAGCGGGGGCTCGCTGGTCAGCGGCAGTTCGGTGCAGGTGCTCTCGGAGCTGAAGACGCAGTACTGCGGGTCGTCGTAAGAGGGGTCGTCGAGGTCGGCGGACGGGTCCGCCACGGGTTTGGACGGGGCCGGGAGCGGAAGGAAAGTCATCGCAGCCACGGGGGCCTCCTTGTCGGGTACGGCGTGCAACGGGTCATCGCAGCCCTACCCAGTCGAGGCGAAGGCAGACGCCCCGGGCCGGACATCGTGTGCCTGCTCACAATTCGCTCCCCTCCACACAGTCCAGATTCCGGCATTTCCACCACAACGGCCACTCTCGTTGACACGTTCACCGGACGGGTGGTGGGCTCGTCCTGCCGGTCGAACGCATGTGGAGGGGCCCGTGGGACTGCGGCGTGGGAAGCGGGCCGCGGCCCTGGCGGTCGCCGTCGTCGCCGGGAGCCTGGTGGCCCAGCCGGCCGCGACGGCCGCTCCGCCGACTCCGGGCCGGGCGGCGGCACCGGCCCCCGAGTCCGCCGCCGGACCGGATCTCTCCGTCTGGCCGCGCCCGCAGTCGCTGCGCGCCGACGGCGCCCCGGTGCCGGTGCCGGACGACGTGGCCCTGATCACCGGCCCGGAGGCGGATCCGTACGCCGTACAAGCCCTGCGCGCGCTGCTGCGCAAGGCCGGAGCCCGCCGGATCACGGACACGGCCGGACCGGGCGCGCTGATCGTCCGGGCCCGCACGGAGCCCGTCCGCCGCGGCGACCGCCACGCCCTGCCCTCCGGTGGATACGAGCTGTCCGTGGGCCGCGACGGCGTCGCCCTCACCGGCACCGGCGAGGACGGGCTGTTCCACGCCGTGCAGACGCTGCGGCAGCTCCTGCGCCCCGACAGCACGATCGCGGCGGCCGTGGTCCGCGACTGGCCCGGCACCGCCGTGCGCGGCATCACCGAGGGTTTCTACGGCACCGCCTGGACGCACCGGCAGCGGCTGGCGCAGCTCGACTTCATGGGGCGCACCAAGCAGAACCGCTATCTGTACGCCCCCGGCGACGACCTCTACCGGCAGGCCCGCTGGCGTGAGCCCTACCCGGCGCGGCAGCGGGCCGAGTTCCGGGAACTGGCCGAGCGGGCCAGGAGCCGTCACGTCACGCTCGGCTGGGCGGTGGCCCCGGGCCAGGCGATGTGCTTCGCGTCGGACGCCGACGTGCGGGCGCTGGCGCGCAAGCTGGACGCGATGTGGGCGCTGGGCTTCCGGGCGTTCCAGCTCCAGTTCCAGGACGTCAGCTACAGCGAGTGGCACTGCGGGGCGGACGCCGACCGGTTCGGCTCCGGCCCCGATGCGGCGGCGCGGGCACAGGCCCGGGTGGCGAACGCGGTGGCCCGGCATCTCGCCCGGCGGCACCCCGGCGCCGCGGCGCTGTCCCTGATGCCGACCGAGTACTACGAGGACGGCGCCACCGCCTACCGGCGGGCCCTGGCGAGCGACCTGGCGGCGGACGTCGAGGTGGCGTGGACGGGCGTCGGGGTGGTGCCCCGCACCATCACGGGCGCCGAACTGGCCGAGGCGCGCGAGGCGTTGCGGCATCCGCTGGTCACCATGGACAACTACCCGGTCAACGACTACGACCCCGGCCGCATCTTCCTCGGACCGTACCGGGGCCGGGAGCCGGCCGTCGCGACCGGCTCGGCCGCCCTGCTCGCCAACGCGATGCAGCAGCCGGAGGCGTCCCGCATCGCGCTGTTCACCGCCGCCGACTACGCCTGGAACCCGCGCTCCTACCGCCCCGGGGAGTCCTGGCGCGCCGCGATCGCCGACCTGGCGGACGGGGACCACGGCCGCGAGCAGGCCCTGGCGGCGCTCGCCGGGAACGACGCGTCGTCGGTGCTCGGCGAGGAGGAGTCGGCGTATCTGCGCCCGCTGGCCGAGGCGTACTGGCGGTCCCGCACGGCCGGTGGCACCGGCACCGGCGGGGACGCCGCGCGACGGCTGCGCGAGGCGTTCACCGTGCTGCGCGAGCTGCCCCGGCGGCTGGCCGGCACCGGAGTCGGCTCCGAGGTCGCCCCCTGGGCACGGCAGCTGGCGTCCTACGGCGAGGCGGGTACGACCGCGCTCGCCATGCTGGACGCGCAGCGCGCCGGGGACACGGCGGCGGCCTGGACGGCGTACCGCAGGCTCGGGGCCCTGCGGGACCGGCTGGAGTCGGCGCCGGTCGAGGTCGGCACGGAAGTGCTGGACCCCTTCCTGCAACGGGCGCAGAAGTCGTACGCGGCCTGGTCGGGCATCCATCACGAGCCGCCCCGCAACCCGGGCGACGGCCGCACCCTGCGCCTCGCGCGGCCCCGGACTCTGACCGCCGTGACGGCCCTGACCGAGCCGGGCACCGAGGGCGGCATCGAGGTGCACGTGCCGGGGCGGGGCTGGCGGGAGGTGGGCCGGCTCGACCGGTCCGGGGCGAGCGAGGTGCGGCTCTCGGCGCACGCCGACGCGCTGCGCGTCACCGGCCCCGCGCCCTCCCGCGTCCACCACCTCATCCCCTGGTTCACCGACTCCCCCGCCACCTCCCTCGGCCTGCCCCGCGACCGCGCTCACGTCGAGACCGGCCGTACGGAGCGGCTGACGGCCCGGCTGAGCTCGCTGCGCCCCGCCGACGCCCACGGCAGGCTCACCGCCGAGGCGCCCGAGGGCGTCCGGGTCCGGGTGCCGCGGGCGGAGCTGACCGTGCGGCGCGGCACCACGGTGGAGGTCCCGGTCGAGGTGACCGTGGAGCGCGGCACCCCGATGCGGTCGTACGAGGTCCGGCTGGGGTTCGCGGGAGCGGGCCGCACGCTCACCGTCCGCGCCGTCCCGCCCACCGGCGGGCCCGACCTGGCCCGCACCGGCACCGCCCGTTCCTCGGGCGACGAGACGCCCGGCTTCCCCGCGTCGGCGGCGAACGACGGCGACCCGGGCACCCGCTGGTCCTCCCCCGTCGACGACGGCGCCTGGTGGCAGGTCGAGCTCGCCCGCCCGGCGCGGCTGGGACGGGTCGTGCTGCACTGGCAGGACGCCCACCCCTCGGCGTACCGCGTCCAGGTCTCCCCGGACGGCCGCCGCTGGCGCACCGCGGCCACCGTCCGCGACAGCCGGGGCGGGCGGGAGGACGTCCGCGTGGACGAGCGGGACGTGCGTTTCGTACGGGTGCAGGGCGACAGGCGGGCGACCCCGTACGGGTATTCGCTGTGGTCGGTGGAGGCGTACGCCGTCACGGACTGAGGCCTTCGAGGGCTCGGCGGCGAACCGGCCCCACCTCACTATTCACTCAGTACATGTACTCAGTGCATAATGATCGCCATGAGCACCCGCCACATCCTGCTGGGCCTGCTCGCCTCGGGTCCGAGCCATGGCTACGACCTCAAGCGACGCCACGACGAACGCTTCCCGCAGGCCCGCCCGCTGGCCTACGGGCAGGTCTACACGACCCTCCAGCGCCTCGTGCGGGACGGCCTCGCCGAGATCGACGGCACCGACTCCGACGGCGGCCCGGAGCGCACGACGTACCGGACGACGCAGGACGGGACGCGCGAACTGGCCCGCTGGGCCCGGGAGATCGCGCCGCCCGCGCCTTTCGTGGCGAACGAGATCTTCGCCAAGGTCGTGGTCGCGATCCTCTCCGGCGGCGACCCGGCCGGATACCTGGACGCCCAGCGCGCCGCGCACATGGAGCGGATGCGGGAGCTCACGGCGGTGAAGGCCGCCAAGGGAGCGGACCTCGCGACCGTCCTCTCGGCGGACTACGCCCTCAACCACCTCGACGCCGACCTCCGCTGGATGAACACCACGGCGGCCCGGCTCACCACTTTGACCGCGGAGGTCGACGCAGCATGAGCAGACCCGTGCCCCTTCTCACGGCCGGTGGTCTCACCAAGGCGCACGGCCGGACCCCCGCCCTGCGCGGCGCCTCGGTCACCCTGCACGCCGGCGAGATCCTGGCCGTGACCGGCGCGAGCGGCAGCGGCAAGTCGACGCTGCTGCACTGCCTGGCCGGCATCGTCCGCCCCGACTCCGGCTCGGTGACGTACGACGGCGCGCGGCTGGAGGACCTGTCCGAGAAGCGGCTGAGCGAGCTGCGGCGCACCGAGTTCGGCGTGGTGTTCCAGTTCGGGCAGCTCATCCCCGAGCTGACGGTCCTGGACAACGTCGCCCTGCCCTTGCTGCTGGGGGGCACCGGCCGGGCCGAGGCCCGGGCCCGGGCGGGTGAGTGGCTGGAGCGGTTCGGGGTGCGGGGCCAGGAGGACCTGCGGCCGGGCGAGCTGAGCGGCGGCCAGGCGCAGCGTGCCGCGCTGGCCCGGGCCCTGGTCACCGGCCCGAGGGTGGTCTTCGCCGACGAGCCGACGGGCGCGCTGGACTCCCTGGCCGGCGAGCAGGTCATGACGGCCCTCGTCCACACGGCCCGCGACGCGGGCACGGCCGTCCTGCTGATCACGCACGACGCCCAGGTGGCGGCGTACGCGGACCGCGAGGTCCGGCTGCGGGACGGTGCCGTGGCGGCGCTGGGGGTGACGGCGTGACATCGCTGAGAGCCGACCTGCGGCTGGCCTGGGACCTCACCCGGGGTTCCGACCGCGGTGAGTGGTGGCGGGTGAGCCTCACGGCGACCGGTGCGGCGCTCGCGACCGGGTTCGCCCTGGCAGCCGTCACCCTGGCGTCGCTGCGCGGCCAGTACCACGTGCCCGTGGCCGCGGGCCTGCTGGACCAGCCCGGCACGCGGGCCGGTGTGATCGTCACGCTCCTGCTCCTGCTCCTGCCGGTCCTGGGGTTCCTCGGCCAGTGCGCCCGCATCGGGGCAGTGCACCGCGACCGGCGGCTGGCCGGGCTGCGGCTGGCCGGGGCGGCGCCCTGGCAGGTGCGGCGGATCGCCGCGCTGGAGACCGGACTGGCCTGTCTGCTGGGCTCGGCGGTCGCCACCGTCTTCGCCGTGCTGCTCCTGCTGCGCCTGTGGCACCGGCCGACCGCCCTGGCCTGGGCGGGCATCGCCCTGGTCGCCGTCGCCGTACCGCTGCTGGGCGCGGCGGCGGGCGCGCTGGCGCTGCGCCGGGTGGTGGCCTCGCCACTCGGCTGGGTCCGCAGGGTGGCGCCGCGCACCGGGCGGGGGCCAGGGCTGCTGTTCCTGGCCGGAGTGTTGCTGGTCGGAATGGTGGCGCTGCTCGCCGTCCTCCACACGTCCTCGGCCGGCGCCCACCGGCCGAACGCCGGGATGCCGCTGGCGATGGTGGGCGTGGCCCTCGCGACCGGCGCGGGCGCGGTGTGGCTCTCCGGGGCCATGGCCATGGTCACCGGACGGATCCTGGCGGCCCGGGCCCGGTCGGCGGCGGTCCTGATCGCGGCGGAACGGCTGCGCGAGGACCCCTGGGCGGCTGCCCGTACGCACGCGGCGGTTCTGCTGGTGACGATCGTCGGGACCGGTTTCCTCGGTGTCCGAGAGGCGTTCCTCGGGCGGATGCGCTCCGGCAGGCACCTCGCCGAGAGCACGGACTACTACATCACCGGATTCGACCTCACCGGCACCGCCATCGCCGTCGCCTTCGCGATCACCGTGTCCGGTCTCGCCGTCGGCACCGCCGAGGCCCTGGTCACCCGTCGCCGGGGCCTGGCCGCGCAGGCCGCGGCGGGGGTGCCGCACGCGGTGCTGGGCCGGGCCCTGCTGCTGGAGAGCGCGCTGCCGCTGGCGCCTGCGGTGCTGCTCGCGGGCACAGGGGGCATGGCCGTCGGCACGCTGTACGCCTCGCTCGCCGACGGCGGGGGCCGGCCGGTCCCCTGGGCGGCGCTCCTGGTGCCCCTCGCCGTCTACGCCGCCTGCCTGCTGGCCTCGGCCACCGCGCTGCCCTTGCTGCGCCGATCGGTGCACCCGGGAGAACTGCGCTACACGTAGCCGCTCCCGCCCAGGGCGGACCGGCCCGGGGGAACGGGGGTTCCCCGGGCCGGCCGACAGGCCGCACGCGGCAACACGAAGGCCCGGATCGTCAGGCGGAAATGCCGTCGATCCGGGCCATGGCGTCCTCCGCGCCGTACGGCTGCAAGTACGGCAGCCAGCGCGGATCCCGGTGACCGGTCCCGATGATGCGCCAGGCCAGGCCGGACGGCGGGGCGGGTTTGTGGCGCAGCCGCCAGCCGATCTCGAAGAGGTGCCGGTCGGCCTTCACGTGGTTGCAGCGGCGGCAGGACGCCACCACGTTGTCCCAGACGTGCTTGCCCCCGCGACTGCGCGGGATGACGTGGTCGACGCTGGTTGCGACGCCACCGCAGTACATGCACCGGCCCCCGTCGCGGGCGAACAGCGCCCGGCGGGTCAGAGGAACGGGCCCCCGGTAGGGAACCCGCACGAAACGCTTGAGCCGGACCACGCTGGGTGCGGGGACTGTGACGGTCGCGCTGTGCAGATAGGCGCCGGACTCCTCGAGGCAGACGGCCTTGTTCTCGAGGACGAGGACGAGCGCGCGGCGGAGCGGTACGACGCCTAGTGGCTCGTACGACGCGTTGAGGACCAGGACATGCGGCACGGATGCCTCCTTGGACGCCGGCGGCGCGTGGCTCGCGCCGGGACGATTCGTAGTCAGTTTCCCCTCATGCCTGGTGGAAGCGCCACCATGTCCCCGTAACGGGCTGGGAGTGTTTTCGACCACATCCCATTCATCCCCAGGATCATGGCCGGTTCAAGCCCAGGTGAGCACGGTCTCTCCTTCACACATCCCGAGGGACCACACACAATGCCCCGTTAGTGTGGTGGTTCTGCCCCTTCGGTGACCCAGTCGTGACCTTGACCCCCCGAACCACCTCGCCGGGGCAGACCGCTGCACCTGGAGGTACCTGCCGTGTCCTTGTCCCTCGCGGACGCCGTCCTGATGGCCGCCGACCCCTCACCGTCACCGACCCCCTCGGTGACCGAGGTCCCGAGAGTGCCTTCGCTCGAGGACGCCCAGGAGAGCGCGACGAACGCCGCCGGCTGGGTCGAGCAGAACTGGTCGACGTGGCTCGCGATCGGTCTCCAGGTCCTGCTGATCGTGGTGATAGCCGTGGTGCTGCGCGTCGCGGTACGCCGGGCGATCACCAAGCTCATCGACCGGATGAGCCGCACCGAGCAGACGGTGGACGGCACGCCCCTGGGCGGCCTCCTGGTCAACCTGGAGCGCCGTCGTCAGCGCTCCCAGGCGATCGGCTCGGTGCTGCGCTCGGTGGCGAGCTTCCTGATCGTGGGCACCGCGGCCCTGATGATCCTCTCCGCGTTCAACATCAACCTCGCCCCGCTGCTGGCCTCGGCCGGTGTCGCCGGTGTCGCGATCGGTTTCGGCGCCCGCAACCTCGTCACCGACTTCCTCTCCGGCGTCTTCATGATCCTGGAGGACCAGTACGGCGTCGGCGACACGATCGACGCGGGGGTCGCCTCGGGCGAGGTGATCGAGGTGGGCCTGCGCGTGACCAAGCTGCGCGGTGACGGCGGCGAGATCTGGTACGTCCGCAACGGCGAGGTCAAGCGCATCGGCAACCTCTCGCAGGGCTGGGCCACGGCCAACGTCGACGTCACCGTCCACGCCGGCGAGGACCTCGACAAGGTCAAGGCCACCCTGGACGAGGTCGCCGAGAAGATGGGCGCCGAGGAGCCCTGGAACGAGCTGCTGTGGGGCCCGATCGAGGTCCTCGGCCTGGACAGCGTGCTGCTGGACTCCATGGTCGTGCGCATCACGGCCAAGACGATGCCCGGCAAGTCCCTGACCGTGGAACGCGAGCTGCGCTGGCGCATCAAGCGGGCCTTCGACGCGGCGGACATCCGCATCGTCGGCGGCGCCACGGCCCCGCTGGAGGAGCAGCCCGCGGACCCGACGGCGGGGATGGCCGCGCCGTCGGCGTACGCGAACGCCTCGTCCCCGCAGTCGGCCGCGGCCTCCCCGCTCACACCGCCCGCCCCGACGAGCACCACGAAGTAGCCCCTCGCATCGAGGAAGAGGGCGGCACCCGGTCCGGCCGGGCGCCGCCCTCTTCGCATGCCCGGACGACGACGGGCCGCACCCTCTTGACGTCCGGCCGGCCCCGGGCCTACGTTCCTCCCACCGATAGGAAACTTTCCTAACAGTGGTCGGAAGGCGCTGCGGGAGGGCCGTCCGATGGACTTCCCCGCCTGATCACTGAGAAGCTGAGCAGCCGAAGGGCAGGTGTGGACACGCATGGCAGGAACCGCCGGCACGCCGGGCACCCCGCGCGTCCTGCGCGCCATGAACGACCGGGCCGCCCTGGACCTGCTGCTGGAACACGGACCGCTGTCCCGCACCCGGATCGGCAAGCTCACCGGCCTGTCCAAGCCGACCGCCTCCCAGCTCCTGGCCCGTCTGGAGGCGGCGGGGCTCGTCCTGGCCACCGGCACCACCGAGGGCCGTCCCGGCCCGAGCGCCCAGCTCTACGCGGTCAACCCGGCGGCCGGTCACGCCGCCGGACTCGACGTCACCCCCGAGCGGATCCTCGCCGCGGTCGCCGACCTCACCGGCCGCACGGTCGGCCGCCACGAGCTGCCCACCCCCGGCAGGCGCACCGGCACCCCGGTCGTCCAGCAGGTCACCGAGGCGCTGGACGGCGCGGTCAAGGCGGCCGGTCTCGCCCGGGACGACATCCACCGCCTGGTCATCGGCACCCCGGGCGCCTTCGACCCCACCACCGGCCGGCTGCGCTACGCCTCCCACCTCCCCGGCTGGCACTCCCCCACGCTGCTGGAGGAGCTCGCCGCCGCGCTGCCGATGCCGTTCGAGTACGAGAACGACGTCAATCTGGTCGCGCTCGCCGAGCAGCGCCTCGGGGCGGCCAGGGGCCACGCGGACTTCGTGCTGCTGTGGAACCAGGAGGGCCTGGGGGCCGCCCTGGTCCTCGGCGGCCGGCTGCACCGCGGCTGGACCGGCGGCGCCGGCGAGGTCGGCTTCCTGCCGGTGCCGGGCACGCCCCTGGTCCGCCAGGTCACCAAGGCCAACAGCGGCGGCTACCAGGAGCTGGCCGGCTCCCAGGCCGTCCCGCGCCTGGCCCGCGAACTCGGCATCGAGGACATCCCGCCGGGCCCGTACGCCGAGGCCGCCGCCCGGCTGATGGCCAGGGCGGCACAGACCGGCGACGACGCCCACCGGCGTCTCCTCCAGACCTACGCGACCCGGCTGGCCACCGGTCTGGCCTCCCTGGTCTCGGTCCTGGACCCCGAGCTCGTCGTACTGAGCGGCGCGTCCCTCACCTCGGGCGGTGAGCCGCTGCGCGCCCTCGTCCAGGCCGAACTGGAGGAGCTGGCCGCCTCCCGTCCGCGTCTGGTCATGGGCGACGTGCGCGAGCACCCCGTGCTGCGCGGCGCCCTGGAGAGCGCGCTCGCGACGACGCGCGACGAGGTCTTCGACACCTCCCGCTGACCCACCCCCCTCTCGCCTTTCCCCTCCCCTCTCTTCTCTCTCCCCTCTTCCCCGTCCTCAGGGAGCTCCGCCATGCCCGGAATGTCCAGCAGAACAGCCGTCGCGCTCGCCTCCTGCGCCTCCCTCGCCCTCCTGGCCACCGCCTGCACCGGCCGGCCGGACACCGGCGCGCACGACGACGCGTCCAAGGAGACGACCCTCACCTTCTGGCACGCCTGGAGCGCGCCGTCGGAGGTGAAGGCCGTCCAGGACCTGGTCAGGGGCTTCGAGAAGGCGCACCCCAACCTCCACGTCGAGGTCGTCGGCAACATGACGGACGACAAGATGAACCAGGCCCTGCGCGCCGGCGGCGCCAAGGCCCCGGACGTGATCTCGTCGTTCACCACCAACAGCGTCGGGAAGTTCTGCTCCTCGGGCGCCCTGGTGGATCTGAACCCGTTCTTCGAGAAGTCGGGCATCGACCCGCGGCGGACCTTCCCGAAGGCCATGAACGAGTACACCCAGTTCGAGGGCAACCGCTGCGCGGTCCCCCTCCTCGGGGACGCATACGGCCTCTACTACAACAAGACGGCGTTCAAGAAGGCCGGCATCACCGCTCCTCCCAAGACCTGGTCGGAGTTCGAACGGGTGGCGAAGAAGCTGACCATCCCCCGGGGCGGCACGTACCGGCAGCTCGGCTTCATGCCGAACTACCACGGCTGGGAGACCACCACCGAGCACTACCTCGGCCAGTTCTCCCCGACGTACTTCGACAAGGACGGCACCTCGAACGTCGGCAAGGACCCGGCGTTCGCCAAGGCCTTCACGGTCCAGAAGAAGCTGGTCGACGCACTCGGCGGCTACCGCAAGCTGGAGAGGTACCGCTCCGGGCTCGGCGACGAGTGGGGCCCCGAACACCCCTTCCACACCGGCAAGGTCGCCATGCAGCTCGACGGCGAGTGGCGGCTGGGCATGGCCCTGGACGCCAAGCCGACGTTCGACATCGGCGTGGCCCCGCTGCCCGTCCCCGACGACCGGGCCGACCGGTACGGCATGGGCTACATCACCGGCACCATCGCCGGCATCGCCGCGACCAGCAGGAAGCAGAACGCGGCCTGGGAGCTGGTGAAGTACATGACCACGGACACGGACGCGGTGGTGGACTTCTCCAACGCCATCCACAACGTGCCCTCGACGCTGGCGGCCCTGAAGTCCCCGAAGCTGACGTACGACCCCCGCTTCAAGACGTTCCTTCGGATCGCCGCGCACCCGGACTCCACCACGGCCCCCGCCTCCGTCAACGGCGGTGTCTACCTCACGACGATCCAGCAGTTCGGCTACGACTACGAGAGCGGCAAGGCGACCGACCTGAAGAAGGGCCTTCGGGAAACCGCCCGGCAGATCGACACGGACATCGCACAGGCGAAGTAGGCGACGAGCACGATGAGCATCTCCACGCTGCGGGCGAAACACCGCCGCTCGGCCCTGCGCACCCTCGCCTTCCTCTCCCCCTGGCTGATCGGCTTCACGGTCTTCTTCGCCTACCCCCTGCTCTCCACCCTCTACTTCTCCTTCATGCGCTACGACGGCTTCAGGCCGCCCGTGTGGAGCGGCACGAAGAACTGGGTGTACGTCGTCGAGCACTACCCCCTGTTCTGGCCCGCCCTGCGCAACACCCTGTGGCTGGTCGTCGTCATGGTCACGCTCCGGGTCGTCTTCGGCCTGGGCGTGGGCCTGCTGATCACCAAGGTCAGGACGGCCAAGGGCGTCTTCCGCACCCTCTTCTACCTGCCCTACCTGGCCCCGCCGGTGGCGGCCACGATGGCCTTCGCGTTCCTCCTCAACCCCGGCACGGGCCCGGTCGACTCGATCCTGGAGCGGGCCGGCCTGCCCGCCCCCGGCTGGTTCAACGACCCCGCCTGGTCCAAGCCGGCCCTGACCCTGCTGGCCCTGTGGGGCATCGGCGACCTGATGGTCATCTTCATGGCGGCGCTGCTCGACGTGCCGAAGGAGCAGTACGAGGCGGCCGAACTGGACGGGGCGGGGCCGTGGCAGCGCTTCCGCTATGTGACGCTGCCGAACATCTCGCCGATCGTCGTGTTCGCGGTCGTCACCGGCGTGATCCAGACGATGCAGTACTACACGCAGCCCCTGATCGCCGGGAAGGTCGCCTCGGGCGTGATCCAGGGCGCGGGCACGCAGTTCGAGCCCGGCTACCCCGACAAGTCGACCCTCACCCTCCCCCAACTCGTCTACAACCTGGGCTTCCAGCGCTTCGACTACGGCTCGGCCTGTGTGGTCGCCCTGGTCCTCTTCGCCCTCTCCATGGCCTTCACGGCCCTCCTGATGCGCCGCAAGGGCGGTCTGATCCAGGCAGGTGAACGATGACGCAGGTGCTCGACAAGCCCCCGGAGCTGAGGACGCCCCCCTCGCCGGCGCAACGCACGGCCCATCGCAGGGCCCTGCTGGAATGGGTCGCGATCCACTCCCTCGGCATCGCGGCGGCCCTCTTCTTCACGCTCCCCTTCGTCTTCGTCTTCCTCACCTCCCTGATGAGCGACAGCCAGGCGCTCAGCCGCGACCTGGTCCCGCACACCTGGCAGTGGGGCAACTACGCCCGGGTCTTCGACACCCCCGGCTTCCTCACCTGGTGGAGGAACACCCTGATCTACGCGGGCCTGGGCACGGTCCTCACGGTCGTGTCCTCGATCCCCGTGGCCTACGCGCTGGCCAAGTTCCGCTTCCGCGGCCGCAGGACGGCCCTGATGCTGGTGATCTCGATGATGATGCTGCCGCCGCAGGTGGTCGTCATCCCGATGTACCTGTTCTGGGCGAAGCAGCTGGACCTGTCCGGGACGCTGTGGCCGCTGATCATCCCCATGGCGTTCGGCGACGCGTTCTCGATCTTCCTGCTGCGCCAGTTCCTCACGACGATCCCCGACGAGTACGTGGACGCGGCCAGGGTGGACGGCTGCGGCGATCTGCGCACCCTGCTGAAGGTGGTGCTCCCGATGGCGAAACCGGGCGTGGCCGCGGTGGCGCTCTTCCAGTTCTTCTACGCGTGGAACGACTACTTCGGCCCCCAGATCTACGCCTCGGAGAACCCGGGCGCCTGGACGCTCTCCTACGGCCTGGAGTCGTTCAAGGGCGCCCACCACACCGACTGGAACCTCACCATGGCCGCCACCGTGCTGGTCATGGCCCCCGTGATCCTCGTGTTCTTCTTCGCCCAGAAGGCGTTCGTGGAGGGTGTCACGCTCACCGGAGTAAAGGGTTAGACCTGTATGAAACTCACTGTGGTCGGCGGAGGCTCGACCTACACCCCCGAACTCGTCGACGGCTTCGCCCGCCTGCGCGACACCCTGCCCGTCGAGGAACTGGTCCTGATGGACCCCGCCCAGGACCGCCTGGACCTGGTGGGCGGCCTGGCCCGCCGTATCCTCGCCCGTCAGGACCACCCGGGCCGCGTCATCACGACCGGTGACCTCGACGCGGCGGTCGACGGCGCGGACGCGGTTCTCCTCCAACTGCGCGTCGGCGGCCAGGCGGCCCGCGAGCAGGACGAGACGTGGCCCCTGGAGTGCGGCTGCGTGGGCCAGGAGACCACCGGTGCCGGCGGCCTGGCGAAGGCCCTGCGCACGGTCCCGGTCGTCCTGGACATCGCGGACCGCGTGCGCCGCACCAACCCGGGCGTCTGGATCATCGACTTCACGAACCCGGTGGGCATCGTGACCCGCGCCCTGCTCCAGGCGGGCCACAAGGCGGTGGGCCTGTGCAACGTCGCGATCGGTCTGCAGCGCAAGTTCGCGGCCCTGCTGTCCACCGAACCCTCCGGGATCCACCTGGACCACGTGGGCCTGAACCACCTCACCTGGGAGACGGCCGTACGCCTCGGCGGCCCGGAGGGCGAGGACGTCCTGCCGGAACTGCTGGGCGAACACGGTGACACGATCGCGGCCGACCTCCGCCTGCCCCGCCCCCTGCTGGACACCCTGGGCATGATCCCCTCCTACTACCTGCGCTACTACTACGCGCACGACGAGGTCGTACGGGAGCTCGGGACCAAGCCGTCCCGCGCGGCCGAAGTGGCGGCGATGGAGCAGCGGTTGCTGACCATGTACGCCGATCCGGCCCTGGACGAGAAGCCGGAGCTGCTCGCCCGGCGGGGCGGCGCCTTCTACTCGGAGGCCGCGGTGGACCTGGCGGCGGCCCTGCTGGGCGGCGGCGGCTCGCCGTACCAGGTGGTGAACACCCGCAACCGGGGCACGCTCCCCTTCCTCCCCGACGACGCCGTGATCGAGGTGCAGGCGGCGGTGGGGACCAAGGGCGCGTCCCCCCTCCCCGTCCGGCCCGTGGACCCGCTGTGCGCGGGCCTGATGGCCGCCGTCACGGCCTACGAGGACCTGGCCCTCCAAGCCGCCCTGCGCGGCGGCCGGGACCGCGTCTTCCGCGCCCTGCTCTCCCATCCCCTCGTCGGCCAGTACGCGTACGCCGAGACGCTCACCGACCGGCTGATCGCACACAACCGGGAGCACCTCGCGTGGGCCTGACCGCACGAGTCCTCGCCATCGACGCGGGCAACAGCAAGACGGACGTGGCGATCGTCACGGCGGACGGGGACGTCCTCGCCACGGCACGCGGGGGCGGCTTCCGTCCCCCGGCCGTGGGCGTCGGCACGGCGATGGACGCCCTCGCCGAACCGGTGACACGGGCCCTCGCCGCCGCCGGACTCACCTCGGTCACGCACGTCTCGGCGTGCCTGGCCAACGCCGACTTCCCCGTGGAGGAGGACCGGCTGGCGGCGGCGCTGCGGGACCGCGCCTGGGGCACGACGGTGACGGTCCGCAACGACACCTTCGCCATCCTGCGGGCCGGTGTGACCGAACCCCGGGGTGTGGCGGTCGTCTGCGGCGCGGGCATCAACTGCGTGGGCATGCGCCCCGACGGCCGCACGGCCCGCTTCCCCGCCCTGGGCAGGATCTCGGGCGACTGGGGCGGCGGCTGGGGCCTGTCCGAGGAGGCCCTGTGGCACGCCTCCCGGGCCGAGGACGGCCGCGGCGCCCCCACCGCCCTGTCGCGCACCCTCCCCGCCCACTTCGGCCTGCCGTCCGTGTACGCCCTGGTCCAGGCGCTGCACCTGGGGGACGTCCCGGCACTTCGGCGCCACGAACTGGCCCCGGTCCTGTTCGCCACCGCCGCCGGCGGCGACACGATCGCCCGCACGATCGTGGAACGCCAGGCCGAGGAGGTGGTCGCCATGGCGGTGGTCGCCCTGACCCGCCTGGACCTCCTGGACGAGCCGGCACCGGTCCTCCTGGGCGGTGGCGTCCTGGCGGCCCGGCACGCCCAACTGAACGGCCGCATCGAGCACTTGCTGACGACCCGCGCCCCGAAGGCGACGCCGCGGGTGGTGACGGCCGCCCCGGTGCTCGGCGCGGCGCTGCTGGGCCTCGACGCCGTCGGGGCCGGGGAGGAGGCGCAGCGGAGGCTGCGGGCGCACCACGGGGTGTGAGCCGGTCGGGGCGTGCGGACCGGTCCGCGGTCCACGCGCCGCGCCCGCCTTCCGGGCGGGGCGGTCAACCTCCGTACGTGGCCTCGGATTCGCCGAGCACGGTGACGAAGTCCGAGGCCAGCCGGACCGCCTCGGCCGGTTCCAGGCCGGCGGTGGAGATCCGCACGCCCGGTGCGGCCGACAGCCTGAACCGCGCTCCGGCCGCGACCCACCAGCCGTGCGTGCGCAGCCCGTTGACCACGGCCGATTCGTCACGCACCGGCACCCACACGTTCATGCCGCTGTTCCCGTGTCCCGTGACGCCGCGCGTGCGCAGTTCCCCGATCAGCGCGTCACGGCGTCGCGTGTACGCCTGTCTCGCGCGGTCCACCAGCGCGGTGGTGCCGTCGTCGGTCAGGAGCCGGTACACCGCTTCCTGGAGCAGGTGACTGACCCAGCCCGAGGTCAGCAGCAGCCGCCCGTCGTGGCGCGCCAGGGTGACCGGGTCGCAGGCCGCCGCGGCCCACCGCAGGTCCGGGCCCAGGAACTTGCTCACCGTCCGCACGTGCACCCAGCGCGTCAGCTCCCCGGTGGCCAGCGAGTGCAGGGACGCGCCGGCGACCGCGGAAGCGTGGTCGTTCTCCACGACCAGCACATCGGGTTCCCCCCGCAGCAGGTCGACGAGCTCCGCGCGGCGCTCGGCGGAGAAGCAGCCGCCGTACGGATTCTGCGCCCTGGGACTGCACACCACCGCCCGCACACCGGCCCGCAGCGCCGCGCGCAGGGCGTCGGGGCGCAGACCCTGGTCGTCCACGGCCACGGGCACCGCCCGCAGCCCCAAGGCCGTGACCAGGTCCAGCAGATGGTGGTAGCCGGGGTCCTCCATGGCGACGGCGTCACCGGGCCGCAGCTCCACGGACAGCAGCCGTGCGATCAGGTCCAGCGCCCCGTGCGCGAAGGTCACATGGTCCACCGGCACGCCGTCCCGGCCGAGCCACTCCCGCACGGTCTCCTCCAGCCGCGCCGTCCTGGGCGTCGCGCGGTGCGAGCGGGCCACCGGGATCACCCGCTCCGACGGCAGGTGACCGGGAAGCAGCCGGTGATCCGGGTGGCCGCCCGCCAAGTCCCGCAGGCCGGCGGGGACCTTCGGCGGTCTGCGGGACGCGACCGCGGGCGCGGAGGCCACGACCGTGCCGCCCCGGCCGCGCGTCACCACGATCCCGCGGCGGCGCAGCTCCTTGTACGCCGCGCCGACCGTCCCCGGGCTCACCGAGAGCTCGTCCGCCAGCCGCCGCACCGGGGGCAGAGCGGCGCCCGGCCCCAACGCCCCCTCGACCACGGCGCGTTCCGCGGACGCGGCAATCGCCTTGGCTGTCGTCCCACTGATCCCATACTGTGTTGCCACATTCGAAATTATGTACCAGTACATAATGGCCCGCAAGGGGGAGCAGTGTTACGGATGCGCCGTGTGACCGCCTGGACGACGCGCATACCCGGCGGTCCGGACGGACGCAGAATCGTCGTGGCCGCCCTCGTCGACCGCATCGGCAGCGGGCTGTGGGCATCCGTCTCCGTCCTCTACTTCACCTACGTCTCCGGCCTCACCGTCGGCGAGATCGGCACCCTCGCCGCCACCGCCGGAGTCGTCGGCATCGCCGGAGCGCCGCTGGCCGGCCGGGTGGCGGACCGGCTGCCCCTCACCCGCGTCCTGATCGCCACACAGCTCCTGCGGTGCGCGGCCTCCCTCGCCCTGCTCACCACCGACCACTTCGCCCTGCTCCTGGCCTACTCCGCCCTCGGCAGCCTGGGAGACCGGGCCTCCAGCACCCTCACCAAGATCTACGCCATCCGCGTCGCCGGACCGGAACGCGTCCGCTACCAGGCCCTGCACCGCACCGTCGCCAACGCCGGCTGGGCCCTGGGCGGTCTCGTCGCCGCCGGCGCCCTCGCCGCCGGCTCGGTCGACGTTTACCGGTGGCTCCTCCTGGGCGACGCGCTCTCCTTCCTCGCCTGCGCCCTGACCACCCTGCGCTGCGGCGAACCGCCGTCCCCGTCCAGGACGGTCGCCGCCTCCGGCGACACCCCGGCCCCGGCCGCACCGGCGAGCCCCTGGCGCGACCGCACCTACCTCGCCTACGTCGCCACCGAGACCGTCCTGTTCGTCGACGACGCCGTCTTCAAGATCGGCCTGCCCCTGTGGATCGCCCACGCGAGTGACGTCCCGCACGGCCTCGCACCGCTGCTGATGGTCCTCAACAACGTGATGGTGGTGGGGTTGCAGGTCCCGCTCGCCCGTTTCGGCGCCACGACCGCGGCCGCCCGCTCCCTGCTGCTCCCGCTCTCCGCCACCTTCGTGCTCGGCGGAGCCGCCATGGCCCTCTCGGCGACCGGGGGCCCGGTCAGCGCCGTGGCGCTCATGACCGCCTCGGCCGTCCTGTTCACGCTGGCGGAGATGCTCCACGCCACCGTCTCCTGGGAACTCTCCGTCGCCCTCGCACCCGACGCGGCGCAGGGCACCTACCTGGGAGTCCACGGCATGGCGCAGTCCGCCCAGCGCAGCGTCGGACCCCTCGCGGTCACCGCCGCCATCGCCGCCGGGCCGCTCGGCTGGGCCGTTCTCGGTAGTGCCGTCGCCCTGACCTGTCTCGGCCAGCACCGCCTGGTCCGCGACCGCCTCGGCAAGCCCCTGATCGTGCTGGACGCCCCCGGCCGGGGCTGACCGGGCCGGGCCGGCCGGGCAGCCGCACGGGAACCGAACCCGCTCGCCGTACGTGTTCCTGAGGGGGGACGAGGGGTGGTGCGCCACGCTGCGATCCGATCAAGATCGAGGCAAGGCCGGTGCGGATGCCGGTCCCGGCAGCGATACTTGCGGCGACGGATGACCATGGGGGAGGTCACAGTGACGTACACACCGAAGAGCAGCCCGCCACCACCGGGGCCGGGGCTGCCCGTTCTGCCGGCGGTACCGGCACAGGCGGCGCCCCCGGCCCGGCCCCCCGCACACGCTCCCGCGCCCTCCCCCGCCCCGACGGGCCCCCGCCGCACCGCCTTCGCCGAGGGCGTCGACCGGCTCCGCTCGGCCGCCACCACCGAACCGGGCCGTCTGCGCATCATCGGCGCCCTCCTGGCCCTCCTCGTCGTCGCCTTCGGCGCCGTCACCGCCTGGCAGATGACCGCCCGCGCGGCCGCCGCCGACGACGTGCTCACCCGCAGCCAGCCCCTCAGTTCGGACGCCGCCGACATCTACCGCTCCCTCGCGGACGCCAACACCGCCGCCTCCAGCGGCTTCCTCGCCGGCGGCCAGGAGTCGGCCGCCAGCCGCGACCGCTACGAGCGGGACATCCGCACGGCCGCGGCGAAACTCGTCAACGCCGCCGCGAACGCCGACCCGGACTCGCCGTCCACAGCCACGATCGCGAAGCTCAACCGGCTCCTCCCGGAGTACAAGGGCCTGGTGGAGCGCGCCCGTACGTACAACCGGCAGGGCTTCCCCGTCGGCGGCGCCTACCTCCGCTACGCCAACGAGAAGATGCAGCGGCAGATGCTCCCGGCGGCGGAGGACCTCTACACGAAGGAGAACCAGCGCCTCGGCGCGGACTACGCGGCCGCCACGCCCTACCCCTGGGCGGCCATCGGCCTCGGCGTCGCCGCCCTGGCCGCCCTCGCCTGGGCCCAGCACCGCAACTACCGGCGGACCAACAGGGTCCTCAACCACGGCCTGGTCGCCGCGACCGCCACGGCGACGGTGGTGCTGCTCTGGCTGGTCGTCGGCCACACCCTCGCCCGCGCGGGCCTGAACGACTCCTTCGACCACGGCGTGCGCTCCCTGAACGTCCTGCACGACGCGCGCATCGCCTCCCTCAAGGCCCGGGGCAACGAGAACCTCACCCTGGTGGCCCGCGGCGCGGAGACGAAGAAGGTCGGCAAGGACACGTACGACGCCTACGACTACGACTTCGGCACGGACGTCAAGGCCCTCGCCACCCACCTGGCGGCGGCCGAGAAGCTCGCCGACGACACCTCGGGCGAACGCCCCGTCACCGCCGCCATGGGCAACATGCAGGTGTGGAAGAAGCGCCACACCGCGGCCCGCGAGCAGGACGAGAACGGCAACTACCAGCAGGCGCTGGACAGGGTCATCGGCGCCAAGGGCGCGACCGGCGAGTGCTTCGACAGCATCGACGAGAACCTGCGCACGGCACTCGCGCACGAGGAGACGGAGTTCAAGCGCGCGGCAGCCGACGGCCGTGACGCGCTGACGGGCATGCCGGCGGGCGTGGCCGTACTGGCGGTGCTGGGCGCCGCGGGCGCGGTCCTGGGCATCGGCCGCAGGCTGTCGGAGTACCGATGAACGGGCCAGGGGCGAAGGGAGGAACGACCGTGCGAAACCCGCTCAGGGGATGGGGCGGAGTGACCGCGATGGCGGTCGTCTGCGCCCTGGTGGCGCTGGTGGCCCTCTGCCTGCCGCTCACCACGAGCACGAAGACCGCCCAGAACACCGACGCGACCACCCACACCGCGGAGACCTGGGCGGCGGAGGAGGAGTGCGAGGCCCCCGAGAAGCAGACCCTCTCCCCCTCCTCCGCCGACGGCGACACGATCCGGGCGATCAAGGACCGCAAGGGCGAGAAGCGCAAACTGGTCGTCGGCGTCGACCAGAACAGCTACCGGTGGGGCTACCGCAACCCCAACAGCGGCAAGACCGCCGAGCTCGAGGGCTTCGACATCGACCTGGTCCACCGCATCGCCGAGGACATCCTCGGCGACCCCGACGCCGTCCAGTTCAAGGCGATCCCCACCAACCAGCGCATCCCGGCCATCCAGGACGGCACCGTGGACATGGTCGTCCGCACGATGACGATCAACTGCGCCCGCATCGCCGACGTCGCGTTCTCCGCGCCCTATTTCAAGACGGGCCAGCAGGTCCTCGCCCCGAAGTCCTCGCCCGTCAAGGGGTACGACGACACGCTCGCGGGCCGCAAGGTCTGCACGGCGGCCGGTTCCACGGCGTACTCCACGCTGGAGGCGGACCAGAAGGCCGGCGAACTGCCCGCCAGCACCGACATTTCCACCACGGTCCCGAACCAACTCGACTGCCTGGTGCGGCTCCAGCTCGGCGAGGTCGACGCCGTGGTCACCGACGGCGCCCTCGCGGCGAGCCAGGCGGCACAGGATCCGACGGTCCAGCTCAAGGGCGACGCCTTCACTGCCGAGTACTACGGCGTGGCGATGAAGAAGGACGCGGACGATCTGGTACGCCGGGTCAACCAGATCCTGGTGGACTACCGCAAGGACACCGCGAACGGCTGGCAGGCGTCCTACGACCAATGGCTGTCGGCGACTTTGGGCAAGGATGCGAAGAAGTCGGAACCCCCGGCACCGCAGTACCTCCGCACAAGCTGACGACCCGACCACGACCGGACCACGACGAAGAACCCCCCGACGGGCACAACCGCAGCGAGAGGTGATCGATGGGCGTCACGGGATCCACCGGGCCGGTGATGGACCGGGACGAGGTGGACCGTGCGCTGGCGCGGCTCGGCGCGGAGCACGAGGCGATCGAGACCTCGCTCCTCGCCCTGCAGGACCACGCGGGCCGCAGACTCCTGGAGGGCGCCGAGCTCACCGGCGTCACCAAGGAGCGCTGGACGTCCACGGAGGCGTCGATCACGCTGCTGTGGACGTATTTCGACGCCTACACCGACGCCCTGCGCACCGCCCGCGACATCCGCTCGCGCCGCCGCTGGTCCAGCCGCGAGGACCTGGTGGAGCTGACGGAGCTGCTGAACGGCGACTCGGTCACCGTCGCGGGCAGCGCGTCGGCGACGGCCAACGCCCCCACCCTGCACGGCGGTCCGACGAAGCTGAGCGAGCGTTACTCGCTCACCGCCCTCGTCGACCGCATGAACGAGCTGTACGCCACGAGCCTGGACATGGTGGTCGCCGCGGACGCGGTCTGGTCGGCCCTGCCGGCCCGGATCGACCTGCTCGCGGCGGAGCTCCAGCGCACCCGCCGGCTCGCGCACTCCGTCGGCGTGCGCCCCGGCGAGCACCCGGCCGGTGACGACCTGGAGCGCATCACGCGGATACTGACCAAGCTGCGCGAGCAGGTGGTCTCGGACCCGCTGGCGTTCTGGCTGGCCGCGGAGGGCAGTTCGGCGCCGGGCGGCGGCAGGCCGGACACGACGGTGTACGACCGCGAGGCGCGTGCCCTGGAGGAGGTGCGCCGCGAGATCGACGCGGTGCTGACGGTGCGGCAGGACGCCGAGAAGCGGATCGTGCGGCTGCGGGACCTCCTCAGCCGCGCCGACCGCACGCTCGCCGAGGCGCGCACGGCACGCGGCGAGGTGCTGGCGAAGATCGCGGCGACGGAGGTGCCGGTCGTCAGCGGCCCGCCGACCGTGCTCCAGGAGCAGGTGGCGGCGGCGGTGGAGTACCGCAGGCAGGCCCAGTGGCACCGGCTCTCCCCGCTGCTGGAGTCGCTGGAGCAGAAGGCGGAGGACGAACTGCTGCGGGCCCGCGAGTCGTTGACGGCGGTCACCGCCCCGCTGGCGGTCCGCGCCGAACTGCGCGGCCGGCTGGACGCGTACAAGGCGAAGGTCGCCCGGCACGGCTTGGCGGAGGACACGCTGCTGGTGGAGCGGTACGAGAAGGCGCGCCGCATGCTGTGGAGCGCCCCCTGCGACCTGCGCGCCGCCGAGCAGGCGGTGCTGCGCTACCAGTACGCGGTCGCCGAACTGCTGGGCGGCGGCCCTCGGGTGCCGGACGGGCCGGCGCCCGAGGACGACCGGCGGGGTCCGGGCGCATGAGTGACGAGGGGGAGTCCATGAGTCAGGCACCGCAGGAGCCACCCGGCACGGCAGGCCGCGCCTGCCAGCGCCCCGCCTGCGGCGGCAGCTACGAGGACGTGGGCGGCGGGGAGTTGTACTGCGACACCTGCGGCCTCGCCCCGGTCGTCGCGGCGGGGGGTCCCCTCTCGGGGGCAGGCATGGTGAGTTCACCGCCCACCGGCATCACCGCGGGCGGCAAGGGCGGCTCCCGCGGGTCGGCCGGCAGCGGCAGTTCCCGCTCCAGCGGCCGGAGTTCACGCACGTCGTCCCAGTCGTCGAAGTCCCGCCGCTCGGTGTCGGGGCGCCTGTCGCGGTCCCTGTCGGGGAAGTCGACGGGCCGGTCGGTGTCGGTGCGCAGCTCCGGCTCGACCACCGGTTCCGCCTCGCGGGGGCGGCTGGGCGCCGGGCTGGTGCAGGTGCCGCCGATCCCGCGGCCGGACCCGCGCGAGATGGTCCTGGACAACCCCGAGGTGCCCGAGCGGAAGCGGTTCTGCTCGCGCTCCGACTGCGGCGCCCCCGTGGGCCGGGCGCGCGGCGACCGTCCGGGCCGCACGGAGGGCTTCTGCACCAAGTGCGGCCACCCGTACTCGTTCGTGCCGAAGCTGAAGACCGGCGACGTGGTGCACGGCCAGTACGAGGTGGTCGGCTGTCTGGCGCACGGCGGCCTCGGCTGGATCTACCTCGCCGTCGACCGGGCGGTCTCGGACCGCTGGGTGGTCCTCAAGGGCCTGCTGGACACGGGCGACCAGGACGCGATGGCCGCGGCGATCTCCGAGCGGCGCTTCCTCGCGGAGATCGAGCACGCCAACATCGTGCGGATCTACAACTTCGTGGAGCACCTGGACCAGCGCACGGGCTCGCTCGACGGCTACATCGTCATGGAGTACGTCGGCGGCAAGTCCCTCAAGGAGATCGCCAACGCCCGCCGCACCGCGCAGGGCAGACGGGACCCGCTGCCGGTGGAGCAGGCCTGCGCGTACGGCATCGAGGCGCTGGAGGCGCTCGGACACCTGCACAGCCGGAACCTGCTGTACTGCGACTTCAAGGTCGACAACGCGATCCAGACCGAGGACCAGCTGAAGCTGATCGACATGGGCGCGGTGCGCAGGATGGACGACGAGGAGTCGGCCATCTACGGCACGGTCGGCTACCAGGCCCCGGAGGTGGCCGAGGTGGGCCCGTCGGTGGCCAGCGACCTGTACACGGTGGCCCGCACCCTCGCCGTCATGACGTTCGACTTCCAGGGCTACACGAACGTCTACGCCGACTCCCTGCCCGACCCGGACCACATCGAGGTGTTCCGGCAGTACGAGTCGTTCTACCGGCTGCTGGTCCGTGCCACGGATCCCGACCCGGCCCGGCGGTTCGCCTCCGCGCAGGAGATGACCGAGCAGCTGACGGGTGTGCTGCGCGAGGTCGTCTCCCTCCAGACGGGCCGTGCCCGTCCCGCCATGTCCACGCTGTTCGGGCCGGAACTGCGGGTAACGGACACCGAGTTGTTCCCGACGCTGGACGGCGAGGTGTCCCGCCTGGGGGCCCGGGCGGTGAGAACCAGGCCTCGCTCGGGTGCTGTCGCGGCGCCGCCCGTGCCGCGGTGGCCCGAGGGCCCGCACAGCCTCGTCAAGCCCGTCGACACCCCCGCCGCCGCCTTCGCCCTGCCCGTCCCCCGCGTCGACCCGGGCGACCCCAACGCCGGTTTCCTGGCGGGCCTGATGACCTCGGCGCCCGCCGAGCTGCTCGGCGCCCTGTCGGCCGCTCCGGCCCCGTCGATCGAGACGCGCCTGAGGCAGATCCGGGCCTGGCTGGAGACCGGCGATCCGGCCGCGGCGCTGGAGACGCTGGTCGCCCTGGAGGGCGAGCGGCCCGACGACTGGCGGGTGGTCTGGTACCGGGGCCTGGCCGCGCTGGTCACGGGTGACGACGAGGGCGCCGCACTCGCCTTCGACGCGATCTACGACGCCTTCCCGGGCGAGATCGCGCCCAAGCTGGCGCTGGGCCTGTGCGCGGAGGTGCTGGGCCAGCTGGACAACGCCGCCGAGTACTACCGGCTGGTGTGGTCGACCGACCCGAGCTATGTGAGCGCCGCGTTCGGCCTGGCGCGCGTCCAGCTGGCGACCGGGGACCGGCGCTCCGCGGTGCGGACGCTGGAGTCGGTCCCGGAGTCCTCCATCCACTACACGGCCGCGCGGGTGGCGGCCGTCCGGGCGCGGCTGCGGCAGCGCGCGGCGACCGCCTCCGACGCGTCGTTCCTGGAGGACCTGACGGCCGCCGCGGCGCAGGTGGAGGCGCTGGAGGCGTACGGTCTGGATCCGGCACGCCGGGAGCGGTTGTCGGCCGAAGTCCTCGGTTGCGCCCTGGACTGGGTACTCTCCGGGGGCCAGGGTTCCGCCCCTCCCGCCGCCGGGGGACGGACGCTGCTCGGCAGCGGCCTGGACGAGCGGGGCCTGCGTTTCGGTCTGGAACGCTCGTACCGCATGCTGGCCCGGCTGGCGCGGGGCGGCGAGGAGAGGATCGACCTGGTGGAACGTGCCAATCGTTACCGCCCCCGGACGTGGGTGTAGTTGATGTCGCAGATGCCCCAGCAGGCCGCTCTGTCGAAGTGTCCGAGCTGCGAGGAACCCCTCGAGTCGGGTGACCGTTTCTGCGGCGCGTGCGGATACGACCTGTCCGCCGTGCCGGCACGGCCTCAGGACAACCCGACCATCACCATGAACGGCTCGGTGCCCGCCCAGGGCGCGCCGGCCGGCGCGTACGGCGAGGCCCCCTCGGCGCCGCCCGCCGCCGCTGCCTGGCCCGCGCCCGAGCCGGACGGCGCGGGCGCCCCGGAGGCGGCGCACCTGCCGACGGACCTGCCGGGCACGGACTCCGGCGGTTCCGCGCTGCCGCCGCAGACACCCCCGCCGCCGAGCGCCCCACCGGCCGCGGGCGTGCGTTTCGACCGGCCGTCGCAGCCCGACGGGCCCGCCGCGTCGCCGGAGATCTACCAGACACAGCCCGACGAGTACCTCCTCCAGGCACCGGACCCACGGGTGTCCGCCGAGCCTGCGGCCCAGGCCGCGGGCACCGGCGGCAAGGTCTGCGTCGCCTGCCGGGCCGGCCGCGTGGACGACGACGGCTACTGCGAGAACTGCGGCCACGCCCAGCCGCGCGAACGGGACCACATGGAGCAGGAGTCCGGCCCGGTGGCCGCGGTCAGCGACCGCGGCCTGCGCCACCACCGCAACGAGGACGCGTTCGCCATCGGCACCACCGCCCTGCCCGACGGCTCCCCCGCGTCCGTCGCGATCGTCTGCGACGGCGTCTCCTCGGCGACCCGGCCCGACGACGCCTCCGCGGCGGCCTCGAAGGCGGCGGGCGAGGCGCTGCTGGCGGCCCTGCCGCGCGGCACGCACCCGCAGCAGGCGATGCACGACGCGATCCTCGCCGCCTCACGCGCCGTCAACTCCCTCGCCGCGGAACCCGCCACGGCCCGCGAGCAGGCCCCCCACCAGAACGCGCCCGCCTGCACCATCGTCGGCGCCGTGGTGACCTCGGGCCTGCTGATCGTCGGCTGGGTCGGCGACAGCCGCGCCTACTGGGTCCCGGTCGACCGCAGCGCTCCCCCGGCCCGGCTCACCGAGGACGACTCGTGGGCCGCGCAGATGGTCGCCGCGGGCCTGATGAACGAGGCCGAGGCCTACGCCGACGAGCGCGCCCACGCCATCACCGGCTGGCTCGGTGCGGACGCCTACGAACTGGAACCGCACACCGCCGCGTTCAAGCCGGACCGGCCCGGTGTGGTGGTCGTCTGCACCGACGGCCTGTGGAACTACGCGGAGGGGGCCGAGGACATGGCCCGGGTGGTCCCGCTCGACGCCGCCGCGCATCCGCTGCACAGCGCCCGGGTGCTCCTCGGCCACGCCCTGGACGGCGGGGGCCACGACAACGTAACAGTGGCGCTCGTGCCGTTCCCGGCCCTGCCCCAGGGGGCAGGATCGGCCTGAGGCCACGTACGAGGACGCCTCGGCGGACCGGAGGGGAACGGGTCCGCCCACCGTCATCACCCCGCCGCGGCGGGGGCTTTGGAGGGGGATCGAAGCAGGCATGGCCAATTTCTCGAAATCGAACGTGCCCCAGTTCTCGGTGGACGTCTACCAGAACGAGTACCTGCCGGAGGGCGCCGGCGAGGTCAACGCCATCGTCACGGTGACGGCGACCGGCGGCGGCACCATCGGCAGCGCGTCGACGGCGCCCCACCTCTACTCACCCGGCCAGGGGCCGTCCGCGGCCGTGGCGATCATGGTCGACTGCTCCGGGTCGATGGACTACCCGCCGACCAAGATGCGCAACGCCCGCGACGCCACGGCCGCGGCGATCGACACCCTGCGCGACGGCGTCCACTTCGCCGTCATCGGCGGGACGCACGTGGCGAAGGAGGTCTACCCGGGCGGCGGACGCGTCGCGGTCGCCGACGCCACCACCCGCGAACAGGCCAAGCAGGCGCTGCGCTCGCTGAGCGCGGGCGGCGGCACCGCCATCGGCACGTGGCTGAGACTGGCCGACCGCCTGCTGTCCTCCGTGGACGTCGCGATCCGGCACGGCATCCTGCTCACCGACGGCCGCAACGAGCACGAGTCGCCCACGGACCTGAAGGCCGCGCTCGACGCGTGCGCCGGGCGCTTCACCTGTGACGCACGCGGTGTGGGCACCGACTGGGAAGTGAAAGAAGTCACAGGGATCGCCTCCGCCCTGCTCGGCACCGCCGACATCGTCGCCGACCCGGCAGGACTCGCCGCCGACTTCACGCAGATGATGGAAACGGCGATGGGCAAGGAGGTCGCGGACGTCTCCCTGCGGCTGTGGACGCCGGTCGACACCACCGTGAAGTTCGTCAAGCAGGTCGCGCCCACGGTCGAGGACCTGACCGGCCGGCGCACCGAGGCGGGCCCCCGCGCCGGCGACTACCCCCTCGGTTCCTGGGGAGACGAGTCCCGTGACTACCACGTCTGCGTCCAGGTCCCGGTCGCCCACATCGGGCAGGAGATGCTGGCGGCCCGGCTCTCCCTGGTCGTTCCGCAGCCCGACGGCAGCGTCCGCAACCTCGGCGCGCAGGGCCTGGTGCGGGCCGTGTGGACGGACGACATGGTCGCCTCGACGTCGATCAACCCTCAGGTCGCCCACTACACCGGGCAGGCCGAACTGGCACAAGTGATCCAACAAGGGCTGGATCTACGCAAGTCCGGAGATATGGACGGAGCAACGGCCAAACTGGGCCGGGCCGTTCAGCTCGCGAGTGCCTCCGGGAACGCCGATACTGCGAAACTGCTTGCGAAGGTGGTGGACGTGGTCGATGCCGCGACCGGTACTGTGCGACTGAAGGCGAAGGTCGCGGAGGCTGACGAGATGACGCTCGAAACCCGGTCCACCAAGACTGTTCGTGTCAAGAAGTGATCTAGAAGAGATCGAAGGAGGGACGCGCCGACATGCCGACCTGCCCGAACGGACACCAGTCGGGTTCCGACGACTGGTGCGAGGTCTGCGGTCACCGCATGGCGGGTGCCGTGCCTCCGCCTCCTCCCCCGCCGCCGCCCGGCGGCTACGGCTTCCCGCCCCCCGCAGGCGGCCCGGGTGGCCCGCAGGGCCCCGGCGGCCAGCCCGGCGGGCGCCCGCCGCACCTGTCCGCCGTGCCCAACGCCGAGCCGGAGCTCTGCCCGCAGTGCCGTACGCCGCGTGAGGGCGGCGCGCCGTTCTGCGAGGAGTGCCGGTGGAACTTCCTGACGAACACGGCGACGTCGTACACGCCCGCGGCCCCGCCGCCCGGCCCGGGTGCGCCGTTCCAGCCACCGGGGCGGCAGGGCCCGCCCGGACCGTCGTACGGCGGCGGTGACTCCTACGAGTACCAGGGTTCGCGTCCGTCGCAGGTGAACCGTCCTGCCGAGCCGATCCCGCCGTTCGGCGGCGACTCCTCCGGCCGTCCCGGCCCGGGCGGTCCCGGCGGACCCGGCGGCCCCGGCGGCCCGCAGGGCGGTGGCTACGGCTACCCGCAGCCCGGCGCCGCGCAGACCTCGCCCGGCCCCGGCAGCCCTGGCGGCCCCGGTGGATTCGGCGGGCCCGGTGGACCGGGCGGCCCCGGTGGACCTGGCGGTCCCGGCGGCTTCGGTCCCGACCCGTCGCGACCCGGCCCTCCCGGACCCGGTGGACCCGGTGGCCCTGGCGGCTTCGGTCCCGACCCGTCGCGACCCGGCCCTCCCGGACCCGGCGGCCCCGGCGGCCCCGGTGGCCCTGGCAACCCCGGTGCTCCGCAGGCGTTCCACCAGTCCGGTCCGCCGGCCCCGCCCGGTTTCCCGCAGGAGACCCGGCGGCCCGGGCAGCAGGGCGGTCCGTCCTTCGGTGGCGGTGAGGACGACTGGGTGATCTCCCCGCCGTCGTCCGGTCCTGGCGGCCCCGGTGGTCCTGGCGGCCCCGGCGGCCCCGGCGGCCCCGGTCAGGGTGGCGGCTACGGCTACCCGCAGCCCGGCGGGACCCAGGCCCCGCCCGGCCCCGGTGGCTTCCCGCAGCAGCCGCAGGCGCCCCAGGGACCGGCGACGTGGACCGCGACCATCGGCCCGGACCGCGACTACTTCATGGCGATGATGCAGCGCTCCGGCCCCGAGGCCGCGGGCCTGAACCTGCCCGCGTACTCGCCCGAGCAGCAGCGCCGGCTCACCGGCAACCAGCTCACCATCGGCCGCCGCCGGCACTCCACCGGCGACACCCCCGACATCGACCTGTCGGTGCCGCCGGAGGACCCGGGCGTCTCGCACCAGCACGCGGTGCTGGTCCAGCAGCCGGACGGCAGCTGGGCGGTCGTCGACCAGAACTCCACCAACGGCACGACGGTCAACGGCTCGGACGAACCGATCCAGCCGTTCGTCCCCGTCCCGCTCCAGGACGGCGACCGGGTGCACGTGGGCGCCTGGACGACGATCACCATCCGGCGCGGCTGAGCGGCCTTCACGACGGGAGGGGCCAGGCGTACGGCCCCTCCGGGTCGTCCAGCCAGGCCCACTCCCGCTCGCCCCTGACCGTGACGCCGTAGCGTTCGCGCTGCGGCCTGCCTTCCTGCTCCCACAGCGCGTGCGCGTCCTGCGGATCGAGGCTGCCGCGGGTCAGGGCCAGCAGGAAGCGGAACAGGTCGTCCTGCCGGGCCCGGTGCGGCACCCCGGCCGGCTGGGCCGGCTCGCCGCCGGGCCGTCCGGTGCCGCGCAGCGGGACGAAGTAGGCGGGCGTGTGCAGGAAGCGTCCCTCGGCGTGCCCGGCACCGGACACCGTCAGCACGATCAGACCGGTGGCCAGCGGCACGAGGATCCGGCCGCCCGGGCGGCACTGGGCGATCCAGGCGCGCGGGACCGTGTTCAGGGCGCAGGTGGCGATGATCCGGTCGAACGGCGCGCGCTCCGGCACGCCCCGCGCCCCGTCCCCGGTGACGACGACCGGGTGGTGGCCGGCCGCGGCCAGGTGCCTGCGCGCCGACTCGGTGATCTCCGGGTCGAGGTCGACGGTGGTGACCTTGTCGTCGCCCAGCCGGTGCGCCAGCAGCGCCGCGTTGTAGCCGGTGCCGGCGCCGATCTCCAGGACCGTGTGGCCGTCGGCGACGCCCAGCGCCACCAGCATGTCCGCCATCAGGGACGGCTGGCTGCTGGAGGACAGCAGCTCGCCGTCGCGCAGCCGGGTGGCCAGCGGGGTGTCCTCGTAGGCGCCCCGCAGCCACCGCTCCCGCGCCCCGGGGTCGGGACTCTCACCCCAGCGGCGTTCGTAGCCGCGGGCGGCTCCGACGTAGTAGTACGGCACGAACAGGTGCCGCGGGACCGTCGCGAAGGCCGCCCGCCAGACCGGGTCGGCGGCCCACACGCCGCTCGCCTCGATCCGCCGCACCAGCGCGGCCCGCGCGGCGGTGGCGAGAGCGTCGAGTTCCGAGCCGGATGCGTAGCCGCCCATGTGTCCACAGTAGGGGCAGCGTCCCCGGGTCCTAGGTCTTGAGTCCTATGCCGGGGCGTCTGAGACCATGGAGCGCGTGAATGAGATTCGGCGCGGCACGCTTCAGGAGCAGACCTTCTACGAGCAGGTCGGCGGGGAGGAGACCTTCCGTCGGCTCGTCCACCGTTTCTACGAGGGAGTGGCCGAGGACCCGCTGCTGCGGCCCATGTACCCCGAGGAGGACCTGGGCCCGGCCGAGGACCGCCTGACCCTGTTCCTCATCCAGTACTGGGGCGGCCCCACGACGTACAGCGAGAACCGTGGCCACCCGCGTCTGCGGATGCGGCACGCGCCCTTCGCGGTCGACCGCGCGGCGCACGACGCGTGGCTGAAGCACATGCGGGTCGCCGTCGACGAGCTCGGCCTGTCCGAGGAGCACGAGCGCACGCTGTGGAACTACCTGACGTACGCGGCGGCCTCGATGGTCAACACCGCGGGCTGACGCCTGCGGCGGGTCGCCGGCAGGCGCTGCTCAGCGGACGCTGACGTCCAGCGCCCCGAGCCCGGCCCGCCGTACGGCGACGGACCCGTACGGGGTGCGCAGCCGCAGCCACGCCCCCGACGAGAACAGCCCCAGAGGCACCCCGGGCCGCAGGAACCCCAGGGACTGCGCCGCGTGCACGGCCCGCACGGGCAGCCGGGTGTCCCCGACCGTGCGGGACCAGATGTCCGCGCCGATCCGGTCCAGCTCGGCCCGCGTCCGCCGCTCGGCGGGCAGTTCCTGCGTCCGGGACCGGAACTCGGTGACGACGGCCGCGACCAGGGCCCGCAGCGCGTCCGGCTCCGGCAGGCCCGGCTCGGCCCGCCAGCCCCCGCGGGGCGGCAGCACACCGGCCCACGGCGGCCCCGTCACGGCCTGCGGCACGGTGGCGGTGACGGCCTTGTCGTCCACCGACTCCAGGAACTCACCGGCCGAGACGGTCACGTCCAGCGTGGCCTCCAGCCCCTTCTCGTACGGCTTCGCCAGCCGCACCGCCCGCACGGCGAGCACCTCGAAGGACGGCGGCCGGCCGAAGACGGCGAGCGCGGTGCCGGCGGCCTGAAGGCGCACGGCGGCTCCACGGTCGTAGTGGAGCAGCCGGGAGAGGAAGGCGGCGAGATCCGCCGCCTCCCCCTCGTCGGCGAGGTGGAGGACCGTCATGCCGCGACGGCCCCCTCCTCCGCGTCGTCCATGTACTCACGCAGGAACTCCCGTTCCTCCGCGGTGATCCGGCGCGGGCGCTGTGCCTCGAAGTCGAACGGCACGATGACCGTGGACGCCCGCACGTAGATCTGGTCGCCGTCCTTCACCTCGTAGGTGAGGGTGAAGGACGCGGCCCTTATCTCGGTGACCCACAGCTCGATGTCGACCGGGTGGTGCCGGTGGACGAGCTGCCGCTTGTAGTCGATCTCGTGGCGTGCCACCACCGACCCCTGCTTGAAGTCCTTGTCCGGCCGGAACAGGAAGTCGATACGGGCTTCCTCCAGGTAGCGGAGGAACACCACGTTGTTGACGTGGCCGTACGCGTCCATGTCCGCCCAGCGCAGCGGGCAGCGGTAGATGTGCCGCAAGATCGATCAGCCCCGGGTCAGCTTCTTGTAGGTGGCGCGGTGCGGACGGGCCGCGTCCGCCCCGAGCCGCTCGATCTTGTTCTTCTCGTACGACTCGAAGTTGCCCTCGAACCAGAACCACTTGGAGTCACCCTCGTAGGCGAGGATGTGCGTGGCGACGCGGTCCAGGAACCACCGGTCGTGGGAGACGACCACGGCGCAGCCGGGGAACTCCAGCAGCGCGTTCTCCAGGCTGGAGAGGGTCTCGACGTCGAGGTCGTTGGTCGGCTCGTCGAGGAGCAGCAGGTTGCCGCCCTGCTTGAGGGTGAGCGCGAGGTTCAGCCGGTTGCGCTCACCGCCGGAGAGCACCCCGGCCGGCTTCTGCTGGTCCGGCCCCTTGAACCCGAAGGCGGAGACGTACGCCCGCGACGGCATCTCGACCTGGCCCACGTTGATGTAGTCCAGCTCGTCGGAGACGACGGCCCACAGCGTCTTCTTGGGGTCGATGTTCTCGCGGCTCTGGTCGACGTAGGAGATCTTGACGGTGTCGCCGACCTTGATGGCGCCGGAGTCCGGCTCCTCGATGCCCTGGATCATCTTGAACAGGGTCGTCTTGCCGGCGCCGTTGGGGCCGATGATGCCGACGATGCCGTTGCGCGGCAGCGTGAAGGAGAGGTCGTCGATGAGCAGCTTCTCACCGAAGCCCTTGCTGAGGTTGTTGACCTCGACGACGACGTTGCCCAGGCGCGGCCCCGGCGGGATCTGGATCTCCTCGAAGTCCAGCTTCCGCATCTTGTCGGCCTCGGCCGCCATCTCCTCGTAGCGGGCCAGACGCGCCTTGGACTTGGCCTGCCGCCCCTTGGCGTTGGAGCGAACCCATTCGAGCTCCTCCTTCAGCCTCTTCTGCCGCTTGGCGTCCTTCTGGCCCTCGACCTTGAGGCGGGCGGCCTTGGTCTCCAGGTACTTGGAGTAGTTGCCCTCGTAGGGGTAGAGGCGACCGCGGTCGACCTCGCAGATCCACTGGGCGACGTTGTCCAGGAAGTACCGGTCGTGGGTGACCGCGACGACGGTGCCCGGGTACTTGGCCAGGTGCTGCTCCAGCCAGTTCACCGACTCGGCGTCGAGGTGGTTGGTGGGCTCGTCGAGCAGCAGCAGGTCGGGCTGCTCCAGCAGCAGCTTGCACAGCGCGACGCGGCGGCGCTCACCACCGGACAGGTTGGTGACGGGCCAGTCGCCGGGCGGGCAGCCCAGGGCGTCCATGGCCTGCTCCAGCTGGGCGTCCAGGTCCCACGCGTTGGCGTGGTCGAGGTCCTCCTGGAGCTTGCCCATCTCCTCCATGAGCTCGTCGGTGTAGTCGGTCGCCATCTGCTCGGCGATCTCGTTGAACCGGTCGAGCTTGCCCTTGATCCCGGCGACGCCCTCCTGGACGTTCTCCAGGACGGTCTTGTCCTCGGTCAGCGGGGGCTCCTGGAGCAGGATGCCGACCGTGTAACCGGGCGTGAGGAAGGCGTCACCGTTGGACGGCTGCTCGATGCCGGCCATGATCTTCAGGATCGTCGACTTGCCGGCGCCGTTCGGGCCGACGACGCCGATCTTCGCCCCCGGCAGGAAGCTGGTCGTCACGTCGTCGAGGATCACCTTGTCGCCGTGCGCTTTGCGCGCCTTGCGCATGGTGTAAATGAACTCAGCCAAGAGAAACCGTCCGGCAGCTTGAAACTGGCAGTGGGCAGATACACCCCATCTTGCCGTACCGCTAGCCCTGGGTGGAAACGCGTATGGGTGGGGGGCTGTGACCTGGGGGTTCGCGGTGGGTGGCTAAGGCTCGACTGTCACTGTCGGTCGCCGTTGGCCGGCCTCGGGCACCCTCGCACGGCCCGGGGGCGGCTCAGGGGGTGATCACCTGAGGCCGGCCTGCACCTAGTCAGCCGCCACCGGCGGCTCGGCGACAGTGCGCCCGCGTCGGTCTGCTTGGATACCGCGGATGACGACGAGTGCTCCCGCTCCGCACGCGGACGACGCCGATGCCGACCGCCTGAAGACGCTGCTGGAACGTGCCTCCACGGGCCGGGACAGTCAGGCTTGGAGCGACCTGTGGACGGAGCTCTACCACAACGGAACTCTGGATGCCGCCGACCCGCTGGTGCTGCGCACGCTCGCCGACATGGCGGAGGCCGAGGAGGCCGACGCGGCGGCTTCGGCCCTCCACCTGGCCGGCGCCCTGGTCGTCCAGGCCGACCAGCGCCACGAGACCCGGAATCTGCGGCACCGGTACGCGCCGGAGATCGCCCGCCTGCTGGGCTCCGCGAACCGGTGGCGGCGGCTCACCTCCGGCCGGAACGACTACTGCCACCTGCTCGAGGCGGTCCTGAACCTGGAGGGCGACATCCTCTGGGCGGAGGAGTTGATCTGGGGCGTGGTCAGCGAGGAATACGAGCTCGAGTGCCCCGACCCCGAGGGGTGCACGTCGCTGTGGGTGGTGATCGGAGAGCGAGGCTTTTTCAGCGTGGCGGAGGACTACGCCCTCTCGGACGACGTCGAGACCTTCCCTCTCCACCCGGCCGATCCCCGCGCCCTGGAAGGCCTCGGCCGGCGCCTCCATGACCTTGCTCTGGCCGACGGCCATGAGGACGTCGCGCGCGCCCTGACGTATGCCTTCGGTGAGGCGACGTGCCCGGAGTGTCGGCGGCGCTTCTCCGTCGTCGGACAGGTCGCCGCCGCTTTCGGCTGAGCGGTCGCCTGGGCGGAACAGGGGCCTGGGAGGACCTGGAAAAAGGACGATGCCGATGCGGCAGCACGGTCCTGACAGGTGTCAGGACCGTGCGGTGCGGGGCCCGGCCTAGTGTCGAGTCCGGTCAGCAGGGGGGACGCTCGCGCGGACGGCCGAGTGCTGCCGCGGCGCCACCCCGTTCCCGTACGCCAACGAGGAGCATCATGACAACTGCACGTCGTACGGCGCATTCCCTCGCGATCGCCGCCGCACTGATCGTCGGCAGCACCGCCCTGGCCACCGCGCCGGCTTCCGCGAAGGGAGAAGGCGCAGCCGCTCCGGCCCAGGCTCAGGCCGCCACCTGGGACGGCAACGTCTACCTCTACTACAGCGCCTCCAGCAACAGCTCCTGGAGCAAGTACGGCACCGGGGTCAACGACTTCGCGGGGCACACCTTCGCGGCCGGCGGCGAGGGCCACGGCCAGTACGTGAAGAACAACGTGTACCGCGCCTGGAACAACGACCAGAGCTTCAGGGCCCGCATCTTCTACAACGAGAACCAGAACGCCAGCGGCGACGCTCCCTACGACGACGTCTGGCCCGGAGAGTCCCGCGCGCTGAACACCGGAGTACGGAACAACAACGCGTCGCTCGGCTGGTACTACGCCGGCTGATGCCTGTCCGGGCCCGCCCGCGCACCGGCGGGCGGCCCCGTGCCGTCACCCCGCCTCCGCCTCCGCACGCCGGAAGGGATACGACGACATGTCGGCGCGAAACACACACAGGGCCCGGCGTCTCGGGGCGGCCGCCATCCTGCTCGCCGTCACAGCGGGGTGCGCACAGGGGCGGGCGGCGGAGCCGACACCGGCGGCCGCTCCATCCGGGACGCCGACAGCTTCCGGGCCGCCGCCCGTCACCGCGGTGCCGAAGATGCTGGACGTCACTTCCCTGGTACTGCCCGTCGAGCGCTACCTGTTCACTGATCACCAGGTCGGGCGCCTGTTCCGGGCAAAGGCGGTACTGACCGAGTCGTGCATGCGCCGCTTCGGTCATTCCTGGCCCGCACCCACCGGCCCCATCCCGAAGACGGGCACGCTGAACCCGGCCAACACCGCGCACCGGTACGGCATCACGGACGCGGCCAAGGCAGCGCGCTACGGCTACCACCCGGTGCCCGGCTCGATGCCGCCGCAGGTCAAGGACAAGCCCACGAGGGCCCAACCGGACGCGGAGGCGGCACTCGTGCTGCGCGGGGTCAAACAGGACGGCACACCGGCGCGCACTGACTCACGCGGTCGTCGGCTCCCGGCGGGCGGTTGCCAGGGCGAGGCCACGAAGGCGCTGTCGGGGGACCCGCAGAAGCTGGGGAACCGGGAGCTCGTCAGCGCGATCAACATCGGCAGTTACCGTGACTCACAACGCGATCCCCGTGTGGTGGCGGTCTTCCGCGCCTGGTCACAGTGCATGAAACGGCAGAACTACACCTACGCCGACCCGACCCGAGCCCCCGGCAAGGACCCCGAGTTCAGCGGTCCGACGGCCGGCCGGGCCGAGCTCGCGCTGGCGAGCACGGACGTGGCCTGCAAACGGAAGACCAACGTCGTCGGCGTCTGGTCGTCGGTCGACGCGGCGTACCAGCGGCGGGCGATGGCGGAGAAACAGCGGGTGCTCGCCGCGGTCAAGAAGGACATGCGTACTCAACTGGCCAACACCGACCGGGTACTGGCCGGGCGACGCTGACCGGGCAGGTCGAGGAGAGCCCGCGCGGGCTGCACTGGAAGACCCGCCCCCTGGTCCCGTGGGCACAAGGCCGGTCGTTCATCTGGATCGACGACGAGATCAGTGCGACGGACCGTTCGTCCGGGGTCACTCCCCCGCCGCCGCCTCCTTGCGCCGCAGCACGATCAGCGTCGTCCCGCCGATCACGACCAGGCCGATGGCGATTCCCGCGATCAGCGGCGTGATGCCGGAGCTGCCCGTTTCGGCGAGGTTGGTGTCGGTGGCCGTGCCGCCCACGGTCATCGGGCTCGGTTCGCTGAGGGTCTGGGTGGTGGTGCCGGTGTCACTGCCGCGGGTCGCGCAGTCCAGCGTGCCGGTGAAGCGCTTCTCGAAGCCGCCGGGTCCGTGGATCGTGAAGTCGTAGGCCTGGTCCTCCTGGAGGGGGACCGTCACCGTGCGGGACTCGCCCGCGGCGATAGTGTGCTCCAGACCGGCCAGTTCGAAGGTGAACGGCTCGTCGCCCTTGTTGGAGGCGATGATGTCGACCCCGCCCTCGGCGCAGTTCTTCGCCGCCGTCAGCGCCGGGACCGGCCCGTGCTTCGCCCACGTGGCCCCGGCCGTCGCGGACACCGTCGACTCGCTGGAGCCGGCCAGGATCTGCGTCTGGCTGCGGCTCTCGGAGGTGAAGGCCCGGCCGACCGGAACGGTGGTCGAGGCCTGCACGGTCAGCTCCGCCGAGCCCGCCGCCGCGTCCTCGGGCACGTCGAAGAACACCTGCCCACCGTCGGACGTGGTGGTGACGGCCTTGCCCTGCTTGTCGACGATCCGCACCCCGCTCGTCGCGGCGTCCGCGGGCGGGGTCACCGTCGCACTGCCGGCGTTGGTGCGCACCGTCACCGGCCCGAGCCGCTCACCCGGCCGGCCGGACACCGCGGGCGGCTCGAGGGTGAGCGAGGCCCGGGGCTCGGGCAGACTGCGGGCGCTCTTCTCCAGGTAGTCGGCGAGCTGCTCGGCCTGCGGGTCGAGGGCGTCGACGGAGGCGTCGTCCGAGTAGCGCCAGATCGCCACCTGTGTGCCGGCCGCCGCGTCCTGCTCGGTCAGCGCACCGCGCACACCCGCCTTCCGCGCCAGCGCGGCGAGGTCGTTCACCTGCGGGTAGGAGTTCTGCAGGATCCAACGGATCCTGCCGGCGTCCTTGTTGGCGCCCAGGGATGTGCCGCTCCAGGGCGTCTCGCGGTACTTGGCGTCCCGCTGGGTGGGGTTGTGCAGGTCGACGCAGTACGTCTGCAGCATGCCGCCGTCGTCGACGGACATCTCGAACAGGCCCGCCGAGATCTGCTGATCGCCGGTGCCGGCGTGTATCACGGCGGCGCCGTACGTCTTCAGGCCGTCTATCGTCGCGGCCGCGCCACCCTGGCTCTGCGTCGTCTCGTCAGCGGCCGCCCGGCCGGCACCGGCAAGCCCGCCCGCGGCGACAAGCCCGGACACCACCGTCGCGGTGGCGAGGCGGGTTGCCCCTCGCCTGCGTACGAACAGCTCAGAGAACGAAGCAAACACAAATTCCCCTTCGAGCAGGACCCGTTGTCGTGGGGGGACGGTCCCACCAGCAGAATCAGAGGACTCGCGAGGCACAGCAGCCTCGAGAGCCATGTCCGGCATCCTAGGGACGCGCGGGACGCCGCCCGCCGGTCAGACGGTCGGACGAGTGATCCGACTCGGAATCGTTATCGCCGAGCCCCAGGTGAGCAGGGCTTATCGACAAATCCACCGCTGGGCGTTCGGCGCGCATTCATCGATAAGCCACACTTCGGGCGGACCGGCCGATGACCGCCGTCACGTCAACGCGGCCGCCTCCTCGCGCTGTTGCGAAGGATGCTCCGCCTCTTCCCCCGAACCTTCGGGCGGAGTCTCCCAGTTGGGTTCCGGCTGCGTCGGCGACGGTGCCGTCTCCGTCCTGCCCGCGCGCCGGAAGGCCGAGGTGCCCCAGGCCAGATCGTGGCCGATCGCCACCGCGTCGATGTCCGCCGACGTCCAGCTCTGCCCCTCACGCACGTCGGTCCGCACCTTCAGCCTGCCCTGCACGATCACGGGCTCGCCCACCGTCAGCGAGGCGGCCGTGTTGGTGGCCAGCTGGCGGTTGGCCCACACGGTGAAGAAGTTGGTGTGCCCGTCCGTCCACGTGTTCTTCTCGCGGTCCCAGTAACGCGCGGTCACCGCCAGCCGGAACCGCGCCGACGGGCCGGACGCCACCTCCCGGTACACCGGCTGTGTCGCCACCCTGCCGACCGCGCAGACCATCGTCTCGTTCATCGCGAACCCTCCCTCACCCGGATCACGGCGTCCGCGCCGGGCCGACACGCGTACGGGCCCGTCCCGTACGGCTGCGTCTGCCAGACTGCCGCCGCCGGGCCGAGCCCGCTGAGCGCTGTGGACCGCCCCGGCCCTGTGGACAACGCCGCCACTCCCAGGGGTGACACAGGGGCGCCGTCGGCGTCATCGGCGTCATCGGTCAGGTGCTGCGGGTGTGCGTGGGAGGGGGAGAGCGCGCCCGCAACCCCCGCCCCGCCTCACCACTGCCTCACCGCCCCGCCACCACCCTCCCGAACTGCTCCCGGACCTCCCGGTACCGCAACAGCTCCGCCGCCACCGGATCCAGCACCCTGGCCCTCCCGCACCCGGCCGCCGCCTCCCGCAATCGGCGTTCCGCCTCCAGGCCGTAGCGCCGGGCCGGGCCGCGGGCCGCCATCCGGCAGCTCCACTCGATGAGCGGACCGCCGACGATGCCGATCACCATCAGCAGCACCGGCACTCCCAGGTTCGGCGCCATGACCCCGACGATCTGCCCCAGCAGCCACAGCCCGCCCAGGAACTGCAGGATCGTCATGGACGCCTGGATGAGGACGGCCACCGGCCACCACCCGGGCCGCGGCGGACGCCCCGTCGGCACGCCCGCCCGGGCGGTCAGCTCGTCCAGCGCCTCGGGCAACCCCTGCGCGCCGCGGACGGCCGCCTCGCGCACCGCCTGTGCCCAGGGCGCGGGCAGCCCGGCCGAGGCCCGGTCGGCGACGGTCCGCACCGCCTGTTCGACCCGCTGACGGGCGGTGGCCTCCTCGTCGGCCTGCGCGCGTGAGGGAAGCCGGCCCGTGCTGGGCTCACCGCGGTCCTGGTACCAGCGCCACAGCCGCAGCCAGGGCGTACCGCAGGCGCGGTTGGCGTTGCGCAGCCAGGCGCGTTCGGCCGCCTCGCCCGCCGCCGTGGCGCCCACCGCGTCCGCGAGCCGGTCGGAGAACTCCTCGCGGGCCTGTTCGCTGAGCCCGGTCCGCCGCTGCGTGGCGTAGACGGGCCACAGCCGCGCCGCCGCGATGTCGACGTCGGCCGAGATACGGCGGGCGGGCGCCCCCCGCTCGGACACGAACTGGCCGAGCGCCTCGCGCAGTTCGCCCACCCCGTCCCCGGTGAGGGCGGACAGGGCGAGCACGGTCGTGCCCGGTTCGCCGTACTCCCCGAGGGCGATGCCGTCCTCGTCGAGGAGCCGCCGCAGATCGTCGAGGACCTGCTCGGCGGCCTCCCCGGGCAGCCTGTCGATCTGGTTGAGGACCACGAACATCACTTCGGCGTGCGCCGCCATGGGCCGCAGGTAGCGCTCGTGCAGAACGGCGTCGGCGTACTTCTCCGGGTCGACGACCCAGATGACCGCGTCGACGAGCGCCAGGATGCGGTCCACGTGCTCGCGGTGCTGTACGGCCGCGGAGTCGTGGTCGGGCAGGTCGATCAGGACCAGTCCGCGCAGCGGCGACTCGCCGTCCCCGGTCGGCAGCGGCCGGCGGCGCAGCCGGGGCGGGATGCCGAGCCGTTCGATGAGACCGGCCGCCCCGTCGCTCCAACTGCACGCGATGGGCGCGGCGGTGGTGGGGCGGCGTACACCGGTCTCCGAGATGGTCACCCCGGCGAGCGCGTTGAACAGCTGTGACTTGCCGCTGCCGGTGGCGCCCGCGATGGCGACGACGGTGTGCTGCCCGGAGAGCCTGCGGCGCGCGGACGCCTCGTCGAGGACCCGGCCGGCCTCGGACAGCGTCCGGCTGTCGAGGCGGGTGCGGGAGAGTCCCACCAGTTCGCGCAGCGCCTCGAGCCGGGAGCGCAGCGGTCCTTCGAACACCAGGGGGGTCACCGTCGGCGGGACGGCGGAGCGGTGGTCCGTCATGGGGAGCCGGTCTCCTTCGGCTGTCTCGTTGACCCGTCGCGCGATGAGCCCGTCGTCCCAGGACTCCGCGGAGCAGGTACGCGCCGCGCGTTCGCCGGCCGAGGCGCCTCGGGAGCGGGTCCCGGCGCTGCCCGCCCGGCCGGTGCCGTCGTCCGGCTGGTCGGCGTGCTCGGTGGGGTCCTGGTCAGTGACGGCGGTCACCGGTCACCTCTCCTTCTGCAGTACGGACAGCGCGGCGATGAGTTCGGCCTGGGGTTCGGGGTGGACGTCGAGCGCGTCGAGCGGGGCGAGGCGGCGCTCGCGTTCGGCGTGCAGCACGCGGTCCACGTGCTCGGTGAGCAGCCGTCCGGCCCGGTCGCGCAGCCGCAGCGCGCCGTGGGCGCCGATCCGCTCGGCGAGTCCTTCCCCGGCCATCCGGCCGCGGCGGCCGCCCAGCAGGGAGGTGGCGACCAGGGCGGCCACCAGTTCGGGGTCGGGTGCGAGGGTGCGGTCGAGTTCGCGCACCTCGTCCTCGGCGTGCTCCTCGAGTTCCCGGCGCCAGCGCCGTACGGCGAGCCCGATGCGGTGTTCGGCGCTGTCCGCGCCGGTTTCGCGGGCGGCGAGTTCCGGGGCGGCGGAGGCCGGTTCGCGCCGCCAGGCGTCGTCGACGCGCTCGTCGGCGGCGGTGACGGCGCACAGCAGCAGCGCGCTGAGGCTTTCCACGAGCGCGTCGAGGAGTTCGGAGGCGGTGCAGTCCAGGGGGAAGGCGCGCCACCGCTTGAGCGCGTCCCCGGCGAGGACCGCCCCGTTCTGCAACCGGCCCCGCACGCGCGCGTGCTCGCTGTCGTACGCCCCTTCCACGGCGGAGGTGAGACGCAGGGCGGCCGCGTACTGCGCGGCGGCGGCACCGGCCAGCTCGGGCATCCGGGACTTCAGGGAGTCGAGGACGCCGTACGCCGTACGGGCGAGGACCTGCTGCCGGGCCGCGGGGTCCTGCACCTGGTGGATCAGCCAGGTGCGCAACTGGGCGACGGCGGTGGCCGGCAGGAGCCCGCCGCCCCAGGCGGACTCGGGCAGCTCCGGCACGGTGAAGCGCGGCACCTCGCCCAGTCCGGCCTTGGTGAGCAGGGCCCCGTACTGCCGTGACACCTCGTTGACGACCTGGTGGGGCACCCGGTCGAGCACGGTCACCAGCGTGACGTCGTAGTCCTTGGCGGTGCGCAGCATGTGCCAGGGGACGGCGTCGGCGTAGCGGGCAGCCGTGGTGACCATGATCCAGATGTCGGCGGCGCAGATGAGTTCGGCGGCCAGGACGCGGTTGTCGGCGACCAGGGAGTCGATGTCGGGCGCGTCGAGCAGCGCGAGGCCGGGCGGCAGCGTCTCGGCGGTCTCGACGCGCAGCACGCGCGCGGGGTTCTCGCCGGGGAGCAGCAGGTCGTCGGTGGACTCCTGCTGGGGCACCCACACGCGGGTGAGATCGGGCAGCACCCTCATCCCACTGAACCAGTGGTGGTCCTCCGGATGGCAGACCAGCACGGGGGTGCGTGTCGTCGGCCGCAGCACCCCCGCCTCGCTGACCCGCCGCCCTACGAGGGAGTTCACGAGCGTCGATTTGCCGGCTCCGGTCGACCCGCCCACGACGGCCAGAAGCGGCGCTTCGGGCTCCCGCAAGCGGGGCACCAAGTAGTCGTCGAGCTGCGCGAGGAGTTCGTCGCGGTTGGCACGCGCGCGTGGGGCCCCCGCCAGGGGCAGCGGGAAGCGTGCGGCGGCGACACGGTCGCGCAGGGCGGAGAGTGCGTCGAGCAGCTGAGGCCGTACGTCCAAGGTCACCACATGTGAAGAATGCCCAATTTTAGGGGAATTCTGAAGCATATGAGCATGTCTGCGCGCCGACAGAACACAAGGGACGGAAGGGACGACTGGGACACGGGCCCACTCCAGGCATAACGAGTGCACAACACCCGATGCCTCTGACGCCAAAAGCGGTGCACGATTCGTACCTGCCTGCGATTATCAGGACCGCTTCACTGAACCTCCACATCGAGCCACGGAGGCGAAGCAACAGGGGCAAGGACGCGGGAGCCCTATCCTTGTCCCCGGCAACGTCACGGATCGGCCCACACCAGGGCACCACGACAGAGGCCACCACACCCGGCCCCCGTAGCTCAGTGGATAGAGCAGGCGCCTTCTAAGCGCTTGGCCGCAGGTTCGAGTCCTGCCGGGGGCGCCACCTCCTACCAGCAAAAACGCCCCAGAGGGGATCTCCCCTCCAGGGCGTTTCGCGTCTCTGACGGCAACGCTGACGGCAACGACCCCGTCACTCGCCGGACAGCAGGTCTCCCAGCTTGTCCAGTGCGGCTCGCTTCTCCGTCATGTCGGCGTGCGCGTAGATGTTCATGGTCACATCCAGGGCGCTGTGTCCGACGATGTCCCGGACGATGTGCGGCGGGATGCCCAGACCCAGCAGCAGGGTCACGCAGGTGTGGCGGAGGTCATGGAAGCGGACGTCCAGGCCGAGTCGCTCGCGGATCGGGTAGAAGTGCCGGTTCAGGTTCCGGGGCTCGATCGGGGTCCCCCGCCGGGTGGTGAAGACCAGGCCGGTTTCCTGCCACTGCTCCCCCGCGGCTTCGCGCTCTTCCGCCTGGCGCTCACGGTGCCGGCGGAGTGCGTCGACACACACGGCCGGGAGCGGCACGGGCCGCTCCGAGCGGCGCGTCTTGGGCGCGGTGAGCGTCAGCTCTCCGTTGACCCGCTGCAGGGCCGTACGGATCTCCAAGGATCCCCCATCCAGGTCAACGTCCGACCAGTGGAGCCCGAGCAGTTCGCCACGCCGGAGCCCCAGGTACAGCGCGAGCACGTATGCCGCACTCAGCCGGTCGTCACGCACGTCGTCCAGGAGCTTCTTCCCCTCGGCGACGGACAGGCCGCGGCCGACCCGGTACCGAGGAGTCTGGACCTGCACGAGCTTGGCGACGTTGCGCTGCACCAGCTCCTCACGGACCGCATGCTGGAGGGCATTCCGAAGCACCGCGTGCAGGTACTGGACCATGCGCGGCGAGAGCCGACGCTCGCAGCACCGCTTGGGAGTGGCAGCACAGCAGCGACGGGCACCGGCCGGACGAGCGGCATCACGTCCCTGAGCGCAGCACTGGCAGGCCTGCCGAGCCCAGTCGAGGAAGAGGCGCACGTCTTTGGCTGAGAGCCGGGCGAGCTTCTTCTTTCCAAGTCGGGGCACGATGTACGCGTTCACGCACTTGCTGTAGCTGTAGACCGTCGAGGGCCGCACCTTGTGGCTCACGACGTGCTCAAGCCAGTACGGGAGATAGGTACCGAGGCTCTCGGTCGTGTCGGCCGCAGGAATGCCCTGGTCGCTCTTGGAGAGCAGCTCGGTGAGCTTCTTTCGAGCCTCCTCCCAGGTGTGGCCGTAGACCCGTCGACGCTTGTACGTGCCGTCCGGCATCAGGACATAGCCCGCTCCCTCGTACCGGCCGTCCTTGCGGCGGTAGATGGTGCCTTCGCCGTTGGGATTGCGCTTCGCCATCAGGCAGCCTCCTCAAGTTCGCGGGTTATGAAGTCGCGCAGGGCATCGGCGGGAATGCGGCGGCAACGGCCGACCGTGATGGAGATCAGCCGACGAGAGCGGATCAGGTCGTAGACGGTGGAACGGCCGAGCCTGAGCCGCGCCATGACTTCGGGCACGGTCAGCAGCTCGGGAGTGGCGGTGGTCATACGTCGGCTCCTTCCAGGGCGAGTTGATCGCGCAGGGCTTCGCGGGCGGTTTCGCGGTTGAGTTGGAGGTCGCGGGCGATGGTGGCGGCGAGGGCGGATTCGCCGGGGGTGTGGCCGTGTCCGGCGTACTGCCAGTCGGCCAGGACCAGGACGGTGTCCGGCTCGCGGTCGTCCAGGCCGAGGGCGGCGTGTTCCTGGGCAGCGCGGTAGTCGGCGCGGGTCTGGCGGAGGGCGCCGAGGGTGGTGGAGTAGCGGCGGGACTTGGAGGAGAAGTGGCCGCGGAAGCCGAGCATGTGAGCCCAGGCCCACAGGCGCCGGTCCGGGTAGAGCGGGTCAAGCTGCTTGCAGGCCTCGATGAGGCGGCGGGTGTGGTCGGGCACCTGGTGGCGGTCGAGCTCGGATAGTTCGCCGATGCGACGGTCCAGGGTGCCGGTGTTCTCGGCGGCCTTGGTGGCGTACTTGGCCACGTAGGAGGCGACGGCCTGTTCGGTGATGTCGGAGCCCTCACCGAAGGCCTTCACGGGCCGGACGTCGAGCTGGGTGCCCCAGCGGAAGGTCCGGGCGGGCTGGTCCTCGGCGGCCGGGACGGAGACCGAGGTGTAGGAGTGCGCGGCAGCTGCTCGGATCGCGTCGGCGAGGAGATCGACCGTCGCCCAGGACGGCGGGGCGGTCTCTGGCCCGTCGGGGCCGTCGATGCGGATGACGGCATGGAAGTGAAGCGCCCCGCGCTTTTGGAACTCGGCGACCTTGCCGTACGAGACGCGCGCGTGGTCAGCCAGTTCGCGGCGGGTTATGCCGGCGCGGGCGGCTATCTCGCGGCGGAGGCGGGTGGTGAAGCGCTGCCACAGGCTGCCTGCGTGGTTGTTGAAGAGGACAGCGCCCGCGTAGTCGTAGGTGGTCGGGTCGAGGGCGGTACCGAGGGCAGGGTCGTCGGCAGGATGGCGGGTGCCGCAGCGGCAGACGCCGTGGTCGGGTCGGTTGTGGACCGGGCCGAAGGAGGGGGCGGTGAGGGTGGCGAAGACGCGAGGGTGGTCGCGGACGGTGGCGGAGATGTCGCGGCGGTCGTCGCCAACCAGGCCCGCACGGATGAGGTGGTAGGTGTCACCCGCGTAGGTCCAGGCGCAGGAGGGGCAGCGGGAGGCGCGGCGGTTGCCGCATGCGACGCGAAGGCGTCCGCCCGGCTCGTTGGCGGTCGTGTAGTGGTGCAGGGTCTCGCCGGTGGTCTTGTCCTTGGTGAGGGTCCAGCCAGTGAGGTGGATGGGGTCGGCGCAGCCGCCGGTGCGGCGGATCTGCTCGTGCCAGCGGTCGTAGTCAGAGGCCGAGGCCACCCTCAGCAGGTCGCCGAGGGTGGTCGGGTCGAGCAGCAGGTCAGACACGCGCACCCTCCCGGACGCGGCGGGCGGGAACGGTGCCGTGGCCGTGGCAAACCGGGCAGTTGGCGGTGAGCGTGGGCAGGTGGCCGTGCCGGTCGCGGTCGCCAGTGGTGATGGCGGCAGTGGCGAAGCCGTCGCAGTTCGGGCAGATGCGGGCTGTCGGTGTGGTGTGGTGCGTCATGCTGGGGGTTCCTTCCGGTTGCGAGATCGGACAGGGACGGCTCCCGGAGCGGACGAGACTTGGCGGTTGACGCCGCTCCGGGAGCCGGTCAGCGCCGCTTCGCCTCCGAGGCGAGGAGCGAGCGCAGGACGACGGCGCAGACTGCGACCGAAGCGCCGGTGATGGCGACCGCCAGGAGCATGGAGACCAAGACCGCGCCCACGACCAGGACCACGGCGGTACCGCCGCCGACCAGGGCCAGCGCGGTTCCAGGGGTGAGCTGAACCGTCGGTCGAGCGGACGCGGGGGCCGGGGCCACCGGGGCGGGCTGCGAGACCTGAGCGGCCGGAACAACGGTGGTCGGCTCGACCACGGCAGGCGGCGTGACATGGCCGGTCGGGGTGGGCATGGTCGGGATCTTTGGACGGAACATCTGTGAACTCCCTTCAGGCGACGGTTACTTGATGAAGGTGTCGATGGCGGGGGCGAGGACGCTGTCGGCGAGGAGGAAGCCGCCGAGCAGCAGGACGGCGATGAGCCAGGCGGGTGGGCGAATGAGCTTGACGCCGAGGTAGCCGACGGCGAGCAGGGCGAGCCAGAGCGGTACTTCCATGGCGGAGGGCCTCCTAGCGGACGCGGCAGCGGTGGGTGCGGGCGGCGAGTTGGGCGGCGGACTGGCTGGAGTAGTCGGAGGACCAGCCGCAGCGGTCGGCGGTGCACACGGCGGCGTACTTGGTCTGGCCGTGGCGGTCGCGGTGGGTGCCGATTTGCACCGGGCCGATGCGCATCACGGAGTGGAAGTGGTCACGGGCAGGCATGACGGTGTCTCTCCCTTCGGGTCAGGCGAGTTGGGCGGCGATGGCGTCGGCCAGCTGGGGCGGGACGCCGAGGCGAGCGCGCAGAGTGTCGGTGTCGATCGGCGAGCCAGTACGGGCGTGGTGGTCGTTGGCGACCTTGCGTGCGTGGTCGACCAGCGCGGCCGGGACCGGCACAGCCGGAGCAGCGGCGACCGGGTCAGGCTCGGCAGCCGGAAGGGCCGGAGTGTCGTCGACCGCCGGAAGCGGGTCAGGCTCGGGTTCGGTCTCTGTGACCGGCGCAGGGTCGGGTTCGGTGGCCGGGGCCGTGGGTGCCGGCGGTTCGGGCGTCTGCTCTGGTGCGGAGTGGGCGAGGAGGGTGCCGCCCATGAAGGCCAATGCGGGCCAGGCGGCGACGAGGATGCGCAGCCAGGCCGGGACGTTGGTCAGGTCGAGGAGTCCGGCGGTCGCGACGTTGGCGCCCAGCGAGGCCACCAGGGCGATCACGAACCAGCACCAGGCCAGCCGCGACGGACCATCGACACGGAGCCGCCGCCAGGCAGCGACCAGGAGCAGGTCCACGCTGATCGGATAGGCCCAAGCTTTCCAGCCGTCCTGCCCGGCAGCGGCGGCCAGATCGTGCAGGTGGGCGAAGGACAACGCCCCGGCGATGACGGCCTGGACCAGGACGGCGTCGACGCGGAGAGCGGGGCGGGCCATCACGGCTCCTTCCGGTGATGTGGCATGGGAGGGGTAGGGACCTGGCGCAAAGTGGTCACGCCGACCGGTGGAGCAGGGGAAGGTCAGGCCGCGGCGGGGGCTGCCTTGGACAACGGCACCCGGGCCGAGGAGAGTGAGCCAACCGCGGGCCGGTAGGCCGCTAGGGCGGGCACATCGGGAGTGCGGGCGGCGTACCTGTTGCAGACGTTCACGGCCTGGCGCAGCGAGGTATGCGGGGCCCGGATGCGGTGCCAGCCACCGGTCGAGTCACCGGCGATCGCCAACCCGCGTGTCTCCGCGGGGATCTGGATCGCGGCCAGGACAGCGTCCGGTGAGATGTCGCCGAAGGCCATGTTCGCGGACGTTTCGTCGTTGACGCGGTGGGCGGTGCGGCCGGTGAGCTGGGCACGGAGCATGGTGATGCCCTTGCCGAGTTCGGATCCGAAACGCTGCCCGCAGATCTCCAGATAGATTCCAGCCGCGCGGCCGAGCTGGGCGAGACGGACCAGCGCGGTGATGATCCGGTCCCGGCGCTTCTCCTCCTCCTTGCTGGCGAACAGGGCGAGTTCGGCGACCTCGTCGACCAGGACCACGACCGGCACCGGCCGCAGGTCCTCGCGCAGGTCCCAGATGTCGGCGGCGATCTCCGCATCCGGCACCGCGACACTGATCCGCTGCTCAGCACGGATCAGTTGATAGACCTCCTCCATGTGGGACACCAGCGCCTCCAGCAGCTCCAGGGCGGTGTCGGGGTTGTCGGCCAAGGCGGAGAACCGGCGGGCCAGCGGGAACAGCTCAACGCCTTGCTTGCAGTCGATGCCGACCAGGGCGACGCTCATCGGGGCCAGCCCGGCGACCAGGTTGCGTTGGTAGACGGACTTGCCGGACTCCGTCGCCCCCAGGGTCAGGCCGTGGGGGACGGCGCGGTAGTCGCGGTAATGCACCGAACCGTCCTCCCGCAGCGCGACCGGCACCCGCATCGGACGCGTGTCCGTCTTGGCAGGCATCTGAACCTGCTTGAGCACGTCGTAGCCGGTCATCCGCACCTCAACCACGCCGGACCGAACCTCTCGGGACGTCACGCCGTACATCCCGAAGGAGTGGCGCAGCCGGTCCGTGGCCGCCGACACGTCGAAGGCGTCCTGGCCGGGGCGGAGCTTGAGCCGCAGGACCAGGCCGGTGCGGGTGGGCCGTAACCGCAGGATGCGCGGTACCCGGGACTCCGGAACGGGCCGGTTGGCTACCCGGGCCAGGGCCAGGCGCCAGCGCGAGGGCGGGACCGTCAGGCCGCAGGCGTCCATGACCGAGGCGTAGCGGACCAGGACCCGCACCGTGGCGACGACAACGCCGAAGGTCAGCCAGTACCAGGCGGGGCGTCGCCACCGCAGGAGACCCGCAGTGGCGACGACCACAACCACAGCGACCATGAACCAGGTCATGATCAGGCCGCCTCAGATGCCGCACCGGTGGCGGCCAGCGAGGTGACCGCGACCGCGCGGAAGGCGATCCCGTGGCGCTTCTGGCCGTTGAACTCGTTTTCCCACGGCCGGGCGATCAGACCCGTCAGCGCCACGGGGGTACCCATGGCCAGGTCACTGGAGATACCGGGCTCCGGGACGGTGATGGAAAGGATCTCGACTTCGTCGTTGGCCGCGAACATCACGTCCACGGTCATCAGCTTGACGCCGTCGGCGTCGATGGCGATCTCACCGGTACGGCGGTCCTTGACCTTGGGCTGCGGGGCCTTGGCGACCATCACGGTCGCGCCGGAGGTCTCAACGGGGATCTGACGCACAGCAGAACACTCCTCTACAGAGGCTGGACTTCGTCACTCATGTACATGAGTGACATAGAGAAGAGTGCATGACTCCTATACATGAGTCAACCCGCCGCGAGAGAGAACTCGCGACGGGCTGCGGTGAGTTGAGCGGGCGTCAGTCGGCGGCGGGGATCCGGTACTCGAAAACGAACTGGTCAGCGGCCATGAGGGTGTCGCAGACCTCGACGACGAGCCCTGCGGTGGTACGGGCCTCGCGGATCAGGTGAACTACGGGTGCACCCGGGCTGAGGGCGAGTTCGGAAGCTTCCGCCTTTGAAGCTGGCCGGGCTTGCAGCGTCTCGACGAACTCGGCGAACTCGTGCCCGTGATCCTCGAGTCGGGCGTAGATGCCGCCACCGCCCGGGTTCTCGGCGAACAGCTCCGGGATCTCCTTGACGACGTCCCACGGGAGGTACGAGGAAGCGGTCTCGACCGGAGTGCCGTTGCGGAAGTAGAGGCGTCGGCGGGCGAGCACTTGAGTGCCGGCGGGGACACCCAGCCGCTGGGCGGCGTCCGCGGGGGCCTCCATGGGGCCGATGTAGAGGACGCTCACCTTGGCGGTGGCGCCGGACTGTGCGGATTCCGCGAGGTACGCGGCTTTGCCGCCTTGGCGGAGCGAGCGCCGGAAGCGGTCCGAGGAGCGGTGCCGTACCGGCGGCCGGTCTTTCACGATCGAGCCCTTGCCGTGCCGGGTCTCGACGAGCCCGCTGGCCCGCACCTCGACCATGGCCTTGCGGATCGTGCCGCCGGAGACGCCGTAGCGCTCCACCAGTTCCGATTCACTCGGCACCATGTCGCCCGGCTTGAGCACGCCCGCCCGGATCTGCTGCACGATCTCGTCTGCGATCTGCACGTATCGAGGCCCGGACCTGCCTCCTTCTACTGCGGTTCCCATAGTCCTTTCCTGCCTCCTATGCTCCTGTACATGAGTCAATCACAGGAAGCAACCTCGCCGCCGCTGCACTCCGTATCCGTTGCGGGAGTGGTGGTGCGCGAAGATGGACGCCTCCTGGCGATCCGCCGAGCGGACAACGGAACGTGGGAGCTCCCCGGCGGTGTGCTCGAATTGGACGAGACCCCAGAGGCTGGCGTAGCCCGCGAAGTCTGGGAGGAGACAGGCATCCACGTCGAGGTGGATGAACTCACCGGCGTCTACAAGAACACGACCCGAGGCGTGGTTGCCCTGGTCTTCCGCTGCAAGCCCTCCGGTGGCGTCGAGCGCACGTCCAGCGAGTCGACAGCCGTCTCCTGGCTCACGCCCGACGAGGTCAGTGAGCGCATGTCCGAGGTCTACGCGATCAGGCTCTTGGACGCCCTAGACGGCGCTGGCCCCCACGTGCGAAGCCACGACGGCAAGCAACTCATCCCAGCGGGATAGAACTTTCCCTACTTCATCAAGGCCCGCGCACGGCGCGGGCGCGCGCCGCCTCTGCGGCGCGGCCTGCCTCCTGTCTTCGCCCCGGCTGGCCGCGCCCGGCGGCGCGCTCGGCGGCTGCGGGCATGAAGTGGGGAGAAACCCTCTGTGGCTGGGGCGGTCGGCTCCACGGCTTTAGGCAGCCAATTTGGCGCGAGCCTCGAAGATCATGGCCCAAGATCGAGCACTAACGGGCAGGCTCACAAACCTGCCCGATCCGCTGGCTAGCGTAATGGGCCATGATCACTCGCGCCAAATCAGCTCCAGCCCAAAGCCGCTCCACCGACCTTCACTTCGTCGTACCGTCACGGACTGGGTAAGCGCTTATTAAGGTTCTCCCCCGCGGCGACCGACGGACACCCGTGAGGGGCACGCTCCCGTCGGAGACCACTGCTGCAGATGCAGAAGTCAGCAGGTTTCATTAGGCTTGATACCAGTGGGGGCCGATCGATATTCGTTGATACGACGCCGATCGGAGGATGCCGTGTCGACTGATCAGAACTCCAGCAAGCCTGAGCGGCTGGAAGGGAATGAAGAACCGCCGCCTGGAGCCCCGCAGGAAATACTCGATTCTGACTCGGCTCGACAACTTCTGGTGGGATCATCGCCCGAGCTTGATAGAGAGTTGCACTACTCGTGGCACCGGCTTGGGAGGAGGGCGGAAAGGGAGTGGCTGAGATCCAGTGAAGGGAAAGCCGCCCATAATAAGAGCTCCCGGCTGCGCAATTTCAGCCTAGCTGTATTCATAATATGCACCAGCGTCAGCGTCGCCCTGATGCTTCTCGGTATCAGGTGGCGCATAAGTCTGATTGCATTCGCCGTAGGCGCACTCGTATACGTAGGCGGCCTGGCTATAGCAAATGGATCCTACCGGTCAGCGAGGAGGGCCTTCACACCCTCCGATCCCGATCAGAGCCGTGTGGCGAGCGACCAGAAGAGCGGCCGATGGCTGAGGGACCTCGACCTTCAAAATCTGATCGTGCTGAACAGGGAGCAAATGAAGCGCTACGACGATATAGCGACACAGCAGGCCAAAATGGCGGGCAGGAGTAGTCACATTGCGATGGGGTTCGGCTTTGCGACACTGATAGCAGGTGCGATTCTAGCACTACGTGTGCCGAGTGATACCGCCAAGGTTGTCGTAGCTTCCTTGGCGGCCGTTGGGACCGCCGTATCCACCTTCATCAGCAAAACATTCTTCGAGGCTCAGAAGCGAGCCATGAGTCAAATGAATTACTATTTTGAGCAGCCTCTTGTGATGAGCTACCTACTCGCTGCTGAGCGAGTATCCAACGGACTAGAGGAAGATCCTGATAGGCATAAAGCCCTCATTGAATCCGTGGTTAGGAGAATGCTTGATGCGGCTCGCTACGCGTACGAGAGGGAGGAAGGTGGCAACAAACCTATCGCGCCAAAGCGGCACGGTACCGTACCTATCGTGAAGAGTGGCGAAGAAGGGGAAGAAAGCAGGGCCCCTGAACGCACCGAACGGTGAGTCCTCAGCCGGGAGGAGGGCCTGCAGTTCATGCGTATTGGAGGTCGAACTACTAAGCGGCGCCCACGTGCGAGCGTCCCGCGACTTCGATACGTCGGGCCTAGCGTGGTAAGACGACGCTGGCGGGTCGGAGGGCAACGAGCATGCCATCTCTCAGCGACCAACCCCAAAGGATCATAAAAGCGGTTCACGAAGCGGTTGGCGGCCAGATGAACGTCCGCACTGACGCCACAGACGTAGCCACCCGGGTCGGTTTGTCTGACCAAGACCTACAGAAAGACTTGAGCTACTTGGAGGCAAAGGGCCTGCTCGTCGTCGACTGGGTGTTCGGCGGGCCATTGGGAAGAAAGCCATCGCTCATCCGCCTGACGGCGGAGGGGGTGGTGTACGCCATCGAAGCGAGCTAACTCCCGTCAAGCACATAACGTCTACTAGCCCAAGACAGAGTCCCCGCGTGAGTTATTACGGGACGAAGAGCCACACCGAAGGCCCCGGGTCCGGGCTGTACGCGTCGACGGCAGTGACGGCAGCCCTGACGGCAACGACGGCGGACGACGGTGGCCGTCAGCGGGCGAGCACAGCCGCGGTAGCAACCAAGGAGGATGCGCCGCAGGACGGTGCCCGCATCTTCTAAGCGCTTGGCCGCAGGTTCGAGTCCTGCCGGGGGCGCAAGTCTCCGCCCTCCCTTTGGGGAGGGCTTTTTGCTGGTCAGAGCAGGTATAGCAAAGGGCCCCGGCCAGCGAGCCGGACGATCACGCCATCGGCCGGTCCCGCGGCGGACTGACCACGAAGATCCACCTCGCGGCCGACGGCCGGTGCCGACCACTCGCGTTCGTCCTCACCGCCGGGCAGGCCGGCGACGCTCCCGCCTTCACCGATGCCATGGCCCGCCTACGCGTTCCCCGTCGGCGAGGACGGCCCCGCACCAGGCCGGAGGTGGTCCTGGCCGACAAGGCGTACTCCTCCCGCGCGATCCGCGACCACCCGCGCAGACGCGGTATCCGCGCGGTGATCCCTGGACGGGCCGACCAGCAGGCCAACCGGCGGCAGCGCGGACAGGCGGGCGGCAGACCACCGGCCTTCGACCACGAGGCATACAAGCAACGCAACACCGTCGAACGGTGCATCAACCGCCTGAAGCAGTGGCGCGGCATCGCCACCCGCCACGAGAAGACCGCGACCATCTACCTCGCCGGACTTCACATCGCGGGCATCTTCCTCTGGTCCGCCCGCTGATCCAAACGAAACCGCCTTGTACTACAGAGCCCCTCGACGCCCGCGAGCGCCTGCTGGGTTCCACATCGGACATGTATCACAAATGCATGCTTTTCGGCCTGTCTGTCACTGCTGCTGATGCTGCCAGCGTGCGGCACTCCACCAACACGGATGACGGCGTGATCAGGGACCTAGACGTGGATCATTGCCGTCGGAAGCCGCAGCCCGGAGCAGGCAGAACTCAGCCGGAGGCGCACCGGGGACTGCATGGCCTAGGTGCCACGATCGATCGTTTCATCGACGACGGTCGCAGTTACCTTCAGTCAGTTCATGACCTGACGGCAGATCCAGAGATGGGTCGGCTCACAGAATCCAACCTCGGCTGACCCCGCCCACCGCCATGCTTCGTAGAGCCTGCACCTGGGTGTCGTACACCCTCTCACTCCTCCGGGGTGAGCACTTCCGCGCGAACGGTCCGGCCGACGGATGACTGCGTCCGCGAGTAGGCCACCCTTCTCTCACGGGAAGAGCAGGTCTACTGTTTACTCGCCAAATTGAGATGACGTCGCAAATGCCTAGAACAGGGCATTCACGCTTTCCTGAATAGTCGTCACGTCTGCCGCAACCGCAGCGGTGGCGGCGACGCCGGGGGCTATGAAGCCGAGCCAGCGTTGAAGGATGTTACGGCGCGGCTTGTCGCGGGCCAGTTCCACCTGCACCTGTTCGGCGGCCTCGACCAGTTCCGCTCCGTCCTCGTAGTGCTCCGCGTTGCGGCGGATCTCGTCTAGCAACAGGCCGACCGCAGTGCGCAGTTCTGTGACGGCCTCGGCGTGCTCGGTCGATGTCTGAGTGCCGGTCACCGTGGCATGCCCCAAGGCGACCATGCTCTTCTCGATCCGCACATCCCGGCCGGCCTGGATGCCGGTTACGTGTCCCGCCTCCCTGTGCGACCCATGATCCGACATCACCTCACCTCTGTTTCACCGGTTGCGGGTTGTTGCCCTGGCGGCCAAGGCCTCCGGTACGCACACTGGAGCCCTTGATAGAGATGTCGCGCCCGGCAAACAGACCGGAGTTGTAAATGGAAGTCTGTCGCTGGATCAGGTCGGTGGAGTCGATGTTGTGGTCCTCCAGGAACTGCACGAGTGCGTCCAGAACACGGTGCTCGATTGTCTTGGAGTACAACTCCCGGTCCAGCGCCTGGAAGTAACGGTCGAAGTACCGGTCGGTCGCCTCCTCCCGGAGACTGAACCCCGCGCCGTAGTCGAATGACCGCATGCGAATCTGACGCTCCTGTCGGCGTTGTGTGCGGTGCCTGGCGAGAGGGGCAAAGAGGTCACCGAGAATCGCGAAGGGCGCACGGACCAGCAGGAATGGGGTGCGTACCCCGGCTACGGCAACCAGCTGGCACCACTGCCGCAATGTGGGTGAATCCAGCAGCCTGTCCACAGTCCGGTACTTCTCCCGCACAGGCGCGAGCAGACAGTTGCTGCCCTCGATGAACGCGGTGTCGCGGCCGGACAGCAGCGCGCATCTGAGGAACAGGGTGCTGACCACTTCACCGCTCCAGCCGGTGACCCGGATCGCCAGATAGGGGCGGGCGCGACCCTTACCGTCCTCACGGAGCTCGCGCAGGAGGGCGTCCGAAACCTGCGCCCCAGGCGGTCCGGCCAGGTTTCGCAGCACCTCGCCGCGGGTGCGGTCGTCGACTCCGATGAGCAGGTCGGCCCCGTTGACCAGGAGCACATCGGAGATCTCCATGCCGGGCAGCTTGAGACCCCCTACCCGGGCGGAGATATAGGCGTTGAGTTCGTGGATGGTGAAGGGGATGACCTGCTTGCCTGTCTCGGGACGTCCGGTGTTCAGGGCGAACGACCAGGTTCTGTAGGTCTCGCCGTGCCCGACGAAGGGCTCGAAGCGCGAGGAGACCATGACGTTGCCGCGATCACGGAGTTCGATGGCCTCAAGGCGAGCAGCCTCTTGGGCCCCTGGTGGGTGGGGGGCGTACTTCGGGTCGAAGTTCTCCCGCTTCAACTTCCGGGAGACGACGCCGTAGTGCACCGACAGCAGCTCGGCGGCCACGACCACCCAGGCCGTGAACAAGCCCAGGAGGAGAGATGCTCCGAAGGCGAACGGCAGAGTGATCACCATGGCGATCAGCAGCAGGAGGAGTACGACATCCCGCCGCTGCTGGCGGGCGTGGGCGGCCAGGGCATGTCGCAACACGCAGCCGAGGTCCACGCCGGGCGAGGCGGCGGCGGCACGCCGCGGCTCGTGCACGATCCGTGCCACCGCCTTGCGAGCGAGCCCGATATCGGTGTGCATCGCGGCGCACAGGTACCGGGTTACGTCGTAGGAGAAGTGCGGAGGTGCTTTCGCAGCGGACGGCGGCTGCGAGAGGGGAGGAGGAGAAACCGGCGTACGCGCCGTAGCGGACACGGGCCGGGCGGGCCGCGTGGGCGGCGGAGGAACGGGTGGGCGGCCGTCAGGTGTGCCGCCGTGTGGATCGACGGACGGGTTCATCACTTCTGCCTAGGGGAGTCGTTCGATTGCGCCTCATGCACACACTGTGTGTGCTCAACAGATCACCCGGGCATCTCCCATTCTACGCCCCTTTGCCCACTTTCATCACTTTGATTCCTCTGAGACTGAGGGTCACAGGAGACCGTCGGCGGCTGCGCCGGGCCCCTCGCGTGCCGCGCTGGCAACAGGTCCGCACTTGTCCCAAGCCGGGCAGGAACACGCTGCGTTCGCCCGCCCAAGACGTGGGGAGGGCCGTATGGCGCAGCTCTACGATCCTCACATGAGTGACCGAAGCCCCGCAGGAGAGCAACTGCGCACCCCGCGACTGTCGTTGCAGCGTCCGACCGAAGCCGACATCGACGCGATCCTGGCCATCCATCGTGACCCCGAGACGTGTCTGCACAATCCCTCCGACGCTCTCACCCGGCTCGACGAGGCCGAGGAACTCTATGGCCGCTGGGATGACCAGTGGCAGCGGTGCGGCTACGGGTACTGGGTCGTCCGACGCCACGCCCCCGCGCTGCAACTGGGCTTTTGCGGGATCAAGCCCATGGAGCTGCACGGCATGAAGGTCCTCAATCTTTTCTACCGATTCGCCACCTCGGCCTGGGGTCAGGGCTTCGCCGGCGAGGCCGCGACGGCAGTCGCCTCCTGGGCGCGCCACCACGTTCCCGACATCCCTCTGATCGCCCGCGTCCGGCCGAACAACATCGCCTCTCAACGCGTGGCCGTGCGTGCCGGACTGACCCGGGCGGAACACCTCGACGGAGCGGGATGCGACGGTTTCGACTGGATCTACGCGGCAGGGCTGCCGCACTGAGTGGCACCGAACGCCGTATCTCTGGCCGCCCAATGGTCTGCGGTCAGCCACTGGGTCGGGTGCGAGCGGCCCCTCCGGCGCTTACCTCGAAGGTAATCGCGGGCTGCGAAGCGGGCGGCTACGTTCACGTCGTCGTATTGGAGCGAACGAAGGATGCGGACGTGCCTGCATACGGCTTTGCCCACCTGCGTGGTCGCCGTCACCACCCCGATGTCATCGAGTACTTGGAACGCATCCAGGACACCCTCGACCCTTTTCACGGCAGGTTCCTGATCCACGGCCCGCCGAACGAGGTGGTGGAGGGGAGCTGGCCGGGGAGCATGGTGCTGATCGAGTTCCCGGGCCTGGCCGAGGCCCGTGCCTGGTACGCGTCCCCCGCGTACCAGAGCATTCTGCGGCTTCGGACCGACCACATCGGCGGGGACGTCGTGCTGGTCGACGGCGTCGGCGCTGGGTACGACCCGCGTGACCGTGCGATGAAACTCAAGGCGCAGACGACCGGGGAACGTGTCAGTCCACGGACTCCATGAAGTCCAGCATCCTGCGGTTGATTTCCTGCGCGTGGTCGATCTGCGGTCCGTGCCCGGTACCGGTGATGATCTCGGCACGGGCACCCGGTATCAGGCGCGGAACGCGCTCCACCTGCCGTTCGGGGTGCAGCAGGAGGCTGCGCTTGCCGAGCACCAGGTAGAGCGGCGTACGGATGGTGGACAGTTCCGCTTCGGACAGGGGAAGCGGTGCCGGGCGGCGGATGCGGTACGCGCGGATGGCGGTCCTGATCATCGTGCGCAACTCGGGCATGACCAGGACCGGTTGTTCCAGCCAGGCGGCCAGGCGCGGGCGCAGTGTTCTGGGTGCGAAGGTCGCGAAGAGGCCGGCGAAGATCCAGACGAAGAAGCGCAGCCCGACCTTCTCCAGGCCGCCGGGGTCGAGCAGGGTGACCGAGGCGAGGCGTTCGGGCCGGCGGTGCGCCTGGTTCAGGGCGAGCCAGCCTCCGTAGGAGGTGCCGACGAGGTGGACGCGTTCGAGCCCGAGCCCGTCGAGCGTCTCGTCCAGCCACTGCGCGGCCCGTTCGGGCTGATGGATCGGCTCGCGCTGCACGCTGCGCCCGGGATCACCCGGGGTGTCGACGGCGTAGACGGGGCGGTCGGCGCTGAGGGCGGGGGTGTTCGGGTACCACATGGCGGAGCAGGAGCCCGCTCCGTGCACCAGGACGACCGGGGTGCGGGACTGGGCCGCGGGGTCGGTGGGTCCGTAGCGGTACACGTGGGTGGTTCCGAACGCGGACTCCACGTCCTGCTCCGCCAGGGCGGGTGCGCCCAGCGCGTAGACGGCGTCGCAGGCGGCGAAGTAGCGGTCGCGCCAGGTGTCGCTCACATAGCGGCCGACGTCGGCCTGGGTGCGGGCAGTGGTCTGGGACACGGCCACCTCCGGAGAGTCTCGATTTTCGTGGTACGAACGTATCACAACGTTGATACGGCTGTACCATCAAAGGCCGGCGAGGCCCAGCGGACGACGAGCGGAGAACCAGCCGATGCCCAAGCGGGTGGACCATACGGAGCGGCGCACCGCGATCGCGGAGGCACTCGTCCGGGTGGCCGGACGACGCGGGCTGCATGCTGTGGGGATGCGCGATGTGGCAGCGGAGGCGGGCGTGTCACTGCGGCTGGTGCAGTACTACTTCGAGACCAAGGAGAAGTTGCTTCTCTTCGGACTGGAACACCTGACCCGGAAGTTCGGGGAGCGGCTCTCCGCCCGCATCCGAGCCGCCGGGGACGAGCCGGGACCGCGCGCGATGGTCGAGGCGCTGCTGATGACAGCGTTGCCGACCGACGAGGAGAGCCGCGTCTTCCACCACCTCTACACCTCGTACGCCGTGCTGGCCGTGACCGACCGGACGCTCGCGGCCCAGCCGTTCATCAAGGACCCCGACTCGGCCGAAGGCGCCCTGACCGACATCCTCCGACAGGCGCAGACCGCGGACCTGCTGCGGCCCGGCGTGAACCCGCAGTCGACGGCGGTCGGCCTGCTCGCGATGTCCGCGGGGCTCGGCACCAGCATCCTCGTCGGTCAGCGCAGCCCCGAGTCCGCCGCCACGGTCCTGGAGGACCATCTCGACCGCGTCTTCCGCTCGGCCGATGCGTCAGCTTGACGCGTCAGCCATCGCGGACGTGCAGCCGGAACGCCCCGTGGCCGGCGAGCGAACTTCCGTGCGGCCATGAACGGGCCGCCCGCGAACGCAGGTGAACACCCCGCGGAGGTTCCACCTGTACCGCTACCGGTCCGAGAGCAGGGATACGAAGCTCCCTAACCGGTCGGCACCGGTGCCACCGGACGGACCGCGGTGAAGTCCTGGAACTCGTCGCGGGTGGCGGAGAGCAACAGCAGCCACTCGTCGCAGCCCTGCCACGGATAGAGATCGCCGGCCCCTCCGCGCACCACCCGCGGCCCGTCCCCGGTGCGGGGGCGTGCGTCCACCGGCGCGTCCATGAAATGCGGAATCCACACATCAGCGCAGATTTCATTGGCCGACCCCATCGCCGCCAGCCCGAAGGCATTCTCAGCCGCGGCAGTGCGCTCCTCGTCGGCGAAGTCGTCGAGCACCTGGTCGTCACCCGGTTTCCCGTCCCCGCGGGAGGTCAGAGTGGTCGTGCCCGCCCGGGCCGCGTATTCCCACTCCGCCTCGCCGGGCAGCCGGAACGGCCACGTCACGAGCAGGTCATCCAAGTCGTCTTCGACGCGGGCCGTGCTCGAAGCGGAGTCGGCGAAGCTGTCCTCGTACTCAGGCAGCCAGTGCCGCACTTGCGCCACCGTAAGGGGATGCCGAGCGATCAGGAACGGCTCGACCCGCACTTCTCGCACCGGCCGGGCCCGGACAGCATCAGCGAAGAACGCTTCGAGGTCGCCCTCGGCATCGCCGGCCCGCTCGATGGCACGAACGGCCTCCAGTTCCTCGTCGGACAAGCCCATCCGGAACGTCCCACCGGGAACGGCCCGGAAGACCACTCCCGAGGGGGTGTGCCGCCAGGCCGGCCGGCCGGCCACGGTCTCTTGAGCCCACATGGCCGGACGCTAGCAGCCAGGCACTCCGGATGAAGAAGAGGGTCTCGACCTGTCGCACGGCCATGAGGAGCGGCTGCCGCGGCTGAGGGGCGCCTGGTGAGCGTGCGCCTGCGCTGCCTTCCCAAGGCGTACCGACAGCCTGACGCTGAGGGACTGCGTCAGGGGAACGGGGCCTTCCCCGCGGCCCACCCGCACGCGATCATGGCCTTCCGCCCCACTTCCGCCCGCAGACCCCCCCCACCCGCGAGCTCGACCGACCCCCACCCGCGAAAGGTGCCCCCGTGCCGCTGCGATGCGCCGTACTGGACGACTTCCAGCAGGTGGCGACCGAGGTCGCCGACTGGTCGGTGGTCACCGACGACGTGGACGTCGTGTCGTTCGACCGGCACATCGACGGCGAGGACGAGCTCGTCGCCGCCCTGGCCGGCTTCGACATCGTCGTGACGCTGCGCGAGCGCGTGCCGTTCCCCGGGTCACTGATCGCCCGGCTGCCCCGGCTGAAACTGATCGTCGCCTCCGGCATGCGCAACACCGTGATCGACTACGCCGCCGCAGAGGCGCACGGCGTCACGGTGTGCGGCACGGCCAGTTCGTCCACCCCGCCCGTCGAACTGACCTGGGCGCTGCTGCTGGGTCTCGCGCGCGGCATCGTCGAGGAGAGCGGCGCCCTGCGCTCCGGCGGCCCCTGGCAGAGCACCGTCGGCGCCGATCTGCACGGCCGGCGCCTCGGGCTGCTCGGGCTGGGGAAGATCGGCAGCCGGGTCGCCCAGGTCGGGCTGGCCTTCGGCATGCGGGTGAGCGCCTGGAGTCAGAACCTCACCCGGGAGCGCACCGACGAGGTCGGGGTCGAATGCGCGGCCTCCATGGAGGAGCTGCTGGCGGGCAGCGACTTCGTGTCGGTCCACCTCGTCCTCGGTGAGCGCACCCGTGGTCTGCTCGGCCCCGCCGAACTCGCCCTGCTCAAGCCGACCGCCTACCTGGTCAACACCTCGCGCGCGGCGATCGTCGACCAGGCGGCGCTTCTCGACGCCCTGCACGCGGGCCGGATCGCCGGCGCCGGTGTGGACGTCTTCGACGTCGAGCCGCTGCCCGCCGGCCACCCGATGCGCTCGGCCCCGCGTCTGCTCGCCACCCCGCACCTCGGTTACGTCTCCCGGGCGAACTTCGCGACGTACTACGGGCACGCCGTGGAGGACATCCGCGCGTTTCTCGACGGCGCGCCCGTGCGGCGACTCCCCTGACCGGGCGGTGGGGGCTGTCCAAGACGGGTGATCCAGCCATGATCGCCGTGACCCCCCGTCAATGGGCGCGTTGAACGGGAAGCACGGTGGCGCCACCTGCCGCCGTGGTTTCCGAGTCAGAAGGAGAACGTGATGTCTCGCATCGCGAAGGCGGCCGGTGTCGCGCTCGGCACGGGTGCCGTGGTGCTCAGCGGGGCCGGCCTGGCCATGGCCGACGCGGGTGCCCAGGCCGCGGCCGTCGGGTCCCCGGGCGTCCTCTCGGGCAACGTCGTCCAGGTTCCGATCCACATCCCGATCAACCTGTGCGGCAACACCGTGAACGTGATCGGCCTGCTGAACCCGGCGTTCGGCAACGAGTGCGAAAACAAGGACGACACCAAGGGTCACCCGGGTGGCTACGGGTACGGCAACTGATCCGTTCGCCCCTGAGCACGCCCGAAGGGCCCCGGCACGCAGTGTGCCGGGGCCCTTCGCGGTGCCGCGCCGAGGCTCCACACGGGCCGGCTCACACGGGCCGGCTCACGCGTACCGGTAGAACCGCTCGTGGTCCTCCAGCTGATCCGGCGTCACGTCCCAGGGCGGCAGCTTCTCGTGCCGCGCCACGACCCGCCGGTACTGCGCGCTGGACGGCCCGGGCGGCTTGGCCGGGAGGTAGCGGTGCTCGCGGTGCCGCCGCTGCCAGCGGGACCACACCAGGTCGACGAAGGCGTGGTGCAGCCAGAAGACCGGGTCGTTGACGGAGGCTCCGCCGACCATGGCGCCGCCGACCCAGCGGTGCACCCGGTTGTGGTTCTGCCAGGAGGCACTGCCCCGCCCGCTCCCCCACCCCTCCAGTTTGTTGCGGAAGCCCTTGGCCGTCGTCGAGTCCCAGGGGGAGGCGTCGTAGAGCGGGTCGCTCAGGGCCCGTTCCAGTTCCGCCTTGGTGGGCAGCTGGATCGGGTCGCGGGGGCGGCCCAGGTCCCGGGTGAGGAACTCCTCGTCGGTCACGCCCTCCTTGATGGTCCAGTTGCCCTCCGCGTAGGCGAACGGCCCGGTCGTCACCTGGCGGTCGGAGCGCCGCCCGGTGCCACCGAGGAGGTCGGCGGTCCAGGGCGTGGACGTGGCCGTGCGATCACGCGTCCAGTCCCAGTACGGCACCGAGACCGACGCGTCGACCCGTTGCAGCGCCCTCTCAAGGTCCAGCAGGAAGCGCCGGTGCCAGGGCAGGAAGGAGGGCGCCATGTGGGCCGTGCGCAGGCCGTCGTCGCCGTCGGAGGTGTAGTACTCGATGTGCGTGCGGACGAACTCGTCGTACTCGCCGCGCCGTTTGACCTCCAGCAAGGCCTTCACGAAGCGGCGCTTCTCGGTGCGGGTGAGGGTGCTGACGTCCTTACGCGTGTACGCCATGGTCTCCCCCGTCCTGCTGCCCGTGGCCGGGCAGGTCGCGCAGGTGGCGCCCCGGGCCCAGTTCGTCGACGGCCGCGCGGGTCGCCGCCAGGGGCGTGGGGTAGGAGCGGTAGTGGTCGACCATGCTCAGCCAGCTGCCGTCCGCGCGGCGCATCAGGTGCAGCGGCCGCCCGTCGACGGTGACGTGCCAGTCCGCGTCGCCGGTCTCCCGCTCCCGCCCGGGGAGGGGGACACCGCGGATGCGGCGGCCCCGGTAGATCTCCTCGAACATGCCGTCGTCGGCCCGCAGGTCCGTGTTCTTGCCGTCGGGCGCCGTCGGCCATGAGGCCAGGACGACGGGGGTGAGTGCGGCGCCGGTCGCCGCGGCCATCAGACCGCGCAGCAGACCCCGCCGGGTGCCTCTCGCTTCCCCGTCCTCCGCCGCTCCCACCGGTACTCCGCCGACTCCTACGACCATGTCGTGCTCCTCGTTGCGCTCGGGTTGTCACAGCGGTAACAGCCCGAAGGCCCCCGCGGTCACCACCGCGGGGGCCACACGAGAACACCCGTTGGGGTCCGAAGTCCTACAGGCCGGGGCCGACGCCCAGGTCCGCCGTGGGGACGGTCTGCACCAGCGGGGCCAGTACACCCACCTGCGGGAGCTTCGCCTGGGGCAGGCCGAAGCCGTCGGCGGTGGGCGAGGTGAGCGGGGCGTCGACGGAGGCGCCCGGGGCCAGCGTCCGCAGGTCGGAGGCGGGGGCGTCGACGCCGACGTGGTCGAAGCCGGCGCCGAGGAGGTGCGGCAGGGGCGCCCGCAGGTCCGCGCCGGGCAGCCCGCTGTGTACGGGCAGCTGCGGGACGGCCCGGTCCGGGAGGAGCCGGCCCTCGACGTAGCGGGGGCCTTCGGGCGAGCCCGGCACGGGCACGGGGAGCTGCCCGGTGACCTCGGGCAGCTCCATGTTGAGTGCCTTCTCGGCGCCGCCCAGCGGCAGGGGGACGGGGACCGCGCCGACCGCGGCGGCGGGGGTCGCGGTGGCGGCGCCGGCCGCGGCCGCCAAACACGTCATCACTGCGGCGATGGTTCCTCGGGTGGTCGACTTCATCTGGGGTGCGGTCCCTTTCACGTGTCGGGGCTCGGCGTGCGTACCGAGTAACGAGCCGGGGAACCGCACGAGCGCACAATTCCCCCGACTGCCGCAGTAATACGACGGACCGGCCCCGTCCGCGTCGGGTGCCGTCAGCGCGTCCAGAAGTCCCACCAGCGCGTGAGGACGAGCATGCCGACGATGCCGAGGTGCAGCACCGGCGGCACCCAGGTGAACTCGTCGAGGAACCGGCGCACCGCCCCGGGCGCGGGCAGGAAACCCCGGCGCACGGTGTACGACGTCACGTACCAGAACAGGGGGATCGTGGCGGCCCACGCCAGACAGCACCACAGGCACAGCGCGTTGATCCGGTACAGCGACTCGAACTGGAGCCAGGTCACGAACCCCACGCCGAAGAGGCATCCGGCGTCGAAGGACAGCCAGTACCAGCGGGGGAAGCGGGCACCGGCCAGCAGGCTCAGGCCGACGCAGACGACGACGCCGTAGGCGACCAGTCCCAGCATCGGGTTGGGGAACCCGAAGACCTCGGCCTGGTCGCTCTTCAGGACGCCGCCGCAGGACACCACCGGGTTCAGGCTGCACCCGGGGGTGAAGTCCGGGTCCTCGAGGAGCTTGAACTTGTCGAGGGTGATGACCCAGGACGCCAGCAGCCCGGCCGCTCCCGCGACGACGAGCAGCAGGGCGAACGCCCGGCCGGCGCCCGCCGTGCGCGCGGCGCCGGGCGCGGGCGGGGTCACTTCGGCAGCGGGAGACCGCCGAGAAGGCCGCCATTGGAGTTCAGCCGGGTGGTCGCCTGCTTGACGGTGCTGAGCACGGAGTCCTTGTTCTCGGTGTCGAGGGCGTTGGACTGGTGCTTGAGCGGCATCGGGTCGATGGGCTCCCTGGTGAGCGCGTTGACGGCGCCGTTGAGGCTGGTGGGGGTCACGTTGGCGGGGTCGTAGGCGGCGTGCGCGGGCGCGGCGGCGCCCGCGACGACGAGGGAACCGGCGACGACGGCGGCGGCCTTCAGGGACTTCATCGTGAATCCTTTCTTCGGCGACTGACGTCACCGGCGGTGAATTCGGACGCCGTGCCTAACGATGCCTGTCCGGAGCGGAAACCCCGTGGCCGGAACCTCATATGAGTCGACCTCATATATCTCGACATGCATCTCGGCATGCATCTCGGCATGCACCTCGACATGCATCTCGTATTCATAGGGGCCGCTGAACGAGAAGTCGTGCCGGTCCTGGGGCCGGCACGACGGTGCGATGGGCGGGGGCCCCTCAGGGGGCCTTCGGCAGGGAGGGCAGGCCGGCCAGGTCGGGGGCCGGCAGCTCACTGCCGACGAGCGTCGCGGCGACGGCGTTGACGAGCCCGGCCACGACGCTGTGGACGGCCGGGGCGACCTGGGCACTCTCGCCGGAGGTGACGGCCTTGACCAGCCCGTCGGTGGCCTTCTCCAGGGCGGCCAGGGCCTCGGCCGTGAGGCCCTCGGACAGCTCGGCGCCGTCCTCGACGGGGGCGGGCAGCGTGCTGGCCTGCGGCAGGGGGGTGTCGGAGGACGTGGCGCCCGGCGTGGCCGTGGCGTCCGGGGCCGCGGTGGTCGCGTGGTCGATGGCGTCCTGCACCGAGGTGCTGAGCTTGGCCGCCTGGGAGTGCGGCAGCTGGCCGTCGTCCGCCTTGAGCACGGCGGTCAGCAGGTCGGCGACCGGGACGAGCACGCCGCCGAGGCCGCCCAGGCTCTCCACCTGGCCGAGCAGCTCGTCCGCGTCGGGGACGGGGGCGCGGGACGCGGCGCGGGTGTGCTCCTGGGCCGATGCGCTGTCGGCGGCCACGGCCGCGGGCCCGGTCACCCCGAGCAGCAGCGTGGCGCAGAGCGCGGGGGTGGCGATTCGCCGTGCGGGCAGACGCATGGGGGGTTCCTTTCGGTGGTGCGTCGGATCTTGTGCCCACCGTGCGAGGGGTCGCCACGCTCCGCAACCGAGCGAAACGCACCAGGTCAGCGCCATGTCCCCAGGTCCGCGGCGTCCCTGCTGGTGAGGCGGCGTGCGCGCGGCCCGTCCGGCCGAGCGCCCGCCCGCCCCCGTTCGGGGCAACGCGAACCGGCCGCTCTCCCGCGTGGTCCCACGGGAGAACGGCCGGTCAGGGTTTCGAGGCGACGTCAGTCGTTCTCGCACTCGTTGCCGAACGCCGGGTTCAGCAGGCCGATGATGTCGACCGTGTTGCCGCAGACGTTGACCGGGATGTGCAGCGGAACCTGGACGACATTGCCGGACAGCACACCCGGGGAGTGGGCGGCGGCGGCCTGCGCGCCGGCGTCGGCGGCGGCGATGCCGGTGCTGCCCGCGACAGCGGCAGCGGCAGCGGAGGTCAGGACCAGGCCCTTCGCGATACGCGACATGGAGAGGTGCTCCTTGGGGTTGACACAAACATCCGGGCGGATGCCCGGCGCTGTGTCAACGCGTGGCGTGAGCGCGAGTTGTGCCGCCAAAGGGGTGATCCGACCGCAGAGGCGGTCTTCACCATTCCGACACTCACGCCCGGTTTCGCAGGAAAAGTGCGGATAGCAACTAGAGTCGCACACCTCTCAACGCACCCCTACGGCAAGCAAATCGCACTCAGGGACGAGGGAGGACACCACGGTCCGCGAACCCCTCCGGTGCGGTGGTGACCAGGTGGCCGTCCGGCTCGTTTCCCAGCGGGACGCGGCATGCGCCGGCGTGCTCTGCGGCGCTGTCGGCACCCGGCAGTTCAGGCGCGTTCCCGCCGTCCCGAGCGCCATCCGTGAGCGAGGAAAACCGCGCATGCACCTGTCACCGACCGACCCTCCGCCACGGGTCCTGCACGTCACCCAACCCGTGGACGGCGGAGTCGCCCGCGTCGTGACGGACCTGGCCGGGGCCCAGCTGGCCGCGGGCCTGCGCGTCACGGTCGCCTGCCCCGACAGCCCCCTCGCGGCCCGGCTCGCGGACCTCGGCGCGGACGTACGGCACTGGGCGGCGACGCGTGCGCCGGGGCCGTCCCTGGTGGACGAGACACGGCGGCTCGCCCGCCTCGTCGCGGACGTACGGCCCGATCTGGTGCACGCGCACAGCGCGAAGGCCGGGCTGGCCGGGCGGCTCGCCGTACGGGGACGGACCCCGACGGTGTTCCAGCCGCACGCCTGGTCGTTCGAGGCCGTCGGCGGCCCCACCGCGGCCCTCGCGCGCGGCTGGGAGCGCCAGGGTGCCCGGTGGGCGGCGCGGGTGGTGTGCGTGAGCGAGGCGGAACGCCGGCTCGGGGCGCGGGCCGGGGTCCGCGGACGGTGGAGCGTCGTCCCCAACGGCATCGACGTCGAGCGCTTCCGTCCGGCCGACGCGGACGCCGTACGGGCGCGGCTGCTGCCGGACGCCGGGCCGCGCGGGCCGCTCGTGGTGTGCGTCGGGCGGCTGTGCCGGCAGAAGGGGCAGGACGTCCTGCTGACGGCGTGGGAGCAGGTGCTGCGGCGGGTCCCCGGGGCCCGTCTGGTGCTGGTCGGTGACGGCCCGGACCACGGCCGGCTGCGGGCCCTGGCGCCGGGCTCCGTGCTGTTCGCGGGGGACGTCGCCGACGTCGTGCCCTGGTACCAGGCGGCGGATCTGGTCGTCCTGCCGTCGCGGTGGGAGGGCATGGCCCTGGCCCCGCTGGAGGCCATGGCGTGCGGGCGGCCGGTGGTGGTGACGGACGTCGGCGGGGCCCGCGAGAGCCTGCCGCCCGCCCTCGCGCCGCACTGCCTGGTCCCCGCCCTGGCCCCGGTGGCGCTGGCCGAGGCCGTCGCCGGGCTGCTGCTGGACCCGCCGCTGCGTGCCGAACTCGGCGACCAGGGGCGCCGGCACGTCCTGTCCACGCACGACGTGCGCCGCACGGCCCGGACGATCGCGGACCTGTACCGCGAACTCCTGGCCGCGCACGCCGTGTCCACCGAGCGCAGGGAGTCTGTCGCCTCGTGACCGCGGAAAGCACCGTCCCCACGTCTACCGGTCAGCCACGGGAGTCCGGATTCCCGCCCGTGTCGGTCATGCCGCCGCGCGGCGCCGCGGCGGGCTTCCGCTTCCCCGACCGGCGGCCACCGGCCCGGACCGTGTCGCCGCTGCCGCTGCTCGCCGCCGACGGCACCGCCGCCGTGCTGGGCGGCCTCGCGCTCTCCGGCACCCAGCGCCACCCACTGCTGCTGGCGGTCCTCGTGGCCGCCTCGCTGCTGCTGCGCCCGCACCGGCCCGCGCGGGTGCCGGCGGTGCTGGACGAACTGCCCGCGGTGAGCGGCCGGATCGCGGTGGCCTGGCTGGCGCTCGCGGCGTTCGTGGCGGCGTACACCCCGCAACACGTGCTGTCCGCTTCGACCCTGCTCTCCGGTTTCCTGCTGCAGAGCGCGGCGAGCTGCGCGGGGCGCGGCGCGGTGCACACGTGCCGGCGCGCCGAGCTGCTGCACCGGCCGCGGGCCGCGCTGGTGGTCGGGCCCGCCGGGACCGCGCAGCGGGTGGCCGCGGCCGTGCTGCGCCACCCCCGGGACGGGGTGCGGCCGGTGGGCGTCGTCACCGACGAGCCGGACGGCACCGGGGGTCTGCCCGTGCTGACCACCGGCGAGGAGGTCCAGCGGGCACTCATCCAGAACGGGGTGCGCGAGGTGCTGGCCGTGCACCCCTCGGTGCGGGCCGGGCAGGGGCCGCTGCTGCGGGCGCTGGCCGAGTCGGGCTGCACGGTGTGGGAGGTCGACCCGGACGTGCCCGCCTACCGGACGGGGGACCGGCTCGCCGGGTTCCCCTGCCGTCGCCTGGACCTCGGGACGGGGCGGCGCGACAGGGCGGGCAAGCGGGCCCTGGACGTCGTGGTGTCGGGCGCGCTGCTCCTGCTGGTCAGCCCGTTGCTGCTGCTGTGCGCTGTGGTGCTGCGGCTGAGCGACGGGCCGGGGGTCGTCTTCCGGCAGGAGCGGATCGGCCGGGGCGGCCGGCCCTTCACGCTGCTGAAGTTCCGCACACACCGGCCGGTCGACGCGCACGAGTCGGCGACCCGCTGGAGCGTGGCGAACGAACACCAGATGCCGTGGTTCTGCCGCTTCCTGCGCCGCACGTCCCTGGACGAGCTGCTCCAGTTGTGGAACGTGCTGCGCGGCGACATGAGCCTGGTCGGGCCGCGGCCGGAACGCCCGTACTTCGTGGCGAAGTTCGGCCAGACCCATCCGGGCTACGCCGCCCGCCACCGGGTGCGCACCGGCATCACCGGCCTGTCCCAGGTGCACGGGCTGCGCGGGGACACCTCGATCGAGGACCGGGCCCGGTTCGACAACGCGTACATCGACGACTGGTCGCTGTGGCAGGACGTCTGCATCCTGCTGCGGACGGCGGCCGCGCTCGTGCGTCCGACGGGGAGCTGAGCGCGGATGAACCGGGTCGGGGCCCACGCGCCCGTCGTCGCGCTGCTGGCCGTCGTGTTCCTGCTCGCGCTGCCGCTGGGGCCGGGCGGCGAGGGCGGTGCGGGGCCGGCCGACGCGGTGTCCGCGCTGGTCGTGCTGTTCTGTGTGGTCCGTCTCGTCCGGGAGCGGCGGCGGCCGCTGTCCCGGACGGCGGCCGTGGTGCTGGGACTCCCGGTGCTCGGTGTCGCCGTCGCCGCCATGGGGGCGGTCTCGCCGGGCGAGGGCCTGATCGGCCTCGGACGCTATCTCCAGGTCTTCGTGCTGGTCCCGGCGGCCGTGCTGCTGCTGGTCCGGGACCGGGGCGACTTCCGGGTGCTGGCCTGGTCGTTCGTGGGGCTGGCGGTGTGGCAGGGGGCGGTCGGCGTCCATCAGTACGTGACCGGGACGGGCGCCTCGTACCAGGGGCGGCCGGTCCGGGCCGTCGGCACGTTCGGGGCGCAGGACGTGATGGGGATGGCCACGGTCGTCTCCCTGGGGCTGGTGTGCGCGGTGGGGCTCGCGCTGGGCAGCGCGCCGGTGCGGCAGCGGGTCCTGGCCCTCGCCGGAGCGCTGGTCCTGCTGGTGCCGCTCGCGCTGTCGTTCAGCCGCGGGGCGTGGATCGCCACGGCGGTGACCTGCTCCGTGCAGCTCCTGCTGGGCGGGGTGCGGCGGGCGGTCGCGACCGGGGCGGTGGTGGTGGCGGCGAGTGTGATCCTGGTCGGCGGCTTCGGGGTCGGCACGGCGATGCTGCAGGAGCGGATCAGCAGCATCACGCAGGTCGCCGACGCGCCCGACCAGTCGGTGACCGACCGGTACACCATGTGGGCGGCGGCGACCGGCATGTGGGGCGAGCACCCGCTGACCGGCGTGGGCCTGAAGGGCTTCCCCGAACACCGCGACGCGCACGCCTCGCTGGCCCTCTCCGCGGGCAGCGACACCGAGGGGGCGGGCGCGGCCTTCCGCAAGCAGCCACTGCTGTCCCCCCACAACATGTACCTGCTGATCCTGGCCGAGCAGGGGCTGTTCGGCCTGCTGGCGCTCGCGGGGAGCTGGCTCGCCCTGCTGTTGTGCGGGCTGCGCGGGCTGTGGCGGACCCGGCGGACAAGCGCACCGGGCCTCGACTGCGGCCTGGTCGCCTGTGGCCTGCTGGTCTGGCAGCTGACGGACTTCGCCTACGCCGACATCGGCGGCCCGTCGACCGTGCTGACGGCGATGTGCTTCGGGCTGGTCGCCTGGTGGGGCCTGGCGGGCACGGCCACCCCGGCGGTGACCGGCCGCGGCCGGTCCGGCTCGGCCGGGCGGGACATGGCGCGGGAGGCTCCGGCGCGATGACGGTGACACCCGCACAGACGAACACCGGCGGGGGGACGGCGGTCCCCCGGCCCACGACGTCGAAGGAGCCTCCGGTCGGCGAGAGGTCGAGCATCCCCTGGCCCGCGGCCGGCGACACCAGGGCTTCGGCCCCCGGCCCCGACGCCGCTCCCGCAGCGCCGGACGCCCTTGCCCGTCCCGCGCCCACCGAACCGACACCTTCCACCCCTGCACGGCCCGTCCCCGAAGACCCCGAGGGACCGTCCACCCCCCGAGCGCCCTCCACCCCCGGCGCCCATGACGCTCCCGTCACCCGTGGGTTCCTGGCCCGGGCCACGCTCCTCACCGCGGTGCTGTCCATCGCCGGGGCCCTGCTCGGGCTCGTGCGGGATCAGGCGCTGGCGCGGATGTTCGGGGCCGGGAGCGCCACGGACGCGTTCCTCGTGGCGTGGACCGTGCCGGAGTTCGCCGCCACGCTGCTCATCGAGGACGGGCTGGCCATCGCGCTGATCCCGGCCTTCAGCATGGCCCTGGCCCGGCGGGCGCAGGGCGTCCCCGGCGACCCGGTCCGCTCACTGGTCGCCGGCACACTGCCCCGGCTGGCGCTGGCCTTCGCCGCCGTCGCCGCCCTGCTGGCCGCGTTCGCCCCGCAGGTCGTGCGGGTCCTGGCCCCGGGCCTGCCCGACCCCGCGCTCGCCGTGGACTGCACCCGGCTCACCGCCACCTGCGTTGCGACGTTCGGCCTCGCGGGGTACTGCAGCGCGGCGCTGCGCGCACACCGCCGGTTCCTCGCCCCGGCGGCCATCTACGTCGCCTACAACGCCGGCATCGTCACCACCGTCCTCGTGATGGGCCCGCGGTGGGGCGTGCGCGCGGCGGCGGCCGGGGTGGCGATCGGCGGCTGTCTGATGGTCGTGGCGCAACTGCCGGTGCTGTGGCGCCTGCTGCGGGTCCGTCCGGCGGCCGGGGCCACCGGCGCGGAGGGCGGCGGGCGTCCCATGGGGGCCGCCCTGCTCGCCGCCGTGCTGCTGTTCGCGCTGTGCAGGCAGTCCCAGGTGCTCATCGAGCGGTACCTCGGCTCCACCCTGCCCTCCGGTGCCATCTCGCATCTGAACTACGCGCAGAAGATCGCCCAGATCCCCATGACCCTGTCGCTGATGCTGTGCACGGTCACCTTCCCGTTGGTCGCACGCGCCCTGGCCGACGGGGACACCGAGCGGGCCCGCAGCCGGGTGGAGCGGGACCTGGCCCTGGTGGCGTGCGTGGTGCTGGCCGGTGCGGCCGTCGTCGTGGCCTGCGCCCCGCAGATCGTCGAACTGCTCTTCCAGCGGGGCGCGTTCACCGGCGAGGACACGGCCGCCACGGTCCGGGTGATGCGGGTGTACACCCTGGGGCTGCTCGCGCACACCCTGGTCGGCGCCCTGATCCGCTCGTACTTCTCGGCCGGCCGCGTCACCTGGTACCCGCTCGGCGCGATGGCCGTGGGTCTCGCCGTGACCGCCGGGGCCGGTGCGGCCGCGGTGGGCCCCTGGGGCGTCATGGGCATCGCCGCCGCCAACGCCGCGGGCATCACCGTCACGGCCGCCCTGCTGCTCGCCGGGATGGGCCCGCGCAGCATTCCCGTCCGCGTCCGGCGCGTGCTGGCCGGGCTGGCCAGGCCTGTGGGGGCCGCGGCGGTCGCGACCCTCGCGGGGGCGTGGGCCACGAGCCGGATCGACACGCCCGGCTCCCCCGTCCCCGCTCTCGCCGCCGGTGTGTGCACCGTCGGCGCCGTCTTCCTCCTGCTCGGCCGGGCCCTGGGCGACCAGGGCTGCGTCACCGCGCTGACCTTGCTCCGTTCCGTCTCACGAAGGCTCCTTCATGGCCGCTCCCGTTGACCTCCCGGACACCGCCCCCCGCACCAGACCCGGTCCGGCCCTGTTCGTCGCGATGTACCACTCCGTCGGCGACCCCACCGACGACCCCTACCGCATCACGGTCACGCCCGAGCGGCTGGACCGGCAGCTGCGCTGGTTCCGGCGGCGCGGGCTGCGCGGCGTGTCCATGGCCGAGCTGCTCGCGGCCCGGGCCCGGGGCAAGGGCCGTGACCTGGTCGGGCTGACCTTCGACGACGGTTACGCCGACTTCGTCACCGAGGCCCTGCCGGTTCTGCGCCGGCACGGCTGCGGCGCCACCCTGTTCGTGCTGCCGGGGCGGCTCGGCGGCGACAACGCCTGGGATCCGCTGGGCCCGCGCAAGCGGCTGCTGACCGCCGACGGCGTCCGGCAGGCGGCCGCCGAGGGCGTCGAGATCGGCTCGCACGGCCTCACGCACGTCGATCTGACCAAGGCCGACGACGTCACCCTGAGGTCGGAGACCCAGGGCAGCAGGACCGTCCTCGCCGAGCTCATGGGCGTCGCGCCGGCCGGCTTCTGCTACCCGTACGGCACGGTCGACCGGCGGGCCGTGGACGCCGTGCGGGAGGCCGGTTACGGCTACGCCTGCGCCATCGACCCGGGGCCGCTCGGCGGTCCGCACGCCCTGCCCCGGGCGCACCTCGGGCAGAACGACACCTCCGTACGGCTGTTCCTGAAGTACCGGCTGCACCGGCTGCGCCGCCGACCCGTCGAGGAGCCGCGGTGAAGGCCCTGCACATCATCACCGGCCTCGGTGTGGGCGGGGCCGAGCAGCAACTGCGGCTGCTGCTGCGGCACCTGCCCGTCGACTGCGACGTGGTGACCCTGACGAACCCGGGCGCGGTGGCCGCCGGGCTGGCCGCCGACGGGGTGCGGGTCCTCGACCTCGGCATGGCCGGCAACCGCGACCTGGGAGCGCTGCCCCGCCTGGTGCGGGTCATCCGCTCGGGCGGCTACCAGCTCGTGCACACCCATCTCTACCGGGCCTGCCTCTACGGCCGGATCGCCGCGCGCCTGGCCGGGGTGAGGGCGGTCGTGGCCACCGAACACTCCCTCGGCGACTCGCAGATGGAGGGCCGGCCGCTGAACGCCGGGGTCCGGGCCCTGTATCTGGCGGGTGAGCGGCTCGGCCGGACCACGGTCGCCGTCTCCCCCACGGTCGCCGAGCGCCTGAAGCGCTGGGGCGTGCCCGGGCCGCGGATCGAGGTCGTACCCAACGGCATCGACGTGGCCCGCTTCCGCTTCGACGCGGCCCGCCGCGAGGAGACCCGCCGCCTGCTCGGCCTGCCGGACGACGCGTACGTCATCGGCGCCATCGGCCGCCTCGCCCCCGGCAAGCGCTTCGGCACGCTGATCCGGGCGCTGGCGCAGCTCCCCGACGACCACTGGCTGCTGCTGGTCGGCGGCGGCCCGGAGGAGGACGTGCTGCGCCGCACCGCACAGGCGGCCGGGGTCGCCGGCCGGGTGCTGTTCACCGGTGAACGCCCCTGCGTCCCGGACGGCACGCCCGGCCCCGACCTGCCGTCGCTGACCTGCGCGATGGACGTGCTCGCCTCCCCGTCCCCCGAGGAGGCCTTCGGCCTGGCGATCGTGGAGGCCCTGGCCTGCGGCCTGCCGGTGCTCTACGCCTCCTGCCCGGCCCTGGAGGACCTGCCCCCGTCCGCCGCGCCCGCCGCCCGGCGCGTCACCGGCGGCCCCGACGCCTACGCCCGCGCCCTGACGGACGTCCGCGGGCAGGGCCCCGTGCCGCGTACGGCCGCGGACGCCGCCCGCCACTACTGCATCACCCGGAGCGCCGCCCGGCTCATGGACGTGTACGCCGCCGCGGTCTCCCGCCCCCTGTCCCCCTCCCTCCAGGAAGCCCGCACCTCATGACCGACACCCCCGCAAGGCAGCACCGCCCGGTCACCGCCCTCACCAAGACTCTGCCTCCCTGGTCCCTGATCGCGGCCGGGGCCGTGGCGGGCGGTCTGCTCGGCGGCACGTACGGCCTGGTCAAGACGCCGTCCTACACGGCGACCAGTTATGTCGTCGCCGTGCCGACGGCGAGGTCCGACACCGCCACCGCCCTCGGTTTCGCCCAGGTCTACGGCCGGGTCGCCCCCCAGCTCGCGGTGCTGGGCGATGCGCAGGTGTGGGCGGGCGTGCCCGTGGAGACGCTGCGGGAGAGTGTCCGGACGGCGACCTCGCCGGACGCGCCGATGGTGTCGGTCACGGCCACCTCCTCCCGCCCCGACCTGGCCGCCGACATGGCCAACGCCGTGGCCCGGGCGCTGACCCGGCACGCGGGCGACACCGAGCGGTCCACGCACGTCGAACTCCAGCAGTTCGCCCGGGCGGTGGAGCCCACCGAACCGTCGTCCGCCTCCGCCCGGGTGACGGGGCTGGTCGGCGCGAGCGCGGGCGGGCTGCTGGGCGGGCTGGCGCTGCTGGTCCGGCCGCGGCGGCCGGTCGACCGCGCCGGGCGCCCGGCGGCCGTGCCCGGCCCGGCCCTCGCCGCCGACGCCCACGGACAGCTGTGACCTGCACCGCGGAAGTCGTCACCGACGAGCGGGTGTTCGCGGGCCTGGCCGCCGAATGGCAGCGGCTGCACCGGCGGTGCGCGTCGGCCACCCCGTTCCAGAGCCACGCCTGGCTGCACTCGTGGTGGCAGTCCTACGGCGGGCGCGGGCGGCTGCGGCTGGTGCTGGTGCGGCACGACGGCGAACTCGTCGCGGCGGCGCCGCTGATGCGGGTACGGCGTCCCCTCCCGGCGCTGGTGCCGCTCGGCGGGGCGATCTCCGACTACGGGGACGTGCTGCTGGACGACGAGCACGGCGAGGAGGCGCTGGCCGTGCTCACCGGCGCGCTCGCCGCCGCCGCCCGGGCCGCGCTGATCGACCTGCGCGAGGTGCGGCCGGGCGGCGTGGCCGAGCAGGTCTACGCACGGTGGTCCGGGCCCCGCCGCCGGGTGGGCGACTCGGTGTGCCTGGAACTGCCGGCCGCGCCGATGGCCGAGCTGATCGCCCGGCTGCCGTCGAAGACCCAGCAGCGGCTGCGCGCCAAGCTGCGCAAGCTGGACACGCTCGGCGTCCAGCGCCATGTCGTCTCCCCCGGCGAGGTCGAGACGGCGCTGCTGCGGCTGCTGGAGCTGCACCGGTTGCAGTGGCAGGGGCGGAAGGTGACGCCGGAGCACCTGCGGGCGCGGTTCCGTGAGCACCTGGTGCGCTCGGTCGGGCCGATGGTGCGCTCGGGCGACGCGGTGGTCACCGAGTTCCGGCTCGACGACGAGGTGGTCGCGGTGGACCTGACGCTGCTGTCACCCCTGCTGGCGGGTGGCTACCTCTACGGCGCGCATCCCCGGCTGCGGGAACGCAAGGCTGACGTGGCGGCGATGCTGCTCGACTCCACCGCCACGCACACCAAGGACGGCACGCCCGGCACGCTGAGCCTGCTGCGCGGCAACGAGCCGTACAAGCACCACTGGCGCCCGCGGACGGTGGTGAACCAGCGGCTGCTGCTGGCCCGGCGGCGTACGGCACCGCTGCTGACGGTCGCGCTGTGCGACGCGGCCGCCCGGCGGCGGGGCAAGGAGCTGCTGCGGCGCCTGCGGGAACGCGACCGCGGCGGCGGGCCCTGACCGGGCCCGCCGCCGTCGGCCGGACGCCTGGTCCCCGGCTACGTCGTACGCGACCACCAGTCGAGGCGCAGGCACAGCTTCCCGCCGATCCAGTACTCGACCCAGTCCCCGAGCGACAGCGGCGAGCAGTTCGCCGGAGTCTCCGGGGCGGAGGGTGTGCTGGGCTGCGGGGTGGGGGTGGGCACCGAGGGCGGGGTGGGGGCCGGGGTCGAGGGGGCCGGGGTCGTGGGGGCGGGGTCCGGGTCGTCGCGGCCGAAGAGGAACGACCGGTAGATCTGGGAGGCGCGCGGGTTGTCGTCGCACTGCCACACGCCGTGCGGGCAGTAGTCCGTCAGCGTCTGGTACAGCGGTTTGTGCTCGTCCATCCACGCGAGCATGCGCTTCATGTACTCGGCGTTGTCGCCGTTGCGGAAGAGCCCCCATTCCGGGAAGGAGATGGCCTTGCCGTGGGCCTTCGCGAACTCCACGTGCTGCTGGAGTCCGTAGGGTTCCTTCACCTGTTCGTCGAACGACATTCCGCGCGGCTGGTCGTAGGCGTCCATGCCGATGATGTCGACCGTGTCGTCCCCCGGGTAGCACTGCGTCCAGGGAACGGCGTCCCGGCCGCGGCTCGGGGTGAAGTCGAACCGGAACTTCTGGCCCGGCACCGCGCGCATGGTGGTGACGATCCTGTTCCAGTACTGCTTCCAGGCCTCCGGGTCCGGTCCGCAGCGGTGGGTGTAGGTGATGCCGTTCATCTCCCAGCCGAGCACCAGGACCGTGTCCGGCACGCCCAGCTCGACCAGCCGCTCGGCGAGCCTGCGGAAGTGGTGGTCGAACCGGCCCTCCGCGGCCTGCCGCAGCAGCCGGCGCACCTCCCCGTCGGACACGCCCTCCTCGTTGCGCTCCATCATGGGCACGTTGAGGACGAGCAGCCGGTCGGACCGCTCGCGGCGCCAGTTCGCCCATACGTCGAGGAAGCCCGGCAGGCCTTCGATGTTGCTCCAGCGGTCGCCCGGCAGGTAGGTGTGCCCGACGCGCAGCTCGGCGCCGCCGAGCCAGGTGCTGAGCTGGGCCATCCGGGCCACACCGCGCGGACCGTAGTCGAGGTAGGCCCCGAAGGCCGGGACGTGCCCGGCCGGTGCGGCCGCGGTGGCGGAGGCCGAGGGCGCTGCGGAGGCCGAGGGTGCGGCGGAGGCCGTGCCCGGGGTCGTGGTGGTGGCCGGCGCGGGCGAGGCGGCCGGGACAGCGGGCGCGGCCGGTGTCGCCGCGGGGGCCGGTGGGGGCGGGTCGGCGGACCGTGCCGTCCCCGCGCCCGCGGCGACCGTGTGACCGGACGTCAGCACCGCCGTGGCGGCGAGCGCCGCCGTGACGCATGCCAGCCGCCGGGACCGTGCGCGTCGCTGCTGTGTGGCCATGGCCGCCCCTTTCGTTCGTCTCCGCTTACTGACACCCAGTCATATGAAGCGCATTCACGCCACCGTCGGTGAGGCTTTCGAGTGGTCCGCTCCCCCGCACCGGTGACCCAGTTCGAAGGAAAGGCCCGTGTCCATGCTCGACATTCGCGTCCCCGCGGTTGTGCTGCGGATCGACCGCAACCCCTTTCACCACGGAACGCTCGGAGCCGTGCGCTCGCTCGGCAGGGCGGGCGTGGAGGTGCACGTGGTCGCCGACTGCGCGGGAAGCCCCGTACGGCGTTCCCGTTTCGTGCGCGCGCTGCACGCGCCGCCGCCGCCCGGCTCGTCCCCGGAGGGGGTCGGGCGGGTGCTGCGCCGGGTCGCCGCCCGGGTCGGGCGTCCGGCCGTCCTGATCCCGATGGACGACGCGGGCGCCGTCGCGGTGGGCCGGCTGCGTGAGGAACTGGCGCCCCTGTTCCTGCTGCCCGTCACGCCCGGCGCGCTGCCCGAACGTGTCGCCGACAAGGCGGAACTGGCCGGTGTGTGCGCCTCGCTGGACATGGCGCACCCGCAGACGCTCGTCCCGGACAGCGCGGTGCAGGCGGTCTCGGCCGTCTCGAAGCTGGGGCTGCCGGCGGTGGCGAAGTGGAGCAGGCCGTGGCTGGTGCCGGCGGACAGCGGGCTGCGCAGCACCGTGCTGGTGCGCTCCGCACAGCAGGCGCGTGAGCTGTATGCGCGCAGCGGGGAGGCGGGCAGCCGGCTGCTGCTCCAGGCGTTCCTGCCGCCGGGCCCGGACCGTGACTGGTTCTTCCACGGGTACGCCGACCGCTCCGGGCTCGTGCGGGGCGGCGGCACCGGCAGCAAGCAGCGCGCCCGGCCGCGCGGGGCGGGGCTGACGTCGGTCGGCCGCTGGACGGCCAATCCGCAGGTGCGGGTGCTCGCCGAGCGGATCACCGGGGCGCTGGGCTACCGCGGCATTTTCGACCTTGACTTCCGGCGCTGCGGGACGACGGGCCGCTACCACCTGCTCGACTTCAACCCGCGTCCCGGGGCCCAGTTCCGGCTGTTCACCGACACCGCGGGCCTGGACGTCGTGCGGGCCCTGCACCTGGACCTGACACACCGTCCGCTGCCGGAGGGGTCGCCGCGGCCGGGGCGGGCGTTCGTGGTGGAGAACTACGCGCCGCTGAGCGCGCTGCGTCCGGCGCCGGCGGGCCGTGAGCTGGCCTGGCACGCGCCGGACGACCGGGCGCCCGGGCGGGCGATGTGGCAGCTGTGGAGCCGGCATGCCGCGGGCCGTGTGATCGACCGTCTGCGGCCGGTCGCTCCGGGCCGGTCACCCGGCTGGACTGATAAAAATACGCGTGTTTTCTAAATAGATGTCTAATTTGTTCTCATGACTCACATGAAGCGCACCGCCACGGTGCTTTCCAGCCTGGCCCTGAGTGTCGCCGTCCTCGGCGGCACCGCGACGGCCGCCGACGCCGACCTCTTCTCCGAGGGCGGCGACAAGTCGAACTCCCGGGAGTGCAACGAGCACGACAGCCTGGGCCTGACCCTGCTGGGCATCCCGCTGCTCGGGTTCTTCTTCCCGGACCAGTGCTGATCGCACAGGCTTCACGGGTGCCGGGCGCTTGCGTCCGGCACCCGCTGTGTCAGCGGTGGGAGACGGCCCGGCCCCGCCGGTAGAGCACGACGCCGCCCACGATCATCGCGGCGCTGCTGGCCGCGGCGCCGAGCAGGGCCTCGGCACCGGTCTCGGGGAGACTGGGCGGCTGCTCCTGACCACCGGGGGGCGGCGGGGGCGTGTGGTGATCACCCGGGGGTGTCTGCGGAGGAGTCGACTGGTGGCCGCCCGGCGGAGGCGTGTGCGGGGGCTCGGTCGGCGGGGTGTGCGGGGGGTTCGTCGGGGGCGTGTGCGGGGGCTGGGTCGGGGGCGTGTGCGGAGGCTTGGTCGGAGGGGTGTCGCCGTAGCCGTAGCCGCCGTCGTCCTCCCCGTAGCCGCCGTCGTCGTGGCCGTATCCCCCACCGTCGTCGTGGGAGGCCTCCCCGTCGTCCTCGCGGGATTCGTCCTCGTCGTCACCGTGGTGCCGGCCCGCGTCGTTTCCATGGGGCCGGTCTCCGCCACCCCCGCGGAACGCGTCGTCGCCGTGTCCGGAGCCGCCGGAGGAGTCGTGCCGTCCGCCTCCGTGCCGCCCGTCACCGTGACCGTCGTGCGTGTCCGCCGCGTTGGCGCAGGAGTTGCCGAAGGCCGGGTTGAGTCCGGCGACCACGTCGACGGTGTTGCCGCAGGTGTTGACCGGTACCTCGATCGGGGCCTGGACGGTGTTGCCGGACACGGCGCCCGGTGAGTCCTTCGCGACTCCGTCGGCCGACGTGTCGGCGAGAGCGGCGCCGCCGCACAGGGACAGGATGCCCGTCGCAGCCGCGGCCGCGACCATTCCCCTGCTCAGGGTCTGTCGCAATCTCGTAGTCCTCCTGCTCGTGGAAGTGGGAAAAGCCAGCCCCGGAACGAACGCCGTTGTCCCGGGGCCGGCCAAGTCGCAGCGGACGCCGCGTGCGCGTTACCGCGTCAGTCGTTCTCGCACTCGTTGCCGAACGCCGGGTTCAGGGCGGCGATGATGTCCACGGTGTTGCCGCACACGTTGATCGGGATGTGCACGGGAATCTGGACCACGTTGCCCGAGAGGACACCCGGGGAACCGACAGCGGCACCCTTGGCACCGGCGTCGGCGATGGCCGGGCTGGCCATTCCCAGAGCCATGATCGCGCCGGCGAAGACGGCAGCGCTCTTTTTCATGAGCTTTCCCTTCTCTGCGGTCATGCCCACCATGACCTGCAGCCTGCAAACGAGGAATTGACAGTTGAAGAAACTGAACAACGTAGAGGGCGGGGGAATTCACTCGATTGCCCCACGAAAACTGGACAAGGTACGGCCGGGCGGCCCGCCGAGAATTCAGCGGGCCGCCCGGGCTGCGTACAGTACGGCTCAGTCGCCGTTCGCCGACAGGACCGACAGGTCCTCCAGGATGTGGTTGAGCGCACCGTCCCGCTTGGTGTTCGTGGAGTTGTCCGCGCACTGCTGCTGGACGTGGTCCGACAGGACCGGGATGTCCTGGACCACCACGCCGATGAGAAGCGCAACGCCGACGTCGAGGTCCTGAACGGCGAGACAGGGCTTGTTGAGCGTACCGTCGACCAGCGAGAGCTGGGGGCTCATGTCGCCCTTGGTCGCCGAGTTGCCGAACGACGACGAGGCGCCGTTGCCGTTGGCGACAGACGGTCCCGAGTCGTCCCCGACGGCAAGAGCCTGGGGAGCAGCCGCCACCGACATTCCGATGACAGAAGCGGCGGCTGCCGCGGCGACCATTGCCTTCTTGAGCACTTCGCGTTCCTTTCCTCGTAGCGACGCATGTCCTACGGCCTCATCAACCGGGCTCCGGATGAATGGTTGCGGGTGTTCACCCGGTTGGCCCGCAGCGCCCCAAAGCCCTGATAATCACCGGGAACGAAGAACACACAAACTGTCCTGGCATGGGCTGACAGAGTGATGAGGAGAAACCATGCACCGCCCGGGCAGTTGACCAGAGCGCTCCGGAGGACGGGGTTTCCTCAGAAAGGACTGGTCAGTGATCAAGAAGGTTATTGCCACCGCGGCGATCGCCGCTTCCGTCATGGGAGCCTCCGCCGCCGCGGCACCGCAGGCCCTGGCTGCCGGTGACGACAGCGGGCCCACGGCCGTGAACGGCAACGGGGCCATGCAGAGCTTCGGCAACTCCTCGACGTACGGCAACATGAGCCCGCAGATGGCGCTGATCCAGGGCTCCTTCAACAAGCCGTGCATCGCCGTGAACGACCTGCCCATCGGGGTCGGCGCGCTCATCGGTATCCCGATCCAGGACATCCCGATCCTGTCGGACCACCAGCAGCAGCAGTGTGCGGAGAACTCCACCAACGCCAAGCGCGACGGTGCGCTGGCGCACCTGCTGGAGGACGTGTCGGTCCTGTCGGCGAACAGCGGCTGACGCACCGGCTCCGAAAGAGGGCGGGTCGCCGGGCGGTTGCCCGGCGGCCCGCCCTCGTGGTGTTCAGCCCTTGGCCGCGTACAGCGCTTCGACGGCGTCCGCGTACGCGGCCGTCGCCGCCTGGCGCTTGACCTTCAGGGACGGGGTCAGCAGTCCGTTCTCCTCGGTGAACTCGCCCTCGACGAGGGTGAAGGCGCGGATCGACTCGGCGCGCGAGACGGCCTCGTTGGCGTGGTCCACGGCCTTCTGGACGTAGGCGCGCAGGCGTTCGTCGTGCACGAGCTCGGACAGCGGGGTGTCGGCGGGGAGTTCGCGGACCGCGAGCCAGTGGGCGAGGGCCTCGGGGTCGAGGGTGATCAGGGCGGCGACATAGGGGCGGTTGTCGCCGACGACGAGGCACTGGCCGACCGGCGGGCGGCTGCGCAGACGGTCCTCCAGGACGGCCGGAGAGACGTTCTTGCCGCCGGTGGTGACGAGGATGTCCTTCTTGCGGCCGGTGATGGTGAGGTAGCCGTCCTCGTCGAGTGAGCCCAGGTCGCCGGTGGAGAACCAGCCGTCGTCCAGGACCTCCCCGGTCGCCTGCGGGTTGTTCCAGTAGGCGCCGAAGACGATGCCGCCCTTGATGAGGACCTCGCCGTCGTCGGCGATGCGGACGGTGGTGCCGGGTACCGGCAGGCCGACCGTGCCGGGGCGGGGATCCAGGGGCGGGACGATGGTGGCGGCGGCGGTCGTCTCGGTGAGGCCGTAGCCCTCGTAGATCAGGATGCCGGCCGCGTAGAAGAAGAGGTTGAGGTCGCGGTCGAGGGGGCTGCCGCCGCTGATGGCGTAGCGCATGCGGCCGCCCAGTTCCTTGCGGATGCGGCGGTAGACCAGCAGGTCGTACAGCGCGTGCGCGGCGCGCAGGGCGGGGCCGGGGCCCTTGCCCCTGCCCAGGAACCGGTCCATGTGGGCCGCGCCGAAGCGGACGGCGATGCGGTGGGCGCGCTCGAAGGAGGCGCCGCGGCCCAGCTTCTCGGCGGTGGCGCGGCCGGTGTCGTGGATCTTCTCGAAGAGGTACGGCACCCCGACCAGGAAGGTCGGCCGGAACGCCCTGAGGGCCGGGCGCAGTTCATTGGGCTTGATGCTCGGGAAGTGGCCGATCTCGATCCGGGCCATCAGGCAGGCGATCTGGAGGGTGCGGCCGAGGATGTGGGCGAGCGGGAGGAACAGGAGCGTCGAGGCGGTCTCGCCGGTGACCTCCTTGAACAGGGGGTGCAGCAGCTCGACCGTGTTGCCGGCCTCGGCGTGCAGGTTGGCGTGGGTGAGGACGCAGCCCTTGGGGCGGCCGGTGGTGCCGGAGGTGTAGCACAGGGTCGCGGTCGTGTCGGGGGTCAGGGCGGTGCGGCGCTTGGTGACCTCCTCGTCGGTGAGGTCGCGGCCCAGGGCGGTGAGGTCGTCGAGGGCGCCGCCGTCGAGCTGCCAGACGCGCGGGGGTTCGGGGTGGCCGGCCGTGCCGGTCAGGACCGTGCCGGCGTTCTCCGCGGTCTCGGTGACGACGTACCGGGCGCCCGAGTCGCGGACGATCCACTCCACCTGGTCGGCGGAGGAGGTGGCGTAGACCGGGACGGTCTGGCCGCCGGCGGACCAGATCGCGAAGTCCAGGACCGTCCACTCGTAGCGGGTGCGGGACATCACCGCCACGCGGCCGCCCGGTTCGAGGCCGGCCGCGATCAGGCCCTTGGCCACGGCGGTGACCTCGCGGGCGAAGGCCGCCGCCGTGACGGGTCGCCAGACGCCGTGCCGTTCGCGGCGCAGGACCACGGCGTCGGGGGCCTCGGCCGCGTTGGTGTACGGGATGTCGGCGATGCTGCCGGTCGCCGGGCGGGGTGCGAGGGGAGCCACCCGGGCCTCGCGGACGACGCCCCGCTCGTCCCTGACGGTCTCGGCCTTCGTGCGGATCGCCAGGCCGGTGCGCTGTTTCGCCCGTTGCAGATCCTTGCGTACGCCCATGACGGCTCCCGGTCGCGGATGAGGCTGACGTGCTGCCGTACTTACTTACTCCGGAGTCAACTTACTCAGAAGTAAGCACAGGTCAAGGGGCCGGGGTCACGTCAGGCGCTTCGCGGTGTCGATCGCCTCGGCGAGCGTGCGCAGTTCCTCGCTCTCCGTTCGGTCCGCCAAGTCGTGGGCGCGTTCGGCGAGTTCGCGCAGCCCCGGGGCGTCGGGCAGGGACGGCTCGTGGTGGCCGAGGGCGTCGGCGAAGTAGGCGGCCGTGGCGGTGGTCCGCAGGCCGCGGCCGGCGCTCCAGACCGAGTCGTCGAGGGCGCCGGCCTCCAGGTCGCCGGTCTCCTCGTGCGGGTCACGGGTGCGGGGGTCGAGCCAGCGGACCGTGGCGGTGGCGAGATGACCCCGGGCGCCCGCCCTGGTGCGCACGGCGTAGAGGGCGGTGACGGTGTGGCCCGGACCGACCTCGCCGCCGTCGACGCGGTCGTCGCGGAAGTCCTCGTCGTCGACCCGGCGGTTGTCGTAGCCGACGAGACGGAACTCCTCGACCGTCTCGGGGTCGAAGGCGACCTGCGCCTTGGCGTCGCGGGCGGTGAGGTCGACATGGCGCGGGAGCTGCTCGGAGAAGACCTTGCGGGCCTCGCGGGAGTCGGACACATAGGCGGTGTGGCCGTCGCCCTTGTCGGCCAGCTGCTCCATCAGGGCGTCGCCGTAGTCGCTGCCGACGCCGACGCCGAAGAGGGTGATGCCGTGCTCGCGGCGTTCACCGGCGATCCTCTCCAGAATCGTCTCCGCGTCGGTGTCGCCGGTGTTGGCGAGGGCGTCGGAGATGAGGACGACCCGGTTGGTGGCGCCCTCGCGCAGGCCCTCGACGGCCGTTTCGTAGCCGGTCTCGACGCCCGCGCCGAGGTTGGTGGAGTCCTGTACGTCCAGATCGTCGACGGCGTCCCGGATCTCGTCGCGGTTGCCGCCCAGCCGGGTCATGGGCAGGACGGTCTCGGCCTCGTCGCTGAAGGTGACGAGCGCGATCGAGTCGTCGTCGCGCAGCCGGTCCGTCATCACCGTGAGGGATTCCCGGGCGAGGTCCAGACGGCCCGGTTCGGCCATCGAGCCGGAGACGTCGATGACGAAGGTGAGGGCGGCGGGCGGGCGTTCGCCGGTGCGCCCGGCGGTGCGGGTGGCGAGGCCGACACGGACCAGCGACCAGTCCTCCTCGCCGGTGCGGGCACCGTCGACGGTGACCGAGAAACCGTCGCCGCCGGGGCGTTCGTAGTCCTGGCGGAAGCTGTTGACGAACTCCTCGGGGCGGACCGTCGAGGGGTCGGGCAGCCGGCCGTCGGCGAGGGCGCGGCGGGCGTAGTCGTAGGAGGCGGTGTCGACGTCGAGGGCGAAGGTGGAGAGGTGGCCGGCATCCTCCCGGCGGCCGTCCCGTTCGTCGGCTTCCTGGCTGTCGGCGGGTGCGTGGCGGCCCCCGTCGTAGCCGTGGCGGTCGGCTGCCTTGCTGCTCTCGCCGGTGTCGGCGCCCCCGCCGCACGCGCCGAGCAGCAGGCCGCTCGCCGCCATGAGCGCGAGCAGCGCTGTCCGTGTCCGGAACCGCTCCATCGTCCGTACCCCCGCATCCGTCGGCGTCGGCTTCTTGCGACTGTGACGGCGCAGGGGGCCACAACGTGCGTTACGGGGCGTTGCGGATGCGTCTCGAAGAGGCCACGGGACCGGCCGTCGAGACCGGGGGGTGACCCTCCGTTGACTTCGCGGACACGGCCTACGAGACGACGTCCTTGCGGGCGAAACCGCGGAAGGCCAGGGCGAACAGCACCAGCGCGTAGGTCACGGAGATCGAGGTGCCCTGGATCATGTCCGTCCACTCCAGCTGCGGCCGGACGGCGTCGAGCCAGGCGTACTGCCAGTGCGCGGGCAGGAAGTGGCGCCAGTCGCCGAGGGCCGTCACCTCGTCGAGGACGCTGCCGATGATGGTGAGGAACACCGCGCCGCCGACCGCGCCGAGCGGGGCGTCCGTGCGGGTGGACAGCCAGAACGCCAGGGCGGCGGTGACCAGTTGGGACACCATGATGTAGGCGACGACGATCAGCAGCCGCTGGGCCGCCGTACCGGTGGACAGACTGCCGCCGGTGGGCAGTTCGAGCGGGCCCCAGCCGTAGGCGGCCGTGCCGACGGCGAGGGCGACGACCGGGAGCAGGACCATCGCGGCCAGGCTCAGGGTGAGTCCGACGACGAGCTTGGACCACAGCAGCCGGGCCCGGGGCACGGGGGCCGCGAGCAGGTAGCGCAGGGAGGACCAGCTCGCCTCCGAGGCGACGGTGTCGCCGCAGAACAGGGCGACGGGGATGACGAGCAGGAAGCCGGCCGCGGAGAAGAGGTTGACCGCGGCGAAGTTGGCCCCGGACGCGGTGGCCGTGTCCATGAGGTTGATGCGGTTGTTGTTGCCGCCCGGGTCGCCGCCGACCTGGAAGGCGATGAGCAGAATGACCGGCAGGGCGACCAGGACGCCGGCCATGACCTGCGTGCGGCGCCGCTTGAGCTGGCGGACCAGCTCGACGCGCAAGGGCAGGGTGCGGCCCGCGCGGTAGCCGTCGGCGACCTCGGCGGGCGGCTCGGCGAGCGTGCTCATGCTTCGGCTCCGATCAGGGTGAGGAAGGCGTCCTCCAGGCGGCGGTGCGGGCCGACCGACGTGACCGCCACGTCCAGCCGCACGAGGTCGGCGACCAGACGCTGCGGGGTGCCGCCGGCGTCGAGCCGCACGAGCAGGCCCTCGTCGGCGCGCACGGCCGAGGCGACGCCGGGCAGGGCGGTGACCTTCTCCAGGACGGGCTCGTCCACGGGCGCGGCCGTGCCCACGAGGAGGGTGTCGCCCGAGCCGACGATGTCCGCGACCGGGCCCGCCTGGACGAGCCGGCCGTGGTCCATCACGACCAGGTGGGTGCAGGTCTGCTCGACCTCCGCGAGGAGGTGGCTGGAGGCGATGACCGTGCGGCCGGCGGCGGCGTAGCGGATCATCACCTCGCGCATCTCGCGGATCTGGGGCGGGTCCAGGCCGTTGGTGGGCTCGTCGAGGATGAGCAGGTCCGGAAGGCCGAGCATGGCCTGGGCGATGGCCAGGCGCTGGCGCATGCCCTGGGAGTAGGTGCGCACCGCGCGGGCGAGGGCGTCGCCCAGGCCCGCGATCTCCAGGGCCTCCTCCAGGTGCGCGTCCTCGGGCGGGCGGCCGGTGGCGCGCCAGTACAGCTCCAGGTTCTCGCGGCCGGACAGGTGCGGCAGGAAGCCCGCGCCCTCGACGAAGGCGCCGACCCGGGACAGGACCGGTGCGCCGGGGCCGATGGCGTGGCCGAAGACGCGGATCTCGCCGCCGTCGGGCCTGATCAGGCCCATCAGCATGCGCAGGGTGGTCGTCTTCCCGGCGCCGTTGGGGCCGAGCAGGCCGAGGACCTGACCCTGTTCCACGCGGAAGGAGAGGTCCTTGACGGCGTACCGGTCCGACGCCTTGGCGTAGCGCTTGGCCAGGTCGGTGATCTGGAGGGGGACGTCGGTCAGCGCGGGGTCCGGCGGGGCCGGGGCGGCCGTGCGGCGGCGGCCGGTGAGGAGCAGTGCCAGGGCGACGGCGGCACCGGCGAGCGGCAGCCACCACACCCACGCGGGCAGCCCGGCCCCGTTGTCGCGCTGCCCGAGCGCGGAGGGGACGTTCAGGTCGCCCTTGAGGGAGACGGTGTACGTCGCCGGGGCCGTCGGGGAGGCGTAGCCGAGGTCCGTGGAGGCGAGGACGAGGCGCAGCCGGTGCCCGTCGTCGATCTCGTGGTCGATCGCCGGGAGCGTGATGCGGACGTCCTTGCCGGCCTTGGCGCCCTCGACCCTCAGGGGCGTCACGAGCTGGGAGGGCAGCACCTGCCGGGTGCCGCCGCCCGGGCCGACGTCGTAGAGCTTGGCGAAGAGCACGGCGTCGTCGCTGGTGGACTTCACATGGACGGTCGCCGTGGGCGAGCCGGTGATCTGGAGGTCCTCGCGCTGCGGCGCCGACTCGAACGCGGCGAACTGGCCCGGGAAGTCGAGGGAGACGCCGATGCCGAGGGTGGACAGCTGGCTGAGACCGCCGGCGCCGCCGAGGCCGGGCAGGGCGGAGACACCGGGCGGGCTGGCGCCGGGCGGGTTGTCGAAGCTCTGCTCGCGGCCGGCCAGGGCGAGGGAGCGCTGCTTGGCCTCCAGGCCCGGGTAGCGGTCCGAGGTCACTCCGGTCAGGCGGGGTTCGCCGTCGCCGGAACCCGTGCCGAGGGTGCGGGTGACGCGGAAGGCGGGGCCGGTGCCGGCGCCCTTGTCGTCCTCGAGGTAGCGGTCGAACCAGTTCTTCACGCGGGCCTGGACGCGGCCGGTCTCCATGTCGCCGCCGTCGTGGCCGCCGGCGATCCAGTCGACGTCGACGGGGGCGCCGTTGGCGCGGATCGCCTTCGCTGCCCGGTCGGCCTGGCCGAGCGGGAAGAGGGAGTCGGACTGGCCCTGCGTCAGCAGGGTCGGCACCTTGATGCTCTCGCCGACCGCGGACGGCGAACGCTCCTGAAGCAGCTTGCGCGCCTCGGCGTCCGGCTCGCCCGACTCGGCGACCCGCTCGTACATGCGGCACAGCGCCGGTTCGAACTTCTCGCAGCCGCCGCCGGAGTTGACGAAGATGCCGGCCCAGAGCTTCTTGAACACGCCGTTCGGGAAGAGGGCGTCGGCGAGGTTCCAGTAGGTGATCGCCGGGGCGATGGCGTCCACGCGCTTGTCGTGCCCGGCGGTGAGCAGGGCGATGGCGCCGCCGTAGGAGCCGCCGGCCATGCCGACGCGGGGGTCGCCCTTCCGGTCGAGCTCGACCTGGGGCTGCCTCGCCAGCCAGTCGATGAGCTTCGAGACGTCGGCGACCTCGCCCCGGGGGTCGTTCAGCCCGATCTTTCCGTTCGAGGTGCCGAAGCCGCGGGCCGACCAGGTCAGGACCGCGTAGCCGTCCCGGGCGAGGTCCTCGGCCTGCTGTCGTACGTCGTTCTTGCTGCCGCCGAAGCCGTGCCCGAGCAGGACGGCGGGGCGGCGGCCGTCTCCTCCCGAGGTGAAGAAGGAGGTGTCGATGCGGATGCCGTCGCCGGTGGGCAGGGTCCGGTCTTCGCGGTGGACCGGGGGTGCGTCGTCGTCCGCGACGGCGGTCCATGTGCCCGCTCCGGCGAGCACGACGACAGCGGCCCCGGCGGCCATGAGGCGCCGGGGTCGCCGGGTCAGCCCGCGGAGTCCGGGCAGTCGAAGATCCATGCGTCAACGGTACGGGGTGAAGCTGTCGAACAGTTGTCGACCGGAGGCCGAAGTGGGGGGCCTTCCAGGGGTGTACACGGAGTCTGCGGCGTACTGCGGGTGGTGTACGGCTTCGAGTTCGGCGAGGGCTGTGCGTTGCCGGGTGCGGGTGCGTGGTGGCTGGTCGCGCAGTGCTCCGCGCCCCTAAAGGGCCTGTTCGTCCTCCGGTACCGACACCAGCCAGCGTGTTTCCCTGCGCGGGCGGAGGTAGAGGGCCCAGTACAGGGTCGCTGCCGCTGTGATGCCGCCGGTCCACAGCAGGTACGCCGGGTCCTGCTGGATCAGGATGTAGAGCAGGACCACGATCAGGAGGAGCGGGGCCGCCGGCCACAGCGGCATGCGCCAGGCCTGGGTGTGCCGGTGGGCTCCGCGCCGGGACAGCAGCGCGGCGATCGCGACCAGCAGGTACATGCCCGTCACCGAGACGCCGGTGACGCCGTAGAGGGTGTCGAGGTTGACGAAGCACAGGGCCGCGCCGGGGATGCCGACCGCGAGGGTGGAGACCCAGGGCGAGCCGAAGCGGCCGAGGCGGGAGAAGAGGGCGTTGACGGGCTCGGGCCAGGCCTTGTCGCGGGACGAGGCGAACAGCACGCGGGAGTTCTGGATGACCATGACGATGCCCGCGTTGATGATCGCCAGGGCCACGCAGAGGCTGACGAACGTGCCGACGGCGGAGTTGGACCAGGCGGTGACCATGGCGGAGATGTCCCCGCCGGTCAGGGCGGCGAGGTCCGGTGCGCCCAGGGTGATGGCCGCGACCGGGACCAGGATGATCACGGTGGAGATGGCCAGCGTGGCGAGGACCGTACGGGCCACCGAGCGGCGGGGGTTCTCCAGTTCCTCGGAGAGGTAGACGGCGGTGGAGAAGCCCTGGGTGACGAACAGGGCGATGGCCAGGCCGGAGACCACCAGGAGGGCCGCTACGGCGTCCGGGGCGCCGCTGGGGCCCGCCACCTGCATCGAGACCAGGCTGTCTGCGCCGCGCTCGGCGTGGGCGAAGCCCAGGACCGCCACCACGGCCGCGGCGATGACCTCCAGGACCAGGAAGACGCCCGTGATCCAGGCGTTGGCCCGCAGGTCGAGCAGCCCGGCCAGGGTCGCGAGGAGCATGACCGAGGCGCCCGTCCAGGACGGGTCGAGGTGCACGAGCGGGGCGAGGTAGTCGGCCGTGCCCATGGCGATGACCGGCGGGACGATCATCACCACCAGCAGGGACAGGACGAACACCAGCCAGCCCGCGAGCCGCCCGGCCATCGTCGAGACCATGGCGTACTCGCCGCCGGCGCTGGGGATGAGGGTGCCCAGCTCCGAGTAGCAGAACGCCACGGCGACGCAGAGCAGCGAGCCGATGGCGATGGTGAGGGCGGTGGCGGTGCCGAGCGAGCCGAACAGGTCGGGGACCACCACGAAGAGGGTGGAGGCGGGGGTCACGCAGGAAAGGGTCAGCAGGGTGCCGCCGACCACTCCGATGGAGCGCTTGAGCTTCCCCGGACGACTCTCCGGCGCCTGCGCGACGGCGGTCTCGACGGGGCGGAGCGTATCGGTCATGCGGCGGTTCCCTCGGCTCGGCGGTGAACGTGCCGAGCATCGAACACCGACGAAAAGCAACACGTCAATGGGTGTTTGCCTACGAAATCCGCAGCGGATAAGCGCACCGACTGTCGTTTTGAGCACAAGTGGTGGGCGGGGAAAGGGACGGGGGCGCCTGCGGTAACCGCAGGCGCCCCCGGAGAAAAAACCTCAGTGGTTGCGCGGGAAGCCCAGGTCCACGCCCGCCGGGGCGTCGGCCGGGTCGGGCCAGCGGGTGGTGACGACCTTGCCGCGGGTGTAGAAGTGCGTGCCGTCGTTGCCGTAGATGTGGTGGTCGCCGAAGAGCGAGTCTTTCCAGCCGCCGAAGGAGTGGTAGCCGACGGGGACCGGGATCGGGACGTTCACGCCGACCATGCCGGCCTCGACCTCCAGCTGGAAGCGGCGGGCCGCGCCGCCGTCCCGGGTGAAGATCGCGGTGCCGTTGCCGAACGGCGAGGCGTTGATCAGGTCCAGGGCCTCCTCGTAGGTCTCCGCGCGCAGCACGCACAGGACCGGGCCGAAGATCTCGTCCCGGTACGCCTTGGCGGACGTGGGCACCTTGTCCAGCAGCGAGATGCCGATCCAGTGGCCGTCCTCGAAGCCGTCGACCGTGTACCCGGTGCCGTCCAGGACGACCTCGCAGCCCTCGGCCGCCGCGCCCTCGACGTAGGACGCCACCTTGTCGCGGTGGACCTTGGTGATGAGCGGGCCCATCTCGGAGGCCGGGTCGTCGCCGGGGCCGATCTTGATCTTCTCGGCGCGCTCGCGGATCTTCTCCACGAGTTCGTCGCCGATCGCGCCGACGGCGACGACCGCGGAGATGGCCATGCAGCGCTCGCCGGCGGAGCCGTAGGCGGCCGAGACGGCGGCGTCGGCGGCCGCGTCGAGGTCGGCGTCCGGGAGGACCAGCATGTGGTTCTTGGCGCCGCCGAGGGCCTGGACGCGCTTGCCGTTGGCGGAGGCGGTGGTGTGGATGTAGCGGGCGATCGGGGTGGAGCCGACGAACGAGACGGCCTTGACGTCCGGGTGCTCCAGGAGGCGGTCGACGGCCACCTTGTCGCCGTGGACGACGTTGAAGACGCCGTCGGGCAGACCCGCCTCGGCGAGCAGCTCGGCGATCTTGAGGGACGCCGACGGGTCCTTCTCGGACGGCTTCAGCACGAAGGTGTTGCCGCACGCGATGGCGAGGGGGAACATCCACATCGGCACCATCGCCGGGAAGTTGAACGGGGTGATGCCCGCGACGACACCGAGCGGCTGGCGGATCGAGGAGACGTCGACGCGGCTGGCGACCTGCGTGGACAGCTCGCCCTTCAGCTGCACGCTGATGCCGCAGGCCAGGTCGACGATCTCCAGGCCGCGCGCGACCTCGCCGAGGGCGTCGGAGTGGACCTTGCCGTGCTCGGCGGTGATCAGCTCGGCGATCGCGTCCCGGTTGGCGTCCAGCAGCGCGCGGAACGCGAACAGGATCGAGGTGCGCTGGGCCAGCGAGGACTGGCCCCAGGTCAGGTAGGCCTCCTTGGCGGCGGCGACCGCCGCGTCCACCTCCTCGACCGAGGCGAACGCGACCTTCGTCGTCACCTCGCCGGTCGCCGGGTTGGTCACCGGCCCGTACGTGCCCGAGGCGCCTTCGACGGTCTTGCCGCCGATCCAGTGGTTGACGATCTTCGTCATGGCCGGGAACTCCTTCACAGATGGCGGCGTCGGGTGGAGACGTGCCGTTCGTACAGCTCACGTGCCTTGACCGCGGACGGCCGTGTCGCGGTCTCGGCCACGGGTACATCCCACCAGGCCTGCGCCGGAGGCGCGCCCGACACTGTGTCTGCCGTTCGGGTCTCGACGTAGACACATGTGGGAGTGTCGGCCGCCCGGGCCTCGGCGAGGGCCTCCCGCAGGTCCCGCACGCTCTTGGCGCGCAGCACGCGCATGCCGAGGCTGGCCGCGTTGGCCGCGAGGTCCACGGGCAGCGGCGGCCCGGTGTACGAGCCGTCCTCGGACGGGTAGCGGTAGGCGGTGCCGAACCGCTCGCCGCCGACCGACTCGGACAGGCCGCCGATGGAGGCGTAGCCGTGGTTCTGGATGATCAGGACCTTGATCGCGACGCCCTCCTGCACGGCCGTCACGATCTCCGTCGGCATCATCAGATAGGTGCCGTCGCCGACCAGCGCCCACACCGGCCGGTCCGGGGCGGCCAGCTTCACGCCGATGGCGGCCGGGATCTCGTAGCCCATGCAGGAGTAGCCGTACTCGAGGTGGTACTGGTCCCGCGACCGGGTCCGCCACAGTTTGTGCAGGTCGCCGGGGAGGGAACCGGCGGCGTTGATGAGGATGTCCGACGCGTCGACGATCTCGTCGAGGACGCCGAGGATCTGCGGCTGGGTCGGGCGGATGTCGGGCTCGTCCACCTCGTAGCAGGCGTCGACGCGCTGCTCCCAGCGCTCCTTGTCCTCGGTGTACTCGGTGACGTACGACGGCGCCACCCGGTGGCTGTGCATCTCCAGCCTCTCGGTCAGCTCCTCGAGACCGCTGCGGGCGTCCGCGATCAGCGGCTGCCCGGCGAGCTTGTGGCCGTCGAAGGGCGCGATGTTGAGGTTGAGGAACCGCACGCCGGGGTTCGAGAAGAGCGTGCCGGAGGCGGTGGTGAAGTCGGTGTAGCGGGTGCCGACGCCGATCACCAGGTCGGCGGTGCGGGCCAGTTCGTCCGCGGTGGCCGTGCCGGTGTGGCCGATGCCGCCGACGTCCTGGGGGTGGTCGTGGCACAGGGAGCCCTTGCCGGCCTGGGTGGAGGCGACGGGGATGCCGGTGGTCTCGGCGAACTCGGCGAGTGCTCGCTCCGCCCGGCTGTGGTGGACACCGCCGCCCGCGACGACCAGCGGCCGCTTCGCCGCCCGGATAGCCCGCACGGCCCCGGCCACTTCCGTCGGATCGGCCCCGGGACGCCGTACGGTCCACACGCGCTCGGCGAAGAACTCCTCCGGCCAGTCGTACGCCTCGGCCTGCACGTCCTGCGGCAGGGCGAGGGTGACGGCGCCGGTCTCGACGGGGTCGGTGAGCACCCGCATCGCGTTCAGCGCGGAGGGGATCAGGGCCTCGGGCCGGGTGATCCGGTCGAAGTACCTCGACACCGGGCGCAGGCAGTCGTTGACCGACACATCGCCCGCGTACGGCACTTCGAGCTGCTGGAGGACCGGGTCGGCGGGGCGGCCGGCGAAGGTGTCGCCGGGCAGGAGCAGCACCGGCAGGTGGTTGACGGTCGCGAGGGCGGCGCCGGTGACGAGGTTGGTGGCGCCGGGGCCGATGGAGGTCGTGACGGCGTGCGTGGAGAGGCGGTTGGACTGGCGGGCGTAGCCGACCGCCGCGTGCACCATGGCCTGCTCGTTGCGGCCCTGGTGGTACGGCATCCGCGCGCTGTGCTCCAGGAGCGCCTGGCCGATGCCGGCGACGTTGCCGTGGCCGAAGATGCCCCAGGTGGCTCCGATGAGCCGCTGCCGGAGACCGTCGCGTTCGGTGTACTGGGCGGCGAGGAAGCGGACGAGGGCCTGGGCCACCGTCAGCCTGGTCGTCTGCGCGGTCATCGGTACCCCTCCGTGGGAAGCGGCGTCTGCGGAACGGACCACCGTGAGGACGCCGGGCGTGCCCTCACGCGAGGGGAGTACGGGCCGGCGGGCCGGCGCGTTCGGGCCGCCGGTCCCGGCGCACCCGCCGGGACGTGGGTGAACGGGCGGGTGCGGCTGCCGCGTTCGTCGACGGGGACCTCCGGCGCGGGGCCGTAGCGGGCGGGGAGTTGTCGCTCGCACTTCGCTCCTGCCAAAGCAAAGCGGCCTCCCGCGCCGGAGGCGATCTGGGCCCGGGCGTCACGGGGCGTGTACGCGAGGTCGGTGACCGACGCGCGCACGCTCCATGTGCCCGGGAGGGGGAACTTCTCGCGCAGGCTGCTGTGCGTCCGGCCGGGCCGCTCGGGGGCGATGTCCGGGACGTGGTTGGCGTCGGCGGTGGTGCCCGCGGGGACGTACAGCTCACCGGTCATGGCACGGCCCTCACAGCAGTCCGACGGCGGTGTCCACGGCGGCGGCCACGTCGCCGTCCGCCGGGTACAGCAGGGAACGTCCCACGACCAGCCCGCACACGGTGGGCAGTTGGAGGGCGCCGCGCCACTTCTCGTAGGCCCCGTCCTGATCGTCGCCCACCTCGCCGCCGAGCAGCACGGCGGGCAGCGTGGAGGCCGCCATGACCTCGGCCATGTCGTCGGGGTTGTCGGTGACCGGCACCTTCAGCCAGGTGTAGGCGGAGGTGCCGCCGAGTCCTGAGGCGATGGCGATCGACTTGGTGACGGCTTCGGCGGAGAGGTCGTTGCGCAGCCGGCCCGTCCCGTCGCGGCGGCTGAGGAACGGCTCGACGAAGACGGGGAGTCCGCGGGCGGCCATGGCGTCGACGGCCCGGGCGGTCGACTCCAGGGTGGTCAGGGAGCCCGGGTCGTCGTAGTCGATGCGCAGCAGCAGCTTGCCCGCGTCGAAGCCCAGACGCTCGATGTCCTCGGGGCGGTGGCCGGTGAAGCGGTCGTCGAGTTCGAAGCGCGCGCCCTGGAGGCCGCCGCGGTTCATGGAGCCCAGGACGACCTTGCCGTCGAGGGCGCCGAGCAGCAGCAGGTCGTCGAGGATGTCGGCGGTGGCGAGGACTCCGTCGACGCCCGGGCGGGACAGGGCCAGGCAGAGGCGTTCGAGGAGGTCGGCGCGGTTGGCCATGGCCATGGCGCGGCCGCCGACGCCGAGGGCGCCCCGGGCCGGGTGGTCGGCGGCCACGATCATCAGGCGGCCGGTGTCGTTCAGCAGTGGCCGGCGGGGTCGGCGGGCGGCGGCCTCGGCGATCGCCTCCGGGCGGTGGCTGCGCAGGCGGACGAGTTCCGCGACGTCGACGGTCACCGGACGGCCCCCGCGGCGACGGCCGTCTCGATCTCGTCCGGGGTGGGCATGGCGGAGGAGCACTCCAGACGGGAGGCGACGATGGCACCGGCGGCGTTGGCGTGCCGCATGGTCTTCTCCAGGTCCCAGCCGGCCAGCAGACCGTGGACGAGGCAGCCGCCGAAGGCGTCGCCGGCCCCGAGGCCGTTGAGGACGTCCACCGGCAGCGGCGGGACCTCGGCGCTCTCGCCGGCGCTGTTCACCGCGAGCACGCCCTTGGGGCCCTGCTTGACGACGGCCAGCTCGACACCGGCGTCCAGGAGGGCGCGGGCGGCGGCGTGGGGCTCGCGCACGCCGGTGGCGACCTCCACCTCGTCGAGGTTGCCGACGGCGACGGTGGTGTGGCGCAGGGCCTCGGTGTAGAAGGGGCGGGCCGCGTCCGGGTCCTTCCAGAACATCGGACGCCAGTCGAGGTCGAAGACCGTGGTGCCGGTCTTGGCGCGGTGGGCGAGGGCCGCGAGGGTCGCCGTGCGGCTGGGCTCCTCGCTCAGACCGGTGCCCGTGACCCAGAAGACGCGGGCGTCGCGGACGGCGTCCAGGTCGAGGTCGTGGGCGTCGATCTCCAGGTCGGGGGCCTTGGGCTGCCGGTAGAAGTACAGCGGGAAGTCGTCCGGCGGGAAGACCTCGCAGAACGTGACCGGGGTGGGCAGGCCGGGGACCGGGGTGACCCAGCGGTCGTCGACGCCGAAGTCCCTCAGGGCTTGGTGGAGGTAGACGCCGAAGGGGTCGTCGCCGGTACGGGTGATCACCGCGGTGCGCCGTCCCAGACGGGCCGCGGCGACCGCGACATTGCTCGCCGAACCGCCGAGGAACTTGCCGAAGGAGGTGACCTGCGGCAACGGGACGCCCGTCTGGAGCGGATACAGATCCACTCCGATCCGCCCCATGGTGATCAGGTCGTACGGCATCGGTGTCCCCTCGGCGCTCGGCTCTCCCCGGCTTTGTAGCCCCCTCAGGAAGGCCCTGTCAATGTTTTGTCCGGACATTCGGACGAGATGACGACAGCGCTTTCCCGTGTCCCTCCGAGTCAAGGCGCCCCGCCGACGGCCGGACGCGGCGCTTTGCCCCGGCTGTGTCACAAACGCCTCCCTCTCGTCACACATGTCGCACGTACGCGGGTCTTCCGTCACACCCGGCGCACAGGCCCTGCCCCGCCCCGGGGGGTGTCGTTGACCGGGCACAGGCTTGTTGATCGCCAGCGCAGCGCCCGGCTCCCCCGGACGGCCGTCCACGGCCGCCGCCGCGGTGCGCGCGGGGAGGTGCACGTCATGACCGACCGAAGGCTCTGGTCCTACAAGGAGATCGCGGCACACATCAGGGTGCAGCCGGACACCGTCCGGTCCTACCGCAAGCACGGGCTGCTGCCCCCGCCCGACCATGTCGAGGGCGGCAAGCCCTACTGGTACGCCGACACGGTCCGGGCCTGGGTCGCCTCCCGGCCCGGCAACCGCGGCCGAAGAGCGGACTGACCCCGCCCCCCTGTGCCGGTCCGGTGCCCCGCCCTGGCGCGGGGCACGGCCGGGCGCCTCAGCTCCACGGCTCGACGACCGTCACGCCCGCCGCCGGCGCCGTCCCCATCGCCGCCAGCGCGGTCGGGACCTCGTCCAGCGTGATCGTGGACGTCACCAGCAGGTCGGGGCGCAGGACACCGCTGCGGACCAGCTCCAGCATCGGCGGGTAGCCGTGCGCGGCCATGCCGTGGCTGCCGAGGAGTTCGAGCTCCAGGGCGATCGCCCGGGCCATCGGCACGGGGGTCGTGCCGGCCGGTGAGGGCAGCAGCCCGATCTGGACGTGCCGGCCGCGGCGGCGCAGGCCGTTCACGGAGGCGGCGCAGGTGCCGGGCGAGCCGAGGGCGTCGAGGGAGAGGTGGGCGCCACCGCCGGTCAGCTCGCGGACCGCCGCCGCGGTGTCCGCCCCGCCCGTCGCGTCGACGCAGTGCGCCGCGCCGAACCGTCGCGCGAGGTCGAGGGCCGCGGGCGACACGTCGACCGCCACGACCCGGGCGCCCGACGCGGCCGCGATCATTACGGCCGACAGCCCGGCCCCGCCGCAGCCGTGCACCGCCACCCACTCCCCCGCCGCGACCCGGCCCCGCTGCACCACCGCCCGGTACGCGGTGGCGAACCGGCAGCCGAGTGAGGCCGCCGTCGCGAAGGACAGCTCCCCGGGCAGTGCCACGAGGTTGACGTCGGCGTGGTCCAGCGCCACGTACTGGGCGAAGGAGCCCCAGTGGGTGAAGCCGGGCTGGGTCTGGCGCTCGCAGACCTGGTGGTCGCCCGCCGCGCAGGACGGGCAGCCGCCGCACGCGCAGATGAACGGCACGGTGACCCGGTCGCCCGGCCGCCACCCGGTCACCCGGGCCCCGACGGCCTCGACGACCCCGGCCAGTTCGTGCCCGGGCACGTGCGGCAGCGTGATGTCCGGGTCGTGACCCTGCCAGCCGTGCCAGTCGCTGCGGCACAGGCCGGTGGCCTCGACCCGTACGACCACCCCGTGCTCGGCGGGCTCCGGGTCGGGGACGTCCCGCACCTCGGCCGCCTCCCCGTACCGCTCGAACACCACGGCCCGCATGGGTCCACCCGCCTTTCGTCGTGTCGCACCCGGGCTCCGGTGAGCGCAGGGCGAGCGCGCACCCCCGGCAGGTCCGGGCCTGCCCGGCGTACGTCCCGGCGGAACGCTAGCGTGCGCCGGAGGGCGTGCCGACCCGGGCGCCGCGTCGGTGGCCGGCTTCGAGAACCGATACCCCCTAGGGGTACAGTGGGAGGTGCGGATCCCCAAGGGACCCCACAGCCCCACACGCCTCGACGAGGAGTAACGACATGACCGCCCAGACCGACACCACGGGCCCCGTCACCACCGTCTTCAAGGTGAGCGGCATGAGCTGCGGACACTGCGAGGGCGCGGTCTCCGGCGAGATCTCCCAGCTGTCCGGCGTGACGTCCGTGACGGCCGTCGCCAAGACCGGCGAGGTCACCGTCGTCTCGGCGGCCCCGCTGGACGACGAGGCCGTGCGCGCCGCCGTCGACGAGGCCGGCTTCGAACTGGCCGGCCGGGCCTGAGCCTCCCGAGCCCGCCCCCGGCCGGCCGGGTCTGAGACGCGCCGGTCCTGGCACTCGTACCCGTGTACGGGCCGTACGCCGGCGCCCCCGGCCCGTACGGCCCGTGCGCTGTGCGGGCCCCCCGCATCTCCTGGAGTGAGGACATGACCAGCACCACCGCCCATGCGTCGGCCGGCCGCGAGCCGGCCCTCACCGAGGTCGAGCTGCTCATCGGCGGGATGACCTGCGCGTCCTGCGCGGCCCGGGTCGAGAAGAAGCTGAACCGCATGGACGGCGTCACCGCCACGGTGAACTACGCGACGGAGAAGGCCCGGATCACCTGCCCCGAGGGCACCGAGGTCGCCGACCTGATCGCCACCGTGGTGAAGACCGGGTACACCGCCGAGGAACCGGCGCCCCCGCGCGAGGAGGACTCCCCCGCCGGGGCCGAGGACCAGGATCCCGAGCTGTCGGCCCTGGGCCGTCGCCTGACCGTCTCCGCGGCCCTCGCCGTGCCGGTGATCCTTCTGGCGATGGTCCCCGCGCTCCAGTTCGACAACTGGCAGTGGCTCTCGCTCACCCTCGCCGCGCCGGTCGTGGTCTGGGGCGGGCTGCCCTTCCACCGGGCGGCCTGGACGAACGCCCGGCACGGCGCCGCCACCATGGACACGCTGGTCTCCCTGGGCACCCTGGCGGCGTTCGGCTGGTCCCTGTGGGCGCTGTTCCTCGGTGACGCGGGCATGCCGGGCATGCGGCACCCCTTCGAGCTCACCGTCTCGCGCGGGGACGGCGCCTCCTCGATCTACCTGGAGGTCGCCTCCGGGGTCACCGCCTTCATCCTGCTGGGCCGCTACCTGGAGGCCCGTTCCAAGCGTCGTGCGGGCGCGGCGCTCAGGGCGCTGATGGACCTGGGCGCCAAGGACGTGGCCGTGCTGCGGGACGGACGCGAGGTGCGGATCCCGGCGCGGCGCCTGGCCGTCGGCGACCGGTTCGTCGTACGGCCCGGCGAGAAGATCGCCACCGACGGCACGGTCGTCGAGGGCACCTGTGCCGTGGACGCCTCGATGCTGACGGGCGAGTCGGTGCCGGTGGACGTGGCGCCCGGGGACGCGGTCACCGGCGCCACGGTCAACGCGGGCGGGCGGCTGGTCGTCGAGGCCACCCGGGTCGGCGCCGACACCCGGCTCGCGCGGATGGCGAAGCTGGTGGAGGAGGCGCAGAACGGCAAGGCCGAGGTGCAGCGGCTCGCCGACCGGATCTCCGGGGTCTTCGTGCCGGCGGTGCTGCTGATCGCCGTCGCCACGGCCGGGGCCTGGCTCGGACTGACGGGCGACGGCGTCGCCGCGTTCACCGCGGGCGTCGCGGTGCTGATCATCGCCTGCCCGTGCGCGCTGGGTCTGGCCACCCCGACCGCGCTGATGGTCGGCACGGGCCGCGGCGCCCAGCTCGGCATCCTGATCAAGGGCCCGGAGGTGCTGGAGTCCACCCGCCGGGTCGACACCGTCGTCCTGGACAAGACGGGCACCGTCACCACCGGCCGGATGGCCCTCCAGGAGGTCCGTCTCGCCGAGGGCGCCGACGAGAAGGAGGTGCTGCGGCTCGCGGGCGCCGTCGAGCACGCCTCCGAGCACCCCGTCGCCCGGGCGATCGCCCTGGGCGCCGAGGAGAGGGCCGGGCGGCTCCCGGACGTCGACGGGTTCGAGAACGTCCCCGGACGGGGCGTACGCGGCCGTGTGGAGGGCCGTGAGGTCGCCGTGGGGCGGCTCTTCGACGACGTGCCGCCGGAGCTGGCCCGCGCGCGGGACGAGGCCGAGCGGGCCGGGCACACGGCCGTCGTGGCCGGCTGGGACGGGACGGCGCGGGCCGTGCTGGCCGTCGCGGACACGGTCAAGGAGACCAGCGCCGAGGCCGTGCGCGACCTGCGCGCGCTGGGGCTCACACCGGTGCTCCTGACCGGGGACAACCGCGCGGTCGCCGAGGCGGTGGCCGCGGCCGTGGGGATCGAGAAGGTCGTGGCCGAGGTCCTGCCCGAGGACAAGGTCGACGCGGTACGCCGGCTCCAGGCCGAGGGGCGGGTCGTCGCCATGGTGGGCGACGGCGTCAACGACGCGGCGGCCCTCGCCACCGCCGATCTGGGGCTGGCCCTGGGCACCGGCACCGACGCGGCGATCGAGGCGGGCGACCTGACGCTGGTCCGCGGCGATCTGCGGGTCGCGGCGGACGCCATCCGGCTCTCCCGGCGGACGCTGGCCACGATCAAGGGCAACCTGCTGTGGGCCTTCGGCTACAACGTGGCCGCGCTGCCGCTGGCCGCCGCCGGCCTGCTCAATCCGATGATCGCCGGGGCCGCGATGGCCTTCTCGTCGGTCTTCGTCGTCACGAACAGTCTGCGGCTGCGGACATTTAGGTGAACTCGCCCGAATTCCGCCCAAGTTCACGGCGAACGTGATTTGAGCCCCTCTGGAGTCCCGGGCCCGGCTCACATAAGCTCTTCACAAGGCTCGCGCAGCATCCTTACGCTTGGGTCTCGAACCGCTATATCCGGGCTCTTGCGCAGCTAACGGACATACGCAAGAGACGCAGATCACAGTGATGTGAACGTAACCATCGAAGGGGTTCGAAGGTCTAAGTTGACGATGTCAGGCAGCGTCTTGGGGGGCGCCACCTGGCACCTGGAGATGTCTTGGGGGACTTCTCCAGTTGGGGGTGCCTCCCTGCTCGAACGAAGCTGAGAGCTTGGGGGAGCGTTGCCGGGGCACGTACGCCGGGAAGCTTTGAGCGGCCCTCCCGGGCGTGCGCTGTCCCGGCGAAGCGCGCACCACCGCAGTACCGCAGTACGACGAGTTCTGCTCGTTGTGCTCACAGCGATTCAGGCGCTGTCCTCACAGACGCCCGGCCGGATCCCGTGGGGGGAATCCGTACCGGGACTGGGAAGGCGCCCTGGACGTCGGCCCGTGGGGGGACCGACGCCGGGGCGCCTTCTTCATTGCGTAAGAAATTGCGTAAGAGATCGTGCGATCATCACCCGCGGGGATCAGGTGCCCGGACGACGCGCGCCCGGAACCCGCGCGCCGGAGCACGCGAAAGCCCCCGCACCCGGCAAGCGGATACGGGGGCGAAGCGGTCCGGGTGTCTCAGCGCTCCTCGACGGGAACGAAGTCGCGCTCGACCACGCCGGTGTAGATCTGGCGCGGGCGGCCGATGCGGGAGCCCGGCTCCTTGATCATCTCGTGCCACTGGGCGATCCAGCCCGGCAGCCGGCCGAGGGCGAACAGGACCGTGAACATCTCGGTCGGGAAGCCCATGGCCCGGTAGATCAGGCCGGTGTAGAAGTCGACGTTCGGGTAGAGGCTGCGCGAGACGAAGTAGTCGTCGGAGAGCGCGTGCTCCTCCAGCTTCAGCGCGATGTCCAGCAGCTCGTCGGACTTGCCGAGGGCGGACAGCACGTCGTGCGCGGCGGCCTTGATGATCTTGGCGCGCGGGTCGAAGTTCTTGTAGACCCGGTGGCCGAAGCCCATCAGGCGGACGCCGTCCTCCTTGTTCTTCACCTTGCGGATGAAGGAGTCGACGTCGCCGCCGGAGTCGCGGATGCCCTCCAGCATCTCCAGCACGGACTGGTTGGCGCCGCCGTGCAGCGGGCCCCACAGAGCGTTGATGCCGGCGGAGATCGAGGCGAACATGTTCGCCTGCGAGGAGCCGACCAGGCGGACCGTGGAGGTCGAGCAGTTCTGCTCGTGGTCCGCGTGCAGGATCAGCAGCTTGTCGAGCGCGGAGACCACGGTCGGGTCCAGCTCGTACTCCTGCGCGGGGACCGAGAAGGTCATGCGGAGGAAGTTCTCGACGTAGCCGAGGTCGTTGCGCGGGTAGACGAACGGGTGACCGATCGACTTCTTGTACGCGTACGCGGCGATCGTCGGAAGCTTGGCGAGCAGGCGGATCGTGGAGAGGTTGCGCTGGCGCTCGTCGAACGGGTTGTGGCTGTCCTGGTAGAACGTGGACAGCGCCGAGACGACCGAGGACAGCATGGCCATCGGGTGGGCGTCGCGCGGGAAGCCCTTGTAGAAGTTCTTGACGTCCTCGTGCAGCAGGGTGTGCTGCGTGATGTCGTTCTTGAACGTCGAGAGCTCGTCGACCGTCGGCAGCTCGCCGTTGATCAGCAGGTAGGCGACCTCCAGGAAGGTGGAGCGCTCGGCCAGCTGCTCGATCGGGTAGCCGCGGTACCGCAGGATGCCCGCTTCGCCGTCCAGGTACGTGACGGCGGATTTGTACGCGGCCGTGTTGCCGTAGCCGCTGTCCAGCGTCACCAGACCGGTCTGGGCGCGGAGCTTTCCGATGTCGAAGCCCTTGTCACCGACGGTGCTGTCGATCACCGGGTAGGTGTACTCGCCGTCGCCGTACCGCAGTACTACAGAGTTGTCGCTCACGTCTTCCCTCACCGACGTTGTGCCTCATCTTCGAGGTTGCCCTGACTGTCTCTACCATCCCCCACTTGGCTCAGGAGAGTGCACTCGGGGTCGACCATCGGGCCTATCGACGGCACTGAGTGCCGTCAACTTGCTCATCCTGCCCCCTGTGATCCCCTTCCGGAAGTGCCTTGTGACCTTCACGACTCATTTGATCGATCATTTTTCGTTGAACCGAGCCGGAAGTCGAGTGCCGTGCACCGCCGGCCCGCCGAAACCGTGCGCACCGCCTGGCCGATCGCCTTGCGTGACCCGACGAGGACGACCAGCTGCTTGGCCCGGGTGACCGCCGTGTAGAGCAGGTTGCGCTGGAGCATCATCCAGGCGCCCGTGGTGACCGGGATGACGACCGCCGGGTACTCGCTGCCCTGGGAGCGGTGGATCGTCACGGCGTACGCGTGGGCCAGCTCGTCGAGTTCGTCGAACTCGTACGGCACCTCCTCGTCCTCGTCCGTGAGCACCGTCAGCCGCTGGTCGACCGGGTCGAGCGAGGTGACGACGCCGACGGTGCCGTTGAAGACGCCGTTCTCGCCCTTCTCGTAATTGTTGCGAATCTGGGTGACCTTGTCGCCGACGCGGAACACCCGTCCGCCGAACCTCTTCTCCGGCAGGTCGGGACGGCCCGGGGTGACGGCCTGTTGCAGCAGGCCGTTGAGGGTGCCCGCGCCGGCCGGGCCGCGGTGCATCGGGGCGAGGACCTGGACGTCCCGGCGCGGGTCCAGCCCGAACTTGGCCGGAATGCGGCGGGCGGCCACGTCGACGGTGAGGCGTCCGACGGCCTCGGTGTCGTCCTCGACGAAGAGGAAGAAGTCCTTCATGCCGTCCGTGACCGGGTGCAGTCCGGCGTTGATCCGGTGCGCGTTCGTCACCACGCCGGACTGCTGGGCCTGCCGGAAGACGCGGGTGAGGCGGACGGCGGGGACCGGGCCGCCGTCGGCGAGGAGGTCCCGCAGGACCTCGCCCGCGCCGACGCTGGGCAGCTGGTCGACGTCCCCGACGAAGAGCAGGTGCGCTCCCGGCGGGACCGCCTTCACCAGCTTGTTGGCGAGGAGCAGGTCCAGCATGGACGCCTCGTCGACCACCACCAGGTCGGCGTCCAGCGGGCGCTCCCGGTCGTAGGCCGCGTCGCCGCCGGGCTTGAGCTCCAGCAGGCGGTGGACCGTGGAAGCCTCGGCGCCGGTGAGCTCGGACAGGCGCTTGGCTGCCCGGCCTGTGGGGGCGGCCAGCACGACCTTCGCCTTCCTGGCCCGGGCCAGTTCCACGATCGAGCGGACCGTGAAGGACTTGCCGCAGCCGGGCCCGCCGGTCAGGACGGCGACCTTCTCGGTCAGCGCCAGCTTGACCGCGGCCTCCTGCTCGGGTGCGAGCTCGGTGCCCGTGCGTCCCTTCAGCCAGCCCAGCGCCTTGTCCCAGGCCACGGTCCGGAAGCCCGGCATGCGGTCCTCGCCGGTGCGCAGGAGGCGCAGCAGCTGGGCGGAGAGGGAGAGTTCGGCGCGGTGGAAGGGGACGAGGTAGATCGCGGTGACGGGCTCCCCGTCGGGGCCCGGCACCTTCTCCCGTACGACGCCGGGGTCCTCGCCGTCCTCCGGTGGTTCGGCCAGTTCGGCCAGGCACTCGATGACCAGGCCCGTGTCGACCTGGAGGAGCTTGACCGCGTCCTTGATCAGCTGCTCCTCGGGGAGGAAGCAGTGCCCCTGGTCGGTGGACTGGGACAGTGCGTACTGCAGGCCCGCCTTGACGCGCTCGGGGCTGTCGTGCGGGATGCCGACGGACCGGGCGATCTTGTCGGCGGTCAGGAAGCCGATGCCCCAGACGTCGGAGGCGAGCCGGTACGGCTGGTTCTTCACGACCGAGATGGAGGCGTCGCCGTACTTCTTGTAGATGCGCACGGCGATGGAGGTGGAGACCTCGACCGTCTGGAGGAAGAGCATGACCTCCTTGATCGCCTTCTGCTCCTCCCAGGCGTCGGCGATCTTTTTGGTGCGCTTGGGACCGAGCCCGGGGACCTCGATGAGGCGTTTGGGCTCCTCCTCGATGATCTTCAGGGTGTCCATGCCGAAGTGCTGGGTGATCCGGTCGGCGAAGACCGGGCCGATGCCTTTGACGAGGCCCGAGCCGAGATAGCGGCGGATGCCCTGGACGGTGGCCGGCAGGACCGTCGTGTAGTTCTCCACGTGGAACTGCTTGCCGTACTGCGGGTGGGAGCCCCAGCGGCCCTCCATGCGCAGGGACTCGCCGACCTGGGCGCCGAGCAGCGCGCCGACGACCGTGAGGAGGTCGCCGCCGCCTCTGCCGGTGTCGACCCGGGCGACCGTGTAGCCGTTCTCCTCGTTGGCGTACGTGATGCGCTCCAGCACGCCCTCCAGCGTGGCCGTTCGCCGCTCGCCCGCCTGGGCGGCCCCCGCCTGATCGGTCATGATCCGACGGTACCGCCCGCCGGTGACAGCTCAGCGGGGCGATCCGGGGCCCGCCCCTCCCTCAAAAGCGACCGTTCAGTATGCGCACAGGGGCCCACTTTTCACCGCGGATTCACAAGAAAAGTCGAAGCTTTACAGTTCAAGCATCCCGGTCGCCCCTTTTTCGATCCTTTATCGTGGAAGAATTCAGGGGTTCATCACAACGGGGCCGTCCATTCCCCTCGGCCCCGAATGACGACGAGGAACGATGTCACCCCAGGCCCAGAGCGTCGCCCTGTGGATCATGTCCCTGGCCATCAACCTCGCGGCGGTGTGCGCGGGCATCGTGTGGGGCTGGGAGGCCTTCACCCAGCTGTTGCTGCCCGCGTTCGGATCGGTGGTGGGAGCGTCGATGGTGAGCTACAGCCTGCGGCGCTGAGGCCGCCGGCCGGAGCGCAGCGGATTCCCACATCGAGATATCGTGGTGCGTCCGACTGGTGAGCGAAAGGGCGGCGCATGACCGCGACGGCGGAACTCGATCCGGACGATCTGATCGAGATGTTCAAGGCCCTCGGCAACCCCGCCCGATTGCAGATCATGCAGTGGCTGAAGGATCCCGAGGCGCACTTCGGCGCCTACGAGCCGATCGCGGACCGCCGGTCGGTCGGCGTGTGCGTCACGCACATCCAGGCGAAGGCGGGGCTCGCCCAGTCGACGGTGTCCAGCTATATGAGCACGCTCGAACGGGCGGGGCTCGTGCGGCCCACCCGGATCGGCAAGTGGACCCACTACCGGCGCGACGAGGAGCGGCTGACGCGCCTGGCGCGGGCGATCGGCACCACCCTCTGACATTGACGCATCGCGATACGTCGATATGATCCTCTCATGTCGACCTTCGATGCCATGCCCCGCGCCCTGATCGTCCACGCGCACCCCGAGCCCCTGTCGTTCTGCTCCGCCCAGATGACGGCCGCGGCCGATTCCCTCGGCCGGGCCGGGTACCGGGTCGACGTCCTGGATCTCTACGCCGAAGGCTGGGCTCCGGTGCTGGCCCGGGACGAGTTCGCACCGGTGGACGGCGTGTTCAAGCCGCAGGCCGAGCAACTGCGCGCGGTCGGCGAGGGGACGCTCGACGCGGCCGTCCAAGACCATCTCGACCGGTTGCTCGCCGCCGATCTGCTCGTGCTGTCCTTCCCGCTGTGGTGGTTCTCGCTGCCCGCCGTCCTCAAGGGCTGGGTGGACCGGGTCTTCGTGATGGGCGGGGTCTTCGGCGGTGCCCACGGGCTCTTCGGCGAGGCGGCACTCGCCGGCAAGCGCGCGATGCTGCTGTTCACGACCGGCGGGCCCGGCGAGTCGTTCCGACCCGGTGGCGCGTTCGGCCCGATGGACGACTTCCTGTTCCACATCCACCGCGGAATGCTGGAGTTCGTCGGCTTCGAGGTCCTCGACCCGGTCATCACCTACGGACCGGCCCGCATGAGCGACGAAGAACGGGCCGCGGCGCTGGAGGCGGCCGGTCGGGCCGTCGCCCGGGCGACGCGAAAGCCGGTTGCCGGCGGGGCCACCGCCTGACTACCGTCCGCCTCCATGCCCCCGCCCCTGCGCACCCCCCGCCTGCTCCTGACCCCCTACACCCCGGACGACGAGGACGCCTTCGTCGCCCTGTTCCAGGACACGAGGGTGTCCCGGTGGATGGGCGACGGGCCCTGTTCCGAGGCGGACGACCGGGCCTTGTTCGGGCGGATCTTCAGCAAGGTCTACGCCCGGGACCTGTTCGACGTGTGGGCCGTCCGGCAGGCCGGGCGCCTGGTCGGGCACGCGGAGATCAAGCGGACCGACGCGGTGGACGGACACGAGATCGTCTACGCGCTGGCCCCCGCGGCGTGGGGAGCCGGACTGGGCACGGAACTCGCCGGGGCGCTCGTGGCGTACGGCTTCGAGACGCTCGGGCTCCGCGATGTGCACGCCACGGTCGCGGCGGAGAACGAGGCCTCGCTGCGTCTGCTCGGGCGCCTCGGGTTCGAGCACGTGCGCGACATCGAGGAGGACGACGGTGGTGTCACCCGCGTGCTCACCTGCCGAAGCCGCCTCCCCGCCGGGTCCGGCCCGTTGCGGGACCGGCCTCGGTGAGGGGGTCGCGCAGGGCCGAAGCCGCCCTGGTGGCGGGCCCACGAGAATCCGGCGAGAAATTCTCGCTCCGCCGTGCAACCCTTTCCGCCCTCAGCGGGTCGTACTAGGCGTCAGGGCTTCTGGAGGGGGATCCGGGGGGATCGCGGGGGTTCCTGATCGGGAGGGGAAAGGCCGAAGGGGCCCGGTCGACGGACCGGGCCCCTTCGAAACCGTTCGGGGCCGTCCGAAGGCCCTTCGGGGCTGTCAGAAGAAGACGCCGCACCTCAGCAGGACGTTCGCGTACGGCCGTGCCTCGCCCGTGCGGACGACCAGCCGGGCCCCCGCCGACAGCTCCTTGAGCCGCTCGTGCGGGACGAGGTCCAGCCCCGGGAAGTGGCCTTCCAGCAGCGCCGACGCCTCCGGGTTGGCCTCCCGCAGCTCGCGCGCCGCCGTCGCCCCCTCGACCACCAGCTCCGCCAGCAGCCCGTCCAGCACCTCGGCGAACGACGGCACACCCGCCCGGAAGGCCAGGTCCACCACCCGGGGACCGTCGGGGATCGGCATGCCCGCGTCGCACACCAGCACCCCGTCACCGTGGCCGAGTTCGGCCAGCGCACCGGCGAGGTGACGGTTGAGTATCCCGGTCTTCTTCATGAACCGGCGACCTCCGCCGCGGTCGGGAAGGACGCCTGGGCGCCCTCCTTCGTCACGGTCGCGGCACCCACCCGGGCCGCGTACGCCGCCGCCTCCGCGAGCGACTCGCCCGCACCCAGCCGGCAGGCCAGCGCGGCGGTGAAGGAGTCGCCCGCACCCGTGGTGTCCACCGCCTCCACCTTCACCGCGGGCACGCGCGAGACACCCTCCGGCGACGCCACCAGCGCGCCCTGCGCGCCCAGCGTCACCACCACCGACCGCGGGCCCTTGGCGAGAAGGATCCGCGCCCAGTCCTCGGGGGTGTCCCCGACGGCGGAGTCGCCCAGGATCACCTTCGCCTCGTGCTCGTTCACGATCAGCGGGTCGCAGGCCGCCAGCACCTCCGACGGCAGAGGGCGCGGCGGCGAGGGGTTCAGCACGAAACGGCTCCCCGGCGCCAGGCTCCGAACGACCTCCACCACCGTCTCCAGCGGGATCTCCAGCTGCGCCGACACCACCCGGGACCCCTGGAAGAGGCACCCGGCCGCCCTGACGTCCTCGGGCGTGAGACGGCCGTTGGCGCCGGGCGAGACGACGATGCTGTTGTCCCCGGAAGGGTCGACCGTGATCAGCGCGACCCCGGTCGGCGCGCCGCCCACCAGGACACCCACCGTGTCGACACCCGCCGCGCGCTGCGAGTCCAGCAGCAGCCGGCCGTGCGCGTCGTCGCCGACCCGGGCCAGCAGGGCCGTGCGGGCGCCGAGCCGGGCGGCGGCGACCGCCTGGTTCGCGCCCTTGCCGCCCGGGTGGACGGCCAGGTCGGAGCCGAGCACGGTCTCTCCGGCACCGGGCCGGCGCTCCACTCCGATCACCAGGTCGGCGTTGGCCGACCCCACGACCAGGAGGTCGTAGTCGTACATGAGTTGTCTCCCCACGTGAGTGACATGGGCGGGCGGTCCGCACGCCGTGTGCGACCGCCCGCCGTTCCCCGATGTCAGCCGCTGAAGCCGGCCACGTTCTCCTTGGTGACCACCTTCACCGGCACCTTCACCGTCTCCTCGACCTTCTCGCCCTTCAGGGCGCGCAGGGCGTTGTCCACGGCGATCCTGCCGAGCTGGGACGGCTGCTGCGCGACGGACGCGTACAGCGTGCCGCCCTCGACCGCCTTCAGTCCGTCCGGCGTGCCGTCGAAGCCCACGACCGAGACCGACTTTCCGGCCTTGGAGCCCAGGGCCTTGATCGCGCCGAGCGCCATCTCGTCGTTGGCGGCGATGACGCCCTGGACGTCCGGGTGGGCCTGGAGCAGGTTCGACATGACGTCGAGGCCCTTGGTGCGGTCGAAGTCGGCGGGCTGCTGGGCGACGACCTTGATGCCCGGGAAGGCCTTGAGGCCGTTGGCGAAGCCCTGCGCGCGCTCCCGGGCGGCGGAGGTACCGGCCTGGCCCTGGAGGATCACGATCTTGCCCTTGCCGCCCAGCTTGTCGGCGATGGTCTTGGCGGCGAGTTCACCGCCGGCGACGTTGTCGGAGGCGACCAGGGCGTCCACCGGCGCCTTGTTCACGCCCCGGTCGACCGCGATGACCGGGATCTTCGCCTGGTCGGCGGCCTTGACGGAGTTGCTCGCGGCGTCCGAGTCCACCGGGTTCACGATGATCGCGCCGAGGCCGGAACTGGTGAAGTTCTGGAGCTGGTTGGCCTGCTGGGAGGCGTCGTTCTGGGCGTCGGTGACGGTCAGGTCCACGCCCCGCTTCTTCGCCTCGGCCTGGGCGCCGGCCCGGATCTGCACGAAGAAGGGGTTGTTGAGGGTGGACAGCGACAGGCCCATCTTCGGCTTGTCGGTGGCGGAGGAACCGTTGTGCAGGAACGAGGTGGCGCCGACGATCGCGACGGTGACCACGGCCGCGAGCCCGTACGTCGTCGCCTGCCTGCCCCTGCCTCCCTGCGAAGCACCGGCCACCGGGGTCGCCCCCGCCTTGCGCCGCAGCGTGTCGAACAGCACCGCCAGTGCGATGACGACGCCGATGACGACCTGCTGCCAGAACGCCGAGACGTTCAGCAGGTTCAGCCCGTTGCGCAGCACGGCGAGGATCAGGGCGCCGATGAGCGTGCCGGAGGCCTTGCCGGTGCCGCCCGCGAGGGAGGCGCCGCCGATGACGACGGCGGCGATCGCGTCCAGCTCGTAGCCGTCGGCGGCCTGGGGCTGCGCGGAGGACAGCCGGGCGGCCAGGACGACACCGGCGACGGCGGCGAAGACGCCCGAGAAGGCGTAGATGGCGAGCTTCTGCTTCTTCACGCGCAGGCCGGACAGCCGCGCGGCCTCCTCGTTGCCGCCGATCGCGTACATGGAGCGGCCGATGTACGTCCGGCCGAGCACGAACGCGGCGATCAGGCCCATGACGACCATGACCAGGACCGGCACCGGCAGCCAGCCGCCGAGCGTGTCGCCGAGGTGGGAGACCGAGTCGGGGAAGGCGATCGGGGAGCCCTCGGAGATGACGAGGGACAGGCCGCGGGCCACGGACAGCATGGCCAGCGTGGCGATGAACGGCGGCAGCTTGCCGTAGGAGATCAGGATGCCGTTGACCAGGCCGCACACGATGCCCGTCGCTATGGCGAGCAGCACGGCGAGGAAGACCGGGACGCCCGCCGAGGTGGCGCTCCAGGCGAGGACCGTGGCGGACAACGCCGCGACCGAGCCGACCGACAGGTCGATGCCCGCCGAGACGATCACGAACGTCACGCCGAAGGCGAGGATGGCCGTCACGGCCGCCTGGACGCCGACGTTGAGGAGGTTGTCCGCCGTCAGGAAGTCGCCGGACAGCGCGGACATCGCGATGACGAGGACGATGAGCGCGGTGAGCGCGCCGTTGTCGAGCAGGAGGCGGCGCAGGCCCCCCGAGGCGCCACCCGCGCCCGTCGTGCTCTTGAGCGTGTCAGTGGCCACCGGAGGCCTCCGTTCCGTTCGTGGTCGTGGTCGTAGGGGTGCTGACGGCGAGGGCCATCACGGCGTCCTGGGTCGCCTCGTCGGCGGAGAGTTCACCGGCGATCCGGCCCTGCGCCATCACCAGCACCCGGTCGCTCATGCCGAGCACCTCGGGAAGGTCGCTGGAGATCATCAGGACGGCCGCGCCGGCGGCGGTGAGTTCGTTGATCAGCTGGTAGATCTCGACCTTGGCGCCGACGTCGATGCCGCGCGTCGGCTCGTCGAGGATCAGCACCTTGGTGTCGGCGAGCAGCCACTTGCCGATGACGACCTTCTGCTGGTTGCCGCCGGAGAGGGTGCGCACGTGCTGGCCGAGCCCGGCCATCCGCACGCCGAGCTGCTGCGCGATCCGCTCGGCGGACGCGCGCTGGCCCTTGAGGTCGACGAGCCCGGCGCGCGTGGCCGAGCGCAGGGTCACCAGGCCGAGGTTCTCCTCGACGGAGGCGTCCAGCACCAGGCCCTGGCCCTTGCGGTCCTCGGGGACGAGTCCGATCCCGGCGGTCATCGCCGCGTTGACGTCGTACTTGGCGATCGGGGTGCCGGAGACCTTGACGGTGCCCTTGTCGTACGCGTCGGCGCCGAAGACCGCCCGGACGACCTCGGTGCGCCCGGCGCCGACGAGTCCGGCGATGCCGACGACCTCACCGGCGTGCACCTCGAAGCCGACGTCGTGGAAGACGCCGTCCCGGGTGAGTCCCTCGACGGTGAGCAGCGCGGCGCCCCGGTCGGCCCGCTGACGCGGGTACTGCTGCTCGATGGAGCGTCCGACCATGAGCCGGACGAGCTCGTCCTCGGGGGTGGAGGCGGGGACCTGCCCGACGCTCCTGCCGTCCCGGATGACCGTCACCCGGTCGCCGAGCGCGGCGATCTCCTCCAGGTGGTGGGTGATGAAGACGATCCCCACGCCGTCCTCGCGCAGCGCGCGCACGATCGCGAAGAGCCTCTCCACCTCCTCGGAGGTGAGCACGGCGGTCGGCTCGTCCATGATCAGCACGCGGGCGTCCAGGCTGAGCGCCTTGGCGATCTCGACCATCTGCAACCGGGCGATGCCCAGTTCGCGGACCCGGGCACGGGGCGAGACGTCCACCCCGACCCGCTTCAGCAGGACCTCGGCGTCGGCCTCCATCCGCTTGCGGTCGATCATCCCCAGCCGGCGCGGCTGGCGGCCCAGGAAGATGTTCTCGGCGACCGTCAGATCCGGGACCAGGTTGAACTCCTGGTAGATGGTGGCGATCCCGAGCCGCTCGGAGTCCTGCGCACCCTGGATGCGGGTCTCCTCGCCGCCGACCAGGATCCGCCCGGCGTCGGGCGTGTAGGCACCGGAGAGCATCTTGATGAGGGTGCTCTTGCCCGCGCCGTTCTCACCGAGCAGCACGTGCACCTCGCCCCGGCGCAGGTCGAAGTCGACGCCGTCCAGCGCGACCACACCCGGGAAGGTCTTCCGTATGCCCTCGATGCGCAGCAACTCGTCCGCGTTGCTCACGTCGTGCTCCTTTGCACTGGGGTGGGGTTCTCGCCGCACGAGCGGCGTACGACGAGCCGGGCGGGGAGGGTGACGGACCGGCCGGGCCGCCCCTCGATCCGGTCGACCAGGGCCCGCACGGCGGCCCGGCCCAGCTCGCCCGTGGGCTGGGCGATCGCGGTGATCGGCGGATCGGTGTGCACGAACCACCGGATGTCGTCGAACGCGGCCAGCGCGAGGTCGTCCGGGACGCGCAGGCCACGGGCGCGTACGGCGTCCAGCGCGCCGAGCGCCATCAGGTTGTCGGCGGCGAAGACGACCTCGGGCGGCTCGGCCAGGTCGAGGAAGCCCTCGGTGACCCGGCGCCCGCTCTCGGCCTGGAAGTCGCCCTGCCCTATGTAGGCGTCGGGCAGTTCGAGTCCGTACGCCCCGAGCGCCTCCCGGAAGGCCTCCACGCGCTCGCGGCCGGTCGTGGTCGCCGCCGGGCCCGCGATGATGGCGAGCCGCCGGTGCCCGAGGCCGTGCAGATGCGCCACGAGGTCCCGTACGGCGCTCTGCCCGTCCGCCCGCACCACCGGCACGTCCACGCCCGGGATCCAGCGGTCCACGAACACCATCGGCGTCCCGGCCCGCGCGGCGTCCAGCATCAGCGGGGACCCGCCGTCCGTCGGGGAGACGAGCAGGCCGTCGATCCGGCGGTCCAGCAGGGTGCGTACGTGGTGTTCCTGGAGGTCCGGCCGCTCGTCGGCGTTGCCGATGATCACGCTGTAGCCGAGCGCGCGTGCCTCCTCCTCGACGGAGCGGGCCAGCTCGGTGAAGTAGGGGTTGAGCACGTCGCTGATGACCAGGCCGAGGGTGTGGGTCTGGTCGGTGCGCAGGGAGCGGGCGACGGCGTTCGGGCGGTAGCCCAGGGTCTCGACGGCGGCCAGCACGCGGGTGCGTGCGTCGGCGCTGACCGACGGATGGTCGTTCAGGACGCGCGAGACCGTGGCGACGGATACGCCGGCCTCGGCAGCGACGTCCTTGATGCTGGCCACCGCCGCTCCACCTCCTTGTGGATCAGTCGTGGGAGCGCGGATGAGCGCTCGTGGAATCGATTACAGCGACGGGAGCATGGAATCGATTACACGGCGCCGGGGCAAGCCCCCCGCGGCAGCTCTTGACCGGATCGTGATGTCGCGGGCGGTCCCCCGGCGGTTCAGGCTGGAAGGAGGAGGTCCGTTTCACGGCGAGTGGAGGAGCCATGACGGCGGCGACCCGGAACGACGTGCCCGTCGCCCTCGAAGGCGACGGAGTGGAGCTGCGCATCAAGCCCATCGGCGGCGGCCTGTCGGTCGGTTACATCACCCTGCCCCGGGGCACGGACATGGGCCCGGCCCTCAAGGGCCTGCCGGACGACGCGTGCCAGTGCCCGCACTGGGGCTATCTGCTCAAGGGCCGGATCAGGATGCGCACGGCCGCGGGCGAGGAGGAGTACGAGGCGGGACAGGCGTACTACTGGGGCCCCGGCCATGTGCCGATGGCGCTGGAGGACAGCGAGCTGGTGGAGTTCTCGCCGAGCGAGGACTTCCAGCGGGTGATCGACCACGTGACGGCGCAGGCCGGCTGAGCCGGGTCTCCTGATGCGCCGGGCCCGGACCGATGAGTTTCGCCGGCCCGGGCGGTCTTCCTCGCATCGACCTCAGGAGGAACACCGTGACCCAGCTGCTGCGCGTGCAGAACTTCAACGTCTCGAGTGACGGATTCGGTGCCGGTGAGGGCCAGAGCCTGGAGCGGCCGTTCGGCCATGCCGACCCCGGCACGATGTTCGCCTGGGCCGGGGCCACGGCGAGCTGGCCGAACCGCACCGCCCCCGGGGGCAGCCGCGGTCTCGACGACTACCTGACGCGGGACTTCCACCACAACATCGGCGCCGAGATCATGGGCCGCAACAAGTTCAGCCCGCACCGCGGCCCTTGGCAGGACCACGCGTGGCAGGGCTGGTGGGGCGACGAACCCCCGTTCCACACCCCGGTGTTCGTCATGACCCACTACGAACGCCCCTCGTTCACCCCGTCCGACACGACGTTCCACTTCGTCGGCGGGGATCCGGCCGAGGTCCTCGCCCAGGCGCGCAAGGCGGCCGGGGGCAAGGACGTACGGCTCGGCGGCGGGGCGACGACCATCCGGCAGTTCCTGGACGCCGACCTGGTGGACACGCTGCACGTGGCGGTCTCGCCCGGTGTGGTGCTCGGGTCCGGCGCACGGCTGTGGGAGTCCCCCGAGGAACTGTTCGACCGGTTCCACTGCGACATCGTGCCGAGCCCCGGCGGCGCGGTGATCCATCACCTGTTCTGGCGCAAGTGACACCCACCGGTCCGGGCGCGCGTGTCGGTCAGTCGCGCCCGCCCCAGTCCAGACGGTCGGCGAGCCCGGCGGCGGTGAAGGCGGCCGCCAGTTCGTCGCGGCCCTCGGTGAAGTGGGCCCAGCTGTCGTAGTGGACGGGGACCACGCGCCGGGCTCCGAGGATCCGCGCGGCCTCGGCGGCCATCGTGCTGTCCAGGACGAGGACCTGATTGTCGAAGAGGACGGGGAAGCGGGGGGCGCCGGCGAAGAGCACGGCGGTGTCGACGGGGCCGAAGCGGCCGGCGATCTCGCGGACCGCGTCGAGTGAGGCGTTGTCGCCGCTGACGTAGACGGTGGGCAGGCCCTCGCCGGTCAGGACGAAGCCGACGACCTGGCCGGTGAACGCCTCGACCTGCTCACGGGGACCGGGGCCGTGCAGGGCGGGGACGCCGGTCACGGTGACCGTGCCGCCGCCGGGGCGCTCCAGCTCGACGGATTCCCAGTCGGCCAGGCCCCTGGCCCTCTCCCCCAGGCTCTCGCCCAGACGCTTGCCGCCACCGGGCGTGGTCAGGGTCAGGGGTATGCCGGCGAGCAGGGCCCGGCCCGAGGTGTCGAGGTTGTCGGCGTGCTCGTCGTGGGAGAGCAGCACGACGTCTACGTCGCCGAGGTCGGCGGGCGTGGCGGCGGCGGGCGCGGTCTTGGTCAGGAGCGGGCCCCCGGGCCGGGGGTAGTCGCCGGGGGCGTCGAAGGTCGGGTCGGTCAGGAAGCGCAGACCGCCGTACTCGAACAGGGCGGTCGGGCCACCCAGGACACGGACGGGGAAGTCGGCCGTCACGGGCGTGGAAGACATGGAGCACCTCACGGATAGACGCGATTGAACCGTGAGACGACCGTAGCCGCTTCTCACGGATAGAGGCAAGCCGTACCATGAGAAGCATGGAGGAGACCGTGACCGAACAACCCGCCCCGCCGCCCGCACAGGGCGAGGAGGAACACCCCTCCCTGGCCCTGGCCAACAGCGCGACGGCACTGCCCGGCGGGCGCACCCTCGACCTGCTGGGCACCCCCGCGCAGGCCAACCACTGGCTGACCCGGCGGGGCCTCGCCCCGGTCGACGCCGGCATGCGGGAGATGTGCGCGGCCCAGCTGCGGTCGCTGCGCGAGCAGATCAGATCGCTGTTCGCCGCCCGGGCCGACGGCGTACCCGCCCTGCCCACCGCGGTGGACGCCCTCAACGACGCGATGACCAGGGTCCCCACGGCCCCCCTGCTGCGGTGGGACGACAAGACCGGCCCCTACCGCACCGCCCCCCACCCCACCTCCGCGATCGTCGACCTCGCCGTGGCCACCCTTGCCGCCGACGCGGCCGATCTGCTCACGTCCCCCGACGCCGAGCGCCTCACCGCCTGCGGCTCCCCGCCCTGCAACCGTTTCCTGCTCCGCCACGGCCGCCGCCAGTGGTGCTCCACCCGCTGCGGCGACCGCGCCCGCGCGGCCAGGGCGTACGCGCGCCGCACCGAGGGGCGCTGACTACACCCCGGTCAGGGCCGGGGCGGAGGGGTGCGCCGCTCCCCTCTGCTCTCCGCGACCCTTTTGACGTCCCGCAGCGATTCGCTGAGCCGCCGGGCCAGGTAGTGCAGCTCCGCGCTCGTCACGCGGCGCTCCGCGAGGAGTTCGGCGGCGTGTGCGAGCAGGCGGTCCGCCATGTCGATCTGCACGTCCTCGATCTCGTCGGCGAGCCGTGAGACGTAGCCGGTTCCGTCACCGACGAGATAACAGGGCCTGCCGTCGGCACCGGTCCAGGGCAACAGCCTCCCGATGGCCGCGTGGTCGCGCGCCCCGCCGGTCATGCGTGTGCCTCCGCCGACAGGTAGGGGCGCACCAGCCGGTTGTCCTCCCCGCGCAGCGGGCGCTCGTCGAGGCGACGGCATGCCGCCGGGCAGGCGTGCGGGCGTGCGTGCGGGCGGCGCGGGGGTGGTGCCGTCGATCGCCGTCGCCTTCCCCGGGGAGGGAAGAGGAAGCGGAGGAACGGTTCCAGGAGCCGGGCGATGAGGTCTACCACGTGCGTCTGCCTGCCTTCTCACCTGCGGTGACTGCGTTCTGTGGTGAATCAGTCACAGAGTGGGGCCGGGCCTCGCTACGCTGCCAGGGGGTGGAGCTTGACATCGCGGTTGTCAAGAAGGGGAGTTGGCTGATGGACGAAGGTCGCATGCCTCGAACACTGCGGGAGAAGTACGGGGAAGAGCTGAGGCTCCGGCGGAACGCGGCGCGCCTGACTCAGGAGGAACTCGGAGATCAGGTCGTGTGCTCGCCCACGCTGATCAGCCACTTCGAGGCCGGCAGGCGCCTTCCCAAGCCGGATGACGCGCAGCGCATCGACCGAGCGCTGGGGACGGACGGGTTCTTCGCGCGGTGGCTGGGCGATCTGGAGAACAAGTACGACCCCCGCTTCGCTGCCACCGCCGAACTGGAGCGACAGGCGACGCTGATCCAGCAGTTCGCGCTCACACTGGTCCCCGGCCTGCTTCAGACGCCCGACTACGCCCGGGCCGTGTTCGCGGCCTACCGCCCCACCACCACGCACCAGGAACTTGACAGGCAAGTTGTCATTCGAACAGAGCGTGCCCACATCCTTGACGGCCCGTCGGCTCCGGTCGTCTGGACGCTTCTCGACGAGGCCGTGCTGCGACGCGCTGTGGGCGGTCCGCAGGTCATGGCGGAACAGCTGCACAAGATCGCAGACTTGTCCGAGTCGCGACGGATCCGCCTGCACGTGCTTCCGTACCGCGTCGGTGCGCATCCGCTCATGGAGAGCCTGCTCACCCTGATGAGCTTTGAGGATTCCGCCCCGGTGGCATACGTCGACGCGTTCGAGACAGGACGTCTGATGGACGATCCGGCGCTGGTGAGGTCCTGCCAGACCGCTTACGCTCTGGCCCTGAGCGACGCGTTGTCGCAGCACGAGTCACTGGCCCTCGTCAGATCGGCAGCAGAGGATCACACACATGATCAGCAGTGAGTGCACCGGCTGGTTCAAGTCCAGCTACAGCGGCGGTAGTCAAGCTGAGTGCCTCGAAGTCGCCCCCGGCCACCCCGACATACCCGTGCGGGACAGCAAGACCGCCCACGGCCCCGCCCTGGTCTTCTCGCGAAGCGGCTGGGCGGCGTTCGTCGCCGCCGTCAAGGACGGGCACATCAGGGGCTAAGACGGTGGCCGGCTCGGTGGGACCTTCGCCGGACCGAAGGCAGCCCCCTCGTTCTCATGTCCACCGCCCACCTGCCGGCTCGACTGGGCCCCTGGAGCCTCGTGTCCCCCGGAGCGGTCCGCGCCTGGGACACGGGCCGCTGCGGACGGCTCAGGGATCTTCATGAGGAGCGTCGCCGGGGCCTTCGCAGGCCGGGTGGCGAACAGCACGGCCACCGCGATCCGTGATCCGCATGAAAGGGCCCGGGTCCGGGGAGGCTGCTGGCGGTGGTGTGCCGGGCAATTGGGCGGTGATCAGCGCTCGGGACGGTGAAACCTGGGAGGGGTGGCGCATGGCTCGCTGGTGGGGGAGAAGCCGGAGATCAGAAGGCGCCAGAGCCGTCCCCACGGAGCAGGACCCCTCCACCGGGCCCGAGCACGGACGACTCCCCGGGCGGGTCGACACCCCTGACGGACCGCGGACGGTACTGCTCTGCGTGCACGACATCGGTGTCAGGCTGATCGGGGACGACGGCGACGAAGTGCAGGCGGCCCTCGCCCCTCGCATGTATCCGTGGCCGGAGATCACGCATGTGTGGTTCGCCAATGATCTCGATGGGCACTCCGCGGAGGGCGGCGCGGTCGTCACACAGTGGGTCTACATTCAGCGGCTGGAGTTCGCCGACGGCACGGTGGTGTCATCCCGCCTGGCTGACCCGCCGGTCACCACCCCAGGTGCCCTCTTCCGGACGGGCCAGATCGCCGATCGTCCCCCTTCCTCCATCTGGCCACTGCTGGCTCACATCCACAACCATGTGACCGAAGTGCAGCTGACCAAGGCCAAAGCCACTCTGGCGGCGGGAGGCCAGGTGGAGTTCGGTCCGCTGACCGCTCACGGGGACGGTCTGCACCACCAGGACACCCGCATACCGTGGGAAGACATCACAGCGCTGCGCTACAGCTTCGTTCACGCCAGCGTCGAGGAAGACGAACTGGGCGCGCTTCTGCGTATGGAGTTCCGCGACCCCGAAGCCGGCGCATACGGTTTCCCTTTCCGCTGGCTGCGGATACCGGCTCTCGACGTACCGGACATCAAGGTACTGGAGCAGCTCGCTGCGGAACGCCGCGCCTGAATTCTCGCCCGGTGTCTCGTTCCGGCCGGTGTTCGGCGCCGGGCATCGGGTCGCGCCGGTGATGGCGGCTTCGCCGGGGAAGCGGCGGGGCACCCAGTCGGTCATGGGGAGCTGGCCAGGCGACCATCTCGACCGGCGCGCTCCTCGGGGTCATCGCCCTGGAGCGCACCTCGCCGTCCACGGTCCTGCCGACCGGGGCCGTCCGCTCCGCCCGGGACTGACGTGTCACGCCGAGTCGTTCAGCAGCCTGCTCAGGTGCTCACGCCCCGGCTCCAGGAGGTCCGGCAGCGGCGCCGCCTCCTCGTACCAGCGCTTCTCGTACTCCCAGCAGAGCCAGCCGTCCCAGCCGTGGCGGGAGAGGACCTCGACGCATTCGGCCAGCGGGAGGACGCCCTGACCGAGGGCCAGGGGGGTCGTGTCGTCCGGAGAGGCGATGTCCTTGACCTGGACGTAGCCGAGGTGGGGGGAGAGCGCCGCGTAGGTCTCGGAGGGCTGTTCGCCGCCGAGCCAGGTGTGCATCACGTCCCAGAGGGCGCCGACCTGGCGGTGGCCGACGAGGCCGAGAATTCGCATCGCGTCGGCGGCGGTGCGGTGCGAGTCGTGGGTTTCAAGGAGGATGCGCACGCCCAGGTCGTTGGCGTGTTCGGCGGCCGTGCCCAGACGCCGGGCGGCCGTCGCGTCGGCCTCCTCGGGAGTCTGGACGTCGAGGTCGCCGCCGGGGAAGACCCGGACGTACGGGGCTCCCAGGTCACGGGCCAGGTCGAGGAGGGCACGGATCTCGGCCAGGACGGGCTCGTCGTCGCCCGGCGCGGCGACCCGTGCGTAGCCCGCCAGACCGAGGAGCTCTACGCCCGCGCCCTTGAACTCGGCCGCGACGTCCGCCCGTTCGGCGGGGCCGAGGCCGGTGTGGACCGGTTCCTCGGGGTGGGTGCGCAGTTCCACGCCGTGGTAGCCGTGCGTGGTCGCGAGGCGCAGGACGTCGGTCAGGGGCAGGCCAGGGACACCGAGGGTGGAGAACGCCAGCTTCATACGGACGGAATCTACCCGGCAGCCCGTCTGTGACTCCCTCCGTCCCCCGGGTGTTGCGTGAAGATCCGGTCACCTGCCCTGGCCGGTGGGATCGCGGCTCCTCGTGCTCCCGCGGTTTCCTGTGCTCCCGTCGGCCGAGTCCCCTCCCCCTGAGTGAGGACATGGATGCGCCCGGCGGTGGACGCCCGTGGGGGCAGCGGTGAATGAGATTTGAAATCCGTTGCCTGAACAGGGAGTTCAGATGGAACCCCGTCCCTGCCCAAGCGCAGAAAGCCAGTCCGAGGAGCGGACGTGACGCGGGTCCTTCGATGCCGGTCTGGGAGGCAGGGCTGGTCCAGCTCGGGTTCGCGGGCATGGGGCTGGGTCTGGCCATCGCCCTGCCCACGTACGTGCGGCGGCGCCGGCCGGAGGCGTTCGGGGGCCGGCTCGGGGACCGTGGGGAGGGCTCGCCGAGGGCGCTGCCACGGATGTCCGTGGTCGGCGCCGCAGTCGGTCTCATCTGGCTGTACTGGGCGCTGGGCGGCACCGCGGGGGTGGCCCACCGCGGTGAGCGGGACCTCGCCTGGCATGTGCTGTCCGGGGTCTTCGGGCTCTGGGCCTGGGTGGCGTCCGCTGCCACCTGGGCTGTCGTGCGAGGCCGGCCCGCGCGAGTCCCGCGAGGGGGCCCGATGGTGCTCGGCTGGCTCGGCTCGGGTTCGTTGCTCGCCGGGAGCGGCTGGAAGCTTCCGTTCACCCTGTACCTGGCAGTCGCGCGGCTGGCCGATGCGGCCCTGCCGGAAAACCTCGCGCTCGCGGCGGTGCTGCACTGTGCAGCGGTGGGCGCGGGCGCCGCGATGCTGCGGGCACTCGTCCGTACGCGGCCGGTGTCATCGCGCGCGTAGCCCGGCCCTCTCCCGCGTGCCCGGTGATCCAGAGGACGGAATGGCCCCGGCAGGCGACGGCCGATGAGTTTTTCCGTGTCGCGCAGTCGGAAGAGGTGTTCGTGCGCGCAACCGCCCGTGGTGTGGAAGCGTGCACCGACGGAATCCGCCGAAAACCCGACACGAGATACCGAGGAACCCACGATGCGCACTCTGATCAGCACCGCTTTCATCTCGCTCGACGGCGTCGTGGAGGCCCCGGGCGGCGAGCCCGGTTACCGGAACTCCGGGTGGACCTTCAAGAACGTCGAGTTCCTCCCCGAGGCCTTCGAGATCAAGGGCCGGGAGCAGAAGGAGGCCACCGCGATGATGCTGGGCCGCACCAGCTACGAGGCGTTCAGCGCGGTGTGGCCCGACATGGAGGACTTCGCCGACTACAAGGTGATGCCGAAGTACGTCGTCTCCACCACCCTCACCGAGGACGACCTGGTGTCGAACTGGGGCGAGACGACGATCCTGCGCTCGCTCGACGACGTCGCCGCGCTGAAGGAGACCGAGGGCGGCCCGATCATCATCCACGGCAGCGCCTCCCTGAACCAGGCCCTCTCGGACGTCGGCCTGATCGACCGCTACCACCTGCTCGTCTTTCCGCTCCTGCTCGGGGCGGGCAAGCGGCTCTTCAGCGCCACGGACAAGGACACCCAGAAGCTGCGGCTCGTCGAGCACGAGGCCTACGCCAACGGGCTGCAGAAGAACGTCTTCGACGTCGTTCGCTGACCGGGCCCCGCACCGGTCCCGCCGTCGCGCCCCGGACACGGCACCCACCAGAGGGACCTGCCCGACGAACGCGGGATCACAGGAGGACGAGGCGCCCGCGCCGAAGCGGGGGCACCGGGGCACACGGCCGGCAGAGCCTCCGCACCACCCCCGCCGTCACGCCCCGAACGCGGCACCCACCAGAAGGACCTGCCCGACGAACGCGGGATCACAGGAGGACGAGGCACCCGCGCCGAAGCGGGGGCGCGCGGCCGGCAGGGCCCCGCACCGGTCCCGCCCCGGCTCCGGCCGTCAGGAAGTCCGCGGCACCCCGGAGGACCCCCGCACCATCAACTCCCCCCGCGCCGAGGCGATCCCCCCGGGCGGCGCCTCCTCACGGCCCATCGCGATGCGGCCCGCCCGGGCCCCCGCCTCCGCCAGCGGCAGCCGCACCGTCGTCAGGGACGGCACCGCGTCGATGCTGAACGGCAGATCGTCGAAGCCCGCGACCGAGACGTCCTCCGGGATCCGCAGGTTCGAGTCGCGCAGCGCGGCGCACGCCCCCAGTGCGACGGAGTCGTTCGCCGCGACGACCGCCGTCAGGGACGGGTCACGCCGCAGCAGCTCCAGCGTCGCCTCGTAGCCGGACCGCCGGTCGTAGCGCCCGTGCACCGTCCACCGGGGGTCCTCCTCGATGCCGTGCGCGGCGAGCGCGGCCCTGTGCCCTTCGAGGCGGTGCCTCGTGGTGGTCCGCTCCTCGGGGCCGGCGATGTAGCCGAGCCGCCGGTGCCCGAGCCCGATGAGGTGCTCGGTCAGCTCCTGCCCGCCGCCGCGGTTGTCGAAGGTCAGCGCGATCGCCCCGGTGTCCGGCGCCGGGGGGCGGCCGCACAGGACGACGCGCGTCCCGGCGTCCACCAGCTTCCGCACCTTCGCGTCCATGGCCGCCTGGTGCGCCGCGTCCTCGATCGCCCCGCCGGTCAGCACCACCGCCGCGGCGCGCTGCCGCTGCAGCAGCGTGAGGTACGTCAGCTCCCGCTCCGGGGAGCCGCCCGTGTTGCAGACCACCGCGAGTCTCTCCCCGCCCGCACGGCCGCCCGGTCCGCCGATCTCGGCCTGGATCGCGCTCGCCATGATCCCGAAGAAGGGGTCGGCGATGTCGTTCACCAGGATTCCGACCAGGTCGGAGGTGGCGGCGGCCAGGGCGCTCGCGGGTCCGTTGAGCACGTAGTCCAGCTCGTCCACGGCCTTCAGCACCCGCTCGCGGGTGGAGGCAGCCACGGGGTAGTTCCCGTTCAGCACGCGCGACACCGTCGCGGGCGAGACCTGCGCGCGGGCCGCCACGTCCGCCAGGGTCACCGTCATCTCGTCGTCCTCCGGTCGCGCATCTCGTCTCCGCCCTCGTACACACCCAGACCACTGGCCATGGTTCCGGGCGGATCAGCAGGTGGGCCGCCGGACCCATGGCCATGGTTCCGAGCAGACCTTAAGCCCCCGCCCCCGGGTTGTTCGCCCCCTCGAACAACTCGTCCTGGTCACGGTCTTGTCCGGACCGCGGTTCAGAGGCTAGCTTCTCCCTGTATAGAAAGCGCTTGCTGTCACGTTCACCAGTCCGCGGCCGGTTCCCCGGGTCGCCTGTGCAGGGTGGGGCGTACGCGGCGCGACAACCGCGTACGAAGGGAACGACGTGACACGCAAAACGGTGCGTATCGCAATGAACGGTGTGACCGGGCGCATGGGCTACCGCCAGCACCTGGTCCGCTCCATCCTCGCCCTGCGCGAGCAGGGCGGCCTCGACCTCGGCGACGGCACCGTGCTGTGGCCCGAGCCGATCCTGGTCGGCCGCCGTGAGCACGCGCTGAAGGCGATGGCCGAGCAGCACGGGCTGGAGCACTGGTCGACGGACGTGGACGCGGTCCTCGCCGACGAAACGGTGGACATCTACTTCGACGCGCAGGTCACCTCCGCCCGCGAGGAGGCGCTGAAGAAGGCCATCGCGGCCGGCAAGCACCTCTACACCGAGAAGCCCACCGCCACCGGTCTCGACGGCGCCCTGGAGCTCGCCCGGCTGGCGAACGAGGCCGGCATCAAGCACGGCGTCGTCCAGGACAAGCTCTTCCTGCCGGGCCTGCTGAAGCTCAAGCGCCTGATCGACGGCGGCTTCTTCGGCCGGATCCTCTCCGTGCGCGGCGAGTTCGGCTACTGGGTCTTCGAGGGCGACTGGCAGACCGCCCAGCGCCCCTCCTGGAACTACCGGGCCGAGGACGGCGGCGGCATCGTCGTCGACATGTTCCCGCACTGGGAGTACGTGCTGCACGAGCTGTTCGGCCGCGTGAAGTCCGTCCAGGCCCTCACCGCCACCCACATTCCGCAGCGCTGGGACGAGAACGACAAGCCCTACGACGCCACCGCCGACGACGCCGCCTACGGCATCTTCGAGCTGGAAGGCGGCGCGATCGCCCAGATCAACTCCTCCTGGGCCGTGCGCGTCAACCGCGACGAGCTGGTGGAGTTCCAGGTGGACGGCACGGAGGGCTCCGCGGTCGCGGGCCTGCGCAACTGCCGCGTCCAGCACCGCAGCGCCACCCCCAAGCCGGTCTGGAACCCGGACATCCCCGCCACCGAGGTCTTCCGCGACCAGTGGCAGGAGGTCCCGGACAACACCGAGTTCGACAACGGCTTCAAGGCCCAGTGGGAGCTGTTCCTCAAGCACGTCTACGCCGACGCCCCCTACCACTGGGACCTGCTGGCCGGTGCCCGCGGTGTGCAGCTCGCCGAGCTGGGCCTCGCCTCCTCGGCCCAGGGCCGCCGTCTCGACGTGCCGGAGATCTCGCTGTGACCATCCGACTCCCCGGTGCCGACGGGGCGTTGCGGACCTATGAGCCCCGCACCGAGCCCCTGGGCGTGACCCCCGGCACCCCCTTCACCTCCCGCACGGTCTTCTCGGCGGCGCACGTCGTCGCCGACCCCTTCGCGGACGTCTCCCCCGACTCGCCCGCCGCGGTCGACTGGGACGCCACCCTCGCCTTCCGCCGCCACCTGTGGTCCCACGGGCTGGGCGTCGCCGAGGCCATGGACACCGCCCAGCGCGGCATGGGGCTGGACTGGGCGTGCGCGGCGGAACTGATCCGGCGCTCGGCGGCCGAGGCGAAGGCGGTCGGCGGCCGTATCGCCTGCGGTGTGGGCACCGACCAGATCGCCTCCGGGTCGCTCGCGGAGGTCCGCGCGGCCTACGAGGAGCAGCTCGCGGTCGTCGAGGAGTCCGGCGCGCAGGCCATCCTGATGGCGTCGAGGGCGCTGGCCGCGGCGGCCTCCGGGCCCGAGGACTACCTGGAGGTCTACGGCCATCTGCTGCGCCAGGCGGCCGAGCCGGTGGTCCTGCACTGGCTGGGCCCGATGTTCGACCCGGCGCTGGAGGGCTACTGGGGCTCGTCCGACCTGGACGCGGCGACGGACACCTTCCTGGAGGTCATCGCCGCCCATCCCGACAAGGTCGACGGTATCAAGGTCTCCCTGCTGGACGCCCGGCGCGAGATCGACATCCGCCGCCGGCTCCCGCAGGGCGTGCGCTGCTACACGGGCGACGACTTCAACTACCCCGAGCTGATCGCGGGCGACGAGCAGGGCTTCAGCCACGCGCTGCTCGGCATCTTCGACCCGCTGGGCCCGCTGGCGGCGCAGGCGGTCCGGGTCCTGGACACCGGCGACGTGCAGGGCTTCCGCGCCCTGCTGGACCCCACCGTCGGGCTGTCGCGCCACCTGTTCCAGACGCCGACCCGCTTCTACAAGACGGGCGTGGTCTTCCTGGCCTGGCTGGCGGGCCACCAGGCGCACTTCACGATGGTCGGCGGCCTGCAGTCGGCCCGCTCGCTGCCGCACTTCGCGACGGCGTACGAACTGGCCGACGGGCTGGGGCTGTTCCCGGACCCGAAGCTGGCCGAGGAACGGATGAAGACGCTGCTGAGCGTGTACGGGGTGAACCAGTGAGCGGCGCGCCGGAACGCTTCTCCATCAACCAGATGACGGTGAAGCAGCTGTCCCTGCCGGAACTGGTGGACGGCTGCGCCCGGTTGGGCATCCGAGGCGTCGGGCTCTGGCGCGAGCCGGTGCGGGCGCACGGCCTGGAGGCCACGGCCAAGCTGGTCCGGGAGGCGGGCCTCACGGTGACGACGCTGTGCCGGGGCGGCTTCTTCACCGCGATCGACCCGCGGGAGCGGGCGGAGGCCCTGGCCGACAACCGCCGCGCGATCGACGAGGCCGCGACCCTGGGCACGGACACCCTGGTCCTGGTCTCGGGCGGGCTCCCGGCCGGCTCCAAGGACCTGCACGGCGCCCGGGAACGCATCGCGGACGCCCTGTCGGAACTGGGCCCCTACGCGGAGCGGCACGGCGTGCGTCTGGCCATCGAGCCGCTGCACCCCATGTACGCCTCGGACCGCTGCGTGGTGTCGACCCTGGCCCAGGCCCTGGACCTCGCCGAGCGCTTCCCGGCGCACCAGGTCGGCGTCACGGTCGACACGTACCACATCTGGTGGGACGACACCGCCCCCGCGCAGATCACCCGGGCGGGCGCGGGCGGCCGCATCCACACCTTCCAGCTCGCCGACTGGACGACGCCCCTCCCCCAGGGCGTCCTCACCGGCCGCGGTCAGATCGGCGACGGGTCGATCGACATGCGGGAGTGGCAGGGGTACGTCGAGGCGGCCGGTTACACCGGCGCCATCGAGGTGGAGCTGTTCAACGACGGTCTGTGGGCCCGGGACGGCCTGGAGGTCCTGGCCGAGACGGCTGCGAGGTTCGCCGAACACACCCGCTGAGCCGTCCTCGCACCACGCACCGGGCCGCTGCCCCGCCCCGCCTGCCAGGTGGAGCGGGGCAGCGGCATGTTTCGGCCCGACAGCGATCCACGTCAGCCCGCCCGGGATGCCGGTCGAGGCGTCGCAGCAGTGGCCGTCGGACCGGTGGCCACCGGCGGGGCGGACGCCACCGTCGGAACGGCGGCCACCGGCGGGGCGGTGCGGCGCCGGGTCAGGGACGTCAGCGCCACCCCGCCCACCAGCAGCGCCGCCGCGCACCACCGCAGCGGGCTCACCGGTTCGTCCAGGAACAGGAACGCCGAGGAGATGCCGAAGACCGGGACGAGGAGCGAGAAGGGCGCCACCGTGGAGGCGGGGTGGTGACGCAGGAGGAAACCCCACGCGCCGAAGCCGAAGACCGTGGTGATCCAGGCGACGTAGACGACCGTGCCCGCGCCCTGCCAGTCCAGGGCGCGCAGGGCGGCCAGATCGCGTGCGGGGCCCTCGGTGAGGAGGGAGAGGGCCAGCAGCGGGAGCACCGGGACCGTGCTGACCCAGACCATGAAGTTCAGCGCGTCGGGCGGGGCCGCCTTGCGGGTGAGGACGTTCGACGCGCCCCAGCAGGCCGCCGCCCCGATCACCAGGGCGAACGCGCCGAGCGGGCCCGAGGCGCCCTCGTCCACGGCCGCCACGGTGATGCCGGACAGGGCGATCAGCATGCCCAGCAGACGGACGCGGGAGGGCCGTTCCCCCAGGGTCAGGGCGGCGATCGCCGCGGTGAACACCGCCTGGATCTGCAGCACCAGGGAGGACAGGCCCGCCGGCATGCCCGCGTCCATGCCGACGAAGAGCAGGCCGAACTTGGCCACGCCGAGGACCAGGCCGACCGCCACGACCCACTTCCACGCCACCTTCGGACGGCCCACGAGGAACACCGCCGGGAGCGCGGCCGCGAGGAAGCGCAGGGCGGAGAAGAGCAGGGGCGGGAAGTGGCCGAGGCCGATCTCGATGACCGTGAAGTTGACGCCCCAGACGGCGGCGACCAGGACGGCGAGAGCGAGGTGTGACGGGCGCATGCCGTGAGCATCGCGCCCCACGACCGTGAAGCACCAGCGATGATCGCTGCATGGTTGGATGAAGCATCGCTAAGCGAAAGCATCGCCGAGCACACCCCTGGGCGACCCGCTCGGCAGAAGGGAGCACCCCGTGCTCGACCTCCAGCGGCTCCGTGCCCTGCACGCCGTCTCCGTGCACGGCACCGTCGGCGCCGCGGCCCTCGCGCTCGGGTACACGCCCTCCGCGGTGTCCCAGCAGATCGCCAAGCTGGAGCGGGAGACCAGGACCGTGCTGCTGGAGCGGGAGGGGCGGGGCGTCCGGCTCACCGACGAGGCACTCCAACTGGTCGCTGCCGCACAGGAGTTGCTGGCCATCGTGGAGCGCGCGGAGACCGAGCTGGAGGAACGGCGGGGTCGGCCGGCCGGGCGGCTGACCATCGCCGCGTTCGCTTCGGCGGCGCGCGGGCTGATGCCGGGCGTGCTGGCCGAGCTGGGCCGCCGCCATCCCGCTCTGGACGCCCGGCTGCGCGAGGTCGACCCGCATCTGTCCGTCGACCTGGTGGCGAAGGGCGCCGTCGACCTCGCCGTCGCCCACGACTGGGACATCGCGCCGCTGCCCGCCCCGCCGGGTCTGGAGCAGGCGGTCATCGGCGACGACCTGTGCGACCTGCTCGTCCCCGACGGGCACCCCTTCGCCGGGCGGGCCGGCGTACGGCGGGAGGAGCTGGGCGGTGAACGGTGGATCTGCCAGCCCCCGGGGCGGGTCTGCCACGACTGGCTGCTGCGGACGCTGCGCGCGGCCGGGCACGAGCCGGACCTCGTCCACCAGGCCGACGAGAACCCCACCCTCGTCGCCCTGGTCGCGGCCGGGCTCGGCGTCGCGCTCATCCCGCGGCTGGGGCGCGGACCGCTGCCCGCCGGGGTGGTGGAGGTGCCGCTCGACCCGATGCCGGTGCGGCGGCTGTACGCGCTGTGGCGCACGGGGGCGGCCCGGCGTCCGGCCATCGCGGAGACCGTACGCGTGCTCGGTGAGCAGTGGCCCGGCGCGGCGGCTCATCCGCCCCGTTGAGCGTCCGGCGCACCACGCGCACCGAATTGCGGAAAACACGCGCCGAGCCGGGAACCCGAGGCGGACCGTCCCCGTCCAATCGCAGGCCGCCGGAGAGTCACCACGGTGCGGTGTCGGCCCTCGCCACTGGCTGCGATCGCTGACCACCCTCTCCGCCGTACCGCGGCCGGCGGCCCCGCCGCCATCGGCGCACCCCCCTCCTACGCGCCGATGGCGGCCCCCGGGCGGTCAGGGCCGCGCGCTCCCTTGACCGGCAGAAACTTCCCGGATATTGCTGACCTCCTGGAAGTTTCCTTCAGCGGATCCCAGCGGATCACCTCCGGAAGGAGCGCACGTGCACGACACCGGCACGGCAAGCACGGGAAACACCGCACAGCCCTCCAGACGCACCCTCCTCGCCGCCACCGCCGTCACCGCCGCTCTCGCGGCCGCCGGGCCCGCGCACGCCGCCCCGGACGACGGCCGGCTGCGGGCCCTCATCTCCCGCATGACGCTCGAGGAGAAGGTCGGCCAGCTCTTCGTGATGCGGGTCTACGGCCACTCCGCCACCGCCCCCGACCAGGCCGACATCGACGCCAACCTCAAGGAGATCGGGGTCCGCACGGCCGCCGAACTGCTGGCGAAGTACCGGGTCGGCGGCATCATCTACTTCGCCTGGGCCCACAACACCCGCGATCCGCACCAGATCGCCGAGCTGTCCGACGGCATCCAGAGGGCCTCCCTCGGGCTGCCGCGCGGACTGCCGGTGCTCATCTCCACCGACCAGGAGCACGGGATCGTCGCCCGGGTGGGCAGGCCGGCGACGCTGTTCCCGGGCGCCATGGCCGTCGGGGCGGGCGGGTCGCGGTCCGACGCCCGCACCCTCGGCCGGATCGCGGGCGCCGAGCTGCGGGCCATGGGGATCCGGCAGGACTACTCCCCCGTGGCCGACGTCAACGTCAACCCGGCCAACCCGGTCATCGGCGTACGGTCCTTCGGGGCCGACCCGCGGGCGGTGTCCGCGCTGGTGGCCGCCGAGGTGGCCGGGTACCAGGGGTCCGGGGTCGCCGCGACCGCCAAGCACTTCCCCGGGCACGGGGACACCAACGTCGACAGCCACACCGGCTTCCCCACCATCACGCACAGCCGGGAGCTGTGGGAGAGGCTGGACGCGCCGCCGTTCCGGGCCGCGATCGCCGCCGGCATCGACTCGATCATGACCGCGCACCTGATGGTCCCGGCCCTCGACGACTCCGGCGACCCGGCGACCCTCTCGCGCCCGATCCTCACCGGCATCCTGCGCGAACGCCTCGGCTACGACGGGGTCGTGGTCACCGACTCCCTCGGCATGGAGGGCGTGCGGACCAAGTACGGCGACGCCCGGGTGCCGGTGCTCGCGCTGAAGGCGGGCGTGGATCAGCTGCTCAACCCGCCCGACCTCGACCTGGCCTGGAACGCCGTACTGACCGCCGTGCGCGAGGGGGAGCTCACCGAGGCCCGGCTCGACGAATCGATCCTGCGGGTGCTGCGGCTGAAGTCCAGGCTGGGGCTGTTCCGTTCGCCGTACGTCGGGCAGGGCGGGGTCGACAGGACCGTGGGCACTCGGGCGCATCGGGCGGCGGCCGACCGGATCGCCGAGCGGACCACCACCCTGCTGGTCAACGAACGGCGCCTGCTGCCCCTGTCGCGGCGCCGGTACCCCAAGGTGCTGGTGGTCGGGGCGGATCCGGCCTCGCCGACCGGCACGACGGGCCCGCCCACGGGCGTGCTCGCCGGCGCGCTGACCGGCCTCGGCTTCACCGCCACCGCCCTGTCCACCGGCACCGCCCCCTCCGCGGCGACCATCGCCAAGGTCGTCGCGGCGGCGCGGGACGCGGACGCGGTGGTGGCCGCCACCTACAACGTCACGGCGAGCAGCAGCCAGAAGGCGCTGGTGGAACAGCTCGTGGCCACGGGGAGGCCGGTCGTGGCGGTGGCGATCCGCAACCCGTACGACGTGGCCCACCTGCCGTCCGTACCGGCCTGTCTGGCCGCCTACTCCTGGACCGACGTCGAACTGCGGGCCGCCGCACGGGTGATCGCCGGACGGGTGAAGCCACGCGGGAGGCTGCCGGTCGCGGTACAGCGGGCGGATGATCCGGAGCAGGTGCTGTACCCCATCGGCTACGGACTGTCGTACTAGACGTACGCCACGGACCGGGCGCACCACCCCCAAGGTGCGCAAACCCTCCCATGTGCCTGGCGTGCGCCCGCTACGGCGGGTCACGCTGGGCGGGCACACTCGGGGGGACGGCGATGCGTGAGAGAAGTGGTGCGGGGGTGGCCGGGGCGCTGTCGGTGCTGCTCTGCGCACTGCTGGCGGGATGCCAGAGCCCGTCGGGAGGCGTGGCCGAGGCCGGGACCGCCAGGACCGCCACGGTGTCGCCGGCACCGGCCCACCCGTCCGGGTACGGGGCGGTGTTCCTCGCGGTCGGCGAGTGCAGTTCCTTCGGGACGACGAGCTTCACCGAGGTGCCGTGCGCCGGTGAACGGGCGGCGGCCCGGGTCGTGGCACGGCACGACGGCACGGTGCGGGACGGGCCGCGCTGCCCGGCGACCACCGACTTCGTGCTCCACATCAGCGAGCAGCGGCCCGGCGCCGACGAGGACGGCGACGGGGCGGTGCCGCAGGGCTACGCGTGCATGCGCAACCTCCAGCCGCCGCACCCCGGCGACCCGGGCGGCGGGGGCGGCCCCCGCACGATCGTCGGCGACTGCGTCTACGGCTCCGGCGACGGGCAGGTCCGCGAGACCGCCTGCGACGGCGAGGGCGAGCACCGGCCCCAGTACAAGGTGACCCGGGCGGTCTCCCGCCGGTCCGACTGCCCGGCCCCGACGGCCCTGTACGTCCGGCTGGGCGGGGTTCGGCCCGTGGGGTGCGCCCGGCCGCTGTGAGACGGCCGGGCGCGACGGGCGACGTCCCTTACGGACGCAGCGTCATCTCGCGCTGGACGTCCCGCTTGTCGAGCTTCGCGTCGAACTTCGCCAGCGGCTTGGCCGCCTGCGGGTTCGCCTGCACCGAGCTGGTGGCGACACCGGCCCAGTCGAGGATGCGGGCGGTGGCCAGGGCCTTCTGCTCGGGCACGAGGCCCGCGACGTTGGCGCCGTGGTTCATGCCGGGGGCGGTCATGACGTAGGAGTCCTTCGCGCCCTTGCCGACGCGGAACGGCTCCGCGCCCCACGGGTCGTTCTGGCCGTAGACGAACAGCATGTGCCGGGCGTTGTGGCGGACCCAGGTGTCCACGTCCCGCATCGCCGACGGCTGGAACTTCATGGGGATGTCCCGGGGGACGAAGTTGCGCGGCGGCTGGTAGCCGTAGCGGATGTACTGCTTCTCGATGTGCGGGAAGCCGATGGTCGGCGCGCCGAGCTGGGTGCCGGCCTGGTAGTAGTACGGCGTGTAGGTGGACAGGCCCTGGTCGGCGTAGGCGGAGAAGCCGGAGATGGTGTCGACGGAGTCCCAGATCTCGTCGTCGGTGGCGTTCTTGGCGTCGGCCGGGATCTGGTCGCAGTCGGACAGCAGGCTGTACTGCCAGAAGCCCCACACGTAGTCGAGGACGGTCGCCTCGAAGGCCTTGTCCAGGCTGCCGATGGTCTCGAAGGTGAGGCCGTTGTCCTGCGCGTAGGCCGCGTACTTCTTCTCCAGCGGCTCGCGGCGCACCAGCGCCTCGCGCTGCACGCCGTTCAGCCGGGCGCGGCACTCCGGGGTGCCGACGCCCGCGAAGAAGCGGTCGTAGGCCGAGTCCTCCTTGTTCACCACGTCGTTGGGGGCGACGTAGGCGACGACACCGTCCATGTCACGCGGGTAGAAGCGCTCGTAGTAGGTGGCGGTCATGCCGCCCTTCGAACCGCCCGTGGAGAGCCACTTCTTGCCGTAGATGCCCTTCAGCGCCTTGAAGACGCGGTGCTGGTCGCTGGCGGCCTGCCAGATGTCCAGCTTGGACCAGTCGGCCGGGGCGGGCCGGGACGGGGTGAAGTAGCGGTACTCCAGGGAGACCTGGTTGCCGTCCACGATCTGGGTGGGCTCGCTGCGGCGGGGCGTCGTGGAGACGTTGTAGCCGCTGGTGAAAAACACCGTCGGGCGCGAGACGTCCTTGTGCAGCACGGTGATGCGCTGCTGGAACGTGCCCTTGGAGGGCTTGTGGTGGTCGATCGGCTGCGTGTAGTTCAGGACGAAGAAGCGGTAGCCGGTGTACGGCTTCTCCTCGACCAGGCTCATGCCCGGAATGGAGAGCAGCCTCTCCTTGATGTCGGTGGTGCCGGCGGCGTCGGCGGCGGTGGCCGCTCCCGCCGTGCCCAGTGTGCCTATGAGCACCGTGAGCGCCAGCAGCCATCTGAGCGCCTTGCGCATGCGCACTCCCCTGTGAGACAGATGTGCGCCGGAAGCTAGCCCACCAACTCCCCCGAGCACCAGGGGACATAGGGAAAACCCTGTGCGCGCGGGGCGCGTCGCCGGGTGCCGTGCGTCAGCACACGATCCAGCCCGATATGAGCTTCCCCCGGCCGACCTGCCCCTTGAGCCAGACGCAGCGGCGCCCGGCGTGCACGGTGACCGGGCCCGCGTGGCGGGCGTACTCGCCCGCGTCGACGACCGGCCGGTTGCCGCGCGCCTGCACGCTCACCGACATCGTGCGCTTGGCGCCGCGCCTCTTCGGGAGGGTCACGGCGCACACGTAGCCGCCGCGCTTGTAGACGAGCACCGTCCCGGTGGAGAAGGGCAGGGTGCGGACCTTGCGCCCCGGGCACAGCGCGGTGGTGGCGGCCTGCGCCTCACCCGGCACCGCGACGGCGAGCAGCCCGGAGGCGGTGAGCACGGTCAGCCCGAGCGCGAGCCGCCGGCGTATCGCTCCACTGTCCACTGGTCGTCCTCCCGTACCGCGTCGTCCGCGACCATCGTCGTACGCGAGTACGGACGCATGACGTATGTCGGACGGTTGCGCGGACGTCACGAAGACGCGGCACGGGGTGCGTCAGCGGGACGCGCCGACCGGCTCCTCCGGCTCGGCGGCGCCGACGAACGTCCGCCACAGCTCGGCGTACCGGCCGCCGCGGGCGAGCAGCTCCTCGTGCGTGCCGTCCTCGGCGACCCGGCCGTGGTCCATGACGACGACCCGGTCGGCGCGGGCGGCGGTGGTGAGGCGGTGGGCGACGACCAGGGTGGTGCGGCGGCCCGCGATGCGGTCGGTGGCCTGGTTGACCTGGGCCTCCGTGGCCAGGTCGAGGGCGGCCGTGGCCTCGTCGAGCAGCAGCACGTCCGGGTCGACCAGCTCGGCGCGGGCCAGCGCGATCAGCTGGCGCTGCCCGGCGGACAGGTTGCGGCCCCGCTCGGCGACCTCGTGGAGGTAGCCGCCCTCCAGGGTGGCGATCATGTCGTGGGCGCCGACCGCCCGGGCCGCCGCCTCGACCTCGGCGTCGGTGGCGTCGGGACGGCCGTAGGCGATGGCGTCACGGACCGTGCCCTGGAAGAGGTACGCCTCCTGCGGGACGACACCGAGACGGTGCCGGTACGAGGTGAGGTCCAGCTCCCGCAGGTCGGTCCCGTCGACGGTGACGCGACCCCCGGTCGGGTCGTAGAAGCGGGCGACGAGCTTGACGAGGGTGGACTTGCCGGCGCCGGTCTCGCCGACGAACGCGACGGTCTGCCCGGCGGGGATGCGCAGGTCGACCCCGCCCAAAGCTTCCTCGTCGTCGCCGTAGGCGAAGTGCACGTCCTCGAAGGCGATCTCACCGCGCAGGGACGTGACCTCGACCGGATCGGCGGCGGACTTGGTCGACGTCGGCTCCCGCAGCAGCTCCTGGATGCGGCCCAGCGAGACGGTCGCCTGCTGGTAGCCGTCGAAGACCTGGGAGAGCTGCTGCACGGGCGCGAAGAACAGGTCGATGTAGAGCAGGTAGGCCACCAGCGACCCGATCGCCAGCGTCCCGTCGTCGACCCGGGCCCCGCCCACGATCAGCACGGCCGCCGCGGCCACCGACGACAGGAACTGCACGAAGGGGAAGTACACGGAGATCAGCCACTGGCCCCGGATGCGCGCCTGGCGGTAGTCGGCACTGTGCTCGGCGAACCGCCGCCCGCCGTCCCGCTCGCGCCGGAAGGCCTGCACGATCCGCAGCCCGGACACCGACTCCTGGAGATCGGCGTTGACGACCGACACGCGCTCGCGGGCGAGCTCGTACGCCTTCACGCTCGCCCGGCGGAAGAAGTACGTGGCGATGATCAGCGGCGGCAGCGTCGCGAAGACGACCAGCGCCAGCTCCACGTCGATCACCAGCAGCGCGACCATGATGCCGAAGAAGGTGACGACCGAGACGAAGGCCGTGACCAGGCCCGTCTGGAGGAACGTAGACAGCGCGTCGACGTCGGTCGTCATCCGGGTCATGATCCGCCCGGTCAGCTCCCGCTCGTAGTAGTCGAGCCCGAGGCGCTGGAGCTGGGAGAAGATCTTGAGCCGGAGCGAGTACAGCACGCGCTCGCCGGTGCGGCCGGTCATCCGGGTCTCGCCGACCTGGGCCGCCCACTGCACCGCGACCGTCCCCAGCCCCAGCAGGGCCGCCGCCCACACCGCGCCGAGAGCGGCCTGGGTGACGCCGGAGTCGATGCCGTGCCGGATCAGCACGGGCAGCAACAGGCCCATGCCCGCGTCGGTGGCGACCAGGGCCAGGCTGACCAGCAGCGGGAGCCCGAAGCCGCCCAGCAGGCGGCGCAGACCGTAGGAGTCCTCCGGCCGGACCGCCCGCACCTCGTCGATGTCGGGGACGTCGGTGGCCGGGGGCAGCGCCTCGACCTGGGCGAGCAGCTCGGGGGAGGCGGGGCTCTCGGCGAGGGCGGTGTCCTTACGCTCGCGGTCACCGCTCCACAGCCGCGGGGTGACCCCGCGCTCGGCGTCGAACTCGGCGTCGAGCTCGTCGCGTACGGAGGTGTCCTCCTGGGGGGAAGCGGGCTGGACGTGCCCCGGGGAGACGGCGCCCAGCTCGTCCGGGTCGGTGAGCAGGCGCCGGTAGAGGGCCGAGCGCTGCTGGAGTTCCTCGTGGGTGCCGATGTCGGCGAGGCGGCCGCCGTCCAGGACGGCGATGCGGTCGGCGAGGTTCAGCGTGGAGCGGCGGTGGGCGATCAGCAGGGTCGTGCGGCCCCGCATGACGCCCTTCAGGGCCTCGTGGATCTCGTGCTCGACGCGGGCGTCCACGGCCGAGGTGGCGTCGTCCAGGACCAGCAGGCGCGGGTCGCTGAGGATGGCGCGGGCCAGGGCGACGCGCTGGCGCTGGCCGCCGGACAGAGTGAGGCCGTGCTCGCCGACGGTGGTGTCGTAGCCGTCGGGCAGGTCGGCGATGAACCGGTCCGCCTGGGCGGCCCGGGCCGCCTTCTCGATCTCCTCCTGCGTGGCGTCCGGGCGGCCGTACGCGATGTTGTCGCGGACGGTGTCGGAGAAGAGGAACGAGTCCTCCGGGACCAGGCCGATCGCCGCCCGCAGCGACCGCAGGCTCAGCTCGCGCACGTCGTGGCCGCCGACCAGCACGGCTCCGCGGGTGACGTCGTAGAAGCGCGGCAGCAGCAGGGACACCGTGGACTTGCCCGAGCCGGAGGAACCGACGACGGCGAGGGTCTCGCCGGGACGGATCTCGAAGGACAGTCCGTCGAGGACCGGGCGGTCGTCGTCGTAGCCGAAGGAGACGTCGTCGAACTCGACCGTCGCGGGGGCGTCGGCGGGCAGGTCCTTGCGGCCGTCCTCGATCGACGGCTCGGTGTCGATCAGCTCCAGCACGCGCTCGGTGCCGGCACGGGCCTGCTGGCCGACGGTGAGGACCACCGCGAGCATGCGGACCGGGCCGACCAGCTGGGCGAGGTAGGTGGAGAACGCGACGAACGTGCCGAGCGTGATGTGCCCGCGCACCGCCAGCCAGCCGCCGAGGGCCAGCATCGCGACCTGGCCGAGGGCGGGGACGGCCTGGAGGGCCGGGGTGTAGACCGAGTTCAGACGGATGGTGCGCAGCCGGCCCGCGAAAAGCCTGCGGCCGACCTCCCGGAGCTTGCCGGTCTCCTGCTCCTCCTGCCCGAAGCCCTTCACCACGCGTACGCCGCTGACGGCACCGTCGACCACGCCCGCCACGGCGGCGGCCTGGGCCTGGGCGTACCAGGTGGAGGGGTGCAGACGGGTGCGGCTGCGCTTGGCGATCCACCAGATGGCGGGCGCCACGGCCAGGGCGACCAGGGTCAGCGGCACGGACAGCCACGCCATGACGACCAGGGAGATCAGGAACAGCGCGAAGTTCCCGATGGTCATCGGGAGCATGAAGAGCAGGCCCTGGATCAGCTGGAGGTCGCTGGTGGCACGGCCGACGACCTGGCCGGTGGACAGCTCGTCCTGCCGCCGGCCGTCCAGCCGGGTGATCGTGTCGTACATCTCCGTCCGCAGGTCGTGCTGGACGTCGAGGGCGAGACGGCCGCCGTAGTAGCGGCGGACGTAGGTCAGCACGTAGACGATCAGCGCGGCGGCGATGAGCAGCCCGGCCCAGGTGGTCATGTCCCTGGTGTGTCCGCCGATGACGTCGTCGATGATCACCTTGGTGATCAGCGGGACCAGGGCCATCACGGCCATGCCGGCCAGCGACGAGCCGAGGGCCAGTACGACGTCCTTCGGGTGGCGCCACGCATAGGCCCACAGCCGCCGTGCCCATCCCCGTTGCGGTGTCACACCGGTGCCTTCCATCCGTCCTGAGCTGCCGGAAGGCACCAACGCGATAGGGGGCGGATTTCATCCCGCCGTAACAGTTGCCGCTGGTTTCACGGGTGGGACCGGGCGCTGACGGTGCGGAGGCCGGGCCTCGGGGCAGCCGGACGTGCGCTGGGCTGACCCGTCGACCACTCACCTCAGCTGCCCCCTGGAGAAGAAGTCGGTCCGGGGAGCCACTCGTGTGCAAGAGCGACCAGAGCGGCAACGTCGATCTTCGGCAGGGCGACCAGCGCCGTTGTCCAATGTGACGTCGCCAGGATCGGCGTGATCAGACTTCTCGCGGTGTCGGTGTCCGTCTCGGACGCGACGGTTGCCAGCCCGATCGCCTGCTGTAGCGGGTCGGATATTCCCTGCGCGATGGACACTGCCTCATCGAGCTTCCCCGCGCTTGCCGCTCCGCACGCCACCTGGATCATGGCCTGCCGGTGGAGCGCCGGGTGCGCAATCGTGTCGACGATCTTCAGGGCACGGCTTGTCCGTCCTGCCCTGGCCGCGGCTCGGGCGACCCATACCAACGCCTGCCACCGTTGTTTGAGGTTGGTGATGAGCCCGGCCACGGTCTCGGCACGATCGATGTCTCCGGTGGCGGAGGCAGCGCGTGCCGCTGCGATCAGCGCCGGGCTGCGACGGGCTCTGTCGTGGGTCGCACAGGCCAGATCGTCCAGTGTCGCGCTCAGAGAGCGAGCGTGGGCAAGGTCCACAGGGGCCAGTTCCTCCACCAGGACGGCCATCGCCTCGGCCTTGAGATCGGTGAAAGGCAGTTGATCGACCAGCCGCTGTGCCCGGGACGGGTCGTGGGGTGTCATTTTCCGGATCACTTCGATCAGAGCTTCATACCGGCGCCATGGCTCGCCGAGGGAGCGCACCAGTTCCAGTGAGCGCTCGGGTTCCTTGGCGGCTGCGGCCGCAGCCGCCGCAATGTGCGCCTCGCCCCGGTGATCCGCGTATGCGATGGAGTCGACGAGGACCATGGCGCGGTCGATCTCTCCCGCCGCTGCCCGTGCAGCTGCTACGGCGATCAGGGCTTCGCCGCGTTCCCGGGGCAGACCCATGGTGTTCGCCAGAGCTTCCGCCAGATCCATGTCTCCGGCGGCGGCCACTGCCCTGGTCATGGCCAACAGCGCGTGCGCTTGGGGAGGAGTGACCGTGCGCACGAGAGCTTCAACGTTGCGAGCCAGTCTCTCGGCCGTCTCGGTGTCGCCGGTTGTGGTCATCGCCGATGCCACGCCGATCAGAGCCTGGGCCTTGGCCTCTGTGTCCTCTATCGCTTCCGCGAGGGCGGTGGCCCGCTCGGGATCGCTTGAGGCAGCCACGGCTCCGGCGACCTCGGCCAGTGTCCTGGCCTGGAGCTGGGGTTCGGTGATGGCACGGGCGAAGGTCTCCGCCTGGTCGGGGTCTACGGCGGCCGTTGCGCGGGCCACTTCGGCATAGGCACGCCACTTCTCCTCGCTCGTCCGGAAGGTGTCGATGATCTCCTGAGCGAGATCGGGGTTTCCTTTGGCCGCCACCGCGGAGGCGACCGCAGTGTGAATGGTGCCCGCGAACGCAGACTTCGAGTTGGCTCTGGCGAAGCGCCGGGCTCGCTCCGGATCACCGGCTGCTGCCAGGGCTCCCGCCACCGCGCTGGCAGCGTGGCCGTAGGCCGTCTGGACCCGTGAGCGAACGACCGCATCGGTGATGCCGGCAATGTTCCTACGCGTTGCGTGGGCAAGCAGCTCGGCGTCCTGGACGTGTCCGGCAGCGGCCAGAGCCTGCACCACTTGACTGAAGGTTTGCAGCCGGAGGCCCTGGTCGAAGAGTTCTGCGGCCAAGCTTTCGGCTCGTTTGGGATCTGTGGCAGCCACTGCGCGCGCCAGTTCGGCCAGCGCTCTGTCACGGTAGTGCGGATGATCGATGGAGCGGGCCAGGTGCTCAGCACGGTCGAGATCACCGCCCCGCGCGACGGCGCGTGTCGTGGCCACTCCCGCCTCGCGTTCCAGTCGCGTACCGATCCTGCGCGCTATCTCCGCGGCGAGGGAGGGGTTGTGGGCGGCCACGGTGTGCACCACCGCGTTGAGGACGTTGCGACGCTGTACGGGGTCGTCGATGGAGGAGGCGAAGCTCTCCGCTTCACCCGGGTCTCCGACGGCGACCACCTGGGCGACGGCGACCAAGGCGTCTGTCTGCGCCCGAGGGTCGTTGATCGCGCGGGCGAGGGCCTCAGCGCGGGCGACGTACCCCAGCTTCGCCCACAGGGCGGGCAGATTCGTCGGAATGCGGTCGTTGCGGTGCTCCAGGCGGTCCAGACGGCCGGCGATCCGAGCCAGGGCCAAGACATGAGTGTCGGGACGCGAGCGGTCGAGGATCATGTCGCGGACGGTGGTGAGTTCGGCCAAGGCCGCCGCGTCGCTGCCGGTGAGGTCGAGCATGCGTTCGTGGCGTGCGGCGTCGCGCGTCAAGTCGATGAGCCGCTCCACGTCGTCGTGAGCGCGCAGCAGCCCGAAGTAGCCGCTGAAGAGGTATTCGGGTGTGTTTTGGGGCCACGAACGCAGACGGTAGCCGTCGGCCCAGGTGTGGAGCCGGTCGTGGTAGCGCCTCAGCGACGTGCCGAAGGCCTGCTCCGCAGTGACCTGGAGTTCTTCGTGGCCCAGGATGTAGACCTCGTGCCCATCATGCGGACGCCACCGGCTCTCGCGCGGCTCGAAGGTTCGTCCGGCCACCGTGTGCAGGTGGTTCCTCACCGTCCAGGCGCTCACGTCAACGAGTTCCGAGAGATCCGCTGCGCTCAGACCACCGCCCGCCGCCGTGATCAATCCCAGCAGATCCTGCTCCAACTGGCTGCCGTTCAGCAGGCGTTTCAGTTCCCGCTCGAGGTCGCCCTGGATGTCATGCGCGTGCCGTGAAGTGCCCAGGATGCGGATGATCGACGGGTCGTACAGCGGATGTCTTCTCGGCACATCGTCAGGGGGCGGGGGGTTGTTGCGGCTCGCGACCAGGATGCGGAGATTGGCCGGCACCGGGTCGGGCAGCAGGGCGGCGATGCTGTGCGCATCCGGCCTGCTGGTCACGCCTCGGTCCTCGTCGAGGCCGTCGACCAGCAGCACCAAGCGCGTTCCGGACTCACCGCACAGTGCGGCCGCACGGTCCAGCAGATCCAGGTAGTACGGCTCGCGGGCCGTGTCAGTCAGGTACTGGGAGACCAGGTCCTCCCCCAGCAAGCCAGCCAACTGGCCCATCACTATCTCGGTGAAGGCAGTGCGGTCGTTCTGGGCTGCATAACGTGCGGTCACGAAGAAGGGCACCACCTGGACATCAGGCGGCGGATGCAGCGCGAACCACGCCATCAACGCGGTCTTGCCGGACCACTTGGGCGCCCGCCACCAGCTGTAGGACGAAGAGTCCTCGGCAGTGCAGAAACGGGCTAGTTCGGCCAGCTCGTCTTCACGGTCCAGTAACTGCTTCGGGGCAATACGCCGAACCTGCCACCAATACATGGACTGCTCGGCCCGCACTTTCCAGGCCGGCCCGCCGGGGCGTTCACTCGCCTGTTCCCGCCGAGCCAGCTCCACCTGCCGGCGCCACCAACGCTCGTCCGGCGGCTCGCCCGCCCACCGCGACCACACGTGGATCAACGCGATGAGCGCGTCGTCGCTGTCGGACCCGGGCACCTTGAACCGTTCGACCTCTTCGGGCGCCCAGTCACTGGTCCGCTTCCCGTTGAAGTCTTGCGCTCCCGGCAGGCCGCTCGAACGCACCGTGCGCTGCAGAACTGCCTGACTGGCGGACTTGGCCGCGGCCTTGCGGGCAGTTTCGGCTCTCTCGCGCAGCCCGCGCAGCCGCGCGTGTAACTCCCGCTTCTGGGCTCCCACCCGGGCCGCCCCTTCCCTCGCCGCTCCAGCCCGCTCGTGCCCGCGGCGGGCGCGGCGTCCATCGGCCGGAGATGGGTCTGACCGGCAGCGTAGCCCGCGCTCCGCCCGCCGCACCCGCGATCGAGGACACCGTCCGCCGGCGGAGGCGAGAGTCGCAGCAACGCCGGGCCCGGCGGTCCGATCCGACTCCCACGGTGATCAGGAGACTGCTCCATGACCGACCACACCAACCGTGACACCGATGCCCCACGTGCCCGCCGGGTTCCACGAAGTCTGCTGTACCGGGCGGCGCTTCGCGTCGCCCTCAGTCTGGCCGGCTCGTCCGGTCCGATTGCGTACGCCCTGGTGCAGTGGTGGATCCGCACCCACTGAACGTCACCTCTGGGTGAAGCAGGCGTGGTACGTCCGCGCCCGGGCGGGTCCGACAGCGGTCAGGCACGTGACCGCCGCCGACCCGCCCTACGGAAGGCGGAGTGAGTAATCGCCGGTCCGGTGGGACCGGGCCGGCGGTCCCGCCCGTCAGCTGGCCGCCAGGTCCTTGTGGATGACCTTGGCCACGGCCTGGATGGTGGCGATGCCGTAGTTCATCGTGCTGTTGCCGTGGGTGAGCACCGTCATCACGTAGTCGTGGCCGCCGCCCTTGAACGCGCCGACGCTGTGCACCCGCCAGCCGTTGCTGGAACGTTGCAGCCAGCCGTTCTTGACGGCCACGGTGACGCCCGAGGGCACTCCGTACGGCGTGCCCCAGCGCTGGGAGGAGACGACCTGGCCCATCAGCTTGAGGATGTAGGTCCGGGAGTTGTCGCTCAGGACCGCGTTCTTGGCGGTGAGGAGCTTGAGCAGCTTCTGCTCGTCGTTGACGGTGATCTGGGTCAGGCCCCAGTAGCCGTTCGCTCCGGGCTTGGTCTGCGTCATGCCGGCGGCCGCGAGGAAGTTCTTGATCTTCGTCATGCCGAGCTGCTTCCACAGGGTGGAGGTCGCCGCGTTGTCCGACTTGGTGATCATCGCCTTGGCGAGGGTGTGCTCGCGGTCGGTGAGGTACCGGTTCGATTTCTTCGCGTCCCACAGCAGCGCGGCGAGGACGGTGACCTTGACGACGCTGGCCGAGTCGTAGGCGGAGCTCGCGCGCAGGGTGCAGGTGGTGTTGGTGCTGCGGTCGTGGAGGCCGACGGCGACCGTGCCCTTGCGGGTGGCGAGCGCGGCGGTGATGTCCTTCTTCAGCTTGGTGGCGAGCCCGGCGTCGGAGGACGTGCAGGTCACGGCCGGAGGGGCGGCGGCGGCAGGCGTGGCGGCAGCGACGAGCGGCACGAGGACGCCCGTACCCACGGCCACGGCGAGCACTCTCGCGCGGCGGGATATCCCAGAAGTCATGCATCACATGACTCCCGGGCACGGGCGAATGGTTGTAGGACAGGGGAAGGCTTGTACGAGTCGTTATCGGAGGCCGGCCGGCTTTCACAGGCGGCGGCAAGCTCCGGCACAGCGACCTCCCATCGAGGCTGCCCACCCTGCTCGCCTTCCGCTCCGGCGGCTCGACACGGCGGCTGCGGCTGCTGGCGGTGTCGGTGGCGGCCGCCGTGGTCGCGGCGGTGGCTGGTCCGGCCGCGTACGCCTGGTCGGTTCCGTCGTCCGGCGCGGGCGGCGGCATGGGCGGTACGAACCCGACATGTGGGGCTGGTCCGGCAGCGACAAGGCGATGACGTTCGCCAGGCTCAAGGAGCTGGTGAGGAAGGGCGAACTGCGAACTGCACTACATCCAGGTCGGCGGCGGCCCGGGCGGCGGCTCCGGCGTCAGTTCCGAGGTCACGGTGTGGGTACGCCAGCACGGCACGGTGGTGAAGGAGAGCGCCTAAGGCGGGACTTCCGGCTCGGGATCCTCGACGCGGTCGAGCCAATCAAGCCCGTCGAGCCAGTCCGGTCTGTCCGGTCAATCGGCGGTCTACCGTCTCGACCCGTCCGATGTCAGCTGATCCCCATAACCCCGCACGATCGAACGGCCCCCGACTTCCAGGTCCGGGGCCGTTCCCGCGTCCCGGATCATGTACACCGGTGTCGGGCGAACTGGTGAAGGGAAGCGGAACGGTGGGCTATTGCCTGGAGATGAGCACCGGCGACATGAGAAAGGTGGTGCGGCTGCTCACGGCGGTGGAGCGGACCGAACAGCAGGAGCGCACGCTGGCCCGGGTGCGCAGGGAGTGCGAGCGGACCGACGCCCGCTTCCGGGAACAGGGCATCGACCTCGACGTCTCCATCAGCCGAGCCCTGGACGAACTCATCGAGGGCACCCCGAGCGCCGACCGGTGCCCCGCCTACAGCTACGCCTTCTACCAGGCCGTCGCGGCGCACTTCTCCGACCCCACCGACCTCGGCGCCTGGCGCCGCCCGTCCTGGTTCCACGCCATGGACGACGAACTGGCCCGGTACGGTGTGCCGTCCGACCTGCTCCCCGGCACGTTCCTGTTCGGCGGCCCGCCGCTGCGACTGCCCCACCCCGGCGACGCGGTGCCCGCGATCGGCACGCTGCCGGCCCAGCGGGCCGCCGCCCTCGCCGACGCCTACACGCGCGTGCTCGACCGTCTCGACCCCGAATTCCGTGGCCCGGCACGCCGGTTCGCCGACGCCCTGCGGGTCGAGGCGGAGGAGTGGGAGAGCGCGCGGGCGCGGGGGACGAATCCTGACACGCTGCTCTTCTGGTTCCACTGACCTCGCGGGCTGACCTCGCGGGCTGACCTCGCAGACCCCTGCCGGACCTCTTGACGCCGACTTTCCCACCGGGATACTTGCGGTCGACAGCGCGCCAACTGCCGCGTCAGACAAGGACTTTGTGCGAACGGCAGGGCCGCATGTCCGAGATCCCGAACGCCGTGCGAAGTTTCGCAAGTTTCGTGACGGCCACCCCCCACAGGAGGATCCGCACATGAGTCCACGCAAGGCACTCGTAGCCGCCCTGACCGCCGCCCTGCTGGCCGGGCCCGGCATCGCGCAAGCCGCCGTCGCACAGGCCCCGCCCGCCCCGGCCCGGGAGCGCGCCGCGGCGGCCACCATCACCTGGTCCCTCGTCCGGGCCGCCAACCCCACGGCGGATCAGAGGTCGGCCTACGACCTCATCACCAAGGCGATGAACGCGGCGGTGGCCCGCTACAACAACCTCAGCGACCTGGGCAAGACCCTCACCGTCCGCTACGAGCCGGGCGTCCCCACCGCCGACGGCAACATCAACGGCACCATCCGCTTCGGCAGCAACCGCAGCTACATGAACGAGCGGACGGCCCTGCACGAGATCGCCCACACCATCGGCGTGGGGACCAGCGCGGGCTGGTCCCGGCTCGGCGGGGGCGGCACCTGGACCGGCGGCCAGGCCACCGCGCTCGTCAGGCAGTACGACGGCTCCGGCGCCAAGATCTCCACCGGCGGCGGCCACTTCTGGCCCTACGGCCTGAACTACGACAACGAGTGGTCGGGTACGGCGGCCGACCGTCACGTCCACATCGTCGCCGCGATGGTCCGCGACGGCCTCTAGCCGGTCCGGCCGGCGCTCACCCCAGGTGCGTCGGCGCGAACATCCGCAGCACGGCCGGGAGCAGGACCACCGAAGGCCCGGGCGCCGCAAGCGCCTTGGCGAGGTCCTGCTCCAGGGTCTCCGGGGTCGTCCGCACCCCGGGGACACCGAAGGACTCGGCGAGGGCCACGAAGTCGGGCCGGGTCAGTTCCGTCGCGGTCGCCTCGCCGAACGCGTCGTTCATGTACTCGCGCAGGATGCCGTAACCGCCGTCGTCGACGATCAGCCAGGTGACGTTCAGGCCGTACTGGCGGGCCGTCGCCAGCTCGGCGACGGAGTACAGGGCCCCGCCGTCGCCGGAGACGGCGAGGACCGGCCGGGTCGGGTCGGCCGCCGCCGCGCCCAGGGCCGCCGGGAAGGCGTAGCCGAGGCCGCCCGCGCCCTGGGCGGAGTGCATGTGGTTGGGGCCCTTGGCGTCGAACGCCGACCAGGCCCAGTAGGCGAGGATCGTCATGTCCCAGAAGGACGGGGAGTCGGCCGGGAGCGCCCTGCGGACGGCGGCCAGCACGTCCTGTTCGAGGGTGAGTTCCTGGGACGCGATGCGGTCGGCGACCTTCGCGAGCAGCTCCCGGACCCGGTCCGCCGCCGTCGCGTCCTCCCGAACCGACACCGTCTCCAGCAGGGCCTGCAACGCCGGCCGGGCGTCCGCGTGGATGCCCAGCGCCGGGTGGTTGGACTCCAGCTTGCCTAGGTCGGCCTCGATCTGCACGATCCGGCCGCGCGGCTTGAACGTGTGGTAGTTCGAGGAGAGTTCGCCGAGGCCCGAGCCGACGACCAGGAGCACGTCGGCGTCCTCGAGGAAGTCGGTGGTGTGCCGGTCCTCGATCCAGGACTGCAGGGAGAGCGGGTGGTTCCAGGGGAACGCGCCCTTGCCGCCGGGGGTGGTGACGACGGGCGCCTGAAGCCGCTCCGCCAGTTGCCTCAGTTTGCCGGAGGCGTCCGCCCGGACCACTCCGCCGCCCGCGATGATCGCCGGACGGGCAGCCTTGGACAGCAGGTCGGCGGCGACGGCGGTCAGTTCGGGGCGCGGCACCAGTTCCTCGGGGAAGGCGTCGCCGCCGGTGACGACGGGGATCGCCGTCCCGGCGAGCAGCACGTCCTGCGGGATCTCCACCCACACCGGGCCGTGCGGGGCGCTCAGCGCCGACTTCCAGGCCGCCTCGATCGCGGAGGGGATCTGCGACTGGCTGCGCACGGTGTGGACGGACTTGACCACGCCCCGGAACGAGGCGGCCTGGTCCGGGAGTTCGTGAAGATAGCCGTGCCGGCCGCCGCCGAGGCCCGCCACCGGGATCTGGCTGCTGATCGCCAGTACGGGCGCGGAGGCGGCCGCCGCCTCCTGGAGCGCGGGCAGCGAGGTCAGGGCGCCCGGCCCGGTCGACAGCAGCAGCGGCGCGGCCTCTCCGGTGATCCGGCCGTAGGCGTCCGCCGCGAACCCGGCGTTGTTCTCCACCCGCAGGCCGATGTACCTCAGGTCCGAGCGGCGCAGCGCGTCGAACAGGCCGAGGGCGTGCTGGCCGGGCAGGCCGAAGACGGTCGTCGCGCCGAGACCGGCCAGCGTCTCCACGACCAGGTCTCCGCCGGTGCGGCCGGGAGGAGGGTTCAGAGCGGCCTCCGTCTGGGCGGGCGTGGGGCGGAGCACCAGGTCGTGGTCGTGGGTCACTTGGCTTCCGAGTCCTTCCGGGCCACGGCGATCTGGCGCGACATGATCGTGGTCAGTTCGTAGGCGGTGTGGGAGGCCGCCACCGACGTGATCTCCGCGTGGTCGTACGCGGGGGCCACCTCGACGACGTCGGCCGACACCAGGTTGCAGGATGCCAGGCCGCGAAGGATCTCCAGCAGTTCGCGGGAGGTCATGCCGCCGGCCTCGGGGGTGCCGGTGCCCGGGGCGTGGGCCGGGTCGAGGCAGTCGATGTCGATGGAGATGTACAGCGGCCGGTCGCCGATGCGCTGGCGGAGCTGGTCGGCGACCTCGTCGGCGCCGCGCCGGTAGACGTCCGCCGAGGTGACGATGCCGAAGCCCATCTTCTCGTCGTCGGTGAGGTCCTGCTTGCCGTACAGCGGGCCGCGGGTGCCGACGTGGGACAGGGCGGAGGTGTCGAGGATGCCTTCCTCGACCGCGCGGCGGAACGGGGTGCCGTGCGTGTACTCGGCGCCGAAGTAGGTGTCCCAGGTGTCGAGGTGGGCGTCGAAGTGCAGCAGGGCGACGGGGCCGTGCTTCTTCGCGACCGAGCGCAGCAGGGGCAGCGCGATGGTGTGGTCGCCGCCGAGGGTCATCAGCCGGGCGCCGGTGCCGAGCAGGTCGTCCGCGGCGGCCTCGACGGTCTCCACGGCCTCGTTGATGTTGAACGGGTTCACGGCGATGTCGCCGCCGTCCGCGACCTGGGCGAGGGCGAAGGGGGAGGCGTCCTGCGCCGGGTTGTACGGGCGCAGCAGCCGGGACGCCTCGCGGATCGCGTTGCCGCCGAAGCGGGCGCCCGGCCGGTACGAGACACCGGAGTCGAACGGCACGCCGACCACGGCCACATCGGCCCGGCCGACCTCGTCCAGCCGGGGCAGCCGGGCGAAGGTCGCGGGACCGGCGTACCGCGGGACGCGGGAGGAGTCGACGGGCCCGCGCGGGGTCTCGTTGCTGCTCATGAGGTAATGCCTTCTTTCTTACGCTTCATCGCGTATGTACTGCTTGCCGTACGACTTTACTGGGGCGCCGGAACCGCTTCGGACGCGAGTTCGGGTGATCGCCCCGCCGAGGCGCTCGCGCCCGACCCTAGGTGGCCGGAGAGCGGCTGCGAAGTGTACGTTTCATCCATTCGAGCCGGTCCGGATGGAGGGAACGCACACCATGTCGGACCCGGCGGTGCCACCCACTCCCCCCGTCCCGCTGACCGCGCTGCTGGACCGGGAGGACCTGGGCCTGCGGCAGCTCGCGGGGCCGCCCGCCGAGGGTGTCGTCGTCCACTGGGTGCACACCTCGGAGATGGCGGACCCGTATCCGTATCTGCTGGGCGGGGAGCTGCTGCTCAGCGCCGGCGTGCACATCCCCGGGGCGGGCCCGGGGACGGTGGCGGGCCCGGGGACGGCTGGCCCGGGGACGGCTGGCCCGGGGACGGCTGGCCCGGGGACGGCTGGCCCGGGGACGGCTGGCCCGGGGACGGCGGGCTCGGGAGTGGCGGGACCGTTTGCGGCAAGCCCCGGGACGGCGGGCTCGGAAACGGGCCCAGGGAGGGCGGGAGCGGGCACGGCCCCAGGGACGGCGGGAACGGGCACTGCAGGGCCGGGGACAGCGGCAGGCCCTGAGACAGCGGCGGGACCGGAGACGGCAGGTCCGGAGACGGCAGGTCCGGGGGCCTCCTACTTCGACGACTACGTCTCCCGGATCGTGGCGGCGGGTGGCGCCGCCCTCGGCTTCGGGGTGGCCCCGGTGCACGACACCGTCCCGGAGGCACTGGTCGCGGCCTGCGAGACCCACGGCCTGCCGCTGCTGGAGGTACCGCCCCGGACCACCTTCTCGGGCGTCGCCCGCGCGGTCTGGCAGCTGATGGCCAGTGCCCGCCTGGCCGAACTCCGCCACGTCACCGAGGCGCAGCAGAGCCTCGCCGCCGCCGCGTCCCGACCCGACCCGGTCCCGTCGGTGCTCCGGCAGCTCGCGCAACGGCTGGGCGGCTGGGCGGTGCTGTACGGCCCGGAGGGCACGGAGATCGCGACAGCGGGCCGGATGCCCGGGGACGACGCCCGGGCGGCACTGACCCGGCTGACGGAGGTCGTACGACCTGCCCCGTCGACGCCGGCGCCCGGGGCGGCACCGCAGCCCGGGTCCAGCTCACCCGCGAGCGTGCCACGGCCGCCCGAGCCCGGCACCCCGGCCCGGCCCGAGCGTCCCACGGCGGCGGCACCCGGCGCTCCCGCCCGCCCGGCCCCCTCCCCCACCACCACCGAATCCGGCCGCCCGGCCCCCTCCTCGGCCACCGACTCCGTCGCCGGGCTGCACCTCGCCGCGTACAGCCTGGGCGCCGGGCACGACTTCGTGCTCGGGGTCGCCATCGCCCGGCGCGCGCCCGGCGACCACACCGTCGCCTCCGTCGCCTCCGTACTGCTGTCGCTGCTCACCGGGGAGCAGCAGAGCGGCACCGGGGCCGCCCGGTCCTCCGCGCTGGTGCGGATGCTGCTGGGCATGCCGCCCGAGGAGGTCGCGCCGCTGCTCGGCGACGGGCCGTGGGTCGTCGTCGCGGCCCGGCCGGAAGGGGGCGGCAGCCCCGACCCCGTCGCGGCCTCCGCGCTGGGCGCCGTGCTGGGGTCCGCCCTGGTCGACCCGGCGGGCGACGTCGTACGGGCCCTGGTCCCGGCCGACCGGGCACCGGCCGCCCCCCTGCCCGGCTGGACCCTGGGCGTCAGCGCGGCGGTGGAACCGCGTGACTGGCCCGCCGCCGACACCCAGGCCGCCCGCGCCCTGGCCCGGGCCCGCGCGACCCGCGTCCCGCTGCTCCGGCACAGCGCACGCCCCGCTCTGGCCGACCTGGTGCCGCCCGGCGAGGCGGCGGCCCACGCCCGCGCGCTCCTCGCCCCCGTCCTGGCCCACCCCACGCTCACCGAGACGCTGCGCACCTGGCTCTCCCTGCACGGCAGCTGGGACCGCACCGCCGTCGCCCTGTCCGTGCACCGCAACACCGTCCGCCAGCGTGTCGCCCGCTGCGCGGCCCTGCTGGAGACGGACCTGGACGACCCGGACGCACGGATGGAACTCTGGTTCGCGCTGCGCCGGATCTGAGCACGCGGGCCGGGTTCCGCCATGGACGCGGGCCGGTTCCGCCGTGTACGCGGGCCGGTTCCGCCGTGTACGCGGGCCGGTTCCGCTGAGTACGTGAGCGGGGCCCCGCTGAGTACGTGACGCACATCCCAGCGTGCGATACGCCAGGGACGCCCCCCGGCGGCTGCCTCACAATGGATGCCATGCCGATATCCGGGACACCCAGCCGCGCCGAACTCGTCGAACACCTCGTCAGGACGCGCATCGCGGGCGACGTCGCCACCCCCCGCGAGAACAACCTCTCCCACTACCGCAAGCTGGCGAACAGCGACCGCCACTACTGGTTCGGGCTGGAACTCGGCGACCGCTGGAACGATGAGCAGGACGTCCTCGCGGTGATGGCGGAGCGGGTCGGTGTGAACGACGACCCCGAGTACCGGTACGGCCAGGACACCATCGACCCGGAGCTGACCGTCGACGGTCTGGAGCGGATGGCCGGGCGGCTGCGCAAGGCGGCGGACGGGCAGCAGCGCGTCCTCTTTGCCACCGGCCACCCCGGCGGCCTCCTCGACGTCCACCGCGCCACCGCGTCCGCGCTGCGCGCCGCCGGCTGCGAGATCGTCGTCATCCCGGACGGGCTGACGACCGAAGAGGGTTACGTCATGCAGTTCGCGGACGTGGCCGTCCTGGAGCACGGCGCGACCCTGTGGCACACCCACTCGGGCGAACCGATGAAGGCGATCCTGAAGGGCCTGGAGCGCGAGGGCCGCCCGCTGCCCGACCTGGTCGTCGCCGACCACGGCTGGGCGGGCTACGCCGGCCAGCACGGCGTGGACTCCGTCGGCTACGCCGACTGCAACGACCCGGCCCTCTTCATCGCCGAGGCCGAGGGCACCGTGCAGGTGACGGTGCCTCTCGACGACCACGTGATCAGCCCCCGCCACTACGACCCGATGACGGCGTACCTGCTGGCGCAGGCGGGCCTCAGTTAGAACCCGGCTCGCGCGGGACGCGGACCACGCCCTCCTGGATCACGGTGATGGCCAGCCGCCCGTCCTGCGTGTAGATCCGCGCCTGCCCCAGTCCCCGGCCGCCGTACGCGGACGGGGACTCCTGGTCGTACAGCAGCCACTCGTCGGCGCGGAACGGCCGGTGGAACCACATCGCGTGGTCGAGCGAGGCCCCCACGACGTCCCCGACGGCCCAGCCGCCGCGCCCGTGCGCGAGCAGCACGGAGTCGAGCAGGGTCATGTCGGAGACGTAGGTGGCGAGGACGACGTGCAGCAGCGGGTCGTCCGCCAGTTTGCCGTTGGTGCGGAACCACACCTGGGAGTGCGGCTCGCGCGGCTCCCCGAAGCGGCCGAACGGCGGCTCGTCGACGTACCGCAGATCGACGGAGGCGCGGGCCTCGAGGAACTTCTCCACCACGACGGGGTCGAGGTGCCCGTACGCGCGCAGCCGCTCCTCGCCGGTCGGGAGGGTCTCGGGGTCGGGCGAGGCGGGCATCGGCTCCTGGTGGTCCAGCCCGTCCTCGTACGTCTGGAAGGACGCCGAGAGGTGGAAGATCGGCTTGCCGTGCTGGACGGCGACGACCCTGCGGGTGGTGAAGGAGCGGCCGTCGCGGATCCGGTCGACGGTGTAGACGATGGGCGCGCCGGGGTCTCCGGGACGCAGGAAGTACGCGTGCAGTGAGTGCGCGGGCCGGTCGGCGGGGACCGTCCGCCCGGCGGCGACGAGTGCCTGGGCCGCGACCTGTCCGCCGAAGACGCGGGGGACGACGGCGGACCGGGACCGGCCGCGGAAGATGTCCTCCTCGATCTGCTCCAGGTCGAGCAGATCGAGGAGGTCCTGAAGTGCCTGGCTCATGAGGTAGTTGTACCGGCCAGTGATCGCGTGCCGGTGTCGGGGGCCTTACAGGCCCATGTCCTTGGCGATGATCGACTTCATGATCTCGCTGGTGCCGCCGTAGATGCGGTTGACGCGGTTGTCCGCGTACAGGCGGGCGATCGGGTACTCGTTCATGTAGCCGTAGCCGCCGTGCAGCTGGAGGCAGCGGTCGATCACGCGGTGGGCGACCTCGGTGCAGAACAGCTTCGCGGAGGCAGCCTCGGCGGGGGTGAGCTCACCGGCGTCCAGGGCCTCGGTCGCGCGGTCGGCGACGGCCTCGGCGGCGTCCACCTCGGCCTGGCAGGCGGCCAGCTCGAACTTGGTGTTCTGGAAGTGCGCGACCGGCTTGCCGAAGACGGTGCGCTCCTGCACGTACTGCTTGGCGAACCGGACGGCGGCCTTGGCCTGGGCGTAGGCGCCGAAGGCGATGCCCCAGCGCTCGGAGGCCAGGTTGTGGCCGAGGTAGTAGAAGCCCTTGTTCTCCTCGCCGAGGAGGTCCTCGACGGGCACCTTGACGTCGACGAACGCCAGCTCGGCGGTGTCGGAGGTCTTCAGGCCGAGCTTGTCGAGCTTGCGGCCGACGGAGTAGCCCTCGGACTTGGTGTCCACGGCGAACAGGGAGATGCCGTGACGGCGGTCCTCGGCGGTCGGGGCCGAGGTGCGGGCGCAGACGATCACACGGTCGGCGTGCACGCCGCCGGTGATGAAGGTCTTGGCGCCGTTGAGGACGTAGTGCGTGCCGTCCTCGCTGAGCTTGGCGGTGGACTTCATGCCCGCGAGGTCGGAACCGGTGCCCGGCTCCGTCATCGCGATGGCCCACATCTCCTCGCCGGTGACGAACTTCGGCAGGTAGCGCTTCTTCTGCTCGTCCGTCGCCAGCATCTTGATGTAGGGCAGCGCGAGCAGCACGTGCACACCGGAGCCGCCGAACTGGACACCGGCGCGAGCGGTCTCCTCGTACAGCACGGCCTCGAACTTGTGGCTCTCCAGGCCCGCGCCGCCGAACTCCTCGGGCACGTTGATGCCGAAGATGCCCAGCTCACCGAGCTTGTAGTAGAAGTCGCGGGGCGCCTGGCCCGCCGCGAACCACTCGTCGTACACCGGTACGACTTCGGCCTCGATGAAGGCGCGAAGGGTCTCCCGGAACGCCTCGTGATCCTCGTTGAAAACCGTACGGCGCACGCCGCCACCTCCACGACCTCATGTCTAAGCGCTTGCTCAGCCAAAGATACCGGCGAGTATCGGGGCGGTCCAGGGTGGGGGTGGGGTAACGCTCGTCACGCTGGGGGTGGACCCCCTTGGATCCCCACCTCGCGCGCCCCGGTGCCACACGCCCCTCTGGTGCGGAGGGGGCGAAGCCACCACGGGGGCGCAGGGGGCGAAGCCACCACGGGGGTGCAGGGGGCGAAGCCCCCGCCGGGGCCCGGGGCGGAGCCCCGAAACGAGCCCGGCCCCCTGGCCAACAGATACGGGCGGGTGGGCGGGCAAACTCCGGGGGCGCAGGGGGCGAAGCCCCCGCCGGGGCCCGGGGCGGAGCCCCGAAACGAGCCCGGCCTCCTGGCCGACAGATACGGGCGGGTGGGTGGGCGAAACCCCTAATCCCCCGCCGCCGCAAACGCCCCCCGGGCCATCCGATGCAGCAACTCCGCCGTCGCCCCCCGCCCGGGCAACACCCCACCCCTCCCCAGATGCGGCGTCGAGTTCAGCAACCCGAACACCGAGTGCACGGCCGACCGAGCCGCAGGCTCACCCAGCCCCGGGTAGACCTCCCGTACGACCCCCACCCACAGCTCCACGTACTGCCGCTGCAACTGCCGCACCATCTTCCGGTCGCTGTCCCGGAGGCGATCCAGCTCCCGGTCGTGCAGGGTGATCAGAGGCCGGTCATCGAGCGCGAAGTCGATATGCCCCTCGATCAGCGAGTCGAGCACCTGCTCCGCCCCACCCCCGTCCGCCTCCGCCAGCCTCCGCTTCGCCCCGGTCAGCAACTGCCCGCTGATCCCCACCAGCAGCTCCGCGAGCATCGCGTCCTTGCCCGCGAAGTGCCGGTACAACCCGGGCCCGCTGATCCCGACCGCGGCACCTATCTCGTCGACTCCGACCCCGTGGAAGCCCCGCTCGGCGAACAGCCGCGCGGCCTCCTTGAGGATCTGCTCGCGGCGGGTGGGGGCGTCGGTTCTGGTGGCCATGGAATCAATTCTAGACAGCGAGGTTAGCGCTCGTTAACCTGAAGGAAATGCGTTAACGCTCATTAACAAGGTGAGGGGACCCGCAGGATGCACGAGGCACCGGAGCTCACGAGCGCGGCAGACCCCGCGTCGGAGGCCTTTCGGGCCAACGAGGAGGCGCACCGCACCCTCGTGGAGGAGCTGCGCACCAAGCTGGCCGCAGCCGCCCGGGGCGGCGGCGAGAAGGCCCGCGCCCGCCACACCGCACGCGGCAAGCTGCTCCCCCGCGACCGCGTCGACACCCTCCTCGACCCCGGCTCACCCTTCCTGGAGCTCGCCCCGCTCGCGGCCGACGGGCTGTACGAGGACCAGGCCCCGGCCGCCGGCGTCATCGCCGGCATCGGCCGGGTCAGCGGCCGCGAGACCGTGATCGTCGCCAACGACGCCACGGTCAAGGGCGGCACCTACTACCCGCTGACGGTCAAGAAGCACCTCCGCGCCCAGGAGGTCGCCCTCGACAACCGCCTGCCCTGTGTCTACCTGGTGGACTCCGGCGGCGCGTTCCTGCCCATGCAGGACGAGGTCTTCCCGGACCGCGACCACTTCGGCCGGATCTTCTACAACCAGGCCCGCCTGTCCGGCGCCGGCATCCCCCAGATCGCCGCCGTCCTCGGCTCGTGCACAGCCGGCGGGGCGTACGTCCCGGCGATGAGCGACGAGGCCGTGATCGTCCGCAACCAGGGCACGATCTTCCTGGGCGGCCCGCCCCTGGTGAAGGCGGCCACGGGCGAGGTCGTCACGGCGGAGGAGCTCGGCGGCGGCGAGGTCCACTCCCGCGTCTCGGGCGTCACCGACCACCTCGCGGAGAACGACGCGCACGCCCTGCGCATCGTCCGCACGATCGTCTCCACCCTCCCGGCCCGGGGCCCCCTCCCCTGGGAGGTCACCGACCCCGTCGAGCCCAAGGTTGACCCGCACGGCCTGTACGGCGCGGTCCCGGTCGACTCCCGCACCCCCTACGACGTGCGCGAGATCATCGCCCGGGTCGTCGACGGCTCCCGCTTCGCGGAGTTCAAGTCCGAGTTCGGCCAGACCCTGGTCACCGGCTTCGCCCGGATCCACGGCCACCCGGTGGGCATCGTCGCCAACAACGGCATCCTGTTCGCCGAGTCCGCCCAGAAGGGCGCCCACTTCATCGAGCTGTGCGACCAGCGCGGCATCCCGCTGGTGTTCCTTCAGAACATCTCGGGCTTCATGGTCGGCAAGGACTACGAGGCGGGCGGCATCGCCAAGCACGGCGCCAAGATGGTCACGGCCGTGGCCTGCACCCGCGTACCGAAGCTCACGGTCGTGGTCGGCGGCTCGTACGGCGCGGGCAACTACTCGATGTGCGGCCGGGCGTACTCGCCCCGCTTCCTGTGGATGTGGCCGAACGCCAAGATCTCGGTCATGGGCGGCGAGCAGGCCGCCTCGGTCCTCGCGACCGTCAAGCGGGACCAGCTGGAGGCCCGCGGCGAGTCCTGGCCGGCGGAGGACGAGGACGCCTTCAAGGCCCCGATCCGCGCCCAGTACGAGCGCCAGGGCAACGCCTACTACGCGACGGCCCGCCTCTGGGACGACGGTGTCATCGACCCGATGGACACCCGTCAGGTCCTGGGCCTGGCCCTGACCGCCTGCGCCAACGCGCCCCTGGGTGACCCCCAGTTCGGCGTCTTCCGGATGTGAGGGGACGGACGACGATGTTCGAGACAGTGCTGGTGGCCAACCGTGGCGAGATCGCCGTACGCGTCATCCGAACGCTGCGGTCGATGGGCGTGCGCTCGGTGGCCGTCTTCTCCGACGCGGACGCCGACGCCCGGCACGTCCGCGAGGCGGACACGGCGGTGCGGATCGGCCCGGCCCCCGCCTCCGAGAGCTACCTCTCGGTGGAGCGTCTGCTGGAGGCCGCGGCCCGCACGGGCGCCCAGGCCGTCCACCCCGGCTACGGCTTCCTCGCCGAGAACGCGGCCTTCGCGCGCGCCTGCGCCGACGCGGGCCTGGTCTTCATCGGGCCCCCGGCGGACGCGATCGCGCTGATGGGCGACAAGATCCGCGCCAAGGAGACGGTCCAGGAGGCCGGGGTGCCGGTGGTGCCCGGCGGCCGTGACCCGGAGCTGGCGGAGGCGGCCCGCACGCTGGGCGCGCCGGTGCTGCTGAAGCCCAGCGCGGGCGGCGGCGGCAAGGGCATGCGCCTGGTGCGGGACCTGACCCGCCTGGAGGACGAGATCGCCTCGGCCCGCCGCGAGGCCCGCGCCTCCTTCGGCGACGACACCCTCCTGGTGGAGCGCTGGATCGACCGCCCCCGCCACATCGAGATCCAGGTCCTCGCGGACGGCCACGGCCATGTGGTCCACCTGGGCGAACGCGAGTGCTCCCTCCAGCGCCGCCACCAGAAGGTCATCGAGGAGGCGCCGAGCGTCCTGCTCGACGAGGAGACGCGAGCCGCGATGGGCGAGGCGGCGGTCCAGGCGGCCCGCTCCTGCGGTTACCGGGGGGCGGGCACGGTGGAGTTCATCGTCCCCGGCACCGACCCGTCGTCGTACTACTTCATGGAGATGAACACCCGCCTCCAGGTGGAGCACCCGGTCACCGAGCTGATCACGGGCCTGGACCTGGTCGAGTGGCAGCTGCGGGTCGCGGCCGGGGAGCCCCTGGCCTTCACCCAGGAGGACGTACGCCTGACCGGGCACGCGGTGGAGGCCCGCATCTGCGCCGAGGACCCGGCCCGCGGCTTCCTGCCCTCGGGCGGCACGGTCCTCAGGCTCCGCGAACCGCAGGGCGACGGCGTGCGCACCGACTCGGGGCTCACCGAGGGCACGGAGGTCGGCAGCCTCTACGATCCGATGCTCTCCAAGGTCATCGCGTACGGCCCCGACCGGGCGACGGCCCTGCGCAAGCTGCGCGCGGCCCTGGCGGAGACGGTCACGCTCGGCGTGCAGACCAACGCCGGTTTCCTGCGCCGCCTGCTCGCCCACCCGGCGGTGGTCTCCGGCGACATGGACACCGGCCTGGTCGAGCGCGAGGTGGAGACCCTGGTCCCCACGGACGTGCCCGAGGAGGTCTACGAGGCGGCGGCGGCCGTCCGCCTGGAGGCCCTGAAGCCCGAACCGGGCGGCTGGACGGACCCCTTCTCGGTCCCGAGCGGCTGGCGGCTGGGCGGCGCGCGCAAGCCACCCGCCTTCCACCTGAAGGTGCAGGACCCGCTGGAGTACACCCCGCGCGGCACGGCGACGGTCACCGACGACCGGGTCGCGGTGACCCTGGACGGCGTCCGGCACACCTTCCACCGCGCCGCCGACTGGCTCGGCCGCGACGGCGACGCCTGGCATGTGCGCGACCACGACCCGGTCGCCGCGTCCCTGACCCGGTCGGCGCACGCGGGAGCCGACTCCCTCACCGCCCCCATGCCCGGCACGGTGACCGTCGTCAAGGTCGCCGTGGGCGACGAGGTGAGCGCCGGCCAGAGCCTGCTGGTGGTGGAGGCGATGAAGATGGAGCACGTCATCTCCGCCCCGCACGCCGGCACCGTCGCCGAACTGGACGTCTCGCCGGGCACCACGGTCGCCATGGACCAGGTCCTGGCGGTCATCGCACCGCACGAGGAGGCGGCGGAATGACAGCACCGGGACTCCCGATGACCGTCCCGAGCGGGGACCTGCCCACCCGGGTCCGTATCCACGAGGTCGGCGCACGCGACGGCCTGCAGAACGAGAAGGCCACGGTTCCCACGGAGGTCAAGGCGCAGTTCATCCGCCGCCTGGCCGGCGCGGGCCTGACCACGATCGAGGCGACGAGCTTCGTCCACCCCAAGTGGGTCCCCCAACTGGCGGACGCCGAGGCGCTGTTCCCGATGATCGACGATCTGCCGGTGGCGCTCCCGGTCCTGGTGCCGAACGAGCGCGGCCTGGACCGCGCCCTGGCACTGGGCGCCCGGCGGGTGGCGGTCTTCGCCAGCGCCACGGAGTCGTTCGCCAAGGCCAACCTCAACCGCACGGTGGACGAGGCCCTGGCGATGTTCGAGCCGGTGGTGGCCCGGGCGAAGGCCGATACGGTTCACGTCCGCGGCTACCTCTCCATGTGCTTCGGCGACCCGTGGGAGGGCGCGGTCCCGATTCCGCGGGTGGTGAAGGTCTGCCGCGCCCTGCTGGACATGGGCTGCGACGAACTGAGCCTGGGCGACACGATCGGAGTGGCGACCCCGGGCCACGTGGTCGCGCTCCTCGCGGCCCTGGACGAGGCGGGCGTCCCGCCCGCCGCCCTCGGCGTCCACTTCCACGACACCTACGGCCAGGCCCTGGCCAACACCCTCGCGGCGCTCCAGCAGGGCGTCACGACGATCGACGCCTCGGCGGGCGGTCTGGGCGGCTGCCCGTACGCGAAGTCGGCGACGGGCAACCTCGCCACCGAAGACCTCGTGTGGATGCTGCGGGGCCTCGGCATCGACACCGGAATCGACCTCGGCCGCCTCGTCGCCACGAGCACGTGGATGGCCGCCCATCTGGGCCGACCCAGCCCGTCCCGCACCGTCCGAGCCCTGTCCCACGAGGACACCGAGGAGCACTGATCACCATGGACTACCGTCTCTCCCCCGAGCTGGAGGAACTCCGGCGCACGGTCGAGGAGTTCGCCCACGAGGTGGTGGCGCCGAAGATCGGCGACTTCTACGAGCGGCACGAGTTCCCGTACGAGATCGTCCGGGAGATGGGCCGCATGGGCCTGTTCGGCCTGCCGTTCCCGGAGGAGTACGGCGGCATGGGCGGCGACTACCTGGCCCTCGGCGTGGCCCTGGAGGAGCTGGCCCGGGTCGACTCCTCGATCGCCATCACCCTGGAGGCCGGTGTCTCGCTCGGCGCGATGCCGATCCACCTGTACGGCACCGAGGCGCAGAAGCAGGAGTGGCTGCCCCGCCTGTGCTCGGGCGAGGTCCTGGGCGCGTTCGGCCTGACGGAGCCGGACGGCGGCAGCGACGCGGGCGCGACCCGCACGACGGCCCGCCTGGACGAGTCGACGAACGAATGGGTCATCAACGGCACCAAGTGCTTCATCACCAACTCGGGCACGGACATCACGGGCCTGGTGACGGTCACGGCGGTCACGGGCCGCAAGCCCGACGGCCGGCCGCGGATCTCCTCGATCATCGTCCCGTCGGGCACCCCCGGCTTCACGGTCGCGGCCCCGTACTCCAAGGTCGGCTGGAACGCCTCGGACACCCGCGAGCTGTCCTTCACGGACGTCCGCGTCCCGGCGGCGAACCTGCTGGGCGAGGAGGGCCGCGGCTACGCCCAGTTCCTGCGCATCCTCGACGAGGGCCGCATCGCCATCGCGGCCCTGGCGACGGGCCTGGCACAGGGCTGCGTGGACGAATCGGTGAAGTACGCCAAGGAACGCCACGCGTTCGGCAGGCCGATCGCGTCGAACCAGGCCATCCAGTTCAAGATCGCGGACATGGAGATGAAGGCCCACACGGCCCGCCTGGCCTGGCGCGACGCGGCGGCCCGCCTGGTCTCGGGCGCCCCCTTCAAAAAGGAAGCGGCCCTGGCCAAACTCCACTCCTCCACGGTCGCGGTGGACAACGCCCGAGAGGCCACCCAGATCCACGGCGGCTACGGCTTCATGAACGAGTACCCGGTGGCCCGCATGTGGCGAGACTCCAAAATCCTGGAAATCGGCGAGGGCACGAGCGAGGTCCAGCGCATGCTGATCGCGCGGGAGTTGGGGTTGGTGGGCTGAGGGACGCTGAAGTGCCTGCGTCGGTATGGCGCAGACCAACGCCCGTCGTGCACGGCCAAGCATAGAGGGCCTTCCCGCACTTGGTGCGGGAAGGCCCCTGCTCTTTTCACTTCACTTGTCCGACTCTTCCGCCTCACCGATAACGGCGCCCTCGGCCATCTCTTCAAAAAGAGCATCCACGTCACCGAGTGACATGGGACCACAAGCCGCCTGGAAGACCTTTCCGTCACTCCAGGCGATCATCCATCCTCCGTTGGAGAGATCACGCCTTTCGCGCGGCACGAGGACACCTTCCAAGTCCGTTTCGCTCACATCGATCCGAATGTGCCACCCAGGATTATCCGTCGTGGCCATTTTGATGCCGAACTCGTGCTCCCATTCGCCGTCACAGTTGGATGCGTACCACGACTGGATATAACTGATACCCCGGCCCCCATCATGAGCAACCGAGGGACTTCTCCCAGTCTTGCGGCGCACGCGCGTCACCCCGGTTCGGAAGATTGATGTGAGACCTTTCCACTACCGTACGCCTGCTGCTTGGCCGCGTCCGGCCGCGCCTTCTGCTGGCACGCCCGGTGCTGCGCCGGCGACTTGGTTGGCTTCTTGACGCCGTAGTACGTGTAGTAGGTGTCGGTCGCCTTGACACCGGCCAGGAGACCAGATGTACAACTCCAACGTATTCCTGGCGGGACGCCGGGCGAGGCCGAGCTGGAATTCGCCGGCCGCTGCGCCCTGGCCGGGTTCCCCGACGGCGCTCTCGCCGTCCGCCTCGAAGACGGCGCGGGCGGCGCCGCCGTCTTTCCGGCACAGGCCTCCCCGTCCGACGGCACGTTCGTCGTGCGGGTGCCGGTCGCCGAACTGCCGGCCGGCCTGTGGAGCGGGCAGCTGCGGCTCGGCGACTGGGCGTGGGACCTGCCGTCGGCCCCCGAGGACCTCGCGTCCGCCAAGTGGCGTCGTCACGGCCTGCCTTGGTATGCGAAACCCGTGACGGACCAGGACGAGCGTTTCGCCCTGCGCGTCGCCCGCACCGACCTCCTCCGGGCCGTGACCCGGCGCCTCAAGCCGTAGGAGCGGGCACGCCGAGGGCTGTCCGCCCGCACCCCGTGAGGGGTCTCACCACACAGCCGGGCATTCCCACTCCCACCCCGGGCACACACCCCAGCCCCCCTCTGGACAGGAACCGAGGTTAGGCTAACCTAAGCCTCGTTCCAGCCAAGCGGCTTTCAGCCGTGCCCGCAGTGGCTCCGTACGCACGAAAGCAGACCCAGTCATGTCGAACGCCAGAACCGCCCGCCTCTCCCGTCGCGGCCTGCTCGCCGCCGGTGGTGCTCTCGGGCTCGGCGCCCTCGTGACCGCGTGTGGCAGTGAGGACTCCAAGGACAACGGCTCGGACGCCAAGGGCGCCGCCGCGTCCGGACCCTGGTCGTTCAAGGACGACCGCGGCAAGACCGTGAAGCTCGACAAGGTCCCCGCCAACATCGCCGCCTTCACCGGTGTCGCCGCCGCCCTGTTCGACTACGGCATCGAGGTCAAGGGCGTCTTCGGCCCGACCAAGACCAAGGACGGCAAGGCCGATGTCCAGGCCGGCGACATGGACGTCAGCAAGCTGACCGTCTTCGGCAACCAATTCGACCAGTTCAACGTCGAGCGGTACGCGGCCTTCCAGCCCGACGTGCTCATCACCACGACCTTCGACGCCGCCGGCAGCCTCTGGTACGTCCCGGAGGCCTCCAAGGACAAGATCGCCAAGCTCGCCCCGAGCGTCGCGATCTCCGTCTTCGACCGCCAGATGCCCAAGCCCCTTCAGCGCATGGCCGACCTCGCCGAGTCGCTGGGCGCCGACCTGAAGGCCGCGAAGGTCGTCGAGGCGAAGAAGCGCTTCGAGGCCGCCTCCGAGCGACTGCGCAAGGCCGCCAAGTCCCGCCCCGAGATCAAGGTGCTGGCCGGTTCCGCCTCGGACGCCATCTTCTACGTCTCCGGCTCCAACTTCTCCATCGACCTTGAGTACTTCAAGGCCCTCGGCGTGAACCTCGTCGAGCCCCCGGAGAAGGCCAAGGCGGCCAACGGCGGCTGGTTCGAGAACCTCAGCTGGGAGAACGTCGACAAGTACCCGGCGGACATCATCATGATGGACGACCGCGCCTCGACCATCCAGCCGGCCGACATCACCAAGGCGACCTGGAAGAAGCTGCCCGCGGTCAAGGCCGGTCAGGTCATCTCACGTTCGCCCGAGCCGATCCTGTCCTACGACAAGTGCACGCCGCTGGTGGAGAACCTCGCGAAGGCCATCGAGTCGGCCAAGAAGGTCGCCTGACCTCTGCCGAGAGGGTCGCCTGACCTCCGCCGAGAAGGCCACGCGGCCCCCTGCCGAGCAGATCGCCCGACCTCCCGTCCAGAAGGTCACCCGCCCCCCTGCCGAGCAAGTCACCCCATCTCCCACCGAGATGGTCGGCCGGCCCCGCCCGGCAGGTCGTCCGACCCCCGCCCCTTCCTGACGTTCAGGAGCCGCACGTGACCACCGCCGTAGCCGCCCCGTTCCGTTTCTTCTCCCTCCAAGTCGTACGGACGAGGCGGCTCGGGCCGTCCCTGGTGCGGGTCACCTTCGCAGGGCCCGATCTGCACGCCTTCCATTCCGCCGGGCAGGACCAGTCGCTGTCGCTGTTCCTGCCGCACCCGGGGCAGAGCGAGCCGGTCGTGCCGCTCGAACTGGGGGACGGCTGGTGGCAGGGCTGGCGTGAACTCCCGGACGACGTACGGGCCGTGATGCGCTCGTACACCCTGCGCGGCCTGCGCCGGGACCCGGACGAGATCGACATCGATTTCGCCTTGCACGGCATCGGGCCGGGCGCGTCCGTGCAGGCCGGCCCGGCCTCCCGCTGGGCCGCCCGGGCCGGCGCCGGAGACCGGGTCCTGCTGCTCGGCCCGGCCGTCGCCGACAACCGGGCTATCCGCTTCCGGCCGCCCGAGGACACCGACCTCGTGGTCGTCTGGGGCGACGAGACCGCCGTACCGGCCGCCTGCGCCATCGTCGAGGCACTGCCGGCCGGCACCCGCGCCCGGGTCTGGCTGGAGGTCCCCCACGCCGGCGACATCCAGGACCTGGTGACCGAGGCCGACGCCGAGGTCACCTGGCTCGTGCGGGACGAGCGGAGTGCCGAGGGGTCTCCCCTGGCCCTCGACGTCCTCCGGGACGCCCCGTTGCCGCCCGCCGAGCGGCCGTACGTCTGGATCGCCGGTGAGTCCGGGTGCGTCAAGGAGCTGCGCCGGCACTTCGTGCGGGAGCGCGGCATCGACCGCCGCCGGGTCACGTTCGTCGGCTACTGGCGGCGCGGCGTGAGCGAGGAGCAGCTGCGGGCCGAGGCATAGCCGCTCGCCAGGGCCGGGGTGACACGAGTGACCATGGTCACGGCAGCCCCTGCTCACACCTCGATCAACTTAGGTTAGGCTTACCTAAGTTTTGGACGCCGGAGATCAACCCGTCCCGTCCCACACCGGATCGTCCCCACCGGAGGACCCCCACATGCGCTCGCACCTGCTCAACGACACCACCGCGGAGCACTACCGCCGCTCCGTGACCGAAGGAGTCGAGCGGGTGGCCGCCAAACTCGCCGCCACCGACCGGCCGTTCACCGGCATCACCGTCGACGCCCTCTCCCCCCGCATCGACGCGATCGACCTCGACCGGCCGCTGCACGACACCGCCGCGGTGCTCGACGAACTGGAGGAGGTCTACCTCCGGGACGCGATCTACTTCCACCACCCCCGCTACCTGGCGCACCTCAACTGCCCGGTCGTCATCCCCGCGGTGCTCGGCGAGGCCGTCCTGTCCGCCGTGAACTCCTCGCTCGACACCTGGGACCAGTCGGCCGGCGGCACGCTCATCGAGCGGAAGCTGATCGACTGGACGACCGGCCGCATCGGTTTCGGCCCCGCCGCCGACGGCGTGTTCACCTCCGGCGGCACCCAGTCCAACCTCCAGGCGCTGCTGCTCGCCCGCGAGGAGGCCAAGACCGAGGATCTGGCCACGCTGCGCGTCTTCGCCTCCGAGGTCAGCCACTTCAGCGTGAAGAAGTCCGCGAAACTGCTCGGCCTCGGTCCGGACGCGGTGGTCTCCATACCCGTCGACCAGGACAAGCGCATGCGGACCGTCGCGCTCGCCCGTGAGCTGGAGCGCTGCGCCGAGGACGGCCTCGTCCCCATGGCCGTCGTCGCCACCGCCGGCACCACCGACTTCGGCTCCATCGACCCGCTGCCCGAGATCGCCGAACTGTGCGAGCAGTTCGGCACCTGGATGCACGTCGACGCCGCCTACGGCTGCGGCCTGCTGGCCTCCCTGAAGCACCGGGACCGCATCAACGGCATCGAGCGCGCCGACTCGGTCACCGTCGACTACCACAAGTCCTTCTTCCAGCCGGTGAGTTCCTCGGCCGTGCTGGTGCGGGACGCGGCCACGCTGCGCCACGCCACGTACCACGCCGAGTACCTCAACCCGCGGCGCATGGTGGAGGAGCGCATCCCCAACCAGGTGGACAAGTCGCTGCAGACCACCCGCCGCTTCGACGCCCTCAAGCTGTGGATGACGCTGCGCACCATGGGCGCCGACGGCATCGGGCAGCTCTTCGACGAGGTGTGCGAGCTGGCCCGGGAAGGCTGGCGGCTGCTCGCGGCCGACCCGCGCTTCGATGTCGTCGTGGAGCCGAGCCTGTCCACCCTCGTCTTCCGCTACATCCCGGCGGCCGTCACCGACCCCGCCGAGATCGACCGCGCCAACCTCTACGCCCGCAAGGCCCTGTTCGCCTCCGGTGACGCCGTCGTCGCGGGCACCAAGGTCGGCGGCCGTCACTTCCTGAAGTTCACCCTGCTCAACCCCGAGACGCAGGCGTCCGACATCGCCGCCGTCCTCGATCTGATCGCCGGCCACGCCGAGCAGTACCTGGGAGAGTCCCTTGACCGCGCGTCCTGACAACCGAAGCAGTACCCACGACTTCGTGGGGATCGGGCTCGGCCCCTTCAACCTCGGCCTGGCCTGCCTGACCGAGCCGATCGACGAACTCGACGGCGTCTTCCTGGAGTCGAAGCCCGACTTCGAGTGGCACGCGGGCATGTTCCTGGACGGCGCCCACCTCCAGACCCCGTTCATGTCGGACCTGGTCACCCTCGCCGACCCGACGTCCCCGTACTCCTTCCTGAACTACCTGAAGGAGAAGGGCCGACTGTACTCGTTCTACATCCGCGAGAACTTCTACCCGCTGCGCGTCGAGTACGACGACTACTGCCGCTGGGCCGCGGGCAAACTGAGCAGCATCCGCTTCGGCACCACGGTCGCGCAGGTGACGTACGAGGACGAGCTCTACGTCGTGAGGACGACCGCCGGAGACACCTACCGGGCCCGTCACCTGGTCCTCGGCACCGGCACCCCGCCCCACATACCCGAGGCCTGCCAGGGCCTGGACGGCGACTTCGTCCACAACTCCCGCTACCTGAGCCACAAGGCGGAGCTGCAGAAGAAGGACTCCATCACCCTGGTCGGCTCGGGCCAGTCCGCCGCCGAGATCTACCAGGACCTGCTCAGCGAGATCGACGTCCACGGCTACCGGCTGAACTGGGTCACCCGCTCCCCGCGCTTCTTCCCGCTGGAGTACACCAAGCTCACGCTGGAGATGACGTCCCCGGAGTACGTCGACTACTTCCGCGAGCTGCCCGAGGCGACCCGCTACCGCCTCACGGCCGAGCAGAAGGGCCTGTTCAAGGGCATCGACGGCGACCTGATCAACGAGATCTTCGACCTGCTCTACCAGAAGAACCTGACCGGCCCCGTCCCCACCCGCCTGCTCACCAACTCCTCGCTGAACAGCGCCCGGTACGAGAACGGCACGTACACCCTCGGCTTCCGCCAGGAGGAGCAGGGCAAGGACTTCGAGCTGGAGTCGCAGGGCCTGGTCCTGGCGACCGGCTACAAGTACGCCGAGCCGGAGTTCCTGGCCCCCGTCAAGGACCGGCTGGTCTACGACTCCCGGGGCAACTTCGACGTCGCCCGCAACTACGCCATCGACGTCACCGGCCGGGGGATCTTCCTGCAGAACGCGGGCGTCCACACGCACAGCATCACCAGCCCCGACCTGGGCATGGGCCCGTACCGCAACGCGTACATCATCCGCGAGCTGCTCGGCAGCGAGTACTACCCGGTGGAGAAGACGATCGCGTTCCAGGAGTTCGCCGTATGAGCACCACGGGCATCGGAACGCTCGCCGTCCGCCCGCTCGACCCGCTGAAGGACGCCGAGCTGCTGCACTCCTGGGTCACCCACCCCAAGGCGGCCTACTGGATGATGCAGGACGCCGCGCTCCAGGACGTCGAGCGCGAGTACATGCGGATCGCGGCCCACGAGCACCACCACGCGTACATCGGCCTCCACGACGGCGTGCCCGCCTTCCTCATGGAGACGTACGACCCCCGGTACGTGGAGCTGGTCGGGCTGTACGACCCGGAGCCCGGCGACGTCGGCATGCACTTCCTGGTCGCGCCGACCGACCGGCCGATCCACGGCTTCACCAGGGCCGTCATCACCGCCGTGATGGACGAGCTGTTCGCCGACCCGCGCACCCGGCGGGTCGTGGTGGAGCCCGACGTGAGCAACAAGGCAGTCCACGCGCTGAACGAGGCCGTCGGCTTCGTGGCCGAGCGCGAGATCGACAAGCCGGAGAAGCGCGCGCTGCTGAGCTTCTGCACGCGCGAGCAGTTCCTGGCCGCCCGAGGAGTAGCCGTATGACCCTGTCCGACGCCGTAGCGCATCTGTCCCCCCACCGCTGGGCGCGGGCCAACCGCCTCCTGATCCGCAAGGCGCTCGCCGAGTTCGCGCACGAGCGGCTGATCACCCCCGAGCGGGACGGTGAGCGATACGTCGTGCGCAGCGACGACGGCCTGACGGTCTACCGCTTCTCGGCCGCCCGCCGGGCCCTGGACCACTGGCAGGTCGACGCCGATTCGATCACCCGGCACCGGGACGGCGCCGAACTCGAGCTGGCCGCACTGGACTTCTTCATCGAACTCCAGAAGTCCCTGGGCCTGAGCGAGGACATCCTGCCGGTCTACCTGGAGGAGATCTCCTCCACCCTCTCCGGCACCTGCTACAAGCTCACCAAGCCGAAAGCGACGGCGGCCGAACTGGCCCGGGGCGACTTCCAGACCATCGAGACCTCGATGACCGAGGGCCACCCCTGCTTCGTCGCCAACAACGGGCGGCTCGGCTTCGGTGTCCACGAGTACCTGTCGTACGCGCCGGAGACGGCGAGCCCGGTCCGCCTGGTGTGGCTGGCCGCGCACCGGTCACGGGCGGCGTTCACGGCCGGCGTCGGCATCGAGTACGAGTCGTTCCTGCGCGAGGAGCTGGGCGGCGAGACCGTCGAGCGCTTCCGGGCCGTCCTTCGCGAGCAGGACCTCGACCCGGCCGACTACCTGTTCATCCCGGTGCACCCCTGGCAGTGGTGGAACAAGCTCTCCGTCACCTTCGCCGCCGAGGTCGCGCGCCGGCACCTGGTGTGCCTGGGCGAGGGCGACGACGAGTACCTGGCCCAGCAGTCCATCCGGACCTTCTTCAACCGGACCAGCCCCGGGAAGCACTACGTCAAGACCGCCCTGTCGGTCATCAACATGGGCTTCATGCGCGGTCTGTCGGCGGCGTACATGGAGGCCACGCCCGCGATCAACGACTGGCTCGCCCAGCTCATCGAGGGCGACCCGGTGCTGAAGGCCACGGGCCTGTCGATCATCCGGGAGCGCGCGGCGGTCGGCTACCGGCACCTGGAGTACGAGCAGGCGACGGACCGCTACTCGCCCTACCGCAAGATGCTCGCCGCGCTGTGGCGGGAGAGCCCGGTGCCGTCGCTCGGGCAGGGCGAGTCCCTGGCAACGATGGCGTCCCTGGTCCACGTCGACGACCAGGGCGCGTCGATCGCCGGCGCGCTGATCGAGCAGTCGGGCCTCGCCCCGACGGAGTGGCTGCGCCGCTACCTCGAGGCCTACTTCACGCCTCTCCTGCACAGCTTCTACGCCTACGACCTGGTGTTCATGCCGCACGGCGAGAACGTCATCCTGGTGCTGAAGGACGGGGTGGTGCAGCGGGCGATCTACAAGGACATCGCCGAGGAGATCGCGGTCATGGACCCGGACGCGGTGCTGCCGCCGACGGTGGAGCGGCTGCGGGTGGAGGTCCCGGAGGACAAGAAGCTCCTGTCGATCTTCACGGACGTCTTCGACTGCTTCTTCCGCTTCCTCGCGGCGAACCTCGCCACGGAGGGCGTCCTGGAGGAGGACGACTTCTGGCGCACGGTCGCGGAGGTCACCCGCGCCTACCAGGAGTCCAAGCCCGAACTCGCCGACCGGTTCGCGCAGTACGACATGTTCGCCCCGGAGTTCGCCCTCTCCTGCCTCAACCGCCTCCAGCTCCGCAACAACGAGCAGATGGTGGACCTGTCGGACCCGTCCGGCGCCCTCCAGCTGGTCGGCACCCTGAAGAACCCGATCGCGGGCTTCTGACCCCGAAGACGGACGGGCACCCCGGAGTACGGTCCTCCGGGGTGCCCGTCCCTTCGGGGGCGCAGGGCAACCGCTCCGCCGGTCACTCTGAAGGGTGCTGCTGATCGACGTCATGCGCGAAAGCGCCCGTGAACCTCGACCCGCATAGGGTTGGAATCTCACTCATTCAGAGGGGGAGGATGTCGACCCATGGCGGAAATCATCCAGAGGGACGGCACATGGGCCTTCGACGGCGACGCGCTGCGGCTGACTCCGGGACGGGACAAGAACGTCAGCCTGCTGCGCAAGGAACTGGGTGAAGTGGTCGTGCCGTTGGGGGCGTTGGCCGGTGTCTCCTTCGAGCAGGGCAAGAAGGCCGGGCGGCTCAGGCTGCGGCTGCGCGACGGCGCCGATCCGCTGCTGCAGGCCACGGGCGGCCGGCTCACCGAACCCCACGACCCGTACCAGCTGATGGTGGAGACCGACCGCTACGGCGTCGCCGAGTACGTCGTGGACGAGGTCCGCAGTGCCCTGCTCCTCGACCAGGTCCCCGCCGGGCCGGTCGACACGTATCTGCTTCCCGGCCCCTCCGTCCCCCTGTCGGTCTCCGCAGGGGACGGCACCGCCCGTTTCGACGGCGAGCGCATACACCTGGAGTGGAACTGGAAGACCGAGGACGCCAAGGCCGCCGCCGGCGCCCGCACACTCGCGCTCGGCGACATCACGGGCGTGGAGTGGCACCCGGCGGCCGGTCTGGAGAACGGCCACCTCCGCTTCATCGTGCGGAACGCCCCGGCCAAGACCCCGGCCAAGTACGACCCCAACGCCGTGGAGCTGTGGGGCTTCAAGAAGGACCCGCTGATGGCACTGGTCGCGGCGGCGGTCCAGGCGAGGCTTCCGCACCCGGCCCGGGCCGCCGCCACCCATCCGGTGGACTCGCGACCGGAACTGCCCTCTCCTCCGGTCGCGTCCGCCGAGGACGACCACGACGCCCTGCTGCGCCGCCTGCGCGAGCTCGGTGAACTGCATCGCACCGGCGTACTGACGGACGAGGAGTTCGCCCTCGCCAAGCAGGCGGTCCTCAAGCGCATGTGACACCCGGGGGCGCTACTTCGCCCGGCGCGCCACCGTGAAGTGGTCGACCTGGTCCCCGTTCTCGGCGATGCCCCGCACCTTCAGCGTGGTCAGACGGCCCTTCGGCGCGGGGGTGACGTCCACGCGCAGGAAGGAGTAGTCGAGGTAGCGCACCCGGGACCAGGTGACGGTCTCGTTCTGCTTGCCGCCCTTGAGGTTGACGAACGAGGCCACGGAGTCCACCTCGTGCTCGTTGCCCTCGTAGGACAGGGGAGCGCTGAACGCGTACAGGCTGCGGCCCGCCGCACCGGCCGTCACATAGACCACGCCGTCGGTCTCGGGGTAGGCCGTGCCGCCGATGGGGAGCTTCTTGGTGACCTTGTTCCCCTTGATCACGTCGGTGCGCTCGTACTGGTGGTTGTGGCCGTTGATGACCAGGTCCACGGTGTACTTCTCGAACAGCGGCACCCACTCCTGGCGGACCCCGCCCTCGGAGGCGTGGGAGGTGGAGGTGCAGTAGGCGCAGTGGTGGAAGAACACGACGATGAAGTCGATGTCGTGCGCGGCCCGGTACTTCTTGAGCTGGGCCTCCAGCCACTTCGTCTGGGTGCCGCCGGAGATGCCGAGGTTGGCCGGGATCTCGAAGGAGATGTCGTTGGCGTCGAGCGAGATGACGGCCGTGTTGCCGTAGACGAAGGAGTAGACGCCCGGCAGGTTCTTCTTGTCGGGGCCGTTGTCCGGGAGGGTCCAGCGGGCCTCCTCGCCGCCGTAGCCGTTGGGCGAGTACCAGGCCTCCATGTCGTGGTTGCCGTAGGCGGGCATCCACGGCACGGACTTGGCGACGGACTCGGTCTGGGCGAGGAACTGGTCCCACACGCGCGAGTCGAAGCCGGTGTCGTCGGTCCTGCCCTGGCCGGCCGGGTCGCCGTAGGCGATGTCACCGGCGTGCAGGTGGAAGGCCGGGTTCTGGCCGAGGAGCAGGCTGTTGTTGGCCAGCGCGTGGTAGCTGACGCCCTCGTCGCCGAAGGCGGTGAAGGTGAACGGCTTCTTGTGCGCGGGGGCGGTGGTGAAGGTGCCGAGGGTGCCCAGCAGGTGCGGTGCGGCCGGGTCGAAGCCCTGGTGGCCGACGCCGTAGTAGTAGGTCCGGCCCGGGCGCAGGTGGGTCAGCCTGGCGTGGACGTAGTACTGGGTGTGGTTGCCGCTCGCTCCGACACCGGCGGGTGTGAAGAGGGTGCGGACCTCGGCGTCGATCTTGTGGGAGAGGTCCCAGGGGTGGGCGCCGATCCGGATGAACGGCTTCTTGACGGCGACCGGGACCTGCCAGGAGACCGTCATCTCCGTGCGCGGGTCGGCGCCGTAGGCGAGGTGGCGGCCAAAGGGGGCGACGTGAGCCCCGTCGACGGTCTCGCCGCCGGGGCGGCCGCTCGGAACGGCGGCCTGGGCGGTGGCGCCCGGCACGAACGCGCCACCCGTGACGGCGCCGAGCGTGACGGCGCCGCCTCTGATCATCGTGCGCCGGGAGAACCGGGCGCGCAGGTACTCGTGCTGCTCGGCCATGCTCATGCGCTCGGCGAGCCGCTCGGGTACGCCCATACGAGGAGTGTCCATGGCGTCCAAAAATCGACGCCCCGGGCAACGGGACGCCGGACGTCCGGTGGACGCCGCACGAACAAGCCCTCATGACGGGTTCAATGTTCTCCCAAAGACTCGCCACAGGCGTCTGCCCGAAACCGGGCAGATTTCTTGCGAAAGCGCCGCCGGTAGCCCAGGATCTAGCGAGTGCACGACGAACTCGTTGATCATCTGACGCGGTCCACCGCCCTCAGCCGGGGCGAGGCGCTGCGCGTGATCCAGGACGTGCTCGCCTACTTCGACGAGACGACCGAGGAGTACGTCCGTCGCCGCCACCGCGAGCTCCAGGCCCAGGGCCTGGTGAACGCGGCGATCTTCGAGCGGATCGAGGCGGATCTCAAATACCGCGCGGTGGCCCCGCCTGAGCTCTCGCTCCGGCAGCTGCGGCGCATCGTCTACGGCTAGGAATACGTATACATGTGCGGAATCGTCGGTTACATCGGGAAGCGTGACGTCGCGCCCCTGCTCCTGGAGGGCCTCCAGCGCCTGGAGTACCGCGGCTACGACTCCGCGGGCATCGTCGTCACGTCCCCGAAGACGTCCGGCCTGAAGATGGTCAAGGCCAAGGGCCGCGTGCGCGACCTGGAGGCCAAGGTCCCGGCCCGCTTCAAGGGCACGACCGGCATCGCCCACACCCGCTGGGCCACCCACGGCGCCCCGTCCGACGTGAACGCCCACCCGCACCTGGACGCCGAGGGCAGGGTCGCCGTCGTCCACAACGGCATCATCGACAACGCCTCCGACCTGCGCCGCAAGCTGGAGGCGGACGGCGTCGAGTTCCTCTCCGAGACCGACACCGAGGTCCTGGTCCACCTGATCGCCCGCTCGCAGGCGCCCAAGCTGGAGGACAAGGTCCGCGAGACCCTCCGGCTGATCGAGGGCACCTACGGCATCGCCGTGATGCACGCCGACTTCCCCGACCGCATCGTCGTCGCCCGCAACGGCTCGCCGGTCGTCCTGGGCATCGGCGAGAAGGAGATGTTCGTCGCCTCCGACATCGCCGCCCTGGTCGCCCACACGCGCCAGATCGTCACCCTCGACGACGGCGAGATGGCCACCCTCAAGGCCGACGACTTCCGTACCTACACCACCGAGGGCACCCGCACCACCGCCGAGCCCACCACCGTGGAGTGGGAGGCCGCCTCCTACGACATGGGCGGCCACGACACCTACATGCACAAGGAGATCCACGAGCAGGCCGACGCCGTGGACCGCGTGCTGCGCGGCCGCATCGACGACCGCTTCTCCACCGTGCACCTGGGCGGCCTCAACCTGGACGCCCGCGAGGCCCGGCGCATCCGCCGCGTGAAGATCCTCGGCTGCGGCACCTCGTACCACGCGGGCATGATCGGCGCCCAGATGATCGAGGAGCTGGCCCGCATCCCCGCCGACGCCGAGCCGGCCTCGGAGTTCCGCTACCGCAACGCGGTCGTCGATCCCGACACCCTCTACGTCGCGGTCTCCCAGTCGGGTGAGACCTACGACGTGCTGGCCGCCGTGCAGGAGCTCAAGCGCAAGGGCGCCCGCGTCCTGGGCGTGGTGAACGTGGTCGGCTCGGCGATCGCCCGCGAGGCGGACGGCGGCATCTACGTGCACGCCGGGCCCGAGGTCTGCGTGGTCTCCACCAAGTGCTTCACCAACACCACGGTCGCCTTCGCCCTGCTCGCCCTGCACCTCGGCCGCACCCGTGACCTCTCGGTCCGGGACGGCAAGCGGATCATCGAGGGCCTGCGCAAGCTGCCCGCGCAGATCGCCGAGATCATGGAGCAGGAGGAGGACGTCAAGAAGCTGGCCCAGCAGTTCGCCGACGCCCGCTCGATGCTCTTCATCGGCCGCGTCCGGGGCTACCCGGTGGCCCGCGAGGCGTCCCTGAAGCTCAAGGAGGTCTCGTACATCCACGCCGAGGCCTACCCCGCATCCGAGCTCAAGCACGGCCCCCTGGCCCTGATCGAGCCGGCCCTCCCGACGGTCGCCATCGTCCCCGACGACGACCTGCTGGAGAAGAACCGCGCCGCCATGGAGGAGATCAAGGCCCGCAGCGGCAAGATCCTCGCGGTGGCCCACCAGCACCAGGAGAAGGCCGACGAGACGATCGTCGTCCCGAAGAACGAGGACGAGCTGGACCCGATCCTGATGGGCATCCCGCTCCAGCTCCTCGCCTACCACACGGCGCTGGCCCTCGGCCGCGACATCGACAAGCCGAGGAACCTGGCGAAGTCGGTGACGGTTGAGTAGGTGACCCTCTTCTAGGGGCGCGGGGAACTGCGCGACAGGCCCCCACGCACCCGCACAGGCCATCACATGAGGACGGACCCCCACGTGCTGCCACCACGCACGGGGGGTCCGTTTCATCGCCGGGAAGCCGCCCAACTCCCCGGCCTGCGCAGCTAACCGGTGGCCGTCACGCCCCGGCCGGCAGCGCGTCGTGGAAGTGCCGTGGGCCAGTGCGCCAACGCGGCGGTCGCCGCGTACCAGGCCACCGCGCCCGCGGCGACGGCGAACCAGCCCCCGACCTTCGCCAGCCCGCCGTTGCCCGCGAACGCGGCGATCGCGAGCAGGATCAGCGACACGAAGAACAGCCCGTACACGCCCTGTCCGAGCTGGTCCCCGCCCGCGACGGTGAGGGACAGCGCCACCAGGGCGAACAACAGCAGGAACAACCCCGCCTCGTTACCGGAGGCGACCTCGGTCACGGCCCAGGTGAACCACAGGGCCCCGAGCACCGTGAACGCCGTCCCACCGGCGGCGTCCCCCTCGCGCAGGGCCACAAGGCCGGCGGCGAAGAGGGCGACTCCGCCCACATACTGGGCGATTGACGCGGCGTCAGAGGCTGACACACCGTCGATCAGGGCGGTGTGCCCCAGCCCGAAGGCCAACAGGGTGATGGCGAGGGCGAGTCGACCGGCCACGGTCGTGATTCCGCTTCCCGCGGAGACGTCTTTGTCCACGGCGGGCTCCCTTCGTGCATGTGCAGTTGTGCGGTGTTCCGTATATGCCCTTCACAAGGGCACAAACACCTCTACGCGGTAGTAGATTCGCGTGGCGCACAAGGGAGTTGCCGCTGCGTGACGGTCAGGGGATGACGATGACGGGCCGCTGCGCCCGCTTGGCGAGCCGCCCGGCGACCGAGCCGAAGATGCGGCCCACGATGCCGTGGGTGGACCCGACGACGATGGCGTCGGCCTCGTACTCCCGGCCGACCTCTTCGAGTTCGTGGCAGATGTCGCCGCCCCGCTCGACCAGGATCCAGGGCACTTCGGCGAGGTAGTCCGCGCAGGCCAGCTCCAGACCGAGCACCTCGGTGCGGTGGTCGGGCACGTCCACGAAGACGGGCGGCTCGCAGCCCGCCCACACCGTGGTCGGCAGCCGGTTGGCGACGTGGACGATGATCAGGCCCGACCGGGAGCGATGGGCCATGCCGATCGCGTATGCCAGGGCACGCTCACTGGACGTGGAGCCGTCGAAGCCGACGACGACCCCGTGCTTGAAGGCGGGATCGCAGGAATGGCGTGGCTCTTCCGCCGCGAGGGGCTCGGCCGCCGTGGGATCGGCGACGGGCCGCTTGCGGTCCGCGGGTTCGAAGAATTCGTGACCGGCCATGGCTGTCTCGGCGTTGTGATCCTTATACGGGAGGGACAACAGTGTGCGGCGGAGCTGTGTCCGGGAATGGTCTTCCCAACCCCATACCCCCAAGGGTACGGCGGCACGCCTCCTTAGCCCAGATCCCGCTCACGGTGCGTGCGGGTTCCAGGGAGCATGCACGAGGCACCGCCCGTAACGCAATGGTTGCTGCGCTGTACAGGCGGTTTGCACGGGATTCACTTACCCGCGAGGGTGACCGGAACAGCCAGTGACCGACGCCCCCGCCGCGCGTTGAACCCCGTGAGTCACGCCACAGGGAGTCAGCATGTCCGCACCACGCACCGCCGCCGAGGCGGACCGCGCGACCCCGCCGCCGCGGGACACCGCGACGGACGTGGTGCGCTGGGCCGCCTTCAGCTGCCTGGTCGTCCCGGTGGTGCTCCTCGGCTACGGCACCTCTCTGGCCGGTGCCGCCGGCACGGCCCTCGGGCTCGCGGCCGTCACGGGCGCCTGCCGGGTCCTGCTGCGTCAGTCCGAGCGTGGCGCGGCCCGGCTCGCGGCCGAGGACCGGGCGCCCCACCGGGGCAGGCGCCACCGCACCGGAACGGGGTCGCACCGGGGTGGACGGCACACCGGAGGGGATACACCGGTCGGCTGACCGGTTTCCGCGCACGCGCACGCTGCTTTTCAGCCAACTTCCGGACTCTGCGCATCCCCCGGTCCCCACACCCCCCAACCCCCGTTTGACCTGCATGGAAAGGGCCTCCGGGGGTCCGCGCACCCTACGTGGATTGGCCACCGCGACAAGGCGCACTTCCCTGCACGCCCCACGAGTGCAACGCTTCGTGATCGAATGCTTCACGCCAAGTTGCCAAGTCGACAATGTGCCGAGTGCCGAACCGGCCACTTCGGCGCGACCGGACACAGTAGATTCGATCTTGACTGTCTACGGCGGGGGACTCGTGCAGGACCAAGGGGAAACGTGCAGGAGCGACACAACCGAGGAGCCGCGACCACCGAGGGGGGCTTAGCAGTTATGAGCCACGACTCCACTGCCGCGCCGGAAGCCGCGGCCCGGAAGCTTTCCGGGCGACGCCGCAAGGAGATCGTCGCGGTGCTGCTGTTCAGCGGCGGCCCCATCTTCGAGAGTTCCATACCACTGTCGGTGTTCGGGGTTGACCGCCAGGACGCCGGCGTACCGCGCTACCGCCTATTGGTGTGCGGGGGCGAGGACGGTCCGCTGAGGACCACGGGCGGACTCGAACTCACCGCACCACATGGCCTGGAAGCGATCTCACGCGCGGGCACGGTCGTCGTACCGGCCTGGCGTTCGATCACTTCCCCACCACCGGAAGAGGCGCTCGACGCGCTGCGCCGCGCCCACGAGGAGGGCGCCCGCATCGTCGGGCTGTGCACCGGCGCCTTCGTCCTCGCGGCGGCGGGCCTGCTGGACGGCCGCCCGGCGACGACACACTGGATGTACGCACCGACGCTGGCCAAGCGCTATCCGTCGGTGCACGTGGACCCGCGTGAGCTGTTCGTCGACGACGGCGACGTGCTGACCTCGGCGGGGACCGCAGCGGGCATCGACCTGTGCCTGCACATCGTGCGCACGGACCACGGCAACGAGGCGGCCGGGGCCCTGGCCAGGCGGCTCGTCGTGCCGCCGCGCCGCAGCGGCGGGCAGGAGCGCTACCTCGACAGGTCTTTACCCGAGGAGATCGGCGCCGACCCGCTCGCCGAGGTCGTCGCCTGGGCGCTGGAGCACCTCCACGAACAGTTCGACGTGGAGACGCTGGCGGCCCGCGCGTACATGAGCCGGCGTACGTTCGACCGCCGGTTCCGGTCGCTGACCGGGAGCGCTCCGCTGCAGTGGCTGATCACCCAGCGGGTCCTCCAGGCGCAGCGGCTGCTGGAGACGTCGGACTACTCGGTGGACGAGGTGGCGGGGCGCTGCGGCTTCCGGTCGCCGGTGGCCCTGCGCGGGCACTTCCGCCGTCAGCTGGGCTCGTCCCCGGCCGCGTACCGGGCGGCGTACCGTGCCCGGCGCCCGCAGGGCGAGCGGCCCCAGGACACCGAGAGCGCACCGGGCGCTCCCGGGTCCGGCACGCCGGGGCACGCGGGCCACGCGGGGCATCACCCGGGCCCGCCCGGCCAGGCGCCGGCCCCGCTGCACCCGGAGCACCCGGTCCCGCTGCAGTCCCGCCGTACGGCGGCGGCGAGCGCGGTCGGCCAGTCGCCGGCCCTGTCGGGGAGCCTGCCCGGGCAGCGCAGCGCGCCCTGATCCGGTGGCACCGGGCCCGTGAGGAGCACGTCTCCTCGCGGGCCCTCCGGCTTTCCCGGTACGGACGGCCCGGCCGATGGCGGCGGGCCGTAAGGTTAGACACATGAACGATCGCATGGTGTGGATCGACTGCGAGATGACCGGCCTCTCGCTGTCGGACGACGCGCTCATCGAAGTGGCCGCCCTCGTGACCGACTCCGAGCTGAACGTGCTCGGCGAGGGCGTGGACATCGTCATCCGGCCGCCGGACCAGGCGCTGGAGACGATGCCGGACGTGGTGCGTCAGATGCACACCGCCTCCGGGCTGCTCACCGAGCTGGCCGGGGGCACGACGCTGAAGGACGCCGAGGAGCAGGTCCTGACGTACGTGCGGGAGTTCGTCAAGGAGCCGGGCAAGGCTCCGCTGTGCGGGAACTCCGTCGGCACGGACCGCGGCTTCCTGCTGCGGGACATGCCGACGCTGGAGAACTACCTCCACTACCGGATCGTCGACGTGTCGTCGATCAAGGAGCTGGCGCGCCGCTGGTACCCGCGGGCGTACTTCAACAGCCCGCAGAAGAACGGCAACCACCGCGCGCTCGCCGACATCCGCGAGTCCATCGCGGAGCTGCGGTACTACCGCGAGGCCGTGTTCGTCCCGCAGCCCGGGCCCGACTCGGACACCGCGAGGACGATCGCCGCCAAGCACGTCCTGCCTGCTCAGTAGGCCGGCGAGGGGCCCGTCGGGGGGCGCCGCGAAAGCCTGGCGCGAGCACCCCTTCGGACCCTGTACACTTTTTCTCGGCCGGTCGGGGACATCACTGATCTCCACGCCGGTCATGGTGGGTGTAGCTCAGCTGGTAGAGCACCTGGTTGTGGTCCAGGATGCCGCGGGTTCGAGTCCCGTCACTCACCCTGAGTCTTCAGCCGGTGGCTTCGAAAGAGGCCACCGGCTGAAGCGTTTTCCAGCGTGCCGATCGAGGTGACGCCCCAGGGGCGCGGCTACGGTCGGCGGCATGGACGGACGCCAAGGATGGCGCGCGTGTGTGCTCAGCGGGGCGGTCTTCGCCGTCTGCATGGCCGGCACCACGCTGCCGACTCCGCTCTATCCCCTCTACCAGGACGAGTTCGGCTTCTCCGAGCTGACGGTCACCGTGGTGTACGCGCTGTACGCCTTCGCCGTGATCGGTGTGCTGCTCCTGGTCGGTGACGCCTCGGACGCCGTGGGCAGACGCCCGGTCCTGCTGTGCGGGCTGGGCTTCGCCGCGGTGAGCGCCGTCTGCTTCCTGTGTGCCACGGGGCTCGGCTGGCTCTACGCGGGGCGGCTGCTGTCGGGACTGTCCGCCGGGCTGTTCACCGGGGCCGCCACGGCGTACGTGATGGAGCTGGCGCCGGAGGGCGGCGCCTCGCGGGCCACGTTCGTGGCGACGGCCGCCAACATGGGCGGGCTCGGCTGCGGTCCCCTGCTCTCCGGGGTCCTCGCGGAGTACGCCCCCTGGCCGCTGTATCTGCCCTTCGTCACCCATCTCGCCCTGGTGGCCGCCTCGGCCGCCGTCCTGCTGCGGCTCGCGGAGACCGTACGGCAGCGGCAGCCGCTGCGCGCCGTACGTCCGCAGCGGCCCGCGCTGCCGCCGCAGGTGCGGGCGGTGTTCGGGCCCGCCGCCACCGCCGCCTTCGTCGGGTTCGCCCTGTTCGGGGTGTTCACCTCGGTCAGCCCGGCGTTCCTCGCTCAGTCCCTGGACGTGGACGACCACGCCGTGAGCGGGCTGATCGTCGCGCTGGCCTTCTTCTCGTCGACGGCCGGACAGCTCGCGGTCGGCCGGGTCGGTGTGCGGCGCTCCCTCCCGCTGGGCTGCGCCGGGCTGCTCGCCGGTCTCGCGCTGCTCGCGGGAGCACTGCGCTGGGACCTGATGCCGCTGCTGATCGCCAGCGCGCTCGTCGGCGGCATCGGCCAGGGTCTGGCGTTCCGCGGCGCCCTGTCCGAGGTGGCCGGGGCCTCCCCCGGGCACCGGCGGGCGGCGGTGATCTCGACCCTGTTCGTGGTGGCCTACGCGGGCATCTCCCTGCCGGTGATCGGCGTCGGCCTGCTGACCGGGCCGATCGGCCTGGAGGGGGCGGGGCTGGTGTTCATCGCGTGCATGGCCGTCCTGGTCGTGACGGCGGCGGTGTACCTGCTGCGACGACGGACACCGGCCCGGGTGTGAGGACGTGCGACCGTGAGTCCCATGGGCGAGCGGGTGGAACGGGTCGACGAGCAGGACCGTTCTGCTGCCGCGGGGCGATCAGCCCTACTGGCTCGGTGTGCACGAGGCCGTCGTGGCGGAGCCCCTCACACCCGACCCGTCCGAGATCGCCTGGCACGGCCGGCTGAGGGAGGCGGAGTTGCACGCGGCGCTCGGGACGTTGCTCTTCGTGCCCGACGGGGTGGATGCCCTGCGGCGCCATCCCGGCCTCGGCTCACCGGCCGTCACGCCCTGGCCGGCTCCGTGAACCGTTCACCCGGTCCGGTCCGGGCGGTGGCCCGTTCTCACGACGACGCCCGGGACACCAACTCCGTGGCCAGGACCATCTGTCGGCGCTCCAGGCCCCGGGACGCCAGGGGGCGGCGGTCGGCGACCTCCGAAAGCAGCAGGTCGATCATCCGGCGCCCCATTTCCTCTATGGGCTGGCGGACGCTGGTGAGGGGCGGCTCCATGTGACGGGCGATGGCGGAGTCGTCGTAGCCGACGAGCGCCACGTCCTCCGGGATGCGGCGGCCCGCCTCGCGCAGCGCCCGGCGGGCGCCCGAGGCGGTGACGTCGGAGGCGGCGAACACGGCGTCGATGTCGGGGTGCCGCTCCAGCAGGGCGGTCATGGCCCGGTGTCCGCCCTCCTCGGTGAAGTCCCCCGCCTCGATCATCCCCTCGTCCACCCAGCGGCCGGCGTCGCTCAATGCCTCGCGGAAGCCGTCGACACGGCGCTGGGCACCGTAGACGTCGAGGCGGCCGGTGATGTGCGCTATGCGGCTCCGGCCCCGGGAGAGCAGGTGCTCGACGGCCTGGCGGGCGCCGCCGTAGTTGTCCGAGTCGACCGAGGGCAGGGTCTCGGCGGACGAGCGCGGGCCGCTGATCACCGCCGGGATCTCCAGCTGCGCCAGCAGGTCGGGCAGCGGGTCGTCCGCGTGCACCGAGACCAGCAGGACGCCGTCCACGCGGTGGGCCGCCAGGTACTGGGCCAGGCGGGCGCGCTCGCGGTCGCTGCCCGCGAAGATCAGCAGCAGTTGCATCTCCGTGTCGGACAGCGCCGCCCCGACGCCCTTGAGCATGTCGGAGAAGTACGGCTCCGCGAAGAACCTGGTCTCCGGCTCGGGCACGACCAGCGCGATCGCGTCCGTACGGTTGGCGGCCAGGGCCCGGGCCGCGGTGTTGGGGACGTAACCGAGCTCCGCGACCGCCGCCTCGACGGCCGCGCGGGTCGCGTCGCTGACCCGGGGCGAGCCGTTGATCACCCGCGAGACGGTGCCGCGCCCGACACCTGCGCGCGCCGCCACCTCTTCGAGGGTGGGCCGGCCACCGCTTCGGCCCCGCGCTCCGTGGGTTGCCATGGGCTCCGCCTTCCCGTCCACGCCCGCACTCTGCGACTGGCCTGGAATTTAACAGGCCCGTCGGCCCTGTGACCGCCGCCGTCGGCTCGCCGCCCCCGGCCTTCCGCTTCGGCCTCGCGAGCCGGCGCGACCGGCATCCGGGGCGGCTTGATGTCACCGGTGCGGGCACCAACCGGTCCCGGCCGGTGTCCAGTTAACAGCCCGATAACTGAACGAGTCTGTCGTTGTCCGGTCCCTTGACACCCCCGCCGGGACCGGGGACTCTTCAACACATCACTGGTGGGAGCGCTCCCACAGTACCTGACACATACACAACCCGCACGTTCCCCGCCCGAGCCTTAAACGCGTAAAACGGTCCGACACATGCAGTTGGCCGGGGGGTCGGCACGTCAGGGCAACAGGAGGACGACATGCGAGCACGCATCCGAACCGCCCGCAAGGCGATGGTCGTGGCGGCCGTCGCGTCGCTGGGCGCCGGGCTGCTGGCCGGCTGTGCCGACGACGGCAAAGACGACGGCTCCTCGTCGGGTGGCAGCGGCGGCGGCGGTGGCAAGACGAAGATCACCCTGGGGCTCTTCGGCACCTTCGGGTTCGAGGAGGCCGGCCTCTACAAGGAGTACGAGAAGCTCCACCCGGACATCGACATCCAGCAGACGGTCGTCGAGCGGAACGAGAACTACTACCCGACGCTGGTCAACCACCTGACCACCAACAGCGGTCTCCAGGACATCCAGGGCGTCGAGGTCGGCAACATCGCCGAGATCGTCAAGACGCAGTCCGCGAAGCTGCTGGACCTCTCCAAGTACGGCAAGAAGAGCGACTACCTGGAGTGGAAGTGGCAGCAGGGCACCACCGAGGACGGCCAGACCGTCGGCCTGGGCACGGACGTCGGCCCGATGGCCATCTGCTACCGCAAGGACCTCTTCGAGAAGGCCGGTCTGCCCACCGACCGCGAGGAGGTCGCCAAGCTGTGGGCCGGTGACTGGAAGAAGCTGGTCGAGGTCGGCGAGGACTACAAGAAGAAGGCGCCGAAGGGCACCACCTTCCTGGACTCCCCCGGCGGTCTGCTCCAGGCGATCCTCAGCAGCGAGAAGGACCGCTTCTACGACTCCTCCGGCAAGGTCATCTACAAGTCGAACCCGGCCGTGAAGGCCGCCTTCGACCTCACCGCCAAGGCGGCCGAGGACGGACTGATCGGAAACCAGACACAGTTCCAGCCCGCCTGGGACACCACGATCGCCAACAGCAAGTTCGCCGCGATGTCCTGCCCGCCGTGGATGCTCGGCTACATCAAGGGCAAGTCGAAGCCGGAGGCCAAGGGCAAGTGGGACGTGGCCGCGTCGCCGAAGTCCGGCAACTGGGGCGGTTCCTTCCTGGCGGTTCCCAAGTCGGGCAAGAACGCCGAGGAGGCCGCGAAGCTCGCCGCCTGGCTGACCGCGCCCGAGCAGCAGGCCAAGCTGTTCGCCGTGCAGGGCAGCTTCCCGAGCACCCCGGCCGCCTACGAGTCGGAAGCCGTGAAGAGCGCCAAGAACGAGATGACCGGTGACGCGCCGATCGGCACCATCTTCGCCGCGGCGGCCAAGAGCAGCCCGGTGCAGACCATCGGCCCGAAGGACCAGATCATCCAGCAGGGCCTGACGGACAACGGCGTCATCCTCGTCACCCAGGGCAAGTCGCCCAAGGAGGCGTGGGACACGGCCGTCAAGACCATCGACAACAACCTGGACCAGTGACCGGAATGGCGACGAGGCACGACACCGCCGCGCCCCCCGTGAAGGAGGGGGGCGCGGCCCCGGGCCGCCCGCCGGCCGATGTCGAGGCGGCGAACAAGAGGCGCGCCCGGCTCTCCCGCCGCTGGCAGCGCGACATGCGGTGGAGCCCGTACGCGTTCGTCTCGCCGTTCTTCCTGCTCTTCCTCGCGTTCGGCCTGTTCCCGCTGCTGTACACCGGCTGGGCCTCGCTGCACCAGGTGGAGCTGACGGCCCCCACGGACATGTCCTGGGTGGGCCTGCGCAACTACACCCGCATCTTCGACGACGACTTCTTCTGGAACGCGGCGAAGAACACCCTGACCATCGGCATCATCTCCACGGTCCCGCAGCTGCTGATGGCCATGGGCCTGGCGCACATCCTCAACTACAAGCTGCGCGGCTCCACTTTCTACCGCGTGGTGATGCTGGCGCCCTACGCCACGTCGATCGCCGCCGCCTCGCTGGTCTTCGTGCTGCTCTTCGGCCGCGACTACGGCATGATCAACTGGGTGCTGAACGCCGTGGGCTTCGACCACGTCGACTGGCAGAACGACAAGTGGCCGTCCCAGATCGCGGTGTCCAGCATCATCGTCTGGCGCTGGACGGGCTACAACGCGCTGATCTACCTGGCCGCGATGCAGGCGATCCCGCAGGACCTGTACGAGTCGGCGGCCCTGGACGGAGCAAGCCGCTGGCGGCAGTTCCTCCACGTCACGCTGCCCTCGCTGCGTCCGACGATCCTGTTCACGGTCGTGGTGTCGACCATCGGCGCCTCGCAGGTGTTCGGTGAGCCGCTGCTGTTCGACGCGAACAAGGGCGCCTCCGGCGGATCCCAGCACCAGTTCCAGACGCTCGGCCTGTACCTGTACGAGCAGGGCTGGGTCAACCAGCACCTGGGCCGCGCCTCCGCCATCGCCTGGACGATGTTCCTGATCCTCATCGTGATCGGGGTCGTCAACTACGTCATCTCGCGCCGGCTGCGCGCCAGTAGCTAAGGAGAACCGGCCGTGACGACGACCCTGATGAAACCCCCGGCCGACGCGGTCCCCGAGCCGCCGAAGCGCTCACGTGGCATGAAGGCGGCACGCGCGGGCGGGCAGTTGCACGCCGGCCCGGTGGCCTACGTCATCCTCGCCCTGTTCACCGTGATCTCGCTGTTCCCGCTGGTGTGGACGGCGATCGCCGCCTCGCGCGACAACCAGCGGCTGGCGCAGACCCCGCCGCCGTTCTGGTTCGGCTCCGGTCTCTTCGACAAACTCGAAGTGGCCTGGACGGACGCCAATCTGGGCGAGGCGTTCCTCAACACCACGCTGGTGGCCGGCATCTCGTCGTTCACCATCGTGTTCCTGTCGACGATCGCCGGCTTCGCCTTCGCCAAGCTGCGCTTCAAGGGCCGCGGCGCGGCGATGCTGATCGTGATCGGCACGATGATGGTGCCGCCGCAGCTCAGCATCATCCCGCTGTACATGATGGTCGCCAAGCTCGACTGGACGGATCAGCTCCAGGCGGTGATCTTCCCGTCGCTGGTGAGCGCGTTCGGTGTGTTCTTCATGCGCCAGTACCTGATCCAGGCGCTGCCGGACGAGATCATCGAGGCGGCCCGCGTGGACGGCGCGAGCAGCTGGCGCGTGGTGTGGCACGTGGTGTTCCCGACCGCGCGGCCCGCGATGGCCGTCCTGGGCATGCTGATGTTCGTGCAGACCTGGAACGACTTCCTGTGGCCCTTCCTGGTCCTGACCCAGACCGGCAATCCGACCGTGCAGGTGGCCGTGGCGGGCCTGGGACGCGGCTATACGCCCGACCAGTCCCTGATCATGGCCGGCGCGCTGCTGGGTACGCTGCCGCTGCTGATCGTCTTCGCGATCTTCGGCAAGCAGATCGTCGGCGGCATCATGCAGGGCGCCGTGAAGGGCTGAGTCCTGCTTCCCGGGGGTCGAGCCATTGCCGCCTCGGCCCCTTTTCCTCCTCCCCCCATCCGCTCGTCGGTCCACAAGACCCCCTTTGGGAGCGCTTCCATGCCTGACTCCGAGAACCCGGCCACTCCCGTGACCTTCCCGCCCGCCTTCCTGTGGGGCGCGGCGACGTCCGCGTACCAGATCGAGGGCGCGGTGCGGGAGGACGGCCGTACGCCGTCGATCTGGGACACCTTCAGCCATACGCCGGGCAAGACCGCCGGTGGTGAGACCGGTGACATCGCTGTCGACCACTACCACCGCTACCGCGAGGACGTGGCGCTGATGGCGGAGCTGGGCCTGGGGGCCTACCGCTTCTCCGTCTCCTGGTCGCGGGTGCAGCCGACCGGCCGGGGCCCGGCCGTGCAGAAGGGTCTGGACTTCTACCGCCGGCTGGTGGACGAGCTGCTGTCCAAGGGCATCAAGCCGGCCGTCACGCTCTACCACTGGGACCTGCCGCAGGAGCTGGAGGACGCGGGCGGCTGGCCGGAGCGTGACACGGCGTACCGGTTCGCGGAGTACGCGCAGATCGTCGGCGAGGCGCTGGGCGACCGGGTGGAGCAGTGGATCACGCTCAACGAGCCGTGGTGCAGCGCCTTCCTGGGCTATGCCTCCGGGGTGCACGCCCCGGGCCGTACCGACCCGGCGGCCTCGCTGCGGGCCGCGCACCATCTGAACCTGGCGCACGGGCTGGGCGCGTCCGCGCTGCGGTCGGTGATGCCGGCCCGCAACTCGGTCGCGATCAGCCTCAACTCCTCGGTGGTGCGGCCGCTTTCGCAGGACCCGGCGGACCTGGCGGCGGCCCGCAGGATCGACGACCTGGCCAACGGCGTGTTCCACGGCCCGATGCTGCACGGCGCCTACCCGGAGTCGCTGTACGTGGCGACGGCGAGCCTGACGGACTGGGACCACGTGCTGGACGGCGACCTGGAGCTGATCAACCAGCCGCTGGACGCGCTGGGCCTCAACTACTACACGCCCGCGCTGGTCTCGGCCGCGGACGCGTCGGCGAAGGCGCCGCGCGCCGACGGGCACGGGGCGAGCGACCACTCGCCTTGGCCGGCCGCCGACGACGTCGCCTTCCACCAGACACCCGGCGACCGTACGGAGATGGGCTGGACGATCGACCCGACCGGTCTGCACGAGCTGATCATGCGCTACACCCGGGAGGCGCCGGGCCTGCCGCTGTACATCACGGAGAACGGCGCGGCCTACGACGACAAGGTCGACTCCGACGGCCGGGTGCACGACCCGGAGCGGGTCGCCTACCTGCACGGGCATCTGTCGGCGGTCCGCCGGGCGATCGCCGACGGCGCGGACGTCCGCGGCTACTACCTGTGGTCCCTGCTGGACAACTTCGAGTGGTCGTACGGCTACGGCAAGCGCTTCGGCGCGGTCTACGTGGACTACGCGACGCTGGAGCGCACGCCGAAGACGAGCGCCCAGTGGTACGGCCGGGCGGCGCGGACCGGCTCGCTGCCCGAGGTGGAGGCCTTCTGACCGACGGGGAAGGGGGCGCGGCACGCAGGGGAGTGCCGCGCCCCTCTCCGTCCGGGACGGCTCAGCCCTTGTTGGCGCCGAGGGTGAGGCCGCTGACGAACTGGCGCTGGAGCGCGAAGTAGACGATCAGGGTGGGGATCGCGGTGAGGAGGGCTCCGGCGGCGACGAGGTTGGGGTCGGTGAAGTACTGGCCGGAAAGGTTGTTCAGCGCCGAGGTGATGGGCATGTTCTCGCCGGTGGAGATGAGCACGATGGCCCAGAAGAAGTCGTTGTAGATCCAGATCGAGAGCAGGGTGGCCAGGGCGGCCATGGCCGGCTTGCACAGGGGAAGCACGATCTGCCAGTACAGCCGCCACACGGAGGCGCCGTCGACGAGGGCGGCCTCGGTCAGCTCATGGGGCAGGGAGCGCATGTAGTTGCTGAGCACGAAGGCGCAGAAGCCGGACTGGAAGGCGACGTGGATGAGGACCAGGCCGAGGGCGGAGTCGTAGAGCTTGCCGCTCATGGTGATGCCGGGCAGGTCGATCAGCAGGTAGAGCCGGTACAGCGGGGTGATGATGACCTGCTGGGGCAGCAGGTTGCCGGCGGTGAAGACCAGTAGCAGGAACAGGTTGAGGCGGAAGTCGAAGCGGCTGACGTAGAAGGCGACCATCGACGACAGCAGCAGCGTCAGCAGCACGGCCGGGACCGCGATCAGCAGCGTGTTGCCGAAGTAGTGCAGCATGTCCGACTGCTGGAAGGCGCCTGTGAAGTTGTCGAAAGTGAGCTTGTCGGGCCAGGAGACGTAGCCCTTGGTGCTGGTCTCCGCGTACGGCCGCATCGCCGCGAGCAGGGCCCACAGCAGCGGGGCGAGCCAGGCCAGCGCGGTGACGACGAGGAAGGTGTGCAGCAGGATCCGGGCGGGGCGGATCGGGGTGCGCTGCGTGCGCGGGGCGCCAGAGTTCAAAGGGGCGGCGCGAGGCGCCACGTTCAGGGTGGTGGTGGGCGACGGGTGGGAGCTCATGCGCGCCGCTCCTTCCGGAAGGTGGCGATCAGGTAGGGGATGATCACCGCGAGGGAGATCACCAGCAGGACCACGGCGATCGCGGAGCCGTAGCCGATGCGGCTGGACTCGCCGATGATGTTGTTGGTGACCAGGATCGACAGCAGCTCGGTGCCCTGGGCGCCCTTGTTGAACACGAAGACCAGGTCGAAGGCGCGCAGTGCCTCGATGATGGTGACGACCAGGACGACGGTGTTGGTGGGGCGCAGGGTCGGGAAGATGACGTTCTTGAACGTCTGCCACTCACTCGCGCCGTCCAGGGCGGACGCCTCGCGCAGGGCCGGGTCGACGCTCTTGAGGCCGGCGAGGTAGAGGATCATCATGTAGCCGGCGTGCCGCCAGGACGCGGCGACGAGGATCGCCCAGAGGTTGAGGTCGGGGTCGCCGATCCAGTCGATGTAGTGGCCGGGCTTGTTGGCGCCGATGACGCTGTTGATCAGGCCGGTGTCGGGGTTGTAGATGAGCTGCCAGACGAAGCCGATGACCGCCAGCGACATGACGACCGGCAGGAAGAACGCGGTCTGGTAGACGCGGCTGAAGCGGATCTTCTTGTCCAGTTGCACGGCCAGGAACAGGCCGAAGGGGGTGGGCAGCAGGATGAGCACCACGAACCAGACGACGTTGTGCTCGACGGCGGGCCAGAACTGCGGGTTGCTGGTGAACAGTTCCCGGAAGTTCTGCAGGCCGACCCACCTGATGGAGTCGAAGCCGATGCCGTCCCAGGTGGTGAAGGCCAGCGCGATCGAGGCCAGCGCGGTCAGCCACACCAGGGCCACGTGCAGGATCGTCGGCACCCCGGCCATCAGGCCGAGCGTGATCCGGTCGCGGCGGGTCAGCAGCCGCCGGTGTCCGTGCGGCGTCTTGGCGGTTCGGGACGTGGGGGCGGGCCCCGGAGCCGGCGGGGTGGCCGACTCCGGAGCCTTCGCGGGGGTGGCAGTCATGTCAGATCCGAGTCGTCGAGTCTCCGTTTCCGGTCAGGAGGAGGCGAAGATCGTCTTCTTCTGTCGTTCGATCGACGAGAGGATGCTGTCGATGTTCTTCGGGTTGCGCACGAAGTTCTGCAGCGCGGGCTGCATCACCGTGGAGGTGAAGTCCGGGCGGGAGTCGCGGTCCATGAACTGCGTCAGGCTCTTCGCGCCCGAGATCATCTCGTAGGACTTCTTCTGCAGCGCCGTGTACGAGGAGGTGTCGGCCTTGGTGGAGGCGGCCACCACGCTGGAGTCGGCCTTGAGGTAGATCTGCTCGGCCTCGGGCGTGCCCAGGTACTCCAGGAGCTTGACGGCGCCGTCGCGGTTCTTCGGGGCCTTGGAGAGCATGAAGCCGTCGGTCGGGGCCTCGACGGTGTCCTGCCCGAACTGCGGGTCGATCTCCGGGAAGGCGAAGAAGTCCAGGTCGTCGAGGTCGGCCTTGTTGGTGAACTGCTGCCCGACGAAGGTGCCCAGGAGGTACATGCCGGCCTTCTTGGCCACCAGCGTCTGCGCCGCGTCCTGCCAGGTGCGGCCGACCGCGCCGTCCTGGTGGTAGGGCAGGATCTCCGTCCAGTGGTCGAAGACCTTGCGCACCTTGGGGTCGGTCCAGGAGGCCTTGCCGGCCATCAGCTCGACGTGGAAGTCGTAGCCGTTGGTGCGGAAGTTGATCTGGTCGAAGGTGCCCATCGCGGGCCAGGCGTCCTTGTCGCCGAAGGCGATCGGGACCAGCCCGTCCTTCTTCATCCGCTTGCACAGGGCGACGAAGTCGTCCCAGGTGGTGGGGACCTTGTAGCCGTGCTGGGCGAAGACGCTCTTGCGGTAGAACATCGCCCACGGGTACGTGTACAGCGGCACGAAGTAGTACTTGCCGTCCTCGCCCTTGCTGAGCTTCTTCATGGCCTCGGGGAAGTTGCCACCGATCTTCTGCCACACGTCGTCGATCGGCGTGGCCAGCTTCTTCGAGGCGAAGAACTGCATGCGGTAGCCGGCGAACCAGGTGAACACGTCGTCCGGGGTGCCCTGGAGGTAGGAGTTGATCTGCTCCTGGAACGTGTTGTGGTCCTTGGTGTTCACGTCGACCTTGATGCCGGACTTCTTCGTGAAGGCGGCGTAGATCTCGGCGAACGCCTTCTTCGGCACGGCGTCGGAGGAGTTCGAGCCGAGACTGACCGTCTTCGGGTCGGCGGACGAGCCGCTGCCGCCGCAGGCGCTCAGCAGGGGTATCCCCGCGCCGAGCAGGGCCGCGCCGCCCACACCGCGCAGCAGGGTGCGGCGGCTGGGAGCGGTGAGGGAGAAACCGGAGGGAGAGAGGTCGTGCATGGACGGCTCCTGAAGGCAGGGTTCGGCCACGAGGGTGTGGCGTGATTCCCGTCTTAATCGACCAGAAATCAACTTGACCGAACACGGTGGCGCAATGACAGCCCCATGTCCGGTCATGCGTCAAGAGCCGTCCCCTTCATTTGTCGAAACGTGACCGACACGTGAAGGCACTCACGAGAGCGGTCAGTGGGTCCGGGAGCGGTTGTATACGGCAGCCAGTCCGCGGGGGCGGCGGCGCCGTAGCTGGCGGTGCCCTCCGCGCGCGGGGACGCGGCCGTCCAGCTGGAGCCGGATGCGCACCTCGGTGCCGCCGAGCACCGAGGAGCCGATCCGCACGTCCCCGCCGGTGGACTCCGCGAGCCGGCGCACGATGTCCAGGCCGAGCCCGGTCGAGCCGTCGCTGCCGGAACCGCGGCCCCGCGCCATCGCCGCCTCGGGGTCGGCGATGCCGGGGCCCGCGTCGGAGACGAGGACGATCACCGCGTCCTCGCCGTTGTGCACGTCGACCGCGAAGGCGGTGCCCTCGCGGGTGTGCCGGAAGACGTTGCCGAGCAGCGCGTCGAGCGCGGCGGCCAGGTCGCCGCGGGCCACGGGTATGCGCACCGGCCGGTCTGCCCCGGCCACCCGCCAGGTGCGGCCCTCGTCCTCCGCGAGCGCGGACCAGAACGCCATCCGCTCCCGGACCACCTCGGCCGCGTCACACCCCGCGCCCGGACCGGCCGCGGCCGTCTGGGGCTTGGCCTCGCGCGCCGTGCGGATGATGGTGTCGACCTCGCGCTCCAGCTGCTCCACCGCGCTCCGGGTCTGGTCGGCGGCCGGTCCCCGCCCCAGCGAGGCGGTGTTCAGCCGCAGCACGGTCAGGGGTGTCCGCAGCCGGTGGGAGAGGTCGGCCGCCAGCTCCCGCTCGTTCGCCAGGAGCTGGACGACCTGGTCGGCCATCGAGTTGAACGCGACCGCCGCGAGCCGCAGTTCGGGCGGTCCCTCCTCCGGCACCCGGGCGCCCAGGCGGCCCTCCCCCAGGTCGTGCGCCCCTTCGGCCAGGCGTTGCGCGGGCCGGACCATGCGGACGCCCAGCCGGTCGGCGACCGCCACCGAGCCGAGGATCAGCGCGACCCCGACCGCGCCGAGCACCGCCCAGGCCGTGCCGACGCCGTTGGTGACGTCGGACTCCGGCACGTACACCTCGACGACCGCGATCCTGCCGGTGCTGAGCGCGACCGGCTGGAGCAGGGCCGAGCCGCCGGGGACGGCGGCGGTGGAGGCGCGGCCCAGCTTCCGCACGGCCTCGACGTCCTGATCGGCGGCGCGTGCCCGCCCCAGCCGCAGGGCGTCCCGGCCGTCGCCCGCGGGGAGGTGCACGGCCATCCCGGCGTCGGAGCCGGCGGATGCGACGACGCGCTCCAGCTGGTCGCGGTCGGTGGTGATGGACAGAGCGGGGGCGACGGCCGCGGCCTCCCGCTCGGCGCCCGAGAAGGCACGGTCGCGGGCCATCTCGCGGATGACGAGCCCGAGCGGCACGGCGAAGGCGACCACGACCATGGTGGTCACCGCCAGCGCCACCTTGACCAGGGCCCACCTCATCGCGGCGCCCCCGCCCCCGGTGGTTCGAGCTTCACACCGACGCCCCGCAGGGTGTGCAGATAGCGCGGGTTGGCCGCCGTCTCGCCCAGTTTCCTGCGCAGCCAGGACAGATGGACGTCGATGGTCTGGTCGTCGCCGTAGGACTGCTGCCACACCTCGGCGAGCAGCTCCTTGCGCGGGACGACGACGCCGGGGCGGCGGGCCAGGAAGGCGAGCAGGTCGAACTCACGGCGGGTGAGGTCCAGGCGCGTGCCGTCCAGCTCCGCCCGGCGGCGCAGCGGGTCGACCGTCAGGCCGCCGACCTGGAGGGCGGGGGCCGGTTCCCCCTCCGCGCCGCCGGAGCGGGCGCGGCGCAGCACGGCCGCCATACGGGCCGACAGGTGCTCGACCGAGAACGGCTTGGTGAGGTAGTCGTCCGCTCCGGCGTTCAGCAGCCGGACGATCTCCGTCTCGTCGTCCCGGGCCGTGGCGACGATCACCGGGACGTCGGTGATCCCGCGCAGCATCTTCAGGGCCTCGGACCCGTCGAGATCGGGCAGTCCGAGATCCAGGATCACCACGTCGAAGCGGACATGGGCGACCTCGCGCAGCGCCTCCAGCGCCGTCCCGACGCTGCGCACGGTGTGGGCGGCGTCGGTCAGGTGCCGGATCAGCGCCGAGCGCACGAACGGGTCGTCCTCGACCACGAGCACACTTGCCATGCGCCGCACCGTACGCCATCTCGAACAGCCGGGTGCTGGCCTGTGGACAACTCCCCGGCCGGCGGCAACCGGGCCTCGGAGGAACCCGATTGTGGACAACGCCCGGGACGCGTGAGGCAGTATGGCCGGCGATGCGCAGAGGACTCGTCCACACACTGGCCTGGCTGCTCGCCACGGGCGCGGCGGTCACGCTGTCGTGGTGGGGTGTCCACACGGTGATGGCGGGCACGGCCTACGACCCGCCGCGCGCCCTGCCCGTCAAGGCCGTCGGCACGTCGTCCCCGCGGAAGCCGAAGGCGCCCGCCCCACCGCCGGAACGGACACGTCCGCCGAAGCCGCGCGAGGCGGGCACGCCTGCGGCGTCCGCGTCCGCGAGACCGGGCCCCTCCTCCACGCCCTCCCCGACGCCCTCTCCCCGCACCGCCCCGGCCGCCGTCCCCGGCCGGGTCAAGGGCTATGACACCGAAGGCGGCCGGGCCGTTTTCGACCTGGGGAAGACCTCCGCCTCCCTCGTCTCGGCGACGCCCGGGGCGGGCTGGTCGATGCAGGTGTGGAAGACGGAGTCGTGGATCCGCGTGGAGTTCGCCTCGGGCGCGGACCGGGTGTCGGTGTTCTGCACCTGGCACGACGGACCGCCCCGCGTGCAGATCGGGACCTACTGAGTGCCGTACGCGCTCAGCGGTGCCCGTCGGCGCCTGTCCGTGCCGTCGGCGGTCATCCGAACACCGACGGCGGCGGGGCGGGTGACGCCACCGCCGCGAGGTCCGTGACGGGTGCGGCCCCGCCGGTGAAGTCCCTGAGCGCCCTGCCGTGTTCGACGCGGGCGGGATGCGGGTCGGAGGCGGCGAGGCGGGTCAGCTCGGCGACGGGCAGCGGGTGGTCGCAGGCGACCAGCACGGCGTTGCCGAAGCGTTTGCCGCGCAGCACCGCCGGGTCCGCGACCAGTGCGAGCTGCTCGAAGCGGGCCGCGGCGGTGGCGACCTGGCCGCGCAGGTGGGCGAGCGGCGGCCCGTCGGCGAGGTTGGCGGCGTAGACACCGCCGGGCTTGAGGGCCCTGCGCACGTCGTCGAGGAACTCGGTCGAGGTCAGGTGCGCCGGTGTCCGGGCCCCGCTGAACACATCGGTGATGACGAGGTCGGCCCAGCCGTCCGGCACCTTGGCGAGGCCCTCGCGGGCGTCGGCGGACCGCACCCGGATGCGCGCCTGGGGATCCAGCGGCAGTTCCCGGCGGACCAGCTGGACGAGGGGGCCGTCCCGTTCGACGACCTGCTGGGTGGAGCGGGGCCTGGTGGCGGCGATGTAACGGGCCAGGGTGAGGGCCCCGCCGCCGAGGTGCACCGCGTGGACGGGCCGGCCGGGCGGGGCGGCGAGGTCGATGACGTGCCCGAGGCGGCGCTGGTACTCGAAGGACAGGTGGGACGGGTCGTCCAGGTCGACGTGCGACTGCGGGGCCCCGTCGATCACCAGGCTCCAGGCCCGGGCCCGCTCGCGGTCGGGTATCAGCTCGGCGAGCCCGCCGTCGACGCTCTCGACGACGGCCTCCGCACCGGCCTGCCGGCGCCGGCCGCCCCTGGACTTTCCCATGGGGCCATTATCGGGGTGGGCGGCTGAGCGGAAGGCACCCGCCGACGGCTGTGGACGCGCGGGTGGCCTCGGACGTGCCATCGCCCTCGGACGTGCCGGTGGCCTCGGACGCGTCAGCGACCCTGAACGCGCCATCGCCTCGGACGCGTCAGCGACCCTGGACGCGTTAGCGACCTCACCCGCGCCCGGCCCGGGAGACTCCGCCGACCCGGGACACTCCACCCGCCCCGAACAGTCCACCGGCCCGGGACACTCCACCCGCCCCGAACACTCCGCCGGCCCGGGACACTTCACCACCCCGAACCCTCCGCCAGCCCGGGACACTTCACCGCCCCAGACACTCCCCCGACCCCGGACACTCCCCCGGCCCGGCATCGCGGGCGTCGCCCGCGGAGGCGCCCTCAGCGGCAGCTGTCCGCCGCTTGGATCATCCGGGCGGCCTCCCCCAGGGCCTCGCGCAGCACCGCGGGGTCGGTCGCGAGGTCCGCCTCGCCGGGCGGCAGCAGCCAGTCCGAACCCTCCACGGGAGGCTCGGGCGCCCGCGCCGGTCCACGCCCCTCGGTCCGCGTGCACGTGCTCCCCGGCATGTCCCACGCGGCGGCCGTCCCCGGAGGCACCAGGAAGCCGAGGGTGTCACCGCCGTCGTGCAGCACGGGCCCCACCGCGTCGGCCGGTCCGCGCCGCAGGATGTCGACCGCCTCCAGCCCCTGCCGGGCGGGCACCGTCACCACATCGCAGCCGCCGGCCGGTGCGCCCGGCGGTCTGCACAACTGGTCACGAAAATCGTTGATCCGGCTGGTCTCCATCCCGGCCTCCACCACGAAAACCCCTGCTTGGACGAGCGGTCGGGAGTCGGGGGCCTCCCGGTCCGCACAGTTCAACGCGGCAGATCGTCAACGGCTACGGCCGATGTCAGCCGCAAAGGATGGCACTTCATGGCAGATCACGGATGAGATATCCGGTTTGTAGCAAAACCCAGCGTGGTGGCTTCATCACAGCAGGTACGTTCTTGCCCGCCGGACACGGGGCGCACGCCGTGGACGAACTCGCGTCGAGTCCCCTCGAATCCGGCATGGTTCGACGGTTCGCACGAGAGGACCCGGCCATGGCGTCGTCACCGCTGACCTCGTCCCGACCCGACCGGCCGGCACGGCCGAACCTCGTCTTTCGGGGACTGCGCGGACAGCGCTCACCGGCCGAGTTCGCCGCGGCGGTCCGCCGGGCCGGACTCGAGATCGGCGAACAGGTCAGCTGTGACGCGCGCTACATCGGCCGGGTCGAGGCGGGCGAGATCCGCTGCCCCAACTACGCATACGAACGGGTGTTCCTGCACATGTTCCCAGGCCGCACGCTCACCGATCTCGGGTTCGCGCCCCGCTCATCGGTACGCGGACGCCGGGCGCGCGACACCGAGAACGCGCCCCTGCCGCGCACCGCGAACCCGGCGAACACCACGAGTGAGACCAGCGGAGCGTGTGAGCCGTATGAAACGCAGTACCCGTACGACCCGCACCACCCGCACGACACCTACGAGGAGAGCGACGTGCTACGTCGCGCGTTCATGACCGGCGGAGGGGCCACCGTGGCCGCCGCCTCACTGGGGCCTGTCGGCCTCGCCCTCGACGCCGCGGCGGCTCAGCGCCCCGTGCGCCGCGCCGGGACGAGCGACGCGGGTGCCCTGGAAGAAGCCGTCCGCCGGATCCGGCTGCTGGACGACCGGCACGGGGCCGACGGCCTCTACCGTCGCGCCGCCGCCCCGCTGCGCGCCGCCTACGCCCTGCTGGACGCCGGCACGACCCGGCAGACGACGGCGGACCGGCTCTACTCGGGCGCCGGGGAACTGGCCATCTCCGTGGGCTGGCTGGCCCACGACTCGGGGCGCTTCGACGACGCCCGCTCCCACTACGCCGAGGCGCTGGCGACCGCCCGGATGACCGGCGACCCCGGCCTGGAGGCGCACGCCTTCTGCAACACGGCGTTCCTCGCGCGGGACGCGGGCCGCCCGCGCGAGGCGGTCCGGGCCGCCCAGGCCGCGCAGCGCGTCGCCCGGCCCGTGGGGTCGGCCCGGCTGATGTCGCTGCTGGCGCTGCGCGAGGCGGGCGGCTGGGCGGGGCTCGCCGACCGGGTGAGCTGCGAGCGGGCCCTGGCCCGGGCGCAGGCCTTCTTCGAACGGGGCCCCGCGGACGCCGACCCCGAGTGGATGAGCTTCTACGGCGAGGCCGAACTGGAGGGTCTGGAGGCGCAGTGCTGGTCCACGCTCGGCGACTGGCCCCGGGCGGCCCGGCACGCCCGGCGGGCGGCCGAGCTCCAGGACCCGCACTTCACCCGGAACATCGCCCTGTACACGGCGGAACTGGCCGACGACCTCGCGCGCGGCGGCCGGCCGGACGAGGCGGCGGTGGCGGGGATGCGGGTGCTGGACCTGCTGGAGGAGGTCCAGTCGTCGCGCGTCCAGACCATGCTGGCGGCCACGGCCCGGGTCCTGCTGCCGCACCGCAGGGCGTCCGGGGTCTCGGCGTTCCTGGAGCGGCACGCCTCGTCCCCGCGGATGGCCTAGATCCCGGCGCGGGCCCGCTTCAGGCGAGGTGCCCTATGTCGTTCCAGCTCTCGATCGCCGGCTCCCCGTAGGCCCAGCCGAGGACGGACAGCGACGTCGGGTTCAGCCGTATGCGGGCCGCGAAGTCGATCGGGAGGCCCAGCCACCGCGCGCCGATGGAGCGCAGGATGTGCCCGTGCGCGAAGACCAGGACGTCACGGTCCTCGGAGCGGGCCCAGGAGACCACCTCGTCGGCCCGGGCCGTCACCTCGGCGAGGGACTCACCGGCCGGGACGCCGTCGCGCCAGATCAGCCAGCCGGGCCGGACGGCCTGGATGTCCGCGGGGGTCATGCCCTCGTAGCTCCCGTAGTCCCACTCCAGCAGCGCGTCCCAGGTCCGGGCTCGGTCGCCGAAGCCGGCCAGCTCGCAGGTCTCCCGCGCGCGGGACAGCGGACTGGTGCGCACCTCGACGCCCTCAAGACCCTCGTACGGCGGCCGGTGCAGGCGCTCGCCGAGCAGCTTGGCGCCGCGCCGGCCCTCCTCCAGGAGCGGCACGTCGGTCCTGCCCGTGTGCTTGCCGGACAGGGACCACTCGGTCTGTCCGTGGCGGGCCAGCAGGATGCGCGCGGCCATGAGGCACCTTTCCGGAAGAGAAACGCAAGGGGAACTCCTCCATCATCGCGCACGCCCGGTACGGGCAACCCGGGGGGCGATCTCTGCGTCTTTGAGGGCCGGAGGCGCCCCCCGGTGCGGGCGCACACACCGTAAAGTGGCACGGCCGACCGGGCTACGCGTGAGACGAAGGGGGAGGGCGATCGGATGCCGCACACCGAGACACCGGGCACCGAGGCGGCTCCCGCACCGAGGTTGCGCTGGTGGACGGAGCTGCCGCTCCTCCTGCTGGTCTACGCGTGCTACACGGCGGGCCGGCTCCTCGCCCGGGGTGACGTCTCGACGGCCGTCGACCACGGTCTGGCGATCCTGCGGATCGAGAAGGCGGTGTACCTCAACGCCGAGCACCCGCTGAACCGCCTGTTCACGCGCGAGCCGTGGATAGGCATACCCGCCGACTTCTGGTACGCGTCGCTGCACTACGTGGTCACGCCGGCCGTGCTGGTCTGGCTCTTCCGCTCGCACGCGGTGCGCTACCGCGCCGCACGCACCTGGCTGATGACGTCGACCCTCATCGGCCTGATCGGCTTCACACTGCTGCCGACCTGCCCGCCCCGGCTGCTCGACGCGAGCCACGGCTTCGTCGACACCATGGCCCAGTACAGCTCCTACGGCTGGTGGGGCGGCGCGGCGAGCGCGCCGCGCGGCATGGGCGGCATGACCAACCAGTACGCGGCGATGCCGAGTCTGCACGTGGGCTGGGCCCTGTGGTGCGGGATCATGCTGTGGCGCTTCGGCGGTACGCGCCTGATGAAGGCGGCCGGCGTCGCCTATCCGCTGATCACCACGATCGTGGTCATGGGCACCGCGAACCACTACTTCCTGGACGCGGCCGCGGGCGCGCTCGTCATGGGCGCCGGTCTGCTCCTGGCGCCGGCCGTGATGCGCACCGCCGACCGCGTGAAGGCCTCGTTCGCCCCGGCCGCCGCAGCGGTCCCGGCGGACTCTTCCGCCGCTGGTTCCCCGATTGTCAGTGCCGGATGCCAGACTTCCGCGGGTGAGCGAATTCCACGGCAGCGCGAGTCGCGGCTCGCAGCGGGAGCCGAGCCGAGTGCCTCCCCCAAGGACGCGGGGGACGGCGCTCCGGCACCGGCTCGCTGAACTGCGCGGCCCCGACGTCCCCGCGAAGGCACTGGACGCGCGCGCTCTGGCGGCGCTGGCCGCCAACCCGGGCTGTGCGCGGCGCGCGATCCTGGACGGGGCGGGGGTGAACAAGGCGGCGCTGGCGAGCGCGCTCGGCTCGCCGTCGGCCTTCGGGCAGTCGCAGTTCGCGCTCACGCGGGGCAACGCCTTCGAGGCGAAGGTCAAGGCCGACGGCGGCGCGGAGCTGCTGCGGCTGGTGCACGAGAAGCTGGACCACTCCGCCGAACCCCCTGCCCGGGCGCGCGTGCCCGACCTGACGGCGACCGGCCCCCAGGGGCGCACGGCGCGTACGGCGCTGGAACTGCGGGAGGCCGCCGCGCACCCGGGCGCGTGGACACTGCTGGACCACCCGATGCTCGCGCTGGACGTCGCGGGCTCCCCGGCGTACCTGGAGCCGGACGCGGTCGTGGTGCACCCGGACGGCAGTTGGACGGTCGTGGAGATCAAGTCGTTTCCGCTGCTGGACGGTTCGGCGGACCCGGCGAAGGTCGGGGCCGCGGCGCGGCAGGCGGCGGTGTACGTGCTGGCGCTGGAGGAGGTCGCCGCGCGTCTGGACCCGGCCCCGCGCGTGCGGCACCGGATCCTGCTGGTCTGTCCCCGGGACTTCTCCAACCAGCCCGCCGCGTCCGCCGTCGACATCCGTAAACAGCGGGCGGTGACGGCGCGCCAGCTGGCCCGGCTGACCCGTGTCGAGGACATCGCCGACGCTCTGCCCGAGGGCACGTGCTTCTCGCCCGAGCTGCCCGCCGAACAGCTGTCGGCGGCCGTGGAGTCGGTCCCGGCGACCTACGCGCCCGAGTGCCTGTCCGCGTGCGAGCTGGCCTTCCACTGCCGGTCCCGGTCCCGCCAGGAGGGCGCGGTGACCACGCTGGGGCGGCCGGTCCGGGCGGAGCTGGGCGCTCTGACGACCGTGGAGGACGTCCTCGCGGCCGCGCGCGGCGAGGCGGGCGATCCCGACGACCCGGCCGTGGCGGCCCTGCGGCGGGCGGCGGCCCTGCGCGCCGAGGCGCTGGAGGCGGCGTGTCGCTGATCTCCACCCTGGCCCGCCTCGAAGCTGTCAGCACCGGCCGCGCGCAGCCCGCCGCCACCGTCCGGCACCGGCATCTCGGCGAGCGTCCGCTGGTGTTCGTGCCGCTGACCACCGCGGGTGAGGCCGGGGCCCCGCTCGGCGCGCTGGTCGGCACCGACCGGGACGCGCCGCGTCTGCTGGCCGTCCCGCAGCCGCGCGACCGTGACCTCAGGTTCGCGTTCCTGGCCGAGCTGGCCGACATCGTGCTGCCGTACGTCGACTCCTTCGCCGAGACCGTGGAGGCCGCCGAGCGCACCGAGACCGACCCGGAGACCGGCAAGCGCGTCAAGGTCGAGGTCGACCTGTGCGCGGACGCGCCGCAGCTGATCGTGCCGAGCCGGGCGGGCATCGAGCTGGTGCGGCTCCTCGGGCGTTCCATGCGGTTCAGGCGCACGGCCGAGCAGGATCCGGAGGCCCCCTTCCCGGCGCCGCCGCGGGTGCCGCTGCTCGGGCGGTGGCTGACGCACTTCGGGGAGCGGGCCCGGGTGCCCGGTTCCTCGCTGCTGCTGGCGATGACCGAGGTGCTGGGCCGGCACTGGGCGACCGGGCAGTCCTCCCTCGAGGACCAGCACCTGGGGGCGCTGCTCGCCTGGATCGACCCGCCGGAGGGCGTCACCGGCGCCGAGGCCGCGCTGCGGGCCGAGCTGGAGCGGGACGCGCAGGGCCAGCTGACATGCCCGCCGGCCGGTCCGGCCACCGACCCGGCGTTCGACAACAAGCTGCTCGCCCCGGCCATCGAGCGCTACGACCGTGCCCGTACCGCCCTCGCCGCCGCCGAGGACGGTCTGGAGGCCGACGACCGGCTCGGGGCGCTAACCGCCGCCGAGCGGGAGATCCGCCATCTGGTGCTCAGCCGCACCCGGCCCACCTGGGACGCGGTCTGGCGGGGCCTGGACCTGCTGCGGGAGCTGCCCGAAGGGACGCGGGTCGAGGAGCGGTGGACCCGCGACCGCTGGTCGTTCACCGGCCACCGCGACCGGGTCCTGGCCGGCGAGCCCCCGCAGCCGCGCCGCGACGACGCGGTCACCGCGGCGAACAAGCTCGCCACACGCGAGCGCGAACAGGCCCGGCTGGAGGCCCAGGAGGCCCTGGACGACCCGCTGGTGATGGCGGGCCGCCGGCTGGCCGGGGAGGCGTTCGCGGGTGAGGTCACCGACGTCGTGATGGCGTACAGCGAGGGCAAGCGGCCCAGCCCGCGCCCCCTGGTCACGGTGCGCACGGACGACCGGCCGCATCTCGGCGAGCGGACGAAGGTGTACCGGTCGCTGGGCGGCAAGCCGCAGTCGGCGGAGTTCGTCACGGCCGAGGAGGACGGCGCGTACGTCGTGCTGCGGATCCTCGACAAGATGGGCCGCGGCAAGGAGCCCGAGCCCGGGTCGGTGCCGGAGAAGGGCGACCGGCTCTGCTTCACCCTGTTCGAGCACGAGCAGCGGGGCGGGGCGAAGCTGCCCGACCCGGAGGAGACACCGTGGACGCACGGCGGGCCGCCCGGTGAGGCGACCCTGGAGCCCGCCGACCCGGTGACCGAGGAGGACGTGCTGTGACCACGGTGTTCGATCCTTCGGCCGCGGCGGCGCAGGCGACCGACGCGATCCTCCACGACACGCTGCGCGGCACCGCGCGCGGTGTCGTCGTGGACTCCCCGCCGGGCGCGGGCAAGTCCACGCTGGTGGTCCGCGCGGCCCTGGAACTGGCCGAGGCGGGCCACCCGCTGATGGTGGTCGCGCAGACCAACGCCCAGGTCGACGACCTGGTGCTGCGGCTCGCCGAGAAGAACCCGGAACTGCCCGTGGGCCGGTTGCACAGCAGCGACTCCGACCCGTACGACAAGGCGCTCGACGGGCTGGAGAACGTACGCAAGTCGGCCAAGGCGGCCGACCTCGCCGGGCTGGCCGTGGTGATCTCGACGGCGGCGAAGTGGGCGCACGTCAAGGTCGACGAGCCGTGGCGGCACGCCATCGTCGACGAGGCGTACCAGATGCGGTCCGACGCGCTGCTCGCGGTGGCCGGGCTGTTCGAGCGGGCGCTGTTCGTGGGCGACCCGGGGCAGCTCGACCCGTTCGCGATCGTCGGCAGCGAGCAGTGGGCGGGCCTGGCGTACGACCCGTCGGCCTCGGCGGTGACGACCCTGCTCGCGCACAACCCCGATCTGCCCCAGCACCGGCTGCCGGTCTCCTGGCGGCTCCCGGCCTCCGCGGCGCCCCTGGTCTCGGACGCGTTCTACCCGTACACGCCGTTCCGCAGCGGCACCGGTCACGGTGACCGGACCCTGGCCTTCGGCGTGCCGTCGGACGGCTCGGGTCCCGACCGGGTGATCGACGAGGCGGCCGAGTCGGGCTGGGGCCTGCTCGAGCTGCCCGCCCGGCACACTCCGCGCACGGACCCGGAGGCGGTCCGGGCCGTGACACAGGTCGTCCGCCGCCTGCTGGACCGCGGCGGCGCGGCGATCTCGGAGCGCTCGCCCGAGCCCTCGCCCCTCACCGCGGACCGGATCGCCGTCGGCACGGCCCACCGGGACCAGGCGGCGGCGGTGCGGGCGGCCCTGGCCGTCCTCGGCGTCACCGACGTGATCGTGGACACCGCCAACCGGCTGCAAGGTCGTGAGTACGACGTCACAGTCGTCCTCCATCCCCTGTCCGGCCGCCCCGACGCCACGGCCTTCCACCTGGAGACCGGCCGCCTCTGCGTCCTGGCCTCCCGCCATCGGCACGCCTGCATCGTGGTCTGCCGAGCGGGGGTGGGCGACCTGCTGGACGACTATCCCTCGACGGAGCCGGTCCAGCTGGGCACGGTGGTGAAGTTCCCGGACGGCTGGGAGGCCAACCACGCGGTGCTGGCGCACCTGGCGGAGCACCGGGTGGCGTGGCGGGGGTGATCCGGCCGGAACACGACGCATCCCGGGCGGCGTGACGGACGCCGGTGGTGCGGCGGCCGTATCCGCTACGGCGATGCCCACTTGCGCGCCCGCGAGACAATGGACGGTGGCCCGCTCCACCGGGAGGGTCAGCGCGATGTACGAGGAGGAGACACCATGGCGGAGCCCACGCCGCGTCGGAACGAACCGCGGCTACGCCCCGCGCCCCTGCTCTTCGAGCCCGCGGAGGCGGCCTCCGACCCCGAGCACTTCTTCGATCTGGAGTCGATCGACGACCCCCGGGCGCTGCTGTCCCGGGCGACGGAGCTGACGCTGGCGTTCCGGGCCGCGGCGGACCGGGCGGTGGAGTTCCAGGCGATGGCGGCGGCGCAGCTGGCCGATCCGCGCAGGTTCGACCGGCTGACGACCGCGGACATCGCCGAGCGGGCCGAGTGGACCGAGGACTACGCCAAGAAGATGGTCGAGTTCGGTCGGGGGCTGATGCGGGGCGACGCCGAGGGCCGCAGGCCCGGCGACACCGCCTGACCGCGCGGACACGGGCTCTCCCCGCTCCCATGGCATATGCCAGGCGGGCAAGATACCCCTCCCCACCCCGCCCTGTCCCGATTTCCCGCAACCCATGGGAACCGGGCGCTCACGGCGGGTAGACCTGGTTGCCATGAGCAGCGCATGGAACGCCTCCGATGTCACCCCGGACGGGGCCGCCTGGCTCGCCTCGGCAGGAACGTATCCGCGAAGCACGCTCGCCCTCTGGGAGGAGCGCCCGGACGCACCGGTCGTGCTGCCGTGCGGGTCGGTCTTCGACGTGGTGAGCGCGCCGGCGATGTTCGGCCGGCGGATGCTGGACCGGCTGTGGGACGACGGCCCCGGCTCGGGCCCGGTCGCCCAGTTCCGGGGGCGGATGCTGCTGTTCGCCGCCCCGGGGACGGCTCAGCGGCTCCCCGCGCTGCTGGAGTGGGAGGAGTGGGGCGCGCGGGACGGCCGGGACACCCGCCGTACGGACGCCGTACCGCCGCTGCTGTGCCACGGCACCGGTGACGCGGTGACCGTTCCGGCGCCGTCCGGCCCGGCCGAGGCCGAGCCCCGGTGCACCTCCCGCTGGCTCGTCGCTCCCGACACCCGTCAGCCCTGGCTTCCCGGCCCCGAGGTACTGCTCTGGGCGGCCGTCCGGGCGGCCCGCTCGGCGGTGCGGATTTCGATTTTTCCTCCCGCCGACCAGGGTGCTAAGGTCTACGACGTCAGCAGGCGCCGCTAGCTCAGTTGGTTAGAGCAGCTGACTCTTAATCAGCGGGTCCGGGGTTCGAGTCCCTGGCGGCGCACAGACGGTGAAAGGCCTCTCGCGAAAGCGAGGGGCCTTTCGCGTGCCGCCGAAGAGGTCCGTCAGTAGCCCACCGCGATCTTCACCGTCCAGGCCCCCGAAGCCGTCCGCCCCTCCACCTTCACCCGCACCCCCTCCCCCGGCACCGTGAAGCTCTCCCCGATGCCGATCGGCGCGTCCGCGAGGGGCGGGTAGACGGAGTCCTCCCAGCAGGCCTCGGTGCGCGGATGGGCGTCGATCACCTCGATGGGGCCGCTCCCGGACCGCGCCCCGCCCCGCACCCGGTACACGAGCACCCCCTGCCGGCACGCGCCCTCGTCGTTGCCCACCGGTCCCCGCGCCTCGAGGGCGAGCACACTCTCGGGCCCCGTCCGCACCACGGCGAGCTTGGTGCCCCACCCGAGTCCGAAGGGCTGCGAGCCCGCGGTCCCGGTCGCCGGTCCTCCGGGCCCCGCCGCCAGCGGTTCCAGGGTGAGCCGGGCGGGCCCCGCGTCCTGCACGCACCGCACCTGCCGGGGATCGAGCCAGCCCAGCTTCCACTTGTGCCAGGCGAAGAGGTCGGGGGCGAGTCCGAACTGGCTGCCCATCAGGTCCCAGTCGCCGACGTGCGTGTCCCAGTCGCCCTTGCCGTCCACGGGCCGGTGGTACAGATCGGGCAGGTCGAACACGTGCCCGGTCTCGTGGGCGAGGACCAGCCGGTCCGGCGGGTGCTGCTCGAACACGGTGACGATCCGGCGCAGGTCGGTGCCGTCGGCCCGCAGCGGGCTCGTCAGGTTCACCACCTTGGTGGCGTCGGAGTCCACGCCGGGCGCGTCCGGGTCGGCGACGAAGTACACGACGTCGTAGCGCGAGAAGTCCACCTGCGGGTCGGTCACGGAGAGGGCGTCCTGCAGGTACGCGGCCCGGTGCTCGGGGCTCCAGTCACGCCGTATGTCGTACGCGGTGGACGGCTTCGGCATCCGGATCCAGTGCGGCAGCGCGTGCGGGCGCAGAGTGAAGCGACCGTAGGACGCGCGTTCGAAGAAGTGGGTGGTGGAAGGGAAGTGGTCGGCGGTCAGCTCCTGCGGGGTGGTCAGCGGGTGGGCGTCCGGGAAGGACAGGAAGACCATGACCGCGTCCAGGGCCCGGACCGGGCGCGGATACGCGGCGTTCCAGGTGTCCAGACCCTCCGAGTGGTGGGCGTCGGTCCGCGTCAGCGCGCAGGGCGCGGCCGAGTCGGACCCCGCCGATGAGGGGCCGATACCCAGGGAGGTGGCGGCGAGCGCGGACATGGTGGTGAACACGGCCGCGGTGCTGCGCAGTCGGGCGCGCGGAAACGGACGCGGCACAGGTACCTCCGGGTGCGGTTCGCGGGACACCGCACCCAGCCTGTGGTGATTTGTCGTACCGCGCCCTGTTTGCCTGCACCGGTCGGGTGAAGGGGCCGAAAAAACCCGGAAGCCGACACCCCCGAAGCACTCACAGAACGTCACAACTGGTCGGGGGCCTGAAGAAGCCGTCCAGGCGCGTGCAGAAACGATCTGGCAGAAGGGCCGGTTGGCCGGGAAGGCCGGACACCGGCTGGAAGGCCCCGGGGCCAGCCTCTATGATCGGCACACTTTCCTGACCTTTCCTGCACGGACAGAGATCGAATACATGCGGGAGCGAGCGGTGAGCGGAACCTTCGAAGGGCCGGCGCCCGCGGCAGACCCGGACCGGCCGGTCGTCACAGAGAGTGAGATCCATACGTCTCCCCGTACCGAGCCCCCCTCCCGGCAGCCCTACCGGTCCGTCTTCGCGGCCGCCCCGCTCGCCATGGCCGTCGTGGACCGCGAGGGCTCGGTCGTCAGCGCCAACGCCGCGCTCGCCGCGCTGCTCGGCGGCAGCCCGGAGGAGCTCGCCGGGTCCGTCGCCGCCGACCTGGTCGATCTGACCTCCGACGCCCGCACCTGGCACGCCTACCGGGAGGTGCTGCGCGGCCGGCAGTCACGGCTGCGCTGCACGCGCCGGCTCAAGCACCCCGACGGGCACTCCTTGTGGGTGCAGGTGACGGTCGCTCCGCTGCCCGCCGAGGACGGCGCCGTGCTGCTGTCCGTCGCCGACATCAGCGCCCGCCGGGAACTCCAGGCCCGGCTGCGGCACTTGCAGATGCACGACCCGGTGACGCGGCTGCCCAACCGCACGCTGTTCTTCGAGCGGCTGTCGGCGGCGCTGGAGGCGGAGTCGTACGAGCAGAGCGGCACCGGCCGGATCGGGCTGTGCTACCTGGACCTGGACGGCTTCAAGGCCATCAACGACACCCTCGGCCACCGGGTCGGGGACCGGCTGCTGGCCGCCGTCGCCGAGCGTCTGACGCGTTGCGCGGACGAGGCCGGTCACGCCCGGACCAGCATCCCGCTGGTGGCCCGGCTCGGTGGTGACGAGTTCGCGCTGCTGGTGGAGGACTCCACCGGCACCGAACAGCTGGCCGAGCTGGCCGAGTCGGCGCTGCGCGCGGTCCAGGACCCGTTCGACATCTCCGGCCAGCGGCTGTCGGTCTCGGCGTCCATCGGGGTCGTGGAGCGGCACGCGGCGGGCACCACCCCCACCGCGCTGATGCAGGCGGCGGACACCACGCTCTACTGGGCGAAGGCCGACGGCAAGGCCCGCTGGACCCTGTTCGACCCGGAGCGCAACGCCCACCGGATGACCCGCCAGGCCCTCGCCTCCACGCTCCGCCCGGCCATCGACCGGGGCGAGTTCCAGCTGGAGTACCAGCCGCTGGTGGGCATGGAGGACGACCGGCTGCACGGGGTCGAGGCGCTCATCCGCTGGAATCATCCTCAGTTCGGCGTACTGACGCCGAATCGGTTCATCGGACTTGCCGAGGAGGACGGTTCCATCGTCCCGCTGGGCCGCTGGGTGCTGCGCACGGCCTGCGAGCAGGCCCGCCGGTGGCAGCTGGACCACCCCGACGAGCCGCCGATCTTCGTCAGCGTGAACGTGGCGGTGCGGCAGGTCTGGGACTCGGACCTGGTGGCCGACGTCGCCGAGACCCTGGCCGAGACGGGCCTCGCGCCGCATCTGCTCCAGCTGGAGCTGACCGAGTCGGCGGTGATGGGCTCGGCGGGCCGGCCGTTGCAGACGCTGAAGGCCCTGAGCGACATGGGGGTCCGCATCGCCATCGACGACTTCGGCACCGGCTACTCGAACCTCGCCTATCTGAGCCGGCTGCCGGTGTCGGTGCTGAAGCTGGACGGGTCGTTCGTGCGCGGCTTCCAGTACGACGACCGGGAGGCCGCCGCCCGGGCGAACCCGGCCGACGAGGTCGTCGTGGAGGCGATGATCCAGCTCGCGCACCGGCTCGGACTGACCGTCACGGCCGAGTGCGTGGAGACCTCGGCCCAGGCGACCCGGCTGCGCAGCATCGGCTGCGACACCGGACAGGGCTGGCTCTACTCCCGTCCGGTGCCGCCGGACCGCATCTCCGAGCTGCTGGGCACGCCGGACGTTCAGGCGGAGGCGGGCGTCGCCAACCCGTAGGCGTCGGCGATGAGTTCGTAGGAGCGGACGCGGACGTCCCCGCCGTGCGCGTTGGCCGTGATCATCAGCTCGTCGGCGCCGGTGCGCTTGGCGAGGTCGTCCAGGCCCACGCGGACCTCGTCCGGGGTGCCGTGGATGACGTTGGCGTTCCAGGAGTCGACGAACTCGCGCTCCATGGGGCTGAAGGTGTAGGTCTCGGCCTCCTCCGGGCTGGGCACCAGACCGGGGCGGCCGGTGCGCAGCCGGACCATGCTGAGGGCTGCGGCCAGCACCTGGCGGCGGGCCTCGCGCTCCTCGTCGGCGGCGAGTGCGGAGACGCCGATCAGAGCGTACGGCGCGTCGAGCACCGCGGACGGCTGGAAGGACTCGCGGTACAGGTCGAGCGCCGGGATCGTGTTCCGCGCCGAGAAGTGGTGCGCGAAGGCGAAGGGCAGGCCCAGGGCGCCGGCCAGACGGGCGCTGAATCCGGACGAGCCGAGCAGCCAGACCGGCGGGCGGTGCGGGGACTGGACGCCGCCGGGGGACGTGGCCTGCACCGGGCCGGGGACGGCGTGGACACGGCGGTACGGGTGGCCGTCGGGGAAGTCGTCGTCGAGGAAGCGGATCAGTTCGGCGAGCTGCTGCGGGAAGTCGTCGGCGCCCTCGTCCAGCCGGTCCGTGCGGCGCAGGGCGGCGGCGGTGGCGCCGTCCGTGCCCGGGGCGCGGCCGAGACCGAGGTCGATCCGGCCCGGGGCCATGGCCTCCAGCGTCCCGAACTGCTCGGCGATCACGAGCGGGGCGTGGTTGGGCAGCATCACACCGCCCGAGCCGAGCCGGATCCGCTCGGTGTGCGCTGCGAGGTGGGCCAGGATCACGGCCGGGGACGAGGAGGCCACGCCGGGCATGGAGTGGTGCTCGGCGACCCAGTACCGGTGGAAGCCGCGCCCCTCCGCGAGGCGGGCCAGCTCGACGCTGGTGCGCAGGGCGTCGGAGGCGGTGCGCCCGGCCCCGACGGTGACCAGGTCCAGTACGGAGAGGGGGACGGGGGCGCTGCCCTGCGCTGCGCCGCGTATCTCGTCTGCCGCCACGGTGGGGTGCCTCCTGCTGTGGGCCGTGTGCTGTCGTTCCGGCTGTAACAGGGGACTGTCTCCGGTTATTCCGGGTCAGGGCGCCGGGAGCTTCAGGCGGCCCGCTCCCAGTCGCTGTGCACATTCTCGTGCGGGGGCGGGCGGTCGGCCTTCTCCCGGGCCCGCAGGACGCTCCACGCGAGGGCGCTCGCGCCGGTGAGCCACCAGGGCAGAAGCCACGCGACGCCCCACCAGGAGACCTGGGGATCGAGGAGGGCGTCCACGGCGGCGGAGGCCATGGCCGCGGCCAGGCTCCAGCACAGCAGACGCCCGGCCAGCTGGACAGCGCTTGCAGAGGATCTGAACGGGCCCTTTTCGGCCATCGGGGAGTCCTTCACGGCACGACTGGCTGCGGATGTGGCCAGTGTGCCCGGGATGGACGACAGAAGGGGAACGCGCTTTCGGTCAACCCAAGAGCTGTTCGAGGTGGCGGAGTTGAGCATTCCTCAGCTATCAACTGAGGGTTGGTGCGGTTATGCCCCGTACTGCCCCCAAGAAGGGGTGGGACCGATTCCGGCCCGTACGCAGGGAGCGTTCGAGGGCACGGCCCTCTTTTCTCGACCGCTGCGGCTGCATGAGCGGGAGCGGGGCCGGACTGCGCACCCGTCTGCGCGGCGCGGCCTACAAGGGTGGGGAGGGGGGCCCGACTGGGTGCCGTCCGCAGCAGGCGCGGGCGGCACCGGTCGGGCCCGTCGGCCTCAGGCCTGGACGAGTGGCTCCCTCGTGAAGAGGGCTCCCAGTTCCGGTGCGTTCACCCGGCGGTCCGCCAGACGCAGGGCCTCCCAGACCGTGACCTGGTTGGCGGTGAGGACCGGCTTGCCGAGCTCCTTCTCCAGGGCCGGGATGTGCGCCGCCGTATGCAGGGCCGTGTCGGGCAGGAGGAGGGCCTCGGCGTCGGGGTGGTCGGAGTTCCGGGCCAGGGCGAGGAGCTCGCTCTCGCCCCACGTGCCGACCTCGGCGGCCGTGATGATGCCCGAGCTGTTCACCGACACGACCTCCACGCCGGCCACGTCCAGGAAAGCGGTGAAGAGGCGCGCCACGTCCTCCGGATACGTGGCCCCGACGGCGACCCGCCGCACCCCCAGCTCCCGCACCGCGTGCGCGAACGCGAAGGACGTGGACGAGGCGGGCATGCCGGCCGTCTGCGCCAGCGTGCGGACCTGCTCCTGGGCACCCTCCCAGCCGTAGACGAAGCTGCCGCTGGTGCAGGCCCACACCACCGCGTCCGCACCGGCGTGCCGCAGTTCCTCGACGCCCGCCGCCAGCCGGCCCGCGGAACCCATCTCGAGCAGCGCGTCCACGCGGTGCGCGTCCTCACCGATGTCGGTGTGCACCAGGTCCACCCGGATGTCGCTGCCCAGCAACTGCTCGATGCGCGGATAGTCGTCCTCGGCGGAGTGGCCCGGGTAGAGAAATCCCAGTGCTGTCATGTCCAGCCTTCCTGCTGCTGCTCTTCTTCCGGCAGTACGGGACCGGGGTCCGCCCCCGGCGCTGCGGGACCGGAACGCGCCGCCGGATTGATCAGCGCCTGGTACGGCCCCACCGCACGGGTACCCAGTCGGCGCAGTGCCGCCCACATCGTCACTTGGTTGGCCGAGATCACGGGGATGCGCAGCTCGGCCTCCAGTTGGGGGATCACGTCGTACGTGGGCAGGTTGGTGCAGCTGATGAACAGCGCGTCGGCGTCGTCGCGTACGGCCTGCCGGGCCATGTCCACGACTTCCCGGTAGGGGACCTTCCAGATGTGCCGGGTCAGTCCCATGAAGGCGCAGCCGGCCACCGCGACGCCGGCCTGGGCGACGTAGGCCTCCAGCGACCGGGTGACCGAGACGGTGTACGGCGTCACGAGTGCCACCCGCCGTACGTCCAGCTCGACCAGGGCCTCCAGCAGCGCGCCGGAGGTGGTGACCGACGGTACGGCTCCGGCCCTGCTCATCGCCTCGCACATCGCCCGCTCGCCCATCGTGCCGCCGACGAAACTGCCCGACGTGCAGGCGTAGGCGACCACCTCGGGGGCGATCGCGGTCAGGGTGCGGACCGCCTCGCTCAGCGTCTCGTGCTCGCTGACCAGGCGGGCCAGGTCCAGACTCACCTCGACCGGCACGTACGGGGTGCGGGTCACGTGGAGCGAGACCTCGTCCGGCACCCAGCGCCACAGCTCGCGGTCGAGGGCGAAGTCGAAGGGGGCGACGACGCCGACCCCACGCTGCGGGGCGGGCCCGCCGAGAAATGAGACGTCCATGGCAGGCACCGGCCTCACGCTGGGCAACGAGTGTGCAACGGATCGTGGGAACGCCCGTGTTGACGACGGTAGGTTCGGGTGCGAGCGTGGTCAATCCGCCCGGATCGCTCCTCGGCCGAGACCGGGCCGACCCGTCGTCACCGACCGGCCGGAGGAACGGCTGCTCATGCCCATCCCCACCCTCCTCGTCCTGGACGCCGAACCCCTCCCCCGCCTCGGGCGCCTCACCGGTCACGCCCGTGTCGAGCACACCGACGCGGCCGGGCTCGCCGAGCGCCTGCCGCGTGCGGATGTCCTCCTGGTGTGGGACTTCACCTCGCACGCCGTGCGGGACGCCTGGCCGGGAGACGGCCCCCGGCCGCGCTGGGTGCATACGGCGAGCGCCGGTGTGGACCATCTGATGTGTCCGGAACTCGCCGCTTCCGACACGGTGGTGACGAACGCGCGCGGCGTCTTCGACCAGCCGATCGCGGAGTACGTCGCCGCGCTCGTCCTGGCGATGGCCAAGGACCTGCCGCGGACGCTGGAGCTCCAGCGGGAGCGGACCTGGCGCCACCGCGAGGCTCACAAGATCGCCGGGACCCGGGCCGTCGCGGTCGGTTCGGGGCCGATCGGCCGGGCGATCGCGCGCACCCTGGGAGCGCTGGGCATCAAGACCGCGCTCGTGGGCCGCACCGCACGCCCAGGCGTGCACGGCCCGCAGGACACGGACCGGTTGCTGGCCCGCGCCGACTGGGTGATCGCGGCGGCACCGCTCACGGACGAGACGCGCGGGATGTTCGACGCCCGCCGCTTCGGCCTGATGCAGCCCTCCGCCCGGTTCATCAACATCGGCCGCGGTCGGCTGGTCGTCGAGGACGCGCTCGCCGAGGCCCTGGCCAAACGCTGGATCGCGGGGGCAGCCCTGGACGTCTTCGAGACCGAACCCCTCCCGGCCGAGCACCCGTTGTGGCGGGCCCCGGGCCTGATCGTGTCCCCGCACATGAGCGGCGACACCGTCGGCTGGCGTGACGAACTCGGCGCGCAGTTCGTGGAGTTGTACGAACGGTGGGCTGCCGGGAAGCCGCTGGAGAACGTGGTCGACAAGCAGCGTGGGTATGTACCCGGACACTGACGTTCCCGGGAGGGTGGATGACCGAGCTCACCGAGCTGACCGCCGTACGGCTCCTCGAGGGGTACCGCAAGGGCGAGTGGGGTCCCGTGGAGGCGACCAGAGCGGCGCTGGAGCGGGCCGAGGCGATCCAGCCGGAGGTGAACGCCTTCGTCCGGCTGACCGCCGAGGACGCGCTGGAGCGGGCCCGGGAGTCTCAGGAGCGATGGCGGCGCGGTGAGCCGCGGGGGCTGCTCGACGGGGTGCCGGTCACCGTCAAGGACATCCTGCTGCTGCGCGGGGCGCCGACCCTGCGGGGCTCGAAGGCCGTGGACCCGGCGGCCGGGCGGTGGGACGAGGACGCCCCCTCCGTGGCCCGGCTGCGGGAGCACGGGGCGGTGTTCCTCGGCAAGACGACGACCCCCGAGTTCGGCTGGAAGGGCGTGACGGACTCGCCGCTCAGCGGGATCACCCGCAACCCGTGCGACCCCTCGCGCACCGCGGGCGGTTCGAGCGGCGGCAGCGCGGCGGCCGTGGCGCTCGGCGCGGGACCGCTGTCGCTGGGCACGGACGGCGGCGGCAGCGTCCGCATCCCGGCGTCGTTCTGCGGGATCTTCGCGCTGAAGCCGACGTACGGGCGCGTGCCGCTCTACCCGGCCAGCGCGTTCGGCACGCTGGCGCACGTCGGGCCGATGACCCGGGACGCGGCGGACGCGGCGCTGCTGATGGACGTCATCGGCCACCCGGACGCACGCGACTGGTCGGCGCTGGCCGCCCCGGCCGGTCCGTACACGGACGCCCTGGCGGGCGGGGTGCGCGGACTGCGGGTGGCGTACTCCCCGTCCCTGGGCGGGCAGGTGGCGGTGCGGCCGGCCGTCGCACGGGCGGTGCGGCGGGCGGTGGAGCGGCTGGCGGAGCTCGGCGCGTACGTCACGGAGACCGACCCGGACCTCACCGACCCGGTGGAGGCCTTCCACACCCTGTGGTTCAGCGGGGCGGCCCGGGTGACCCAGCATCTCGGCCCGCACCAGCGGGAGTCGCTCGACCCGGGCCTGCGGGAGATCTGCGCGCGGGGCGCCCGGTACTCGGCGCTGGACTATCTGGCCGCGGTGGACGTGCGGATGGACCTGGGCCGCCGGATGGGTCGCTTCCACGAGACCTACGACCTGCTCGTCACGCCGACCGTGCCGATCACCGCGTTCGAGGCGGGCGCCGAGGTGCCGAAGGGGTCCGGCCTCCGGCGGTGGACGGGCTGGACCCCGTTCACCTACCCGTTCAACATGACGCAGCAGCCCGCCGCGAGCGTGCCGGTCGGCGCGGACGGGGACGGCCTGCCGGTCGGACTCCAGCTCGTGGCCGCCCGGCACCGGGACGATCTGGTGCTGCGGGCGGCCCACGCGCTGTACGAGGCGGGGGCGGCCTGCGCCGGCCCGTCTACGCCCTCCGGAAGCTGAGCGTCTCCCCCGCAGCTCCCGACCTCCACAGGTCGTTGCACGCCTCGGCCATGGTCTCCAGGCCGTCGACGACCTGACCCCAGACGATGCCGGGGACCCAGCCGACGTCGCCGTTCAGCAGCAGGTTGTTGCGCTCGTAGAACAGGGCCAGGTCGACGAGCGTGGTCCCGGCGCGGACCTCGCGGTCGTAGCCGTAGGCCTTGGTCCCCAACTCCGCCCCGGCGAAGGTGAAATAGCACAGATCGCCGGGGATGGGGGTGATGGTCGGGTTCTCCAGGGGTGGCTCGGCTCGGGCGAAGGGCGGGAAAAGGGCGTAGATCTCGTTGCGTGCGTACTTCGCGTGGTAGACGTCGCCGGCCAGCGGAAGGGAATCCCAGACGGCCGCGCAGGTGATCGGCGCGCGGTCGTCCAGCAGCCTGGCCGTGCAGGTGACGTCGCGCTTGACCAGCGAGACTTCGATGTAGCGATCAGCCATGCCCTCCATGGGAGTGCCCACCGCCGCCGCGGTCAAGGGCGCGCGGGACGAGTGCGGGGCTTGAAAAGGTCGGCATAACCCGGATGCGGTCGGGTAGCCGCGCGCCCATGGCTCCACCACTGAGAAGCCCGTACAGAAGCACACTGCGAAGTCCCGAACCCATATCCGGGCCCGCCTTCGGGCCCACACGCCGGTCGCTGCTCGCGGGGGTGGCGGCGCTCGGCGCGCTGGGTGCCGCCGGTTGCAGCAGGGTCGCCACCGCCTCGGACGTCGAGGGCGGTGATCTGCTGGACCGGCTCCGGGCGGCGGGCGTCGTCCGTCTCGGCATCGCAGGCGAGATCCCGTTCGGCTTCATCGACAGGAACGGCGAACTGACCGGTGAGGCACCGGAACTGGCCAAGGTGATCTTCAAGCGGCTCGGCGTCGACCGGGTGCAGCCGGTGCCCACCGAGTTCGGCTCGCTCATCCCGGGCCTGAACAGCCAGCAGTTCGACGTCGTGGCCGCCGGGATGTACGTCAACCCCGAGCGCTGCGAGCAGGTCGTCTTCGCCGACCCCGACTACCAGATGCTCGACTCGTTCATCGTGCGCAAGGGCAACCCGAAGGGGCTGCACAACTACCAGGACGTCGTCGAGAAGAAGGCCACGTTCGCCACCGGGACCGGGTACGCCGAGATCCAGTACGCCGTCGAGGCGGGGTACGAGGAGAGCGAGATCCTGATCGTCCCGGACCAGGTCGCGGGCCTGAACGCGGTCGAGGCGGGACGCGTGGACGTGTTCGCCGGCACGGCGCTGACGACCCGTGAGGTGGTGAAGAAGTCCTCCAAGGCGGAGGCGACCAGGCCGTTCGCGCCGCTCGTGGACGGCAAGCCGCACGTCGACGGAGGTGCCTTCGCGTTCCGGCCGACGGAGACCAACCTGCGGGACGCCTTCAACGTGGAGCTGCGCAAGCTCAAGAAGAGCGGTGAACTCTTCCGCATCCTGCGGCCCTTCGGTTTCACGAAGGCCGAGATGACGGATCTGACCGCGAAGGAGCTCTGCGGCGGATGACCTCCGGGCTCTGGGAACTCGTGCTCAAGGGCGTCTGGGTCACGATCCAGCTGCTCGTGTGCAGCGCCCTGCTGGGCGCCGTGGTGTCCTTCGTCGTCGGCGTGGCGCGCACCCACCGGCTGTGGATCGTCCGCTTCCTCGCGGGCGTCTACACCGAGGTGTTCCGCGGCACGTCGGCGCTGGTGATGATCTTCTGGGTGTACTTCGTGCTGCCCATCGCCTTCGGCTGGCAGCTGGTGCCGCTGTGGGCGGGCACCCTCGCGCTCGGCCTGACCTACGGGGCGTACGGCTCCGAGATCGTGCGCGGCGCGCTGAACGCGGTCGACCCCGCGCAGAAGGAGGGCGGGATCGCGCTCAGCTTCACGCCCTGGCAGCGGCTGCGGCTGATCCTGCTGCCGCAGGCGGTGCCGGAGATGATCCCGCCCTTCTCCAACCTGCTGGTCGAACTGCTCAAGGGCACCGCCCTGGTGTCGATCATGGGCATGGGCGACCTGGCGTTCAGCGGCAACCTGGTGCGCCTGGCGCTCCAGGAGAGCGCGGAGATCTACACGATCGTGCTGCTGATCTACTTCGTGATCGCCTTCGTCCTGACCCGCGGGATGCGCGGCCTGGAGCGCAGGCTCAAGTCCGGCACGGGCAAGCCGGTCGGGAGCACGCCCGACCAGGAGCTGGACCGCCCGCAGACCACCGGTGTGGGAGGTGCTGTCGCATGAAGTGGGACTGGAGCGCTGTCGGCGGCTTCCTGCCGCACCTGTGGGACGGTCTGCTGGTCACCCTGCAGATCCTGGCCCTCGGTTCGCTGATCTCGTTCGCGCTGGGCCTGGTGTGGGCCCTGCTGATGCGGACGCCCTCGCGCTGGGTGACCTGGCCCGTCGGCGTGGTCACTGAGTTCGTCCGCAACACCCCGCTGCTGGTGCAGCTGTTCTTCCTCTTCTACGTGCTGCCCGAGTGGGGTCTGACCTTCTCGGCGCTGACCACCGGTGTCTTCGCGATCGGGCTGCACTACTCGACGTACACGATGCAGGTCTACCGGGCCGGCATCGAGGCCGTGCCGGTCGGCCAGTGGGAGGCGGCGACGGCGCTGAACCTGCCGCTGCGCCGGACGTGGACCGCGGTGATCCTGCCGCAGGCGGTGCGCCGGGTCGTGCCCGCGCTCGGCAACTACGTCATCTCCATGCTCAAGGACACGCCGATGGTCATGGCGATCACCGTGCTGGAGATGCTCGGCCAGGCGCGCCTGTACTCGCAGGAGCACTTCCAGTTCACCGAGCCGCTGACGGTGATCGGCGTGGCCTTCATCGTCATTTCCTACCTGGCCTCCCTTGCCCTGCGAGCCCTGGAGCGACGCCTTGCCCACTGACACCCTCCCCACCCCCGGGACCGGCCCTGAGAAAGACCCCGCCCGGAGCGGCGGCGAGCTGATCCGGCTGGAGCGGGTCACCAAGCGGTTCGGCGACAACACCGTCCTGGACCACCTGGACTTCTCGGTCGACGCCGGCAGGCACGTCACCCTGATCGGGCCGTCCGGCTCCGGCAAGACCACGATCCTGCGGCTGCTGATGACCCTGCTCAAGCCCGACGAGGGCACCATCACGGTCGACGGGCAGCAGCTGTTCCCGGCCTCCGACAAGCAGGTCCGCGAGGTCCGCAAGAAGATCGGGATGGTCTTCCAGCAGTTCAACCTGTTCCCGAACATGACGGTGCTGCGCAACATCACCGAGGCGCCGGTCACCGTCCTCGGCCTGTCGAAGGACGAGGCGGTGGAGCGCGCCAAGGGCCTGCTCGACATGGTGGGCCTGGCCGACAAGTGCGACGCCCACCCGGCCCAGCTCTCCGGCGGCCAGCAGCAGCGGGTGGCGATCGCCCGGGCCCTGGCGATGCGCCCGCAGGTGCTGCTCCTGGACGAGGTGACCTCCGCGCTCGACCCGGAGCTGGTCGCCGGTGTGCTCGACGTCCTCAGGGACATCGCCCGCTCCACGGACATCACCATGCTCTGCGTGACCCACGAGATGAACTTCGCCCGGGACATCTCCGACCAGGTACTGATGTTCGACTCGGGCCGGATCATCGAGTCGGGCCCGCCGGAGAAGATCTTCGGCGACCCGGAGCTGGACCGGACACGGGAGTTCCTCAGCGCAGTGCTGTGACTACCCTCCGCGACCAAGCGGAACCCTGAACCCTCCGGCTGGGGCATGCTTCTGGAATATGCCAGAGTGTCATTGCCCCAGCCCGGGGCCCCGCGAATCTTGTCAACCCCCGCTCCGCGCAAGCCCATTGCCGGTTAACCTGGAACAGGTTCACTGACCGGATTACGGCCCTACAGCAAGCGCAGGGGGAGACCACCGTGGCGCTGAAGCACGAGCCGACCACCCCGTACCACTCGACCCAGGAGGCCCTGCGCGTCCTGGAGACGGTGGCGCGCGGTTCCAGCGGTGTCACCGACACCGAGATCGCCCGGCACACCGGCATCGCCCCGGAGCGGTTGACCGCGCTCCTGCGGATGCTGCGCCGCGAGGGCTATGTCGAGCAGATCGCCGACGGCGCGTACGTCACGGGCGAGACCCTGATCCGCCTGGGCTCCGCCCACCACCGCGAGCAGGCCCTGCGCGAGCGGCTCCAGCGCGCGCTCGACCGGCTGCGCGACGCGGTCGGCGCCGCCGTCTACATGAGCCGTTACGTCGACGGCGAGATCAGCATCACCCAGTACGCCGACAGCCCGGCCACGCCCAAGGTCAACGAATGGGTCGACTTCCGCTCCTCGGCCCACGCCACCGCCATCGGCAAGAGCCTGCTCACTCAGCTCGACCACGCCGGACGCCGCGACCACCTCGCCCGGCACAAGATGGCCCGTCTCACCTCGCGCACCATCACCAGCGACCGGCTCCTGCTCTCCCGCCTGGCGGCCCAGCCGCCCACGGTGCCCGTCCTGGACCTCCAGGAGTACGCGATCGGCACGGTCTGCGCGGCCGTCCCGATCACGGCCGGTTCCTCCGTCGGCTGCCTGGCCCTGTCCCTGCCGGTCGAGCACGCCCACCGCCTGCGCCAGGCCGCCGACGCTCTCAACCGCCAGGCGGCACCGGTCCTGCTCTCCATGGCGATCTGACCCTCGCCCGGGTGGTCCGGAGCACCCCTCGGCATTGGGTATTATTTTCTCCGTCGCCCGCCGCGGAACACGGTTCCAGCGGCAGGCGGGAGTCATGCGCCGCTAGCTCAGTTGGTTAGAGCAGCTGACTCTTAATCAGCGGGTCCGGGGTTCGAGTCCCTGGCGGCGCACAGATGAGGGGCCTCTCGTGGGAGCGAGGGGCCCCTCGGCGTTGGTCGGGATTCCCGCTGTTCAGAATCCGGCGGCATCCGACGCGATCGACGACATCTCGGTGTACACCACCATGAAGCCGACGCAGAACACGGCGATCACGCCGAGGAACGCCAGGATGCCGAACGTGGCCGCCGCGTGCTTGGTCCGGCTCGGCGCGTGGGCCGTGGCCCGGACCTGGGGGCCGTCGGTGTAGTAGACGGTGACGAGGTCGCCCTCGATGATCGTCCCCCGCCCGTTCTCCTCCTCGAACCGGATCACACGGCCGTCGCGCGCGGAGAACTCGTAGACATGGTGCAGCGTGGTGCTGACAGAGGTGTCGCCCCCGCCATGGGTGGTCGTGTAGGTCCGCAGGCAGCGCGCCTGAGCCGTCAGACCGCTGTCCCAGGCGCTGCGGATCTGGAGCCAGCGACGCAGCACGCAGAACGCCATGACGAGCACGCCGGCCATGATCAGGCCGGGTATGCCGTAGAACAACACGTCCATCGCGGATCCCCCGAGGTCGATGCGCAGGACCCGAGCGGCCGGCGTGAGGGGAACCTACCCACGCCGGCCGCCCCGGTGACTCAAGGGAACCTCAAGGTTTCAGAAGGTCACGTCCGAGCAGGCGTAGAACGCGTTGGCCGTGTCGGCGATCGTCCACACGGCCACGATGACGTGATGGCCGCTCAGCCCCGACGGCAGCCTGCCGCTGTGGGAGAGCGTGGACGGCGGGCGCTGCCCGTTGTACGGCACCGTGAAGAACGGTGTCAGGTTGAGGTCGGACCGGGCCAGGTTGTGGTCCTGATTCCAGCCCGGCTTGGTGATGTAGTACTTGAAGTCGGTCGTGGCGTGCATGGCCGTGAACTGCCAGCGGAACGTGTAGCTCTGACCGCCCGACACACGGGTGGTCGGCCAGGCGGCGCCGGACGGGGTCCGCGGTGCGCTGAGCTGGCTGAAGTGGCCGAGGCCGGCGTTGCATATCTGCCCGTCGGCCGGGCCGGAGCCGGGGAAGCCCTTCGGGCCCTCGACGCTCTGCGGCTCCCACTGGATCGAGCCGCAGCCCGTCACGGTGCCGTTCTGGCAGAGCTTCTGCCGGCTGATGGGGAGGTCGGTGTAGCCGTGGCCGCTGGCGCCGCCGGAGGAGAGCACGAGGGCTCCGGTCGTGGCCAGTCCCACCGCGGCCGCGGACAACTTGGTCCTTGTACGCATGCTGCCGCTCCTGGAGAACGTGGGGGAAGTTCGGTGAGCCGTGCGTGTAGGTCTAGACCAAGTTCGAGATTATGGGCGCTAGTTGAACATGTCCATACCAATCACGGGGTCGTTTCTCCGCGCCCGGCGCAGAACGCCACCGTCAGGTCCTTCACCAGCGCCTTCCGCTCGTAGTCGTCGAGTTCGACCAGGCCCCGCACGGTCAGCCGGGTCACGGTGTCCTCCACCGAGTCCACGACCGACGTCAGCACGGTCGCCCGGTGCTGGGCGTCCAGCGCGGCGATCCGGCGGCGGTGCATCGCGGCGGCCACCTCCGGGGCGTACTCCACGCGCACCGGCTGTACGGAGAACACCTCCAGACCCACCGGTGCCGCGTCCGCCGCCACCAGCCGGGTCAGCGCCTCGCCCGCCGCGTCCCCGGCCACCTTCGCCCCGCCCGGCATCTCCACCGGCACCCGCGCCAGAGCCGCCTCGACGCACTCGCGCAGATACGTCTCGTGGTCGTCCACGGCCAGCGTGGCCCGGGCGGTGTCCCGCACCCGCCACACCACCAGGACGACCACCCGCAGCGCGACCCCGCTCCCGTCGGCCGCCGGCACCGGCTCGCTGCGCCAGTGCCGCAGCCGTACGTCCACCCGGCGGCGCAGCAGCAGCGGGTTGACCCACAGCAGGCCCGAGCGCCGCACGGTCCCCCGGTAGCGGCCGAAGAGGCCCAGCACCCAGGCGCCCCCGGTGCGGCCCCGGGCCAGCCCGCCGAGTCCGAACAGCCCGAGCGCCCCGGCCCCGGCGTAGGCCGCCCACTGCGCGGGACCGAGTCCGGCCCCGGCGTACGCGGGCAACCGCAGCGCCTCCAGGGCGAGCGGCGGCAGCACACCGGCCCACCAGGAGGTGGCCACGCCCCCGGCCGCACCGCAGGCCCCGGCCAGTACGCCCGCGGCGCCGGGCAGCACCCGCGCGGGCCGCTCCACCAGTTCCGGGTCGACCTGCGGCACCGGGCGCTTCGGGGCGGGAGCCGGGCGCCGCAGGCGCGGCTGCTCCCCCGTGCCCTGCCTGCGGGCGACGACCGCCGGTTTCAGCGGGACCGGCGCCGGATGGGGGTCGTCACGGAACAGCAGGTGGACGGGGATCTCGGTGGTGGACTCGTTCTGGATGAGCCGGGCCGGCCGGGCCGGGCCGTCGGCCGGCCCGTCGGGCTCGGACGTGTGGGACGTGGTCGTACTCATGCGTGCCTCCAGCCTCCGCGCCAGATGCGTCACAACGGTGGTTCCCGGGGCGGCCCCAGGAGGGCGACCGGGATGCGGGGCCCGCCCGAAGGGGGCCGAGGGGGCCCGGGGGCCCTACGAGAAGAGGCGCCGCCAGGTCTCCGGGCCCGGGTAGCCGTCCGCCGCACCGCCCCGCCAGCCCTGGGTGCGCTGGAAGGCCTCGACGGCGCGCCGGTCCGCCTCGCCCCAGCGCGGTCCCGGCCCGACCCGGTAGAACCTGCCGAACCCCTTGCGGACGAGCTGCCGGCCCAGCTGGGTGACGTAGGTGTTGTGCGCGCCGGGGCGGAACATCGCCCGCCCCGGATAGCCGGGCACGCCGTGCGAGGCGGGCGGTGGGCCGACCGCCCCGCCCTTCACGTCCTCGCCCTTGCCGGTGACCAGCAGTTCCCAGGTGTGCGGGCCGGGCAGCCCGTCGGCCTCCGCACCGGTCCAGCCCTGCGCGAGCTGGAACGCCCGGGTCGCCCGCCGGTCGGCGTCGGTCCAGCGCGGACTCGGGCCCGAGGCGTAGGAGCCGCCGGCCCCGCGCGCGACGAGGAGGCGGCCGAGCTGTGTGACGTACTTGTTGTTCGCGCCGGGGCCGAAATACGCCGCTCCCGGGTACGGCGTGGCGGCCGGGGCGCCCGGCCGGCCGCCGTCCTTCCCGGGGACCGGCTCCTCGGGGGTGACGCCCTTGTAGCGGTAGGGGACGTACCGGTCGGAGTTGTTCCAGTAGGCGTACGGGGTCGCCTGCCGGCGGGTGTGCGGACGGGTCTGTTCATAGGCGGTGTAGGTGGTGTGGGAGGCGTCCGTCCAGCCGCCGAAGATGGTGACGTGCGAGCCCTGCTCGGGGTCGGCCGCATTGTGGAACAGCAGAATGTCGCCCGGCTGGAGTTCCTCCTTGGAAATCCTCTCCCCGTACTGGGCGAGGCTGCCCGTCCATTCGTTTCCGGGCAGCTTCCAGGCCATCGAGACATAACCGGAGCAGTCCTGGCGGTAACCGTCGGACCAGTAGGCGGTCATGCTGTACGGCACCTTCGCGGCGACCCAGGTCCTGGCGCGGTCGATGATCTCCGTGCGCGTGATGGAGGTCGGCTTCGGGGCGACCTCGGGCTTGGCCGGACGGCCGCCGGGGCCGTGCAGCGGTGCCCTGTCCCCTTGAGGGGTGTCGGGCTCGTCACCAGCGGGAACGCCCGGCCGGTGAGGAGCGTGCGGAGCGGCTGCGGCGGGTACGGCATGGCTCGCGCCGAGGGCGGCGGAGGCCACGGCCGCCAGGGCGAGAGCCCGGTGGGCGGCCGGATGGGCACCGGTCCGGCCGGCCCAGGAATGCGGCAGGACGCGGCGCCAGTGGACACAGCCGGGGCAGTCGCAATCGCTCGCGGGGTCGATTTCCTCGAATACCGGAGACTCCATGCGATTCCCCTCACACTTCCGGCGGAAATTGCGGCGCCCGTGCACCTCGGGGCGCGCGTCGTCAGTTTCGCAACTGTCTTCCGCACGCGCATGCTGACGGTCCGAATGATGTACGCGGGCGCCTGTCCGGGTCCCCTCCCGGGCCCGGGCGGGTGGTCCGGAGCACCTGCGGACGTCCTGTAGAGTTACGACGTCAGCAGGCGCCGCTAGCTCAGTTGGTTAGAGCAGCTGACTCTTAATCAGCGGGTCCGGGGTTCGAGTCCCTGGCGGCGCACCGACCGGAAGGCCCCTCGCGGAAGCGGGGGGCCTTTCGCATGCCCGTGGGCCGGGCGCCGTCCCGGAATCTCCTTTCGCGGCCCCCCTCCGGGCTTGGCCGGATACCCTCTCGCCATGGCAGCGCGAGACCTACAGGAGCGGATCAAGAAGCTCATCATCGACCGCCGGCTGGCCTCCGGGGCCCCGCTGCCGACCGAGCCCGAGCTGATGGAGTACCTCGGCGCGAGCCGGAACTCGGTACGGGAGGCGCTGAAGGCGCTCCAGGCGATGGGCATCGTGGAGATCCGGCACGGCTTCGGCACCTACGTCGGTCCGATGTCCCTGGCCCCGATGATCGAGGGTCTCGCCTTCCGCACGGTCGCCGGGCACTACCGGGGCGAGGACTCCCTGCTCCAGCTGCTGGAGCTGAGGGAGGCGGTGGAGACCGGGCTCGTGTCCCGGCTCGCCGGCCGGCTGCCCGAGGCGGACCTCGTTGAACTGGACGCGCTCGTGGACCGTATGGATGAGCGGGCCGCGCGGGGAGCCGGCCTCGCCGAGACCGACCGGGCCTTTCACGCCACCCTCTACCGGGGGCTGGACAACGTGCTGCTGTGCGAGGTCTTGGAGGCGTTCTGGGACGCCTTCCACCGGGTGCGCACGGATCTCGGGGGCGAGCCGCAGGACCCGAAGGTCACCTGCCGGCAGCACCGGGACATCCTCGACGCGGTGCGGTCCGGCGACTCGATGCGGGCGGAGGAGGCCATAAGGGAACACTTCGGCAACATCCGCGCCCGCCTGTCCACCACGGCCCCACAGGGCCTCCCGCACGCCACAATGAACGCGTTTGACCGGTAAATACCGCTTTCGCATCTTGCGATCATGATGGACGCCGTAGAACCCTGGTGTTCTGCTTGACAAGATGCTGCGGGTTCGCGGCAGTTGGGGGGATTCGGGACCGGTTGCGGACTGCGCGGGGGTAGGGGCCCCCGTTCATGGACCGATGCCGTGGGGGGCATCATGCAACCGGAAGGTCGCGTTGCCGTGTCTATAAGGTGTGGATGACGTGGTGACCGCGATCCACCACTGATACGTCTGTGAAGGTCGAGGGGGACCTGAGCAGACGGTACGAAGCTACGAAACACGCGGCTGGCCGCGTGTGGGGGGATGACTCATGACGTCGAGGCCCACGGGTGCCCGGCAGGAAAACGACCCGTCCCAGACCACCCAGCTCAGGGTGCCGTCGCACCGGATGAGCACCACGGGGACGTTCCGGCGGATCAAGAAGACGCTGCCGAGATACGACTACGAGCACTACAGCCGGCTCGCGGGTCCCCTCACCCAGCCGGATCCGAGCAAGCCGTACAAGGTGCAGTACCGCTCACTCATCTCGCAGGAGCCGCACCGCATCCGGGTGGCCCTGATGCTGGCCGCGGCCCCGGTGCTGTCCCTGGTGCTGCTGTTCTGGCTGCTCCAGCCCGAGCACTGGACCGAGCGGGACTACCCGGCCTTCGACTGGCTGCCCGCGCTCGACATGGTGATGCTCGTCTCGATCGGCCTGATCGAGTTCTTCCGCTGCATGAACGTGCTGTCCAACGCGCACGCCACGCTGGTGGCCCGCGACCCGATCCCGGTGGTGCCCGAGACCGGCACCCGAGTGGCCTTCCTCACCTCCTTCGTGCCCGGCAAGGAGCCGCTGGAGATGGTGACGAAGACCCTGGAGGCGGCCGTCAGGATCCGCCACCGGGGCCTGATGCACGTGTGGCTGCTCGACGAGGGCGACGACCCCGAGGTGAAGGCCGTCTGCGAGCGCCTCGGCGTGCACCACTTCTCCCGCAAGGGCGTCGCGAAGTGGAACCAGGCCAAGGGCCCGCACCGCGCCAAGACCAAGCACGGCAACTACAACGCCTGGCTGGAAGCGCACGGCGACGACTACGACTTCTTCGCCTCGGTCGACACCGACCACGTGCCGCTGCCCAACTACCTGGAGCGGATGCTCGGCTTCTTCCGCGACCCGGACGTCGGCTTCGTCATCGGCCCGCAGGTCTACGGCAACTACGACAACCCCATCACCAAGGCCGCCGAGTCGCAGCAGTTCCTCTTCCACGCGCTGATCCAGCGCGCCGGCAACCGCTACGGCTCCCCGATGTTCGTCGGCACGTCCAACGCGGTGCGCATCAAGGCGCTGAAGCAGATCGGCGGTCTGTACGACTCGATCACCGAGGACATGGCGACCGGCTTCGAGATGCACCGCCACAAGAACCCGGCCACGGGCCGCAAGTGGCGCTCGGTGTACACCCCGGACGTGCTCGCGGTCGGTGAGGGCCCGAGCGCCTGGACGGACTTCTTCACCCAGCAGATGCGCTGGTCGCGAGGGACGTACGAGACGATCATCGGGCAGTACTGGAAGGGCTGGTACTCGCTGCCGCCGAGCAAGCTCTTCAACTACACGATGATGATCATCTTCTACCCGATGTCGGCCCTCAACTGGATCCTGGCGGCGCTGAGCTGCTGCCTGTTCCTGGGCCTCGGCGCCTCGGGTGTGAACATCGACCCGGCCGTGTGGCTGATGCTCTACGGCAACGCCTCCGCCCTGCAGATCGGCCTGTACGTCTGGAACCGCCGGCACAACGTCTCGCCGCACGAGCCGGAGGGCTCCGGCGGTGTGGCCGGCATGGTGATGTCCGCGCTGTCTGCGCCGCTGTACGCCAAGGCGCTCGTCGACTCCGTGCTGCGACGCAAGAGCAAGTTCGTGGTCACGCCCAAGGGCGACTCGGCCAGCCCGGACCGCTGGTTCGGCACGTTCCGCTACCACTGGTACTTCGTCGCGATCTTCGGTGGGTCGATCACGGCCGGCTTCGTCTTCGGCCACTCCCACCCCGCGATGATCATCTGGGCGACGTTCGCGCTGCTGATCACCGCCTCGCCGGTGTTCGCCTGGCGCTGGCAGCTGCGGCAGGACGCGAAGAAGCCCTCCGGTCCTGCCGCGGGAGAGCCGCAGGACCCCGCGGGGACGCCCCGTACCCAGCCGCTGCCCATCCCGCAGCAGCCGTCGGGCCACACCCCGCAGCACAAGCCCACGTGGGCCGCGACCCCGGGCGCACACGGGGAGGTCGGGGGATCCGACCAGACCATGCAGATCGCCCTTGGTGGACTTGGGGGACGTAAGGAATGAACGACCGTGCAGGCCGCCGCCGGGCCCGTCGACTCGCGATCGGCACGGCGGTGGTACTCGCGCTGGCCGGGATGAACGGGCCGTGGCTCTACCGCTTCAGCACCGAGAAATACCACCAGTACACAATCAACAAGCCGGAGTACAAGGCCGCCAACGGCAAGTGGGAGATAGTCGATTTCCCCGAGGAATACCGGCAGAACACCATCCACGCGGCGCTGCTGCGCACCGGCAAGGTGCTGCTCGTCGCGGGGTCGGGCAACAACCAGGACAACTTCGACGCGAAGAAGTTCGACACCCGGATCTGGGATCCGGTCAAGGGCACCGTCAAGAAGGTGCCCACGCCCGCCGACCTGTTCTGCACCGGCCACACCCAGCTCGCCAACGGCAACCTGCTGATCGCGGGCGGCACCAAGCGCTACGAGAAGCTCCAGGGTGACGTCACCAAGGCCGGCGGCCTGATGATCGTCCACAACGAGAACCCGGACGCACCGATCACCCTGCCCGCGGGCACCACGTTCACCGGCAAGAAGAACGGCAAGACCTTCGTCTCAAAGGACCCGGTGCTCGTCCCGCGCGCCAAGAAGGTCTTCGACAAGGCGACCGGCAGGTTCCTGCGCAACGACCCCGGTCTCGGCCGGATCTACGTCGAGGCGCAGAAGCGGGGCAAGAAGTACGAGACGGGCACGCAGGACAACTACCGCGTGCACGGCCTGAAGGGCGCCGAGGCCAAGAACACCTACGGCATCGCGCAGAAACTCGCCCTGGACAAGAAGGACTTCCAGGGCATCCGGGACGCCTTCGAGTTCGATCCCGTAGCCGAGAAGTACATCAAGGTCGACCCGATGAAGGAGGCCCGCTGGTACCCGACGCTCACCACCCTGAGCGACGGGAAGATCCTCAGCGTCTCCGGGCTCGACGACATCGGTCAGCTGGTCCCGGGCAAGAACGAGGTCTTCGACCCGAAGACCAAGAAGTGGGCCTACACCGGCAAGGTCCGGCAGTTCCCGACGTACCCGGCGCTGTTCCTCATGCAGAACGGCAAGGTCTTCTACTCGGGGTCCAACGCGGGCTACGGGCCGGACAACGTGGGCCGTGAGCCGGGCGTGTGGGACGTGGACACCAACAAGTTCTCGAAGATCCCGGGCCTGAGCGACCCCACGCTGATGGAGACCTCCGGCACGGTACTGCTGCCTCCGGCGCAGGACGAGAAGTACATGGTGGTCGGCGGCGGCGGCGTCGGCGAGTCCGAGAAGTCCAGCGAGAAGACGCGGATCGTCGACCTGAAGAAGCCCGACCCGCGCTTCGTGGACGGCCCGTCCCTGGACAAGGGCACGCGCTACCCGAACGCCTCGATCCTGCCCGACGACAGCGTGCTGATCTCGGGCGGTTCGCAGGACTACCGGGGCCGCGGCGACTCCAACATCTTCGAGGCGCGGCTCTACGACACCGAGAAGAACGAACTCAGGCGTGTCGCCGACCCGCTGGTGGGCCGCAACTACCACTCCGGGTCGATCCTGCTGCCCGACGGCCGGGTGATGTTCTTCGGCTCCGACTCGCTCTACGCCGACGCCGCCAACACCAAGCCGGGCGAGTTCGAGCAGCGCATCGAGATCTACACGCCGCCGTACCTGTACGGCGACGCGGACCGGCCCTCGCTGGCGGGCGGTCCGCAGACCATCGAGCGCGGCGGGACGGGCACGTTCACCTCGTCGGACGCGGCGAAGGTCAAGAAGGTCCGGCTGATCCGGCCGAGCGCCGCCACGCACGTCACGGATGTCGACCAGCGGTCGATCGCCCTGGACTTCAAGGCCTCCGGTGACAAGCTCACGGTCACCGTGCCGGAGAACCGGAACCTGGTCCAGGCGGGCTGGTACATGATGTTCGTGACGGACGCCGACGGCACGCCGAGCAAGGCGCAGTGGGTCAAGGTGCCCTGAGAACCGGACGCAAAGGGGCGCCCTCCCGCCGGGAGGGCGCCCTTTTTCCGTGCCGGTGCCGTCAGCCGGTGGCCTTCGCCAGCTTCAGCGCGTAGTCCGCCCACCACTGGCCCGCCTTGGGGCCGCCCTTGCACTCGCCGTCCGACTCGCCCGGCCGCTTCACCCACAGGTACGCGTCGACCAGCGGGTCGGCCGTTTTGGTCGTCGGGGTCTCACCGAGCGAGCGGCCCGGCGGGTTGCACCAGCGCTCGTCGGGACTGCCCGCGGTGTAGGGGCCCTTGCCGTTGCGGCTGGTGTCGATGACGAAGTGCTTGCCGCCGACCTTGGCGGAGAGCTGCTTGCCGTAGGCGATGGAGTCCTCGGTGGAGTAGAAGTTGGAGACGTTGACCGAGAAGCCGTCGGCCTGTGCGATGCCCGCCCGGGTGAGGGGCTCGAAGATCTGGTCGGGGTTCTGCCAGCCGGCGTTGCCCGCGTCCAGATAGACCTTGGTGTTCTTCAGGGACTTCAGCTTGGTGACGGCGCCCTTGAGGAGGTCGTAGCGCTCCTCGTGGAACTGCTCGGGGGTGCAGCCGTCGACGAGGTGCAGCAGGGCGTCCGGTTCCAGGATGACCATGGCGGACCGGTCGCCGATGCCCGCCGCGACGCCGTCGAGCCACTCCCGGTAGGCGTTGCCGTCGGCGGCGCCGCCCTGCGAGTACTGGCCGCAGTCGCGGTGCGGGATGTTGTAGAGGACGAGCAGGGCGGTACGGCCGGCCTTGTCGGCGGCCTCGGTGAAGCCCCGGGTCTGCCCCTGCGGGTCGTCCGGGCCGACCCATTCGGCGACCGGCTGCTCGGCGATCTTGCGGATCTGCTCGGCGTCCTGCTTCTTGCCGGACTTCTCCAGGGCGACGACCTGCCGGGCCGCGGTCCCGTCCGGATTGACCCAGAAGGGGGCCTTGTCCTTGGGCTGCTGGGTGATCCCCGCGTCGGCACCCTCGTCCGATCCGTCTCCCCCGTCGGAGGAGGAACACCCCGTGATCAGCAGTGCCGCCCCCAGCACCACCGCGGACATCCGCCTCCCGGCGAACGCCCCGACCCCCCTGCTGCCGTACATGCAACTCCCCCTTGGTGCAGCGTTCCAAGTCTCAATCCTGACATACGCCCCTCGGCGCTCCCGGGGGCGAACCCCACCTGCGCGGATGACGCAGCGCCACCGTATCGGGACTTGGCGTCATCCCACCTCTGGGCCGGGGTGACCCTTTGGTTTCCAGAGTCTTCTCAGCACGTGCCCGGCCTTCGGCCAGAGATTCACCCACCGTGACTCCCGTGGCCTCCGGCGCAGTTCGCCGGGTCACTCCCGCGGCCCGTGCGCGCGGTCGAGGACCGGCCCGGTCGGCGGCCTCAGGGGGAGCGGGTCGTCGTCCGGGTCGGGGGGCCGCACGCGTCGGACCTCACAGGCCGGTCCCCGTCAGATACGCCGAGACGACCACGTTCGCCGTGTAGCTGCGGGTCGTACGGTCGAAGCTGCCGCCGCAGGTGACCAGGCGCAGCTCGGCCCGGCCCGACTCGCGGGGGCCGTAGGCCTGGTGGGCGTCGAAGCGGTCCCGGGTGAGCACCTGGACGGACTCGACGGTGAACTCGGCGACCTTGGTGTCGGCCCGGATCACCCGGATCGTCTGGCCCGGCCGCATGGCGCTGACCTTGTAGAAGACGGCGGGCCTGGTGTCGGTGTCGACGTGCCCGACCATGAGCGCGGTGCCGGGCGCCCCGGGCGCGACCCCGTCGGCGTACCAGCCGACCACGCCCGGCTGGTCGTACGGCGGCGGATCGAGCGCCCCGCGTTCGTCGAGGCCGCGTGCGATCACGGGGGCCTGGACGCCGAGCCCGGGGATGTCGACGCGCTGCGGCAGCGCGTCGCCCAGCGGGCGGTGCTCGGGCGGCAGCTTGATGTCCGGGGGGCGTCCGGCCGCCGCCATGTCGCCCGTGGTGGGGGCGGAGATGCCGTGCCGCATCTCGGTGACCTCACGGCCCCACAGCCACAGCCCGAGCAGCAGCACCACCCAGGCCAGGCCGGTCAGCATCCGGCCGGTGCCCGAGAAACGCCCGTGCCCGCGCCCGCCGTTCCTGTCGTGTTCCAGCCCGGGGTCCTGATGCCACATGTCCTGATGCCACATGGTCATTCCGTTCCACGGCGACGGCGGACGGCGCGCAGGGCGACGACCACCGCGGCCACGCCCGCGAGCACCAGTCCGGTCACCCCTTGCGCCGTACCGGGACCGGCCCCGCGGTCCTCGGCGGCGAGGGAATCGGCGGCACCGCCACCGCCCGCCTGGACGGGGGCGACGGGTGAGGCCGGTGCGCCGGGCCGGCGGGAGGGGGCCGCCGCCTCCTCGTCGACGCCGGGGGCGGACGGCTGCCCGCCCTTCCCGGGAGCGGGCGGCTGCCCGGCGGCCCCGGGCACGGTCTCGGTCTCGGTCTCGGTCTCGGTCTCGGGGGCATCGGGCGCCGCGTCCGGGGCTTCCGGCCCGTCATGGGAGCCATCGGGTGCGTCCTCGGCGCCTTCCGGTCCGCCCTCGGGCGCGTCCGGCCCGCCCTCGGGGGCTCCCGGCCCGGCTTCGGGGGCTTCGCGCACCGCCTGGGAGCGAGGCTGTCCGCCGTCTCTGACGGTGAGGGTGCCAGTGCGCCGTGTGCCACCGCAGGTGACCCGCACGGCGTACGCGCCCGCCGGGAGCGTGGAGCGGACACGGCCATCGCCGGTGAGCTCATGCGCGCCGGTGACGGTCAGCCGCGCGTCCGCGACGAGCGCCGGGGAGGCGGCCACGGCCGTTCTCTGCGCGCAGCCCGCCACCCGGAGGGTGACGTCACTGCCGGGGGCGGGGGCCGCCGGGGTCACCGACACGCTCCCTCCGTCCGCCGCGTACGCCGCCGGGGCGAGGGCGACGACCGCCAGGACGCTCGTACAGACAGTGACTCTCAGGCAACCCATCGTGAACCTCCAGATGTCTGGAGCCTCCCCCGCGCGGTGGGCCGCCGCATCCTCAGGGACGCGGCGGCTGCTCCGTACGGGTGACGACGGGTTTGAGCACGCCCGGGTGCCGCCGCCCGGGGGTCAGATCCGCTCGACGAGGTCCGCGATCGAGTCCACGACCTGGGAGGGCCGGTAGGGGAAGTCCTCGACCTGCTCGGGCCGGGTCAGGCCGGTGAGGACCAGGAACGTCTGCATCCCGGCCTCCATGCCGGCCAGCACGTCGGTGTCCATCCGGTCGCCGATCATCGCGCTGGTCTCGGAGTGCGCCCCGATGGCGTTCAGCCCGGTCCGCATCATCAACGGGTTGGGCTTGCCCGCGAAGTACGGCTTCTTGCCGGTCGCCTGGGTGATCAGCGCGGCCACCGCGCCGGTCGCGGGCAGCGGGCCCTCGGTGGAGGGACCCGTCTCGTCGGGATTGGTGCAGATGAAGCGGGCCCCGCCGAGGATGAGCCGCACCGCCTTCGTCATGGCCTCGAAGGAGTACGTGCGGGTCTCGCCGAGGACGACGTAGTCCGGCTCGTGGTCGGTCAGGATGTAGCCGATGTCGTGCAGCGCGGTGGTGAGCCCGGCCTCGCCGATGACGTACGCCGAGCCGCCCGGCCGCTGGTCGTCCAGGAACTGGGCGGTGGCCAGGGCGGAGGTCCAGATGGACTCGATCGGCACCTCCAGGCCCATGCGGCGCAGCCGGGCGTGCAGGTCGCGCGGGGTGTACATCGAGTTGTTGGTGAGGACCAGGAAGGGCCTGCCGGACTCGCGCAGCTTCTTCAGGAAGGCGTCGGCGCCGGGGATCGGTACGCCCTCGTGGATGAGCACACCGTCCATGTCGGTGAGCCACGACTCGATGGGCTTGCGGTCTGCCATGTGCGGGTCTCCTGCCGTACGCGGTCCAGCGTGCGGTCCAGCCTAAACAGTGGCGGGATCTTGCGGAACGGCCCGTGTGCGGCGTCCCGACTGGCGGGACGGCCTGCTCAGCGGCGGCGGCGTACGACGAGCAGCGCCCCGCCCCCGGCGAGCAGCAGAGCCGCGGCGGCCGCGGCGACCTGGATGCCGGTTCCCGTGCGGGCCAGTTCCTCGGCGAAGGGGAACCGGTCCTCGCGGGGCGGGACGGAGGCGTCGGAGTCGGGGCGGGGCTCGGTGCCGGTGTCCGGGGCCGTGCTTGTGTCCGGGTCGGTGCCGGTATCGGTGTCGGTACGCCCGCCGCCGTCGATGCCGAACCGGTAGTCGTTGGACTGGCCGACCCAGTCGCCGTCGTCGTCGTGCCGCTGCACCACGGCGGCGTTGGCCGTGACGTGGTTGGGCACGGCGTCCGAGGTGAGGGTGAGCCGCACCTTCACGGTGACGGTCCTGCCCGGTCCGACGGTGAACCCGGCGAAACGATCGTCCTCGTCGGCGAACGCCCCGACGAGTTCGTCCTCGCCGGTCTTCTCGACCCGTACGGGGTGGGCCCGCTCCCCCTCGAAGAACTCCAGGCGCGACTGGGACGGTTCCAGGGCCCGCTTGTCGTCGACGAGCACAACGACGGGGTGGATCCCGGTACAGGTGCGGTCGGTGGTGTTGGTCAGGTCGACGTACCAGGTGCCGAACCCGCCCCCGGCCGTGTAGGTGTCCGGGCCGCCGTGGATGCGGGTGGTGAGCGGGAAGGTGTGGTCGTCGGGCGCGGCACAGGCGGGTGCCGGGGCCTCGGCGTGCGCCGGATGAACCCCGGGGAGCAGGACGGCGGCCGCAGCTGCCGCCGCCAGGCAGAGATGAGCGGGCGTGCAGAGTCGCATGATGATGTGACATTCCGACCGACGGAGACCATGAGACGCCCCGGCCGCGAACCGGCCCCGAACGGCGGCGCGGATCCGCCCGGTCGGCGGACACCGGGCCCTGACCGCGACACCGGCCGCCCCACCCCACCACCCGGCGTCTCAACCCGCCCCACCACCCGGGGTCTCAACCCGCCCCGAGCCCGAACACCGGTCCCAGCACCAGGTGAGCCGCCCCCACCGCCACGGCCCCGGCGCCCCCTGGTGCGACGCGTACCGGAACCGTGTCCTGGCCGGTTCGTCGCGCGTGGGCCTCCAGTACCGCCGCGACCCCGGTCGTGAAGGCCTCCGGAGCCGCGGCCACCGTGCGTCCGCCCAGCAGGACGACGTCGATGTCGAGCAGACCGGCGAGGTTCGCCGCCCCGGCGCCCAGCACCCGCGCGGCCTCCTCCAGGTCGCCGCGTGCCACCGCGCCGAGGCACAGGGCTTCGACGCAGCCCCGGTTCCCGCATGTGCACGGCGGCCCGTCGAGCTGGATCACCTGGTGGCCGAACTCCCCCGCCCCGGTCCTGGCGCCGCGGTGCACGGTGCCGCCGATCACCAGCCCGGCCCCGAGACCCGTACCCAGGTGCAGGTAGGCGAAGGAGCCGCCCTCGCCCCTGGCGGCCAGGCCCAGGGCCGCCGCGTTGGTGTCCTTGTCGACCACGACCGGCACCCCGAGCCGTTGCGCCAGGGCATCGCGCAGCGGGAAGCCGTCCCACTCGGGGAACCCGGTCACCCGTTGCAGCACACCCCGGGCGTGGTCGAGCGGCCCGGGCAGTGCGACGCCCGCCCCCAGCAGGGCGCCGCCGAGTCCGGCGACCGACTCCCGCACCGCCCCCGCGACCGCGGCCAGCACGTCCTGCGCCCCCGCTCCCAGATCCAGCGCGGCCCGCCGCTCCCCCACCACGCCGCCGCGCAGATCCACGAGCACGGCCCGCACCTCGTCCCGGTCCAGATGCACCCCGACCGCGTGTCCGGCCTCCGGCACCAGCCGCAGCACCGTGCGCGGCTTGCCCCCGGTCGACGCCCGGCGGCCGGCCTCCGCCGCGAGGCCCTCCTCCCGCAGCCGGCCCGTGATCTTGCTGACGGCCTGCGGGGTGAGCCCCGTCCGCTCGGCGAGTTCCAGGCGGCTGATGCCCTCGTCCCCGGCGGTCCGCAACAGGTCGAGCACCAGCGCGGTGTTGTGGCTGCGCAAGGCGAGCAGATTCACTCCACCACCCCCCGCCCCAGCCGTCCCGGCCCCTCCCGGCCCGCGCATGCCGCCCACTCCGCCCACGCCGCCCCTACGGTCGTCCGCCCTGTTCACGCCCCCATTGTCCCCGGCGCTTGCACTTTGGCAACAGCGTTGCGAAAGTGGGTGGCATGACTGGCACACCCCTCGGCACAGCCCCCGGCTCGCCCCTCCGCGTCGGCCTCGTCGGCTACGGCCTCGCCGGCTCCGTCTTCCACGCCCCGCTGATCGCCGCCACGCAGGGCCTGGCCCTCGACACGGTGGTCACCTCGAACCCGGAACGGCAGCGGCAGGCCCGGGCCGAGTTCCCGGACGTCCGCCTCGCCGCCACACCGGACGAGCTGTTCGACCGGGCCGACGAGCTGGATCTCATCGTCGTGGCGTCCCCGAACAAGACGCATGTGCCGCTCGCGACGACCGCGCTCAAGGCCGGCCTGCCCGTCGTGGTCGACAAGCCCGTCGCGGGCACCGCGGCCGAGGCCCGCCAGCTCGCCGCCCTCGCCGAGGAGCGCGAGCTGCTCCTCTCCGTCTTCCAGAACCGCCGCTGGGACAACGACTTCCTCACCCTGCGCAAGCTGCTGGACGAGGGCGAGTTGGGCGACGTGTGGCGCTTTGAATCCCGCTTCGAGCGCTGGCGTCCGAAGCCCAAGGGCGGCTGGCGGGAGTCCGGAGACCCCGCAGAGATCGGAGGTCTGCTCTACGACCTCGGCAGCCATGTCGTCGACCAGGCCCTGGTCCTCTTCGGCCCGGTGGCCTCCGTCTACGCGGAGACGGACATCCGCCGTCCGGGCGCCGAGACGGACGACGACACCTTCATCGGGCTCACCCACACCAACGGTGTCCGCTCCCACCTGTACGTCTCCGCGACGACCGCCCAACTCGGCCCCCGCTTCCGGGTCCTGGGCTCCACCGCCGGCTACGTCAAGTACGGCCTCGACCCGCAGGAGGCGGCGCTCCGGGACGGACTGCGCCCCGGTCCGGACTGGGGCGTGGAACCCGAGTCGCTGTGGGGCCGCGTCGGCTCCGGCGAGTCCCCGGTGACCGGCGGCGGACGCGCCGAGCCGACCCTCCCGGGCGACTACCCCGCCTACTATGCGGCCGTGGCGAAGGCCCTGCTGGAGGGCGCCCCCAACCCGGTGACCGCACGGGAGGCCGCCGCCGCCCTGGACGTACTGGAGGCCGCCCGTCGTTCGGCCCGCGAGAAGGTGACGGTGGCGCTGTGACCCACAAGAGCAACCCCTCCCAGAGCCAGGGGCTCACCCCGAAGTTCCACCCGGAGATCACCCCGAGCCTGGAGGAGCTGGAGAAGCAGGAACGCCTCCTGGTGTTCCGCCGGTTCACCCACGACGACGCCTGGGCGCTCGGCTCGCTCCTGGTCGAACTGGCCCGGGAGCGGCAGGCCCCGGTCGCCATCGACATCCACCGCTCCGGCCAGCAGCTCTTCCACGCCGCGCTGCCCGGCTCCACCCCGGACAACGACGCCTGGATCGCCCGCAAGCGCCGGGTGGTCGAGCGCTACGGCTCCGCCTCCTACCTGGTCGGCGCCCGTTTCCGCGCCAAGGGCAGCACCTTCGAGGAGTCCTCCCGCCTCGACCCCGACACCTACGCGGCCCACGGCGGCTCCTTCCCGATCACCGTCGAGGGCGTGGGCGTGATCGGCGCGGTGACGGTGTCCGGGCTACCCCAACTCCAGGACCACCGGCTCGTGGTGGAGGCACTGGAGCGGTTCCTGAATCAGTAGGCCACGCCGGAATCATCACCGGTCCCCTCCGGTTGGCACCTGCGTACGCGTGATCAAGCGCGGCGCCCCGACCGGAGGGAATCCCACCGATGACCACCCCCCTGAAAGAGTCCGTCGGCCGGTACGGCATCTGGAGCGTGGGCCTGCGCTCGGAGGACCCGGACCGGCGCGGCGAACTCGACGAGGCCGCAGCCGAACTGGAGGAGCTCGGCTACGGCGCGGTCTGGCTGGGCGGCAACAGCTCCGCCGCCAACGCCGCCCCGCTGATCGAGGCGACCTCGAAGCTCACCGTCGGCACCAGCATCCAGAGCATCTGGCAGCACGAACCGGACGCCGCCGCCTCGGCCTTCGCGGACCTGGAGTCGGCCCACCCCGGACGGTTCCTGCTGGGCCTCGGGGTGAGCCACGCCAAGCGGGTGGAGCAGTACGCCCGCCCGTACTCGGCCCTGGTCGAGCACCTGGACGGACTGGACGCCGCCGGGGTGCCGCAGGAGCGCCGCCTCCTGGCCGCCCTGGGCCCGAAGTCGCTCCGGCTGGCCCGGGACCGGGCGGCGGGCTCGATCCCGTACCTGGTCACCCCGGAGCACACGGCGCACGCCCGCGAGATCCTGGGCGACGCCCCGCTGCTGGCCCCGGAGCTGGGCGTCATCCCGGAGACGGACCCGGACCGCGCCCGCGCCCTGGCCCGGGAGTTCCTGGAGATCTATCTCCCCCTGCCGAACTACACCAACAACTTCCTCCGGCACGGCTTCACCGAGGACGACCTCGCGGACGGCGGCAGCGACCGTCTGGTCGACGCCCTGTTCGCCTGGGGCGACGACACGGCGATCCGCACGAAGATCGACACGTTCTTCGAGGCGGGCGCGGACCACCTAGCCCTCCAGGTCCTGGACGGCGAACCGCGCGACGGCCTCCCGAGAAAGGCATGGCGCAACCTCGCCCCCGTACTGGCCTGAGCTCGACCGACCTAGGGAGAGTTCTGAGTTGAGATCACGGGATCGGTCATTCCCGCTCCAGGAGGGTGCTGGCTGCGGTAGACCGGTCGCGTGTCTCCTGGTGATCTGACCGCTGCCGAGTGGAGTTGATCGAGCCGCACCTGCCGCTGGGGCGTTCGGACCGATCCCTGACCTGCGTAGCTATCCGCCTGCAACCTTTTCCCCCGTCCGACTGTCTCCTGATCATCAACCGCTCCTGTCTCTGTGGTCCCTGAGAAATCAATGGGCACAGGAGCGGTCGCACAGAATCATCAGGAGACACTCCATGCGCATTCGCCCCGCAGCCTGCGCGGCACTCCTCGTGGCGTCCCTCGCCCCCGTCCTCACGGCACCTCCCGCCGGCGCGGCGGCGGCCAGGTACGCGGACGACTTCAACGGCGACGGCTACCGCGACTACGCCAGCTACACCTACGAGCAGTACAGCAAGGGCGGCGGCGTCCGGATCACCTTCGGTACCGCCTCCGGACCCGGCACCCAGACACAGTTGATCACCCAGGACAGCCCCGGTGTCCCCGGCGCCGACGAGACGGAGGACCAGTTCGGCGACGTCCGGGTGCCCGCCGACTTCAACGCCGACGGATACGGGGACCTCGCCGTGTCGGTGTCGCGCGAGGACGTCGACGGACGCACGGACGAGGGCGGCGTCGTCATCCTGTGGGGAAGCGCGACCGGCCTCTCGGGTGGCACCGCGATCCCCAACGCCGGCGCCAAGGTGTCGAACGCCCGCTTCGGCCGCGACCTCGCCGCCGGGGATTTCAACGGGGACGGCAAGAAGGACCTGGCCGCGATCAGCGGGAGCAAGGCCTACGTCTACCGCAGCATCACGCGCACCGGTGTGGCAGGCTCGGTCACCAGCCACGACAAGACGACGAGATTCGCGCCCACGTCCCTGGTCTCGGGCAACATGAACGGGGACTCCAAGACGGATCTGGTGATCATCGGAATCACCGACGAGCCCGACAACTTCGGCACGGACGCGTGGTTCATCAAGGGCGGCTCCCCGCTCAGCGCGGGCAAGACCCTGCGCCTCGTCACGAACTACGGCGACCCCAGCGAGGCGGTGATCGCCGACTTCAACAAGGACGGCTACGGGGACCTCGCGGCGGGCAGCCAGATGTACAACAACTACCAGGGCCGGGTGTCCATCTGGTACGGCTCCTCCACCGGCCCCGCCACCGCCGCCCGTATCACGCAGGCCACCACCAACGTCGCCGGCACCCCAGAGTCCGGCGACTCGTTCGGCTCCTCCGTCTCGGCCGCCGACATCAACGGCGACGGCTACAAGGACCTCGCGATCGGTGTCTACGGAGAGAAGATCAGCCAGGAGACGACCGAGGGCGGCGTCCACGTCCTGCGCGGCAGCGCGAGCGGGATCACCGGCACGAACTCCCAGTGGCTCGCCCGCGACACCGCCGGCGTCCCCGGCGACGTCGCATGGAACGACTGCTTCGGCGACGCGGTCCGCCTCCGCGACACCAACCGCGACGGCAAGGCCGACCTCTACGTCGGCGCCATCAACGGCTCGCTGCGCTTCCCCGGCACGTCGTCCGGCGTCACCACGACCGGTGTGACCGACGCCGACACCGAACTCATCTGGGGCATGCTCCAGTAGGCCCGGCCTCCCGCCCAGCCGCCTGGGGTTCGCCTTGTTCGTACGAATGCGCCCGCGTCGTCGCCGCTCGCGCGGTTCCCCGCACCTTCCCGCTCCAGGAGGGTGCCGGCTGCGGTAGACCGGTCGCGTGACTCGTGGTGACCTGACCGATGCCGCAGCCACAAACCGCCCGCAGCCGACCGGTCACCGCGGCCCCCCGCCCCTCCCATCGACCCGCCGGGGAAGGCGTAGCCCGACCTCACCCCCGCACTGGCGTGAACTGGACCAGGGGCCCGGGGAACCGCGCGACCAGCCACAAACCGCCCGCAGCCGGAAACAAACCGCAGTCCCCGGCCCCACCCAGCGGAGCGCCTACGCGTTCTTGAACTCCTGCCGCTGCCGCCCCAGCCCCTCGATCTCCAACTCCACGACATCCCCGGCGCGCAGGAACGGCTTCGGCTCGGGCGCCCCGAGCGCCACCCCCGCCGGCGTCCCCGTGTTGATCACATCGCCCGGGTACAGGGTCATGAACTGACTGAGGTACCGCACGACCTCCCCGACCGGGAAGATCTGCTCGGCCGTCGTCCCGTCCTGTTTCAACTCCCCGTTGACCCACAGCTTCAGGGACAGGTCCTGCGGATCGCGCACCTCGTCCGCCGTCACCAGCCACGGCCCCAGCGGATTGAACGTCTCGCAGTTCTTGCCCTTGTCCCAGGTCCCGCCCCGTTCGATCTGGAACTCCCGCTCCGACACGTCGTGCGCCACGGCGTACCCGGCGACATGCGCCAGCCCCTCCTCCGCGGACCCGAGATACCTGGCCGTACGCCCGATGACGACGGCCAGTTCGACCTCCCAGTCGGTCTTGAGGGACCGCCGCGGCACGAGGACCGTGTCGTACGGCCCGACCACGGTGTCCGGCGCCTTCATGAAGACGACCGGCTCGGCGGGCGGCTCCGCGCCGGTCTCGCGTGCGTGGTCGTGGTAGTTCAGCCCGATGCAGACGATCTTGCCGATCCGCCCGAGCGGCGGCCCGACGCGCAGCCCGGTGGCGTCCCGTACGGGCAGCTCACCCGCGTCGGCGGCGGCCCGGACCCGGCCGAGGGCCTCCTCGTCGGCGAGCAGCGTGCCGTCGATGTCCGCGACGAGGCCCGACAGGTCCCGCAGGGTCCCGTCGGCGTCGAGCAGCGCGGGCCGCTCCGCCCCCGCCGTACCGACTCGCAGCAGCTTCATGATCAATCTCCCTCGATCGCGGGCGCCCGGCCGATGGGCGCGACCCGGATGCGGCGGGGCAGCCATCGGAGGACTGGTCGATCCTCCAAGCTGGGGGACCACTCCGCAATACCCCGTTCACGTACTGGACCCCGGCCGCCTGCTCACCGGTACAGCACGGCCCGCTCGACGGCGCTCCACGTCGTACTGGTCACCACGTACAGCGCGGCGGCCAACGGCACGACGGCCACGGTGACGAGCGTGAAGAACGACATGAACGGCATCACCTTGGTCACCGCTCCGAGCCCGGGCAGCTGCTCCCCGCCACCAGCCTGGGCGGCCGGATCGGCGGCCATCATGCGCTTGCTGAGCCGGTAGCCGAACGCCGCGACGCACCCGACGACCACGAACAGCCCGGCGTAGACGAGCCCGGCGCCGCTCAGGACACCGCCCTGGAGCGCGTCCACAAACCTCTCCCCCAGCGGCGCGGCGAACAGCCGGTGGCCGAGCAGGCCGTTGGCCTCGCCGCCGATCGTGTCGCTGGAGAACAGGTGGTAGAGCAGGAAGAACGCGGGCGCCTGGAGCAGCCCGGGCAGGCAGCCGGCCAGCGGCGACACCTTCTCCTCGGCGTGCAGCTCCAGCACGGCCTTCTGGAGCTTCTCGGGGTTCTTCCCGTGCTTCCTCCGCAGCTCGGCGATCTTCGGCTGGAGCGCGGTCCGGGCCTTCTGGCCGCGCGCGGCGGCCCGGGACAGGGGGTGGACGAGAAGGCGTACGAGCGCGGTGAACAGGACGATCGACGCGGCGGCGGCCGAGGCGCCGAACAGCGGCTGGAGCAGGTCGGCAAGGTGCTCGACCAAGGTGGCGAAGACGGACATGGGTGAGCCCTCCGGGGGTCTCGTCGTGCCGGAACAGGTCATGGCGGCAGGACGACCCGCGCGGGGTCAGCTCAGGAAGGAGGCCCCTACGCGACGGTCGCCGGGAGGGCGTGACCGGGTGCCCGGGGGCGGGTGCGGCCCCGGGCGTCCGGGTCGCGTTGGGGCAGGAAGGCCGTACGAAGGTCCCGGTCGCGGATGGCCGTGCGCACCCGGGTCCGCGGCACGGTGGGCGCGCAGCGCGAGGCGACGACGGCGCAGAGCGCGAGGGCGGCCGAGGCCGCGGTGGTCGCGGCGAGGGCCACGGTGGCGGAGAGGCTGCCCGTGTCGAGCAGCGCCACTTCGACGAGCAGGAAGAGCAGCGCGAGGGCGGGACGCAGCGTGGCCCAGCTCCGGGTCATCGGCCGCCCCTCCCCTCGTACGTGTGTATGCCTGCCGTCCGTTATACAGGACCGTCCTCCCGCCCGGGCCTCATACAGGGCCGTCCTCCCGCCGGGCCCGCCACTTCGTACACGGGTTTGAGAAAGGTTCGTCAGAACTCTCGACAACCCACCCGCCACACCCGATGCTTCTCGTCACCCGACAACGGGACACCCCTGCGACGCCGGGCCGGGGACCGGCGTGCGCCCTCATCTCCCTTACGGAGGAGCCGTGATCCGACGCAGAAGTCTGCTGGCCGCAGCAGGCGGAACGTTCCTCGGCAGCGCCCTGGCGACGGGCACCGCACGCGCGGACGCCACGATCGCCGTCAACCCGTCGACGACCTACGGCACCTGGGAGGGCTGGGGCACCTCCCTCGCCTGGTGGGCCAACGTCTTCGGCGCCCGGGACGACTTCGCCGACCTGTTCTTCACCACCAAGTCCGTGACGTACAACGGCCGTTCCCTGCCCGGTCTGGGTCTCAACATCGCCCGCTACAACCTCGGCGCGTGCAGCTGGAACAGCGTCGGCGGCGAGACGATGGTCAAGTCGCCCAACATCCCCGCCTTCAAGCAGATCGAGGGCTTCTGGCAGGACTGGAACAACGAGGACCCCACCTCCTCGGCGTGGAAGTGGACGGCGGACGCCAACCAGCGCGCGATGCTGGTGAAGGCGACACAGCGCGGCGCGATCACCGAACTGTTCGCCAACTCCCCGATGTGGTGGATGTGCGCCAACCACAACCCCTCGGGCGCCTCCGGCGGCGGCAACAACCTCCAGACCTGGAACTACCGCCAGCACGCGAGCCACTTGGCCGCGACGGCCCTGTACGCGAAGAACAACTGGGGCGTGAACTTCGCGACGGTCGACCCCTTCAACGAGCCGGCCTCCACCTGGTGGACCGCGACCGGCACCCAGGAGGGCTGCCACATGGACCCCGCGGTCCAGGCGGCCGTCCTGCCCTACATGCGCAGCGAACTGGACAAGCGTGGCCTCACGGGCCTGCGCATCGCCGCCTCCGACGAGACGAACTACGACACGGCCCGCTCCACCTGGTCGTCGTTCAACTCCACGACCAAGGGCCTGGTCTCGCAGGTCAACGTGCACGGCTACCAGGGCTCGGGCGGCCGCCGCGACCTGCTCTACACGGACGTGGTGACCACGTCCCGCAAGAAGCTGTGGAACTCCGAGACGGGCGACAGCGACGGCACCGGCCTGACCATGGCCTCGAACCTCTGCCTCGACTTCCGCTGGCTGCACCCCACGGCCTGGTGCTACTGGCAGGTCATGGACCCGTCGACGGGCTGGGCGATGATCGCCTACGACGCGAACACCCTCCAGCCGACCACCGTCCAGACCAAGCACTACGTCATGGCCCAGTTCAGCCGCCACATCCGCCCGGGCATGACGATCCTGACCACGGGCGTGGACAACGCGGTGGCGGCGTACGACGCGACGGCCCGCCGCCTGGTGATCGTCGCGGTCAACACGGCGACCTCGGCCCAGAACCTCACCTTCGACCTGTCCCGCTTCTCGACGGTCACGGGCGGCTCGGGAGGCCTGGTCCCCCGCTGGAACACGGTCACCACGGGCGGCGGCGACCTCTACACGGCCCGCTCGGACATCCGCCTGTCCGGCAAGTCCGTGAGCGTCCCCTTCGCGGCGAAGTCGGTCCAGACCCTGCAGATCGACGGCGTGACCCCGTAGTCACGCTGCGGTCCGGCCGCGGTCCCGCGGCGGCGGTTCGGGACGAAACGTGAAGCCCGGGGTGGCGAGCGGGGGAAAGTCGGGAGGCCGAGTGGTCTGGCCTGCGCATCTCTCACGCTCGTCACCTCCCGGCAGTACGGTGTCCCCCATGCGCCCCGACACGCCTGCCGAAAACGTCGACCACACCGCCGAGGCGGCACGCCTGGAGCGGACCGCCGGCCTGTATCCCGAGGACGCCGAGGCCCTGCTGCTGCGGGCAGCGGCCCATCTGGAGCTCTCCGGCGACCGCCCCACCGCGACGAAGCTCTACGACCGCCTCCTCGCCTCCCCCGAGGCCCTGGACAACCCGCTCCTGGTACGGGCGCTCAAGGCCTCCAACCTCTGGGAGTACGGTCACGAGGCCGAGGCCCGCGCGATCATCGAGGGCGTCCGGGCGGCGTCCCCCAAGGACCCGGCCGCCTGGGTCATCGTGGCGGAGTCCCTGGAATCCCACGACGAACTGGAAGCGGCCCACGACACGTTCACGGAGGCCGTACGCCACCTCCTGACGGACGTCCCGGAACCCCCGCAGCCGACCCACCCCCTCCTCTTCGGCCGCCACCGGGTCCGCCGCATGCTGGGCCGCTCCCACGACGAGTGGGACGCCCTGGCGGACTCGGTGCACTCCCTGCCGATCTCCCTGGACGAGCTCCACGACCCCAGGCGCGTGTGGTCCCTGGGCTCGGAGAACCCCGCGGAACTGGAGGCGGAGATCCTGCGCCTGCGAGCAGAGGTCGGCGCGTACCGGGAGGCCCTGTCCCGCCCGTTCCCGGTGGCGATCCTGCACTGGCCGGCGGGCGAGCTCACGGAACTCCTGGAGGCGTACCCCGCCCTGTCGACGGAGTACCCGTCCCACGCCGACCACCTGACCTCGATAGAGCAGTCGCTCCGCGAACTGTCCACCTCCGGCACCCCGAACCTGGGCATCGTCACGGGCACGGTCCCGTCCTACGAGGCCTTCGCAGCTTCGGAGGGCGCGTCCCCGAACGACCCGACGCTCCTGCCGCAGTACGCGACGACACTGGCGGCGCGGGGGCGGGCGGTGGCTTGGCCGCCGCAGCGGGGGGCGGCTTGCTGGTGTGGGTCGGGGTTGGGTTATGGGGAGTGCCACGGGGCAGCCTGAGACACACACCGCTTCCATACAAGTACCGGGGAGAGCTTCCGCCAGAACAGGTGGTGCGTTACGCCGCTGGGCTGGGCACCACCTTCAGGTGGAACTGGTCGCGCAGTTCCTCCGGTGGCTCCGAGAGCTGCGGCCAGGACCTGATTTTCACCGGCGAGACCGCCACGTGCAGGGGTGTCTAGGAGGTCGGCGTCGAGGAACTCACCGATGGTGATGCCCCACCCGCAAGCCTCCCGTCCCTCCCTTGCGCGGATTTCCGGACTACTCAAGAACCAGTAGGCCAGATCATCCTCGACGAGGTGCAAGGTAGCGCCGGAGAGCGTGTACGAGGGCCGCGTGGGTCAATGTCACTGGGCGTTCAGTCACGTACAGATGTTATCCACTAGCCCCCACGCCGTGGCCTTAGGCGAACCACCCCAACCATCACCGGAGCGCCAGATTGAGGCGATTCCATGGCCTTCCAGGTACTCAGCGTATTGCCCTATGTCGTCAGTGAAGAGAGCTATGAGGTGAGGTCGGGGTTCCCCTCGTAGCTCATGCCAGAAGTAGCTGTACTCGAAGAGCTGACCGACGGCCTGACGCACCGCGTGGGTGGTGTTGCCGTTTTTCACCGTCTTACCCTCGACAAGCCAACTAGATTGTGAGCTTCCATCACCACGGCGCAGAACCAGGTCACGTGGATGCATCCCGGCAATCACGGGTGTGTACCCACAAGTTACGGAGTGGTAGCCGAAGTCCTTGATGAGTTCTTCATGGACCCTCGTCCTCCGCTGCCTGCCCCCTTGTAGACGCACGTAGTAGTCACCACTGTCCTTGGGGCAAAAATCGTCGAGAGGGTCGCCTGGTGGGCGTTCCTCGGGGAGGTACTCCACGCGAAGATCGTCTTCGCCTGGCGTCTGAAGATGGATCCGCTGTGCCACAGTCACGTCCCGAAGGAGCTTCGACGCTTCCAGCAAGTCGGCGCGAAGCGTCTCTTCTGTCGGGAGGTTCGCTATTTCATAGCACCTAGCTACCACGCTGCCGGCTTCGTACGACCGAGGGCGCCACTCTTTAGATCCGAGATCCAGTCGATGCCTCCAACTCGGTGCCAGGGCTGGCGGGAGCGCGGCTCGCAGTCGCCGCGCACGCGCCCGCAACTCACGCCGAAGGTCTTGGCGCCGAGGGAAGCTCTTCTTGAGGCCAGTCACACCCTGTTGTAGCGTCAGCGTCACAGTGGAGAGATCGGCGCTGAAGATATAGGCGAGATATAGACCATCATGCGGTTCCGTGTTGATCGCGGGGTCATAGACGCCGATCCATGGGGTGCTACTAGCGAAGCCTTGGCCCCCGTGACCATCTGCGGTGAAGCCAGGAGGCAATGGGAGGTCGCCCCTGTCCTTCACGCCACGGAGCAGAGTCTGGCCCGGCACGTCATTGGAAGCCAAGGCAGCGGCATCGTAGGTATCTGCGATCCGGGTGAGCAAATCACGAAGTGGCATGCGTCAAAAGCTAACCCCTTCCGTCACCCATGATCCATGCCGATGCGGCAACCCACTTGGAGACGCGCAACTTTGTCCGGTACGCCGCATGCCCGCTCGCTGGCCCGCGCCACTCGTGCTAGGAACTGACTTCGGGATAGAGATGGCGCCTAGTAGGGCGCCCGACGCCCAACAGGACTGCGCATCAACCGTCGTTCCGATCGTCGTCGACCTCTCCAAGATCGTTACCATCGAATGAGCGCGCGGTGTCTGTCGTACGCGTCAATCTCACCGATATCGGGCCCGGTCTGGCCTTCGCGTTCCGCCTCGGCAAGGAGGCCCCTGTGTGGCGTGGGCGACTGCGCACATCGACGCCCTCCTGGTTCAGCTCGGTGGCTTCCGACCGTAGGCGTTGTCGCGCGCTCGCGCTCCGGGTTATCGCCTCGGCTGCGGCCACCCCCTGGGCAGCTGTCACAAGGGGTGGCCGTCCGCCATGCCGATCCGGCTCAGGGGCTCACGACGCCGGCGTCAGGTCCGCTCGGCCGAACAGGAGGGCGTAACCGGGCGGGAGTTGGGTGAGGACGCGGGTGACCAGGTCGTCGCCGACCAGGGACGACAGGACGCCCAGGACCGAGCTGACGTCCCAGCGGGCCGTGGCGGGGGTGGCTCCTGGTGTGCGGGACGCGACCTCGTCGACGAACTGCGCGGCTGTCAGGCGGCGCGTGGCCGGGAGCTGCGAGGCGATCAGGCGGGCGGCTTCCCCGGGCAGGGCGCGGGCCAGGTCGACCCGTTCGTCGCCGGTGACGTGGGTGCCGAGGGCGGCCAGGACGGTACGGGTGACCTGTTCCGCCTTCGACCGGGTGGGGTAGAGGCCCGACTCGCGGACCGCGTCGATCAGTCGGGGCCAGCCGTCTACGTCGTCGGGGCGGGGGGCGTGTCCTGTCGTCACACGGGGCACCGTCGGCGTGCTCATGTGTGGGGTTTTCCTCCGGGTGTGTGCGGGGGCGTGGGTGTGGGTGTCGCGCCGCCGGTGGGATCGGACCGGCGGCGCGACCTGCGTACGGGCGGTTGTCGCGTGCCGTGAGGTTCAGCCGCTGATCTGCCTACGGCTGTCGCCGCCCGAGATCTGGATGCGGCGGGGCTTGGCCTGCTCGGCCACCGGGATGCGCAGGGTCAGGACGCCGGCCTCGTAGGAGGCGTCGATGCGCTCGGTGTCGAGCGTGTCGCCGAGGAAGAGCTGGCGGGTGAAGGTGCCGGTGGGACGCTCGGCGACCAGCGGTTCCGCGCCCTCGGGGGCGGGGGACCTGCGCTCGGCTCGCACGTTCAGGACGTTGCGCTCAACGTCCAGCTCGATCGTCTCGGGGTCGATGCCGGGGAGGTCGAAGTGGACGAAGAAGTCGTCTCCGGAGCGGTAGGCGTCCATCGCCATCGCGGACGGGCGGCCGGCGGAGCCCAGGACCTGCTGGGTGAGGCGGTCGAGTTCACGGAAGGGATCCGTGCGCATGAGCATCACTGGTCACTCCTCTCTTCGGGTGCAGTGGGTGCGATGCCATACGGTCTGCGTCTTCTTATATAGCTCGGAGGAGGAAACTTGACAAGCCCAGGCTCAGGTTCGGGTTTCGGGGGTCTACGGGGCTAGCCTCAAGATCCCGAGCAGGGCGTAGAACGCAGGAGGCAGGCATGGCGAAGGTTCCCAGTGCGGTGGTCGCCGCGAGCGGGCTCGTGGGCGGGTACGGCGTGGCCCGCTGGACCAGGCAGCGACCGCTCGGCGGGGTCGTGCTGGCCGCGGCCGGAGTGGCGGCGGCACGCCAGTGGCGGCAGCAGGCGGGCGGGGTGACCGCCGGGGCGTTGTCGGCCGCGTACGTCGCCGCCTTCGCCGGGTCTCATCCGCTGGCGAAGAAGGTGGGTGCCTGGCCCGCCGTCTTCGGGGTGGCGGGGGCCGTGGGTCTGGCGTCGTGGGTGGCGGCGGACCGGCGCGGCTGACCGTCGATCGACCGGCGGAACGGCCGGCCTGGCGGCCGAGGGGACTGGTGACCCGTCGGCCGGTAGGGCGGTGGGACGGTTGACCGGCCGATGGCCGGCCGGTGTGAGGGTCCGCCGTCTGCGTGTCTGCCGTCTGCCTGCCTGCCGGGTGGGCGATGACCGGCTGTCTCCGCACAGACAGCAAAGAACCCGGCCCTGAGATCAGGGCCGGGTTCTTGTCAGAGCGCCGGGCAGGCCTTGCACCTGCATCTCCCCACAGGAAGTGGGGCGTCTTTCCTTGGACCACCAACGCATCGTCCGTCTGCCGGAGTCCCGGCGACCGGATGCAGATCAACTATAGCGCAGTTTCTGTTATCGCCCCGCCACCCGGCCGTCTCCTCACCGTCCCCCGCAGGTACGCGACTTACGACGCTGAGGTACGACGACGTGACACAACGGATCAGCCGCCGGAGCATGATGAAGGCAGCGGGCATCGGTATCGGTGCCGGTGTGGGTGCCGCTATGGGTGCCGGTATGGGTGCGGCCGTGCTCGCCACCCCGGCTCACGCTGCCGGCGCCCCCTTCGCTCATCCCGGGCTGCTGCACACCCGTGCCGATCTGGACCGTATGGCGGCCAAGGTGAAGGCCGGTGCCAGACCGTACGCCGCCGGGTTCGCCAAGCTCACCGCCAACCGGCACGCGCAGAGCGGCTGGCAGGCGAATCCGCAGGCCGTCGTGTACCGGGGGTCGGGCTCGCCCGAGAACTACAGGCTCCTCTACAACGACCTGCACGCCGCCTACCAGAACGCCCTGCGATACCACGTCAGCGGCGAGGAGGCCCATGCCGACACGGCCGTCGCGATCCTCAACGCCTGGTCGGGGAAGCTGACCCGGCTGGAGGGCAGCGCCGACCGGTTCCTCGCGGCCGGGTTGTACGGGTACCAGTTCGCGAACGCCGCCGAACTCGTGCGGGGTCACGCGGATTTCGAGCTCGGGCGGGCGCGGGAGTTGCTGCTCGGCGTGTTCCATCCGCTCAGTGACGACTTCCTGACCCGTCACAACGGCGCGGTCGTCACCAACTACTGGCCCAACTGGGATCTGGCGGCGCTCGCCTGTGTGCTCGCGACCGGGATCTTCTGTGATCAACGGGCTGTCGTGGAGCGGGCCGTGGAGTACTTCAAGCACGGCGACGGGTTGGGGTCGGTGAAGCACGCCATTCCGGTCGTGCACGAGGACGGGCTCGCGGAGTGGGTGGAGGCCGGGCGCGACCAAGGCCATGCGCTGCTCGGGGTCGGGCTGATGGGCACGGTGTGCGAGATGGCGTGGAACCAGGGGATCGACCTGTACGGGTACGACGACAGCCGGTTCCTCAAGGGGGCGCAGTACGTGGCCAAGTGGAGCCTCGGCGGGGACGTGCCGTACACGGCGAACACGCGGAAGAAGGGGGCGATCGGGGGGTGGTCGGGGAGCGAGACCGCCTCCGGTGTGGCCGGGGTGGACCCGGGGATGACCCGGCCGATCTGGGCGATGATCGCCAACCACTACACCAAGCGGCGGGGGTTGCCGGCCTCGTACGTCACACGGGCTGCGGCCAAGGCGGCGCCTGAGGGCGGGGGCGGGGACTACGGGCCGAACAGCGGGGGGTTCGACCAGCTCGGCTTCGGGACGCTCGCGTTCAGCCGGGAGCGGCAGGAGGCGCCTGCCGGAACGCCGAGTCCCGGTCCGGCCGGTGGCGGTGTCCGGACCGCGGGCTTCGGCGTCTCCGACGGCGGCGGGAGACGACCTCGCCGCCACCGGGACCGGCGATGCGGCGGGGTGGATCGCGGCGGCGGGCGTGAGTGCGGTGGCCGGTGGGCTGCTGATGCTGCGGCGCCGGGGGCGGGCCGGATAGCGGCCGAGCGTCTGCGGGGTGGGCCGCCGACCTCGTCGACGGGGGCGGCCCGGGTAGCGGCTGGCGTGTGCGGGGCGGACCGCCGACCTCGTCGACCGGGGCCCGCGCGGCTGGGACCGCACGCCGGGCCCGCACAGCCGGGACCGCACGCCGGGCCCGCACGGCCGGGATCACCTGCCGTCACCCCCGCGCACCCCAGCCGGAGGCGACGCGGTGGGGAGGCGGACCGTGACAAGGAGGCCGCCTCCGGGGCGGAGCGTGAGGGTGAGGGATCCGGCGTGGGCGCGGACGACGCTGTGCACGATGGCCAGGCCGAGGCCGACGCCGGCGTGTCCGTCGGTGCGGACGCGTTCCGTTCCGCGCTGGAAGGGCTCGGTGAGGGTCGGTACCAGTTCCGCCGGCACCGTAGGGCCGGTGTTCTCGATCCGCAGCACGCTCGCGTCGTGCCGTGTCTCGGTGTGGACCGTCACTGTGCCGTCGGCGGGGACGTTGTGGACGATGGCGTTCTGGACGAGGTTCGTCACCATCCGCAGCAGGAGTTCGGCGGAGCCGCTGGTCGGGGCGGCCCCGCCGGTGACGTCGAGGATGATCCGGCGCTGTTCGGCGAGGGGAAGCAGCGTTTCGGCGGCCTCTTCGGCGACGAGGGAGAGGTCGACGCCGACGCGGGTGAAGGTGCCGCGGTCGCTGCGGCTGAGCAGCAGGAGGGCCTCGGTGAGGCCGATCGCGCGGGTGTTGACGGCCTGGAGGCGGGCGAGGAGTTCGTCCCGGTCGCGGGTGGGGTCCTTGCGGGCGACGTCCAGCAGTGTCTGTGAGATGGCGAGCGGGGTGCGCAGTTCGTGGGAGGCGTTGGCGGCGAACCGCCGCTGTTCGGCGACGTGCGACTCGAGTTGTTCGAGCATGGTGTCGAAGGCGTCGGCGGCTTCGCGGAATTCGTCCCGGCGGCCTTCCAGTCGGATCCGGTGGGACAGCGATCCGTTCCCGGCCGTCCGTGCCGCGGCGGCGATCCGCGTGAGGGGCGCGAGCATCCGGCCGGCGAGGAGCCATCCCCCGACGAGTCCGAAGAGGAGCAGGAAGCCCATCGCCACGGCCGCGGCGGGGACGAAGGTGCGCACCAGGAGGTAGCGGTTGGGCGAGATCCCGAGCAGACCCTGGGAGTTGTCGGGTACGTAGCGCAGCAGATACGCCCACACCACGGCCAGCAGGAGCGCCCCGGCGACGGCGAGGAACCCGGCGTAGCTGAGGGTGAGCCTGAGCCGGACGCTGAGCCCAGGGCGTCTACGCATGCCCATGCCCATGCCCATGCCCGGGGCCGGAGCCGTGGTCGCCGTCGATGCGGTAGCCGACGCCCGGCACCGTGGCGATGATCCAGGGTTCGCCGAGCCGTTTGCGCAGGGCGGAGACGGTGATGCGGACGGCGTTGGTGAAGGGGTCGGCGTTCTCGTCCCAGGCCCGCTCCAGCAGTTCTTCGGTGCTGACGACCCCGCCCTCGGCGGCGACGAGGACGTCGAGCACGGCGAACTGCTTGCGGGTGAGCGCGACATAGCGGCCGTCGCGGAAGACCTCCCGGCGGAAGGGGTCGACGCGCAGGCCCGCGATCTCGCGGACCGGGGGGCGGGCGTAGGCGCGTCTGCGGTCGAGCGCCCGCAGCCGTATGACGAGTTCCCGCAGCTCGAACGGCTTGGTGAGGTAGTCGTCGGCGCCGAGGCGGAAGCCCGACTCCTTGTCGTCGATCCGGTCGGCCGCGGTGAGCATGAGGATGGGGATGCCGCTGCCGGAGGCGACGATGCGCCGGGCGACCTCGTCGCCGGAGGGGCCGGGGATGTCGCGGTCGAGGACCGCGAGGTCGTAGGAGTTGACGCTCAGCAGTTCCAGAGCGGCGTCGCCGTCGTTCGCGATGTCGGCGGCGATGGCCTCCAGCCGCAGACCGTCACGGACGGCTTCGGCCAGGTAGGGCTCGTCCTCCACGATCAGTACGCGCATGTCGGCAGCCTAGGCAGCACGGCATACCGCCGGCGTATGCAAAGACGGGGCCCGTGCCTCAGCCCGCCGGCGCCGGCTCGGGGCGCGGCCGGTCCGAGGGCACCTCAGCCCGCCGGCGCCGACCCGGGGCACGCCCGGCCCCACGGCACCTCAACCCGCCGGCGCCGCCCCAGGACACCCCGGCCCCACGGCACCTCAACCGCCGCTGCCAGCCCTGGACACGCCCCGCCCCACGGCACCTCAACCCGCCGGCGCCGCCCCAGGACACCCCCGGCCCCACGGCACCTCAGCCCACCGCTGCCGGCTCGCGACACGCCCCGTCCGACGGCGAAGCCACCCCGGTGCGCCACCAGCGGCGTGACGCCAGCGCGGCCAGGGCGGCGCCGGTGGTGTTGACCAGGACGTCGTCGACGGAGGACACCCGGTCCAGCCGCAGGACGTACTGGGCCGTCTCGACCAGGGCCGAGCAGCCCGCCCCGAGGGCCACGATCCGCGGCACGGACGCCAGGGCCGCCCACCGCATCGGGCCGAAGAAGCCCAGCGCGGCGAAGACCAGCAGGTTGCCGGCGATGCCGAGCGCCCCCATGGTGGCCAGGTCCCGCAGCGGTACCAGGCTGACCCGGGCGGGCGCGGTGCCGGCCGCGCCGCCCGGCATCATGGTCAGCCACAGGAACGGGACCGTGCCGTGCACCATGCCCACCTCGGCCAGCGACTTCGGCCAGGCCCCGGGGACACCGGCTGCCCGTCGGCGGTGGGCCAGCGCCCACGCCACCAGCGCGGACAGCGGCAGGGCGACCAGTGTCATGAGCACCACGCCGTTGAAGGTGTCGAAGCAGCCGTGCCACCGCCCGGCCACGCAGTCCGGGGCGGACATCATGAGCGGCCGCCGCAGGGTGAACGCGGCGGCCGCCAGGCCGGTCAGCAGCAGCACGGGGATCACGATGCCGCGTGTGCGGCGGGGTGGTGCCGTCAGGTCGGTGTGGGGTGTCATGCCTCCATTGCAGAGGGGGAGCCGTTGCGGGGGCGTATGCGGTTTCGCATACGCCCCCGATACACCGTCCGCGGCGGACGGACGCTCCGGCCGGCTGTCCTCAGGTGCCGGCGCCCGCCCGCTTCTCCCCCGCCGTGAGCGGCTTGGCGATGTCCTCGAGGGAGCGGCGTTCGGCGTTGACCGCGAGCAGCGCCGCGACCAGGCCCGCCAGGCACATCAGCGTCGCGCCGATCGAGAAGGCGAGGACCGTGTCCCCGACGACACCGGTCTCGGTGAGCTTGGCGAAGAGCAGCGGGCCGCTGATGCCGCCGGCCGCGGTGCCGATGGCGTAGAAGAAGGCGATGGACATGGCGCGGGTCTCCATCGGGAAGACCTCGGAGACCGTCAGGTAGGCGCTGGAGGCGCCGGCCGAGGCGAAGAACAGGACCGCGCACCAGCAGGCGGTCATGGTGGCCGCGCTCAGCGAGCCCTGGTCGAAGAGCCAGGCCGTGCCGAAGAGGAGCAGGCCGGACAGGATGTAGGTGCCGGAGATCATCACGCGGCGGCCGACCGTGTCGAACAGCTTGCCCAGGATCAGTGGTCCGACGAAGTTGCCGATGGCGATGACGGCGAAGTAGTAGCCGGTGTTGCCGCTCGGGACGTCGAAGAACGTCGTCAGGATCGCGCCGAAGCCGAAGGTGATCGCGTTGTAGAGGAAGGCCTGGCCGATGAAGAGGGAGAAGCCGAGGACGGCGCGCTTGCGGTAGTCGGAGAAGACCGTGCGGCCGATCTCCAGGAAGGAGACGCTGCGGCGCTGGTGGATGGTGATCTCGCCCTCCGCGGGCGGCAGCGGCTCGCCGTTGTCCCGTTCGATCTTCTGCTCGATGGAGGAGACGATGCGTTCCGCCTCGTCGTCGCGGCCGTGGATCAGCAGCCACCGGGGGCTCTCCGGGACGTGCCGCCGGACGAGGAGGATCACCAGGGCGAGGACGGCGCCGAGTGCGAAGGTGAGGCGCCAGCCGACGTTCGCCGCGAAGATGTCCGTGTCCAGCGCGACGATCGACAGCAGCGAGCCGAAGACCGCGCCCAGCCAGAAACTGCCGTTGATCATCAGGTCGGTGCGGCCGCGGTACTCCTTGGGGATCAGTTCGTCGATCGCGGAGTTGATGGCCGCGTACTCGCCGCCGATGCCGAAGCCGGTGAGGAAGCGGAAGAGGAAGAACCACCAGGTGTCGAAGGAGACCGCGGTCAGGGCGGTGGCCGCGAGGTACACCGCCAGGGTGATCATGAAGAGCTTTTTACGCCCCCAGGTGTCGGTCAGGCGGCCCCAGAAGAGGGCGCCCAGGCAGGCACCCGCCACGTACAGGGCGGCCGCCATGCCGGTGACCTCGCCGGACGTGATGGGCAGACCGCTGCCGGGCTCCGACAGGCGGCTGGCGATGTTGCCGACGACGGTGACTTCGAGACCGTCGAGGATCCACACGGTGCCGAGGCCGAACACGATCGTCCAGTGCCAGCGCGACCACGGCAGGCGGTCGAGGCGGGCGGGAATGTCGGTGGTGATGGTTCGGCCTCTTTCGGCCTGCGCGGTGCCCATGGGCTCCCTCCTCGTCGAGCGGAACCCGGTTCTAGTGCCCTGAGCGGTTTCTCTTACGCCCTGAGCCACCTCGCCCACGCCGTGATCCGGCCTCTCACGCGCCGAGCGCGTGAGACACCGTGTAGATGAGCAGACCGGCCAGTGAGCCGACCACGGTGCCGTTGATGCGGATGAACTGCAGGTCGCGGCCGATGTTGGCCTCGATCTTCTTCGTGGTGTGCTCGGCGTCCCAGCTCGCCACGGTGTCGGTGATCAGGGAGGTGATCTCCTTGCGGTAGGTGGTGACGACGTAGACGGCCGCGTCCTCCAGCCACCGGTCGACCTTGTCCTGCACCTTGCGCTCGGCCGCCATGCGCGAGCCCAGCGACAGCAGGGAGGCGCGCACCCGCAGCCGCAGCTCGCTGCGCTCGTCCTCCGCCGCCGCGACGATCATGGACCGGACGGCCGTCCAGGCGCTGGCGATGAGGTCCTGCACCTCGCCGCGGCCCAGCACCTCGCCCTTGAGCCGTTCGACGCGGGCGCGGGTCTCGGTGTCGGACTGGAGGTCGGCGGCGAAGTCGGTGAGGAAGCGGTCGAGGGCGCCGCGCGCGGGGTGGCCGGGCATGTCGCGCATCTCGGTGACGAAGCGCAGCAGTTCCTTGTAGACGCGCTCGCCGACCTTCCTGTCGACGAACTTCGGGGTCCAGCCGGGCGCGCCGCCCTGCACGGCGTCCATCACGGAGTCGCCGTGCAGCACGAGCCAGTCGTGGGCGCGGGTGACGACGAGGTCGACGACCCGTTTGTGGCCGCCGTCGGCGACGACCTTCTCCAGCATCTTGCCGATGCCGGGCCCGATCTCCTGGGCGTTCGCGCGGCGGGTGATGGCCTCGCCGACCACGGCCTGGACGTCGGAGTCGCGCAGGACCCTCAGGGCGCCGCGCAGGGCGGTGGACAGCTCGGCGGTGACCCGGTCGGCGTGCTCGGGGACGGCGAGCCAGGCGCCGAGCCGGCTGCCGATGCCGACGGCGCGCAGCCGCTGCCGTACGACGTCCTCGGAGAGGAAGTTCTCACCGACGAACTCGCCCAGGGAAACGCCGAGCTGGTCCTTCTTGGTGGGGATGATCGCGGTGTGCGGGATGGGGATGCCGAGGGGATGCCGGAAGAGGGCGGTGACGGCGAACCAGTCGGCGAGGGCGCCGACCATGCCCGCCTCGGAGGCCGCGGCGACATAGCCCGCCCAGGGCCCCGCGCCGGAGTTCTGCGCCCACTTGGCGAGGACGTAGACCACGGCCACGAACAGCAGGAGTCCGGTGGCGGTGAGCTTCATCTGCCGTACGCCACGCCGCTTTTCCTCGTCCGCCGGGCTGAAGGTCGTCATCGCACGGTTCACGGCGGCTCCGGGCCGGGCATGCTGCCCTCCGACACCGGCACCCTTTTCTTCCACTTTCGTCCGTTCCATCCGCTCCACCCGCTTGGTGATCCCGCACACATTGTCCCTTCCTGACCGACTCCTGGAACGGAACAGGAGTTCCCGGCGTCTGTCAGGAGGGGGTATTTGCCACGGGGTCCTGTGAGCTTCCCCCGGTCCATGACGCATCATGGGCACATCAGATCGGAGCCTTGGGCTCCCATCGCCCGAGGAGAACAACACAGCATGACCCGAGGACGTGGTTACGCCCTCCTGGGCGTGGTCGTCGCAGCGATCATGGCCCTTTCCGCCGCCATATACATCGGAGTGGCATCCGACGACGGCACACGCGACCGGACCGCCCTCGGCGACGGCCGTGTCCCGCACAACTCCGCGGCCCCGGCCTCCACCGGCACCTGGGTCGGCACCTGGTCCACGTCCCCGGCCGCCGCCGAACCCGGCACCGAGACGACGGGCATGGCGGACCGATCGGTGCGCAACGTCGTCCACACCAGCGTCGGCGGTACGAGTGCCCGCGTGACGCTGTCCAATCTCTACGGCCAGGCGCCGCTGAACATCACGCGGGCGTCGATCGCCGTCTCCGCGGGCAGCGGCACGGCGGCGGCACTCGCGGACACCATGCGGCAGCTGACCTTCGGCGGCGGCCCCTCGGTCGTCGTCCCGCCCGGCCGGCAGGTGATGAGCGACGCGGTCCGGGTCGTCGTCCCGCACGACTCCGACGTCCTGGTGACCACGTACACCCCGACCAGCTCCGGCCCGGTCACCTATCACCCGCACGCCCGGCAGACCTCCTACGTCGCCCAGGGCGACCACGCGCAGGACACCACGGGCACCCCGTACACCGAACAGAGCGTCTACTGGCGCTACCTGACCGCGCTGGACGTGCTGAGCAACGAGTCCGACGGCACGCTCGTGGCCCTCGGCGACTCGCTCACCGACGGCATCACCTCCACCCCGGGCGCCAACAACCGGTGGACCGACGTGCTCTCCGACCGGCTGCGCGCGCAGATCGCGGCCGGACGGGACCTGCCCCGCTACAGCGTCGTCAACCAGGGCATCAGCGGCAACCGGGTCCTCACCGACGGCCTGGGCCGCCCCGCGGACAACCCCAGCGCCCTCAACCGCTTCCAGCGGGACGTGCTGGAGCGGACGAACGTCAAGGTCGTCGTCATCGACCTCGGCGTCAACGACATCCTGCGCAACCCGCGCCTCGCCGACCCGAACGCGATCCTCGCCGGACTGCGCACCCTGGTCGGGCAGGCGCACGCCCGGGGCGTCAAGGTCGTCGGGGCGACCCTGATGCCGTTCCACGGCCACCGCGGGTACACCGACGCGCGTGAGGCGGTACGCCAGACGATCAACGCGGAGATCCGCGCCGGGAAGGTGTACGACGCCGTGGCCGACTTCGACAAGGCGCTGCGCGACCCGTACGACCCTCGGCGGCTGCGCCCCGACTACGACTCGGGGGACCATCTGCACCCCAGCGACAAGGGGTACACCCGCATGGCGGAGTCCTTCGACCTGGAGACGCTGAAGGGGTCGGCTCCGGCGGAGCTGTAGCCCCCGTCCGCTGCCGGGCGTCACAGCCCGGCAGCAGCCCTCAGTGCTCCCAGTGGGAGTCCCGGCGGCGGGACCCGTCCAGCTCCCGCCGCCCCGCCTCGCGCTCCAGCTTCTCCTGGCGGCGCTCCTCGCGGACGCGCAGCTTCTCCGCCCGGGTGAGCTTCCGCTGCACCCCGACGCCGCCCCAGAACGCGAAGCCCGTGACGACGACCCGCGGGGCGCCCGGCTCCCCCGCCACGCCCTCCTCGCGGTGGTCGAAGCCGCCCATGACGCCGATACCGCGGACGACGACCTCGACCCCGGGCGGCACGATCACATCCACCCCGCCCATGATCGCGATAGCGTTCACCTCGACCTCGCGGTCCGCGAAGTTCGCCTCGCGCAGGTCGATCTCCCCGCCGCCCCAGAAGGCGAAGCAGGTGAACCGCCGGGGCATCGTCCAGCGCCCCTTACGCTGGAAGCCGGACATCACGGCGACCGCCCAGCTGGAGGACCCCTCGCCGCCGACGATCCGCCCGGACCAGTCCGGGCCGGCCGCGGGGTCCTTCGTCAGGGACACCGCCGGAGCAGTGACACCCGCGGCCGGCAGGTCCCGGGTGATCGGCTCCAGCTCCCCGTAGGTCCGCGCCCGGTACGTCGCGTCCAGCCGCTCCTCGAACTCCGCCATGTCGAGACGGCCCTCGGCCACGGCGTCCCGAAGGATCTCGGCGACCCGTTCACGGTCGGCGTCGGAGGCGCGGAGGTCCGGGACTGCGTCGTCGGTCATGCACAGCAGATTACGAGTTCACCCCGCCGGGGGCTACGAGATCGACCGCTCGGCCTGTTCCGCGTACATCTTCGCGATCACCGCCTCGATGTCCGGCTCCCGCACCGACAGGTCCACCAGCGGGTAGTCGGCCGCGATCCGCGCCACCAGCGGCGCCGCCGACTCCGACGCCGGGAACGCCAGCCACTGCCGCGGACCGTCCACCCGCACCACCCGCGCGGGCGCGGGCGCCTCGATCGGCGGCAGCTCCCGCTCCAGGTCCACCACCAGGGTCCGTTCGCCCTCCCCCGCCTCGTGCAGCCCGGCGAGCGGACCGTCGTACATCAGACGCCCGTGGTCGATGACCATCACCCGCTTGCACAACTGCTCGATGTCCTGCAGATCGTGCGTGGTCAGCAGCACCGTCGTGCCGCGCTCGGCGTTCAGCTCCCGCAGGAACTCCCGCACCCTCGACTTGGAGACGACGTCCAGCCCGATGGTCGGCTCGTCCAGGTACAGCACCTCCGGGTCGTGCAGCAGCGCCGCCGCGATGTCACCGCGCATCCGCTGCCCCAGGGAGAGCTGCCGGACCGGCACGTCCAGCAGGCCGCCCAGGTCCAGGAGATCGACCAGCCGGCCGAGGTTCTCCCGGTAACGGGCGTCCGGGATCCGGTACATGCGGTGCATCAGCCGGTAAGAGTCGATCAGCGGCAGGTCCCACCACAGCGTCGTGCGCTGCCCGAACACCACGCCGATCCGGTGCGCGAGCCGCGTCCGCTCCTCGGAGGGGTTGATACCGGCCACCCGCAGCCGTCCCGCGCTCGGCGTGAGGATGCCCGTCAGCATCTTGATCGTGGTGGACTTGCCGGCCCCGTTCGGCCCGATGTAGCCGACCATCTCGCCGCGCTCCACCCGGAAGGAGATCGAGTCCACGGCCCGCACCCGCCGCCGCTCCCGCTTCATGAAGCCCGTCTTCTTGCGCACCTCGAAGACCTTCTCCACACCGTCGAGTTCGATGAACCCGCCGTGCGCGGTCCCGCTCGCCGAATCGGTCAACTCAACTCCCTGTACTCCGGTACGAACGAAGCCCCGTACGCCACGCCAGCCCGGCGAGCACACAGCAGGCCACTGCCACCAGCGGCGAGGCGAAGGCCGCCCACCCGGGCAGCCCGACCGGGTACGGCCGCCCCAGCACATAGGAGGCGGGCACCCAGTTGACGAAGGCCAGCGGCACCATGAAGGTCACCCCCCGCACCAGGTCCTTGCCGAACACCGACGGCGGATACTGCAACAGCGTGGTCCCGCCGTAGGTGAAGGCGTTCTGCACCTCCGCGGCGTCCTGCGCGTAGATCTGGAAGGCCGCCCCGGCCACGAACACCGCCGAGAAGATCGCCGCGCCGCTCACCACCATCACCGGCACCAGCAGCACCCTGCCCGCGCCCCAGTCGACGTCCACCGACACCAGCGCCCAGCCCAGCACCACCGCGCCCTGCGTGATCCGGCCCAGCCGCCGCAGCGCGAACCGGTCGGCCCCGACCTGGGCCAGCACCGGCGCGGGACGCACCAGCAGCGTGTCGAACGAACCGTCGCGTATCCGGGCCCCCAGGACGTCCATCGAGCCCAGCGCCAGATCGGCGATCCCGAACGACGTCACGGACAACCCGTACAGGAAGGCCACCTCCGGCAGCGACCAGCCGCCCAGCGAGTCCACCTGCGAGAACATCAGCAGGATCCCCACGAAGTCCAGGCAGGTCACCGTCAGGTTCCCGATCACCGTGACCACGAAGGAGGCGCGGTAGGTCATGCTGGAGCGCACCCACATCCCCGCGATCAGCCGGTAGGCCCGCAGCCCCTCGGCGACCGCACCGCGCTCACCCACCCTGCACCACCACCCGCCGCGTCGCGGCCGACTGCACCAGCCGGCCCACCCCCAGCAGCGCCACCGCCCACGCCGCCTGGAAGGCGAACGCCCCCAGCGGGTCCGTCTCCCCCATCAGCACATCCGCCGGCATCTGGATCTGCGCCGCCCACGGCAGCACCCGCACCACCTCGCCGAGCACACCGGGAAAGGCGTTCAACGGCAGCACCATGCCCGAGAAGAAGACCCCCGTGACCATCAGCACCTGATTGACGCCCATGCCGTCCATCAGCCAGAACACGCTCAGCGCCGCCAGATAGCGGATCGCGAAGCTCACCACCGTCGCCAGCAGCAGCGTGACCACGAAAGCCGCCCAGCGCGTGACGTCCGTCGGCAGCGCCATCGTGAAGAACACCGCGCCGAACAGGAACGGAACCACCCCCCGCCCCAGCATCTGGAACAGCGCCCGCCCCACGTCCCCCGCCAGCCACCACACCTGAAGATCGGCCGGCCGGTACAGATCGACGGCGATCTCACCGGTGCGGATGCGCTCCATCAGCTCCTTCTCCGCGCCCCCGCCCTGGATCGCCAGCGTCGCGTACAGGCACTGCCCCAGCCACACATAGGTCACGGCCTGCGCCTGGTCGTACCCCCCGAGGTGCGGCTTCTCCTCCCACAGCGCCAGATACGTGTGGACGAGGATGACGCCGAAGACCGTGTTCGTGAACACCCCGGCCAGCGTCGCCGCCCGATACGTCGCGTACCGCCGGAAAGCCCCCGCCGTGACGGCCGCGTACAACCGTCCCGAGCCCACATCCACCGCCCTCCTCGCCACCCGGCACCGAAGCGCAGGAGCCTAGTGGCCCGGCGAACGGGCGTGCCACGCAATTTCACGGACCCGCGCAGGCGGCGCACGGCGAGCGGGCACCGGCCCAGACGGTACGATCCGTTGCGTCCGCGCGGGCCGAGGCGCCCGTGGTCAGGGCGAGCAGCGTGGCGGCGGTGCCGGCCGGGCGGAGCGCGAGAGCCGTCACGATCCACGGTCGTGTCACCCTGCGGGCCGGTGCCGCACGGAAGAGTGGCCCTGCGGGCAGGCGTACGGAACAGCGCGGTTCACCCCGAGCCCGCCCCTCACGCGCTCACCCGCACACGGCCCACCGCACCACACGCCTCACAGCCCGGCCCTCGATCAGGGAACTGATCAACGAATGGGACAGTCTTCATCCCAGGGGCACAAGAGCGAGCAGAGACGTACGGGAACGACGTACGACGCGAAACAGGAGTCCGTGCACGACATGAGTGACGAGCCTCAGCCGCAGCAGCCGAACCCGGGCTGGGCACCGAGCAAGCCGCAGGCGGACGCCGGCGGCGACCCGGGCACGCCCGCGGCCACCGCGGCCGGGAAACCGAAGCGGACCGGCTGGCGCCGGCTGATCCCGACCTGGCGCATGACGCTCGGCGCGTTCATCGTCGCCGGGCTCCTGCTGGTCGGCGGCTTCTTCCTCGGCTACTCGCTGGTGCAGATCCCGCCCGCCAACGCGCTCGCCACCAAGCAGGCCAACGTCTACCTCTACGCGGACGGCTCCGTGATCGCCCGCGACGGCGAGGTCAACCGGGAGAACGTCACCCTCCCGCAGATCTCCAAGGACGCCCAGCACGCCATCCTGGCCGCCGAGGACCGCGACTTCTACACCGAGTCCGCCGTCGACCCCAAGGCCATGGTCCGCGCCGCCTGGAACACCGCCCTCGGCAAGGGCAAGCAGTCCGGCTCCACCATCACCCAGCAGTACGTGAAGAACTACTACCTGCGCCAGGACCAGACCGTCACGCGCAAGGCCAAGGAGTTCTTCATCTCGATCAAGCTGGACCGCGAGGTCAGCAAGGACCACATCCTCGAGGGCTACCTCAACACCAGCTACTTCGGCCGCAACGCCTACGGCATCCAGGCCGCCGCCCAGGCCTACTACGGCAAGGACGCCAAGGACCTCGACCCGGCCCGCGCCGCCTACCTCGCCGCGCTCGTCAACGCCCCCAGCCAGTACGACGTCGTCGCCCACCCCGAGAACCGGGGGGCCGCCGAGTCCCGCTGGAACTACGTCCTGGACGGCATGGTCAAGAAGGGCTGGCTCAGCGAGTCCGAGCGGACCGGCATGAAGTTCCCCATGCCGAAGGAGTCCACCCTCTCCACCGGCATGTCCGGACAGCGCGGCTACATCGTGCGGATCGTCAAGGACTACCTGGTCCAGAACAAGATCATCGACGAGAGCAAGCTCGACGCCGGCGGCTACCGCATCACGACCACCCTGCAGAAGGGCAAGCAGGACGCGTTCGTGAAGGCCGTCAACGACAAGCTGATGTCCAAGCTCGACAAGAAGAACAAGGTCGACACCTACGTCCGCGCCGGCGGCGCCTCCGTCGACCCCAGGACCGGCAAGGTCGTGGCGATGTACAACGGCATCGACTACGTCAAGCAGTACACCCCCAACGCCACCCGCAGGGACTTCCAGGTCGGCTCCACCTTCAAGCCGTTCGTGTTCACCTCGGCCGTCGAGAACCACTCCGAGACCCAGGACGGCCGCGTCATCACCCCGAACACCATCTACGACGGCACCAACAAGCGCCCCGTCCGCGGCTGGACCGGCGACCCCTACGCCCCCGAGAACGAGGACCAGCACTCCTACGGCGACATCACCGTCACCGAGGCCACCGACAGCTCCGTCAACTCGGTCTACGCACAGATGGCCGCCGACGTCGGCCCCGCCAAGGTCAAGCAGACCGCGATCGACCTGGGCGTCCCCGAAAGCACCCCCGACCTCGCCGACGGCCCCGCCATCGCGCTCGGCACCGCCACCGCCAGCGTCCTCGACATGGCCGAGGCCTACGCCACCCTCGCCAACCACGGCCGGCACGGCACCTACACCATGGTCGAGAAGGTCACCAAGGAGGGCACGCCCATCGACCTGCCCGCCCGGCGCACCCGGCAGGCCGTGAGCCGCGAGGCCGCCGACACCACCACCTCGATGCTGCGGAGCGTCGTCCAGAACGGCACGGCCTCCGCCGCGCAGGCCGCCGGCCGCCCCGTCGCCGGCAAGACCGGCACCGCCGAGGAGGACACGGCCGCCTGGTTCGCGGGCTACACCCCCGACCTCGCCACCGTCGTCTCCGTCATGGGCCAGGACCCGGTCACCGCCGCCCACAAGTCGCTGTACGGCGTCATGGGCCTGCCCCGCATCAACGGCGGCGGCGCACCCGCCGAGATCTGGACCCAGTTCACCCAGGACGCCCTCAAGGGCAAGCCCGCCAAGGAGTTCGACCTCAGGCTCCAGCCCGGCGCCGACGTCTCGCAGGCCCCCAGCAGCGAGGCCCCGGCCGACCCCACCACCGGCGGCACCACCGACGGCGGCACGACCACCGGTGGCGAGGAGACCGCCACCCAGACCCCCGAACAGTCCCCCAGCGCCCCCGAAGGCCAGACCGAGGGCCAGACCGACGGCGGCACCACCGACGGCGGCACCGACGGCCAGTCCCCCACCGGCGGCGGCACCGCGGACGGCGGAACCACCGACGGCGGCACGACCGACGGCGGGACCACCGACGGCGGCGCGACGGACGGCGGAGGCGGCGACGCGAGCGACGGCGGCGCGACAGGCGGCCCGACCGGCCCCGGCTGGGGCGTCGTCCCGCAGGGCGCCCGCCGCGAATAGCCCGACGCCCGCTCAGTGCCCGCTGGTCGCCTTCAGCCCCACCACGGCGACCAGCAGCAGGCACACGAAGAAGATCCGGGCGGCGGTCGCCGGCTCCCCCAGCACCACCATGCCGAACACCGCCGCCCCGGCCGCACCGATGCCCACCCACACGCCGTAGGCGGTCCCGATGGGCAAGGTCCTCGCCGCCTGCGACAGCAGCAGCATGCTCGCGACGATCCCGGCACCCGTGAGGACACTGGGCACCGGACGCGTGAAGCCGTCGGTGTACTTCATGCCGACCGACCACCCCACCTCGAGCAGACCGGCGACGACGAGCAGAACCCAGGCCATGACGGGCACCTTTCGGAAACGGGCTGACGGTGAAGGTGCGTCGTCTTTGCCTTGATCCCGGTACGGCGCGTCTCGTCGGGGGTCCCTCCAACGTAGCAAAGCCGCACGACACGGCGAAGGGGCCGGTGACCCGGGTCACCAGCCCCTTTCCACTGCCGCCGGTCCTACAGGTAAAGGCCCGTCGAGTCCTCGGCACCCTCGAACCGGTCCGCGGCCACCGCGTGCAGATCACGCTCGCGCATCAGCACGTACGCGATCCCCCGCACCTCCACCTCGGCCCGGTCCTCCGGGTCGAACAGCACCCGGTCACCCGCCTCCACAGTCCGCACGTTCTGCCCCACCGCCACGACCTCGGCCCACGCCAGCCGCCGGCCGACCGCCGCCGTGGCGGGGATCAGAATGCCACCGCCGGAACGCCGCTCGCCCTCGCTGGTGTCCTGCCGCACGAGGACCCGGTCGTGCAACATCCGGATGGGCAGCTTGTCGGGATGGGTGCTGTGCTCGTTTCTCTTGGCGCTCACGCCCTGAAACCTACCTGTCTTCCCGGCGAACGTCCGCAGTCGGGTCAGCCCTTGCGCCGCCGCGCACTGACCGCGAGCAGCCCGACCACGCCCACGACGACGAGCGCCACCGGCACGACCCTCTCCAGCCGGGGCGCGCCGTCCTCGTCCACGAACCGGGCCCGCACGTCGGTGACGGCCTTGTTGACCCCCACGTAGGCCCGCCCGAGGGTGTGGTCGATGTTCGAAGCCACCTTGGCCTTGGCATCCCCGACGATCGTCTTCGGGTGCACCCGCACCCCGATCTCGTCGAGGGTCTCGGCCAGGGTCGCGCGGCGGCGCCTGATGTCCGCCTCGATCTGCGCCGGGGTCCTGGTGTCCGCCGTGTCCGCCACCGTGTCGCCTTTCGAAGTCGGTGTGAAGCCTGTGCCGGACAGTCTGTCAGCTCCACGGCCCGTCGCACTGCCCCGACCCCCGGTTACGCTGGTCCGATGAGCGAGCGACTCCAGCCGGGGGACGTGGCCCCCGCCTTCACCCTGCCCGACGCCGACGGCACCGAGGTGTCCCTGTCGGACCACAAGGGCCGCAAGGTCATCGTGTACTTCTACCCGGCCGCCCTCACGCCGGGCTGCACGAAGCAGGCCTGCGACTTCACGGACAACCTGGAGCTGCTGGCGGGCGCGGGCTACGACGTCATCGGCATCTCCCCCGACAAGCCGGAGAAGCTGGCCAAGTTCCGCGAGAAGGAATCCCTCGAGGTCACGCTGCTGGCCGACCCGGACAAGCGGGTCCTGGAGTCCTACGGCGCGTTCGGCGAGAAGAAGCTCTACGGCAAGACGGTCGTCGGCGTCATCCGCTCCACGATCGTCGTGGACGAGGAGGGCAAGGTCGAACGGGCCCTGTACAACGTCAAGGCGACGGGCCACGTCGCCAAGATCATCAAAGACCTGGGAGTCTGAGGACGTTGCCCGACCAGTAGCATGGCCGGGCAACGCCAGGCGGCCGTGGTGGAACTGGCAGTCACGCTGGGTTTAGGTCCCAGTGGGGTAACTCCCGTGAGGGTTCGAGTCCCTCCGGCCGCACCAGACTTCAGCCGAGCAGCTCACGCACGACGGGCACCAGCGCCCGGAACGCCTTCCCCCGGTGGCTGATCGCGTTCTTCTCCTGGGGGGTCAGTTCCGCGCAGGTGCGGGACTCGCCCTCCGGCTGGAGGATCGGGTCGTAGCCGAAGCCGCCCGTGCCGGCCGGCTCACGGCGCAGCACCCCGCGCAGCTGTCCCTCGACCACCCGCTCGGTACCGTCGGGCAGGGCGAGCGCCGCCGCGCAGGCGAAGTGGGCGCCGCGGTGTTCGTCGGCGATGTCGGAGAGCTGGGCGAGGAGGAGGTCGAGGTTGGCCTTGTCGTCGCCGTGGTGGCCGGACCAGCGGGCGGAGAAGATGCCGGGGGCGCCGTTGAGGACGTCGACGCAGAGGCCCGAGTCGTCGGCGACGGCGGGGAGGCCTGTGGCCTGGGCGAGGGCGTGGGCTTTGAGGAGCGCGTTCTCGGCGAACGTCACGCCCGTTTCCTTGACGTCGGGGATGTCGGGGTAGGCGTCGGCGCCGACGAGTTCGTGGGGCAGCCCGGCTTCGGCGAGGATGGCGCGAAGTTCGGTGATCTTCCCGGCGTTGCGGGTGGCGAGGATCAGGCGACTCATGCCCCCAGTATTGCCGGGGCGCAGTCGCGCCCCGTCAGGGGCGCGGGGAACTGCGCGATCAGCCCCCGCACACCCGCACGCACCCACCGTCAGGAACCCGGCACATGAGATGCCCTGCCCAGTCGGCGCGGTGTTACGGCGTGCAGACCTTGGTCAGTTCGCCCGCCGCGTCCGTGACCGGGCTGATGTCGGGTGTCTCGTCGCCGTTCTTGATCGACGTGCGGACGTTGTCGACGGCCTTGTTGAGGTCGTCGACGGCCTTGCTGACGTCCGCGTTGTCGGTCTTGTCGCCGATGTCGCCGAGGTTCTTGTCGATGGAGTCGAGGGACTCGTCGAGCTGCGTGGGGTCGTTGGCCGCGCTGTCGACCGCCTGCTGGAGTTCGGTGACGCTGTCGGCGATGGCGTCGGCGGTCTGGACGCAGTCCAGTGCTTTGTCGACGGCGGCGCAGCCGGTGGTGAGTCCGGCGGTCAGCGCGATGGCCGCCAGGGTGGCGGCGACGGCTGCGGTGCGGCGTCGGCGGCTCGCGGCCATGGAGCGGTCCCTCTCGTTCGGTGGGGCCGGTCGGGCCCGCGTGGCTGGCCGGGCGCACAGGGATGAGCCGTGCGCCCGTACTCCTTCAGACGCGAGTGTGCTCGGCGCGGTTGCCCGCACCGAGCGCTCTTCTTGGTGTGCCCTTTACTTTCCGAGGACGGTATCAAGGGCGGTGCGCTGGTGGGCGGCGAGTTCTTCGCAGCCGGCGACGGCGAGGTCGAGGAGGGCGTTCAGTTCGTCGCGGGCGAAGGGTTCGGCTTCGGCGGTGCCCTGGACCTCGACGAAGCGGCCGTCGCCGGTGCAGACGACGTTCATGTCGGTGTCGGCTTTGACGTCTTCCTCGTAGCAGAGGTCGAGGAGGGGGACGCCGCCGACGATGCCGACGGAGACGGCGGAGACGGTGCCGGTGAGGGGCTTGCGGCCGGCTTTGATGAGCTTCTTGCCCTGGGCCCAGGCGACGGCGTCGGCGAGGGCGACGTAGGCGCCGGTGATGGCGGCGGTGCGGGTGCCGCCGTCGGCCTGGAGGACGTCGCAGTCGAGGACGATGGTGTTCTCGCCGAGGGCCTTGTAGTCGATGACGGCGCGCAGGGAGCGGCCGATGAGGCGGCTGATCTCGTGGGTGCGGCCGCCGATGCGGCCCCTGACGGATTCGCGGTCGCCGCGGGTGTTGGTGGAGCGGGGCAGCATGGAGTATTCGGCGGTGACCCAGCCTTCGCCGCTGCCCTTGCGCCAGCGGGGGACGCCTTCGGTGACGGAGGCGGTGCAGAAGACCTTGGTGTCGCCGAAGGAGACGAGGACGGAGCCTTCGGCGTGCTTGCTCCAGCCGCGCTCGATGGTGATGGGGCGAAGCTGCTGGGGGGTGCGGCCGTCGATTCGAGACATGGCGCTGAGCCTATCCGTACGTGCGGGACGGGCCCCTTCCGCGGTGGGGAGGGGCCCGTGCGGGTGACGTCGGGTGGCGTCAGGGTCCGTCAGGGGTGAAGCCCGGCACGATTCCCGCTCTTCACATCATGTCTTCGATCTCGGCCGCGATGGGGTCGGCGTCGGTACCGATGACGACCTGGATCGCGCTGCCCATCTTGACGACGCCGTGGGCGCCGGCGGCCTTCAGTGCGGTTTCGTCGACCTTGGAGGGGTCCACGACCTCGGTGCGGAGGCGGGTGATGCAGCCTTCGACCTCTTCGATGTTGTCGATGCCGCCGAGCCCGGCAACGATTTTCTCAGCCTTGCTGGCCATGTTCGTTCTCCCTGATCCGAACCGCTTTGTCGCAGTAACCCACAGTTGGCCCATCTTCGCGAGCGGTCGTGCCGTGTGTGCCGAAGGATGGCGTCACGTCTGCGCGACCGTGCGTTCGACTGGTCTACACCACGAGCCCGTGTCTCGACAAAAGTCTCTCGGTGAAGGGGACCGGAATGAGTGCCGACAGCTCTGCCGGCGCCGGGGCCGCCGAGGGTCCGGCGCGGGTGCGCTGGAACCGGGTGTTCCAGGGTTTGCAGAAGATGGGGCGCAGTCTGCAGCTGCCGATCGCGGTGCTGCCGGCGGCGGGGATCCTCAATCGGCTGGGGCAGCCGGATGTGTTCGGGGAGGACGGGCTGGGCTGGACGAACGTCTCGAAGGTGATGGTGGGGGCGGGCGGGGCGCTGCTGGACAGTTCGCTGGGGTTGCCGCTGCTGTTCTGCGTGGGCGTTGCGATCGGGATGGCGAAGAAGGCGGACGGTTCGACGGCGCTGGCGGCGGTGGCCGGGTTCCTCGTGTACTTCACGGTGTTGCGGCAGTTTCCGGAGGGGTGCCCTGAGGGGTCGGTGGCGGTGCCGAACGTGGGGTGCCAGGTGACCGACGGGGACCGGGCGGTGACGGCGTTCACGTTCCAGAATCCGGGGGTGTTCGGCGGGATCGTGATGGGGCTGCTGGCGGCGTTCTTCTGGGCGCGTTTCCACCGGACGCGGTTGGTGGACTGGCTCGGGTTCTTCAACGGGCGGCGGCTGGTGCCGATTCTGATGGCGTTCGTGGCGATCGCGTTCGCGGCGTTGTGTCTGTGGGTGTGGCCGCCGATCGGTGACGCGCTGGAGGGTTTCAGCGACTGGATGAGTGGTCTGGGCGCGTGGGGCGCGGGTGTGTTCGGGGTGGCGAACCGGGCGTTGCTGGTGGTGGGGCTGCATCAGTTCCTGAACGTGCCCATCTGGTTCCAGTTCGGTTCGTTCACGAAGCCGGACGGCACGGTGGTGCACGGTGACATCAACATGTTCCTGGCGGGTGACCCGGACGCGGGGCAGTTCACCTCGGGTTTCTTCCCGATCATGATGTTCGCGCTGCCGGCGGCGGCCCTGGCGATCACGCATTGCGCACGGCCGGAGCGGCGCAAGGAGGTCGGCGGTCTGATGCTGTCGGTGGCGCTGACGTCGTTCGTCACGGGCATCACGGAGCCGATCGAGTACTCGTTCCTGTTCGTCGCGCCGGCGTTGTACGTGGTGCACGCGTTGCTGACGGGTGTGTCGATGGCGTTGACGTGGGGGCTGGGGGTGCATGACGGGTTCAGCTTCTCGGCGGGGCTGATCGACTACGTCATCAACTGGAATCTGGCCACGCGGCCGTGGCTGATCGTCCCTGTCGGGCTGGGTTTCGCGCTGGTCTATTACGTGATCTTCCGGTTCGCGATCACGAGGTTCGACCTGAGGACTCCGGGGCGGGAGCCGGCGGAGGACGTGGAGGACAGCGCCAAGGCGTGATCGCCGCGGGGGGCGGAATTGGCGGGTTCCACTCGTTCGGCCTACCGTGCTACAACTGGTCTACACCACTCACCGGTGGAGGTCGCGCGGCGATGTCCGCGTTCCCCTTTCTTTGAGACGCCGCCGTCCCCCTTCGCATGCTTCCTGGGCGGCGCCGTGCCCCCTGGAGGAAGTTCATGTCCACAGACACAGCCGCGCCCGCGGGCCCGAGCAGAGGCTCGGCCGTGATGGCCGTCCTGCAGCGCATCGGCCGCAGCCTGATGCTGCCGGTCGCCGTGCTGCCCGCCGCCGCCCTGCTGGTCCGACTCGGCAACACCGACATGCTCGGGCGCGAGTCGTTCCCCGCCTTCATCACGAAGATCGCGGGCTTCATGGCGGCCGGCGGCAACGCGATCCTCGACAACATGGCGCTGCTGTTCGCGGTGGGCATCGCGATCGGCTTCGCCAAGAAGTCGGACGGCTCCACGGCCCTGGCCGCCGTCGTGGGTTACCTGGTCTTCAAGAACGTGCTGGCCACCTTCACCGACAAGAACCTGCCGAAGGTCGCCACGGCGGTCGACGGCAAGGTCGTCATGGTCGACGCCCCCGTGGACGCCAAGGTCCTGGGCGGTGTGGTCATGGGCATCGTCGTGGCCCTGCTCTACCAGAAGTTCTACCGGACCAAGCTGCCCGACTGGGCGGGCTTCTTCGGCGGCCGCCGCCTGGTGCCGATCCTGTCCGCCTTCGCGGGCCTGGTCATCGGCATAGTCTTCGGTTACATCTGGCCGGTCCTCGGCACGGGCCTGCACAACTTCGGTGAGTGGCTGGTCGGCTCCGGCGCGGTCGGCGCGGGCATCTTCGGTGTCGCCAACCGTGCGCTGATCCCGATCGGCATGCACCACCTGCTGAACTCCTTCCCCTGGTTCCAGGCCGGCACCTACGAGGGCAAGAGCGGCGACATCGCCCGGTTCCTGGCGGGCGACCCGAGCGCCGGACAGTTCATGACCGGCTTCTTCCCGATCATGATGTTCGCCCTGCCGGCCGCCTGCCTGGCGATCGTGCACTGTGCCCGGCCCGAGCGCCGCAAGGTCGTCGGCGGCATGATGTTCTCCCTCGCCCTGACCTCGTTCGTCACCGGCGTCACCGAGCCGATCGAGTTCACCTTCATGTTCATCGCCCCGGTGCTGTACGCGATCCACGCGGTGCTGACCGGTGTCTCGATGGCGCTGACCTGGGCCCTGGGGATGAAGGACGGCTTCGGCTTCTCGGCCGGCGCGGTGGACTACTTCCTCAACCTGGGCATCGCGACCAACCCGTGGGGCCTGGCCCTGGTCGGTCTGTGCTTCGCGGCGGTCTACTACGTGGTGTTCCGCTTCGCGATCACCAAGTTCAACCTGCCCACGCCGGGCCGGGAGTCCGACGAGGAACTCGCCGAGCTGCGGAAGGCGGAGGCGAAGTAGCCCGCTGACACGTGAAGGGGCCCCGGAACCGATCGGTTCCGGGGCCCCTTCGCGTGGGTCGGGCCTCAGATCTCGTACGTCTGACCCGGCGCCGCCAGGTCCACCCGGCCGTCGTAGACCTCGCGGGCGTCGGCGAGGTTGACCTGGGGGTCCGTCCACGGCGGGATGTGGGTGAGAACCAGGCGCCGGGCTCCGGCCCGGGCCGCCGTCTGCCCCGCCTCGCGGCCGTTGAGGTGCAGGTCGGGGATGTTCTCCTTGCCGTGCGTGAACGCCGCCTCGCACAGGAACAGGTCGGCGTCGCGGGCGAGTTCGTCGAGGGCGGGGCTCACGCCGGTGTCCCCGGAGTACGTCAGCGTCCGGCCGCCGTGCTCGATCCGGATGCCGTACGCCTCCACGGGGTGGGCCACCCGCTCGGTGTGCACCGTGAACGGGCCGAGCTCGAAGGTGGACGGCTTGACCGTGTGGAAGTCGAAGACCTCGCTCATGGAGGAGGCGGAGGGGGTGTCCGCGTAGGCGGTGGTCAGCCGGTGTTCCGTGCCTTCGGGGCCGAAGACGGGCAGGGGGTCGCAGCGGCCGCCGTCGTGTCGGTAGTAGCGCGCGACGAAGTACGCACACATGTCGATGCAGTGGTCGGCGTGCAGGTGGCTGAGGAAGATCGCGTCGAGGTCGTAGAGACCGCAGTGGCGCTGCAGCTCGCCCAGGGCACCGTTGCCCATGTCGAGAAGCAGCCGGAAGCCGTCGGCCTCGACGAGGTAGCTCGAGCAGGCCGATTCCGCGGACGGGAACGACCCCGAGCAGCCGACGACGGTGAGCTTCATGAAGCAGAAACCTCCGCTGGCGGGAATGTCGGAGAGGGGCGTCGGGGGTCGTGCGGTCCGTCGAGGGTAAGGCGCGAAACCTCCGGTAGCTCCTCCACAAAGGCCTGTTGTGGGCGAACTCACCTGTGCTGTCACCGGTATGGCTGGCAGGGCCGGGAGTGATCCCTGCGAGGAGGGCGCGTGGCGGGGGCGGCGCCGGTAACGTCTCAGTATGGACACGTCCTGGTGGCTGGCGCTCGCCGCGGTGGTGCTGCTCGCGCTCATCGCCACACTCGTCGACGGCTGGGGCCGGGGGCGGCGGCCGTCGGCCCGGCGGGGGCGCACGGCGGCACCGGTGCTCACGCCGGAGAGCCGGCCGCAGCCCGCGGAGATCTGGTGGGCCGACGTGCCCTACGAGGACGAGGCCCGCACCCAGGACCGGCCCTGCCTGGTGCTGGCGGTGCGCGGGGAGCGCGCGACGGTCGCGAAGATCACCACCCGGTTCCGCGCCGAACGCGCCGGGGTGATCCCGCTGCCTCCGGGGTCGGTCGGTGACACGCAGGGCCGGGCGAGCTTCCTGGAGACGGACGAGCTGCGGGAGGTCCCGGTGTGGGGGTTCCGGCGGCGGGTCGGCGTGGTGGATCCGGCGCTGTGGGACCAGGTGCGGTACCTGGCGGGCTGAGCACGGCACAAGGGAAAGGGCTGGAGTCGTCGACCCCAGCCCCTTGTCGTCGGTTCTCGCCGTCGGCTACGCCCAGAGCTGGCCCTGGAGCGTGTCGATGGCCTCCTCCGTGGTGGCCGCCGTGTAGACGCCCGTCGAGAGGTACTTCCAGCCGCCGTCGGCAACGACGAACACGATGTCGGCGGGCTCCCCGGCCTTGACGGCCTTCTTGCCGACGCCGATCGCGGCGTGCAGCGCGGCGCCCGTGGAGACCCCGGCGAAGATGCCCTCCTGCTGGAGCAGCTCGCGGGTGCGGGTGACCGCGTCGGCCGAGCCGACCGAGAAGCGGGTGGTGAGCACGGACGCGTCGTACAGCTCGGGGACGAAGCCCTCGTCGAGGTTGCGCAGGCCGTAGACCAGGTCGTCGTAGCGCGGCTCGGCCGCGACGATCTGGATGTCCGGCTTGTGCTCGCGCAGGAAGCGGCCCACGCCCATGAGGGTGCCGGTGGTGCCGAGTCCGGCCACGAAGTGGGTGATCGACGGCAGGTCCGCGAGGATCTCGGGGCCGGTCGTGGCGTAGTGGGCGCCGGCGTTGTCCGGGTTGCCGTACTGGTAGAGCATCACCCAGTCCGGGTGCTCGGCCGCAAGCTCCTTGGCGACGCGCACGGCGGTGTTGGAGCCGCCCGCCGCCGGGGAGGAGATGATCTCCGCACCCCACATGCCCAGCAGGTCCCGGCGTTCCTGCGAGGTGTTCTCCGGCATCACGCAGACGATGCGGTAGCCCTTGAGCTTCGCCGCCATCGCGAGCGAGATGCCGGTGTTGCCGGACGTCGGTTCGAGGATGGTGCAGCCCGGCGTCAGGCGGCCGTCCTTCTCCGCCTGCTCGATCATGTGCAGGGCCGGACGGTCCTTGACCGATCCCGTCGGGTTGCGGTCCTCCAGCTTCGCCCAGATGCGGACGTCGGCGGACGGCGACAGCCGCGGCAGGCACACCAGGGGGGTGTTGCCGACCGCGGCCAGGGGCGAGTCGTAGCGCATGGTCGATCAGACCATGCCGCCGGCCACGGCCGGCAGGATCGTGACGTTGTCGCCGTCCGACAGCTTGGTGTCGATGCCGTCGAGGAAGCGGACGTCCTCGTCGTTCAGGTAGACGTTGACGAAGCGGCGCAGCTGACCGCCGTCCACGATGCGGGCCTGGATGCCGGCGTGCCGGGTCTCGAGGTCGGTGAAGAGCTCGGCGAGGGTGTCTCCCTTGCCCTCCACTGCCTTCTGACCGTCGGTGTAGGTGCGGAGGATGGTCGGGATGCGGACCTCGATGGCCATGGCTTCAGGGCTCCTGTCGGGAGTAGTCGATCGGGGCGCGCGGCAGCGCAGGAACAGCGGGGTGGTGCGTGTGTGCGGCGCCGCGGCTCACGGCCGTACGGCGGCAGGGTGCTGCGTCAACAGATGGCGCTGGCGAGCCTGCACAGGTCGACGTGCAGCCGCGCCACGAGCAGATCGCCCGGCGTCTTTTCGCTCACGTCAAGGAAAACCATGGGCTCATCGTATCGATTCCCGGTCCGGGTCCTGGAATGTGATCCCACATGGCGGACGCTTTCGGGCCGGAGAGTGAGACCGCCCTGCTCAGACGCCCTCAGTAGGCCTCGACGACCTGGACTTCCTCCTCCGTGACCTCGCCCTCGACGATGCGGAAGGAGCGGAACTGGAACTCGCCGGCGCCGTCGGTGTCGGCGGTGGAGACCAGGACGTAGTGCGCGCCGGGCTCGTTGGCGTAGGAGATGTCGGTGCGCGAGGGGTAGGCCTCGGTGGCCGTGTGGGAGTGGTAGATGACCACCGGCTCCTCGTCGCGGTCGTCCATCTCGCGGTAGAGCTTGAGCAGGTCGCCGGAGTCGAACTCGTAGAACGTGGGCGACATGGCCGCGTTGAGCATGGGGATGAAGCGCTCGGGGCGGTCCGAGCCCGCCGGGCCGGCGACGACGCCGCACGCCTCGTCGGGGTGGTCCTTGCGCGCGTGGGCGACGATCTGGTCGACGAGGGCCTGGGTGATGGTCAGCATGCTCGCCAGGATAAGCAGAAGGGCCGTTCCGTACCGAGGAATGGTACGGAACGGCCCATATGCCGGACGCCCTGAGCGGCAGCCGCAGGGAGTGCCACGAGAACTCCCTGCGGCGGACGTCCCGCGGGTTGGTCAGCCGACCTTCTCGAACTCCGCGTCACCGCGGCGCTCGGCGATCTGCGGGTTGCGGCTCTTGAGGACCGCCCAGCCGACGCCGAGGGCGACGGCCCAGCCGGCCGCGACGTACAGGCAGACCCGCGCGTCCTTGTCGTACGCGATCATGCAGGTCACGCCGATGAGGAAGAGCAGCGCGACCCAGCTGAAGAGGGCGCCGCCGGGAGCCGGGAAGGACGAGGCCGGCAGCCGGCCCGTGTCGACCGCCGCGCGGTAGCGGATGTGGCTGACGAGGATCATCATCCAGGTCCAGATGCCGGCCGCGGTGGCGACGGAGGTGACGTAGAGGAACGCCTTCTCCGGGACGACGTAGTTCAGGACGACGCCGATGCCCATGAGTGCCACGGAGACGGTGATGCCGACGGCGGGCGTCTTGCGGGCGTTGAGCTTGCCGAAGACCTGCGGCGCCTCGCTGTTGGCGGCCAGGTCGCGCAGCATGCGGCCGGTGGAGTACATGCCCGAGTTGCAGGACGACAGGGCGGCGGTGAGGACCACGAAGTTCACGATGCCCGCGGCGAGCGGGATGCCGATCTTGCCGAAGGCGTGCACGAAGGGGCTCTCGCCCGCGTGGAACTCGGTCCACTTCACGACGGAGAGGATCACCAGCAGGGCGCCGACGTAGAAGACGATGATGCGCCAGGGCAGGGTGTTGATGGCCTTGGGCAGGGTCTTCTCGGGGTTCTCGGACTCACCCGCGGTGACGCCGACGAGCTCGACGGCGAGGTAGGCGAACATGACGCCCTGGAGCGTCATCAGGCTGGAGCCGATGCCGTTCGGGAAGAAGCCGTCGTGCGCCCAGAGGTTGGAGACGGTGGCGGTGTCACCGGCGTCGGAGAAGCCGAGGGTGAGCACGCCGAGGCCGATGACGATCATGCCGATGATGGCGGTGACCTTGATCATCGAGAACCAGAACTCGACCTCGCCGAAGATCTTGACGGAGATCAGGTTGACGCCGAAGAGCACCACCAGGAAGACCAGGGCACTGACCCACTGCGGGATCTCCGGGAACCAGAAGTGGATGTAGATCGCGGCGGCGGTGAGCTCGGCCATGCCGGTCACCACCCACATGAGCCAGTACGTCCAGCCCGTGACGAACCCGAAGAACGGGCCGAGGAACTCACGGGCGTACTCGGCGAAGGAGCCGGAGACGGGCCGGTAGAGGAGCAGCTCGCCCAGGGCCCGCATGATGAAGAAGATCACGACGCCCGCGAGGGCGTACATGAGGATGATGCTGGGGCCGGCCTTCGCGATGTTCGCCCCGGCGCCCATGAACAGGCCGACGCCGATGGCACCGCCGATCGCGATCATCTGGACCTGGCGGCTGCCGAGTCCGCGCTCGTATCCCTCTTCGGAGACGTTTTCCGATTCGACCTGCGCAGAGGTCATGTGTGGTGCGCCTTTCTCCATGCCGACCCGGGCCTCTCGTCGGCCTCGGATCGGGTTTCGATCCCCCCGGAATGATGGAGCTGAGCGGGCCCGGAGGCCGCTCGTGCCTGGCCGGCGGTCGCCGGCTCGGTGGCGCACCCGGCGGAACATTCGGGTGGTGTTCTGCCGGGCGGTCGTGAAGATTTATCACGCCCGCAACACTGATCACAGAGGTGGGATGTGGCGCACCGCACAGGGAAAAGCGGACAAAGCGCTCTCGAAGCGGCCATAGGCGGCGGGTGCGGTGACGGGATCGTTATCCGGATTTGAGTGTCCTCTGAGCGAACACCGATCGGTCACCCGCCGGTCACAAAACCTGCACTGATCAGGCCATAAGGGTTCCGACCAGCGTCTCCTGGAGTCCACCGAGCCAGAGGTAGGCCATCACCATCGGCTTGCGCGGGTCGTCGTCCGGGAGGCGGTAGAGCAGGTCGGTGTCCTCGTCGTCGGTGATCTCCAGCCGGGAGCCGATGGCGAGTCGCAGGTCGTTCAGGGCGCCCAGCCACTGCTGCGACTGTGCCGGTGACAGCTTCAGCACCGCGCCGCCCTCACCGGCCGACGCCGACGCGAGCGCGTCGAGGGCGCGGATCACGGCCAGGGCGTTGTCACGCTTGCCGGCCCGCAGGTCGTTCTCGGTGTAGCGGCGGAACTCCGCGGAGTGGGCCCGCTGCTCCTCGGCGTCCTGCGGCGAGGCGGGCTGCTCGGGGTCGGGGTCGCTGTAGGCGTCCGGGAAGAGCCGGCGCAGCACCGGGTCGGTGGGCGGCTCGCTGGGGCCCTCGGCGAACAGCTCGGCGAGCGGGTCGCCGGAGGCGTCCTCGGCGGGGCCGGGGCCGATGAGCTCCAGGAGCTGGACGGCCAGCGACCGGATGATGGAGATCTCGACGTCGTCGAGGGCGACGGCGGCGCCGCCGCCGGGGAGCGGTTCGAAGGTTCCGGGCATGAACGCCTTTTCGCTGCTGGGCGGGGTGCTGGCTACTTGCGGTCCTGCTGGAGGGTGGCCCACAGGCCGTAGCCGTGCATGGCCTGCACGTCGCGTTCCATCTCCTCGCGGCTGCCGCTGGAGACGACCGCCCGGCCCTTGTGGTGGACGTCGAGCATGAGCTTGGTGGCCTTGTCCTTGGAGTAGCCGAAGTACGTCTGGAAGACGTACGTCACATAGCTCATGAGGTTGACCGGGTCATTGTGGACGATGGTGACCCACGGGAGGTCCGGCTCGGGTACGGCGAAGACCTCCTCCGCCGACTCGGTGCGTTCGATCTCCAGGGGCGCGGGTGACGTCACACTGCCCATGCTGCCACCCGAGGGGGGTAGTCGCACAAACGGGCCTGGCCGCAAGGCGATCGCGTGTCCGCGGACCGCAATCGTCAGACTGACGAAATGGGGGTACGCTCCTCATCATGAACACAGCGGACCTTGGGCTGCCGGTGGATGTTCCCTCGACGGCGCTCTTCACGGATCAGTACGAGCTGACGATGCTGCGGGCCGCCCTGACGGCGGGCACGGCCGAGCGGCGGAGCGTGTTCGAGGTCTTCACCCGGCGGCTGCCGGACGGGCGGCGCTACGGCGTCGTGGGCGGCACCGGACGGGTGCTGGACGCGGTGGAGAACTTCCGCTTCGACACGGCCGTGCTGGCCTTCCTGCGCGAGCGGGGCATCGTGGACGAGGAGACGCTGGACTGGCTGGCCGGCTACCGGTTCAGCGGGGACATCTGGGGTTATCCCGAGGGCGAGGTGTACTTCCCGGGCTCGCCGATCATGCGCGTGGAGGGCACCTTCGCCGAGTGCGTGCTGCTGGAGACCGTGATCCTGTCGATCCTCAACCACGACTCGGCGATCGCCGCGGCGGCCTCGCGCATGGCGGCCGCCGCGGGTGACCGGCCGCTGATCGAGATGGGCGCCCGGCGCACACACGAACTCGCCGCGGTGGCGGCCTCCCGGGCCGCGTACGTCGGCGGCTTCGCGACCACCTCGGACCTGGCGGCGGGTTTCCGCTACGGCATCCCCACCGTCGGCACCTCCGCCCACGCCTTCACCCTGCTGCACGACAGCGAGCGCGACGCCTTCCAGGCCCAGGTGAACACGCTGGGCCGGGGCACCACGCTGCTGGTGGACACCTACGACGTCACCGAGGCGGTCCGCACGGCCGTCGAGGTCGCCGGGACCGAGCTGGGCGCGGTGCGCATCGACTCCGGCGACCTGCTGCTGGTGGCGCACCGGGTGCGCCGGCAGCTGGACGAGCTGGGCGCCACCGACACGAAGATCGTCGTCACCTCCGACCTGGACGAGTACGCGATCGCCTCGCTGGCCGCGGCGCCGGTGGACGCCTACGGCGTCGGCACCCAGCTGGTGACCGGCTCCGGCCACCCCACCTCCTCGATGGTCTACAAGCTGGTCGCGCGTGCCGAGTCCGCCGACCCGAAGGCGCCGCTGGTGCCGGTGGCGAAGAAGTCCAGCGGCGGCAAGACGTCCGTCGGCGGACGCAAGTGGGCCGCGCGGCGGCTGGACGCCCACGGGATCGCCGAGGCCGAGGTGATCGGCACCGGCCCGGTACCGGGCGAGCTCGCGGACCGGCAGCTGCTGGTGGAGCTCGTCAAGGGCGGCGAGGTCGTGGCGCGCGAGCCGCTGGACGCGGCGCGCGAGCGGCACACGAGGGCGCGCGCGGGTCTGCCGATGTCGGCCACGCAGCTCTCGCGCGGGGAGCCCGTCCTGCCCACGGAGTACCTGTACGAGACCCCGGGTAGCTAGGGGGTGTGCCGTGACGCGCCGACCCGTGCCCCCTGTCGTCCGCTCTCCTCTGTCAATAGGCTCGGTGGTTCACCGGCCGGGCTCGCCGACCTCCTAGCCGAAGGACACCGACCATGCGCCGCGCCTTGATCGTCGTCGATGTGCAGAACGACTTCTGCGAGGGGGGCAGTCTCGCGGTGTCCGGCGGTGCCGATGTGGCCGCCGCCGTCACGGAGCTGATCGGACAGGCGGCCGGGTCCGGCTACCAGCACGTCGTGGCCACCCGCGACCACCACATCGCCCCCGGCGGCCACTTCTCCGCCAACCCGGACTACGCCCGCTCCTGGCCCGCGCACTGCGTCGCCGGCACGGAGGGCGTCGGCTTCCACCCGAACTTCGCCCCGGCCGTCGCCTCCGGCTCGGTCGACGCGGTGTTCGACAAGGGGGCGTACTCGGCGGCGTACAGCGGTTTCGAGGGCACCGACGAGAACGGCACGTCCCTGGCCGACTGGCTGCGCTCGCGCGAGGTCACCGAGGTGGACGTGGTGGGCATCGCCACGGACCACTGCGTGCGCGCCACCGCCCTGGACGCCGCCCGGGAGGGCTTCCGTACCCAGGTCCTGCTGGACCTGACGGCCGGGGTCGCCCCTCAGAGCACCGAGCGGGCCCTGGAGGAGCTGCGCGAGGCGGGGGTGGAGCTGTCCGGCAAGCCGGTCGTGCAGTAGCCCCGCGCCTCGGCGGGCCCCCGCGGGTCAGGTCCGGGCCGTCGGGCGGCGCAGGAGGGCTCTGATCGGGCGCCACAGCTCCTGGACCAGGTCCGGGCCGGCGGCGACACCGTTGTCAGGGGCCGTGCGCCATATGAGGCCGTCGGGGTGGTGCAGGACCGCGGTGATCTCGTCGGGGGTCGGCGGGGCCGCGTTGCCGCGCAGGTACACCGACCGCAGACCGAGGTTGCGGAGCCTGGTCAGGGCTCGGGCGCGGTTCACGGAGTGCACGAGGACACGGACGGCGCCGGGGCCGTCGGCGGCGGGACTGGGCAGGTTCAGTGCCACCACCACCATGCCGTTCGGCAGCTTGCAGAAACCTCCTGCGGCCATGCGCTCATCCCCCCGTGTCGGTCGGTGTCAATAAGAGAGCCACAGGACGCACCTAAACACGGATCGGCGGTGACCCGCCAGTGGGTCACCGCCGATCATGTTCTGACCTGCAAGGATGCGGATTACCTACCCGCGGGGCCGACCTCCAGCTCGATCGTCGAGCCGTTCTTGGCCTCCTTGAGGATCTTGATCTTCGTGTTGGTGTCAGTGATCTTGACACCCGCGGTCGGGTTCGACTCGTCGTAGTAGTCGTTCTTCCGGTCGTTGAAGACCGAGACGCCCTTCGAGCCCGGGATGTACTTCGCCACGTCCGCCTTGTGCAGCGTCATGCCGTCGGTGCGGTAGAGGCTGAACGGCGAGTCGTAGGCCTGGATGCGGTTGCGCATCAGCGTGCCGTCGGCCCACTTCAGCTGGTCCGGGTGCGAGTCGATCGGCAGGACCAGGCCGGTGCCCTTGTGCTGGCTGGTGTTGTTGTCCGCCTGGGAGGTGTCCCACTTCCAGATCAGCAGACCGTTCTGGTACGCGTAGTGCTCCACCCAGTCCGGGCGCGCCGTGAAGCCGAAGTTGTACGGGCCGACCTTCAGCGTCTTGTCGTACGACACGTACTGCCGGTTCTCGGCGATGTAGTACTGCGCGTAGTCCTTGGTGAAGGACGCGCCGATACGGGAGAAGCCGGTGGCCTGCCAGGCGGCCTCCGCGGTCTCGGCGTTGTCGGTGAAGACGGGGGCGCCGTCGGCGGTCACCGTGATCGAGTCGGCCGCGAAGCCCTTCATCGCCAGGCCGCCGTCGGTCTGGTAGCGGAAGCGCAGGTCGATCTTCTTGCCGGCGTAGGCGTCGAGCGGGAAGGCCAGCTTCTTGTAGCCGTCGACCGTGCCGGTCAGGACCGGCTTGTCGCTGCCGTCACGCGGGATCGGGTTGCCGTCCACCGTGCCGTCAAGGGCGGTCCAGTTGGCGCCGCCGTCGGTCGAGACCTCGGTGTAGAGGTAGTCGTAGTTGGCCTCGATCTCGTACCAGCCGTCGAGGGTCAGCTGCGCCTTCGACTTGCCGGTCAGGTCGACGGAACGGGTCAGCGTGTTCTTCAGGTTGTTGCCGCTGCCGCTCCACCACTGGGTCTTGCCCTCGGCGGGGGTCACAAGCTCGGTGGTGACCGCCTTCTTGGGAAGGTCGACGACCAAGGCCTGCTTGTGCTTGGTGTTGTACTCGGCCACGCCCAGCTTGTGCCAGGAGTTGACGCCGGCCTTGGCCTTGTCGTAGTTCAGCCAGCCGAGCTGGAGCTTGTCCCAGGCGGTCATGTCGCCGGGCAGGTCGCCGATCTCGTTCTTGCCGGTGCCGAGCCAGGACCCGGACGACATCAGCGTCCAGAAGCCGGTGGAGTTCTCGCCGCCCGAGGTGTCGTAGTGGTCCGGCAGACCGAGGTCGTGACCGTACTCGTGGGCGTAGACACCGAGTCCGCCGTTCTCCGGCTGGACGGTGTAGTCGCCGACCCAGATGCCCGTGTCGCCGATCTTGGCACCACCGAGCTTGTTGTTCTCGGGGCCGGTGGCGCCGGCGTCGGTGCCGAACGCGTACCAGCGGTGGGCCCAGATGGCGTCGGTGCCCTGGGCGCCGCCGCCCGCGGACTCGTCCTCGCCGGCGTGCACGATCTGGAAGTGGTCGATGTAGCCGTCGGGCTCGTTGAAGTCGCCGTCGCCGTCGAAGTCGTAACGGTCCCACTCGTCGAAGCGCGCGACGTCCGCCTTGATCTGCGCGTCGGTCCTCCCCGCTGCCTTCTGCTGGGAGACCCAGGCGTTCAGACCGTCGCTGACGACGTTCCACACACTCGGGCAGTTGGTGTCACCGCAGGCGTTGTTGCCGTAACGGGCCTCGTTGTAGGGGACCTTGACCCAGTCGGAGACCTCGCCGTCGACCGAGTAGCGGCCCGAGGACTGCTTCTCGTAGTAGGTCTTGACGGAGTCGACGCCCTTGCCGTGACCGAAGTACAGGTCCTGGAAGTACTCCTGGTCGTAGTCGGCCCTCCACGCCGTGGAGTTGTCCTTCTTGCGGTCGGGCTTGGGTATCGCGTTGTGCAGCGGGCCCGCCGTGCCGCCGTAGCGGCTGTCGACCTTGTCGCCGAACTCGACCAGGATCGTGAAGATCTTGTCGGTCTTCTCGCGGCCGAGCTCGACGTACTTGTCGTCGCCCTTCTTGCTCTTGAGCTGCACGACCTTCGAACCGTCGCGGTTCTTGACCTTGTTCTTGCCCGATATGACCTGCTTGAGGGCTTCCTGGCGCTGAGCCTCCTGGGTCTTGCTCAGCGGGCCTTCGAGGTCGTGCTCGCCGTGGTGACGCTCCGCCGGGTCGTGCCGGTCCACGGTGGTGGTCCGGGGGGCCGAGGCGTCGTCGGCCACCGCGTACGTGGATGCGGTGGCGGTGGCCGCCGCGAGCGCCACGCTGATGGCGGCCGCTCTGAACGTCCAGGGTCTACTGGTCACTTGAGATCCTCCCCCGCGTTCGGGCGCGCGGCAGGCAGGGTCCCGGTCGTGGAAGTCCGCGCGCGCGTGATCAACGCGTGTAGTCAAGTGACGACATTTGACTAGAGGTTTGAAAGAAAAGACAGACCTTGACTTGAACAAGTCAAGTGCACTATGCGGAGACGACGTTCGTTTTACGAACAACCAAACGGTTGTGCTGAGGGCCCCCACCACCGGCCGTGCGGGCGCGTGCATATGTCCACCAGGTGGACGTCATGACTCCGTGCGCCCCCTGTGCACCGCCCTTGTTGATGAGGTCACGCTTACCGCCGGTTCCGGTCGGGCACCCTGCCCGAGAGAATGTCGTTCGGCGGAACGCCTGGAAGCCGGCGCCATGCCAGGCCGACACCCCCGTGGACCCCCACTTTCGAGGACATGATGGCCATGCCCCGTCCGACTGCCGCACAGCTCGCCTACGGTTCCTGCACCGTGATCCTCTCGACGCTCGCCATGCTGCTGCTGTCGCAGACGAGTTCGGGCGCGGGAATCGCGTTCATCGCCCTCGCGGGGCTCGCCCTCGGGCTGCTGGTCGCCCTGACGGTGCCGTTGCCCGGGAAGCGCCCGAGCGCGGTGGAAGAGCCCGCGCCCCGGGAACCGGTCCGGGCGTCCGTCCCGGCTCCCGCCCCGGAGCCGATGCGCGAACGGGCGGCCTCCTGACCGCCTGATCCTCCGGTACCGCCTGCCGGTCTCCGGCTGCCTCAATCGGTGCGGACCACGACCGTTTTGGCCGCCTTGTCGTGCAGGCCCTGCTTGTAGGGCCGGTCGAAGAAGCTCCAGCCACCCGCGATCGCGGTCCACAGGCAGGCGCAGCAGAAGGCGAAGGGGATCCACAGCACCGCGGCGCGCGCGAACGCGGTCTGCACGGAGGGTGTGGCGCCGTTGTCCAGGTTGGCCACGCGCATGCGCAGCAGCTTCTTGCCGAGGGTCTGGCCGGTCCTCGCGGTCATGAGGGTGTCGTAGGCGATGTAGAGGACGGCGGCGACGGCCGACTGCCAGAACGACTTGCCGGCCTCGATGCGGTCGCTGTCCACGTCGTACTCGTTCACGCCGAAGCCCCAGGTGAGCAGCCAGACGACCACACCCACCAGGATCATGTCGATGATGCGGGCGAGCGTGCGCTTGCCGCTGTCGGCGAGCGGGGGCATGCCGGAGAGGGGGTCGGTCGGGTAGGAGCCGCCGCCGTACGGATCACCGCCGTAGGGGCCGCCGCCGGGAGGCATGCCACCGCCGGGAGGGCCGCCCCCGAACCCGCCGCCTCCGAAACCGCCGCCTTGACCGCCGGGGCCGCCCGGGCCGCCGAAGCCACCGCCCCCGTACGGCGGGGGTTCGTCGCCGTAGGGCGAGCCCGCGCCCTCGCCGGGCGGCTCGTTCGGGGGGCGCTTCCTGAACGGGTCGTCTTCCGGGGGCTGCTGTCCGGAGCCGGGGGGCGGTTCACTGCTCATGGCCCGAGTCGACCGCGAACGCCCCGCCACCGCATCCGGCAGACGGCCGTCCGAGGGAGCTCAGCCCGCCACGAAGGTGTGCGCGGCCTTGTCGTGCCAGCACTGGCGCCACGGCCGGTCGAACAGGCACCAGGCGACGCCGACGAGCCCCACGACGAGGAGCCCGGGCACGCTGTAGACCAGCCAGCGGCGCAGGGCCGCGCCGAAGTCGGGCGAGTCGTGGCCCTCGATGTCCCGGACTTCGAGGCCCATCAGCTTCTTGCCGAGGGTGCGGCCCCACTTGGCGGTGGGCAACACCTCGCAGAGGACACCGGCGAGCAGCAGCACGGCCAGGATGATGCCGAGGCAGACCGAGGTGGTGCCGTCGAGCAGCCAGACCGTGACGGTCTCACCGGAGAGCTTCGCCGCGTCGATCTTCTCGTTCACGTGGTCGACGGCCTTGGTGCCGAGCGGTACGGCGGCCACGGCGGTGAGGGCGGCGAGGACGACGGTGTCCAGCAGCCGGGCGACCAGCCGCTTGCCGAGCCCGGCGGGGCGGGCCTCCGCCTGGCGCCGGGCGGCCGCCTGGAACACGTCCTCGACGGGAGGCTTCCAGGGCGCGACGGGCTGCTCGTCGCCTGCTTCGCCGCCTCCGGCCAGCCGGTGCACCTGCTGGGCCCAGGACGACTGACCGCCGCCGGGGCCCGGGCTGAGGGGAGCGGCGGCGCCGGGTCCGGCGGACTGCGCGGGAACGACGGGGGCCGGGGCCGCCTGCGGCCCGGACAGCCCGCTCGGGGCGGCTCCGGAGGCCTGGGCGGCGGCGCTCGCGGCCCCCGCCTGTGCGGCGGAGGCCCGGGCGGCCGCCGCCTTCCCGGCACCGAAGCCGGGTCCTGCGGAGCCGCTACCGGAGCCGGTCGGCTCGGCCTGCGCGCCGAACGCGGGCCCCGACGGGCCCGCGCCGAAGGCGGCCGGCGCCGCACCGCCGCCCGAGCCGGCCGGTCCGAACCCGGAGCCCGCCGCGGCTGCCTGCCCGCCGAAGGGGGACGCCCCCGAGCCGCCGCCCGGGCCCGCCGCTGCGAAGCCGGAGCCTGAGACTGAGCCGGAGCCGCCGGAGTCGCCTTGCCCGGCGGCACCGGACGCGGCCGGACCGAAACCGGAGCCTGCGGCCCCGCCCTGCCCCGCGCCACCCGGCGCGGCCGAACCACCACCCGGCCCGCCCGAACCCGCCGGACCGAAACCGGAGCCCGCGGCCCCACCCTGCCCCGCGCCACCCGGCGCGGCCGAACCGCCACCCGGCCCGCCCGAACCCGCCGGACCGAAACCGGAGCCCGCGGCCGAGCCGCCGCCGGATGGGCCCGGGCGCGGGGACACCGCGCGGAACGTCATCGTGCCGTCGTCGGGCGCGTCGGCCGCCGCCCCTCCCCCGCCCTGGCCCGTCGGACGGCGGAACACGAACGTGCCGGCCCCGGCCGCGGCGTTCGCCTCCTGGCCGGACGGCGGGGTGTTCGCCGTGCCGTCGGCGCGGGCGGACTCCCCGTCGGGCCGGCGGTCGGCGTGCGACAGCCTCGGGTCGGCACTCCGGGCACCCTGCTGAGCCGGGCCCTGCGCCCCCTGCGGCGCGCCCCACGAGACACGGCGGTCCTGGTCGCCGCCGAAGCCGGACTGGTGGGCGCGGTCGGCGCCCCAGGCGGACGCGGGCTCGGGACGGCTGCCGTGCTGGGCGTCGGCGGGGGACGGCTCCTCGACCGGGTCCTCGTCGAAGAAGTGCGGGCCGGTCTCCTCGACCGGGGCGGGCTGCGCCGCCCCCGCTCCGGGCGGCGGCGCGAGCGACTCGCCGTCCTTGGGCGCCGGACGGCTGGTGCCCGGCACCCAGGAGGCGCCGTTCCAGTACCGGACGTATCCAGGAATGGACGGGTCCGGGTAATACCCTTCGCGGGGCCTGTCGTCACCGGGGGCCGGGGTTGGGGCGCTCATGTCCGTCGTCCCGTATCTGCTCGGGGGCCAAATGGGGGCCTCCACATCTATCAGACGAGCGCAAGCCCCACCGCCGCTCCCACGGGACCCGCCCCTTTCGAGCACCGATGTGCTACGCGCCGCGCCGCTCCGGCGGGTACGCCTGCGAAAAAACTTCCGGGAAGGCGCGTAATGCCACGGCCCCCGCCCGCTCTCTCCACCTGACCGGCCCTCACGGGCAGCCGTCGGAAGAAGGGAAGACCGCCATGCACACCGTGGTGGAGCGGGAACTGGAGCTGGAACTCGTCCTGTCCCCGGAGCGCAGAATCCCGGTGCCGGCCCGGCTCGGGTATCTCACCGACGACCCCTATGCCGTCCACATCACCTTCCACATCGACTCCGAGCGCCCCGTCTACTGGACGTTCGCGCGGGAGCTGCTGGTGGAGGGCGTGTTCCGGCCGTGCGGGCAGGGGGATGTACGGGTGTGGCCGACGAAGACCGAGGGGCGCGGCGTCGTGCTGATGGCGCTGAGTTCACCCGACGGGGACGCCCTGCTGGAGGCCCCGGCCGCGGCGGTGTCGGCCTGGCTGGAGCGGACGCTGCGGGTGGTGCCGCCGGGGACGGAGGGTGAGCAGCTCGGCCTGGACGACGAGCTGGCCCACCTGCTCGCCCAGTGAGGGCCCGGACGTCAGAAGAGCTTGCCCGGGTTCAGGATGTTCAGCGGGTCGAAGGCCTGCTTGACGGCCCGCTGCATCTCCATGCCCACGGGACCGATCTCGCGCGCCAGCCACTCCTTCTTCAGGACGCCGACGCCGTGCTCGCCGGTGATGGTGCCGCCGAGTTCCAGGCCGAGGGCCATGATCTCGTCGAAGGACTCGCGGGCCCGGTGGGACTCGTCGGGGTCCGCCGGGTCGAAGCAGACCGTCGGATGGGTGTTGCCGTCGCCCGCGTGGGCGACGACACCGATGGTGAGCCGGTGCTTCTCGGCGATCCGGTCGACGCCTTCGAGCATCTCGGCGAGCCGGGAGCGCGGCACGCACACGTCGTCGATCATCGTCACGCCCTTGACCGCCTCCAGCGCGGTGAGCGACAACCGCCGTGCCTGGAGGAGCAGTTCGGACTCGGCGGCGTCGTCGGCGGGCACGACCTGGGTGGCGCCGGCCGCCTCGCACAGGGCGCCGACGGCGGCGAGGTCGGCGGCCGGGGCGGTGGTGTCGAACGCGGCCAGGAGCAGGGCCTCGGTGCTCTCGGGCAGGCCCATCCGCGCCATGGCGTTGACGGCCTTGACCGTCGTACGGTCCATGAGTTCGAGGAGTGACGGGACGTGGCCGCCCTCCATGATCCGGCACACGGCGTCGCAGGCCGCGGCGGCGGAGGCGAACTCGGCGGCCAGCACCAGCTGCTCGGGCGGTTTGGGACGCAGTCCGAGGACGGCCCGGACGACGATGCCGAGCGAGCCCTCGGAGCCGACGAACAGACGGGTGAGGTCGTAGCCGGCGACGCCCTTGGCGGTGCGGCGGCCGGTGGACATCAGACGGCCGTCGGCGAGGACGACGTCGAGGCCGAGGACGTACTCGGCGGTCACGCCGTACTTGACGCAGCACAGGCCGCCGGAGGCGGTGCCGATGTTGCCGCCGATGGTACACATCTCCCAGCTGGAGGGGTCCGGCGGGTAGTACAGACCGTGTGCGCCGACGGCGCGGGACAGCGCGGCGTTGACCACGCCGGGTTCGCAGACGGCGATGCGGTCGACCGGGTTGATCTCCAGGATCCGGTCCATCTTCGTCAGGGACAGGACGATGCAGCCCTCGGAGGCGTTGGCGGCTCCGGACAGGCCGGTGCGGGCGCCCTGCGGGACGACCGGGACGCGCAGGGCGGTGGCGGTGCGCATCACGTGCTGGACCTGCTCGGTCGTGCGGGGCAGGACGACGACGGCCGGGGCGCCGGCCGGGCAGAAGCTCGCCATGTCGTGGGCGTAGGAGGCCGTGACGTCGGGGTCGGTGAGGACCGCTTCGGCGGGGAGGCCCCCGAGCAGCAGCTCCACCAGGTCGCCGGTCGCTGCGGTGTCCTCGGAGCGTGGCGCTTCGATACGGCTCATGATCACAGGTTCGCACCCGGGGCCATCGGTGTGAACCCCGTCGGCGGCGGCCTTCACCTGCCCGGGTGGGGTCGCCGTACTGACGCACAGTGAGCGCCATGGACAACGAGCAGGAGGGCCGGGTGTGGTGGGAGCGCCGCTCGAAGCCTCGCGTACGCGCCCGCCCGGTGCTGATCGCCTCCGTCGCGGGGTGTGCGGTGCTGGGCGGGGTGCTGGTGCTGCTGCCCGGGGAGCGGTCCGCCGGGCCCGCACCGAGTCCGGGTGCGCCGGCCCTGGCAGCGGTGAGCAGCGGGGTGCCGGCGGCGCTGCCCGGCCTGGCGGAGCTGATCGGCGAGCGGGAGCGGGCCGTGCGGACCCGGCCGCGCGACGCCGTGTCCTGGGCGGTGCTCGGGGCGGCGTACGTGGAGCGGGGGCGGCGCCTGGCGGACCCGGCCTCCTACCCGCGCGCGGCAAGGGCGCTGCGGACGTCGCTGAAGGTGCGCCCGCGGCGCAACACCCGGGCTCTGGCGGGGCTGGCCGCGCTGTCGAACGCCCGCCAGGACTTTCGCGCGGGGCGCCGGTGGGCGGAGGCGGCGCTGAAGCTGGAGCCGCGGCGGTGGACGACGTATCCGCTGCTCATCGACGCCCACCTCGGGCTCGGTGAGCACAAGGCGGCCGAGCGGACGCTGGAGCGGCTGACGACGCTGCGCTCCGGCCCGGCCGTGCTCGCGCGGGCCGCGGCCGTGTACCGGGACGGGGGCCGGTGGGAGGACGCGGCGGCCTCGCTGGCGGACGCGGCGGCCGGCGCGCGGGCCGGTGCCGAGCGGGCGGCCTATCTGGAGCGGGCCGGGCAACTGGCCTTCGAACGCGGGGAGGCCGAGGTCGCGCTGCGGCACTTCCGGGAGGCGGTCCGCCTCGACCCGGACCAGCGGGCCGCGCAGGCCGGGCAGGGCCGGGCGCTGGCGGCTCTGGGCCGCACGACGGAGGCCCTGAACGCCTACCGGACGGCCCTGGCCGGGCAGCCGTGCCCGCAGTACGCCCTGGAGCTGGGCGAGTTGTACGAGTCGCTGGGCATGCCGGACGCGGCCCGGGTGCGGTACGGCCTGGTGCGGGAGCGGGTGCGGGCCGCTGCGGCGGGCGGGGCCGACGAGGAGCTGGTGCTGGGCCGGTTCGAGGCCGACCACGGCGACCCGGAGGCGGCGGTGCGGCGGTTGCGGGCGCAGTGGAGACGCCGGCCCGCCACGGAGGTCGCCGACGCGCTGGGGTGGGCGCTGTACCGGGCCGGGAAACCTTCGGAGGCCCTGCGGTTCGCGCTCTTGGCGACGGATCCCGAACGCGGGGGCGGGGTGCGCGACGCGGTGTCCATGTACCACCGGGGCGTGATCGAGCGAACCCTGAAACGCCCCGGCGCGGCCCGCCGCCATCTGGCGGAGGCCCTGCGGATCAACCCCCGCTTCTCCCCTCTGCACGAGCCCGCGGCCCGCGCGGCGCTGGAGGCACTGGGCGAGCCCCCGGACGTGGCGGTGCCGGAGACGGACGCCGGGGCGGGCTGACCGGCGTCGAACGTACGCGCCCTGACCCACCCTCCAGCGGTTGCCGCTCGTGCGGGTGCCCCGTGACACCCGCACGGCCGGTCCGTGCCGCCGGGCCCTACAGGTTGCCGCGGCGGGCCTGCTCGCGCTCGATCGCCTCGAACAGGGCCTTGAAGTTGCCCTTGCCGAAGCCCATCGAGCCGTGGCGCTCGATGATCTCGAAGAAGACGGTCGGACGGTCCTGGACCGGCTTGGTGAAGATCTGGAGCAGGTAGCCGTCCTCGTCGCGGTCGGCGAGGATCTTCAGTTCGCGCAGGGTGTCGATCGGTACGCGCGTCTCGCCGACCCACTCGCCGAGCGTGTCGTAGTAGGAGTCGGGCGTGTTGAGGAACTCCACGCCGGCCGCGCGCATCGTGCGGACCGTCTGCACGATGTCGTTGGTGTTGAGCGCGATGTGCTGGACGCCCGCGCCGCCGTAGAACTCCAGGTACTCGTCGATCTGGGACTTCTTCTTCGCGATGGCCGGCTCGTTGATCGGGAACTTGACCTTGAGCGTGCCGTCGGCGACGACCTTGGACATCAGCGCGCTGTACTCGGTGGCGATGTCGTCGCCCACGAACTCCTTCATGTTCGTGAAGCCCATGACCTTGTTGTAGAAGCCGACCCACTCGTTCATCCGGCCGAGCTCGACGTTGCCGACGCAGTGGTCGATCGCCTGGAAGGTGCGCTGCGCCGGCGGCTCGACGATCGGCTTGGCCGTGACGTAGCCGGGCAGGTAGGGGCCGTCGTAGCCGGAGCGCTCGACGAGGGTGTGGCGGGTCTCGCCGTAGGTGGCGATCGCGGCCAGGACGACCGTGCCGTGCTCGTCCTTCACCTCGTACGGCTCGGCCACCGAGCGGGCACCGTGCTCCAGGGCGTAGGCGTACGCGGCGCGGGCGTCCGGGACCTCGATGGCGAGGTCGACGACCCCGTCGCCGTGCTCGGCCACGTGCCGGGCGAGGAAGTGGCCCCAGTCGGTGGAGGGTTTGACGACGGAGGTGAGGACGAACCGGGCGGAGCCGTTCTCCAGCACGTAGCTCGCGGTCTCGCGGCTGCCGTTCTCCGGTCCGGAGTAGGCGACCAGCTTCATGCCGAAGGCGGTGGAGTAGTAGTGCGCCGCCTGCTTGGCGTTGCCCACGGCGAAGACGACCGCGTCCATTCCCTTGACCGGGAAGGGGTCGGCCTGCCGGGCGGTGTCGGGAGTGTGGTGAGTGGTCTGCGTCATAGCCGCAGGGTCTACCCGACCGGCAAGGTGCGCAATAGTTTCCGTTTCGGCTGGGCAATGTGTTCAGCAATACGGCCGTATCTCCGGCCTTTCTGTACAGGATGACCATGCCGGGAGGCTGCTGTGGCGATCGATCATCTGGACGGCCGGATCATCCTGCTGCTGGCCCGGGAGCCGCGGATCGGGGTGCTGGAGATGTCCCGGCGGCTGGGCGTGGCCCGGGGCACCGCGCAGGCGCGGCTGGACCGGCTTCAGTCGAACGGAGTCATCCGCGGATTCGGTCCGCAGGTGGATCCGGCCGCTTTGGGCTACCCGGTCACGGCGTTCGCGACCTTGCAGATCCGCCAGGGCCAAGGGGCCGACGTGCGGGCCCACTTGGCGACCGTCCCGGAGGTGCTGGAGCTGCACACCACCACCGGCACCGGGGACATGCTGTGCCGGCTGGTGGCGCGCTCCAACGCCGATCTCCAGCGTGTGATCGACCGGGTCGTCGGTTTTGATGGCATCGTCCGGGCCTCCACGGCGATCGTCATGGAGAACCCCGTTCCACTGCGGATCATCCCGCTCGTGGAGCAGGCCGCGGAGGAGACCTGAATCGTGGGGTGAGCGCGTGTGAACTTCTGGGAGTACCTGGTCAGCCGGCACCAGCAGCTGCTCACGGACGCCTACCAGCACGCCAGCGCCGTCTTCCAGTGCATGGTCGTGGCGACCCTGCTCGGGGTGCTGATCGCCGTCGCCGCCTACCGCAGCGAGTGGGCCGGGAACCTCGCGACGACGACCACCGCCACCATCCTGACCGTGCCGGCGCTCGCCCTGATCGGTCTGCTCATCCCCCTCGTGGGCCTCGGCGTGCCGCCCACGGTGATCGCGCTGACGCTGTACGGGCTGCTGCCGGTCGTGCGCAACGCGATCGTCGGACTGCGCGGGGTCGATCCGACGCTGGTGGACGCGGCCACGGGCATCGGGATGTCCCGGCCGGCCCGGCTGCTGCGGATCGAGCTGCCGCTGGCCTGGCCGCCGATCCTGACCGGGATCCGGGTCGCCACCCAGATGCTGATGGGCATCGCGGCCATCGCGGCCTACGCCTCGGGCCCCGGTCTGGGCAACGTCATCTTCCGCGGCCTGGCCTCGCTGGGCAGCGCCAACGCGCTGAACCAGGTCCTCGCGGGCACGCTCGGCATCATCGTCCTGGCGTTGCTGTTCGACGCCGCGTACGTCCTGATCGGACGGCTGACCATTCCCAGGGGGATCCGTGCCTGAGACCGGCGGCCACGGCGCCTCCATCGAGCTGGAGAGCCTGACGAAGCGCTACCCCGGCAGTGCGCAGCCGGCCGTGGACAACGTCAGCATGGAGATCAAGGCGGGCGAGGTCGTCGTCTTCGTCGGTCCCTCGGGCTGCGGGAAGTCGACCACGCTCAAGATGATCAACCGGCTGATCGAGCCGACCGGCGGCCGTATCCGCATGGGCGGCGAGGACGTCACCGACATGGACCCGGTGAAGCTGCGCCGCAAGGTGGGCTACGCGATCCAGTCCGCCGGGCTCTTCCCGCACCTGACGGTCGCGCAGAACATCGGGATCGTCCCGAAGATGATCGGCTGGCCGAAGGCGCGGATCAGGGAGCGGACCGAGGAGCTGCTCGACCTCGTCGGCCTGGACCCGGCCGAGTTCCACGGCCGCTACCCGCGTCAGCTCTCCGGCGGGCAGCAGCAGCGCGTGGGCGTGGCCCGGGCCCTGGCCGCCGACCCGCCGGTGCTGCTGATGGACGAGCCGTTCGGGGCGGTGGACCCGATCACCCGTGATCACCTCCAGGACGAGCTGATCCGGTTGCAGCACGAGCTGCACAAGACGATCGTGTTCGTCACGCACGACTTCGACGAGGCGATCAAGATCGGTGACCGGATCGCCGTGCTGCGCGAGCGGTCGCACATCGCGCAGTTCGACACCCCCGAGGCGATCCTGACCAACCCGGCGGACGACTTCGTGTCCGGGTTCGTGGGCGCCGGGGCGGCGCTGAAGCGGCTGAACCTGACCCGCGTACGGGACGTGGAGATCACCGACTATCCGACGGTCATGGTCGACGACCCGTTGCAGCAGATCTTCAACCGGCTGCGGGCCAGCGGCACCAACGAGATCCTGCTGCTCGACCGGCGGGGCCGCCCCTACAAGTGGCTGCGGCGCGGCGACCTGATGCGGGCCCGGGGCTCGCTGGCCCGCGCCGGGACCCTGGTGCACGACACGGTCACCCGGGACGCCACCCTGCGGGACGCGCTGGAGGCGGTGCTCACCGACAACGCGGGGCGGGTGGCGGTGACCGGGCGGCGCGGCGAGTACACGGGCGTCGTCGACATGGAGACGCTGATGAACTCCGTGCACGAGATGCTGGAGGCCGACCGGCTCGACGCGATGGAGCACCAGCACGAGCTGGAGTCGCTGCGGGCCGCGCAGACGCACGCGGAGCAGGAGGGAGCCGGCGGCCCGGCGGGCGTGAGCGGCCCGGGAGGGGCACGGTGACGGCCACGGAGGTCGAGGAGACCTCCGAGCCCGCCGACGAGACACCCGTGGAGACACCCAGGGAGACATCCGCACCGGCGGCCCGGCCCGCCCGCCTCACCTGGCAGAAGCTGACGTTGCTGCCGGTCGCCCTGATCGCCGTGCTGCTCGCCACCTGGCTGTGGTTCCAGCAGGCCGACCTGGACGCGCTCACCCGCAACGCCCTGTCGGGCGGCCAGGTCAGCAAGGCGCTGTGGCAGCACATTCAACTCACGGTGATCTCCACCTTCTTCGTGCTGATCATCGCGATCCCGCTGGGCATCCTGCTGACCCGCGGGGCGGTGAGCAGGGCCACCCCGGTGGCGATGGCGTTCGCCAACACGGGCCAGGCGACCCCGGCGATCGGTCTGCTGGCCCTGCTGGTGATCTGGCTGGGCATCGGCCGCCGGGCGGCCCTGATCGGCATCATCGTCTACGCCATCCTGCCGGTGCTCTCCAACACCATCACCGGCCTGAAGGCGAACGACCCGACCCTGCTGGAGGCGGCCCGCGGCATCGGCATGTCCCCGCTGGGGGTGCTGACCCGGGTGGAACTGCCGCTCGCGGTCCCGCTGATCCTCGCGGGCGTGCGTACGGCCCTCGTCCTGAACGTCGGTACGGCGACGCTGGCGGTCTTCGGCGGGGGCGGCGGCCTCGGCGTGCTCATCACGACCGGCATCACCAACCAGCGGATGCCGGTGCTGGTGCTGGGGTCGGTCCTCACGGTGGTGCTGGCGCTGCTGGTGGACTGGCTGGCGTCGATCGCCGAACTGCTGCTGCGCCCGAGGGGGTTGCAGCCGTGAGGCGCCGGACCCGCCTGCTCGCGGCGGGCCTGCTGCTGGCGGCCGCCGGCTGCGGCCTGACCAGCGGCTCTCCCCTGACCGACGACGTGGAGCCGGGGTCGATCGGCCGCGGGGAGCCACTGAAGGGCGCCCAGCTGACCGTCACGTCGAAGTCGTTCACCGAGCAGCTGATCCTCGGCGCGATCATGGGCATCGCCTTCGAGGCCGCCGGCGCGGACGTCATCGACCGCACGGGCATCCAGGGGTCCATCGGCAGCCGCGAGGCGGTGCGCAAGGGCGACGCGGACGCCGGGTACGAGTACACCGGCACGGCCTGGATCACCTACCTCGGGCGCAGCAAGCCGATCACCGATCCGCGGCGGCAGTGGGAGGCGGTGAAGAAGGCGGACGCGGGCAACGGGCTGGTCTGGCTGCCGCCGTCGGACCTCGACAACACCTACGCCCTGGCGATGAACCAGCAGAACGCGAGGAAGTACGGCACGAAGACCACGTCGGACGTGGCGAAGCTGGCGAAGTCCGACCCGGGGGCCGTGAAGCTCTGCGTGGAGGTCGAGTTCGCGAACCGGGCGGACGGGTTGCCGGGCATGCAGAAGGCCTACGGCATGAGCGTCCCGGCCCGGAACATCACCCAGATGGACACCGGCATCATTTACACCCAGACCGACAAGGGCAGTTGCACGTTCGGCGAGGTGTTCACCACCGACGGGCGCATCAAGTCCATGAACCTCGCGGTCATGGAGGACGACAGGAAGTTCTTCCCCAACTACAACGCCGCGCCGATGATCCACGCGAAGACGCTGAAGGAGTGGCCGGCGATCGCGGAGGTCCTGAACCCGGTGACGGCGAGGCTGAACAACTCCGTGGCCCGGACGCTGAACGCGAAGGTGGACGTCGACGGCGAGGATCCCCACCAGGTGGCGCTGGACTGGCTGGTGGAGGAGGGGTTCGTCAGGGAGGAGTGAGATACAAAGAAGCTGTTGCAAAAGAAGCTTTGCAAGGCTACCTTTGCATGCATGAGCGACGAACCGGCTCCCCGACTGCTCGACGCCCGCTCCCTGCGCGGCTTGGCGCACCCCCTGCGCATGCAGCTGCTCATCGCACTGCGGCGTGGCGGACCCGCCACAGCCTCCCAACTGGCAGAGAAACTGGGCGAGTCGAGCGGCGCCACCAGCTACCACCTACGGCAACTCGCCGCGCACGGCTTCGTCACCGACGACCCGGAGCGCGGCAAGGGCCGGGAGCGCTGGTGGAAGGCGGTGGACCAGGGCGTCCGACTCGACGAGACGCTGATCCAGAACCCGGACCCCGCCGTGCGCGGAGCCGTCGCCCTCTTCCGCTACGAAGTCGCGAACGTGCACACGCGGGAGGTCGCGACCTATCTCGGCAACACGAGCGAATGGGCCGCGGAGTGGGACGGCGCGACCGATCTGAGCGACTTCACGCTGCGGCTCACTCCCGAACTCGCACGGGAGCTGATCGGCAAGATGCACGAGCTCGTCCAGAGCTACCGCCCGCTGCCCGAGGGCACCCCGGACGCCGAAACGGTACGCGTCCACACGCACGTCTTCCCCAGCCAGACGACGATGTGAGAGGCCATCACCCATGCACCCGGACATCCACCTCGCCCTGCACCACGCCCGCGCCGCGGAACTCCGCGCCGAGGCCGGACCCCGCCCGACACCCCGGCAGGACCTCCGTACCCGTCTGGGCTGGACCCTCATAGAAGTCGGGCTGAAGCTCACCAGCCGGCCCGGGCCGGTGCCCGTCCACTAGCAGCTGGGGACGGAGCCCTTCCCGGTCTCCAGGGCCACCAGGGAACTCACCGTGCCCTTCAGCGTGGTCACCGGAATCAGCCGCAGGCCCTTCGGCAGTTCGGCACGGGCGTCCCCGCACTCCGCCTTCGGGACCAGGAACACCGTCGCCCCGTCCCGCTTCGCCGCCTGGGTCTTGAGGGCGACGCCCCCCACCGCACCGACCCGGCCGGTCGCGTCGATCGTGCCCGTGCCGGCGATGACCCGGCCGCCCGTCAGGTCCCCGCCCGTTCCGTCGCCGTCGAGCTTGTCGACGATCCCGAGGGAGAAGAGCAGCCCCGCACTGGGCCCGCCCACATCCGCGAGCTTCAGGCTGACCTCGATGTCCTTGCCGTCGAGGTCGAGGTAGCCCAGCGCGGCCTGCGTCGCCGCGTCCTGGGACTCCTTCATCTGCTTCTCGTTGTGCCGCTCGATCTCCTTGACGCTGTTCCCGCTCGGGTAGACGGAGTCACGCGGCATGACCGCCTGGTCCGTGCGGAACCAGCTGTCGATGACGTCGGGGAGCGAGACCCGGGTGTCCGGGGAGGTCGCCTCGATGGTGGTCATCCGCAGCTGGCCGGAGGTCTTCCGGACGGGCGCACCGGAGATGGTGATCACCTGGGTGCCCTTGTTCTCGCCCAGCACGTTCGCCGTCAGCCCCGGCTGCGCCACCGAGAACGGCAACGGCGCGAGCACCGCCGTGGCGAACAGGGCCACGACGGGAAGGGCGCAGACGGCGATGGCCTGGGGGCGCGTGAGGCGAGAGAACACGGGATCAATCTAACGCGGGGCCGCGGTACGGCCGGGATCAGGGCGTCCGGCCGACTCCCGTGACACGGGATGGGCCGGCGCGGCGCCTCGCCCTGGGTCCCCTACGTGACACGGCCGTATGTCCGCGCGGCACCTCGCCCCGGGCCCCTCCCGCGACACGGCGTATGTCCGCGCGGCACCTCGCCCCGGGGCCCCTCCCGCGACACGGCGTATGTCCGCGCGGCGTCTCGCCTCGGGCTCCTCCCGCGACACGGCGTACGTCAGCGCAGCGCCTCCGCCACTTCCCGGGCCGCGTCGAGGACCCGGGGCCCCACGCGTTCCGGTACCGCCTCCGCCAGCATCACCACGCCCACGCTGCCCTCGACGCCCGTCACACCCAGCAGCGGCGCCGCCGCCCCGCACGCGCCCGCCTCCAGCTCCCCGTGGGTCAGCGTGTAGCCGGGGCCGGTCATCGGGTGCTGCCGGGCCGCGAGGATCGCCTTGCCCGCGGCGCCCCGGTCCAAGGGGTGCCGGAACCCGGCCCGGTAGGCGACGTGATAGTCCGTCCAGGTCGGCTCCACCACCGCCACGGCCAGCGCGTCCGCGCCGTCGACGAGGGTCAGGTGCGCCGTCGCGCCGATGTCCTCGGCCAGTGACCGCAGCGCCGGCATCGCGGCCTCCCGCACCAGCGGATGGACCTGCCGCCCCAGACGCAGCACGCCGAGCCCGACCCGGGCACGCCCGCCGAGGTCACGGCGTATGAGGGCGTGCTGTTCCAGCGTGGCGAGCAACCGGTACACAACGGTCCGGTTCACGCCGAGCCGGAGGGACAGCTCGGTCACGGTCAGCCCGTGGTCGGTGTCGGCGAGCAGCTTGAGGACACGCAGTCCCCGGTCGAGCGTCTGAGAGGTCTCCGCGGTCACGACGCCCACTCCTTAGTGGTGAGGTCGGCGGCCCCTCGATCGGCGGATGCGTCACCGAGTCCCGTCGGTCACGCGCTTCAGAGGCCGCCGATCGGCCGGCGGCCCGGCCTGTCCGGGCCGCGTCGCTTCACGGCTGCGCTCCGCGGCGGCGCTGCCACGGGGCGTGTGCGTAGCCGGACAGTAGCGAAGCAGGTTCGCTGAGCGGAAGGCTCCGTCCAGAATCCGGGCACCGGCAGGCACGGCGTGCCGCCCTTTGCGGTGGTATGTGCCTCGTGCGGGCGCGCGGAAGCGCACGACCGGCCACACGGGTCACGCGGGCAACGGACGCCCGCGTCACTTCATGCGCGTGGCCCACTCCTGCACCTTGGCGATCCGCTGCTTGAGCTGCCCCGCCGTCGCCTCCGCCGCCGGAGGCCCCCCGCACACCCGCCGCAGCTCCGTGTGGATCACTCCGTGCGGCTTGCCGCTCTGGTGGACGTACGCGCCGACCATCGTGTTGAGCTGCCGGCGCAGCTCCATCATCTCCTTGTGGGAGACCACCGGACGCCGCTCGGCGGGCACCTCGAGCAGGTCGGCCTCCTCGTCCGGCTTCTTGCGGCTGTGCGCGATCTGCCGGGCCTGCCGTTTCTGGAGCAGCAGCTGCACCTGGTCGGGTTCGAGCAGCCCCGGGATGCCGAGGTAGTCCTGCTCCTCCTCGCTGCCCGGGTGCGCCTGCATGCCGAACTCGGCGCCGTTGTACATGACCCGGTCGAAGACGGCCTCGGACTCCAGCGCCTCGAAGGAGAACTGCTCCTGCTCGCCGGTGTCCTCGTCCTGCTCCCGGTTCGCCTCGTCCATCTCCTTCTCGGACTCGGCGTAGGGGTCCTCCTCGCCCTCCTTCTTGGGCTTGTCGAGGACGTGGTCGCGCTCACGCTCCATCTCGTTGGCGAAGGAGAGCAGGTCGGGCACGGTCGGCAGGAACACGGACGCCGTCTCGCCGCGGCGCCGGGACCGCACGAAACGCCCCACGGCCTGCGCGAAGAACAGCGGCGTGGAGATGGTGGTGGCGTACACCCCGACCGCGAGCCGGGGCACGTCGACGCCCTCGGACACCATCCGCACGGCGACCATCCACCGGTCGTTGTTCGCGCTGAACTGGTCGATCCGCTCGGAGGCGCCGGAGTCGTCGGACAGCACGAGGGTCGCGCTGGTGCCGGTGATCTCCCGGATGAGCTTGGCGTACGCGCGCGCGGAGTCCTGGTCGGAGGCGATGACGAGGGCACCGGCGTCCGGGATGGCCTTCCGCACCTCGGTCAGCCGCTGGTCGGCGGCGCGCAGCACGGACGGCATCCACTCACCGCGCGGGTCGAGGGCGGTCCGCCAGGCCTGGCTGATGGCGTCCTTGGTCATCGGCTCGCCGAGCCGGGCGGCGATCTCGTCACCGGCCTTGGTGCGCCAGCGCATGTTGCCGCTGTAGGAGAGGAAGATGACGGGCCGCACGACGTTGTCGGCGAGCGCGTTGCCGTAGCCGTAGGTGTAGTCGGCCGACGACCGCCGGATGCCGTCGTTGCCCTCCTCGTACGTGACGAAGGGGATGGGATTGGTGTCGGACCGGAAGGGCGTACCGGTCAGGGCGAGCCGTCGGGTCGCGGGCTCGAAGGCCTCCAGACAGGCCTCGCCCCAGGACTTGCTGTCACCGGCGTGGTGGATCTCGTCGAGGATGACGAGGGTCTTGCGCTGCTCCACGCGGTTGCGGTGCAGCATGGGCCGCACGCCCACACCGGCGTACGTCACGGCGATCCCGTGGTACTCCCGGCCGAGCGGCCCGGCGCTGTACTCCGGGTCGAGCTTGATCCCTATCCGGGCGGCTGCCTCGGCCCACTGCTTCTTCAGGTGCTCGGTCGGGGCGACCACGGTCACCTGCTGCACGACGTGGTGGTGCAGCAGCCAGGACGCCAGCGTCAGCGCGAAGGTCGTCTTGCCGGCGCCGGGGGTGGCGACCGCCAGGAAGTCCCGCGGCTGCTCCTGGATGTACTTCTCCATCGCACCCTGCTGCCAGGCGCGGAGCTTGCTGGCGGTGCCCCACGGGGCGCGGCCGGGGAACGCCGGGGAGAGGTGGTGCGAGGCAGTGCTGGTGCCGGCGGTGGTAGTCACGGTCTCCGTTGGGGGTCGGGCGGCTCGTGCGAGGAGCCTGACGGCTCGGCTACGTATGACAACCGGGCCACCCTACCGGCGCCCCGAGCCGGCCCACGCGCGGACCGGGCCGGGTCGCCCGTGGGTGGGACCGACGTCACAGCCCCCGCAAGCGCCCCGCGATCCTTCCGACCTCCCCCTCGGCCCCGGACGCGACGTCGACGACCAGCGCGTAGGCCGCGTCCTGGTCCGCCCCGGCCGTGTCGACGCCGTTGAGGGCGAGGAAGGTGGCGGTGGCCAGCCACGCGGTGCGCTTGTTGCCGTCGACGAGGGGGTGGTTGGTGGCGAGGGCGTGGAGCAGGGCGCCCGCCTGCTCGTACAGGTCGTCGTAGGCGGCCGTGCCGAACATCCGTGCGCGGGGACGGTGCACGGCGGAGGCCAGCAGCCCGGGGGCGCGCGCCTCGGGCGGCCGTCCGCCGAAGGCGATCTCGGCGATGGCGGTGACCTCGTCGACGGTCAGGTACCGGGTGTCCCTGGTCATTCGCCGAGCCTCCTCAGCAGTTCGGCGTGGTGGCGCGCGAGCCCTTCCGCGACGGCCCGCACGCGTCCGTCCTCCTGCCGCAGGTGGGCACGTACGGCCGCGAGCGCGACCTCTTCGGGCGTACGGCCCTGTGCGTCGGCGAGGTCGTCGAGGGCCGCGCGCAGGGCGGGGTCGAGGGACAGCACGAGCGGGGACATGCGCCGAGGCTACGGCGGGCGACGGCGGGTGACGACCGCTTTTACCGGTGCCGGAGCGCGCGGGGGGTGCCCCGGGGTCGGCCGCCGGTTCATGGCCGGCGGCAATGGCCGGTGGCAGGGGGGCGGCGCGGGGTCCGCCGCTGGTCTGCGGCCGGTTCATGGCCGGTTCCAGGGGCGCCGCGCAGGGTCCGCCGCCGGTCTGCGGCCGGTTCCAGGGGGGCCGCGCAGGGTCCGCCGCCGGTCTACGGCCGGTTCCAGGGGCGCCGCGCAGGGTCCACCACCCGTCTACTGCCGGTTCCAGGGGCGCCACCCCGGGTCCACCACCCGTCTACTGCCGGTTCCAGGGGCGCCACCCCGGGTCCGACCGCCGGTCCGGGCCCGTTCCAGGGGCACCGCCCCAGGTCAGCCGCGGGTCCACAGCCCCTTCCAAGGGCACCCGCCCCGGGGCCGTCGCCGACCTACGGCCCGTTCCGGGTAGCCGCCCCGGGCCCGTCGCCGACCCACGGCCCGGTCCTAGGACGTCGCCCCGCGGTCCGCCGGTCCACGGCCCGTTCCAAGGACGCCGCCCGCGGTCCGCCGATCCACGGCCCGTTCCAAGGACGCCGCCCCAGATGCGCCACCGCTCTACGGCCGGTGTTCGCGTAGACGCGTCGACACCCAGGCGCCGGCCAGCGCCACCACCGCCATCGGCAGGAACACCGCGGTGAAGGCGGCCGGGTGGGAGCCGGAGGCGTGGGCGGCCGTGTGGGTCACCGTGCCACCTCCCAGCGCGGCGAAGGCGGCGCCCCCGGCGGACAGCAGGACGACGTTGGAGAGGCCGTCGGAGATCTGGAGGGCGGCGGAGTTGGTGCCGGCCTCCTCGGGGGCGGACAGCTTGAGCAGCAGCACGCTCGTGGAGGAGATCACGAGACCCATCCCGAAGCAGCCGAAGGCCCAGGCGACGGCCACGGTCCACACGGGCACGGAGTCGATCAGCACACTCGGCGCCGTCGCGATGGCCGAGGCAACGAGCAGCATCCCGACCGTGGCCAGCCGCTCCCGGTACGGTTCGGCCCGCGAGCGCGACTGCACCCAGGAGCCCAGCGCCCACGTCCCGCCGCCCGCGGCGAGCGAGAACCCGGCCAGGGTCGGACTGAGTCCCCGCTGTGTGACCAGCATCAGCGGCACGAACGACTCGGCGGCGATGAAGGACCCGGCGGCGACGCCGCGCAGCAGCACGACGGACGGCAGCCCGCGCGCGGCCCGGTACGTGCCGCGCGGCAGCAGCCCCAGCACGGCGGGCACGAGCAGGGCCACCCCGACGGCGCCGGGCAACAGCGAGAGCGGACGCAGATCCTGGGCGGCGTACTGGAGCAGTCCGGCCCCCAGCGAGATGGCCAGGGCGAGCCGGATGCGCCGACGGTCGAAGGAGGGGGGCGGGGTGTCTTCCGGGACAGGCGGGTCCACCGTCCTGCCCGGATCCGCCGTGACGGGCCGGTCGGCCAGGGCGGTCCTCTCGGCCGGGACCGGCAGATCCGACGGCGGCACGGGCGGATCCGCCGGGGCGGCACTCTCCGTCGGGGTAGAACCCTCCACCGGGGCGGAACTGTCCACGGGCGACCGCTTCGTGACGGTCTCTCCCGTCGGTCCGCTCGCCGCCGGCCCGGCCGCCCGCCGCCGTATCTGCGGCAGGGCGAGCGCGAGCGGGAGGACGACGAGCACGGGTATCCCCACGAACACCCACCGCCAGCCCAACTGCTCGGTGACCGTGCCGGCGGCCAGCGGGCCGACGATCGACGGCAGCACCCAGCTCGCGGCGAACGCGGCCATGATGGCCGGCCGCAACCGCTCCGGATAGGCCCGTCCGACGACGACGTACAGCGCGACGATCACCAGCCCGCCGCCGAACCCCTGCACGGCCCGCCCCAGGATGAACACCCACATCGTCCCCGCGGTCCCCGACAGCAGCAGCCCGGCCGCGAAGGAGGCGATGCCCGTCGTCAACGGCCCGAGGGGGCCGCGCCGGTCCGACCACTGCCCGGACAGCACCATGCCGAACAGGCTGGTCGTGAAGTACCCGGAGAACGCGAACGCGTACAGGGACACCCCGTCCAGCTCCCGGGCCGCGACCGGCATCGCCGTCCCGACGGCGGTCGCCTCGAAGGCGATGAGCAGCACGACGGAGACGATCCCGACGCTCAACGCCCGGTACGCCGCCCCCAGTACGCCCTCGTCACGCTGGGACACGGAGGGCGGTTCAGCGGCTTCCCCGACATCGGCATCACGCGGCTTCGAGACGGTCATGCCCGCCAGCGTAAGGTGCACGCCCCGCTTTGACCCCTGTCCCGAGACGGTCCCGGCCTGGGACCTTGGTCGTAGGCCCCTCCTCGACTCCCCCTCTATGAACCGCGTATGGCAGTCACGTTGCAGCCCACCCCGGATCCTTGAGGCCCCACCCCGCCCCGGCCTACGGTCGACCCAGCTCGACAACACGGCCGTGTGCCCGAGTGGTTCAGGGGCTCGCCTGCAAAGCGAGTAACGCGGGTTCGAATCCCGCCACGGCCTCCGACGTCAGCCCGCCGAGCACAGACCTTCGTTCGGGCAGAACATGACCCACGTGTAGTTGTAACCCGTGTGGATCGTCACGGGGTTCGGGGAGGGGCCGTCGTTGACGGAGGACCCCGTGTCGGGTGTGGCGGTGAAGGTGACCGTCGTTCCGACCACGAAGCTCGCGGTGCACGTGCCCGTCGGGTTCGGCTGCGGGTCGTTGGAGGCGTACGGGTCCCACGCCTCCTGGTGGCAGTTGATCCCGGCCGGCTGGCTGGTGATGGTGCCGCCGCCCCAGCCGTCGCTGACGTACGCGGACAGTTGAGCGGTGGTCTGCGCCTGGGCCGGTGCCGCGGAGGCGATCGCGGCGGCCGTGGCGAGTGCGGTGAGGACGCCTGTCACGCGCCAGGCGCCGGCTGTGTTCTTCCTCATGGGAGGCTCCTCGGATCGATCCATGTCGACCCCTGCGACCAGCCTATGGGCCGTCTCGGGGATCTGCTACGGGAGTGGGTCGCGCGGCGTCAACCGGCGCTCGGTGAGGGGACGGTGCTCGGCTCGTCGGTGTCCCTCCACGGACCGAGCATGGGCGCCCGCCCGGGAGGGGGGAAGAGCGCGGGGCGCTCCATCGCGGGCTCCGGCGCGCCGCCCCGGCTGCGGCCCGGCGAAGTCGTGCACAACCCCGAGCCCCCTTCAGGTGTCCAGGACATGACCGGTAGCGGACGCTCCGGTCGTCGTGCCTGCGGGCCGACGAGGAAACCCGACGAGGAGAACACCGTGCACCTCCGCCCCTCGGCAGCCGTCCTGGCCGCTGCCGTGATCGCCGTCGCCGGTCCCGCTGTCGCCGCGCCCCTGGCGCACGCGGAGGAGGGCGGGCCGGACCTGGTCGTGTCCGCGCTGCCGAGCGCGACGCCCGAGCCGGGCGAGGTGTACGACAAGTCCGTCACCCTCACCAACAAGGGCACGGCCGCCGTGGACGGGGTCACCTTCCGGGTGCGTCTGACGCGGGGGCTGGACTTCCCCGAGCAGGTGAAGGGCTGCACCTACTCGACGGTCCAGGACAAGGTGCGGCAGGCGGTCTGTGAACTCGACACGGTCATCGAGCCCGGTGCCTCCGTCACCACGCCCGTCCGGTTCAAGGCGCTGGACAGTGCCCTGATGGAGGCCGTCGAGTACGGCACGGGCGCGAGCGGTGAGGCGCCAGGTGAGGGGTTCGACGACAGCTACCGGCGGCTGACCCTGACCGCGGACAACACCGCCGACCTCGTCGCGGTCGGTGAGTCGACCGAGGCGCTGGCCGGTGATAAGCAGTCGGTCACGGCGACCTTGCGCAACGACGGCCCCGGCTGGGTGCGGAACCAGGAGAGCGACGACCTCCCGGCGCTGCTGGTGCAGATCCCGCCGGGCACCGTTGCCGTGGGTGTGCCGAAGGACTGCGCGCCGTTCGGGATCGACGGCCCCAGCGCGCCGCGGGGGACCACGGGCAAGCCGAAGTACGTCTGCTGGCCGCAGGACGGGACCCTCGACGTCGGTCAGTCCCTCCTGTACACCTTCACGCTGAAGATCAAGGAGTCGGCGCAGGACACCGAGGGCCAGGTGAAGGCGTCGTCCGTCTACGACATCGCTCCGGTGTACGACAAGAACCGCGCCAACAACACCGCCCTGATCAGCATCGACCTGCCGAGCGACTACGAGCCCGAGCCGAGCCCCTCGGACGGCGCCGACGGTGGCTCCGGCGACGGCGGGAACGGCAACGACCCGGAGGGCCAGGCCGCCGGCGGCACGGGCGTCACGGCGTCCCCCTCGGAGTCGTCCTCGACCGGCACCACGACGGGTGGCTCCACCGGCACCACGACCAACGGCACCACGGGCGGCAACCTCGCCACCACCGGCTCCGACGGCACCCCGCTCCTCGCCGGTGCGGCTGCCGCCGCCGCGGTGATCGGCGGCGGCCTGGTCTTCGTCGTACGCCGCCGCACCGCCTCCACGTCGGCCTGACGGCAGCCCGTCAGAGCACGCCGCCCGCCTCGTCCTGGAAGGCGTCCGTCCAGTAGTGGCGGACCGAACGGCCGTTGGCGGTCGCACCCGTCGGGTCGACCGTCGACAGGACCTGAAGCATCGTCATGGCCAACTGGTCGTAGGTGTCGGTCGTCAGCTCGTGTGACGACCCGGCGTCTATCGCGCGCTCGCGGTGCAGCAGCCAGAGGGTGAAGGCGAGGGTCGACACGTCCGTGTTGAGCGGGTGGAGCGTCGCCTCGGGCTCGCTCCAGTCGAGGACCGCGCCCGTCGCCCCGTCGATGACCAGGCTGTTGTCCTCGACCAGATGCCCGAGGCGGATCAGACGGTGGGCCCCGGCGGGCAGTCCGGCCGGGGCGGCGGCGTCGGCGTGGTACTCGGCGAGCGTCGCCAGGGGGACGTCCGTGTCCAGGGAGAAGACGTGAGCGTCCTCGGGCAGGCCCACCTCGCGCAGGAAGCGACGGGTCGGCTCGTGGGTGAGGGCCGCGGGGAAGTCGACGTCCTCGAAGCGCGCCACCTTGCCGGGGCCGAACTCCTGGTCCAGGAGGCGGTGCGGGAGGTCCAGGGAGAGGCCGGACGCGCCGCCGCGGCCCGCCACCAGGGACAGCGGGCGGATCAGGGCCGCCATCTTCCAGAACGGAGCCGGTTCGCCGTCCGCGCCGTCCCGGAACACCGCCAGCAGGTGCTGGGACGCCTCCGCCACCGCCTTGAGGCCGTAGCGGCCCGCGTAGGAGGCGAACTGACCGCGCAGGCCCGCCAGTTCGTCCGTGGCCTCCGCGAAGCGCACCAGCGTACGCAGCGAGGGGGCCAGAGGGCGGCGGTCCATCAGGCCGGGGCGGTCGTGCGAGACGTACGTCGTGGAGATCTCGCCCGTCGCGCCGTCCAGCAGGACCGATTCGGTCTCCAGGCCGACCGGGCCCAGCAGTCCGCCTATCACCAGCTGCTCGCGCAGCTCGGCCGGGAGGAGGTCGTCCGGGTCGCCGGTGGAGTCGGCGACCGTGCGCAGGCCCTCGCGACTCAGCTCCGCGAAGCTCAGCACACCGCTGTCGCAGGGCAGTCCGGGGCCGGTCAGCCAGTGCCGTGTGGACGCGTGCGTCACCCACGGGTCCAGCTCGGACTCACTCAGGGTGATCACCGCGGAACCGGCGTCGGTCGTACTCATGGGCTCCCCCGCATGCGCTCGCTCACCGTCCCCTGGCGGAGCACGGCAGACCGCCCGGCGCAGCCCGGCAGCCTTTCCCCACTGCCCGGAACAGTACGCCCCACCACTGACAACGCCCCGGAACAGCGACGCGCGCCGACGACCGCGCCGCGTCACCCCGTCAGACGCTCCGAGCACCCTCGCGCGTTCCCTCGCCGCCGCATCCGCTCCGGTCTCCGGCGCACCGCCGGTTCCGCCGCGCCCCGGACCGAAGCCCGACACGCGCCCCACGGCCCGCGACCCACGGCACACAACGCATGGCTCACGGCTCACGCCCCACGGCACCGAGCGGTCCTCAGGCCCGTTCGGTGACCACCGCGGCCTGGGGGCGGATCGGGAGGCGGTTCACCGGGCGGCCCGTCGCGGCGCGGACGGCGGACGCCACGGCCGCCGGGGACGTCACCACCGGCACCGCGCTGACCGCCTTGGCCCCGAAGGGGGCGACCACGTCCCGTTCCTCGACCAGCCGGACGATGCGGATGTCGGGCGCGTCGAGGGCGGTCGGCAGGGCGTAACCCGTCAGGTCGGGGTGGCGGATCAGGCCGCGCGGCGTGCGGAGGTTCTCCGTGAGCGCGATGCCCACGCCCTGGGTGACACCCCCCTCGATCCGGGCGGCGAGCTGGGCGGGGTTCAGGACGCGGCCCACGTCCTGGGCGACCGCCAGCTCCACGACCCGCACGGAACCGATCTCGATGTCGACGTCCACCACCGCGCGGATCGCGCAGAAGGCCATGCCCACGAAGGCGTCGCCCTGGCCGGTCTCGTTCAGCGGCTCGGTCGGGTGCGGGCGGCACTGGGCGGTGGCCCACAGCTCCTTGCCGTCCAGCGCTTCGGTGACGGTCGTGGACAGGACCCCGTCGTACGACGTGATCTTGCCGTCGGTGATCTGGAGCAGCTCCGTCGACATACCGAACTTGTGGGCGAGCGGCTGAAGGAGCTGGGTGCGGACCATCTTGGCCGCGCGCTCCACCGCGCCGCCCGAGACCCAGGTGTGCCGGCCGCGGCACCCCGCGCCCGCCGGGGGCTGATCGGTGTCGACCGGCGCCACGTGCACCTCGTCGATGCCGAGCGTCTCCTGGACGATCTGCCGGGCCAGCGTCGTGAAGCCCTGGCCGGTCTCGACGGCCGCGCACAGCACCGTCGCGACACCGTCGTGGACCTTCACGGTCGCCGTGGAGACCTCGTCGGCGCCCTCCGCGCCGAGCATGTGCACCATGCCCACGCCGTAGCCCACGCCCCGGCGCACCGCGCCCGGCTCGCCCGCGCCCTCGGGGCCGCCGGGCAGCAGCCACTCGTCCTCGGGGGTGTCCTTGGGCAGCGGCGGGAGGGGGAAGTCCCGGACCGCCTGGAGCAGTTCGGCGACGGGGGCCGGGCAGGTCACCGTCTGGCCGGTCGGCAGCACGTCGCCGGTCGCCAGGGCGTTGCGCAGCCGCACTTCGGCCGGGTCGAGGCCGAGCTTCTTGGCGATCTTGTCCATCTGCGCCTCGTAGGCGGCGCAGACCTGCATGGCGCCTTCACCGCGTACGTGGCCGGACGGAGGGTTGTTGGTGCGTACGGCCCAGCCTTCGATGAAGGCGTTCGGGACGACGTAGGGGCCGCAGGCGAACGCGACGGCGGCGGCCAGGGCCTCGGAGGAGGTGTCGGCGTAGGCGCCCGCGTCGAGCAGGATCTGCGCCTCGACCTTGACGAGTCTGCCCTCGCCGTCGGCGTGGTGGCGGTAGCGCAGCAGGGTGGGGTGCCGGTGGACGTGGCCGAGGAAGGACTCCTCGCGCGTGGCGGTGAGTTTCACCGGGCAGCCGGTGCGCAGCGCCAGCAGGCCGAGCGGAAGCTGGAAGCCCTGGTCCTCGCGGTCGGCGGTGGCGCCGGGGACGCCGGTCACGACGACCTTGACGCGCTCGGGCTCCAGGCCCAGGGCGGCGGCGGCCGCGTCACGGTCGGCGTGCGGGTCGGTGGAGGCGAGGTACAGCTCCACGCCGCCGTCCGGGCGCGGCACGGCCAGGCCCGCCTCGGCGCCGATGGGCGCGGGGTCCTGGCGGCCGATGCGGTAGAGGCCCTCGACGACGATCTCGCCGGCCGCCTCCGGGTCGCCGTGGCGCAGCGGGATGTGCCGGATCAGGTTGCCGTCGGGGTGCAGCGGCTCGGCCTCGAAGGCCTGCTCCGGGTCGGTCACCGGGTCGAGCACCTCGTACTCGACGATGACGGCGGCGGCCGCCATGCGCGCGGTGTCCGGGTGGTCGGCGGCGACGGCGGCGATGGGCTCGCCGTGGTGGCGTACGACCTCGGAGGCGAAGACCGGGCGGTCGGCCGTGCCGCGGCCGTGCAACGGGGCGCCGGGGATGTCCTCGTGGGTGACGACGGCGCGGACGCCGGGCATCTCGCGCGCGTGGCTGGTGTCGATGGACAGGATGCGCGCGTGCGGGTGCGGGGAGCGCAGCACGGCCGCCCACAGCAGGCCCTCGGCCCACAGGTCGGCGGCGTACGGGAAGGTGCCCTCGGTCTTGGCGCGGGCGTCGGCGGGCGGGAGCGAGGCGCCGATGCCGTGCGGAAGCGGTTCCGGGGCGGGGGCGGCCTCCGCGGCCTGTGCGGCCTGGGCGGTGGCTGCTTCGTTGCTCACGCGGGGCCTCCGTCCTGGCCGTAGGGCTGGTCATGCGGTTCCGGGGAGTGCGGTTCCGGGTGGTGCGGTTGAGGGGGCGCCCCGAAGGCCGAGGCGTTCACGCCACCGGCGCCCGGGCCGGCCTGGTGCGGGATGCGGGCCTCGTCGCCGGAGCCGTCGGCGGGCGCGGCGTGGGCCTCGCGTTCGGCGACGACTTCCTTGACGGCGTCGACCACGCCCCGGTACCCGGAGCAGCGGCACAGGTTGCCGCACAGGGCCTGGCGGGTCTCCAGCTCGGTGGGCGCCGGGTTGCCCTCCAGCAGGTCATGCACGGTCATCGCCATGCCCGGGACGCAGAAGCCGCACTGCACGGCGCCGCAGCGCGCGAGCGCCCGCTGCACGTCCGACGGCTGCCCGTCCTCGGCCAGGCCCTCGACGGTGCGGACCTCGCTGCCGGCGGCGGTCACGGCCGGGACGAGGCAGGACGCCACTAGGCGCCCGTCGACCTGGACGTTGCAGGCGCCGCACTCGCCCTGCGAGCAGCCGTCCTTGGCGCCCGCGAGTCCGAGCCGCTCGCGCAGCACGTACAGCAGGGACTCGCCGATCCAGGCGTCGCCGACGGGGCGGTCGGCGCCGTTGACGCGCAGGACGTAGGAGGCGAGCGGGTGTTCCTCCTGGGGGGCGGTGCCGGAGGCGGCATCGGACGGGGCGTCCGTGGTGCCGCCCGGGCCGGCCGCCGGGTCCTCGCCGGGACCGGGGTCGGCCGGGCTCTCGCCGTCGGCGGCCTCCGGACCGGTACCGGCGTCCGCGTCGATGTCCGCGTCCGCCGGGGCCTGCCCGGCAGCGGGCTCGGAGGGGCTGTCGGCGGCTTCCGGGGCCTCAGGAGCGTCCTGTGCGGGCTCGGCGGCCTCACCGGCCCCGGGGGCCGCCTGTGAGGCTTCCCGGGCCTCCTGGGCGCCCTGAGCGTCCTCGGCGTCCTGCGGGAGCGCGGCGGCTTCCTGGTGTGCTTCCGGGCCGGGCTCCCGCGGGTGGGGGCCGGGGGCCTCCTCGTACGACTCGTACGACGGCTCGGGCGCGTGGTCGGCGGGCGACGGATGACCGTCGGGGCCTGGCGCCTCCGGGGCGTGCCCTGCGAAGTCGGCGGGGTCGGCAGCGTGGTCGAAGCCGGCGGACTTCGGGCCGTGGTCGTCGAAGCCGGCGGACTGCGGCCCGTGTTCGGCGAACTCGGCGTACGCGGCCGCCTCGGGCCGGTCCTGGTCGGCATGGGCGGAAGGTGCCGCCGGGTGTCCGGCCGCCCCGAGGGCCTCCGGCGCGTACTCCGACGGCCGGGGCGCGACACCGGCACCGGCACCGTGCGTCTCCGGCCCGTGCCCGGCGGTCCCCGACGACTCCGGGGCATGACCGAACTCCCCCGGCCCGTGCCCGGTGTCCTCGTGCGGCCCGGGTGCGTACTCCGACGGCTGGGCTGCGACACCGGCGCCGTGCGTCTCCGGCCCGTGCCCGGCGGTCCCCGACGGCTCCGGGGCGTGACCGAACTCCCCCGGCCCGTGGGCGTCCCGCGGGTGGCCGGCGTCGTCCGGGCCCGTCTCCCGCGGCAGCGGCCCGGCCTGCTGCCCGGGCGCGTACTCGGCGGCCGGTCCGGCCTCGCCCTGCTGCCCGTGGCCGTGGCGCGGTTCGTGCCCGAACTCGTGGGGGTGGCCCGGCTGCTCGTGCCCGGCCGTGTCCTGCTGCCCCCACGGCGCCCCCGCGGCCTGTGTCGCCCAGGGCGCGGGCGCGCCGCCCGGCAGCGTGGCCGGCGGGGTGCCGCCCCACTGCTCGACCAGCGAGGACGTGGTGAACTCACCCGACTCGTCGGGAAGGTCGCCCCCGGCGACGGGGATGGACCACTGCCCTGTCACGTCGTGGCCGGGCGCGGCTTCGGCGGCCGCGGCCTCCTCGAAGTGCCACTGCCCGGTCGCCGCCGGGTTGTACGTGAACCGGTCGTCCCCGGTGGTCCGGCCCGCGCCCGCGCCGGAGCCGTAGGGCGTCCCGGGGTCGTACGGCGCGTCGGAGCCGTAGGGCTGCCCGGGCACGTCGTGGCCGTGCTGGTGCGCGCCGTGCTCGTGACCCTGCTGCTGGTGCGCGGCGTTCGGGTCGTGCCACTGCGCCCCGTCGACCGGCGCGCCCGGGACCGGCCACGCGCCCGTGGCGGCCGGGTCGGTGCCGGCGGTCGCCGCGGGGCTGACCGTTATCTGCGGCGGCACGTAGCCGTGGCCGGGCGCGGCGAGGGGGCTGTCGGCGGCGAGCAGGGCGTCGACGCCTCCCTCGGGGAGTTCGACGAAGGCCGTGGCGCCGTCGTCGTACTCGCCCTGTGGCAACGGGTCCCAGCGGCTGCCGCCCCGGGGCGTGCCCTCTCCGTGCTGGTCGTCGGTCACGACAGCGCCCTCCCCAGTGCTCGTCGGGCCAGCGCGGCGACGGTGCGCCGCAGGTGCAGAACGGCGGGCGGGAGCTGCGCGACCGAGCCGTCCTCGGCCGGCGCCGCGTCGGGGATGCAGGCCGCGGCGACGTACTCACCGAAGGCGCTCAGGGCCTCCGGGACGAGCGCGCGGTTGTTGTCCCAGTCGATGAGGCTGCCGACCCACTGCTCGGCCTCCAGGGGCCGCAGCGGCATCGGCGCTATGGCGCCCACCGCGCAGCGCACACCCCGGCGCGCGGGGTCCAGGACCAGGGCCACGGACGCCACCGCGCGCCCCGGGCCGGTCCGGCCGGTCGCCTTCAGGAAGACCTGCGGGGCGTGCAGCAGCGGCACGCGCACGTAGCCGATGAGTTCACCGGCGCGCAGCATGTCCACCCCGGCCAGCAGGTGCGACACGGGGATCTCCCGGCGGGCCCCGCCCGGACCCGCGATGATCAAGGTCGCTTCCAGGGCGGCCAGCACCGGCAGCGCGTCCCCGGTGGGGGCGGCCGAGGCGATGTTGCCGCCCAGGGTGCCCGCGTTGCGGATGTGCGGCGGGCCCGCGGCGCGCGCGGCGGCGGCGAGCGCCGGGATCAGGGCCGCGAAGTCGGGGCGGCCCATGCGCGCGTGCGTGAGGCCGGCGCCGAGCAGCGCGTGGCCGTCCAGGTACTGCCAGCCGCGGATCTCGCTGATGCGTCCGAGTCCCACCAGGGCGGCGGGCCTGAGCTGCCCGGAGTTGACGGCGGCCATCAGGTCGGTGCCGCCCGCGACGGGCACGGCGGCGGGCACCGCGGTGAGTGCCGCGACGGCCTCGTCCAGCGTCGTGGGCAGCGTGACGGCCTGCGCCGCCTGCGGTGCGTGCGTGGTCAAACCGGCTGCCCCTTCCCGCTGCCCCACCTGGTCCCACCTGTGCTGCCGTACGGTACGTGCTGACAGGGCGGACGTGGCAACTCTGGCACATCTTGGCGAGAGCCGAGGACACGGGTCCACTAGGAGGCATTCGCCCACCTCACCGGCGAGATGGTCCGTTTTCGCACAGGTTCAGCAGTGCATGCCGATTGGCACTTTCGGTGACCCTTGTGCGCTTTTTCCGTGGCCTGTTCGAGCTGTTCGGTCACGAGGGGCGCGCCTACCGGTTCGGCGGCGGGCCCTCGATCGGGCGACCCAGGACCCCGGGACGCCGCTGCCAGGGCAGCGGGCCCGTGGGAGGCCGGTAGGCCACGCCCAGGGCGTCGAGCCGCCGGTAGTGGGCGGTCATACGGCGCTGGAAACCGGCGAAGTCCCGGTCCGCCGGGGCCGGCAGGGCGCTCCAGGCGACCTCCGCGAAGGCCGCGAGGCGGGGGAACGCCTGGTAGTCCACGCGCGCCTGGTCCTCCATCACCTCGGTCCACAGGTTGGCCTGGGTGCCCAGCACGTGCCGGGCCTCCTCGGGCGTCAACTCCGGCGGCACCGGCTCGAACCGGTAGACGTCCTCCAGGGTGCGCACCCACCCGATCGGTACCGGCTCGTCGGGGCCCGGGTCCTGACGGTGGTCCAGGTACACGTGCTGCTGGGGGCACATGACGACGTCGTGGCCGGCCCGGGCGGCGGCGACACCCCCGGCGCGGCCCCGCCAGGAGGACACGGCCGCGCCCTTCGCCAGACCGCCCTCCAGGATCTCGTCCCAGCCGATCAGACGCCGCCCGCGCGCGGAGAGCCACGCGTCGAAGTGCCCGATGAACCAGGACTGGAGCTCGTCCTCGTCCGCGAGCCCCAGTTCGCGCATGCGCGCCTGGGCGGTGGCCGACCTCCGCCACTGCTCCTTGGGGCATTCGTCGCCGCCGATGTGGACGAACTCCGAGGGGAACAGGGCGAGCACCTCTTCGAGGACGCCCTCGTAGAAGCGCAGGGTGGTGTCGGTGGGGGCGAGGACGTTCGGGTTGATCCCCCAGGTGTCCCAGACGGTGAGGGCGGTGGTGTCGATGACGTCGGTGTTGCCGAGTTCCGGGTACGCGGCGATGGCGGCCTGCGAGTGGCCCGGTACGTCGATCTCGGGGACGACGGTGATGTGCCGCTCGGCGGCGTAGGCCACGATCTCCCGGATGTCGTCCTGGGTGTAGTGGCCGCCGTGCGGCTTGTCCTCCCACAAGGGGGAGGCCCGGTGGCCGGTTTTCGTGCGGGCGCGCCAGGAGCCGATCCCGGTCAGCCGGGGATGCCGCTCGATCTCGATGCGCCAGCCCTGGTCGTCCGTCAGGTGGAAGTGGAAGACGTTGAGTTTGTGCGCCGCCAGCAGATCGAGGAAACGCAGCACGCCGTCCTTGGGCATGAAGTGCCGGGCGACGTCGAGCATCGTGCCGCGCCAGCGGAATCGGGGGGCGTCCTCGATCGTCAGGTACGGCACGGTCCAGGCGCGGTCGCGGTCGATCGGGGCCCTGCGGCAGGCGTCGGGGCCGAGGAGCTGCCGCAGCGTCTGGGCACCCCAGAAGACCCCGGCCGCGTCACCGCCCTCGATGAGGACACCGGAGCCGTCGCTGACGAGGCGGTACTCCTCGGGGCCGAGGCCGGGGTCGCGGCGCAGTCCGATGCCGCCCTCGGCCTCGCCGAGCTCCCGCGCCTCGCGCAGCGGCAGGCCGGTGGCCTGCCGGAAGGCGGTGCTCAGCCAGTGGGCGACGCCCTCGGTCGCGGTGTCCGCGTAGAGCCGGGAGAGGCGCGTCAGCCGCAGCTCACCGGTGCCTGTGACGACGCTGCGGGGTTGCGGAATCAATTGGCTCACGTCAGTCGCAGCTTCATGGAGTCACCCTCCGGCGAGATGGTTGCAACATGCGCAATGACGGTTTCGCTATGCACAACACCTCGGAGGCTAGGGCCCGCGGGAACAGGCCACAAGAGGTCTGAACCACGCGGTGGCCCCGGACAGCACAAAAGCCCCCAGGGCACGTGAAGCGTGCTCCGGGGGCTTCACGCCCCGCGGGCCGGGCCTACTTGTCGCCCTTGCCCTTGTCGTCGTCGCCGGAGCCCATGGACTCGTAGATCTCCTTGCACATGGGACACACGGGGTACTTCTTCGGGTCGCGGCCCGGCACCCAGACCTTGCCGCACAGCGCCACGACGGGAGTGCCGTCGAGGGCGCTCGCCATGATCTTGTCCTTCTGGACGTAATGGGCGAAGCGCTCGTGGTCACCGTCACCGTGGGAGGTCTGCGGCGTCGGCTCAACGAGGGTCCCCGTACCAGTCCCGCGCTCGGGCTCGAGAGTGCTCATAGGGCCAAGGGTACTGAAGCTCACAGGCATCAGTTGAGCGAAGGGTCGTCCGGGTAGGTCGCGACCATCGCCAGCTCGCTGCGCTGGCGCCGCAGCACCTCGCGCCAGAGCCGCTCGGGGGACGGGGAGGAGACGTCACCGGGCTCCGACTCGACGACGTACCACGCGCCGTCCACCAGCTCGTCCTCCAGCTGGCCCGGGCCCCAGCCGGCGTACCCGGCGAAGATGCGCAGCGAGCCGAGGGCGGAGGCCAGCAGCTCCGGCGGGGCCTCCAGGTCGACCAGTCCGATCGCGCCGTGCACCCGCCGCCAGCCCAGCGGGGCGGCCTCGCCGGACGCGCCGCCGGGGACGACCGCGACGCCGAGGGCGGAGTCCAGCGACACCGGGCCGCCCTGGAAGACGACACCCGGCTCCACGGCGAGATCTCCCCAGCCCTCCAGGATGTCGCCCACGTCCACCGGGGTGGGGCGGTTGAGGACGACACCGAGGGAGCCCTCCTCGTCGTGGTCGAGGAGCAGCACCACCGCACGGTCGAAGTTCGGGTCCGCCAGGGCGGGGGTGGCCACGAGCAACCGCCCTGTGAGCGAGGACACCTCGGTCATGGCAGACATGATCCCGCATCTTGCCTCGGCATGGGGAGCCAATACGGGGAGACCCGTGCACGCAGCTCAGGGCGCACCGAAGCGTTGTACGCGCACGGAAGGAGCGGTGACCCCATGTGCCCGGCACGGAACCGTTCGTGTTGTGACAGAGCTATGACGTGGCTGGGTCCTGCTCAGGCTTACAGAAGGGGGGCGGTGGGCGATTACCCTTTCCCTCCTGGCCCCTGCCCGACTCCATGGAACGCGAGATTCATGACCGTCAACGACGATGTCCTGCTTGTCCACGGCGGAACCCCGCTGGAGGGCGAGATCCGTGTCCGCGGTGCGAAGAACCTCGTACCGAAGGCCATGGTCGCAGCGCTGCTGGGCAGCGCTCCGAGCCGGCTCCGCAATGTTCCGGACATCCGCGACGTCCGAGTCGTACGGGGTCTGCTGCAGCTGCACGGTGTGACGGTCCGTCCGGGTGACGAGCCCGGCGAACTGGTGATGGACCCGACCCGCGTGGAGAGCGCGAACGTCGCCGACATCGATGCCCACGCCGGTTCGAGCCGTATCCCGATCCTGTTCTGCGGCCCGCTGCTGCACCGCCTCGGCCACGCGTTCATCCCCGGCCTCGGCGGCTGCGACATCGGCGGCCGGCCCATCGACTTCCACTTCGAGGTGCTGCGGCAGTTCGGCGCGACCATCGAGAAGCGCGCGGACGGCCAGTACCTGGAGGCGCCGCGGCGGCTGCGCGGCACCAAGATCCAGCTGCCCTACCCCTCCGTCGGCGCGACCGAGCAGGTCCTGCTGACGGCCGTCCTCGCCGAGGGTGTCACCGAGCTCTCGAACGCGGCCGTCGAGCCGGAGATCGAGGACCTCATCTGCGTCCTGCAGAAGATGGGCGCCATCATCGCGATGGACACCGACCGGACGATCCGCGTCACCGGTGTGGACAAGCTCGGCGGCTACAACCACCGCGCCCTGCCGGACCGCCTCGAGGCCGCCTCCTGGGCGTCGGCGGCGCTGGCGACCGAGGGCGACATCTACGTCCGCGGCGCCCAGCAGCGCTCGATGATGACGTTCCTGAACACCTACCGGAAGGTGGGCGGGGCGTTCGAGATCGACGACGAGGGCATCCGCTTCTGGCACCCCGGCGGGCAGCTGAAGTCCATCGCGCTGGAGACGGACGTGCACCCGGGCTTCCAGACCGACTGGCAGCAGCCGCTGGTGGTCGCCCTGACCCAGGCCACGGGCCTGTCCATCATCCACGAGACGGTCTACGAGTCCCGCCTCGGCTTCACGTCCGCCCTGAACCAGATGGGCGCGCACATCCAGCTCTACCGCGAGTGCCTGGGCGGCTCGAACTGCCGCTTCGGCCAGCGCAACTTCCTGCACTCGGCGGTCGTCTCCGGCCCGACCAAGCTTCAGGGCGCGGATCTGGTCATCCCCGACCTGCGCGGCGGTTTCTCGTACCTGATCGCGGCGCTGGCGGCCCAGGGCACGTCCCGCGTCCACGGCATCGGCCTCATCAACCGCGGCTACGAGAACTTCATGGAGAAACTCGTGGAGCTGGGCGCGAAGGTCGAACTGCCCGGCAAGGCACTCGGGTAGTTCCGTATCGCACACGCCGAGGGGCGGCCACCTGATTCCAGGTGGCCGCCCCTCGGCATTTCCGTACGGCTCTGCGTGGCGCGCCCCTCAGGGGCGCGGGGAACTGCGCGACCGGCCACAGGCGGTCCGCAGTTGCCCACGGCGCACGCGAGGGGCCGCTTACTTGCCCTTGGCGGCTTCCTTGAGCTTCGAGCCCGCGGAGACCTTCACGCTGTAACCGGCGGGGATCTGGATGGGCTCGCCGGTCTGCGGGTTGCGGGCGGTGCGAGCGGCACGGTGGGTGCGCTCGAAGGTCAGGAAGCCGGGGATGGTGACCTTCTCGTCGCCCTTGGAGACGATGTCGCCGACGACGTCGGCGAACGCGGCCAGCACGGCGTCGGCGTCCTTGCGGGTCACCTCGGCGCGGTCGGCCAGCGCGGCCACCAGCTCACTGCGGTTCATGTTGTTACTCCCGTGTTCATCTTGCCGTTGAGGCGTCAGATCGAAGCCGATGCTGCCAGGGTCCTGTGTGAGTCCCCGGACCCGGGTCCGTCGTCAGACCCTCGCGCCCAGGGACGCATCCTGCCTCTACCTGCGGCGGGAAAGCCAATCCGGCACCCGCAGGAGTCGTGAGAACACCCTTGGGGAGTCACACGAAAAGAGGGCCTGAGCCTGGCGCCACGATAGCTGCGCTGCTGACAGGGGTCGTGCGACGCGCCGGGTTCCCGGCGGCCGTGGGGTTACTCACAGTCCGCGGATCCGGCGCCCCGGGCCCCCAGGCGGGCCCGGGCGGCCTGGGCCTCAGACGCCGGCCGTGCTGCCCGCCGTCGCGCCGGCCGCCTTGGCGGCGTCCCGGACGGCACCGGCGACCGCACCCGCGACCTTGTCGTTGAAGACGCTCGGAATGATGTAGTTCGGGTTCAGCTCGTCCTCGGTCACCACGTTCGCGAGAGCCGTGGCGGCGGCGAGCATCATCTCGGTGTTGACCGTCCGCGACTGCGCGTCCAGCAGGCCGCGGAAGACGCCCGGGAAGACCAGCACGTTGTTGATCTGGTTCGGGAAGTCGGAGCGGCCCGTGGCGACAACGGCGGCCGTCTGACGGGCGATTGCCGGATCGACCTCGGGATCCGGGTTCGCGAGCGCGAACACGATCGCGCCGTCGGCCATGGCGGCCACGTCGTCGCCGTCGAGGACGTTCGGGGCCGAGACGCCGATGAAGACGTCGGCGCCGCGCACGGCCTCCTTGAGGGTGCCCGTGAGGCCCTCGGGGTTGGTGTTGTCGGCGATCCAGCGCAGCGCCGAGTCCGGGGCGGCGTCCACCAGGTCCTCGCGGCCCGCGTGCACGACTCCGTGGATGTCGGCGACGACGGCGTTCTTGACGCCCGCGGCGAGCAGCAGCTTCAGGATGGCCGTACCGGCCGCCCCGGCGCCGGACATGACGACACGGATGTTCTCGATCGCCTTGCCCGCGACGCGCAGCGCGTTGGTCAGCGCGGCGAGGACGACGATCGCGGTGCCGTGCTGGTCGTCGTGGAAGACCGGGATGTCGAGGGCCTCGCGCAGCCGGGCCTCGATCTCGAAGCAGCGCGGGGCGGAGATGTCCTCCAGGTTGATGCCCGCGAAGCCCGGGGCGATCGCCTTGACGATCTCGACGATCGCGTCGGTGTCCTGGGTGTCGAGGCAGATCGGCCAGGCGTCGATGCCGGCGAACCGCTTGAAGAGGGCCGCCTTGCCCTCCATGACGGGCAGCGCGGCCTTGGGGCCGATGTTGCCCAGGCCCAGCACGGCGGAGCCGTCCGTCACGACCGCAACGGAGTTGCGCTTGATGGTGAGCCGGCGGGCGTCCTCGGGGTTCTCGGCGATCGCCATGCAGACGCGGGCCACACCGGGCGTGTAGACCATGGAGAGGTCGTCACGGTTGCGGATGGGGTGCTTCGACGCCATCTCGATCTTGCCGCCGAGGTGCATGAGGAAGGTCCGGTCCGAGACCTTGCCCAGGGTGACGCCCTCGATGCCGCGGAGTTCCTCGACGATCTCGTCCGCGTGCGCGGTCGACGTCGCCGCGATGGTGACGTCGATGCGGAGCTTCTCGTGACCGGACGCGGTGACGTCGAGGCCGGTCACCGAGCCTCCGGAGGACTCCACGGCGGTGGTGAGCTGCGAAACGGCGGTTCCGCTCGCGGGCACCTCCAGCCGGACCGTCATCGAGTAGGAGACGCTGGGCGCCGTTGCCATGGCCGACTTCCTCTGCTTTCACCTGACGCTGAGTTGTGCCGTCCGATCGTCGCACCTACCGCTGAGTAGCAGGTAGCCGCCCTCGATTGCGAACGTTTTGTTCGCGGAACGAGGGGCGAGGGGCCGGAAAAAAGAGACCCACGTCACGTGGACGTGGGTCTCTTTCTCAAGTAAGTGGCACCGACCCGCCATGCTCGCCTCGCGGCAAGTGGTCGCTCGTAGCGACGAAGGTTGGGCCCGGGGGCTTGGATCGAGCCGGTGCCACGTCCAGGCTAACAAACAGATCCCGTAAGGCCATTCCCGTACCGGTAGTTCATTTCGCCGGCAAGTGGGTATCGGGCCTCAGTCCCTGAGCAGATCCGGTACTCCCGCCGCGTCGGGCTCGTCCCGGTCCGCCGAGACGACCGTCAGCTGCTGGGTGGCGCGGGTCAGCGCGACGTACAGGACACGCAGGCCGGCCGGGGACTCGTCGGCGATCTCCGCCGGGGAGACCACGACCGTCGCGTCGTACTCCAGGCCCTTCGCCTCCAGGCTGCCCAGTGCCACGACCCGGTCGCCGAGACCGGCGAGCCAGCGGCGTGCCTCCTCGCGGCGCTGCATGGCGACGACCACGCCGACCGTGCCGTCGACCCGCTCCAGCAGCCGGGCCGCTTCGTCGCGGGCGGTCGCGCCCAGCGTGTCCTGCACGACGGTGAAGCGGGGCTCGACCCCGGTGGAGCGGACCGCCTTCGGCGACACCGAGCCGGGCATGGCGAGGGCGAGGACCTTCGCGGCCAGTTCGGCGATCTCGGCCGGGTTGCGGTAGTTCACGGTGAGTTCGAAGCGGCGGCGCGGGCGGCTGCCGAGGGCCTCGTCGCGCGCCTCGGCCGCCTCGTCCGGGTCGGACCAGGAGGACTGGGCCGGGTCGCCCACGACCGTCCAGGTGGCGTGCCGGCCGCGGCGGCCGACCATGCGCCACTGCATCGGGGTGAGGTCCTGGGCCTCGTCGACGATGACGTGGGCGTACTCCACGCGCTCCTGGGCGAGGCGCTCGGCGCGCTCGCGCTGCGTCTCCTCGCGCACCGGCATCAGCTCCTCCAGGCCGGTGAGCTGGTCGAGCGGGTCGAGTTCGCGCTTCTTGCGGGGGCGGGCCGGGGCGCCGAGGACGGCCTGGAGCTCGTCGAGCAGGGCGATGTCGTGCACCGAGCGGCCCTCGCGCTTGAGGGAACGGGCGACCTTGCGGACCTCGCCGGGGTTCAGGATGCGCCGGGCCCAGCGGCCGAGGCGGCGTTCGTCGGCCATGGCGTCCAGGACGGCCGCCGGGGTCAGCTCCGGCCACCAGGCGTCGAGGAAGGCGATGAAGGCGTCCTCGGAGGTGATGTCCTCGTCGAAGGAGGAGCGCAGCTCCGCCGCGAGCTCCGGGTCGCTGTGCCGGCCGGCCGCGCCCGACCGCTCCCACAGGGCGTCCAGCAGGAGCTTGCGGGCGCGGGGGCGCAGCAGGTTGACCGGGGCGGTGCCGCCGAGGGCGGCGCGGCGGATGCCGTCCAGCTCCCCGGCCTCCAGTTCCAGGCGGCGGCCGAAGGCGACCACGCGCAGCCGGGCCGGTGGGTCGTTCAGCTCCAGGGCGCCGCGCGCGGCCTTCCGCAGCACCCTCAGCATGCGGGAGGACCCCTTGGCGCGGGCCACGGACGGGGAGTCGTAGAGCGTCGCCTCGGCTCCCTCGACCAGGGAGCCGATGGCGCGGATGGCGACTTGGCCCTCCTCGCCGAGCGAGGGCAGCACGCCCTCGGTGTAGGCGACGAGCAGCGGGGTGGGCGAGACGATCAGGATGCCGCCGGCGTAGCGGCGCCGGTCCTGGTAGAGGAGGTAGGCGGCGCGGTGCAGGGCGACGGCGGTCTTGCCGGTGCCCGGGCCGCCCTCGACGTACGTCACCGAGGCGGCGGGGGCGCGGATGACCAGGTCCTGCTCGGCCTGGATGGAGGCGACGATGTCGCGCATGGTGTGGCCGCGGGCCTGCCCGAGCGCGGCCATCAGGGCGCCGTCGCCGATGACGGGCAGTTCCTCGCCGTCGAGGTACGCCGTCAGCTCGGGGCGCATCAGGTCGTCCTCGACGCCCAGCACCCGGCGGCCCTTGGAGCGGATCACGCGGCGGCGGACGACGCGGCCGGGGTCGACCGGGGTGGAGCGGTAGAACGGGGCCGCCGCGGGGGCCCGCCAGTCGATGACCAGCGGCGCGTAGTCCTGGTCGAGGACGCCGATACGGCCGATGTGCAGGGTCTCGGCGATGTCGGCGGTGGCGTCGGGGCGTACGGCGCCCTCCGCCGGCTCGATCGCGGTGTACGCCCCGTCGGGTCCCTTCTTGCCGTCCTTGCCGGTCAGCAGGTCGATACGGCCGAAGAGGAAGTCCTCGAACTCGTTGTTGAGCCGGCTGAGGTGGATGCCCGCGCGGAAGACCTGGGCGTCCCGCTCGGCCAGTGCGCCGGGGGTGCCGACCTGGCCGCGCCGGGCCGCGTCCTGCATGAGGAACTCCGCCTCGTGGATCTTCTCCTCGAGGCGCCGGTACACCCGGTCCAGGTGTTCCTGTTCGACGCGGATCTCCCGGTCACGAACCGAGTCGTGTACCGAACCGACCGCGTCTTGTCTGTGAGCCTGAGCGGCCACCGGGCCCCCTTCTGACGTGCTGGGCAGCCGTCAACCGTACGCGAAGGGGGCCCCTCGAAGCTACGGGCCGGCGGCAGGCGCGGGAGCTGTTGCCCCGATGGCGCCCGCCGTACGGCCGAACAGTCCTACGCGTCGACCTCGACCAGCCGCTTGCCGTCGAAGGTGACGACCTCGAAGTGGTCGATCTGGTTCGGGTCGAACGCGGCGCCGCCCTGGACGTACAGCGGCTGCTTGGCCTTCTCGGTCTCGGCGTCGGGGAGGCCGTAGCCCCACTCCGGGACGGACCAGGAGGACAGGGTCTCGCGCTCGCCGTTCTTGCCGACCGCGACGAGGGCGCACTTGAGCGGGCCCTTGACGTTCTTGATCTCGGTGACCACGCCCGTCCCCCAGTCCTTCTTCTGGAGGGCGACCGTCGCGGTGACCTTGGTGGTCGGGTCGGTGGCCGAGATCTTGTCGGAGATGCCGTCGAAGGCCTCCTTGGCGGGGCTCGCGGCGAGCGGGCGGTTCTCCGAGCCGCCGCTGTCGCCGCCGTTCGTCGCGACCGCGACGAAGGGGCCGCCGATGATCAGCGCACCGGCCGCGGCCACCATGTAGAAGCTGCGGCGGCGCTTCTGGGCGCGGCGGTCGGCGACCTCGTCGACCAGCTTCTCGACCAGGCGCGGGCGGGGCTTCGCGGACAGCGACTCGCCGATCGCCGGTGTGCTGCCGGAGCCGGGCAGGTCGGCGAGGGCGGCGAGCATGGGCTCCATGCCGGCCAGTTCGTCGAGCTGCTGGGCGCACCATTCGCAGGTCGCGAGGTGGGCCTCGAACGCGGTGGCCTCGGCGTCGTCGAGGATGCCCAGGGCGTAGGCGCCGACGGTCTCGTGTTCGTTCGGCACCGGAGATTCCTGCATGGGTCCAGACATACCCATGCCTCCCGTACCGAATCCCTGATTACCCCCGTAAACACTCATCACGCCGTCACCCCCCGCTCCTCCAGTGCCAGCTTCATCGAACGCAGGGCGTAGAACACCCTGGAGCGGACGGTGCCGCTGGGTATGCCCAGGGTCTCGGCCGCCTCGTTGACGGTACGCCCCTTGAAATACGTCTCGACGAGCACCTCCCGGTGGGCGGGGGTCAGGTCGTCGAGTGCGTCCGACAGAGTCATCAGCCACAGCGCCTTGTCGATCTCGTCCTCCGCGGGGATGACCTCCAGCGGCGACGGGTCGACCTCCTGCGGCCGGGCCTGCCGGCTGCGGTGGCCGTCGATGACGATGCGCCGGGCGACCGTCACCAGCCAGGGGCGTACCGATCCGGTCGCCCGATTGAGCTGACCGGCGTTCTTCCAGGCACGGATGAGCGTCTCCTGCACGACGTCCTCGGCGCGCTGCCGGTCTCCGGCGACCAGGCGCAGGACGTATGCCAGCAGGGGTCCGGCGTGTTCGCGATAGAGCGCACGCATCAGCTCCTCGTCGGGTTCCGAGGGCTGGGACATGCGATGTCGGGCCCTCGGTGCTCGTTCATTGGCCACGACGGAATCCTTGCGCACGCCCACCTCCGATGTCCGGGGGTTCCCCCAGTCGGTCGCTCCACAAGCCGTACGGACGGGAGCTGTTGGGCGTTCAAAGAGAGGTGACAGTTTTCTTCCGAGTGACGTGACGAGGTGGACATGGGTGCACATTCCCACCCCGCGTTCTTTACATTTCCGCCACATCGGCCAGATCAAGCCAGGCCTTCCCTACGGTGGCGTAGGTAAACGGCATGTAATCGAAATCACTTTGCTGTCGCGGTCTCAGAAGTCGCATTTAGGACAGGGGAATTGAGTGCACGGACCACTCAATTCCGTTTCAGGTGCGGGCGAGTGCCGCGCGGCGGCGATGACGGGCGACGCGTTCGCGGTTTCCGCAGACCTCGCTGGAGCACCAGCGCCTCCTGCGCCCCCGGGAGGTGTCGAGGTACACGATGGGGCAGTTGTCGCCTTCGCACTGCCGCAGGGCCGCGCGGGCGGCGGGGTCGGTCAGCATCTCCACGGCGTCCCGGGCGACGGCCGCGAGCAGGGCGGCGCAGCCGGGCGGGGCGTCCAGCCGCCGCAGCAGCTGACCGTCGTCGCCGCGGACCGCGCGCGGGGCCGGGGGCGCGGTGCGGGCCAGGTCGTTGACGCGGGCCAGCGCGAGGTCGTACGCCGCCGCTCCCGGTCTCGGCCGGCAGCGCACCAACCGGTCGATCTGGTCGCGCAGTTCGCGGAAGGCGGGCAGCCAGCCGGTGTCGGCGTGGGCCAGGGCGGTGTCCGCCGGGACGAGTCCGGAGCCGGTGATCCAGGCGCGCAGCACGTCCACGGAGTCGAGCCGCTCCTCCGGGTGCGTGGTGGAGAGCAGGTCCAGACAGATCCGCCCGGCGTCGAAGCGCAGCTCGTACGGGGTCGTGACCGTACCCAGTGCCATGTGCCTGTCACCGCCTAGGGGTTCACCCCGGTCGCGAGGCTTCGGCGAGACGCCGTGAGAGAGCCGGGAAACCGTTCCCTCTTACAGTGCCTGCCCACGCCGACGCCGGAAACCCCTCGCGCACGCCTCACCCCGGCGCCCCGGGCAGGCCACCACCCGGCACCCTCACGTTCGGCCTGTTCGCGCTCAACCCCCGGGCGGGATCACGCGTCCGCGTACTTCGTCTCCGCGCTGGGGTCCAAGGCCAGGCGGTAGCCGCGTTTGACCACCGTCTGGATCAGCTTCGGGGTGCCGAGGGCCGTGCGGAGGCGGGCCATGGCCGTTTCCACCGCGTGTTCGTCGCGGCCCGACCCGGGAAGGGCACGCAGCAGGTCGGCGCGGGCGACGACCCAGCCGGGGCGGCGGGAGAGGGCCCGCAGCAGGGACATCCCGGCGGGCGGAACCGGTTTGAGGTCCCCGTCGACCAGGACGGCATGGCCGCGGATCTCCAGGCGGTGCCCGGCGACCGGGAAGGAGCGTGCCCGGGCGGGGAGTTCCTGGCAGAGGAGCTGGACGAGAGGGCCGAGCCGGAAGCGTTCGGGCTGGATCGTGTCGATGCCGCGGGACTGCAGGGGCAGCGCGGTGACCGGGCCCACGCAGGCCGGCAGCACGTCGTGGCCCAGTGCCGCCAGGACCTCGTCGAGCAGTCCGCGCTCCTTCGCCCGGGAGAGGAGCGAGGCCGCGGCCGGGGCGCTGGTGAAGGTGACCGCGTCCAGGGCCCGGGCGACCGTCGCGTCCAGCAGCCGGTCCACCGGCGTGATGTCCTCCGGCGGCATCCAGCGGTAGACGGGCACCCCGAGCACCTCGGCCCCGCCCTCCTCCAGTGCCTCCACGAACCCGGGCAGCGGCTCACCGTGCAGCTGGATCGCGATCCGCAGACCGTCGACGCCCTCCTCCAGCAGCCGGTCCAGCACCTCCGCCATGGACTCCGACGACGGCGACCACTCCTCCGTCAGTCCGGCGGCCCGCACCGCGCCCTTGACCTTCGGCCCGCGCGCCATGATCCGTACGCCGCCCAGCCGCGCCAGCAGCTCCTCGCCCAGCCCCCAGCCGTCGGCGGCCTCGACCCAGCCCCGGAAGCCGATCGCGGTCGTGGCCACGACGATGTCCGGCAGCCGCTCGATGATCTCCTTCGTCGCGGCCAGCAGTTCGCTGTCGTCGGCGAGCGGCACGATGCGCAGGGCGGGGGCGTGCAGGACGGCGGCTCCCCGTCGCTGGAGCAGCACCCCGAGCTCCTCGGCCCGGCGCGCGGCCGTCACTCCCACGGTGAAACCCGCCAGGGGTCCGTGGTCCGGTCGCTGTTCTTCCTCGTACATGGCTCTCGTCCCGCATCCAGTCGTCGTACTTCGTGGTACGGCGTACCTACATGCCGATCGAGCCTGTCAACGGCTCGTGACAGGCTCGGATCGGCGTGATGTCGCTGGTGTTACGTCACACCTCGGCGTAGCTGAGCTGCGGCTTCGCCTCCGAGGTCGCCGTGGTGGCGGGTACCCGGGGAGCCGTACGGCGAAGGTATACGGCCCATGTCACCACGAAGCAGACCGCGTAGAAGGCGAGGAAGGCGACGAACGCCCCGGTGCCCGAGCCGTAGGAGAGGAACGACTGACGGAAGGCCAGGTTGATGGCGACGCCCCCGAGCGCGCCCACCGCGCCGATCAGCCCCATGGAGGCCCCGGAGAGCCGCCGCCCGTACGCCGCCGCCTCCTCACCCGTCAGTCCCTTGGCCAGCGCCTTGTTCTGGAAGATGCCGGGGATCATCTTGAACGTCGAGCCGTTGCCGAGCCCGCTGAGCACGAACAGCACCACGAACGCCCCGGTGAACAGCGCCAGCGACTTCTCCATGGAGGCGCCGATCAGGACCGCCGTGGCGACGCCCATGGCGACGTAGTTCCACAGGCTGATCCGCGCGCCGCCGAAGCGGTCGGCGAGACGGCCGCCGACGGGCCGGATCAGGGAGCCGAGCAGCGGGCCGAGGAAGGTGACGTAGGCGGCCTCCAGCGGGGTCCGGCCGAACTGGTTCTGCAGGACCTGGCCGAAGGCGAAGCTGTAGCCGATGAAGGAGCCGAAGGTGCCGACGTAGAGGAGGGACATGATCCAGGTGTGGCCGTCCCGCGCGGCGTCCTTGGCGGCGCCGGTGTCGTTCTTGACGTTCTCCAGGTTGTCCATGAAGAGGGCGGCCATCACGGCGGCCACGACGATCAGCGGGATGTAGATCCCGAGCAGCACCCGCGGACCGCCGCCCGCGCCGATGATCGCCAGCGCGACCAGCTGCGCCACCGGCACCCCGATGTTGCCGCCGCCCGCGTTCAGGCCGAGCGCCCAGCCCTTCTTCCGCAGCGGGAAGAAGGCGTTGATGTTGGTCATGGAGGAGGCGAAGTTGCCGCCGCCGACACCGGCGAGCAGGCCGACCAGCAGGAACGTGGAGAACGAGGTCCCCGGCTCCATCACGGCGAACGCGGCGACGGTCGGGATCAGCAGCAGCGAGGCGGAGATGATCGTCCAGTTGCGTCCGCCGAAGATCGCCACGGCGAAGGTGTAGGGGACGCGGACGACGGCGCCGACCAGCGTGACCATCGAGGTCAGCATGAACTTGTCGGCGGGGGTCAGCCCGTACTCCGGGCCCATGAAGAGCACCAGCACGGACCACAGGGTCCAGATCGAGAAGCCGATGTGCTCGGAGAGCACGGAGAAGAACAGGTTCCGGCGGGCGACCTTCTCCCCGGTCTCCTTCCAGAACGTCTCGTTCTCGGGATCCCAGTGCCGGATCCAGCGTCCGCCCTTGCTCGGGGGTACGGGTGCCGTGCCAGGGCCTGTCATGACGCCTCCACTGTGCTCCGGGGCTCGGTCGTACTCGTGACTGATCCCGAAGGTAGGGAGGATGCGTTTCCTGTCTGTGGCAGTGAGTGACCGCGAGGGAACGTTGCTCTCACCCCGCGCTCGGGCGGGATGAGAGGTTCCGCGAGGTTTCGGGGTCAGTGCTGCGGAGGCTGCCAGGCGGGGTTCTGCCCGGGCTGCGGCTGCGGCTGGTGGTGGGGCTGCCCGTACGGGCCCGGGGGCTGCGCGCCATAGGGGCCGGGCGCGGGCCGGCCGCCGTAGGGAGCCTGCGCGGGCTGACCCGGGTACGGCGCCTGCGCGGGCTGACCGCCGTAGGGAGCCTGCGCGGGCTGACCGGGGTAGGGCCCCGGCGCGGGCTGGGCGTAGGGGCCCGGCGCCGGCTGGGCGTACGGCCCGGGCGGCTGCTGCCCGTAGGCCGGCGGCGTTGCCGTCACCGGGCCCGGCGCGGCGCCGCCGTACGGCCCGCCCGCGAACGGATTGCCCTGCCCGGGCACCTGCGCCCCCGGCGGCACATACCGCAGCCGCCCGTTCTCGTCGTGCACCGGCGTGAAGCCCGCGGCCTGCAACCGGGCCGCGAACTTGGCGTTGCGCTTGCGCGTCACCGCCAGGCCGATGCCCAGGATCGCCATGACCACCAGCCACACCGCGCCGGCCACGATGAAGTCGGCGGACTCGCCCCCGAAGCGGAAGCCGAGGATCGCGCAGCCGACGGTGGCACCCAGAGCCGCGTACCCCATGCGCTTCTCGGCGTTCTTGCCGGTGAGGTCGAAGTTGATGCGGGCCTTGAGGAATTCGAAGGCGTCGGGCACGAGCGGCGGCAGGGAGACACCGTCCGCGGCGTTGGGGTAGTGGGCCCAGTTCTGCCCGGCCCGGGCCCGCGCCTGCGGGCTCGGGTCGGGCAGGATCAGCATGGTGAGCGCGCCGTTGCGGCCGCTGCTCTGCCGGACGTCGGCGTACTCGTAGCCGAACTGCTGGGCGACGAAGGCCAGCCGGGCCAGCTTCTTCACGGACGCCATCGGGCTGGTGAGTTCTACCGGTTCCCCGCTCGCCATCAACCGCAGCATTTTCTGCATCTGCCGCTTGCTCATCCCACCGCTCCCCCGGGTCACTTCGTTCACAAACGCAACCCGTGCAGTTTTCCACACCGGTACAGCCCGTGGAACGGGGCCTCCCCGCGTCGGCCCGCCCCCTACCGCCGGCGCCTCCCGCTCTTGCCGCCCTGCCCGTTCGGCCACCACCGCGGCGACCGCTTCGCCGCGATGTCCTCGACCCAGCCGAACAGGAGGATCGCCGCGCCGATCAGGGGCCAGACCAGGGCGAACATCCAGACGGTGTACGTGCTGTCCAGGGCGGACACCGCGCTGTCGCTCTGGAGGAACGGCAGTTCGTAGAGCAGGTCGAGGATCGGGACCGTGGCCATGATGAGGAGGTTGTGCCAGAGGTAGATCGTGACAGCGCGGTTGTTGGAGAGGGTCACGAGCTTGTCCCACCTGGCCAGGCGGCCCGGGAGTTCGCGCCAGGACGGGGAGTACTGGAGCAGGATCACCACGAAGCCGAAGGACCAGGCCGCCTGGGACAGGGGGATGTCGTTCAGGTCCCAGCCGTCGGGGCCCAGGTGGCCCGAGGCCCACCACAGGCCGAAGGCCATGAGCAGGGCCGCGCAGGAGATCGCCAGGTAGCGGGGGATCCGCTTGAGCAGGCCCTCGTGGTGGGCGAAGCCCAGGATCCAGCAGCCGCCGTAGACCGCGAAGTCGGTCACCGCGTTGCCCGTCTCGCCGGGGATCTTCACCAGGCCCGTGCCGACGACCGCCGTGAGGCCCAGCGGTGCCAGCAGCGTCGGCCACGGTGCCCGGCGGAACGCCCACAGCAGCAGCGGGGAGGCGATGACGAACCAGAGGTAGGCCCGCAGGTACCACAGCGGACCGGCCGCCTGCACCGCCCAGGTCTCCTCCAGCAGCCCGGACTTGGCGCCGAGGTGCCAGGGGAAGGGCGGGGCGCCGACGGGGAAGAAGTAGTTGGCCAGATCGACCAGGCCCCAGGCACCGCCGTGGTCCGGGTCCTTCAGCGGGTTCCAGCCGGCCGCGAACATCATCGCCAGCACCACCGCGCCGAACACCCAGAGCGGGGGCAGGAGCCGGCGGATCCGGCCCCGGATCACACCGAGCGCCGGGCGGTTCAGCGAGCGCGCCATCAGCGAGCCCGCCAGCGCGAACATCACGCCCATCGACGGGAACAGCACCGTCAGCCACGCCCAGCCGAACAGGTGGTAGACGACGACACGGACCAGGGCGATCGAGCGCAGCAGGTCGAGGTAGCGGTCACGGCCGCCGCCCTGGCGCGCCGGCGCGGTGGGGGCGGTCGCGGTGTCGGTTCCGCCCTCCGGTGCGGTGCCGGTCGTGCGCTGACGCGGCATGCCGTAGGACGCCCCCGGCATGCCGGACGCCGCCGATGACGTGGGGATCGGGTTTCCGTGGGTCATGCCACCGGCCTCCGGTCGGAGCTGTTCTGGGACCGCTGGCGCGGTACGGGGCCGCCGCCGGGCGCGTCGACCACGCCGGTGCGCCGCAGCTTCTGCCAGCGCAGCCGGCCGCCGGTGAGGGCGGTGATCCAGGACTGGAGCAGTACGACGTACATCAGCTGGCGGTAAAGGATCTGCTGCAGGGGCAGCGAGACGAGGTGGGTCATGCGCTCGCGGTCGAGCCGGAAGGCGTAGGCCGCGCAGACCGCCTGGATGGCCAGGACGCCGAGCCACGCCATGATCGTCTTCTGGGTGGGGCCGAACACGAGGCCGTAGACGAGGAACACGTCGATCAGCGGGGCCAGCAGGGGCGCCAGGACCATGAAGAGGGACACCAGCGGCAGGCCGACGCGGCCGAAGCGGCCCGAGGGGCCCTTGTCGACCAGGGCCCGGCGGTGTTTCCAGATGGCCTGCATGGTGCCGTACGACCAGCGGTAGCGCTGGGACCACAGCTGCTGGACGGTCTCCGGTGCCTCGGTCCAGGCACGGGCGTTCTCCGCGTAGACCACGCGCCAGCCGTCGCGGTGCAGGGCCATGGTGATGTCGGTGTCCTCGGCGAGGGTGTCGTCGCTCATGCCGCCGACCCGTTCCAGCGCGCTGCGGCGGAAGGCTCCGACCGCGCCGGGGATCGTGGGCATGCAGCGCAGCACGTCGTACATCCGGCGGTCGAGGTTGAAGCCCATCACGTACTCGATGTGCTGCCAGGCGCCGATGAGGGTGTCCTTGTTGCCGACCTTGGCGTTGCCCGCCACCGCGCCCACGCGCGGGTCGCCGAAGGGCTGCACCAGTTCACGCACGGTGGACGGTTCGAAGACCGTGTCGCCGTCCATCATCACGATCAGGTCGTAGCGGGCGTTGGCCACACCGCGGTTGAGCGCGGCGGGCTTGCCCGCGTTGAGCTGGCGGACGACCCGGACGTTCGGCAGGCCCATGGCCTCCACGATCCGTGACGTGCCGTCGGAGGAGCCGTCGTCGATGACGAGGACCTCGATGGGGTGGTCGCTCTCGGCGAGGGAACGGACGGTGTTCTCGATGCACTTGGCCTCGTTGTACGCCGGGACGAGGACCGACACCGGTTCGGTGATCGGCGCTCCCCAGCGGAAGCCGCGGCGGCGCACCCGGCGTGCGTGCACCCCGGAGAGCAGCAGCATCAGCACGAAACGGCCGATGACGAGGGTGCCGACGATCGCGAGTCCGACGACCAGCCCGTCGGTGAGGTGCTCGGAGACCTGGACCAGGAAGATCCACGCCGCGCCCTTCCACCGGTCGAGGCCGGTGACGCGGGAGTGCGCGCTCGGGGCGTCGAGGGCCTCGGTGAGGTTGCTGAACGCGTAGCCCTTCGCACGCAGGTCGGGCAGCATGCGGTCCAGTGCCGCGACGGTCTGGTGGCGGTCTCCGCCGGAGTCGTGCATCAGGACGATCGCGCCTTTGCCGCCCTTGGGCGTGGCACGTCGGACGATCTCGGCGACGCCGGGCCTGCGCCAGTCCTCGCTGTCGGTGTTGTTGACGACGGTGATGTAGCCGCGGTCGCCGATGTACTCGGTCACCGGCCAGGACCTGTTGTCCATGGCGTCGGCGAAGGAGGAGTACGGCGGCCGGAAGAGGGAGGTACGGATGCCCGCCGCGCCGGAGAGGGCGAGCTGGTTCTGGGACAGTTCCCAGTCGATGCGCTTCTTGGACTGGTAGGACAGGTCCGGGTGGTTGAAGGTGTGCAGGCCGACCTCGTGGCCTTCCTCGACCATGCGCCGGACCAGTTCGGGGTAGCGCGAGGCCATGGTGCCGGTGACGAAGAAGACCGCGTGCGCGTCGTGCTTCTTCAGGACGTCCAGGACCTTCGGCGTCCAGACCGGGTCGGGGCCGTCGTCGAAGGTGAGCACCAGGCGGTGGTCGGGCACACGCAGGCTCTCGGTGCGGCCGCTGCGGGTGTCGATGACGGGCCCGCCGCTCATGATCTTCTCCGGCACCTGGTCGGTGGCGGCGGGCGGCCGGACCCGGTGGTCGGCGAGGATCTCGCTGTGCACGTAGCCGCGCAGCATGAGCATCGCCATCAGGGCGACGAGGACGAGCAGGGGCAGGAGGAGGCGCAGCGGCAGGCGGCGCTTGGAACCGCCACGGGCTCGGGGCGCCGGCCCGGAACGGCGGGTACGGGATGCCATGGGTGGTGGTACTCCGGGGTGGTGCGGGATGGGGTGCTGCGGGGACGGTGGGTGGTGCGGGGACGTCGGTGCTGCGGGACGGCGGTTCTGCGGGGGCGGCGGTGCCGCCGGGACGGTGGGTGGTGCGGACGGTGCCGGCGGGTTTCGCGGCGCCGTCGGCGAGTCCCTCACCGCTCAGCGGGACCGGGAGCCCGGGGTCCGCGAGCGTGAGGCGCCGGAGCACCCTCCCCCGGATCTTCCTCCGGGGGCTGTGTGGCAGGCACCGCTCGCGCGGCCGGGACCAGTGCTGATGGCCGGGAAGGTCACCGGCTCGCGATGCTCGGCAGGGCACCTCGCCGCGTCATCGCATCACCCGGGTACCTCCCGTGCGCGGGCGATGCTCCGCCGTGCGCACCGCACCGGACGCCTGTCCGGCGAGCCTTTCCGGCCGTCGGCACTGAAGGAGTCGGCACTAAAGGGTGGGCGTCGGTTCGGCGCTCGGCGTCTCGACCGGGCCTTCGGCGACCGTGCCGGTGTCGTCGCTGTCGCCGGCCCCCAGGGTCTCGGTCGGCTCGGGCGTGGGCTCGCCCGTCGGCGTCGGGTCGGGGGCCGGTGTGGTCGGCGTATCGGCGGGCTTGGTCGGGGCGGGGGCGGTCACGCCGGTGCCCGGGGCCGGTGTGGTCCGGGTCGCGGTCGGCGAGGGGCGTTCCGTCGCGCCGCGGCGGCCGGGTTCGGCGGTGTCGGCGTGTTCGACGGTGCCGGCACCGGCCTCGGGCGAGGGTGACACGGCCTCGTCGGCCGTCGGCGCGCTGCTCGGAGCGGTGGTGCCGGTGTCGGCGGCCGGGTCCGACTGCTTGGGCAGCGGCGGGGTGTCGACCTGCCCGGCCGACGGATCCTGCTTCTGACCCGGTACGGGCAGCCAGGGCGCGTTGGAGTTGCCCGACAGCAGCGTGGCGACGATGACGACGGCGTACACCCCGCAGGCCAGGGCGATGACTATGCCGATCCGGCGGAAGCGACGGCTGCGCCGGCCCGACTCGTCGACGAAGACCGGCCGGTCGGCGGGGGCCGCGCCCGCGCCCATGCCGTCCTCGACCCGCCGCACGAACCCGTCCCCGAGTTGTACGGCGTCGAGCTGGATGGTGACCTCGTGCGGGTCGTGGGTGTGCCCGGCGGGGCCGGGGGGCACGGCCGGGGCGTCGGCGCGCCCGACAGCGTGGGCGTCCTCCTGCCAGGGGTCGCGGACCGCGGTCCGCGACTCGGTGCCGGAGTCGAACGAGCGGAACGAGTCGGCCTCGCCCTCGCTCTGCCGGGGGATGCCGCGCAGTATCTCCGTACCGGCGGGCAGCCGGTAGCCGCTCACCCGGTCGTCACCGTCGCGCACCTGGGTGGCTCTCCGGTCCCGGACGCTGCCGTCCGCAGGGAGTTCCCCGGTCGCCGCCGCGGCCTCGGGCCACTCGGGTTGGGCGTCTTCTCGCCAACTTTTCACAGGCACGTACTTCCCCCCACGGGATGGTTCGGGTGCGTCTACGACCTGAACACCCGCCGTCGGATCGGGCCCCCACCCGTCCGAACGCCCCCTACTACCACACCGTGCTCAGACGTTGAATGTAGCGCACGGGGAGGTTGTGTGTGAGCGCGGGTATCGAATCGTGTCAGTCGTGAGACGTCATGAGGACATCGTCACCGGCCGGAATCCATCCCCCGGCGGGCCGCCGCAGCCACCCCTCCTCGGCGGCGAGCCGGGCCGCCGCCTGCCGCAGCGCGTCGAACGCGGGGTGGGTCAGGCCCTTGCGCCACACCAGGGACAGCGGGGACAGCGGCACGGGGTCGACCAGGGGCCGCAACACCGTCGACGGCAGTTCCGGGAAGCCCACGACGGCCAGAATGGGGTTGCGTGTTCTGGCCATGACCCGCTGGAACTCCTCCTCCCCGACGGCCAGTGGCGCGGGTGGCGCGATCTCGATGCCCCGGCCCTCGAACAGCAGCCTGGCGAGGCCGGTCCACTCGGGCGTGCGCGGATTGCCGGCGCCCGCGTAGACGGTCTCGCCGGCCAGCTCGGCGAGTGGCACCGCCTCCAGAGCGGCCAGCCGGTGGTCCTCGGGCAGCACGACCGCCATCGGCTCGTACCGCACGGGCAGGTGGTCGAGCCCCGCCCGCAAAGCCGGGTCCAGCCCGGCGAACCGTCCGAACGACGCGTCCAACCGGCCCGCGAGCAGCTCACCGGCGGCTCCGGTCAGGCCGCTCTCGTAGCGGGCCATCAGTTCGTGACCCGGCGCGAGCTCCCGCGCCCGGTGCAGCACGCGGCGGGCGGTGACCAGGCCGGGGAAGTTGAGGTCGACCAACAGGGGGCGGGCCTGGTCGAAGGCGGCGAGCAGCTCGTCCTGCGCCCGGAGCATCCGACGGGCGTACGGCAGCAGCCGCTCCCCGTCGGGGGTCAGCGTCACCTGCCGGGTGGTCCGCACGAACAGCTCGGCCCTCAGCTCCCGCTCCAGCCGCCGCACGTCCCGGCTGAGCGCCTGCTGAGCCACATGCAACCGCACGGCGGCCCGTGTGAAGTGCAGTTCCTCGGCGACGGTGACGAAGCCACGCAGCAGACGGGGGTCGAGGTGGGCGGGCATGCGCCGAACTTACAACGGGCGGGGGGTGCGGGTGCCGGTGCCGTGAAGGACGGGGGCGGGGCCCGGCCGGGGCGCCTGGAACGGTGCCGGGCGGGGGCGCCAGGCAGGGCCGCAGGGTGTCCCGGGCCCGGGGTGCGCGGAAGGGTGCCGGGCCGGGGGCGTCAGGCGCGACCGCAGAGCGGGAGGACCCGGGCGGGGCCCGGTGCAGGGGCCCCGGGCCGGTGTGCTCAAGGCCGGGCGTCGACCCACATGGCGTGGGCGGGACGCCTGGACCGGTGCCCGGGCCGGGTGCTGCACCGCCTCCCGGGCCCGGGGCATCAGACGCGGCCCCAGGGCGGAAGGCCCCGGGCGGGGCCCGGTGCAGGGGCCCCGGGCCGGTTCGCTCAGGGCGCGGTCGGCCCGCGAGGACTCAGGCGGGGCCGGCCCGCGAGGACTCAGGCGGGGTCGGCCCGGCGAGGGCTCAGGCGGGGTCGGCCCCGCGAGGGCTCAGGCGGGGTCGGCCCGCGAGTGCTCGGGCGGGGGGGGCAGGGCCGGGGGCCCGGGCTCAAGGGCCCGTGTTCCTCGTGGTCGTCCCCGTCTCGCCCGGGCGGGCGTCCGCGCCCTGGTGGCCCTCCGTGCCGGACGGCGACAGTGCCTGTCCCACCCGGTGCCGCGGGACCGAGCGCATCGGTGGGCGGGTCAGGGTGATCTGGCGGACCACCTGCTGGAAGCAGGCGAGGGCGGCGAGCCCGGGCAGGGCCGCGGCCGCGGTGCCCATGATCGTCCGGGGCGCCTGGACGACGCACAGCAGCACGGCGATGCAGGAGAAGACCAGGACCACGCACCAGGAGTGCACGGCACGGCGCTGGTGCAGCGCGGCCCGCAGGACGGACAGGGAGCCCACCAGCCAGGGCCCGTACACCAGCAGGGGCCACCAGGTGCGCAGGCCACGCGCCGCGGGCGAGACCGCGACCAGGCGCAGCGGGTCGTAGGCGACGACCGCGCTCAGCAGACTCACGGCGAGGGCGATGACGGCCGCCATCGCGGCGACCAGGAAGCTCGTGGTGCGCAGCACGCCCGGGGCCTTGCGGGGCCGGACCTTGCGGTGCCGCCGGGGGAGCTCCCGGACGGGCGGCAGTTCCTCGGTGATGTCCTGGAGCCGCCGCATGTGGGTGCCCGGGGTGGGGGCCTGGGGGATCGGTGGGACCGGTGGTGCCGGCTCGGCGGCCTCGGCCAGGTCGTCGTCACGGGGTCCTGGGATCCTCGTCGCCTGCTCGCCGAGGGCCTCCTCGAGGATGAACGCGAGTTCCTCGGCGGGGTCCCAGGTCGGGTCCGGTGGCGTCAGGGGAGTGATGAAGTCCCGGGCCGGAGCCCGATGCCGGCCGGTGCCTTCGACTTTTTCGTACATGGCGCGCCCCGACTATTTCGAAAGCGCGAAAGCCGGCCAATCCGTCGCACTGATCCACCGCCGGGCGAGATCCTTTTCCAAGGTGCTCATGGCATCGATGAAATCGCGCAGCACCGACTCGGTCACCTGCAACGCGACCGGACAACCACCTCTGGTGAGCGTGCCGTTGACTGTTGCCGACGAGTGCGCCGGAGCCGGAATGTAGGTGTATGGGCCGAGCGTTACCGCCCAGCCGTCTTTCCTGGTCGCCTCGGTCATGTACCGACTAACCGTCGGCCCTCTTCGGCGGATGCGCGGCAAACGAGTGAAGGACTTTCCCGAATGAGCATCTTTTCCATGCGGCATGAGAAGCATTAGGAATCTCCATATCCCTGTATGAAGAACAGGCAGCGAACGTTTCCGGCCACCCCCCTTTCGGCCGTCTCGCGCGGATTCACAACGCAGGTGTGTGACTGCGTGCGGAACAGGTGTTGGACCGCTTGATCACCCCCGGGCGACGGTGGGCGCATGCCTCGGCTCCAGCCCTACCGCCGCCTGTTCCGTCTGCCGGGCACCCGCGCGTTCACCGCCGGGAACCTCATCGCCCGGCTGCCGATGGGCATGTTCAGCGTGAGCGCGGTCGTGATGATCGCCGGCACCCGGGGTTCGTACGCCCTGGCCGGCGCCGTCACGGCGACGGGACTCGCGGCGACCGCGCTGGTCGCGCCGGGGATCGCCCGGCTCGTGGACCGGCACGGTCAGGCCCGGGTGGCCCTGCCCGCCACGGTCGTCGCCGTCCTCGGCTCCCTGTCCCTGCTGCTGTGCGTGCGCCACGACGCCCCCGACTGGACCCTGTTCGCCTCCTACGCCGCCACCGCCACGACACCCAACACCGGCGGGATGTCCCGGGCCCGCTGGGCCCATCTGCTGGCCGGCGACCCGAAGGCACTGCACACGGCCAACTCCTTCGAGCAGGCGGCGGACGAACTGTGCTTCATGCTGGGCCCGGTGCTCGCGGCGTTCCTGTGCGGGACGTTCTTCCCCGAGGCGGGCACGCTGGTGGGCGCGGTGCTGCTGCTGACCGGCATGGTCCTGTTCACGACCCGGCGCGCGACGGAGCCCCCGGTCCGCGCGCACATACCCGGCAAGGCGCCCCTGCGCGCCCCCGGGATCCCCCCGCTGCTCGCGGTCTGCCTGGCGATGGGCGGCGTCTTCGGCGCGACGGAGGTCGTCACGCTGGCGTTCGCCGACGCGCAGGGCCGGTCGTCGGTGGCCGGAATCGTGCTCGCGCTCCAGGCCGCGGGCTCCTGTGCGGCGGGCCTGCTGTACGGCGCCGCGAAGCCCACCGGTCCGGCCGCGGCCCGGCTGCCCCGGTGCGTGGCGGCGATGGCCGCGCTGCTGCTTCTGCCGCTTGCCGCGGCCTTCACCGGTTCGCTGCTCCTGGTGGGGGCCACGCTGCTGGTCGCCGGGATGGCGACGGCCCCGACGATGGTCACCACCATGACGCTGGTCCAGGAGCGCACCCCCGAGGGCCGGCTGAACGAGGGCATGACCCTCGCCGTGACCGGTCTGCTCGGCGGCATCGCCTGCGGCAGCGCGCTCGGCGGCTGGACGGTGGAGCACTTCTCGCCGACCGCGGGCTACGCGGTCCCGGTGACGGCGGCGGCCCTGGCCCTGGCGCTGTCGCTGCGCCCCTCTTCGAATCGCTTCACCGAGTGCCTTACGCCCCATTGACGCCCTCACGCACCCCGCATACGTTCGATCGTCGAAGCGCTTCGACGTCATGCGCCGGGAAGTAGGGACACCCACATGAAGTTCACCGACGGCTACTGGCTCCTGCGTGAGGGCGTCACCGCCGCCCACCCGGCCCAGGCCCTCGACGTGACCGAGTCGGACGGCGGACTGGAGATCCACGCCCCGACCCGGCCCGTCCGCTCCCGCGGCGACCTGTTGACCGGCCCGGTCCTCACGGTCCGCGCGCACACCCCCATGCCGGACGTCATCGGCCTGACGCTGACGCACTTCACCGGCGGACCGTCGCGCGGACCCGATTTCGAGCTGACGAGGTCGGACGCCGCCGCGGAGATCTCGTACGACGACGAGCACGCGACCCTCACCTCGGGCGCGCTGTCGGTCCGGCTGGCCAGGGGCGGCCCCTGGCATGTCGAGTTCCTCGCGCACGGCCGCACGCTCACCAGCAGCGGCCACAAGAACACGGGCATCATGCGGGACGCCTCGGGCGCGCACCACCTGCGCGAACAACTGGTCCTGAAGGTCGGCACCTCCGTCTACGGCCTCGGTGAGCGCTTCGGCCCGCTGGTGAAGAACGGGCAGGTCGTCGACGTCTGGCAGGCCGACGGCGGCACGTGCAGCGAACAGGCCTACAAGAACGTGCCCTTCTTCCTCACGGACGCGGGCTACGGCGTCTTCGTCGACCACCCGGGCCAGGTGTCCTTCGAGGTCGCCTCCGAGGTGGTGTCCCGGGTGCAGTTCAGCGCGGAGACGCAGGAGCTGACGTACTACGTCATCCACGGGCCCACCCCGAAGGAGATCCTCCGCAAGTACACGGCCCTGACCGGCCGCCCGGCCCTGCCGCCCGCCTGGTCGTTCGGCCTGTGGCTGTCGACGTCCTTCACGACCTCGTACGACGAGGAGACGGTGACGTCCTTCATCGAGGGCATGCGGGAGCGTGAACTGCCGCTGTCCGTCTTCCACTTCGACTGCTTCTGGATGCGGGAGTTCCACTGGTGCGACTTCACGTGGGACACCCGGGTGTTCCCCGACCCGGAGGGCATGCTGGCCCGGCTGAAGGCCCGTGACCTGCGCGTCTCGGTCTGGATCAATCCCTACATCGCCCAGCGCTCCCCGCTGTTCGCCGAGGGCAAGGCGCTCGGGCACCTGCTGAGGCGACCGGACGGCGGTGTCTGGCAGTGGGACCTGTGGCAACCCGGCATGGCCCTGGTCGACTTCACCTCCCCGGCCGCCCGCGACTGGTACGCCTCCAAGCTGGAGGCGCTGCTCGACCAGGGCGTCGACTGTTTCAAGACCGACTTCGGCGAACGGGTGCCCCTGGACGTGGTCTGGTCCGACGGCTCCGATCCGGAGCGGATGCACAACTACTACACGTACCTGTACAACCGCACGGTCTTCGAGGTGCTGCGCAAGCACCGCGGGGAGCAGGAGGCCGTGCTCTTCGCCCGCTCGGCGACAGCGGGGAGCCAGCAGTTCCCGGTGCACTGGGGCGGTGACTGCGAGGCGACGTACGAGTCGATGGCGGAGTCGCTGCGCGGCGGACTGTCCCTCGGCCTGTCGGGCTTCGGATTCTGGAGCCACGACATCGGCGGCTTCGAAGGCACCCCCACCCCGGCCCTGTTCAAGCGCTGGCTGGCCTTCGGCCTGCTCTCCTCCCACAGCCGTCTGCACGGCAGCAGCTCCTACCGGGTCCCCTGGCACTTCGACGAGGAGTCGGTCGAGGTGGCACGCCACTTCACCCGGCTGAAGCTCCGCCTGATGCCCTACCTGTACGAGACGGCCCGCACGGCCCACGCCGAGGGACTGCCCATGATGCGGGCCATGGTGCTGGAGTTCCCGGACGACCCGGGGTGCGCGCACCTGGAACGGCAGTACATGCTCGGCCCGGACCTGCTGGTCGCCCCGGTGTTCAGCGACGAGGGCGACGTCACGTACTACGTCCCGGAGGGCACCTGGACCCACCTCTCGACCGGCGCGACGGTGACCGGCCCGCGCTGGGTGCGCGAGCGGCACGACTTCCTGAGCGCGCCGCTGCTGGTGCGGCCGGGCGCGGTGATCCCGGTGGGAGCGCGGGACGACCGGCCGGACTACGACCACGCCGACGGCGTCACCCTGCGGGCGTACGGCCTGCGGCCCGGTGACGAGGTGACGGTGCCGGTCGGGGACGTGACCTTCACGGTCGTCCGCGAGGGGAACACCCTGCGGGCGACATGCGGCGCCCCGACGGCGGCCTGGAGCCTGGCGGCGGGCGACCGCGATGTCCAGGCCCCGCCCGGCACGGGTGTGCTCACCCTGGAGCTGGACTGATGGTCACGATCACGGACGTGGCGAGACGGGCCGGGGTCTCCCCCAGTACCGTCTCCTACGCGCTGAGCGGCAAGCGCCCGATCTCCGACGAGACCAGGCGGCGCGTCGAGGCCGCCGTCCGCGAACTCGGCTACCGCCCCCACACGGGCGCCCGCGCCCCGGCCGCTCGCATGCCGAACGTCCTGGCCCTGGCCGCGCCGCTGCGCCCCGGCGTGCACGTCCCGGTGATCATGCGGCTGGCCGTGTCGGTGGTGACGACGGCCCGCGCCCACGGCCACGACGTCCTGCTGCTCACCCAGGAGGATGCCGAGGAGGCGCTGAGCCGCGCCCTGGACACGGCCTCGGTGGACGCGCTGCTGCTCACGGACGTCGAGCTCGACGACCCCCGCCTGCGCCGGCTCCGCTCCCTCGACCGCCCGTCGGTCCTGATCGGCCTCCCCGCGGAGCCACACGGTCTGACCTGCGTGGACCTCGACTTCGAGGCGGCCGGCGAGGCATGTGTGAACCACCTGGCGAGCCTGGGCCACCGCACAGTCGCCCTGATCGGCTCGCCCCCGGAGGTCTATCTCCGAAGGACGGCCTACGCCCATCACCTCATGCGGGGCTTCACCGCCACCGCGACCCGTCTGGGCCTGGCCTCGTCCGTCCATCCGAGCGGTCCGGACCCCGCCTCGGCCCGGCCGCTCGCCGAGCGGCTGCTGCGCGAACACCCGGCCCTGACCGGCGTGGTGGTGCACAACGAGGCTCTTCTGGATCCACTGCTCGCCGCCTTCGAACACCTCGGTCTGCGCCTCCCGGCCGACCTTTCCGTCACGGCCGTCTGCCCGGACGACCTGGCCGCCGCACTCCGCGTCCCGGTCACGTCCGTGTCCCTGCCGGCCGACGAGCTGGGCACCCACGCGGTGGAACTCCTGATGCGGAAGCTGCACGGCGCCCCGGTGCCGCAGACGACCCTGCTGCCACCCCGCCTGACGGAACACACCGGCTCCTCACCCCGGGGACCGGCCTGACAGCGCGGCCTCCAGCCGTTCCCCCGTCATCTCGATGACCACGGCGTCCTTCCGCATGCCGAGGGGCAGCTGCGCGTACTCCTGCGCGCGGCACACGATCCGGCCCTCGCCGGGATCGAAGGCGACCGCGCCCAGCCGCGACACCAGCTCGGCGATGATGCCGAAAACCCCGCCGGAATGCGGGCGCTCGACCAGGATGCCGGTGTCACCGGCGAAGATCTCGGCCTCGCTGCCGTCACCGGCCCGGATCCAGAACTGGAGGTGGCCGTCGAGGTCGAAACGCAGTCCGGGATCCCCGACATCGTGAGGTTCCAGTACGGCCCGGACCAGTTCGAGATCCAGCGGGACGGGAACGTCGGCGCCCCCGGCGAACTTGTATATAGACGGGCTGTAACCCACCCGACCTCCTCGACGACGGCCCATGACAAAGGCCCCGCCGCTCGAAAGCGACGGGGCCTTTGCCCACATGGGATGAGTGGAGATGGCGGGAATCGAACCCGCGTCCAACGGTGCAGAATCAGGGCTTCTCCGTGTGCAGTTCGCTGTGATTTTCTCGGCCCCGGCAATCACGCGAACAAGTCGCCGACGGGCCCAGTCACTGTTTGGTTTCCCATCGAACCCCGTGACCGGGCTCGATGGTTTAGTTCCCTAGATTATGCCAGGATCCGGGCCGGGAACACTCCCGGGCTGACACCCATTTAGGGTCCTTCAGTCACTGCTTATCAGGCAGCGAGGGCGAAGGACTGGGAATCGCGCTTGGTGTTGGCGATTATTTTTTGCGACATATGGTTTACGAGATCATTGCCGCTTCCTCGACACGCTTCCCCTGCTTCGACAGCCGCTGTCGAAACCGATCATCCCCATGTTGTGTTGACAATCCCCTCCGGCAGAGGGGCCCGCACCCGCCGTGGGGTGCACGCACCATCGTACGTGACCAACGCAGGTCGGTGCCAGCGCATTCCCTACGCCCCGCGCTGCTTGCGCCGCACCGCCGAGATCGCCCGCTCGGTCTCCCGCCGGTCCTGCTTCTCCCGGAGCGCCTGGCGCTTGTCGTACTCCTTCTTGCCCTTCGCCAGCGCGATCTCGACCTTGGCCCGGCCGTCCTTGAAGTACAGCGCGAGCGGCACGATGGTGTGGCCCGTGTCCGCCGACTTCGACTCCAGCTTGTCGATCTCGGCGCGGTGCAGCAGCAGCTTCCGCTTGCGCCGGGCGCTGTGGTTGGTCCACGTGCCCTGGCTGTACTCCGGCACGTGCACGTTGTACAGCCACGCCTCGTGCCCTTCGAGCTGCACGAAGCCGTCGACCAGCGACGCCCGTCCCTGGCGCAGGGACTTCACCTCGGTCCCGGTGAGGACCAGACCGGCCTCGTAGGTGTCGATGATGAGGTAGTCGTGCCGCGCCTTCTTGTGCTGCGCGATCAGCTTGCGCCCTTTTTCCTTAGCCATAGTGCCGACCATTTTCGCACTACGGAGGGGCCCTGCGGAAAGTCGATTACGAGGGGCTCGCCAGGCCCCGCAGCACGGCCCGGGCCCGCTGGAGGGCGTCCTCGTCGGTCTCCAGGTCGGGCGTGATGCCCCGGCCGTCGACCGCGCGGCCGGAGGGGGTGCGGTAATGCCCGACGGTCAGTTCCGCGACGGAGCCGTCGGGCAGCCGGCTCGGCATCTGGACCGAGCCCTTGCCGAAGGTGCGGGAGCCCACGACGAGCGCCCGTCCCCGGTCCTGCACGGCACCGGTGAGCAGCTCGGCCGCGCTCATCGTGCCGCCGTCGACGAGGGTGACCAGGGGTTTCGTGGTGTCGCCGCCGGGCTCGGCGTGCAGAACCCGCTGCTTGCCGTCGATGTCGTAGGTGGCGACCAGACCGCCGTCGAGGAAGGCGGAGGCGGCGGTCACGGCCTCGGTGACCAGGCCGCCGGAATTGCCGCGCAGATCGAGGACGATCCCGGCGCCGGACGGGGCCCGCCGGACGGCGTCGCGGACCTGGTGGCCGGAGTGCTTGGTGAAGGTGGCGACCTTGATGACGGTCACCGGGCCGGAGAGTTCCCGGACGGTGACGGAGTCCGTGGACAGCTGGGCCCGGCGCAGGGTCCGGGTCCACGCGCGCGTGCCGCGCTCCAGTCCGAGGCGGACGGTGGTGCCCGCGGTGGCGTCGGTGGCGTCCCCGCGCAGTAAGGAGACCACCTCGGTGACGGGCCGCCCGTCGGTCCGCTCGCCGTCGACGCTGCGCAGCAGGTCCCCGGGGCGGATTCCGGCGGTGGCCGCGGGCGAGCCGGCGCGCACCTTCGTCACCTCGATACGGCCGTCCCGCTCGCTGCGGGCCCACAGGCCCACGCCGGTGTACTGGCCGTCGAGCGCCTCCTCGAACTCCTCGTACTCGCCCCGGGAGTAGACGGCCCCCCAGCGGTCCCCGCTGCGGCTGACGGCGCGCTTCGCGGCCTCCATCGGGGACTTGCCGTCGGCCATGGCCTCCTCGGCCGCCCGGGCGACGTCCGCCTGGCGCCCTGCCGCACCGGCCGAACGGACCTCGTCCGGGGCGGAGTTCCGGTCGTCCCGCGGCAACGCCCCCGTGGCCGCACCGGCGACGAGCACGCTCGCGAACACCAAGGTCAGGGCGGCCCCGCGGCGGATGCGACGGGGCTGACAGAACGGGTCACGACCTGACATGCCGGTGAGTCTAGGACAAGGGGAAGGGCCGCACGGCCGGTTGACCGTACGGCCCCTCTTGGCATGCGTCACACCTTCAAGTACTTGCGCAGCGCGAAGAACGCGGCCAACGCGGGCATCAGAAGGCTCGTGGCGAGGATGAGCGGCAGCTTGGTGAGGACGGCGTCCCAGCCGATGAAGTTGATCAGTGTCAGCTGGTCGGCCAGGGCCAGTCCGTGGTCGATGAGGAAGTACCGGGCGATCAGCAGGAAGGCGCACGCGAGGGTGCCGCCGATGAGTCCGGCGACCGCGGCCTCCATGATGAACGGCGCCTGGATGTAGAAACCGGAGGCGCCGACCAGCCGCATGATGCCGGTCTCACGCCGTCGGCTGAACGCCGAGACGCGCACGGTGTTGACGATCAGCATCAGCGCGACGACCAGCATCAGCGCCATCACCGCGCGGGCGGCCCAGTTCATGCCGTTCAGCAGCTTGAAGAGGTTGTCCAGGATGCCCTTCTGGTCCTGCACGGACTGCACGCCGTCCCGGCCGTTGAAGGCGGTGGCGATGACCTGGTACTTCTCCGGGTCCTTCAGCTTGATGCGGTACGACTCCTGCATCTGGTCCGGCGTGAGGGAGCTGGCGAGCGGGGAGTCGCCGAACTGCTCCTTGTAGTGCTTGTACGCCTGGTCCTGCGACTCGTACGTGACGGCCTGGACGACGTCCATCTTGTCGAGGTCGGCCTTGATCTGCTTCTTCTGGTCGTCGGTCACCGCGCCCTTGGCGCAGTTGGGGTCGGACTCGGCGTCGCTCTTGTTGCAGAGGAAGATCGAGACGTTGACCTTGTCGTACCAGTAGCCCTTCATGGTGTTGACCTGGTCGCTCATCAGGAGCGACCCGCCGAACAGGGCGAGCGACAGGGCGACGGAGACGACGACGGCGAAGGTCATCGTCAGGTTGCGGCGGAGACCGACTCCGATCTCCGACAGGACGAACTGGGCGCGCATGGCGACGGGTTATGCCTTTCCGTGGATCTCGGGTGCGGTATCAGTGCTGGTAGCCGTAGACACCGCGGGCCTGGTCGCGGACGAGGCGGCCCTTCTCCAGTTCGATGACGCGCTTGCGCATCTGGTCGACGATGTTCTGGTCGTGCGTGGCCATCACCACGGTCGTGCCCGTCCGGTTGATGCGGTCGAGCAGCTTCATGATGCCGACGGAGGTCTGCGGGTCGAGGTTGCCGGTGGGCTCGTCGGCGATGAGCAGCTTGGGCCGGTTGACGAAGGCCCGCGCGATGGCGACGCGCTGCTGCTCACCACCGGACAGCTCGCCGGGCATCCGGTCCTCCTTGCCGCCGAGCCCGACGAGGTCGAGCACCTGCGGCACGGACTTGCGGATCTCGCCGCGCGACTTGCCGATGACCTCCTGCGCGAAGGCGACGTTCTCGCCGACCGTCTTGTTCGGCAGCAGGCGGAAGTCCTGGAACACCGTCCCCAGCTGGCGCCGCATCTGCGGGACCTTCCAGTTGGAGAGGCGGGCGAGGTCCTTGCCCAGAACGTGCACCTGACCGTGACTGCACCGCTCCTCGCGGAGGATCAGCCGCAGGAAGGTGGACTTTCCGGAGCCGGAGGACCCCACGAGGAAGACGAACTCGCCCTTCTCGACCTCCAGGGAGACATCCCTGAGGGCGGGGCGGGTCTGCTTGGGGTAGACCTTGGAGACATTGTCGAATCGGATCACGGATGCACCACGGGTCGCCGGGGGTAGATGAGCGTGACCATACGCGAACCGGGTAGGGCACCGCAGTCACCGACCGTGGTTGCGCCGTGGATGTGCCGTTTTGTTCCGAGCGCGGCGGGGCGCGGGCAGACTGTGCGTACCACCACAGAAAACGCGCAGCCGCGCGACGGGCGACGGAACCTGGCAAAGTGGAGGGGGGAACATTCCCACTCCCACGGACGTTGGACTCGTGGAACCGGCGCAAGGAGGGCAAGCGCATGACGTACGACCGGCTGGTGTGCGCGAACTGCGCGTCCCCCGTGAACGAGGGCCGCTGCCCCGTGTGCCGCGCGAACCGCGAGCGGCTTCAGCAGGAGAGCTTCCTCGCGAATATCAGCCCGACGGCTCTGATCGCGCTGCTGACGGTGCTGATCGCGGCGGTGGCCCTGCTGGCGCACCAGACCGCGTAAGGGCGAGGGCGGCCCGCCCGCCTCCGGACATGGGCCGAGGGCCCGGAGCGAAACGCTCCGGGCCCTCGGCGTGCGCTGTGTGCACGGTCCGTACGGACGCGGCCACCGTCAGACGGCAGCCCCGCCGCGGCCGCCCACGAGACGCGGCAGCAGACGGAAGCCGACACCGCCGGCGATCATCGTGGCGGCGCCGACCACCAGGAAGGTGGTCTGGGCGGCACCCGTCTCGGCGAGCTCCTCACCCTTGCCCTGCGCCTGCGCCTGCGGGGCCGGGGTGGAGTCCGAGCCGATCTCGGTGAGGGCCGAGGAGCCCTCCTCCTGCGGCGAGGTGCCGCCGTCGGGGTCGGTGTTGTTGCCCCCGCCGTTGTTGCCACCGCCGTTGTTGCCGCCGTTGGCGTCGCCGCCACCGTTGCCGCCGCCGTTGCCGCCGCCGGTGCCGTTGCCCGGGTCGCTCGGGGCGACGGTCGGGTCCTCGGTCGGCTCGGTGGGCTCCTCCGTGGGCTCGGTCGGCTCCTCGGTGGGCACGTCGGTGGACGGCGGATCCGTCGGGACCTCGGTCGGCGGGTCGGTCGGGACCTCGGTCGGCGGGTCCGTCGGCGTCGGGGCCGGGGACTCGTCGGCGCACAGGATGCCGAGCAGGCAGTCCTCGGTCTCCGCGGCGGATGCGGCACCGGCGGCGGTCAGCGAGGCACCGGCGGCGATCACGGCACCGGCCGCTATCCGCGCGACACGGATCCGCGTCTTCTTCGTCATGTGGTTGCTACCCCCAGTAGCTCATCGTCATTAGGCAGCGCTCGGGGCTGTGCTCGACGGGAAAAGCCACGGTGAAGGGCCCCCCGGTTCACATGCGCCCCAGAGACACGCATGCCGCGCTTCACCCTTCCCACTTTTCAAGTGCACGTCAAGGCCGTTTGCAGCCGCCATGTCCAACTACGGGGGCTATGCCGGGAGTCTGAGTCTGTGAGTGTGACGTAAAACCCAGACATGTGGGCACAGAAAAGGCAACTACCGCCCCGCGGGCGGCAGTTGCCTTGTCGACAAACTTACTTCTCCTGCTGCTTGCGCCAGCGAATTCCGGCCTCGATGAAGCCGTCGATCTCGCCGTTGAACACGGCCTCGGGGTTGCCGACCTCGAACTCGGTGCGCAGGTCCTTGACCATCTGGTACGGGTGCAGGACGTAGGAACGCATCTGGTTGCCCCAGGAGCTGCCGCCGTCCTTGAGGGCGTCCATCTTGGCCCGCTCCTCCTGGCGCTGCCGCTCCAGCAGCTTCGCCTGGAGAACGTTCATGGCGGTCGCCTTGTTCTGGATCTGCGAGCGCTCGTTCTGGCAGGAGACGACGATGCCGGTGGGAAGGTGGGTCAACCGCACCGCGGAGTCGGTGGTGTTGACGCCCTGGCCGCCGGGGCCGGACGAGCGGTACACGTCCACGCGCAGTTCGGACTCGTCGATCTCGATGTGGTCGGTCTGCTCGACCACCGGCAGGATCTCGACGCCCGCGAAGGAGGTCTGGCGCCGGCCCTGGTTGTCGAAGGGCGAGATGCGCACCAGCCGGTGCGTGCCCTGCTCGACGGAGAGCGTGCCGTAGGCGTAGGGCGCCTGGACGGCGAAGGTGGTCGACTTGATGCCGGCCTCCTCCGCGTACGAGGTCTCGTAGATCTCGGTCTTGTAGCCGCGCTGCTCGGCCCAGCGCAGGTACATGCGCTGGAGCTTCTCGGCGAAGTCGGCGGCGTCGACGCCACCGGCCTCGGCGCGGATGTTCACCAGGGCCTCACGGGAGTCGTACTCGCCGGACAGGAGGGTGCGGACCTCCATCTCGTCCAGCGCCTTCTTGACGGCGGTGAGCTCGGACTCGGCCTCGGCGCGGGTGTCCGGGTCGTCCTCCTCCTCGGCCATCTCGAAGAGAACCGCCAGGTCGTCGATGCGACCGCGCAGGGCCTCGGCCTTGCGCACCTCGGCCTGGAGGTGGGACAGCTTGCTGGTGATCTTCTGCGCCTCATCGGGGTTGTCCCAGAGGGACGGCGCGGCCGCCTGCTCCTCGAGCACGGCGATGTCTGCCCTCAGCTTCTCGAGGTCCAGAACGGCCTCGATCGACTCCATGGTCGAGGAGAGGGACTTGAGCTCTTCGGATACGTCGACGACTGCCACGCCCTCCAGCGTAACGGCTCCGCCCGGCGGCCATCGCCGGGCGGCCGGAGACGGCGGCTCAGGGGGCCTGGGGCGCCGAGTTCCTGGTGTCCTGGGGAGGGGCGCTGTCGTCGTCGCCCGAGGTGGTGAGCCAGGCGCCGACCCCGATCGCCGCCGCCAGGGCGACCGCGCCCGCCCCGAGCGCCATCCGGCGGCGCCGGGTCGCCGCGCGGTTGCGGGCCGAGCCAGGACGGGGGGCGCCCGGGGCACGGGGGGCCCGGGCGGTGCCGTGGGCGCCGCCGGCCAGCTCGTCGGGCGCGGGGACGCGCATCGAGGTGTGGGTGTCCCGGTTGGAGTCGGCCGGCTTCGCGCCCGGCACCAGCGGCACCGCGCCCCGCCGCCGGACCCGCTCCCGGGCCGGTGCCGGCCCGGCGGGCTGCTCCTCGCGGTCGGCCTCCTCGGCGGACTCGGTGTCGGGCTCGTCCACCTCCAGCGGGGGCATGCCCGCCAGCATCGGCAGCAGCTCCCGCAGCCGGGCCCCGAGCTCCGAGGCCCGCAGCCGCGAGGCCGGGGCCTTGGCCAGGCACTGCACCAGCAGCTGCCACAGCTCGTCCGGGATGCCGGGCAGCGGGACGACCGTCTCCGTGACGTGCCGGCGCAGGACCGCGCCGGGGTGGCCGCCGCCGAACGGGGTGAAGCCCGCGAGCAGCTCGTAGAGGACCGTGGCGAGCGCGTAGATGTCGACGGAGGCGCGCGGGGGCAGGCCCTCGACGATCTCCGGGGCGAGGTAGTCCGGAGTGCCGATGATCTTCGTGGCCTTGGTCCGGCGCGGGGTGTCGATGAGCTTGGCCACGCCGAAGTCGGTCAGCAGCGCGCGGTGGGAGCCGCCGGGGCCGAGCGGGCCCTGCATGTCCAGCAGGACGTTCTCCGGCTTGACGTCCCGGTGCACGACACCCGCGGCGTGGGCGGCCGCCAGTCCGTCGGCGATGTCGGCGGCGATGGCGACGGCCGCCTCGGGGGCCAGCCGCCGGTCCCGGTCCAGGCGGGTGCGCAGGTCCGTGCCGCGGACGAGGTCCATGACCAGGGCCAGGTCGTTGCCGTCGACGACCAGGTCGCGCACCGACACCACGTGCGGGTGCTCCAGGCCGAGCAGCGCCGTGCGCTCCTGCACGAAGCGCCCGACGAGCTCCTGGTCCGACGCGAGGTCCTCGCGCAGCAGCTTGATGGCGACGGGGCCCTCGGGGCCCTCGCCCAGCCACACCGTGCCGGCGCTGCCCCGCCCCAGGATCTGGTGGGCGGTGTACCGGCTGCCGATCTTCCGTGCCAAGGCTGCTCCTACCGACGCGTGTTGTCGCTAAAACTACGCGTCCGAAGAGCCAACCTTCACCTGGGAGGTGGAAATCACCCGCCAGGTGTCGACAAATCACCAACCCCGCGGGGCGGTTCCGGTCAGTTCGTGCCGGAACCGCTTCCGCCGAGCTTCTCGAGCCAGCCGGTCACGGTGCCGAACCAGTCGGTGAGCTGGTCCCAGTAGCCCTGGGTGGTGCCGATCCACTCCTGGAGGGGGCTCAGCTCCCAGATCAGCCAGCCCGCGACGAACAGGATGACGATCGTGAACAGACAGCCCTTCAGGCAGCCGAGCCCGGGGATCCGCATCGGGTTGGCGCTGCGCTGCCGGGGCTGCCGGGGCTCGCGCTGGGGCCGCTGCGGCTGCTGGGGCTGGGCCGGCGGCGCGGGCGGGGTGTAGCGCTGCGGCGGCTGGGGCCGCTGCGGCTGAGGCGGCTGGGGGGCGTACTGCTGCGGCTGGGGCTGCTGCTGGTTCGGGTAGCCGTAGCCGGGGCCGGGCGGGGGCGCCTGGCGGCGCGGGGGCTGCTGCTGCGGCCGGGCCACCTGGCGCTGGGGGCGGCGGCGCAGCGGGTCCTGGTCCGGGTCGAGGTACTGGACCTGCGTCTGCTCGTTGCGGTCGCGGGCCGCCCGCAGCTGGTTCTGCCAGGGGTGCGGGTCCTCGGGGCCGCCCTGCTGCCCCTGCTGTCCGGGGTGGCCGGGCGAGCCCGGCGGGACCGGCGGCATCACGGCGGTCGGGTCGGCCGCGCCCCGGTGCGGCAGGACGGCGGTGGGATCGGCGGCGCCGGCCGGGCCGCCGGTGTGCGGCAGCACGCTGGTCGCGGCGTTCGGGTCGTACGCGCCGGCCCCCTGCGGGAGGACCTGGGTGGGATCGGCGGCGCCGGGCGTGTCCGGCACCGGCGCGGGCGCCGGGTCGGGCACCAGGAGCGCGCCGACGCCCTCGGCCGCGGCGATCTGCGCGGAGTTCGCGTGCACGCCGATGCCCTCGGCGACGACGCGCAGACCGCGGGCGAGGTTCTCGGCGCTGGGGCGCTCGTCGGGGTTCTTGCGCAGGCAGCGCTCGATGACCGTCCACAGCGGCTCGGGGACGGTGGAGGGGCGGCGCGGCTCGGCGCTCAGGTGCTGGTGCAGCACCTCCAGGGCGGAGCTTCCGGAGAACGGCGGCCGACCGGTGACCAGCTCGTAGAGCAGGATGCCGGCGCCGTAGATGTCGACGGCGGAGGTCTGCGGGCGGCCCTCGGCGGACTCGGGCGCGACATAGGCGGGCGTGCCGACGAACTCCTGGGTGCGGGTCAGCCCCGGCGAGTCGGCCAGGCGGGCGATGCCGAAGTCGGTCAGCAGCGGGTGCATCCGCCCGTCGTACTGCTGGAGCAGGACGTTGGCCGGCTTGAGGTCGCGGTGGACGACGCCGTCGGCGTGGCTGGCGGCGAGCGCGTCGGCGATCTGGGCGGTGAGCAGGGCGGCGGCGACCGGGGTGAACGGCCCGTTCTCGCGCAGGTAGCGGTGCAGGTCCGGGCCCTCGACGAGGTCCATGACCAAGGCCAGCAGCTCGCCCTCGACGACCAGGTCGCGGACCCGGACGATGTTGGGGTGGGTGAGCCGGAGCAGGACGGACCGCTCGCGCAGGAACCGCATGACGATGTCGGGGTCGCCGGCCAGCTCCTCCTTGAGGACCTTGATGGCGACGGTCTCGCCGGGCTGTCCGGGCACGGCCGCCTCGGCGCCCGCCGTCTCGCGCTGGCGGGCTCGCCAGACGGTGCCCGTGGCGCCGCGTCCGAGCGGCTCCTCGAGCAGGTACTTGCTGCCTACCGGCCGCACGTCATGCGCTCCCTGGTGCTTGCCTTGCCTGCTGGCCTGTCCGAACCACTGTAGTGCCGGGCGGCCGAGGACCGGAGTGTCGTCTTTCTGTGGGCCCTACGTATCCGCTCTCACAGTCGTTCGAAGGAAAGACGCTGACCTCGGTCTTGTGGTTGCCGGGAACGAACGTGACCGATCCCAAGCGGTCACCCGTGGGTCTTCTCTCAGGCACTTTTGCGGGCAGAGCCGACCAATCAAGATCACTCTTTCCTGAGAGAGGGGCGCGGTGTCAGTGGCAGGTGCGAGGATGCGTGCAGTACTGGCCGACGTGCCGGGGCGGGGCGGGGGACTCCGCGCCCGGGCAGAAGGGACCGCTGACGGCGATGCAGATCCGGCTGACCGTCGTAGATCCGCTGGGCCCGTCGGCGCCGGCGCGGGACCGCGCCCCGCGCAGCGACGTGCTGGTCACCGCACCCGCCGGTACGGCACTGGCGGCGGTGGCGTCCGCGCTCGCCCAGGTGGTCCACGGCGGTGACGGCTCGGGCACGCCGGTGCTGTACGCCGGGGAGCAGCGGCTGGACGTCCAGCGCTGCACGCTCGGCGAGCCCCCGCTGACCGACGGTGCCGTGCTGGCCGTGGGCGCCCCCGGGGAGCCCGAGCCGCACCCCGAGCTGGAGGACGCCCCGGCCCAGCTCCAGGTCGTCGCCGGTCCCGACGCCGGTGGCGTCCACCTGCTGCACGGCGGTGAGATCCGCATCGGCCGCTCCGCCGACGCGGACGTGCCGCTGGACGACCCGGACGTCTCCCGGCTGCACTGCGCGGTGACGGTGAGCGCGGACGGGCGTGTCGCGGTCGCCGACCTGGACTCCACGAACGGCACGACGGTGAACGGCGCCCGGGTGGGCGGCCGGGCGGTCCCCCTCGCGCCGGGCGCGCTGCTGCGGATCGGCGAGTCGGCCCTGCGGCTGGCTCCCGCCGGGGGACCCGGGGGCGGCCGGGTGGAGACGACCCCGGACGGGGAGGGGCACGTGCGCGTGCCCGGGCCCGCCGCGGACGAGGCGGAACGCCCCGCGCGCGGGACGGAGCCGGGCCCGGCCCGGCCCTCGGGCCCCACGCATCATTCCCCCGGCTCGGCGCCCTGGGGCGCGCCGGGCCCTTCGGGGAGTGGTTCCGCCGACCCGGCCGTGGTGCCGGGGCAGGGTGGGGCACCGCGCATCGAGACGAAAGACGCGGGCGCCGACCGGACCCACGCGGGCGCCGACCGGACCCCTGCGGGCGGCAGCCGGAACCAGGTGCCGCCCGGGGCCGCGACCTACGCCAAGGAGACCCGGGGCGGGGCGCCCTCCCCGGGCACCGGGGGCGGCTGGAGCCGTGTGCCGACCCGGGGGGACGAGGACGCGGCCCGCGCGGGAGACGGCCGGGGCGATGCGCCTTCGCCGGGCGCCGGTGAGGCCCGGTCCGGCAGCAGCCGGGGGCCGGCCCGGGGCGCCGGAGACGCGGCCTACGCGGGAGACGGCCGGGGCGAGAGCCACTCCCGGGGCACCGGTGCCGAGGCCCGGCCGGGCGGCACCCGGAGCCAGGTCCCACCCCGAGACCCGGGTGGCACGGCACCCGGAGGAGACCACCGGGGCGAGGCGACCACCCGGGGGGCCCACCCGGCGGACAACCGGAGCGGGGGGCCGTCGGCGGGGAGCGGTGGATCGTGGTCCGGCACCCCCGGCACCCCCCGCGCCCCCGGCGACACGCGGGCCGCCTCCGAAACACATGGAACGCAGGGAGCGCAGGGAGCACAGGGAGCACAGGGCACACGCGGAACACACCCCCGCGCGCACGAGGGTGCCCAGGCGCACGCCGCCCGGCCGGGCGGCGGCGCCGGGGACACGCATGCCGGACGGTTCGGGGCCGGGGCGTTCGCCGGGTCCGGCCCGGTCGGCGCCGGGACGGCGTACGACGCCGGGGCCGCTGGCGGCGGGTCCCGCCCCGGAGGCCGGGACGGTGCCGGTGACCCGGCCCTCGCGGACGAACAGGCCGGACAGGTAGGACAGGGACGCAAAGGCACCCCCCTGCGCGGCACCGACGTGCCCCCCGGCACCCGCAAGCGCGGCGGTATCGGAGCGTGGGCCCGACGGCTGGCCGGAGGAGGACGCGGCGAGCAGGCGGCCGACCCCCATGGCGTGTACGAGGAGGAGCCGGTCGTCGCCGAGGTCGCGGCGGAGCGGCCCCCGGTCGTCGTGCCGGCCGCGCCGGAGACCTGGCCCGACCCGGCCACCCTGTTGCTGACCGCGCTGGGGCCCGGTCCCCGGCTGTGGGAGCGCGGCCCCGGGCACCCGGAGGCACTCGCCGTGCGGCTCGGTACGGCCGACCGGGCGGCGCCGGACGGCTCGGGCCTGCTGCCCGCCGTCCCCGTGACCGCCGGGCTGCGCGAGGTCGGCGCCCTGGGCCTGGCCGGGCCGCGGGCGCGGCTGTCCGGGCTGGCCCGTGCCGTGCTGGCCCAGCTCACCGCGCTGCACTCCCCCGACTCGCTGGAGATCGTCCTGATCGCCGCGGACCGCTCCCGCTCCCTGGAGGAGCGCACGGCCGAGTGGTCCTGGCTGGGCTGGCTGCCGCACGTCCGCCCGGGGCACGGGCAGGACTGCCGGCTGCTCCTGGCCTACGACCGCGAACAGGCCGCGGCCCGCACCGACGAGCTCACACGCCGCCTGGAGGACCACCTCGCGGAGGCGGTTCCGGGCGGCGCCGCGGCGACCGCCCCGAAGCCGGCGGATGTCCCGGCACTCGGTGGCGCCACGCCCACGGGTACCGGCTCGTCCCCGAGCGCCTCCGTCCCGGCGCCCCGCCGTCCCTCCTGGGCCCGCGAGGACGCCCCCGCCGCCGGCCAGGCCGGTCCCTTCGGCGGTCCGTACACGGTGCTCGTCGTGGACGGCGATCCCGGCGGTGCCGACCTGCGGGGCGCCGTGGCGCGACTGGCCCTGGAGGGCCCCCGGGCCGGGATCCACGTGGTCTGCCTGGCCGAGACGGCCGCCGCCTCCCCGGCCTCGCCGGTGACGGAGACGTACGAGGCGGCCTGCTCGGTGACGCCGACCTTCCGGCAGTGCGGCGCGGTCGCGCTGCTCAGCGGGGACGTGGCGACGGCCCTGCGGCTGATGCGCGTGGCCCGGGTCGGGGGCGACGGCGCTCCGGCCGCGCCCGTCGGGCACGGCACCGTCGCCACCGTCGACGCCGTCTCCGCGGCCTGGGCCGAGCGGTTCGCGCGGGCGCTGGCGCCGCTGCGGACGGACGGCCCGGCGAGCGACCGCCCGCCGCGTGTCTCCGCACCCCTGCCGCAGGCGGCCCGGCTGCTGGACGAGCTGGGCCTGGCCCGGGCCACCCCTGCGTCGCTGATGGCCCGCTGGGCGGACGCGGCCGACGACGCCGACGCGCTGGGCGGGCGGGTGCGCGCGGTGCTGGGCGCCGGACCGCGCGGCCCGGTCTGCGCCGACCTCGCCGCCCAGGGGCCGCATCTGCTGATCGAGGGCCCGCCGGGCAGCGGCCGTACGGAGCTGCTGCGGTCGATCGTCGCGTCCCTGGCCGCCGCCGAGCGGCCGGACCGCCTCGGCATCGTGCTGGTCGACGGCCGGGGCGGCCCGGGCGCGGGCGGCGGGCACGGCGAGGGTCTGCGGGTGTGTACGGACGTACCGCATGTCACCACCCTGCTGATGGCCCACGATCCGGTGCGGATGCGGGAGTTCGCGCAGTCGCTGAGCGCCGAGCTGAAGCGGCGTGCCGAGCTGCTCGGGCGGTCCGACTTCGCCGAGTGGCACACCGGGCGCGAGCTGTCGGGCCGCATGGTCGCCCAGCGCACGGCGAAGGGGCGGGGCGGTGCCCCGGCCGAGGCGGCAGCGTCGCAAGGCTCCGGCGACCTCGACTCCCCGTCCAGTGCCACCGTTCGGCTGCGGCCCGGCGCTGCCCGGCGGCAGACGGAGGCGGCCGCGCCCCCGCTCCCCCGGCTCGTGGTGGTCGTCGACGATCTGGACGCGCTGGTCTCCCCGGCGCTCGGTTCGACCGGGCGGCCGGCGGCCGGTTCGGTGATGCGGGCGCTGGAGGCCGTCGCCCGGGAGGGCGAGCGGCTCGGCGTCCATCTGGTGGCGGCCACGGGCCCGTGCGCCCGTACGGCGGAGACGGAACCGGTGCGCCGGGCCACCCTCCGGGTCGCGCTGGACACGCCGGTCGAGGGCCCGGAGGAACCGGCCCCGGGGCGGGGCAGGCTGACCGGTGCGGACGGGCGGGTCACCCCGTTCCAGGGCGGCCGGGTCACCGGCCGGATTCCCCGGACGGCGACGCTGCGCCCCACGGTCGTGCCCCTGGAATGGCACCGCATGGGTGACCCTCCGGCCCGCCGTCCGGTGCGGGAGCTCGGAAACGGGCCCACCGACCTGGCACTGTTGGCCAGCGCGCTGGAAAGGGCGGCACGGGAGGTCGCGGCGGCGAAGGTGCCGTCGCTCCTGTAACCAGGGACGGCCGCCGGCCCCACCGGCGTCCTGAAGCCGCGTCCCTGGTCACGAGGGAGTCACGATCCCCCGCTTGACAGCCGATGCCATCTTGCCGCCCCCGCACACCCGGGCGTAGACCAGATCGCACGGGAGCGCGCTCGACGTTCGACGAGGAACGAAGAACGGGGCAGTCATGCGCATGACGAGCAGCACCATCCGGACACGCTGGTCGCCCGAGCGGGACAAGGCGACCCCCCAGCACCGCAGAGCCGCCAGGGCCGCGGCCGCCGTCGCCGCGGGAGCGCTCGCGCTCTCGCTCTCCGCCTGCGGAGGCAGCGACAAGGACACCAGTGGAAGCACGGGCGACAGCGAGGAGACCGCCAGCAGCGTCAACCTTCCCAAGCTGGACGGGACGAGCCTGGAGATCGCCGCCGTGTGGAGCGGTACGGAACAGGCCAACTTCAAGAAGGTCCTGGCGGAGTTCGAGAAGCGCACGGGCGCCAAGGTGACGTTCGTGCCCGCCCAGGACCCGATCATCAACTTCATCGGCTCGAAGGTGGCCGGTGGGCAGCCGCCGGACATCGCGATGCTGCCCCAGCCGGGCGCCATCAAGCAGGCCGTCGACAGGGGCTGGGCGAAGCCGCTGGGCTCCGACGCGGCCAAGGAGCTCGGCGAGAACTACTCGCAGGGCTGGCAGAACATCGGCAAGGTGGGCGGCAAGCAGTACGGCGTCTACTACAAGGCCGCCAACAAGTCCCTGATCTGGTACAACAACCAGGTCTTCGAGAACGCCGGGGCGAGTGAGCCCGAGACCTGGCCGGATCTGCTCAACACCGCGCAGACGGTCTCCGACTCCGGTGTCACCCCGTTCTCCGTCGGCGGCGCCGAGGGCTGGACGCTGACCGACTGGTTCGAGAACGTGTACCTCTCGCAGGCCGGGCCGGAGAAGTACGACCAGCTGGCCAAGCACGAGATCAAGTGGACCGACCCGTCCGTGAAGGACGCGCTGACCACGCTGGCGCAGGTCTGGGGCAAGCCGGACTGGATCGCGGGCGGGGCGAACGGGGCGTTGCAGACCGACTTCCCGGCGTCCGTCACACAGGTCTTCACCGGTGGGGACCAGCCCAAGGCCGCCATGGTGGCCGCGGGTGACTTCGCGCAGGTCAACATCCCCTCCAGCATGAAGATCGGCACGGACGCGAAGGTGTTCCCGTTCCCGGCGGTCGGTGACAACGGACCGGTGGTCTCGGGCGGCGACGCGGCCGTGATCCTCCAGGACTCCAAGGGGTCGCAGGCCCTGGCCACCTGGCTCGCCTCGCCCGACGCGGCGCAGATCCAGGCCAAGCTGGGCGGTTACCTCTCGCCGAACAAGAACGTGCCGAACTCCGCGTACCCGAACGCGGTGCAGCAGAAGATCGCCAAGGCGCTGATCGACGCCGGTGACGACTTCCGCTTCGACATGTCCGACCAGGCCCCGCAGGCCTTCGGCGGCACGCCCGGCAAGGGCGAGTGGAAGATCCTCCAGGACTTCCTGAAGAACCCGAAGGACATCGCGGGGACGCAGGCGAAGCTGGAGGCCGAAGCGGCAGCGGCCTACGGGAACTGACGTCATGACGCCGGTTCCGGCGGCAGGGGGCACCGCGCCCCCTGCCGCTCCCAAGTCGCGCAAGAGTGTGACCGGCACCCGCAGGATCGTCGCGGCGCTGTTCCTGCTGCCCGCGCTCGTCCTGCTCGGCGCGCTCGTGGTGTACCCGATCGGGTACTCGGTCGTACGCAGTTTCTACGACCAGTCCGGTGACGGCTTTGCCGGAATAGACAACTACAAGGCCCTCTTCACCGACGAGGGCATCCGCACCGCGCTGAAGAACAACATCATCTGGGTGGTGTTCGCGCCGACCGTCGCGACGGTGCTCGGCCTGATCTTCGCGGTGCTGACCGAACGGGTGCGCTGGGGCACGGCGTTCAAGCTGGTCGTCTTCATGCCGATGGCGATCTCGATGCTGGCGGCGGGCATCATCTTCCGCCTGGTGTACGACCAGGACCCGGACAAGGGTTTTGCGAACGCGGTGTGGGTGGGCGTGCACGACACGTTCGCCCAGGCGTCGGCGTTCCCGAAGGCCCACCCGGGCCGGGACTCGCCGCTGAAGCCGGCCGGCGGGGGCGCGTTCATCACCACCTCGCCCGTCCGCACGGGCGAGGCCGTCTCGCTGCCCCTGGTGGGTGTGGCGCCCGATCTGATGCCCGACGGCGCGAAGGCCGCGGCGGCACCGAAGCCCGAACCGGGCAAGGTCACGGGCACGACCTGGCAGGACTTCACCCGCGGCAAGGGCGTCGGCAGGCTCAACAGCGTCGACGCCTCCGAACTGGGCTACGCCGGCATGAGGGTCGAGGCCGTGAAGGACGGCAGGGTGGTGGCGTCGGCGACGGCCGCAGGCGACGGCACCTTCACCCTGCCCGCCTCGGCCGACGGCGCACAACTCCGGCTCCCGGCGAGCAACTTCAAGGAGCCCTACGCCGGCCTGGACTGGCTCGGCCCGTCCCTGGTCACCCCGGCCATCATCGGCTCGTACATCTGGATGTGGGCGGGTTTCGCGATGGTGCTGATCGCGGCCGGGCTCGCGAGCGTGCCCCGGGAGCTGCTGGAGGCGGCCCGGGTCGACGGCGCGAGCGAGTGGCAGGTGTTCAGACGTGTCACGGTGCCGCTGCTGGCGCCGGTCCTCGCGGTCGTCGCCGTCACCCTGATGATCAACGTGCTGAAGATCTTCGACCTGGTCTTCATCATCGCTCCGGGATCCTCCCAGGACGACGCGAACGTCCTCGCCCTGGAGCTGTACCGCAAGGGGTTCTCCGAGGACCAGCCGGGCATCGCCAGCGCCATCTCGGTGTTCCTGCTGCTGCTCGTGATCCCGGTGATGTGGTTCAACGTACGCAGGCTGCGGCGGGAGGTGCGGCGATGAAGGCCGGACAGTCGCTGGGATCGCGACTCGCCGAGGCCGTCAGCGGCGGGGTGCTGCGGGTGTTCCTCATCGTCGTCGGGCTGTTCTGGCTGGTGCCGACGATCGGGCTGCTGCTGTCCAGCCTCCGCGCGCCGGAGGACATCTCGGCCAGCGGCTGGTGGAAGGTGTTCACCGAGCCCTCGCAGATCACCTTCGACAGCTACGCGAAGCTGCTGGAGAACGAGGACATCACCAGCTCCCTGCTGAACACGGTGTGGATCACCGTGCCGGCGACCCTGCTGGTGGTGATCATCGGCTCGCTCGCCGGTTACGCCTTCGCCTGGATGGAGTTCCCGGGCCGGGACTGGTGGTTCCTCGGTGTGGTCGGCCTGTTGGTCGTGCCCGTGCAGGTCGCGCTGATCCCGATCGCCGAACTCTTCGGCAAGATCGGCATCTTCGGCTCGGTGCTCGGCGTGGTGCTCTTCCACGTCGGTTTCGGTCTGCCGTTCGCGGTGTTCCTGCTGCGGAACTTCTTCGCGGAGATCCCCCGGGAGCTGCTGGAGGCCGCGCGGCTCGACGGGGCGGGTGAACTGCGCCTGTTCTTCCGTGTCGTGATGCCCCTCGGCGGTCCGGCGATCGCCGCGCTCGGCATCTTCCAGTTCCTGTGGGTGTGGAACGACATGCTGGTCGCGCTGATCTTCTCGGACTCCGGGAGCCAGCCGATCACGGTCGCACTGCAGACGCAGGTACGGCAGTTCGGCAACAACATCGACGTGCTGGCACCCGGCGCGTTCATCTCGATGGTGGTCCCGCTGGCCGTCTTCTTCGCGTTCCAGCGGCAGTTCGTGTCCGGCGTGATGGCGGGCGCGGTCAAGTAGGGGTCGGCGCAAGCAAGTTGAAGGGGCGGGCCGGGGGCGGGCCGCCCCTTCCGCGTTCCCCCGGATGCCGTAGTCGGCGTAACCAAGTCGGCCTACCGGCCGTTCCCGGGCCGAACGCCCGCGCCGACCGATGGATGGCCTCTTGCCCAGGTTCAGTGTCATTGTCCCCGCGTACCAGGTTCAGGCGTACCTGCACGAGTGCCTGGAGTCGGTGCTCTCCCAGTCCTGCCCCGATCTGGAACTGATCGTCGTCGACGACTGCTCCCCGGACGCGTGCGGCGCGATCATCGACGAGTTCGCCGCCCGTGACACGCGCGTACGCCCCGTCCATCTGCCGGAGAACGTCGGGCTGGGCCGCGCGAGAAACGCCGGGGCGGCGCACGCGAGCGGTGACTACCTGCTGTTCCTCGACGGCGACGACACGCTCACGCCCGACGCGCTGCGCTCGATCGCCGACCGGCTGAAGGAGACCGGCGAGCCGGACGTGCTGGTCTTCGACTACGCCCGCACCTACTGGACGGGGGAGGCGATCCGCAACCAGGCGGCCCGCCAGCTCACCGAGCGGGGCCCGGCGCCGTTCCGCCTGGAGGACCGGCCGGGGCTGCTGCGCCTGCTGATGGTCGCCTGGAACAAGGCCTACCGGCGGGAGTTCGTCGAGCGGGAGCAGTTCGCCTTCCCGCCCGGCGTCTACGAGGACACACCGTGGACGTACCCGGTGCTGATGACCGCCGAGTCGATCGCGACCCTCGACCGGGTCTGTGTGTACTACCGGCAACGGCGCCAGGGCAGCATCCTGCGCACCACCAGCGAGCGGCACTTCGACGTCTTCGAGCAGTACGACCGGGTCTTCGCCTACCTCGACGAGCGCCCCGCGCTGGCCCAGTGGCGGCCGGTGCTGTTCCGCCGCATGGTGCACCACCTGGCCATCGTGTACTCCCGGCGGGACCGGCTCCCCCGGGGCTCGCGCGCGGACTTCCTGCGCCGGGCCCGCGCCCACTACCGCCGCTACCGCACCCCCGGCGTCACCGTCCCCCTGCGCTGCCGGATCCACCACGTCCTGATCCGCTTCGGCCTGCACCGCACCTACCGCATCCTCCAGCTGGCGTCGGCCCTGCACCGCGCCGCCGCCAGGACCGCCGGGAAGCTGCTGCGAGGGCTCCGGTCGGCCGCCCTGAGGACCCACTACCGCCTCCAGCGGTGTCTGCCGCTGCGCGCCGACCGCGCTGTCTTCGCCGCCTACGACGGGCGCGGCCACGGCTGCAACCCGGGCGCGCTGGAGGCCGCGTTCCGCGATCTCGCGCCGCACATCCGCACCTCCTGGGTCGCCCGCCCCGAGCACCACCACACCATCCCGCCCGGCCCGCGCCGCCTCGTCCCCGGGTCGGCCGGCTACTGGACGGCGCTCGCCCGCTCCCGGTACCTGGTCAGCAACACCGGCTTCGACGACCGTCTGGCCAAGCGCCGGGGCCAGGTCCTGATCCAGACCGGGCACGGCACCCCGCTGGGCCACATCGGCCTCGACCTCCAGGAGCGCCCCGCGGCGGCCCGGGGGCGGGACTTCGCCCGGCTGCTGAAGGACGTCGACCGGTGGGACTACGTGCTGTCCGCCAACCGCCACACCACCCTGACCCACGAACGGGTCCACCCAGGCCGCTACACCATGCTGGAGTACGGCTACCCCCGCAACGACGTGTTCCGCACGGCGACCGAGGCGGACGTGGCCCGGCTGCGCGATTCGCTCGGCATCCCGCGGGGCGCCGTGGCGATCCTGTACGCGCCGACCCACCGCGACTACCGCCGCTCCCAGCGCCACGCCCTGGACCTCCAGCGGATCGTGCGGCGCCTCGGCCCGCGTTTCGTCGTCCTGGCCCGCGCCCACCACGCCTACGACGCCCCGCTGACCACCACCTGCGGCCGGGTCGTCGACGTCTCCGGCCACCCGAGCGTCCAGTCGCTCTGCCTGGCGTCGGACGCCCTGGTCACGGACTACTCGTCGCTGATGTTCGACTACGCCAACCTGGACCGGCCGATCGTGATCCACGCCGACGACTGGGAGGCGTACGACGCGGCCCGGGGCACCTATTTCGACCTGCGGGACTTCCCGCCGGGTGCGGTCGCTCGCGGGGAGGACGAGCTGATCGACATCTTCGCCACCGGCCACTGGCGCGGCTCCCGTTCGGCCCAGTTGCGCGCGGCGTTCCGCGAGCGGTTCTGCGCCTACGACGACGGCCGGGCCGCCGAGCGGGTGGTGCGCCGGGTCGTGCTCGGGGAGTCGGAGCTACCGCCGGTCGTGCCGCTCGGCGAGCGCCGGCCGGTGCCCTCGGCGGCGGCCTCGCTGACGCGTGAGCCGCTCACCACGGTGCCGTTGCCGGCCGGGCCGCACGCGGTCGCCGACAGCCTCTGACCACGTCTCACCCCGGGGAGTCCGCATGCCCTCCAGCCCGTCGCGGCCGAGACCCAGCAGGCCGCCCTCCTGCCGACCGCCCTCCTGCCGTCCGTCCGGGCGGCCCGGACGCCCGCGCTCCGCCTGAGGACTTCCGACTCCGGCAGATCCGCCTCCTGACAGAAAGAGCAGAATGCCCCGCTTCAGCATCGTCGTTCCGTCCCACGGGGTCGTGGGACGGCTGTCCCTGGCGCTGGACTCGGTCCTCGCCCAGTCCTTCGGCGACTTCGAGCTGATCCCGGTCTGCGACGCACCCGACGCGCCGGCGGCGGACGTCGTCGCCGGGTACACCGAGCGGGACTCGCGGGTGACGCCGGTGCACTCGCCGCCGTCGGCCGGTCTGGCCGGGGCGCGCACCACCGGGCTGCGGGCGGCGGTCGGCGGCCATGTGCTGTTCCTCGACGGCGACGACGTCCTGGCCCCGGGGGCGCTGGCGGCGCTGGACGCCCGGCTGAGCGCGGTGGGCGAGGTCGACGTCCTGTACTTCGAGCACGAGCGCGCCCCCTGGTGGGAGGGCGAGCCGACCAACCCGGCAGCGCCCCTGCTGGCCAAAGCGCCGGACGGGGCCTTCTCCCCCGGCCGGTTCCCGAAGCTGACGGGTGTGGCACTGCCGGCGTGGAGCGCGCTGCACCGCCGGGCCTTCCTCACCGAGCAGGACATCACCTTCCCGGGGGACCACTTCACCGACGTCGGGTTCGGCGGTCTGGTCACCCTGCGGGCGGAGCGGGTGGCGGCCCTGCGCACGGTCGTCGTCCGGCATCTGCTGCGCCGGCAGGGCAACCTCCTGAACCTCCCCGGCGAGCACCACGCCGAGCTGCTCGACCAGACCGAGCTGGTGTTGACACGGGCCGTGGAGCAGGACTTGCCGGGCGACCGGCTGGTGCCGCTGTTCGAGCAGCTCTTCGCCGCCGTGCTGAAGACGGCCGCCCATCCGCGGCGGCTGACCTCCGGGCGACGGGCGTTCTTCCGGCGGGCGAGCGCGCTGTACCGGCAGTACCGCCCCGCCGGCCACCGGGCGCCGGGCGGCAGCCTCGGCGTCCAGCACCGGCTGCTGGCCTCCGGGTCGTACGCGGCCTTCCGCGCCCTGCGGACCGGCAACCGGACGGCGTCGCGGGCCGCCGCCCTGCTCCCCCGCCCCCGGGGGCTGCGCACCCGGCTGCGCTACGCGGCGGCTCTGCGCCGCCCGCTCGACGAGAACCTCGTCGTGTACTGCGCGTACTGGGGCCGCGGTTACGCCTGCAACCCCGCCGCCATCCACGCCAAGGCCCGTGAGCTGGCGCCGCACCTGCGCGCGGTGTTCCTGGTGGAGCCGGACGCGGTGGGCAGTGTGCCGCCGGACGTGGAGTACGCGGTGATCGGCAGCCGGGAGTACTGGGAGGTGCTGGCCCGCGCCAAGTACCTCGTCAACAACGCCAACTTCGCGGACGCCGTGGTCAAGCGCCCCGGCAGCGTGCACCTGCAGACCCAGCACGGCACACCGCTGAAGACGATGGGCGCCGACCAGGCGACGTACCCGGTGGTGGCCGCGGCGACCGGCAGCTTCGCCAGGCTGCTGGCCCGGGTGGACCGCTGGGACTACAACCTCACCTCCAACCGGCACTCCACAGAGATGTGGGAGCGCGCGTTCCCGAGCGCCCACGAGACCCTCGAGTACGGCTATCCGCGCAACGACGTCTACTGCACGGCGTCCACCGAGGACGTCCTCCGCGTCCGGGAGGAACTGGGCGTCCCGCACGGCAAGAAGGCCCTGCTCTACGCGCCCACGCACCGCGACTACGCCACCGGCTTCGAGACGGGGCTGGACCTGGCGGAGTTCTGCGAGGCGATCGGCGACGACTACGTGGTGCTGCTGCGCGCCCACTACTTCTACGACCGGGGGGCGAGCAGGGGCGGCGGCCGGATCATCGACGTCACCGGGCACCGCTCGTCGGAGGACGTGTGCCTGGCCGCGGACGCGCTGATCACCGACTACTCGTCGATCATGTTCGACTACGCCAACCTGGACCGGCCGATCGTCGTGTACGCCGACGACTGGGACGTCTACCGGGAGACCCGGGGCGTCTACTTCGACCTGATGGAACTGCCGCCCGGCCGGGTCGCCCGCACTCCCGGGGAGCTGGCGGCCGTGTTCCGCGACGGTTCCTGGGCGGACGAGTCGGCGGCGTCCCTGCGTGCCGCGTTCCGGGAGCGCTTCTGCCAGTTCGACGACGGGCGCGCGGCCGAGCGTGTCGTGCGCCGGGTGCTGCTGGGGGAGCCGCCCGCGTCGATCCCGCCCGTGGTCCCGCTCGCGGAGCGCGTCCCGGCCCCCGCCGCCACCCTCGTGAGGAGCTGACCGAAGAAGTGCCCCGCTTCAGCATCATCGTCCCCGTCTACAAGGTGCAGGGCTTCCTGCGCGAGTGTCTCGACTCGGTGCTCGGCCAGTCCTACGGCGACTTCGAGGTGATCGCCGTGGACGACCGCTCGCCGGACGGCAGCGGCGCCATCCTCGACGAGTACGCCGCCCGTGACGCCCGCGTGCGGGTGCTGCACCTGCCGGAGAACGTGGGCCTGGGCCGCGCCCGCAACGCCGGTCTCGCCGAGGCGGCCGGCGACTACGTGCTCTTCCTGGACAGCGACGACCACTACACGCCGGGTCTGCTGGCCGCCGTCGCGGCGCGCCTCGCGGTGACCGGCGACCCGGACATCCTGGTCTTCGACCATGTGCGCACCCACTACTGGGGCCGCGGCGGGCGCAGCGAGGCGGCGGACCTGCTGGCCTCGGCCGGTCTGGAGACCTTCGGCATCCGTCAGAGCCCGCAGTACCTGAAGCTGTTCCTGGTCGCCTGGAACAAGGCCTACCGGCGGGCCTTCTTCCAGGAGCACGGTCTGCGGTACGCGGCGGGGCTGTACGAGGACGCGCCGGTGACCTACCGGTCGATGGTGCTGGCCGAACGCATCGCCTGTCTGGACCGGATCGGCGTGGAGTACCGGCAGCGCAGGCAGGGCGCGATCACCAAGACGCCCGGGCGCCGGCACTTCGACATCTTCGCGCAGTACGAGGGGTTGTTCACGTTCCTGGAGCAGCGCCCCGACCTGGACTGGGCGCGGCCGCTGCTGCTGGAGCGGGCGCTGGACCACATGCTGTTCGTGCTGGCCCGTGAGGACCGGGTGCGGCCGGCGGACCGGGGCGACTTCTACCGCGAGATCCGCTCCTTCCACCGCCGTCACCTCCCCGAGGGCGGCTTTCCCCTCCCGGACGGCTGGCGCGGGGTCGAGATGCGGCTGCTGGCCTCGGCGCCGTACGCGTCGTACGCGGCGGCGCGCGGGCTGCGGGAGCTGCGCGCGGCCGCCCTGGGCGGGCAGCGGAGGGCGGTCAGGAAGGCGTCGGAGACGGCGGCGCGCGGCTGGTACGCGGCCCAGTCGAAGCGCCCCCTGGACCCGCACCTCGCCGTCTACGCGGCGTGCCACCACCGGGGTGTCTCGGGCGACCCGGCCGCGATCCACGCCAAGGCCCTGGAGATCGCCCCGCACATCCGGGGCGTGTGGGTGGTCCGGGAGGACGCGGTGGACGCGCTGCCGCCCGGCATCGACCATGTGACGCCGGGCTCGCGGCGCTACCACGAGGTCATGGCGCGGGCCACGTACTGGGTGAACAACGTCAACTGGCCCGGCACCCTGGCCAAGCGGCCCGGCAGCGTGCACCTCCACACCCACCAGGGCACCCCGCTGAAGTTCATGGGCGCCGACCTGCTGACCAAGCCGGGCGCCCGGCACGGCTTCGACGTGCCGCAGATGCTGCGCCGGGCCGACCGCTGGGACTACAGCCTGGTCGCGGGGCGGCACGCGGAGCGCGTCTGGGAGCGGGCCTACCCGTGCCACTTCACCTCGCTGCGGACCGGCAGCCCGCGCAACGACGCGCTGGTCGGGGCGGGTCCCGAGCGGGTCCGGGAGGCGCGCGAACGGCTCGGCGTCCCGGCCGGTGACACGGTCGTGCTGTACGCGCCGACCCGCCGCGACTACCGGCGGGGCGGCCATGTCGACCGGTTCGACCTCGCCCGCTTCGCCGCGGACCTGGGCCCCGGGCACACGCTGGTCGTCCGGCTGCACCCGTCGCTGGCGGCGGGTGTGGCCCGGGGCCTCGGCCTGTCCGACCTGCACCGGCGGGGCGTGCTGGTGGACGCGACCGACGAGCCGCACGTGGAGGACGTGATGCTCGCCTCCGACGTGCTGGTCACCGACTACTCCGCCCTGATGTTCGACTACGCCCTGCTGGACCGGCCGATCGTGGTCCACGCCGACGACTGGGGCGCCTTCGCGGCCAGCCGGGGAGCCTACTTCGACATCACGGCCGACGCGCCGGGCCACGTGTCGCGCTCGTACCGGGAACTGGCCTGGCTGTTCGCGTCCGGCACCTGGCAGGACGCGGAGTCGGCGCGGCTGCGCTCGGGCTTCCGGGAGCGCTACTGCGAGTTCGAGGACGGGCGGGCCGCCGAACGGGTCGTCCGGCTGCTGATGCTGGGCGAGCGGGGCGGCGCGCTGCTGCCCGCGGCCCGCCGGACCGAGGGTGTCCGCACCCGACCCGAGGCGCTGATCGAGAGATGAGAACTCCCGCGACCCCCGAGGCCGTCCCCTCCCTGCCGGGCCAGCGGGCCTCCTCGGCCCGGCCGCCCGCCGCCGCCGAGCGGCTGCCGTGGGTGCCCGGGTGGCACGCCGCCCTGGTCGCCGTGCCCACCGCGGCCCTGTTCGTGCTGGGCTACCGGCGCCGCTGGATCTGCGACGACGGGCTGATCTACCTGCGCCCGGTCCGGCAGATCCTGGCGGGCAACGGGCCCGTGTTCAACGTCGGGGAGCGGGCGGAGAGCTCGACCGGCACCCTGTGGCAGTGGCTGCTCGCGCTGACCACCTGGGTCACCGGCGAGGACCCGGCGTTCCTCGCGGTCGGGCTCGGCCTGGCACTGAGCACGGCCGGGTTCGCGTTCGCCCTGCTCGCCACCTGCCGGCTGCACCGGGGCGCGGGGACACTGCTCCCGGCGGGCGTGTTCGTGCTGCTGGCCGTGCCGCCGTTCTGGTCGTACATGACCTCGGGTCTGGAGAGCGGCCTCGGCACCTTCTGGACCGGCCTGTCGTGGTGGCTGCTGACCCGGACCCGGCGCGGCCAGGAGGCCCGGGAGACGTGCGCTGCGGCCTTCGTGTTCGGGCTGGGTCCACTGGTCCGGCCCGACCTGGCGGTGGTCACGGCGTGCTTCCTGGCGGCCCAGTGGTGGGTGCTGCGTCCCTCCCGGCGCGGCACGGCGGCGACCCTGGCCTCGGCGGGGGCGGTGCCGCTGGCGTACGAGGTGTTCCGGGCCGGCTACTACGGGATCCTGGTGCCGCTGCCCGCCATCGCCAAGGAGGCGAGCGCCAGCGACTGGAGCCGGGGCGCCGGGTACGTGCAGGAGACGCTCGGGCCGTACTGGCTGTGGCCCGTCGTCCCCGTGCTCGGGGCGCTGGCCGCACTGCTGGTGCGCCGGACCCGGCGGCAGCGGCAGGACCGGGCCCCGCGCCGGGCCTCGCTCGCGGTGCTGCTGGCTCCGTCGGTGGCGGGAGCGCTGCTGGCCGGGTACGTCGTCCGGGTCGGCGGCGACTACATGCACGCCCGCATGATCCTTCCCGCCCTGCTCCTGCTGCTCCTGCCGGTGCTGGTCGTGCCCGCGACCCGGTTCACCGGCGCCGCGAGCGTGCTGCTGGTGGTGTGGCTGTGCGCGGCGGTCAGTCCGCTGCGCACCCCGTTCGACGTGCGCGGCACGCCCGGCTCGTTCAATGTGCGCAGCTCCGACGTGGAGGGCCTCGGCGACCACAACCCGGTGCGCACCGCGACCTGGGTGGCCAACTGGCCCGCCCTGCCGGAGGGGCGCGCCATGCTGGCGCGGGCCGAGCGCGCCGCCTCGCCGACGCTGCTCTACTTCGACGCCGGACGGCGGCTGCACGCCACGCCGGCGCGCGCGGACTCCCCGTACCAGGTGGTGATCGTGGGCCGTCACCTCGGTGTGACGGGTGCGGCGGCGCCGCTGGACGCCTACGTCAACGACGCCTGGGGGCTGGCCAGCCCGGTCGGCGCGCATCTGGCGCTGGAGCGGTGGAGCTGGCCCGGGCACGAGAAGTTCCTGCGCAACCACTGGGTCTTCGCGGAGTGGGCGGTGAAGCATCCGCCTCAGCGCGATCTGCTGCGGGCCGGGACGTCGCGGGAGGCGGTGGAGGCGGCCCGGGCCGCGCTGGGCTGCGGCGAACTCGCCGAGCTGCGGGACTCGGTGCGCGCCCCGCTCACCGCCGAGCGGTTCTGGCGGAACCTCACCGGGGCGGCCGAACGGACGCGGTTCCGTTTCGCGCGCTGGCCGGCGGCGGCGCAGCAGGCGCTGTGCGACGGGGCGGCAGGTGGGCGTAGCGGCCTCACCCGATGAAGTGACCCGGGGTCAGGGCGTGCGCGGCGGCGGGAACATTCGGCGCATGCCCCAGACCCCTTCCCCCCTCCTGTGAGCGCCCCGAGCGCCCCGGCCCTGGTCCGGCGGGCCGTGTGCGGCGCGAGCGCACTGCGCGGCGGCCGTGCCGGGAGGCTCACCCCGTACCGGTTCTACGGCGCCCTGTTCTGGCTGGTGATGACGCTGGCGTTCTGGCGGGTGCCGCTGTGCTGCGACGCCGGACAGCACGCGGCGGTCGTCGAGCGTCTCAAGGCCGATCTGCTGCACCCGGCGCACACCATGGCCGATCTGCCGGGCGAGGGCAGCCCGTACTACGGCCCGTACGCCGTCGCCCAGGGCGTGCTGGCGCGTCTGACGGGGCTGTCGGGCTGGGAGGTCGTGAAGCTCGCCGGGCCGGTGCACCTGCTGGTGCTGCTGACGGGGCTCGGCCGTTTCGTCAGGACCCTCACCCCGCGTCCCTGGGCGCCGGTGTGGGCGCTGCTGTTCATGACGCTGCTGTGGGGCACCGCGCGGATCCTGTGGAGCGGCTACCTCGGGCTGATGTCGATGACGACGAACCTGGGCTACCCGTCCGCGCTCGCCATCGGACTGACGTTCTGGGCGTGGGCCTGGACGGTCACGCGCGCGCGGGACGACGCCCCCGCCGTGCGGTTCGTCGGCCCGAGCGGGCTGGGCGGCTGGTGGGGCTACGCCGGGATCGGCGTGCTGTACGGGCTGATCCTGCTCACCCACCCCGTCACGGCGGCCTCGGCGCTGACCGGGGCGGTGGCGCTCGTGGCGTCCCGGCAGCGCGGCTGGTGCCGGCCGGTCGTGGCCCGCTGGGCGCTGACCGCGGCGGCCTGCGCGGCGGTCGCCCTGACCTGGCCGTACTACGACGTCTGGACGCTGGTGGGCGACACCGGCATGGACCCGATGCACCGGCAGCTGTACGAGAGGATGCTCGCCAACTCCTGGCTGGCGCTGCTCGGGCTGCCCGCGCTGTGGGTGCGGGCCCGCCGGTCGGCGCGTGATCCGCTGGTGTGGATGTTCGTGCCGGCGTGCCTGCTCGTGGCGTTCGGCTGGGTCAGCGGGCACTACACGTACGCCCGGGCGCTGTGGGCCCTGCTGGTGCCGTTGCAGTTCGCCCTGGCGGTGGAGCTCGCGGCGCCCCGGCCCTGGCGGCGGGCCCGGCGGGTGCTGGGCGGGGCGGCGGCGGCCGGGGTGTGCGTCGGGTTCGTCACCGTGCACGCCGGTGCGGTGGTGCCGCGCTCGGTCGATCCGGTGGGCTTTCCGCAGCCGACGCGCTGGCCGTCGTACGACTGGGCGGCGCGGTACATCCGGCCCGGTGAGGTGGTGATCACCGACGGGTACCTCGCCGGTCACGCGATCGCCGGGTACGGGCCGAACCTCGCGGCGCCCATCTGGCCCGACCCCGCCCTGGACGAGCGGGAGCGCAAGCGCCGGGCGGCCGACGTGCGCGCCTATCTGGCCGCCGGTTCGACCCGCGCCGAGCGCTCCGCCGTCGTCCGCCGCTATCACGTGCGCTGGCTGCTGCTGACGCGCTGGCACCCGGTGCCCGAGGAGGCCGTGGTGGTGGCGTGGAGCAGACGGACGGGGGAGGTGCTGGCGCGGGTCGGGGGGTGAGGTCCGGTGTCCCCGGGGCTTACTCGATGACGAGGTCGACCTCGATGTTGCCGCGGGTGGCGTTGGAGTACGGGCAGACCTGGTGGGCCTGCTCGACGAGCTTGCGGCCGGTCGCCTCGTCCACGCTGTCGGGGAGCTCCACGCGGAGGGTGACGGCGAGGCCGAAGCCCTCGCCCTGCTTGCCTATGGAGACCTCGGCGGTCACGGCGGCGTCGCTGACGTCGACCTTGGCCTGGCGGCCGACGAGCCCGAGGGCGCTGCCGAAGCAGGCGGCGTAACCGGCGGCGAAGAGCTGCTCGGGGTTGGTGCCCTGGCCGTTGCCGCCCAGCGCCTGGGGCATGCCCAGGGCGAGGTCCAGCACGCCGTCGGAGCTGACGGCCCGGCCCTCACGGCCGTGGGTGGCGGTGGCGACAGCGGTGTAGAGCGCGTCCATGGAAAACCTTCCCTCTCACGTCAACGATCGGCGGCCCGCTTCCGGGCCGCCCGACACCCAGAATTAGAGCACACAATTAAGTTGTGCGCAATTGAATGGCGGGCGCGAGCTACCCTGGACGCATGAACACGCCCGACGACGACTGGCTCCGCCTGGACCAGCAGATCTGCTTCTCCCTGCACGCGGCCTCCCGCGCCTTCAACGGCGTCTACCGCCAGATCCTCAAGGACCTCGGGCTCACCTACCCGCAGTACCTGGTGATGCTGGTGCTGTGGGAGCACGACGAGCTGCCCGTCAAGAAGCTCGGCGAGCACCTGCGGCTCGACTCCGGCACGCTGTCGCCGCTGCTCAAGCGACTGGAGGCGGCCGGTCTGGTGCGCCGGGAGCGCAGTGCGCGCGACGAGCGGTCGGTGGAGGTGCGGCTGACCGAGGAGGGCATCGCCCTGCGCGGACGGGCGCTTCAGGTCCCGCGCCGGATCGCCGTCTCGACCGGCTTCGCCCCCGAGGAGATCCGAGCCCTGCGCAGCCGCCTCGACGAACTCACCACCGCCCTGGACGCGGCAGCGCTCGCCGAGCCGCGGGAGGGTGCGCCGGCCGACGAGCGGCCGTGACAGCACCGAGTGCGGGGGTGCGGCTGCGGCCGTAGGGAAGGCGGGGGGCCGAGCGGGCATCTTGAAGCCGGAAGGCGGGGACACGGCAGGTGGCCTGCGGTCGGACCGCCGGCCGGGACGGCCCATCGGCCGCCGGGGCGCCTCCGGGCCGGGGGCCGGGGCGAGACGCCGCGCCTGCACGCCGGAACCGGAGCGCGGGCATCACGCAGGTGGCGCTTCGGGCACCCGGGAGAAAGCCGGACCGCCAAGAACGGCGGCGGACGCGGCAGGTGGCCTGCGGTCGGACCGCCGGCCGGGGCGGCTCATCGGCCGCCGGGGCGCCTCCGGGCCGGGATCAGGGCGAACGGCCCCGGCATGCCGCGTCACGCCCCTGGCGTGTCGAGGGGTGGGGCGCCGGCGGAGAGCTCAGGGGTGCGGTCGCGGGGTGGTTCCTCGCCGGTCGGGGTGTCTCCGGTCCGGCGCCGGACGTAGAGGCGCAGGAGGACGTCGTCGCGGATGCCTTCCTCCCGGACGTGCTCCTCTCGGACGGTGAACTCCCCGGCGAGGACCGCGAGCTTGGTGCGCTCGACCGGGTCGGCGGGGCTGCGGCGCGGGTCCAGCGCGGATCGCTCGGCGACGACCCAGACGCGGTCCACCGCGGCGAGCCGCCGGCGCAGTTCCCCGGGTGTGGCCTCCCGGCCCCACAGCGTCCCGGAGCGGGGCGCGGACTCCCGCAGCGCGATGTCCCGGGTCCGCCGGAACCCCTTCGGGTAGGCCAGCGCGGCGAGCCTGCCGACCGACGGCACGAACAGCACCGGGTCGCCGGGCCGCATCTGCCGGACGGCGAGCGCGGAGACCCCGGCGAGGTTGTCCGGGCGGTGGGAGGCGGACCTGTCCTGGCGATGCACCGGGAGCTGCGTCAGGAAGGTGGTGGAGAGAACGAGGACCCCCGTGACACCCAGCACGGCGCGCACCTGCCGGCCACCGACCCGCATCCGCCGCCCGTCGAACCGCACACGCCCCAGGGCCAGGCCCACCCGCCCGGCCCCGGCCGCCATCAGCAGGGACGCGCCCGCGAGCGCGTAGAGCACGTACCGGTCGTGATAGAGCGGCCGGGCCTGCGAGACGGTCATCAGGACCGCGGGCGGCACCAGCAGCAGCGGCAGCGCGACCGCCGCCGTCCGCCGTTCCCGCAGCCCCACGGCCGTCAGCAGCAGCGCCCCCCAGAACACCGGCCCCGCCGGGCCCGGGGAGAAGTTCCTGGCCAGCCTCTCGACCCGGTCCCAGCCCGGCGACACCAGCCACGCCACTTGCCCGGACTGCCCCTGGGACACCCACACCAGCGGCAGCAGGAGCAGCGCGACCACCCCGGTCGCCCGCCCCCAGCCGGACCAGACCCTCCTCGGCACCCGCAGCAGCGCCAGCGTCACCGCGTGCGCGCCCAGCACCGGCACCGCCAGTTCGTGCAGCGCACAGGTCAGGGCGACGACCGTCCCGTACGGCCACCAGGCCCGGACGCCCCCCGCGTCCACGGCCCTCACCAGCAGCAGGGTCGCCCCGGCCACGCCCGCCGCGACGAGCGCGTAGGACCGTCCCTCCTGGGCGTAGTGGCCGGCCATCGGCGTGATCGCGTAGAGGACACCGGCCCACAGGCCCACCCGCGGGCCGGCCAGCCGGACGCCCAGGGCCGCGACCAGGCCGGCGGTCGCCGCCGCCGCGCACACCGACGGCAGGCGCAGCACGACCTCGCTCGGGTGGACGGCGAGGACGGCGTGCATGAACAGGTAGTAGAGGCCGTGCACCGCGTCCACCTCGTGCAGCAGCCGCCAGATCTGCGGGACCGTGCGCTGCGCGACCTGGAAGGTGACGCTCTCGTCGCCCCACATGCCGCCGCGGTCCAGACCCCACAACCCGGTCGAGAGCATCACCGCCACGGACACCGCCACCGCCGCCGTGCCCGCCTCGAACCGGCCGCTCCCCCTCGACTGTCCGCTCTCCACGGCCCGATTCTGCGATGATTGAAGCTCTTTGACCGGGTTCAGTGGTGTGTTACCACTTTCATGTCATTCGCCCGGCTTACGATCCGCTGGGATGAACGCCGAGACGCATGCCGAGAGGGACACCCGGGGGCCGCTCGCCGAGGTCGCCGTCGTGGTGATCGGCTACGACGACGCCGCCCATGTGACGGACGCCGTGCGCTCGGCGCTCGCCCAGGGGCCCGCCGTGCGCGAGGTGATCGCCGTGGACGACTGCTCGACGGACGGCAGCGCGGGCCTGCTCGACCGGCTCGCCGCCTCGGAGCCGCGCCTGAAGGTGATTCGCCGCCGGGTCAACAGCGGCGGCTGCGGCACCCCCCGCAACACCGGGCTCGACGCGGTGACCTCGCCGTTCGTGATGTTCCTAGACAGCGACGACGTCCTGCCGCCCGGCGCCGTCGCCGCGCTGCTGGAGGCCGCGTCGGGCGCGCGCGCCGAGGTCGCGAGCGGCCTGTGTGTGCGCCGGGAGGTGCCGTCGGGCCGTGAAGTCCCCTGGCAGGCCCGCCTGTACGCGCTGCACGCGGTGGTGCCGCACCCCGCGCGGCGTACACGCCTGGTCCACGACACGCTCTGCGTCAACAAGCTCTACCGCACCGCCTTCCTGCGCGCGCACGGCATCCGCTTCCCCGAGGGCCGCTTCCCCTACGAGGACGTGGTCTTCACCGCGCGCGTGCTCGCCGCGGCCCCACGCATCGCCCTGATCCCGGACCGGGTGTACGTCTGGCACGTGCGCCGGTCCGCCGAGCGGCTGTCGATCTCCCTGGACCGGGCCGGGGTCGCGAACTGGCGGGCCCGTACGGAGGCCTGCCGGCAGGCGTACGAGGTGCTGCTGGGCGCGGGGCAGAAGGAACTCGCGCGGGCCGTGCGCGCCAAGTTCCTTGACCACGACCTGCGGATGTACCTGCGCGAACTGGGGTTGCGCGACGCCGCCTACCGGCGCGCCTGGTGGGAACTCACGCGGGCGCATCTCGCCGAGTACGACGCCGACGACTGGGCGCGCAACCCGGCCGCTCCCGGCCGGCTGGCCGGGCGGGTCGTCCTGGCCTGTCCGGAGCCGCGCGACCTGCCCCGGCTGCGGGAGCTCGCGGCCCGCCCGGCCCGTCTGTGCCCGCCGTACGCCCACGCCGCGGACGGCACGCCCGTGTGGTCGGACGACCTCCCCCAGGTCTCCCTCGAACCCCTGCTGGCCCGGCCGGTGGGTGCGCTGCCCCTCGCGGTCGACGCGGAGCTGCGGAAACGGGGGCGGGACGCCCGGCTGCGGCTGCGGCTGCACGAGCTGTACGGGCGGGTGGCGCAGGCGGGGCCGGAGACGGTGGAGACGCAGTGGCGGCACCGGGACGACGGGGACGTGGTGGTCCGCGGCGCGACCCTGGCGCTCACGCCGTACGGGTCCGGCGCCGAGGCCGTAGGGACCGGCCCCGAGTCCGCCGGGACCTGGTGGGCGGAGACGACCGTCGACCTCGCTGCCCTGGCCGCGCGCGGCCAGGGCACCTGGGACCTGCGCCTTCGCATCCGCTTCCGCGACGGCGCGAGCCGTGACGTCACCGCGCACGCGCTCACGGGCACCGGTCTGCTGCGCCGCGGCGCCGTCCCGAGCGCCCGGCACGGCGTGGTACTCGTACAGCCGTACATCACCCACTCCGGAGCGCTGGCGCTGCGGGTGGCCCCCGGCGTACGCGGTGTGCTGTCGGTCGCGCGCTCACGACTGCGCCGCCTGCTTCACTGAGAGCACGCGCGTACGACGACCACGACGGATCAGCGCACAGCACCACCACGGGTCAACTGACGAGGGGACGGCCGCACATGACCTGGTTGATCACCGGCGGCGCCGGCTACATCGGCGCGCACGTCGTACGGGCGATGACCGTGGCGGGGGAACGGGCGGTGGTGTACGACGACCTGTCCACCGGCATCGCCGAGCGCGTGCCCGACGGGGTGCCGCTGGTGGTGGGCTCGACCCTGGACGCCGAGCGGCTCGCCCGCGCCCTGGTGGACCACGCGGTCACCGGCGTCGTCCATCTCGCGGCGAAGAAGCAGGTGGGCGAGTCGGTCGACCTGCCGCTGCACTACTACCGGGAGAACGTCGAGGGCCTGCGGGTCCTGCTGGACGCGGTGACGGCGGCGCGGGTGCCGTCCTTCGTCTTCTCCTCCTCGGCGGCGGTGTACGGCATGCCGGACGTGGACCTGGTCACGGAGGAGACGCCGTGCGCGCCCATGTCGCCGTACGGCGAGACCAAGCTGGCCGGCGAGTGGCTGGTCCGCGCGACGGGCCGGGCGACCGGGCTGTCGACGGCGTGCCTGCGCTACTTCAACGTGGCGGGCGCCGCGAGCCCGGAGCTCGCGGACACCGGGGTGTTCAACCTTGTGCCCATGGTCTTCGAGAAGCTCACGGAGGACGCGCCGCCGCGGATCTTCGGTGACGACTACCCGACTCCGGACGGCACCTGCGTGCGGGACTACATCCACGTCGTCGACCTGGCCGAGGCCCATGTCGCGGCGGCCCGCGTCCTGAGCTCCTCCCCCGGCCGCGGCCTCACGCTCAACATCGGCCGGGGCGAGGGCGTCTCCGTGCGCGAGATGATCGACCGCATCAACGAGGTCACCGGCCACGACCGGCCCCCCACTGTCGCCCCCCGGCGCCCGGGCGACCCGGCCCGCGTGGTCGCCTCCGCCGACCGGGCGGCCACGGAGCTGGGCTGGAAGGCCCGACACGACGTCCGGGACATGATCACCTCAGCGTGGGAGGGATGGCTGCGACTCCATCCGGAGTCGAAGCGAGACTGACCCACCGGAGCCCGACGCGCCTCCGCGGACGCGAGCCCGGCGCGCCAGCCCGAACCCCCCGGCGCCTGCCGGGCCCGCCCGAGCGCGGTCCACACCCGCCGGGGCCCGGCCCGGACCCGGGACAGGGCAGACCTGCCCGCGCCCCCGCACGTCCGCCGCGGCCCGCCCGCGCGCGGGGCGCGCGCCCCCGGAAGCGGTCGTCGTCCCGCGGCCTCGCACCCCGGCCGCCGTCGCGGCCTCCCCGCGCGGCCCCCACCAGCGCCGCCGAGGCGGCGGCCTACAGCGCCTTCAGGCCCTCCGACGTGGCCCGGGCCAGCGTGTCCAGGTAGCCCTTGGGGAGTTTCGGGGTGCGGATCACCACCGAGCGCCAGTACAGCGGACCGGAGATCAGGTCGAGGGCCAGCTCGTGGTCGACGCCCGCGCGGAGTTCGCCGCGGCGCTCCGCCGCCGTCACGATGCCCGTGGCGACGCCGTCCTGGCCCTCGCGCAGGGCCTTCTGCAGGGCCTCGGCGATGTCGGGGTTGCGAGCCGCCTCGGCCTGGAGGTCGGGGATGATCTGCGAGGCGACGGGGTGGCGCAGGGCGCGGGACGTCACCTCGTAGAGCAGCCGCAGGTCGCCCTCGAGGGAGCCGGTGTCCGGCGCGGGCAGGCCCTGCACGGCGAGCGCCGAGACGATGTCGAGCACCAGGTGCAGCTTGGAGCGCCAGCGGCGGTAGACCGCCGTCTTCCCGACGCCCGCCCGGCGTGCGATCCCCTCGATGGACATCCGCGCGTAGCCGACGGCCGCGAGTTCCTCGAAGACGGCCGCCCGGATCGCTTCCGTCACGTCCTCCCGCAGTACGGCGGCCCCCGCGGGGGCCCGGCGGCGCGGCGGCTGCTGGGGCTCGTCGGGCTTCGTCGTCATGCCGACAGCATAGGGCGTCACGACGAAACGGTTGCGTTCCGACGCTCGGCCGTCGTACGCTCCCGTTACGACGATACGGTCCCGTCCCGACGTAAGAATCCGTGAAGAGTCCGGTAAAAGTCCACCACTGCCCTTGCTCTTCGCGACCCCAGGTCCCACCCCTCCCCCCGAGCGAAAGCAGCGGATGTGAGTACGGTCCTCCACACACCGCCCCAGTCCCCGGCACCGGTCCCGGCCGACGACCTCGCGGCCCTCGCCGCCCGCCACGGCCTGGCCGTCAGCGGCGCCCGGCCCTCCCTGCCCGAGTACGTGCGCCAGCTGTGGGCCCGCCGCCACTTCATCACCGCGTTCGCCACCGCCAAGCTCACCGCCCAGTACAGCCAGGCGAAACTCGGCCAGGTCTGGCAGGTGATGACCCCGCTGCTGAACGCGGCGGTCTACTACTTCATCTTCGGCGTGCTGCTCGGCACCAAGCACGGCGTGCCGGACTACATCCCGTTCCTGGTCACCGGCGTGTTCATCTGGACGTTCACGCAGAGCTCGATCATGGCGGGCACCCGGGCCATCTCCGGCAACCTCGGCCTGGTCCGCGCCCTGCACTTCCCGCGCGCCGCGCTGCCGCTGTCCTTCTGCCTCCAGCAGCTCCAGCAGCTGCTGTTCTCGATGGCGGCCCTGGTCGTCATCCTGCTCTGCTTCGGCGTGCCGGTCGGGGTGTCCTGGCTGCTGGCGCTGCCGGCGCTGTTCCTCCAGTTCACCTTCAACGCGGGCGTCTCCATGGTCATGGCCCGGATGGGTGCCAAGACCCCCGACATCGCACAGCTGATGCCGTTCGTGCTGCGCACCTGGATGTATGTCTCGGGTGTCATGTGGAGCATCGACAAGCTGGCGCAGAAGGACAGCCTGCCCCACGTGGTGACCATCGCCCTGGCCGCCAACCCGGCCGCCGTCTACATCGACCTGATGCGCTTCGCCCTGATCGACAGCTTCCACGCCGGCCAGCTCCCCGCTCACGTGTGGGCGATCGCCGTCGGCTGGGCGCTGGTCGCCGGCGTCGGCGGCTTCATCTACTTCTGGAAGGCTGAGGAGACGTACGGCCGTGGCTGAGCACCCGAGCGAGAAGATCCCCACCGTCATCGCTGACGGCGTCGACATCGTCTACCGCGTCAACGGCACCGGCGCCGGACGCGGCTCCGCGACCGCCGCCCTCAACCGCATCGTGCGCCGCAAGCAGACCGAGAAGGCCTCCGGCGTGCGTCGGGTGCACGCCGTGAAGAACGTGTCCTTCGTGGCGTACCGGGGTGAGGCCATCGGCCTGATCGGCACCAACGGCTCCGGCAAGTCGACCCTGCTGAAGGCCGTCGCCGGACTCCTGCCCGTCGAGAACGGCCACATCTACACCGACGGCCAGCCTTCCCTGCTCGGCGTGAACGCGGCCCTGATGAACGACCTGACCGGCGAGCGCAACGTGCACCTCGGCGGCCTGGCCATGGGCATGTCCCGCGAGCAGGTCAAGGAGCGCTACCAGGAGATCGTCGACTTCTCCGGCATCAACGAGAAGGGCGACTTCATCACGCTGCCGATGCGGACGTACTCCTCCGGCATGGCCGCCCGGCTGCGGTTCTCCATCGCCGCCGCCAAGGACCACGACGTGCTGCTGATCGACGAGGCCCTGGCCACCGGCGACCGCTCCTTCCAGAAGCGCTCCGAGGCGCGCATCCGCGAGCTGCGCAAGCACGCCGGCACGGTGTTCCTGGTCAGCCACAACAACAAGTCGATCCGCGACACCTGCGACCGCGTGCTGTGGCTGGAGCGCGGGGAACTGCGCATGGACGGCCCGACCGACGACGTCCTCAAGGAGTACGAGGCGTTCACCGGCGACAAGGCCGCCAAGCCGAAGCCCAAGGCCGCCGTTCCCTCGTGAGGCCCACCCGGTCGGCCCTTTCGTCCCATTGATGGCAGCATGACCGCATACGGTGCACGCTGCGAGAGGGGGTCCCCGGGATGGCCGAACTCAGTGTCATCGTCCACGGGCCGAACGTTCAGGACCATCTGACGGAACTCCTCGACTCCCTCGCCGCCCATCCCCTGCCGGACGCCGAGGTGATCGTGGCCGCGGTCGGCGACTGGGCCCGGGAGACCGCCGAGCGGCACACCCCGGACGTCCAGGTCGTGCCGCTTGCGGACGGCGCCGGCGATCCGGCGGCCCGGGCGGCGGGCGCGGCCCGGGCGTCCGGCCGCTGGCTGCACTTCGTCCACGCCAAGGACGGCCTGCCCGCCGGCACCCCGCGCACGGTCGCGGAGCGGGTGGCCGAGCTCCCCGGCGAGGTCGACGTCCTCCTGCTGGACCACGTCCGCAGCACCTGGCACACCTCCGGCATGCCCTCCCCGGACGGCCCGCTCCTCGCCCGGGCGGGCCGCGCCGACCTCGCCCTCGACGACTGCGCGCCCCTGCTGCGGCTCACCCCGCTGCTCGGCACCCGCGTGCTGCGCGCCGGCTTCTGGCGGGCGCACGAGTCACGGCTCAGCACCGAGGACGAACCGTACGCCGCCCTGGCCGCCCTGCTGCTCGCCGAGCGCGTCGCCTGCCTGCCGCATGTCGCCTACGAGGACCGCCGGCTGCGCCCCGCGAGCCTGCCCCCGGTCACGCCCGAGCAGCGCTACGGCCTCGTCGAGCGCTACGAGTCGCTCCTCGGACTCACCCGCGACCGGCGCCCCGTGCACACCGTGCTCTATGACGTCATGGTCCGCGACTGCCTGCGCACCTTCGCGCGCGGCGGCATGCCGGAGGAGGTCGCACGGGAGTTCTTCCGCCGGGCGTCCCTGGCCGCCCTGCGCCACCGCCCCGAGGGCTACCGCCACCCGGGCGGGCTCGAAGGCGTCCGCCGCTCCCTGCTGGAGGAGGGCGCCTACGCGAAGTACCGGGCCTTCCAGGCCGTCAACCGCACCCGCCGCACCGCCAGGTCGGCCGTACGGGCCCGGAAGCGCCAGGCCGGTGCCATGCTCCGCGACCACCAGTACCGCAGGGCGCTCGGCCGCCCGGTCAACCCGCACCTCGCGGTGTTCTCGGCGTACTGGAACCGCGGCGTCGCCTGCAACCCGGCCGCGATCGCCGCCAAGCTCACCGAACTCGCCCCGCAGATCCACCCGGTGTGGGTGGTCACGCAGGAGAACGCGGCGCTGCTGCCGCCCGGCACCGACCACGTGGTGCCCGGCAGCCGCCGCTACTGGGAGGTGCTGGCGACCGCCAAGTACCTCGTCAACAACGTCAACTTCCCCAACGCGGTGGTCAAACGCCCCGACGCGATTCACGTCCAGACCCACCACGGCACGCCCCTGAAGCGCATGGGCATCGACCAGATGGCGTTCCCGGCCGCCGCGCAGGGCCTGGACTTCCGGGCGCTGCTGGAGCGCATCGACAAGTGGGACTTCAGCGTCTCGGCCAACAGCCACACCACCCGTATGTGGGAGCGCGCGTACCCGTCGCGCTACGTCTCCCTGGACCACGGGTATCCGCGCAACGACGTCTACTACACGGCCGGCGCAGGTGAGATCCGCGCGGTCCGCGACCGGCTCGGCATCGCCCGGGGACGCCGGGCGGTCCTCTACGCGCCCACCCACCGCGACTACGAGGCCGGCTGGACCCCGCGCCTGGACCTCGCCACCCTCGCCGACCGCCTGGGCGAGGACACGGTCCTGCTCGTGCGCGGCCACTACTTCTACGGCGGCGCCGCCTCCCCGCTCACCAACCTGCGCCGCAGCGGCCGGATCGTCGACGTCTCCTCCTACGACCCGGTCGAGGAGCTGTGCCTGGCGGCGGACGCCCTGGTCACGGACTACTCCTCGATCATGTTCGACTACGCCAACCTCGACCGGCCGATCGTGATCTACGCCGACGACTGGGAGACGTACCGCACGACCCGAGGCGTCTACTTCGACCTGATGGACCAGGCCCCGGGCCCGGTCGCCCGCACCCAGCAGGAGCTGACGGAGATCCTCACCACCGAGGCCTGGCGCGACGAGAACGCGGCGAAGACCCGGGCCGTCTTCCGACGCCGGTTCTGCGAGTACGACGACGGACGCGCCGCCGAACGCGTCGTGCGCCGGGTCTTCCTCGGCCAGGACGAACGGGACCTGCCGCCGGTGCTGCCGGTCGAGGAGCGCACCCCGGCCCCGACCCCGCAGGAGGCGACCGCATGAGCACCCCCGACGTCACCGTGACGGTCATCGTCTACAACGACGCCGAACGGCTCACCCGCGCGGTCGACTCGGTCCGCCGCCAGACCCACACCGACATCGAGATCATCATCAGCGACGACCACTCCACCGACGAAACCCCGGCGGTGGCGCAGCGGCTGGCGGCCCGGGACCCCCGCGTCCGCCACCTCCGCCTGGAGCGCAACAGCGGCGGTTGCAGCGTCCCCCGCAACCGCGCGCTGCGGATCGCCCGTGCCCCGTTCCTGATGTTCCTCGACAGCGACGACGAACTCCCCGAGAACGCCGTCGCAACTCTGCTCGCCGCGCACCGCGAACGCGAGATCGACTTCGCCATGGGCGCGGTGGAACGGATCCGCGTGGACAACGGCCGCCGCTCGACGTGGATGCCGCACCTGGTCGCCGAGCGGCGCACCCTCGACGGCATCGAGGCGGACCCGCGGCTGCTGTTCGAGCACCTGTCGACGAGCAAGATGTATGCCCGCGCCTTCCTCGACCGGCACGGCCTGCGCTTCCCCGAGGGCATCCACTACGAGGACCAGCTGTTCTCGGCCCAGGCGTACTGCCTGGCCAAGAGCTTCACGATCGTCCCCGAGCCGGTCTACCGCTGGTACGTGGCGCCCTTCGCGGCCTCCGAGACGGCCTCCATATCCAACCAGCGGCACAAGCTCGCCAACGTCCGGGACCGGGTTCACGTCCAGCGGCTCATCGACGCGTTCCTGGCCGAGAGCGGGCACGAGTCGCTGCGCGAGGACAAGGACCACAAGTTCCTCAAGCACGACTTCCGCATGTACGCCGGTGACCTGCCGTACCGCGACGACGCCTGGCTGACGTCCTTCGCCGACATCGTCACGCCCTACCTCGACACGCTCACCCCGGGCGCGTTCGCCCGCCTCCCGCGTGCCGAACGCGTCGTCCTCCAGCTGATCCGCGACCGGCGGCTGCCGGAGGCCCGCCTCGCGGCCCGGGGTCTGGGGCACGGAGTCGGACCGCGGCGCGTGGTCACCGACGCGGACGGCCGCACCTACTGGGGCGACCGGGTCCCCGACTCCGAGTGGTCACGCCGCGAACTGGACGTCTCCGACCTGGAACTGGCGACCCGTCCCTTCCCGAGCGCCCAGTTCCGCCACGAGATCACGGAGATCACCCGCGGCCCGGGCGCCGCGATCGACCTCACCGTCCGCACGTACGACCCGGCGCTGCGGCTTCCGGTCGGGCCGCAGCGCGCCACGCTCCTCATCGCCCCGGGCGGCCGCCGGCTCAGCGTCCCCTTCCGCCTCTCCCCCGTCCGCCCCGGCCTCTTCGAGGGCCACGCCCACCTCGACCTCGGGGCTGCCGCGCTCCCCCTCCAGGGCTTCGCGGGGATCCGCCACCCGCTGCTGCGCCTCCAGCACCAGGGCCTGTCCCACACGGGTCTGCTGCTGGCGCCCCTGGCCTTCCCGACGCTGACGACCCGCCTCCCGTCCCACCGCCTGACGGTGGAACCGGAGGGGCACGGCCCGGGCCGCCTCCAGGTCCGCTGGGAACCGGTGGGACTGACGGCGAGAGTGATCCGCCCGACGGTACGCAGGCTGGCCCGCCCGAGGGTGAAACGGGCAGCGAGGCTGGTGGCGAGCGCGTTGCGGTAGCCACCCGGCTGCGGGCACGTGTGCCGCCGGGGGCGGCACAGGGGTGGGCGGCTGCGAGGGTGGGCGGCTCCAGCGGCGGGTGGCTGCCCCGGCCGCCACCCCGCAGCACCCCTCAGCACCCCGCTAACGCTCCACCGCGTACAGCACCTGCCCCTCCGGCCCCCGAGCCACCTCCCGCAATCCCGCTCCCCCGGTCCCGCCCGCCGTGTCCACCACCCACCGCACCCCGTACTCCCGCAGAATCTCCCGCCGCTCCGTCCCCGGCGTGCCCTCCGCGAAGTACCTCCGCACCGCCCCCTCACGCCGCCGCTCGTCCGGCAGGAAGAAGTCCGGATACCCGGGCGCCACCGTGTACGCCCCGTACGCCGGGATCTGCCTGGCCGGCCGGCCCTCCCGCGCCATCACCACATCCCCGTACCGCACCCAGCGCGTCATCCAGTGGTACCCCGCCCACGGCCGCCGGTACCTCTCCGCGACGGCCTCCGGCAGGTGCCGCGGCTCGACGACGTACCCGACGGCCCCCGCCTGCGTCCACGCCCCGATCGCCAGCGCCGCGCCCAGCACGCACGCCCACCCCGTCCGCACCGCACGCAGCCCGGCCTCGCACACCTCCACGGCCGCCGCGAGCTGCGCCGGAATCAGCACCGCCGGCAGCGCCCGCCCCCAGGAGTAGTGACCGCCGACCCCGCCGGCCGTCACCACCGCGACACCCAGCACGAAGAACAGCACCAGCGGGTCCCACCGGTCGCGCCCCGCCCGCGCCCCCAGCGCCACTACCCCGATCAGCACCAGCCAGTACCGCCCGAGCAGGTCCTCGTACAACGGCCGGTGCACCGCCTCCAGCCCGTCCCCCGCTCCGAACAGCGCGAAGAAGTCGTAGTACGGCCAGAGCGCCAGCACCCCGAGCCCCACCACCAGTGCGCCGCCGAGCCGGAGCCGGACCCGCCGGTCCGGCCGGGCGGCCACCACCGTCGCGGCCGCCCCCAGGGACGCCACCACCCCGGAGAACTGGTGACACAGCAGGACGACCGCCCACAGCACTCCCAGCCCGAGCCACGCGCCCCACCCGGCACCGGCGCGCACCGCCTGCCCCAGCCACGCCCAGAGGTGGAAGGCCAGCCCGAGCGCGAAGAGGCTCGGGTACGACACCGTCAGAGCCAGCGAGTCGAGCCCGTAGAAGCCGCTCCACTTGAACACGGCCGTCCCCCACAGGAACAGCAGGCTCAGCAGGGCCAGCGCGGGCGCGGCCCGGTGCCCGGTCAAGGTCCGTACATACCGCCACACGCCCGTGACCAGCAGCACGAGCCCGGCCAGCGCACCGAGCCGCAGCACGACGAAGACCGACAGGCCGCTGACCCGGGCGACACAGCCGAGCACCAGCATCCAGGGCGAGTAGTACGGGCTCGGCGTGTCCGCGTCGACCAGCGGATCGCCCGGGTCGACCGGGTCGTGCCGCAGGCGCTGGAGCGTCGCCGCGTGCATGCCGAGGTCACCGGCCCAGGGCAGCCGGACGATGACCAGGAGCAGCAGCAGGAGGACCACCGCGGCGGCGGCCTGCGCGGCGGCGACGGCCGGTCTAGGCGCGGCGCGCATCGTGCCCGAACACCCAGGTCCGTTGGACGAGGAAGCGGAAGGCGGAGGCCAGCACGATGGACACCGCCTGGAGAACGACTCGCTTGACCGGGAGGGCGGGGGCGGCGGCCGCCCGCTCCTCGGAGAGGTTCACAGTCACGCCCCAAGCCTTAGCCGGATTCGGTGAGTCCTCCAGTCGAATCGCCCTGAGGCGGGCCAAGAGGAGGCGCCCCGGGCCGGAAACCGGCCCGGGGCGCCCGTCACGCCGTACGTGCTAGGAGTGCGTGCGCAGCAGCGTCCTCATCGTGCGCATCGCCACCGACAGGTTGGCGAGGTCGAACGCGTCGGACGACTGGATCTCCTCCAGGGTGCTGCGGGCCCGGCCGAGGATCGCCGCGTTCTTCTGCTCCCACGCCTTGTAGCGCTGCTCGGGCGTCGAGGCGCCGTCGCCCACCGCCAGGACGTCGGCGGTCAGCGCCGCGTGGGCCGCGTAGAGGTCCTCACGGATGGCCGCGCGGGCCATGGACTGCCAGCGGTCGGAGCGGGGCAGCTCGATGATGCGGTCCATCAGCTGGGTGATGCGCAGCCGGTCGGCGAGGTCGTAGTACACCTCGGCCACGTCCAGCGGCTCGCGGCCCATGCGGTCGGCGATCGAGACGATGTCGAGCGTCGGGAAGGCCGAGGAGAAGCCCGCCACCCGGGTGGCGAGTTCCTCCGGGACGCCGGCGCCCGTCAGCTCGTCGTAGATCTTCTGGTACCACTCCAGGTCGGCGCCGCGCAGCAGCTTGGGCAGCTGCCCCCAGACCTGCTCAACCCGTTCGGCGAAGAAGTCGACGGTCCCGGCGAGCTCCAGCGGCTGCGGCCGGTTGTTGAGCAGCCAGCGCGTGCCGCGCTCCACCAGGCGGCGGGCGTGCAGCCGGATGCGCGTCTGGACCTCGGCCTCGACCTTGTTGTCGAGCGCCTCGACCCCGTCCCACACCGGGGACTGGCGGAAGATCGCCCGGGCCGCGGTCTGCGCCCGCACGATCTCCTCCAGCGACGCGCCGGTCTCCTCGCGCAGGCGGTGCAGGTAGGTCGTGCCGCCCGTGTTGACCGTGTCGTTCACCAGGACCGTCGTGGTGATCTCGCGGCGCAGCGGGTGGCTGACCAGGTGCTCGGGGAACTGCTCGCGCAGCTCCTTCGGGAAGTAGGCGTGCAGCAGCGTGCTGAGGTACGGGTCGTCCGGCAGCGAGGTGTGCAGCAGCTCCTCGGCGACCGTGATCTTCGTGTACGCCAGCAGTACGGCCGTCTCCGGGCCCGTCAGGCCCTGGCCCTGGGCGAGCCGCTCGCGGATCTGCCGGTCGGTGGGCAGGAACTCCAGCGCCCGGTCCAGGTGCCCCTCCCTGACCAGGTGCTTCATGAAGCGCTGCTGGGCGTGGAGCATGGCGCTGGACTGGGCCAGGGCGTTGGCGATGGCCGTGTTCTGCGCGTAGTTGTTGCGCAGCACCAGGTGGCCGACCTCGTCGGTCATGTCGGCGAGCAGCTTGTTGCGCTGCTTGACGGTCATGTCGCCGTCCCGGACCAGGCCGTTGAGCAGGATCTTGATGTTCACCTCGTGGTCGGAGGTGTCCACGCCCGCGCTGTTGTCGATGGCGTCGGTGTTGATCCGCCCGCCGTGCAGCGCGAACTCGATCCGGCCGAGCTGGGTCAGGCCCAGGTTGCCGCCCTCGCCGACCACCTTGACGCGCAGGTCCATGCCGTCGACGCGGATGGCGTCGTTGGCCTTGTCGCCGACGTCGGCGTTGGACTCGGCCGAGGACTTCACGTACGTGCCGATGCCGCCGTTCCACAGCAGGTCCACCGGCGCGTGGAGGATGGCCTTCATCAGGTCGGCCGGGGTCAGCTTGGTGACCTTGGCCTCGATGCCGAGGGCCTCGCGGATGTGCGCGTTGACCGGGATCGCCTTGGCCGTGCGCGGGAAGATGCCGCCGCCGGCCGACAGCAGTTCCTTGTTGTAGTCCTCCCAGCTGGAGCGGGGCAGCTCGAACAGGCGGCGGCGCTCGGCATAGGAGGTGGCGGCGTCCGGGTTCGGGTCGATGAAGATGTGCCGGTGGTCGAAGGCGGCGACGAGGCGGATGTGCTCGGAGAGCAGCATGCCGTTGCCGAAGACGTCACCGGACATGTCGCCGATGCCGACGACCGTGAAGTCCTCGCTCTGGGTGTCCACGCCCATGTCGCGGAAGTGCCGCTTGACGGACTCCCAGGCGCCGCGGGCGGTGATGCCCATGCCCTTGTGGTCGTAGCCGGCGGAGCCGCCGGAGGCGAAGGCGTCGCCGAGCCAGAAGTTGTACTTCTCCGCGACCTCGTTGGCGATGTCGGAGAAGGTCGCGGTGCCCTTGTCGGCGGCGACGACGAGGTAGGTGTCGTCCTCGTCGTGGCGGACGACGTCCGCGGGCGGGACGACCTCGCCGGCGACCATGTTGTCGGTGATGTCGAGCAGCGCCGAGATGAACGTCTTGTAGCTGGCGATGCCCTCGGCCATCCACGCGTCGCGGTCGACGCTCGGGTCGGGCAGCTGCTTGGCGACGAAGCCGCCCTTGGCGCCGACCGGCACGATGACGGTGTTCTTCACCATCTGCGCCTTGACCAGGCCGAGGATCTCGGTGCGGAAGTCCTCACGCCGGTCGGACCAGCGCAGACCACCGCGGGCGACCTTGCCGAAGCGCAGGTGCACGCCCTCGACGCGCGGCGAGTACACCCAGATCTCGAACGCCGGGCGCGGTGCCGGAAGGTCGGGGATGGCCTGCGGGTCGAACTTCATGGAGACGTAGTCGTGCGGCTTGCCGCCCGCGGCCTCCTGGAAGAAGTTGGTCCGCAGGGTCGCCTTGATGACGGTGAGGAAGGACCGCAGGATCCGGTCCTCGTCGAGCGAGGCCACCTGGTCGAGGGCCGCGTCGACCTCCTCCAGCAGCGCGTCCACGATCTCGTGCCCGGCGCGCTGCCGGTCCGGCGACATCCGCGCCTCGAACAGGGAGACGAGCAGCCGGGTGGTGTGGACGTTGTTGCGGAGGGTGTCCTCCATGTAGTCCTGGCTGAACGTCGACGCCGCCTGGCGCAGGTACTTGGCGTACGCGCGCAGCACCACGGCCTGGCGCCAGGTCAGCCCGGCGCTCAGCACGAGGGCGTTGAAGCCGTCGTTCTCCGCCTTGCCGGTCCAGGTGGCGGCGAAGGCGTCCTGGAAGCGCTCGCGGGCGTCGTCGCCGAAGTGGTCCCCAACGCCGTTCGCGCGGGGCATGCGCAGTCCGAAGTCGTAGATCCAGGCCACGCTGCGGTCCGAGCAGCGCAGCTCGTACGGCCGCTCGTCGACGACCTCGACCCCGAGCCGGTTGAGGACCGGGAGCACGGCCGACAGGGAGATCGCGTCACCCGTGCGGTAGATCTTGAAGCGGCGCTCCTCGGGGGCGGCGCCCACCGGCTCGTACAGGCTGAGCGCGAAGTCCTTGCCCTCCTCGGCGTTCAGCTGCTCGAGGTGGACGAGGTCGGCGACCGCGGCGCGCGGGTTGTGGTCGGCCTTGTAGCCCTCCGGGAAGGCGTGCGCGTACCGGCGCATGGCTTCGGCCGCGTGCTCCTCGCCGAGCTCGGCGTTGAGCGCCTCGGCGAAGGCGTCCTCCCAGGAGCGGGCGGCCTCCACCAGCCGGGCCTCGATGCGCTCCTTGTCGGAGTCGGACAGCTCCGGCAGCTCGGTGCCCTGCGGGACGCGGACCACGAAGTGCAGCCGGGACAGGATCGACTCGGTGTTCCAGGCCGTGAAGTCGACGCTGATGCCGCCGAGCTCCTCCTTCAGGATCTCGATGATCCTCAGGCGCACGGCCGTGGTGTAGCGGTCGCGCGGGAGGTAGACCAGGGCGGAGTAGTAGCGCCCGTACTCGTCCTGGCGCAGGTAGAGCCGGAGGCGCCTGCGCTCCTGGAGGTAGAGGACGGAGGTGACGATGGAGCGCAGCTCGTCGACCGGGGTCTGGAAGAGCTCGTCGCGCGGGTACGTCTCCAGGATCTGCGTCAGGTCCCTGCCGTCGTGGCTGTTGGGCGAGAACCCGGCACGCTCCAGGACCTCCTCGACCTTGCGGCGGATGACCGGGACCCGGCGCACGGACTCGGTGTAGGCGGCGGAGGAGAACAGCCCGAGGAACCGCCGCTCACCGACGACGTTGCCCTCGGCGTCGAACTTCTTGACGCCGATGTAGTCCAGGTACGACGGGCGGTGCACGGTCGCGCGGCTGTTCGCCTTGGTCAGGACGAGCAGCTTGTGCTCGCGCGCCTTGGCCCGGGCGTCGGCGGGCAGCCGCTCGAAGGACGGGCTGACCGGGTGGCTCTCCTCACCGGCGTGCTGCGGGTCCGCGCGCAGTATGCCGAGACCGGTGCCGGGCACGGCGGCCAGGGAGTCGTCGTCGCGCAGCTGGTACTCGCGGTAGCCGAGGAACGTGAAGTGGTCGTCGGCCAGCCAGCGCAGCAGCTCGCGGGCCTCCTCGACCTGGGGGCCGGGCAGGTCACCGGGGATGGGCTCGTCCGGCAGCCCCTCCGCCAGCCGGGTCGCCGCCTCCCGCATCTTGCCCCAGTCCTCGACGGCCTCACGGGCGTCGGACAGCACGCGCAGCAGGTCGGCGGTGATCTGCTTCAGATCGGCCCGGTCGGTCTCGCGGTCGATCTCGACATGGATCCACGACTCGACGTGGGCGTCGTGCGGCAGCTCGCCGATGGCCGGGGTCGACAGGACCTCGATCAGTTTGCCGGTGACATCGCGCCGCACGACGAACTGCGGGTGGATGACGACGTGGATCCCACGCCCCTGCCGCGTCAGCTCATTGGTGACGGAGTCGACGAGGAAGGGCATGTCGTCGGTGACGACCTCGACCACGGAGTGGCTGCAGGTCCACCCGTTCTCCTCCACCGTGGGCGTGTGCACCCGCACGTTGGCCGTGCCCTGGGGGCGGTTCTCGGCCAGCCGGTAGTGCGACACGGCGGCTCCGAAGACATCGACCGGGTCGCGGTCGGTGAGGTCCTCGGGGGCCGTGTGCAGGTAGTAACGCTGGAGGAACGTGAGGAGGGTCTCGCGGTCCGGGGCCTCTTGGGCGTCTGGGGTCTCCTCGCCCGTCGACCCGGTCGGTAGGTGCCCCCCGACCGGGCTGTTCTCAGCTACCCGGGCGGCCCTCTCGAGCAGCTCGGCCTTGGCTTCGTCCAGCTTGGTCTGCATTGTCCTCTGGCTCCTGTCGCGCGCCGTTGCGTGACGTAGAAGGAAGTACGGCCTCTGCGCTTACGACCTCACGTCGTGACACGGGGTATCCGGTCTGTTCCGACGCTATGCCGCAAGGTGAGATGAGCGGGGGTGTCTGAGCCAATCTTGAGCCACGCCACCGATGTGACGCTGCTCTCTGCGACGCCCGGGTACGGGTGATGCTCGGCGTCCCGGGAGTCCTCGATGCCACGTCCCGCCCGCGAAGACCAGCGACTGCCGCCCGGTCACGGATGTCGTCCGTGCTCTCCGGGCGCAAGGCAGGGACGACGGCGTCCCCGCGAACTATCGCGCTGATCACGCCACCAAGGCTATCGCTCCTTACAGGCACCGCGTCATGAGCCGTATGTGTACAAAACCAGCCCTGGAAGTTTGACGTTCTGCACAGTGCCGCCACGGGGTGCCATCGGCGGGTCCCGATCAGGCCGCGAGTCTCTCGGCCTCCGCGACCGCTTCCTCCAGCGTGTCCACCACGGGCACGCCGACCGCTTCCAGACTCACCCGACTGTGCGACCCGCCGGTGTACAGCACGGCCCGGGCGCCCACGTGGAGCGCGGCCACCGCGTCGTCGGCGGCGTCCCCGATCACCACGGTCCGCTCCGGCGCCACCCCGCTCAGCGACGCCAGGTGGCGCACCATGTGCTCGGCCTTGCTGCCGCCCGACGGCCCGGTGCGGCCGTCCACCCGTATGAAGTGCGGCTCGATCCCGAAGCCCCGCACCAGCGGAACGAGCTCCTCGTGCACGTACATGCTCAGGATCGACTGGCTGCGGCCCGACGAGCGCCAGCCGGCCAGCAGCTCCACGGCCCCCGCCGTCAGCCCGCACGCCGTCCGGTGCTCGGCGTAGTACCGGTGGAAGATGTCGTCCATGGCCAGCCACTCGGCCTCGGTCGGCAGCCGCCCCATCAGCCGCTCGTAGAACTTCGGCACCGGCACGCAGTACAGCTCCCGGTACTTCTCCAGCGTCAGCGGCTCCAGGCCCAGCTCGGCGAAGGCCGCGTTCGTCGCCCCGATGATCGCGTCGATGTCGTGGAACAGCGTCCCGTTCCAGTCCCAGACAATGTGCGCGCCCGTCTTCGTCCCCATGCCCGAAAACGTACCCGCCCGCACTGACAATCAAGAGAGCGGTGACTCAACGCGCCCCCTCGGCCGTGTCAGGCCCCGGCACCCACGAGGTTCGGGATCTCCTGTGTGGCGAACCACAGCAGCTCGTGGTCCTCCGCCCCGTCCACGACGAACTGCGCGTCGCCGTCGCCGCCGTCCGCCGCCGGCAGCGCCTCGGCGGCCGCCGCCACATCGGTCTCGGCGTCCGCCGCGTCGACATGCACCGACGCCGCCTTGCCCAGCCGTAGCGGGCCCGCGACCCGCACCTCGCCCAGCGCCGCCGGGTCGAGCCCGCGGCCGGGATCCGCGCTCGCGGCCCGGTCGGCCACGTCGACGGCGACCACGACCCGGCGCCGCGGCGCCTCCGGCTCGGCCGCCAGCAGCCGCAGCGAGGCGAGCGCGGCCCGGCCGAGCGCCGCGTACTCCAGCTCCTCGATGTCGTCGGAGACGTACCACTCGCGCAGCGCGGGCGTCACGGCGTAGGCGACGAACGGCCCGGCTCCCAGCTCACCCGTCCTGTGGGCCTCGGCGAGACCGGGGAGGGTCAGGGGCACGTAGACACGCATGGCTGGCCGCTTTCGTGGTCGTGGTCGGAGAGCTCCAAACGGCCTTCAGGATACGTGCGGGGCGTCCCCTTTCGAGTCCCGCCCCGAGCCGCCGGACGCGTCCACCCCGGGCCGGGAATTCACCCGGTCCACCCCCACGCCCCTGGGCTCCGCACCCTCGACATCACCCTGATAGGTGAACCTTTCCGGCGCTCGCGACCCGAGCCCCGCCTCCTTGCCGCCGCCCCCGTCCGCCCCGTACAAGATCAGCGACCCGAAGTTACTCCCCGGTATCCACCGGACCCACGAAACGGGGACCCCCCATGCGCAAGGTCATGACCAGGACCCGCCACCGCCTCACCCCCCACCCATCCGCGAGGCCCACGGACGGGACGACTCCACGCCCTCCCTCGCTGCCCACCGGCCAGGGGGCGGGACAGTCTCCCGCGGACAGCCCGCGGCCCCCGGCCGCCGACGCGCCCAACGGTCCTGACCGCGGCACCCTCAGCGCCCGCAGCGCCACCGGCACCTGCAGCCCCGTCACGGACACCGCATCCCGCACGCCCGGCGACAACCGAGCCGCGCTCTTCATCCCGATCGGCACCGGCACCGCACCGTCCCTCCCCTCCGGCGCCCGCGCCGGGCGATCCCTCCCCGCCGCCGCGGCGGCACCACCGCGTTCGCCCGGCGGCGGCCGCACGCGTCCCGCGGCGGCCGGGGGCCGTCCGCCGGTTTCCCAGCGCTCCAGGAGCCCCCGTACGCGTCCGGCCGACACGCGTCCACCCACGCCCTCCGCGACCCGCTCCGCACCCCGCACAGCCCCTCGCAGGGCCGCGGAGGACACCACCCGGGTGCACACGGGCGTCACTCCGCCGGGCTCCGAAGAGAGCGCCCCGCGCGTCCCCGCCCAGGGCTCCGCTCGGGCGGCGGTTCCCCAGCCCCTGCCCACCGACGTCTTCGCCGACCTCCTCGTCGCCGTGCTGAGCGGGCACCGCCCCGTCCACTCGATGCTCCGCCACACCCGCGGTCGCGCCTACGACGAACTGGCCTGGCTGGCGGAACGCGGCCCCCTGCGCACCCGCGGCGCCCGCCCCGTCGTGCGGGACATCGGCTACTTCGAGCCCCGCCCGGGCGCCATCGAGGCCTTCGCCCGCATCGGCGCCGGCGACCGGCTGCGCGCCATGGCCTTCCGCCTGGAGCTGGGCCAGGACCTCCGCTGGCGCTGCACGGCGGTGGAACTCGGCGGCCCCCGCCCACCCCGCCCGGCGTACGAGTGAGGGCGCCGAAACAGAGGGGCCGGACACCCTCAGGTGTCCGGCCCCTCACATCGCTACGCGGCAGGCGTCACTTCTTGCGGCGCCCGCGGCTGCGCGCCTGCTTGCGACGCTCCGCACGCGTCAGGCCGTCGGCCTCGGAACGCACCGGCTCGCCGTCCTCGGTGAAGTCGCCCTCGATGGTGCCGCCCTCGCCGTCGACCGTCGGCGCGGAGAAGTGGAGGTTGCGCCGCTGCGGCACGTCGAGGCCCTTGGCACGGATCTCCGGGCGGGAGCCCGCCTGCGCCGGCACCGCGTCGTGCTTCTCCAGGTCGGCCACCGGCTTGGTGTCCTCGACCGGGACCTCCTCGACCTGCTGCTCGACCTGGACCTCCAGGTTGAACAGGTAGCCGACGGACTCCTCCTTGATGCCCTCCATCATGGCGGTGAACATGTCGAAGCCCTCGCGCTGGTACTCGACCAGGGGGTCCTTCTGCGCCATGGCGCGCAGGCCGATGCCCTCCTGGAGGTAGTCCATCTCGTAGAGGTGCTCGCGCCACTTGCGGTCGAGGACCGACAGCACGACCCGGCGCTCCAGCTCACGCATGATCTCGGAGCCGAGCTGCGCCTCACGCGCCTGGTACTGCTCGTGGATGTCGTCCTTGATGGAGTCACCGATGAACTCGGCGGTCAGACCGGCGCGGTCACCGGCCGCCTCCTCCAGCTCCTCGACCGTGACATTGCACGGGTAGAGCTGCTTGAACGCGCCCCACAGCCGGTCGAGGTCCCAGTCCTCCGGGAAGCCCTCGGCGGTCTCGGCCTGGACATAGGCGTCGATGGTGTCGTCCATGAAGTGCTGGATCTGCTCGTGCAGGTCCTCGCCCTCCAGGACGCGGCGCCGCTCGCCGTAGATGACCTCGCGCTGACGGTTGAGGACCTCGTCGTACTTCAGGACGTTCTTGCGGGTCTCGAAGTTCTGCTGCTCGACCTGCGACTGGGCGGAGGCGATCGCGCGCGTGACCATCTTGTTCTCGATCGGCACGTCGTCCGGGACGTTCGCCATCGACATCACGCGCTCGACCATCTGCGCCTTGAACAGCCGCATCAGGTCGTCGCCGAGGGAGAGGTAGAAGCGGGACTCGCCGGGGTCGCCCTGACGGCCGGAACGACCGCGCAGCTGGTTGTCGATGCGCCGCGACTCGTGCCGCTCGGTGCCGAGCACATAGAGGCCGCCGAGCCTTTCGACCTCTTCCTTCTCCGCCTTGACGGCCTTCTCGGCCCGCTCGAGCGCCTCCGGCAGGGCCTGCGCCCACTCCTCGATGTGCTCCTCGGGGTCGAGACCGCGCTGGCGCAGCTCCGCGTCGGCGAGGTCCTCGGGGTTGCCGCCGAGCTTGATGTCCGTACCACGGCCGGCCATGTTCGTGGCCACCGTGACCGAACCCTTGCGGCCGGCCTGGGCGACGATCGTCGCCTCCCGGTCGTGCTGCTTGGCGTTGAGCACCTCGTGCTGGATGCCGCGCTTGCTGAGCTGCTGCGAGAGGTACTCGGACTTCTCGACGGAGGTGGTGCCGACGAGGATCGGCTGGCCCTTGCGGTGCTTCTCCTCGATGTCGTCGACGACCGCCTCGAACTTGGCGACCTCGGTCCGGTAGATCAGGTCCGACTGGTCCTTGCGGACCATGGGCCGGTTGGTCGGGATCGGCACCACGCCGAGCTTGTAGATCTGGTGGAACTCGGCGGCCTCGGTCATGGCCGTACCGGTCATGCCGCACAGACCGGGCTGTTCCTTGCCGCTGTGGTCGTGGCGCTTGTAGAGACGGAAGAAGTTCTGCAGCGTGATCGTGGCGAGCGTCTGGTTCTCGTCCTTGATCGGCACCGCTTCCTTGGCCTCGATCGCCTGGTGCATGCCCTCGTTGTAGCGGCGGCCCGCGAGGATACGTCCGGTGTGCTCGTCGACGATCATGACCTCGTCGTCGATGATGACGTAGTCCTTGTCCTTCTTGAAGAGCTCCTTGGCCTTGATGGCGTTGTTCAGGTAGCCCACCAGCGGGGTGTTCACCGACTCGTAGAGGTTGTCGATGCCCAGCCAGTCCTCGACCTTGGCGACACCCGACTCGTGGATGGCGACCGTGCGCTTCTTCTCGTCGACGTCGTAGTCGCCGGTCTCCTCGATGCCCTTGAGCGGCTGGCCGGCCTCGCCGCGCTTGAGGCGCTTCACCAGCTTCGCGAAGTCCCCGTACCACTTGGTGGCCTGGTCTGCCGGGCCGGAGATGATCAGCGGCGTACGGGCCTCGTCGATGAGGATGGAGTCGACCTCGTCGACGATGGCGAAGTTGTGGCCGCGCTGGACGAGCTCGTCCTGGGACCACGCCATGTTGTCGCGGAGGTAGTCGAAGCCGAACTCGTTGTTCGTGCCGTACGTGATGTCGCAGGCGTACTGCTGGCGGCGCTGAGCCGGCGTCATGTTGGCGAGGATGCAGCCGACCTCCAGCCCCAGGAACCGGTGGACGCGGCCCATCATCTCGGAGTCACGCTCGGCCAGGTAGTCGTTGACCGTGATGATGTGGACGCCCTTGCCGGACAGCGCGTTGAGGTAAGCCGGCAGCGTGCCGACGAGGGTCTTGCCCTCACCGGTCTTCATCTCGGCGACGTACCCCATGTGCAGGGCCGCGCCACCCATCATCTGCACGTCGTAGTGACGCTGGCCGAGGACGCGCTTGGCGGCCTCGCGGACGGTGGCGAAGGCCTCGGGCAGCAGGTCGTCCAGGGTCTCGCCGTCGGCGTAGCGCTGCTTGTACTCATCGGTGAGGGCGCGCAGCTCGGCGTCGGAGAGGTCGACGAAGTCCTCTTCGATGGAGTTGACCTGGTCCGCGATGCGGTGCAGCTTGCGCAGGATCTTGCCTTCGCCTGCACGCATGATCTTCGAGAGGACGGACACGGGGGTTGGTCTCCTTGCCGGTCGGGCCTGGGACGGTCGGTTACCACTTGACTTACTGAGCAACGGCCATCGTATGCGAGGACCCCACCGCGCCGGGAGGGCCTGCCGTGACGGCGACCGTCCGTTGCTTCCATTCTGATTCACGTCTGCTTCACAGGGGACAACGTCCGGCCCCCTCGGATGGTGCCGCACCCCCCTCGGCCGAATTGCACGAAGCGCGATGACCTCCTCACCCACCGCACGGGGCACTCACCGCACACCGATGACATGGAGACCGGCCTGCGCGCACAATCGGCCGATGGACCCCGTCACCCTCACCACGGACCGCCTGCTGCTGCGCACGGTGGGCCCCCAGGACACCGACGCCGTGTACGAGGCCTGTCAGGACCCCGACATCCAGCGCTGGACCACGATCCCCTCGCCCTACCTGCGCGAGCACGCCGAGAACTTCACGGAGCGCCTGGCCCCGGACGGCTGGGCGGACGGCTCCATGTTCACCTTCGGCGTCTTCCCGCACTCCGGAGAACTGGCGGGGATGCTCGGGATCACGATGCGCGCCCCGGGCATGGGCGAGATCGGCTTCTGGGCCGCGCACCGGCACCGCGCCAACGGCTATATCACCGAAGCCGCCCTGACCGTCTGCCGCTGGTCGTTCACCCGCGCCGCACTCGACCGCGTCGAATGGCGCGCGGAGGTGGGCAACCGCGCGTCCCGCGCGGTGGCGGAACGAGCGGGCTTCACGATCGAGGGCACGCTGCGCTCCGCGACGAACAACAAGGGAGTACGCCGCGACACCTGGGTGGGCTCCCTGCTCCCCTCGGACCTGGGCCTTCCGTCGACGGCCCCGTATCTGCCGGCCCGCTGACGGCTCGGCCCAGCCGGCGAATCCACAGGTCTCTCCGTGTTGTCAGTCCCACCCCCTAGTCTGCGACCATGACCACCCCGCGCCCCACAGCAGACCTCTCCGCAGACGAGGCCCGCCGCATCGCGCTTCGCGCGCAGGGCTTCCTCGGCGCTCCCGACCGTCGTTCCGGCGTCCGCGGCGTTCTCCGTCATCTGGGCGCGATACAGCTCGACACCATCTCGGTCCTGGCCCGCTCCCATGAGCTCGTGCCGTACGCCCGCCTGGGCGCGGTGGGCCGGAAGACGGTCGAGGACGCCTACTGGAGGGACACTCACTCCTTCGAGTACTGGTCCCACGCCGCGTGCATCCTCCCCATCGAGGAATGGCCCCACTTCGCCTTCCGCCGCCGCGCCTACCGCAACCGCCCGCACTGGAACCACGAGCTCCCGGACGGCGTCTACGACCAGGTCATCAAGCAGCTCCGCTCCGAAGGCCCCCTGACGGCCACGGAGTTGGGCGGCGCGAAGAAGACGAACGACTGGTGGGACTGGTCCGGCACCAAGGTCGCCGTCGAACGCGCCCTGATGTACGGCGAGGTGGTGTGCGTCGAGCGCCGCGGCTGGAAGCGGGTCTATGACCTCGCCGAGCGCGCCATCCCGGAGCAGCACCTGCACGACGAGCTGGACGACACCGAGTGCCTGCGCCGCCTGGTCGCCCTGGCGGGCCGGTCGCTGGGGGTCGGCACCCGCGCGGACATCGCCGACTACCACCGCCTCAAGGGAGAGCAGTTCGACGCGGTGATCGCCGACTCGGGCCTGGTGCCGGTCTCGGTCGAGGGCTGGGGCAAGCCGGCGTGGGCCGACCCCGCGGCCCTGGAGACACCCCCGCGCGGCCGCCACCGCACGACACTGCTGTCGCCCTTCGACTCCCTCATCTGGGAACGGGCGCGCACGGAGCGGATCTTCGGCTTCACGCACCGCCTGGAGGCCTACGTCCCCAAGCAGAAGCGGATCCACGGCTACTTCGCGATGCCGGTGCTGGCCGGCGGCCGTCTCGTCGGCCGCGTCGACCCGGCCCGTGAGGGCCGCACTCTGGTGGCCAAGCAGGTCACGCTCGACGGCCCGAAGGCGGTCCCGGCCGTCGCCCAGGCCCTGGCCGAAGCGGCGACCTGGGTGGACTGCACGGACGTCCGCGTGGAGCGGGTCGACGTGCCCGACCTGCGCGAGCCCCTGGCCAAGGAACTGGCCGGCCTGCTCGGCTGAGGGCGGGCCCAGCCGGCCCGGAGGACCCGTCGGACCTAGCGGATCTCGAGGATCTTCTCCCGCATCGCGTACACCACCGCTTCCATCCTGGAGTGCAGCTGGAGCTTCTCCAGGATGTTGCGGACGTGGTTCTTCACGGTGTTCTCGGAGATGAACAACTCCTTGGCGATGTCGCGGTTGTTCATTCCCGTGGCGACGAGCTTGAGGACTTCGAGTTCCCGGTCGGTCAGACGCGGCGCGGGCACCAGCCGTCGTTCGTCGGTGCGCTGGATCATCGACTTGAACTCGGTGAGGAGTTTCGACGCCATGGACGGGCTGATCTGCGACTGGCCGTCGGCCACCGCGCGAATGGCGGTGGCCACCTCGTCCGTGGAGATCTCCTTGAGGAGATAGCCGGTCGCGCCCGCCTTGATGGCGTCGTAGAGATCGGCTTCCTCATCGCTGATCGTCAGCATGATGATCTTGGCGCTGGGGGCCACCTCCTTGATGGAGGTGCACGCCTCGATACCGCCCCGCTTGGGCATCCGCACGTCCATCAGGATGATGTCGGGCAGCAGGTCGGCGGCCTTCTCGACGGCCTCGGCGCCGTCGCCCGCCTCCCCCACGACCTGGATGTCCTCCTCGGCCGCGAGCACGATCTCCAGACCACGGCGGAACAGGGCGTGGTCGTCCACCACGAGGACTCTGATCGGTTCCTTGCGTGGAGTCCCCGAGTCCGGGCCCATGGCGACGACGCCGTCGCCGGCGTCCTCACCACGCATCGGTCCGAAGCTGTCCGCCATCGTTCCTCCCCCTGAAGGCTGTGGCCTGAGGTCCTGAGCCATCGCCAACCCAGAGCAACGACCCACCGGTTGGGCCGTGGCCACCATGATTTCATGCCCGGACGGCACCGGGGTGCCGGAGCGGGGCGCGAAGTGGTCGCACGGGGGTGCCCCTGGGGGCGCACACGCGCTCCAGGGGCACCTGTTCCACTGTCACCCGGCGCGGTCAGCCGCCGAGCGCACCGCCCGCGTCGGGGGAGTGTGCCTGGGTGACCATCGTGTCCGTGCTGAGGTGGATCACGCCGTAGTCGTAGGCGTGCCGTCGGTAGACGACACTCGGTTCCTTCGTCTCGGAGTCGACGAACAGGTAGAAGTCGTGCCCGACCAGCTCCATCTCGTAGAGAGCCTGGTCGAGGGTCATGGGCGCTGCCACGTGGGTCTTCTCGCGGACGACGATGGGGCCGTCACCCTGCACTTCCAGCGAGCCGATCTTCTTCGTCGGTACGGCCTCGGGCTCTTCCTCGGAGGCCGTCACCAGGCCGTTTCCGTTGAGCGTCGCCACGCCCGGAACATGGTCGGCGACCTCGGCGGCCGGGATGCGGCGCGCACCACGGCGCGAGTACCGCTTGTCGTGCTGCCTGCGCAGCCGGGCTTCCAGCTTTTCCGCCGCCAGGTCGAGCGCCGCGTACGGATCGCTCGCCGCTGCCTCCGCCCGGATCACCGGGCCGCGGGAGCGGAGGGTGATCTCCACTCGGTCACAACGGTCGGCCTGCCGAGGATTGGGCTCCTTGGACACCTCGACGTCGAGGCTGATCACCTTGCCATCGAGCTTCTGGATCTTCTCCAGCTTCAGCTTCTCGGCCACGTGCTTCCGGAACCGCTCGGGCACCTCGGTCTTGCGGCCCTTGACGACGATGTCCACGCAGAACTCCGTTCCCGGATCGCTCCGCTTCGCCGCGGAGCGTCTCCCTTTTGCACCAGGCTCCGGTGAGTCCCGGAACCTCGGACTCGGTGACTTCCACCTCCTCCCCCGAGAGCGAGATCTCCACTCCACCGGCGCGGGTGATGAAGAAAAAACCCGCAGCACGGCATTCGGATTCGAGAGGTGTGGCCTGCGGCTTTCCCTCTCAACCGAACATATCTCGCCCGGACGGATGTCGTCACCCTCTACTGCGGCGTACCTCCGTTCAGGTGAATAAGCCCTCTCGTTACCTGCAACGACACAAGATCTCAGTCAGTTCCGGTTTATTTCAAAAGAGTCCGGTGATGCCGCGACGACCGCCGCGCACAACACGTCGACGACTGCGCCGGCGTCACCTGCGCCCGCGTGCCCCTGCCGGGCGGGCCGACGGCCCGTCCTCTCTCGCCTTGATCCGATGTTCTGTTCCTCTCTGCTTTCCCACGTCTCACCCCCGTACACGGCCGAAGTCCACGCGGCGTTTGAAATCAGCCCCGTCCCCCCGCGGGGGGTCGCATACGTGTGCGACACCGCCCGTACGGCTCGCGCGGCCTCCGCCAGGGAGGCCCCGGTGGTCATCACGTCGTCGACGAGGACGACCGGTCCCCCGCCGAGCAGCCGGGCCCCTCCCGGAACCACCGCAAGCGCTCCGGCGAGATTGTCCGACCGCTGCCGGGAGTTGAGCCCCGACTGGTCGGCCACGGCCCGCCGCTGCCGCAATACACCGAGCACCCGGGCCGGGACCCCCCTCCGCCGCAACTCCACCGCCGCCGCGAGCGCGATCCGCCGCGCCGGATCATGCCCCCGGGCCCGCACGGCCCGCCGCCCGGACGGCACGGGCACGAGCAGCAGCGGCACCCGGCCACACCGGGGCCAGGCCGGACCGGCCGCAGCCGAATTCTGGGTGCCCCGGAGCCCCGCCAGCACGGCCCCGGCCAGGGCCGCCCCGAGCGGTCCGGCCAGCGCCAGGGCACCACGCTCCTTGTGAGCCAGCAGCGTCGCCCTGACCTCGTCCGCGTACCGCGCCGCCGCGTGCACCACAGGCAGCCCGGGCGGCTCGGGCACCGGCCGCACCCGGCGCGCCGCCGCTCCGCTCAGCACCGCACGGCACCGCGCGCACAGCACCGTACGAGGCTCACCACAGCCCCCGCACTCACCCGGCAGCACCAGGTCGGTGAGGTCCTGCCACCACCCCCGCATGACCACCACTGTGCCGACTCGCACCCGGCCCGGCCACCCCTGTGGACAACTCCCTGTGGACAACCGACCCGGCCGCGACCTGCTCGTCCCCCACACGAGCGACACCCGCACGAGAGCCTCGCCCCGACGGGCCCAGGCCCGTCGCACGCCCCGGCATCAGGCCCGTACGGCCTGCACGTCGTCATGCCCCGGCCCTGCACGGGCCCGGCCGGTCGGCACGGGCCCGGTCGGCACGGGCCGCACGGGTGTCACCCCCGCAGCACCGGCGGAACGCCGACGGCCGGGCCGGCACGGGCGGCACCCCCGCAGCACCGACGGGAACGCCAACGGCCGCCCCTCCCGGGTTTCCCCGGCGGAAGCGGCCGCGAGACGGTCGCGTACGCGGTGGGGCAGGCGCGCACGGCCCGAGGCACCGGCACACCGCCAACGCGCCGGCCGCACCCACGCAGCACGCCCCGGCATCCGCCACCGGGCGCGCACGCCTCACCCCGGATAGACCGGTGCCGTCCCCTCCGTCACCTTCTGCCACTGCTCGCCCGAGGGCAGCCGGACGATGCCGTCCACCGAGTACGCCACCAGCGGCAGCCGGTCGTCCTCGGCGGCCGTGACGTCCTTGACGCCGGTCAGGGCCGCCGGCGCCGGTACGTCCGGCGTGGAGCCGTCGACCTGGACGTACCGCATCTGCTCGACGCCCCCGTGCTCGCGCCCGACCACCACGAGCCGGCTGTCACCGGCCCACGACATGGCCGTGACCTCCTCCAACCCCGGTGTCGCGGAACGCAGTTCGACCACCCTGACGGTCTCGCCCCCGCCCCGCTTCTCCTCCCGCTCGATCAGCCCGATGAGCAGGGTCTTCTTGCCGCCCTTCTCCACGACGAGCGCGATCCGCACCCCGTCGGCGGCCACGCGCACGGACTGGATCCGGCCGTCCAGGTGCGGCATGCGCACCTCCACCGGGTCGCCCTTGCCCTCCTCGAGGAGGAGCAGCCGCGGACGGTCGGGGTCGCGGTCGGCCACCCACAGACCGTCGTCCGCGTCCCAGCTGGGCGTCGTCAGCCGGTCCTTCTCGGCCCGGCCCTGGCTGCGCAGCACGGGCTCGCCGAGCGATCCGCCCGAGACCAGCGAGCCCACGTACAGCGACTTGCCGTCCAGGCCGACACCGGCGGCGGTGTGCTCGTCACGCGAGACCGCCACCGACCGCAGCGCCGTGTCGCCGTCGCCGAGCGCACCGGGCGCCGGGTCCGGGTCGGTGTCGCTGTTGCCTGCGGCGATCCGGACGAGCCGGTGCTTGCCGTCGAGGAAGTACAGGTAGTCGGGGTGCCGCGCCGAGCTCCGGGAGGCCGCCGCGTCGGCCGCTCCCTGCGTGAGCGAGCACAGCTGCGCCCCGCCGGCCCGCAGCTCTACCTCGTCCACCGCCGGGCTGAGGTTGCGCAGCGTGAAGAGCAACTGGGCGGCCATCTCCTCGCACCGGTTGGTGCCGATGCCCGCGGCCTTGTCGTTGAGCGGGACCGTCAGCTTGTTGCGGTCGTCGGGTGCCAGCGAGCCGGCGTCCTTCGCCAGCGCCGTACCGGTGGGGAAGCTCGACCTGACCACGGGCCCCAGCCAGCGCGACGGCCCCTCGAGCAGGGAGTTCACCATCTGCGTCATGGGCTCCACGCGCCGGCGCACATAGACGGGGTCGGCGACCGCCGTGGGCTGGGACTTCGACCCGGCCGCGTCGGTGTTCGAAGCGAAGTAGTACTTGCTGACGGACATGTAATTGCGCTGGAAGTCCGACTCGCCCATCACGACGCCCTGCGGCAGCGCGTCGATGCGCCACTGCCGCTTGTCGTCCTGCGTCAGGTGCACACTGCGCCCGTACGCCCCGGTCGCGGGCGCGTACGCCTGCTGCGCGTCGACGGTGGCGACCTTGGTGCCGGTCAGCATGTACGTGATCTCACCGCGGTCCTCCGCGCCACGACCCGGCTCGGGCTTGGCGCCCGGCCCGTCCGCCAGCACCGTGGCGGACGCCTCGGGCCGCCAGGTCTTCGCGGCCTCAGGGGTCAGGTACTGGCGCGCCGTCTTGTAGTGCGGATCGTCACTGGTGAGCGCCTCCAGGAAGCCCTGCACGATCTCCGAGGGCGGCGCGTCCTCCCCCGGCTGCACGGCGAACACCCGCACCTGCGTCTCCTGACGCGGAGTGGACTCCACGCCCCGCAGATCCCCGCTGTCCGGCATCGAGGCACATCCCGCCAGCACCAGGACACCTCCGGCGGCGTACACCATCACGCGCGCGTGCCTGCGCCGGCCGCGCCCTTCGCGGTCAGCGCCCACGAGATGCCTCCCCTTGCCTGTCCACGTCCCCGCGCCCGGTCCCCCGGCCGCCCGGCCCCGCGGAGCGGTCCTCCGCGTCACGCGGCCCGTTCACGGCCGTCTCCCGGCCAGTTCCCGCCCGGCCGCCGGTGTCCTCGTCGCGCGCGGCCCCCTCCGGGCCGCCCGCGCTCCGGCCTGCGGCGGACTGCTCCGCCCCCGCCGGTTCGTCCTGCCGCCGTGTGCCCGACGCCGGCCTGGGCACCACGCGCGAGCCGTTGCCGGGCAGGGCCGTCGGATCCGCAGTCGGAGAGACGCGCGGCGGTATCGGGTCACGCTTCGCGCCCTGCGGCACCGAACCGCTCACCGGCTGCGCCGGCACGGTCGCCCGCTTCTCGCCGTCCCCGCCGCCGCACGGCAGGCCGGCGTCGTCGAGACCCCGGTTGCGCCGCGAGTCCTTGGGCTCCAGCGGTATCGGGGAGCCCCGCAGCGGCTCGTCGGCCGTCCTGGGCAGCGTCAGCCGGAACTGCGAACCGCCGCCCGGCTCGCCCCACGCCTGAAGCCAGCCGCCGTGCAGCCGCGCGTCCTCCAAGGCGATCGAGAGCCCCAGACCCGTACCACCCGTGGTCCGCGCGCGGGCCGGGTCGGCCCGCCAGAAGCGGCTGAACACCCGGGTCGCCTCGCCCGGCTTGAGCCCGACCCCGTAGTCCCGCACCGCCACGGCGACGGCACCACCGGCCGCCGCGAGCTTGACGACGACGTCCCTGCCCTCGCCGTGCTCGACGGCGTTGACGACGAGGTTGCGCAGCACCCGCTCCACACGCCGGGCGTCGGCCTCGGCGACGACGGGCTGCTGGTCCCCGAGGACCCGGATCCGTGTGCCCTTGCGCTCCGCGAGCGGCTCGGCCCCGCTGACCACCCGCCGTACGACGTCCCTGAGGTCTATCGGCTCCGCCTCCAGCGCCGCGGCGCCCGCGTCGAACCGGCTGATCTCCAGCAGGTCCGCGAGCAGCGACTCGAAGCGGTCCAGCTGGTCGGCGAGCAGCTCCGCCGACCGGGCGGTCACCGGGTCGAAGTCCTCACGCGCCTCGTGGATGACGTCGGCGGCCATCCGGACCGTCGTCAGTGGCGTGCGCAGCTCGTGCGACACGTCCGACACGAACCTGCGCTGCATCCGCGACAGGTCCTCCATCTGGCTGATCTTCAGCTGGAGGTTCTGCGCCATCTTGTTGAAGGCCTCACCGAGCCGGGCGATGTCGTCCTCACCGGTGACCTTCATACGTTCCTGGAGCCGCCCGGCCGACAGCCGCTCGGCGATGCCCGCCGCCATCCGCACCGGCGTGACGACCTGCCGCACGACGAGCCAGGCGATGGCCCCGAGCAGCACGACGACGAACAGCCCGGCCGTCGCCAGCGTGCCCTTGACCAGGCTGAGCGACTTCTCCTCCTGGGTGAGCGGGAAGAGGTAGTACAGCTGGTACGGGTCGCCGTTGGGGTCGCTGACCTGCTTGCCGATGACCAGGCCCGGCTGGGAGTCCTTGGTCGCGTTGTTGTAGGTGATGCGGGTGTAGCTCTGCGCGGCCGTCGTACTGCTGTCGATCCGCTCGCGCAGGTCGGCGGGCACGCTCCTGCTCCAGTCCACCTCGCCGGAGGCACGCTGCCCACGACCGCCCGCGCCGTCCGCGCCGGAGGCCGGCAGGGTCACCACTTCGAAGGCGCCTTGGCCGCCGCTGGACAGCGAGGAGACGAGTTCGCTCATCCACGGGCCGACATTCTGCGTGGGGCGCCCGTCCGCCGTGGCGATGTCGGCGCCGGTGCCGCTCGCCGCCTCGTCGGCCCGCTGCTCGGCCACCGCGAACCCGCCCGTGGCCTGGCTCTGCGACGCCTTCACCTTGGCGTCCAGCAGGCCGTTGCGCACCTGTCCGATGACGACGAAGCCCAGCAGCAACACCACGCCGAGCGACATCAGCAGCGTGGTGACGACGACCTTGAGCTGGATGTTGCGCCGCCACAGCCGCATGACCGGCAACAGCGGCCGGCGCACCCACCGCATGAACAGACGGATGACCGGACTGCCCTGGACACCGCCCTGGAGCAACAGCCCGCTCTCCAGGAACCGCCCCCAGCGGGAGCCGGACTTCTTCCGCCCGACAGGCCGCCCCGGGCGGGCCCCGGACCGGCCGGGCGCCGAAGCGGCACTGTCGCCGGACATGTCAGCTCGGTCCTGCCTTGTATCCGACGCCACGGACGGTCACCACGATCTCCGGCTTCTCCGGGTCCTTCTCGACCTTGGAGCGCAGCCGCTGCACATGCACGTTGACCAGCCGTGTGTCCGCCGCGTGCCGGTAACCCCAGACCTGCTCCAGCAGCACCTCACGGGTGAACACCTGCCACGGCTTGCGCGCGAGCGCCACCAGCAGATCGAACTCCAGCGGCGTCAGAGCGATGGACTGCCCGTCCCGCTTCACGGAGTGCCCGGCCACGTCGATGACCAGGTCACCGATGGCGAGCTGCTCCGGAGCGGGCTCCTCCGACCTCCTGAGCCGCGCCCGGATCCGGGCCACCAGCTCCTTCGGCTTGAACGGCTTCACGATGTAGTCGTCCGCGCCCGACTCCAGGCCCACGACGACATCGACGGTGTCGCTCTTCGCGGTCAGCATCACGATCGGCACGCCCGACTCCGCCCTGATCAGACGGCACACCTCGATGCCGTCCCGGCCGGGCAGCATCAGGTCGAGCAGCACCAGATCGGGCTTGGCCTCGCGAAAAGCGGCCAGCGCCTTGTCGCCGTCGGCCACGAACGACGGCTCGAAACCCTCACCACGCAGCACGATGCCGAGCATCTCGGCCAGTGCGGTGTCGTCGTCGACGACAAGGACTCGTCCCTTCATAAACGACATCATCCCATTCTCATAACAGTGGTGAAGGCAGTGGTGAGGTAGGTCACCGGCCAGTGACCATAGTCGCAGCAAGCGCTACTGTCTGCCCTCGCCCACCCCGGAATGATCTCCCGCCAGGGCGAGAAGGGCGAGGGTGCTACGCCCGGCCGGCCCCGCGCACCCTCCCCGCTGCCCGGCTCAGCCCGCCGTCACCCGCCGCGACCGCGCACACACCTCGGCGAGTGCCTCGGCCGTCACCGGTGAAACAACACCCTCCTCCGTGACGATCGCCGTCACCAGCTCCGGCGGCGTCACGTCGAACGCCGGGTTGTACGCCTGCGTCCCCAGCGGCGCCACCGGAATCCCGCCGCCCGCCTCCGCGCCGACCACCGGCACCTGCGGCGCCGTCACCTCGGTCACCTCGTGCCCCGGCCGCTGCTCGACCTCGATGGACGCACCCTCCGCGGTGTCCAGGTCCACGGTCGTCACCGGCGCCACCACGATGAACGGCACATGGTGGTACCGCGCCAGCACCGCCAGCGGATAACTCCCGACCTTGTTGGCCACCGAACCGTCCGCCGTGATGCGGTCCGCCCCGATGAGCACCGCGTCCACCTCCCCCGCGGCGAACAGCGACCCGGCCGCGTTGTCGGTGAGCAGCGTGTACCCCATCCCGCTGCGGGCCGCCTCGTACGCCGTCAGGCGGGCACCCTGGAGCAGCGGCCGGGTCTCGTCCACCCACAGTCTGCGCAGCCGTCCCGTCCGGTGCGCCGCGAGCGCCACCGCGAACGCCGTCCCCTCCCCGCCGGACACCAGCGAACCGGTGTTGCAGTGGGTGAGGATCCGGTGCCCGCCACCGGGCAGCAGCTCGTCGAGCAGCGCCAGCCCGTGCTCGGCCATCCGCCCGCTCGCCTCGGCGTCCTCCCGGTGCAGCTGCCGAGCCGCGGCCAGCGCCGCCGCGGCCGCCTGCCGGGCGTCACCGCCCTTGGCGAGCGCCGCCTCGTGGGCCGACCGCGCCCGGCGCACTCCCACCGCCAGGTTCACCGCCGTCGGCCGGGCACTCGCCAGCGCGGCCGCCGCCTCGTCCACGTCGAAGCCCCGCACGGCGGCGAGCGCCACCCCGTACGCCCCCGCGATGCCCAGCAGAGGGGCACCTCGCACGGCGAGCGTGCGAATCGCCTCCACGAGCGCGGACGCGTCCGTACAGACCAGTTCGACCTCCTCGGCCGGCAGCCTCGTCTGGTCCAGCAGGACCAGAACAGGGCCTTCCGGTGGCTCTTCCCAGCGGATCGCCGGGATCTCGGTCGGCCGCTTGTCATCGCCGCTGTGCGCGTACAGATCAGCCATGCCGTCAGTCTGCCCCCTATCGAGCGGACAATTGAAGGTACGCAGCCCACACCGCGGCCGGTCACTCGAAGACCACCCCATGGCACGATGGCTGCCAACCTGCCGCCGCGACCGCGGACGGGCACCGTGAAGGAGCGACGATGAACGACACTCCGGGCTGGGCCTCGCCCGGATCCGCCCCGTCCGACGGGCAGAAGCCGGAGCAGCCCGGACCTGCCGCGCCCACCGACCGCCCTGGCCCGGCACAGCCCGCGGACCAGCCGGCACAGCCCGGCCCGGCCCCGCAGGGCCCCGGCCCGCAGTGGTCCAAGGAACAGCCGCCACCGGCCCAGTGGTCCGCCCCCAGCGGCCCGGCCGTCCCCGGCCAGGCGCCCCCGCCCCCGCCGCCGCCCGGCCCGGGCTGGGGCAACCAGTCCCCCGGCGGCCCTGGCGGATACGGCCCCGGAGGCCGACCCGGATACGGCGGCTGGGGCAGCGGCTGGGGCGGCCCCCCGCCCGCCGCCAAGCCCGGCGTCATCCCGCTCCGCCCGCTCGGCGTGGGCGAGATCCTCGACGGCGCCGTCTCCACCATGCGCACCTACTGGCGCACGGTCCTGGGCATCTCGCTGACCGTGGCCGTGATCACCGAGGTCGTCGTCGTGCTGTTCCAGGGCCTCGTCCTGGACGACTCCAGCACCGAAGCCCTCGACGACCCCAGCGCCACCCTCAGCGAGCTGAGCCGCGCCATGGGCGACGCCATGCTCAACTCCACCGTCGTCTTCGTGATCTCCCTGGTCGGCACCGTCATCGCGACCGCCCTGCTCACCACCGTCACCAGCCGCGCCGTGCTCGGCAAGCCGGTGACCATCGGCGAGGCCTGGCGGGACGCCCGCCCTCAGGTGCTCAAGCTGTTCGGCCTGATCTGCCTGCTGCTGCTCATCACCGCCGGCATCGTCACCGTGGGAACCCTGCCCGGCATCCTCGTCGGCGTCGCCGTGAACGGCGGAGCGGGCGTCGCCCTCACCGTCCTGGGCGTCATCGGCGCCGGCATCGTCGCCCTGTGGCTGATGATCCGCTTCTCCCTCGCCTCGCCCGCCCTCATGCTGGAGAAGCAGGGCATCAAGAAGGCCCTCGTCCGCTCCGCGAAACTCGTCCAGGGCACCTGGTGGCGGATCTTCGGCATCCAGCTGCTCGCCACGCTCATCGCGAACATCGTCGCCTCGATCATCGTCATCCCCTTCACCCTCCTCGCCGCGGCCCTCAGCGGTGACGGCCTCACCGGCTGGCTCAACACCGGCGCGGGCGGCCTCGGCTGGACGTTCCTCATCATCAGCGGCATCGGCTCGGTGATCGGCTCCATGATCACGTTCCCGATCACCGCCGGCGTCACCGTGCTGCTCTACATCGACCAGCGCATCCGCCGCGAGGCCCTCGACCTCGAACTGGCCCGCGCCGCAGGCGTCCAGGGCTACGGCTCCACCGCCCCCGGCACCACCCCGGGGAGCTGATGCGGTGAGCCGGGCGGGGGAACTTCTCACCACGGCGCTGCCGCGCGCCGGCATACGGACGCTGCTGAGCGCCGGCGACACCTCCCTGCTGTCGCCGGCCCGCTCCACCGACGATCCGCCCCTCACCATCCCGCGCGACCCCGCGCGCGAGGCGGCCCGGCGCGAGCTGTCCAAACGGATGTACCACGAGGACGACCCCAGCCTCTTCCAGCGCGCCCTCGACGCCTTCTGGGACTGGCTCAGCAAGCTCTTCAACGCCACCTCGACCGCCACCCCCGGCGGCACACTCGGCCTGATCGTCGTCATCCTGGCCGTCATCGCGGTCCTGGCCGCCCTGTGGTGGCGCCTGGGCACCCCACGCCGCCGACCCACCTCGTCCGCCACCCTGTTCGACGACCGCCCCCGCAGCGCCGCCGACCACCGCGCCAACGCCGAGGCACACGCCGCCCAGGGCCACTGGAACCAGGCCGTCCAGGAACGCATGCGGGCCCTCGTCCGCGCCCTGGAGGAACGCGCCCTCCTCGACGCCCGCCCCGGTCGCACCGCCGACGAGGCCGCGGCCGAAGCCGGCCGCGCCCTGCCCGCCCACACCGACCGGCTGCGCACCGCCGCCCGCGACTTCGACGACGTCACATACGGCGGCCGCTCCGCGACCGAGCAGACGTACCAGCGCATCGCGGAACTCGACCGCGACCTGGAACGCACCAAGCCCCAACTCGCGACGAGCAACGCGAGCACGGCCCCCCACACCCGCCAGGGAGCCGCCGAATGACCACCGGGGCCACTCTCACGCCCACCTCGGCCTCGCCCACCGCCCGGCAGGTCTGGACCCGCGCCCGCGGCATCGCGCTCGCCGCCGTCGTGCTCCTCGCCGGAGCCGTCGCCATCGCCGTCATCCGCTCCGACGCCCGGCACGGCGAACTCGACCCCCGCTCCGCCGACCCCAACGGCAGCCGCGCCGTCGCCGAACTCCTCGCCGACCGGGGCGTCGACACCCGCGTCGTCACCACCCTGGACGAAGCCGCCGCCGCGACCGGACCGGACACCACCCTTCTGGTCGCCGACCCCGACCTGCTGACCCCACGTCAGCAGATCCGGCTGCACCACGCGTTCGCCGACTCCCACGGCCGCACCGTCCTGGTCGCCTCTGGCAGCGCCTCCATCGAACGGCTCGCCCCCGGCGTCACCGCCGACCCCGCCACCAGCCTCGACTCGACGCTCGCCCCCGACTGCGCCCTGCCCGCCGCCCGGCGCGCCGGCACCGCCGAGACGGGCGGGCTCCGCTACACCACCACCCACCTCGGCGCCGACAAGTGCTACCCCAGCGAGCGACTGGCCACCCTGCTGCGCATCCCGGACGCACACGGCGACGGCGACACCGTCGCCCTCGGCGCTCCCGACATCCTCCTCAACGACCGCCTCGACCAGCAGGGCAACGCCTCGCTGGCCCTTCAGCTCCTCGGCTCCCGCCCCCATCTGGTCTGGTACCTCCCCTCGCTCTCCGACACGTCAGCCACCGGCGACGACGACCAACGCGGCTTCCTCGACCTGCTCCCCTCGGGCTGGCTCTGGGGCACCCTGCAACTCTTCATCGCCGCGGCCCTGGCCGCCCTCTGGCGGGCACGCCGACTGGGCCCCCTCGTGCCCGAGAAACTCCCCGTCGCGATCCGCGCCTCGGAGACCACCGAAGGGCGCGCCCGCCTCTACCGCAAGGCCGACGCCCGCGACCGCGCGGCCGACGCTCTTCGCTCCACCACCCGCACCCGCCTCGCCCCCCTCACCGGCGTCCCCGTCACCCAGGCGCACACGCCCGAGGCCCTGCTCCCCGCCCTGTCCGCCCACCTCCACGGCGACGGCCAGGACCTGCACGCCCTCCTCTTCGGACCACCGCCCCGCGACGACGCAGCACTCATCGCACTCGCCGACCGACTCGACGCCCTCGAAAGAGAGGTACGCCGTCCATGATGGACCCGACCACTGACAACGCCGGGCAGACCGGGGACCCGGGCACCGCCCGAGACGCCCTGGAGGCCCTGCGCGCCGAGATCGCCAAGGCCGTGGTCGGCCAGGACCCCGCCGTCACCGGCCTCGTCGTCGCCCTGCTCTGCCGCGGCCACGTCCTCCTCGAAGGCGTCCCCGGCGTCGCCAAGACCCTCCTGGTCCGCGCGCTCGCCTCCGCCCTCGAACTCGACACCAAGCGCGTCCAGTTCACCCCCGACCTCATGCCGAGCGACGTGACCGGCTCCCTGGTCTACGACACCCGCAGCTCCGAGTTCTCCTTCCAGCCCGGCCCGGTCTTCACCAACCTCCTCCTGGCCGACGAGATCAACCGCACACCCCCGAAGACCCAGTCGTCCCTCCTGGAGGCCATGGAGGAACGCCAGGTCACCGTCGACGGCACCCCCCGCCCCCTGCCCGACCCGTTCCTGGTCGCGGCGACCCAGAACCCGGTCGAGTACGAGGGCACCTACCCCCTCCCGGAAGCCCAGCTGGACCGCTTCCTCCTCAAGCTCACCATCCCCCTCCCCTCCCGCCAGGACGAGATCGACGTCCTCACCCGCCACGCCGAGGGCTTCAACCCCCGCGACCTCAAGGCCGCCGGCGTACGCCCCGTGGCGGGCCCGGCCGACTTGGAAGCGGCCCGCGCCGCCGTCGCCAAGACGACGGTCTCCCCGGAGATCACCGCCTACGTCGTCGACATCTGCCGCGCCACCCGCGAGTCGCCGTCCCTCACCCTCGGCGTCTCCCCCCGAGGCGCCACGGCCCTGCTGGCCACCGCCCGCGCCTGGGCCTGGCTCACCGGCCGCGACTACGTCATCCCCGACGACGTGAAGGCATTGGCCCTCCCCACCCTCCGCCACCGCGTACAACTCCGCCCGGAGGCCGAAATGGAAGGCGTGACGGCCGACTCCGTCATCAACGCGATCCTCGCCCACGTCCCCGTCCCCCGCTGATGGCACTCACCGGACGCGCCGCCCTCCTCGCGGCCCTCGGCTCCCTCCCCGTCGGCATCTGGGAGCCCAGCTGGACGGGCATCCTCGCGGTCAACGCACCTTTGGCCGCCGCGTGCGCCTGCGACTTCGCGCTGGCCGCCCCCGTACGCCGCCTGGGCCTGACCCGCTCCGGCGACACCTCCGTACGCCTCGGAGACACGGCGGACGTGACCCTCACCCTCACCAACCCGTCCCGCCGCCCCCTGCGCGCCCGGATCCGCGACGCCTGGCCCCCCAGCACCTGGACGCCCGGCACGGAATCCACGGCATCCCGGCACCGCATCACGGTCCCCCCGGGCGAACGCCGCCGCGTGACGACCCGCCTGCGCCCCACCCGCCGAGGCGACCGTCAGGCAGACCGCGTCACCATCCGCTCGTACGGCCCGCTCGGCCTCTTCGCCCGCCAGGGCACCCACAAGGCCCCCTGGACGGTACGGGTGCTGCCCCCGTTCACCAGCCGCAAGCACCTCCCCTCGAAACTGGCCCGCCTGCGCGAACTGGACGGCCGCACCAGCGTCCTCACCCGCGGCGAGGGCACGGAGTTCGACAGCCTGCGTGAGTACGTCCCCGGCGACGACACCCGCTCCATCGACTGGCGCGCCACCGCACGCCAGACCACGGTCGCCGTCCGCACCTGGCGCCCCGAGCGCGACCGCCACATCCTGCTGGTCCTTGACACCGGCCGCACCTCGGCCGGCCGCGTGGGCGACGCACCCCGCCTCGACGCCTCCATGGACGCGGCACTCCTCCTCGCCGCCCTGGCCTCCCGTGCCGGCGACCGCGTGGACCTTCTCGCCTACGACCGGAACGTCCGCGCCCTCGTGCAGGGCCGCACCGCGGGTGACGTCCTCCCCGCCCTGGTCAACGCGATGGCCACGCTGGAGCCGGAACTCGTCGAAACGAACGCCCGGGGTCTCACGGCCACGGCCTTGCGCACGTCCCCCCGTCGTTCCCTGATCGTCCTGCTCACGACCCTGGACGCCGCCCCCGTCGAGGAGGGCCTGCTTCCGGTCCTCCCGCAGCTCACCCAGCGCCACACGGTTCTGCTGGCCTCGGTAGCGGACCCGCACATCACCGAAATGGCCAAGGCTCGCGGTGATGTCGACGCGGTCTACGAGGCCGCCGCCGCAGCCCAGGCCCAGTCGGAGCGTCACCGCACCGCAGAGCAGCTCCGCCGCCACGGCGTCACGGTCGTCGACGCCACCCCGGATGACCTGGCGCCGGCACTGGCGGACGCGTATCTGGCTTTGAAGGCGGCCGGACGCCTCTGACGAAACAGACCCCGACGAAGAACGAGTTTTTCGGAAAGGGACCAGAAACGCAGAAAGCCCCCGCATCCGAAGATGCGGGGGCTTTCTATAAAAATTGTTCGGCGGCGTCCTACTCTCCCACAGGGTCCCCCCTGCAGTAC